>CAVZEK010000019.1:0-146737 GCA_963774185.1 uncultured beta proteobacterium
CCAGGGCCTCGATCGTCTCTGCGGGCAGGCGATCGGCCTCGTCGACGATCAGCACGATGTCGAGTGCCGTCTGCGCCACCTCGGCCAGCCAGGCGGTCACGCCCTCGAGGCCGCCGGATTCGGGCGACTCGATCAGCGTGTGGCCGAAGGTGGGGCGCCCGGCGCCGGTGCGCACCGCCAGCGCCAGGCTCTGCACGAAGCGCGCCACGCCATCCTGCGGTTGCGCCGACAGCCACGCCACCACGCTGCCGCGCGCCAGGTGTTCGCGACGCCATTGCGCCAACAGCGACGTCTTGCCGTACCCCGCCGACGCCTGCACCAGGATGATGGGATGGTCGCGCAGCTGCTCGTGGCTGGACTGCAGCCGCGGCCGGGCCATTTGATGGCGCGGCACGTGCGGCGGCGTGACCTTGAGCAGCAGGTCGTCGGGTGCGCCGAGCGGCGCGCGGGCGAGGTGAGTGGCCATCAGGGTTCGGTGAACGACAGGCGGCGGCGGCCGACGGTCGAGGCCGTCTTGCACGCAGCGCCCGTCGTCGAAACGGCATGGTAAGCGCGGCCCGCGCTGCGAGGGGTGGGTGGCCCGGCCGCGAGCTGCCCAGCCGGGCTTGACACCTCATTCCAGTTTATTGGATGATGAATCCAATATGAAGGATGCAGCGCCCGCGAGCCCAGCAGCGCCTGCCGATGCCACGGCGCGCATCGCGCGCCGCGTGGCGGCGTTGCGCCAGCGGCGCGGCTTGTCGCTCGAAGCGCTGGCGCTGCGCTGCCAGGTGAGCCGCTCGATGATCTCGCTGATCGAGCGCGGCGAGAGCAGCCCCACCGCAGTGGTGCTCGAGCGCCTGGCCGCAGGCCTGGGTGTGGCGCTGGCGTCGCTGTTCGATGACGATGCCGCACCACCGAGCCCGCTGTCGCGCCGCGACACGCAACTGCAGTGGCGAGACCCGGCCAGCGGCTACGTGCGGCGCAACCTGTCGCCGCCGAACCACCCCTCGCCGCTGCAGCTGGTGGCGGTGGAGCTGCCGCCCGGTGCCGCCGTGGTGTACGACAGCTCGCCGCGGCAAGCCGAGATGCATCAACAAGTGCTGGTGCTCGACGGCGTGGTCGAGGCCACTGCGGGCGACGAACGCTTTCGCCTGGAGGCGGGCGACTGCCTGGCGATGCGGCTGGACCGCAACAACGGCTATCGCAACCCCGGGCGCAAGCCCGCGCGCTACATCGTGGCGATTGCCACCCGGTGAGCGCGAGCGATGGGGCCATCATGCTGAAGACCGATGTGCCCGGCGTCGAGCGCATCGAGCCCGCCGATGCCGACGCGATGTTGCCGCTGCTGGTCGACATCCTGCTCGACTGCGTCGACGGCGGCGCCTCGGTCAGCTTCATGGCGCCGCTGTCGCGCGACAAGGCGCTCGCGTTTTGGCACGGCGTGCTGGCCTCGGCGGCGCAGGGCGAGCGCATCGTGCTGGCCGCGCGCGATGCGTCGGGTCGCGTCAGCGGCACCGTGCAGGTGATGCTCGCGCAGCCGGAGAACCAGCCGCATCGCGCCGACGTGGCCAAGATGCTGGTGCACCGGCGTGCGCGGCGCCACGGCCTGGGCCGCGTGCTGATGCAGGCCGCCGAGGCGCAGGCGCTGGCGGGTGGCAAGACCTTGCTCGTGCTCGACACCGCATCCGACGATGCAATGCGCCTGTATGCCCGCTCGGGGTGGATCGAATGCGGGCGCATCCCCGGCTACGCACTGCTGCCCACCGGCGAGCCGTGCGCGACGACGCTGTTTTACAAACAGCTGCGCACTTGACGAAAAAAGCGGCGCCGCTTCAGGCGCGCAGCACCGCCACGCTGGCATCGAAGCGCAGCGGCGCGGCGGTGAGCTGCCGCAGCGTGTCGGCATCGAGCCCCTCGACCATCGCGCGCACCACCAGACCGTGCGGTGTGACGTCGATGCGCGCAAGGTCGCTGTAGATGCGGTCGACCACGCGAGAGCCGGTCAGTGGCAGCGTGCAGCGCTCGACGATCTTTGGGCTCGCGCTTCTTGCTGGAGTGTTCCATCATCACCCACACCTGCGCGCACCGACGGCGAGGTCCATCGCGCCGCCGACCGCGGGGATCGCATCGGGCATGCCGGTGTCCCAGTTGGCGAGGTCGCCGTCGACCGACACCTGGTAGGCGCCGAGCACCGTGATGTCGATGTGGCCGCCGCGCATCATCGTGAACGAGACGACGTGGTCGCAGATCGAAGCCCCGGTGATCAGGCTGATCGGCTCCTTGCTGGCGTTGATGAGGTCGGCGTCGGTGACCTCGCCGCCGGGCCCCATGCCGAGGATGCCGTTCTCGCTGTGCAGGATGATCTCGCGGTCCGCGGGCAGGCAGCGCGCGAGGCGGGTCGGCATGCCGATGCCGAGGTTGACGTAGCAGCCGTCGGGCAGGTCGTTGGCGATGCGTTGCGCCAGTTGCTCGCGCGACAGCGGTGTGTAGTGCGCTCATGGACCGCTCCGTTGCACCTGCACCACGCGTTTGACGAAGATGCCCGGCGTCATCACGTGGTCGGGCGCGATCGAGCCGAGCGGCACGATGCGGTCGACTTGCACGACTGCCGTGCGCGCCGCCATGCACATCACCGGGCCGAAGTTGCGTCCAGCATAACGATAGGTCAGGTTGCCCCAGCGGTCGGCTTCGAGCGCTTTGACGAACGCATAGTCGCCCGGCAGCGGCTGCTCGAGCACGTAACCCCTGCCGTCGATGACGCGCGTCTCCTTGCCGTCGGCCAGCTTGCTGCCATAGCTCACCGGCGAGAAAAAGGGCCCGAGGCCGGCCGCCGCGGCGCGCATGCGTTCGACCATGATGCCCTGCGGCACGCACTCGAGTTCGATCTTGCCGGCGCGGTACACCTCGGCGAACGCGGCCGCACTCGGCTGCGCCGGGTTGGCCGAGCGCGCGAACGAGCAGATCAGCTTGCGCACGCGGCCGGCCAGGAACAGTTGCGACAAGCCGGTCGGACCGTTGCCGCCGTTGTTGTTGACCACCGTGAGGTCGCGCGCGCCCTGGTCGAGCAGCGCGCACAGCAGCTCGGTGGGAATGCCCGAGGCACCGAAGCCGCCCACCAGCAGCGTGGCGCCATCGGGCACGTCTTTCACGGCGTCGGCCAGCGTGGCCACGGTCTTGTCGAGCATGGCGCGATCCTAATCGGTCGGCAGCGCTTGACGCTCGCTGGCGCTTCGCGATACTGGTCTGCAGGGGGTGGCCTCGCGTGAGATATTGGTGAACGAACATCCGTTGCAAGACAAGGTCGTGGTGGTCACCGGTGCCGGGCAGGGCATCGGCGCGGCGATCGCCAAGGCCATGGCCTCTGCGGGCGCGCAGGTGCTGGTCAACGACATCCAGGCCGACAAGGCGGCGCACACGGTGAAGGTCATCCGCGAGGCCGGTGGCATCGCCGAGGCCGATGGCACCGACATCTCGACGTTCAGCGGCGCCGACGCACTGATCGACCGCTGCCTGGCCGACTTCGATGCGATCGACGTTCTCGTCAACAACGCCGGCATCCTGCGCGACCGCATGAGCTTCAACACCAGCGCGGCCGACTGGGACGCCGTGATCGCGGTGTGCCTGACCGGCACCTTCGCGTGCTCGCGCGCCGCGGTGCGCTGGCTGCGCGACGAAAAGCGCCCCGGGCGCATCATCAACCTGACGTCGCGCTCCGGGTTGCGCGGCAACGTGGGCCAGGCCAACTACGCGGCCGCCAAGGCCGGCGTGCTGGGCATCACGCGCACGATGGCGCAGGAGGTCATCAAGTACGGCATCACGGTCAATGCGATCTCACCGCGCGCCGACACCGCAATGACGGCCAGCATCCCGGCCGATGTCGCGGCCAACGCGACAGCCAGCTGACCCACGGCACGGTGCGCCGCCGCGGCACACCCGAGGAGGTGGCACCGGTCGCAGTGTTTCTGGCGCTCGACGAATCGGCGTGGATCAACGGCCAGGTGGTCGGCATCGGCGGCGACAAGCTCTCGCTGTGGTCGCATCCGAGAGAAGTGGCCGAAGCGTTCTCGTTCGGCGGCTGGTCGCTACGCAATTGCGCGACAACTTCAAGCCGACGGTGGGTTTCGAGTTGCAGAGCGTGGGGAATAAGGACTGAGTGGTGCGGACGGCATGCGTCATCGAGAATCGAGCGAGCAAGGCCGCGGGTGGGCAGGCCGTGCGCGCTCAACCGCCGGCGCCCGGCCCGGTGCGCCGAGGTCCCCTGCGCTGCTCGCCCGCCAAGGGCGGCTCCGGACCTCGCCCTCGCGCGGCCGGCATCGATCTGCGGTCGCGCTTGCGCTCGGAGCTCGACATCCTCGCCGTCGCGCCGCCGTTGGGGCGGCGTCGCGATGCCCCTTGGCAGGCTGCGCTGCTCGGCGCCGACCATGCGCGCACTGGCCTGCCCACCCGCAGCCTTGCGGGTACCACCGTGGCACGCCGACGGAATGCCTGGGCCAGCCTGCAAAGCCGTGGGCGGGTGTGCGGTGGCGCGACTTATGCGGCGCCGAGGAGCGCAGGAGTCGTGGCCGCGCGCGCAGCGCGCTTCGTGATCTGACTCGTCGCGATTGTTCGAGCGGAGCGACCGTAGGGAGCGCGAGAGTTCGCGACGGGCCACGAGTCCGAGCACCGGAGGGGACCCGGAGCGAAGCGGAGGGCGCGGCATCACGAGCGCCGCCGCATACCCGCCCGCGGCTTTGCCCGCTCCTGCTTCTGCAGATAGGCAATGCCTCCAGGAGAATTGACTCGTGAATTCCCGTCCAGCCAAAGCCTGCATCGTCGGCGCATTCGAGCATCCGACGCGCAAGGCGCCCGACAAGACCGTCGCGCAGCTGCATGCCGAATGTGCCGCCGGCGCGCTGGCCGATGCCGGGTTGAGCAAGAGCCGACATCGACGGCTACTTCTGCTCGGGCGATGCGCCGGGCATGGGGCCGACGTCGATGATCGACTACCTGAACCTGACGGTGCGCCACACCGAGAGCACCGATCTCGGCGGCACGTCGTACATCTCGCTGGTAGCGCACGCGCGCGACGCGATCGCTGCCGGCCGCTGCAACGTCGCGCTGATCACGCTGGCCGGCCGGCCGCGCAGCGAGGGCTCCAGCGGCACGGCGCCGCGCACCCGCGCCGGCACGCCCGAGGCGCCGTGGGAGGCGCCGTACGGCATCACCACAGTCAATGGCTACGGCATGGTGGCGATGCGGCACATGCACGAATTCGGCACCACCTCGCGAGCAACTGGCGTGGATCAAGGTGGCGGCGTCGCACCATGCGCAGCACAACCCGCACGCGATGCTGCGCGAGGTGGTCACCGTGCAAGACGTGCTCGACTCGCCGGTGATCTCCGACCCGCTGCACCGCTTGGATTGCTGCGTGGTCAGCGACGGCGGCGGCGCGCTGATCGTCGCGCGGCCGGAGATCGCGCGCAGCTTGAAGCGCCCGCTCGTCAAGGTGATCGGCACCGGCGAGACCGTGCGTGGCGGCCGCGCCGGTGACGTCGACCTCACCACCACCGGTGCCGCCGTGTCGGGCGCCGCGGCGTTCGCCGAGGCGGGCGTCAAGCCATCGGACATCCAGTACGCATCGATCTACGACAGCTTCACGATCACCGTGCTGCTGCAGATCGAAGACCTCGGCTTCTGCAAGAAGGGCGAGGGCGGCCGCTTCGTCGCCGACGGCAACCTGATCTCGGGCACCGGCAGGCTGCCGTTCAACACCGACGGCGGCGGCCTGTGCAACAACCACCCGGCCAACCGCGGCGGCATCACGAAAGTGATCGAGGCGGTGCGCCAGCTGCGCGGCGAGGCGCATCCGGCGGTGCAGGTGAAGCACTGCGCGCTCGCGCTGGCGCAGGGCACCGGCGGCAACCTGGGCAGCCGCCACGCCAGCTCGACGCTGATCCTGGAAAGGGAGTGAACTCATGAGCAACACCAAGACCCGGCTCATGCCGTCGCCCGGCAGCGGTCCCGACAACGAGGCCTTCATCGCGGCGGCTCGCGAAGGCCGCTTCGTGCTGCGCTGGTGCGACGACTGCGGCAAGACGCACTGGTACCCGCGCGCCGTGTGCCCGCACTGCGCGAGCACGAAGACGCAGTGGAAGCCGGCCAGCGGCCGCGGCACGGTCTATTCCTTTTCGACGATGCAGCGCGTCGATCCGCCGTACACGCTGGCCTACGTCACGCTCGACGAGGGGCCGACGATGATGACCAACCTCGTTGGTGGTGGCCCGTACCGCATTGGCATGCTCGTGAAGGTGCAGTTCGACGCCAGCGACGACGGCACGCCGGTGGCCGTGTTTGCACCGGTTTGAGGCGGCTGTCACGGCGGTGGCGCGCTGTCAACGCGGCGGCGCCGGCGCCGTTGTGCTCGTGAGCCAAGAGGGAGGACTGCCGATGCTCGCATCATTCGGACGTCGTGCGCGCGTGCTGGTCGCCGTGGCGCTCACCACGGTCGTGGCCGCGTGCGGCGGCAGCGCGGCACCGCCGCCGATGACCGGCGACGCGCGCACGCAGGCAGCGGCCAACACGGCGTTGAACAACGCGTCGTGCCGGGCGATCCAGCCGTTCTACTGGGAGATCGGCAACCGCGACGGCACCCTCGCCAGCGACACGGCCGGCGGCAGCACGCCCACGGCGACGACGCCGATGCTGATTGCCTCGGCGAGCAAGTGGATGTTTGGCGCCTACGTCGTGCAATTGCGCAACGGGCAACTCAGCGCGAACGACCTGTCCGCGCTGCGCATGCTGAGCGGGCACACGAACCTCAGCTACGTGAGCTGCAAGCTGACGTCGACCGTCGACGGCTGCTTCAACGCAATCAACGCCAGCGGCCACAACTCCGATCTCGATGCCAGCGCAGTGGGCCAGTTCCACTACAACGGCGGCCACTTTCAATGGCTCGCCGACACCGACCTGCAGCTGGGCAGCAAGAACAACGCGGCGCTGCAAAGCGCCATCGCGGCGCAGCTCGGTGCGGGCATCGCGTTCACCTACGATTCGCCGCAGCTGGCTGCCGGCGTGCAGACCACGGGCCAGGACTACGCCACGTTCCTGCGGCGGGTGCTGAGCCAGCAACTCCTGATGCACGACCAGCTTGGTGCCAACGCCGTGTGCACCAACCCGGCCACCTGCGCGCAGGCGTTGTACACGCCGATACCGGCCAGCGAGAGCTGGCACTACTCAGTGGGACACTGGGTCGAGGACGACCCGGTCGTCGGCGACGGCGCATTCAGCAGCCCGGGTGCGTTCGGCTTCTATCCGTGGATCGATGCCGGCAAGATCTACTACGGCGTGCTGGCGAGACAGGTCGGCGTCAGCCTGAGCGGCAACGACCCGGTGGCCGTCGAGTCGGTGCTGTGTGGCCGTCTGATTCGCAAGGCGTGGCTGACGGCGACGGTGCAGTAGCCCGCAACCCGCAGCGGCAGCCACCGCTGCGGCATCATCGGCCCATGCACAACCCCGCCTGCCCGCGAGCCGCCGTTCACCGCGCCCCCTGGCGTCTTCGCTGCGCTGCCACACGGTTCCTCGCGCTGATCACTGCAGGGGTGCTCGGCAACGCGGCCTGCGCGGCCGACGTGTTGAAACCGGTCACCGTGGCGCAGGGCCTCGTCAACCCGTGGTCGCTGGCCTTCCTGCCCGACGGCCGCATGCTCGTCACCGAGCGTCCGGGGCGCCTGCGCATCGTCGGCAAGGACGGCAGTCTCGGCGCGCCGGTCAGCGGCTTGCCTGACATCTCAGTCGGTGGCCAGTGCGGCCTGCTCGATGTGGTGCTCGACCCGAAGTTCGTCGACAACGGCCTCGTGTACTTCAGCTACGCCGAGCCGGCGAATGCGCCCGACAGCGGCAACAGCACTGCGGTGGCGCGCGGCAAGCTCGCCGGCAACACGCTGACCGACGTGCGCACGATCTTCGTTCAGCGGCCCAAGGTGTCGAGCAGCGCGCACTGCGGCGGCCGCCTGGTGTTCGCACGCGATGGACGCCTGTTCGTCACGCTCGGCGAGCGGTTCTCTCGAAAAGAAGATGCGCAGACACTCGACAATCACCTTGGCAAGATCGTGCGCATCGAGCCCGACGGCAAGGTGCCGGCCGACAACCCGTTCGTCGGCCGCGCCGGCGCGTTGCCCGAGATCTGGAGCCTGGGCCACCGCAACGTGCAGGGCGCCGCGATCCACCCGGCCACCGGCGAGCTGTGGGAGAGCGAGCACGGCCCGCAAGGCGGCGACGAGATCAACGTCATCGATGCCGGCCGCAACTATGGCTGGCCGCTGATCACCTTCGGCCGCAACTACGTCACCGGCACGCGCATCGGCGAAGAGGGCCCCAAGCCCGGTTTCGAGCAGCCGCTCAAATACTGGGTGCCGACCTCGATCGCGCCCAGCGGCATGGCGTTTCTCACCAGCGACCGCTACCCCGGCTGGCAGGGCAACCTCTTCATCGGTGCGCTGCGCGGCGAGGCCCTGGTGCGTCTGACGATCGACGGCCGCAAGGTGGTCGGCGAGGAGCGCCTGCTGGAAGGCCTGAAGGAGCGCATCCGCGACGTTCGGCAGGGGCCCGACGGCTGGCTCTATGTGGTCACCGACAACGCCAATGGCCGCATCCTGCGCCTGGAGCGCTGAGCACTTGACCGTCGGCACACGGTCGTTGACTGCGGTGCGGGAACGCGGCGGCCAGTGGCTGCATCCAATTGGCGGAGGTACCGATGCCCAACGCTGAACCCCTATCGCGAGCGCGCGCCGGCGAATCGCTGGCCGACCACGAGCTGGCCGCGCGCGCAGCCGGCGGCGACGGCCCGGCTTTCGCCATGATCATGCGGCGCCATAACCGGCTGCTGTTTCGCACGGCGCGCAGCATTTTGAAGAGCGACGTCGAGGCCGAGGACGCGTTGCAGGAGGCCTACCTGCGCGCATGGCGCGCGATCGACGGCTTTCGCAGCGAGGCCAAGCTGTCGACCTGGCTGGCGCGCATCGTGATCAACGAGTCGCTGGGGCGGTTGCGCCGCGACCGCGGCGCGCAGGTGATCCCACTCGACGGCACCGCCCCCGAACAGGATCACGACACGATGGAGGATCGGATGGAGGACGACCCCGACATGCAGCCCGATCGGGTGGCGATGCGCGGCGAATTGCGCCGTCTGATGGAAGCCTGCATCGACCACCTGCCCGACGCGTTTCGCAGCGTGTTCATGCTGCGCGCCGTCGAGGAGATGAGCGTCGAGGACGTCGCCATCGCGCTCGACCTGCCCGAGGCCACGGTGCGCACGCGGCTGTTTCGCGCGCGCGGCCTGTTGCGCGAGGGTTTGTCGCGCGACATCGACGTGGCCACCGCCGATGCCTTTGCGTTCGACGGCGAGCGTTGCGATCGCATCGTGGCGAGCGTGCTGCAACGCGCGGGCGTCGTCGGCAGCGGCCCAGCGCGCTGATTCGCTGCGATGCGGCGCGACGCGGCGGCGCGCCGCGCGGCCGGGAACGCTGCTCGACAGCGTGCCATCTGATGACTCACCAACCCCGAGGAGTCATCATGGTCTCGTTTTTCGATACACCGACACTGGCGCAGGCGCGCCGCCTCTTTCTCGGCCGCTCGGCCCTCGTGCTGTCGGGGCCCGCGGTCGCGCTGCTTGCGGGCAACCACACGCTCGCCGCTGCGGCCGGGGCGGCCGACCCCAAAGACGTGCAGATCCTCAACACCGCGCTCGGCGCCGAGCTCGAGGCGATCGCGGCCTATCAGGTGGGCGCACAGAGCAACCTGCTGCAAAAGCCTGCGCTCGATCTGGCGTTGACGTTCCAGGGCCATCACAAGGAACACGCCGAGCTGCTGGCCAAAACGATTGAGAAGCTCGGCGGCAAATCGGCATCTGCAAAACCGACCTACGACTTTCCGGTGGCGCAGCTCAAGTCGCAGGCCGACGTGCTGCGTTTCGCTGCCAAGCTCGAACAGGGCGCCGTCAGCGCCTACCTCGGTGCAGTGCCGTTGTTCGCCAACCGCGATCTGTCGAAGGCCGCAGCGAGCATCCTCGGCGACGAGGCGATGCACTGGGCCGTGTTGCGTCAGGTGCTCGGCGAAGCGCCGGTGCCATCGGCCTTCATGGCGTGATGCGCTTGGCGCATCACACTGCGCGCCGGGTGTTTGCGCTGTGCTGCGCGCTGCCGCTGCTCGCAGCGGCAGCGCAGGCGGCGCCGGCGAGCGCCGCGCGGGGCGAGGCGATCTACGCGCGCTGCGCCGCGTGCCACGCCCTGGCGCAGAACCGCGTCGGCCCCAAGCATTGCGGCCTGTTCGGCCGCACGGCGGGCAGCGTGCCGAATTTCGAGTATTCGGCGGCGATGAAGCAGGCGCACGTCGTGTGGAACGCGCAGACGCTGGATCGCTTTCTGGCCAACCCGCTGAAGACGGTGCCGGGCACGTCGATGACGTACGACGGCGTGCGCGATGCGAAGGAGCGCGCCGACCTGATCGCCTATCTGCGCGAAGCGAACCATTCGCCCGAATGTGCCGCGCCGACGCGCTGATCAGTCGAAACTCACCGCGGTCGTATTGGCGCCGCACAGCAGCACGCCCACCGTCTCGCCCGGGCTCGGGCCGCACGGCGCCGCTGAGCAGCGCCGCCATCGCCGCCGCACCGCCAGGCTCGACGACCACGCGCAGCACGCGCCACAGCGCGCGCTGCGCGTCGCGGATCGCGTCGTCGCTGACCAGCACGGTGCGCTCGACGTGATGCTTGGCGATTTCGAATGCCAGCGTGCCGACGCGCCGTGGCGCCAGCGAGTCTGCGGCGATGCCGCCAGCCGGCGCATCCACCGGCTCGCCGGCCTGCGAGCGCGCGCGTCAGCGTCGGTGCGAGCTCGGGCTCGACGCCGATCACGCGCAGGCGGCCTTGCGTCCACGCCGCGATGCCGCCGATCAAGCCGCCGCCGCCCACCGACACCAGCAGCAGATCCAACTGCGGGGCATCGTGCTCGAGCTCGAGGCCCACCGTGGCCTGGCCTTGCAGCGTCTCGATCTGGTCGTAGGCGTGGATCGGCAGGGCGCCGCTGGCCTGCGTGAACGCCTCGCTGGCCGCCAGCGCATCGGCATAACGCTCGCCGACGATCTTCAGCGTGGCCCCATAGGCGCGGATCTGCTCGATCTTGGTCGGGCTCGCGACCTTGGGCACGAAGATCGTCGCCGGCACCTGCAGGCGGCCCGGCCGCGTAGGCTACCGCGGCGCCGTGGTTGCCGCCCGAGGCCGCCACCACGCCGACGCGGGGCACTGCGCGCGTCAGCAGGTGGTTGAAGGCGCCGCGCGCCTTGAACGAGCCCGCGTGCTGCAGGTACTCGAGCTTGAACACCAGCGGCACGCCGGGCAGGCCGAAGTCGGCGCCGTCGACGCGCAGCAGCGGCGTGCGCCGCACGTGCGGCGCGATGCGCTGGCGCGGTGGCTTCGATGGCTGGGCGCGATAGCGCCTGCGGGGATCGTGAGGGTCATGCGGGACGGCTCTCGATGCAGACGCAGCCACCATAGCGGATTCACCGCGTGGTGCGCCGGCCGCGCCACGCTGCCGCGAGAAAACCACAGCCAGCCAGCGCCCACGCGATCACCGCGCCCGACGGCAGGTCGAACAGCGCCGACAGCACCAGGCCGAGCGCGAAGCCGGCGGCACCGAGTCGCGTAGGCGGCTGGCCGTGCGTCGCGGGCCCGCTGAAAGACCGCGTGGCCAGCGCCGGAATGATCAGGCTCGAGAACACCAGGTACACGCCCACCAGTTGCACCGACGCGGTGACCGCCAGCGCGAACAGGCCATAGAAGCCGAAGCGGCCAAAGCGCCGCGTGACGCCGGCACGCAGCGCGACGAGCACGAGCGCCGACACGCCAGCGCCAGCCAGCCCAGTTGTGCGCCGTCGACCCACAGGATCTGGCCGACCAGCAGGTCCTTCAGATGCTCGCCGCCGTGCGGGTTGCCGGCCAGCACCAGGATGCTCGCGCACGCGGCGAGCACGAACGACACGCCGATCAGCGCCTCTTGCTGTTGCGCGGCGCGGCGCTCGGTCCACGCCAGCAGCGCGGCGCCGCCGAGCGCGGCGCCCACCGCGGCGGCCTGCATCGCCACGCCGCGATCGGGGAAGCCCAACGCGTCGGCGACGATCACGCCCAACCCCGCCATCTGTGCAACGGCGAGGTCGATGAACACGATGCCGCGGTCGAGCACCTGCGCGCCCAGCGGCACGTGCGTGGCCAGCACCAGCAGGCCGGCGACGAGCGGCAGGCCGAGGATGCTCCAGTCGAGCGCGTGCCAGTTCATCGGTGCCCCCTTGGCGCTGTGCGCCTCCCCGGCGGGGGAGTGAGTGGCTTGGGAGCGGCGCCGGCGCCACTCATTTGACGCTTCCCGCGGCGGCCAGCAGCCGATCGATGGTGTCGTCGAAGAGCGCGAACAGATCCTTCGCACCGTCGTCGCCACCCACCGTGAACGGCAGGCGCACCGCCGGAGTGCCGGCGTTCTTCTGCAACCACTCCGACGGGCGACCGTCCTGGTAAGCCGCATACAACACCATGCGCGCCGGCTGCGCCTTCAGCGATTCGAGCACCTGCTGCAGGTGCGACACCGACGGTTCGACGCCGGGCTTGGGCTCGAGCACGGCGACCTGCTTCAAACCGAGCCAGTCGTACAGGTAGCTGAACGCCGTGTGTTGCGACACCACCGCGATGCCCTTCAATGGCGCGGCCTTCGCGCTCCAGCGCGCGATCGCCTGCTGCCAGCGTTGCTGAAAGTCCTTGGCACGGTCCGCATAGGCGCTCGCGTTGCCGGCATCGATCTGCTGCAAACGTGCGGCCAATGCCGTGGCCACCAGCGCGATGTTGCGCGCGTCGGTCTGGATATGCGGGTTGCCGGCCGCGTGCACGTCGCCTTGCGAGCGGTCGACACTGGCCGGAACTTCGAGCTTGCGCACGAAGTCGGCCGCCGCGAAGTTGGCCGGCTGCCCGGCCTGGATCTTGGCGTTGCCCGATTGCTGCAGGAGCACCGGCAGCCAGCCGATCTCGAGTTCGGCACCGGTGCACACCAGCAGATCGGCGTTGCGCGCCCTGGCGATCAGGCTCGGCTTGGCCTGGATCTGGTGCGGGTCCTGCAGCGCTGTGGTGGCCACCGACACGTCGAGCAGGGGGCCGCCAAGCTCCTGCGCGAGCGCGCCCCATTCGGGCTCGCAGGCCAGCACGCGCAGCGCCGCGTGCGCGGGTATTCCGATCCAGAGCGCGATGGTCATTGATGCGGTCGCAAGAGTCTTGAGGGGGTTCATGAAGATCCTTCGTCGGCATGTTTCAAGCAGACACCGCGGATCCGGCTCCGCCGGTCCGCTGGTGGCGCCCCTTGAGGGGGAGCGGCCACTCGGCCGCTTCGGGGTGGTCAAAATGCGTGCGCACCGTGCGCGCCCAGGCTCATCTGGTACTGCAGCTGCCATTGGTTGTCGGTGAAGCCCATGCGCGCCTGGTCGCGCGCGTATTGCAGCCGCAGGCGCGAGAACTCGCTGGCGCTGAAGTCCACCATGAGCGTGTTCTTGCGTGGCTGGTAGCCGTTGGCGTCGAACAGCGTGGGCCCGACATACGACACCGTGCCGGCGTCGAGCTGCTCGGTGCGCAGGCCCACGCGCCAGCGCGGTATGAACTGATACACCGCTTGCAGGTACCAGCCAGTGGACGCCTGCGCGAAGTCGCCGAGCAGGTTGGCGCCCGCGGGGTCGTAGCCGAGCGTGCCGCTGCGTGAACTGCGCAACCACTCGCCTTGCAGCTTGAAGCTGGTGCGCGTGGCGTTGCCGTTGGGTGCCCACTTCCACACCGCGTCGATCACCGTGACGTTGGTGCGGCCGTTGAAGAGGCTGGCGATGGTCATGTCGTTGGCGTCGAGCTGCGTCAGCGCCTGGTCGCTGGCCTTGGCGCTCAGGTACGACACGCCCGCGCGCCAGCTGTGGCTGTCGCCGATGTCGCCGCCGGTGTGCAGCGCGATCGACGCCAGCCCTGCGCCGTTGCGCGACGTGTCGCTGCCGGGAAACTCGCGCCCGCGGCCGACTTCGACACCGAGCTCGATGAACTGGTCGGTCGGCGCCAGCCACACCAGTTGCACGCCATCGTCGCCGAGCTGGCCGCCGAGCATCGCCTGATAGGCCAGCGGCGCGTCGACGAAGTCCCAGGTGTGCGCATGCTGCGAGTTGAGGTAGCCGATGCCCGACAGATAGCGCCCGGCCTTCACCGTGAAGCCGTTGCCGAGCGCCGTGGTCTGCACGAAGGCTTCCTCCACCGACACCGTGTTGTCGGGCTCCAGCGCGATGTTGGCGGCGCCGCGCCACCAGGGATCGATGCTGGCCGACATCGCGAGCTCGGTTTCGCCGAGGCTGAAGCCGCGGGTGCCGGGGCCGATCTGCACATCGGGCGGCACGGCGAAGCCGGTGATCGCATAGCGTGCGGGGTCCAGCGTCGTGTGGGTCGCCGTGCCGGAGAGGATCAGCGACACCGCGGGGTTGAACGCGTTGGCGCCGCCGCCCGCGGCCGCAGCGGCGGGTGCAACGGCCGGCGCCGGTGCTGTCGGCGGCGCTGCCTCGGCCGTTGCCATCGGCGCAGAGGCGGCGGCCTGCGCGGGCTGGGCCGGCGTCGCTGGTGCCAACGCCGCCTCGGCAGCGCGCAGCCGCGCATCCAATGCCTGCAACTTGGCTTCATACGATTCGCGCAGCGCGTCGATCTCGGCGCGCAACGTGGCCATGTCGTCGGCCGTGGCTGCCGCCTGCGTCTCGCGGGGCGCCAATGAAAACGAGAGCGCGAGCAACAAACCCGCGGGGATCACGTGGCGCATGGCCGGTGCTCCTTGCCTGGACGTGAACGACACGCAACGCGCCACGGCGGGCGCGTTGCAGCGCGGCGATCAGGTCAACGCAAGCGGCGGCGCGCGGCTACGGTAGCGCGAGGGTGACGGCGTGCCGATGCGCCGTGTGGCCAACGGACTGCGGCGCGGCCTGCGCCAGCGGCGGCTCCAGCGCGGCCGGCTGCGTGCTCGGCAATGCGCCGCAGTGCAACGGCGCTGCGCTCAGGCAGATGGCACACGGCGTGTCGAACTGGCTGGCCGTGGTGTCGTGGCGCGGCGTGGCGTGGTGGCTGAGCGTGTGGACCCAGGCCAGTGCCTGCGCGAGCGGCAGCAGCAACGCCAGCGCCAGCACCCAGGCGAAGCGGCGGCCCGACCTCGACGGCTGCTGGTTCGTGTGCCCGCGCGTGAACATCGGCACATGATAAGCGCGTTGGGCGCCTCACGGGGGCGCGAGGTCGGCGTCGGTGAGCGTGTTCAGGAATGAGATCACGTCGGCGATTTCGTCGTCCTCGAGCGCCGGCGGGTCTCCCGGCCTGCGATCGAACGGCGGCTCGACGTTGACGTTGCCGCGATAGCGCGGCGGCAAGTCGTCGAACCGGTCGACGCTGCCGTCAGCCGCGCGCGGGTAGAACTCCTGCGGATGGCTGTCGCGCCGCGCATAGAAGCGCAGCACGTCTTGCAGCGTGTGCTGCACGCCGTTGTGGAAGAAGCTGCGCCGCACAGCGACGTTGCGCAACCCCGGCGTGCGAAAGCGCCCGCAGTACTCGGCGCGATCGCGCAAGTCGCTGCGCAGCGGTCCGCACAACCCGAGGTCGAAGAACGCGGGGTCGGCGTTGGCCGGCAGGGCACGGTTGCGCGGCACGCCGATGGCGATCAAGCCGAAGTCGGTGAACAGCGGCAGCGCGCCGTCGGGCGTGGGCGCGCTCGGGTGGCACGACGCGCAGTTGCCCTTGGCAGGGTCGTTGAACAGCGCCAGGCCGCGTGCCTCGGACTCACGCAGCCGGGCGCGGCCGCGCAGCACCTCGTCGTAGCGGCTGCTGAAAGGATAGAAGTCGCGCGGCGACTGCTGGAACACTTCGAGCGCAAACAGCAGCGACTGGAACGCCGCCTCGTCGTTGTCGAACGCGTTGTCGCCGAACACCGCGCGAAAGCGCGAGGCCAGCGCGCTGCGCCGCAGCCGTTGCACCACCTCGGCCGGCGTGGCGTTGGCCATCTCGGCGCTCGACAACAGCGGCAAGCGCGCCTGCTCGCGCGCCGAGCCGGCGCGGCCGTCCCAGGTGTGGCCGCCGGTGGGGCCGGCATCGATGCTGTCGTTGCCGTCGTTGTCGAAGTGGTGCTCGCTGAACGCGGGCAGCGTGTTCAGGTAGCGCAGCGACGGCGCCGCGCGGAGCCCCGGCGTGCGGCCGTCGCGCCCGGCCAACTGCACCGACCATCCGTTGGGCGGGCCGTATGCATATCGCGGATCGTGGCAGGTGGCGCATGCGGTGCGGCCCGAGGCCGACAGCGACGGCTCGAAGAACAGCGCGCGGCCGAGTTCGGTGAGTGCCGCCACGTCCAGACGCTGGCCATCGGGCCGCGGGGCGTACGCCGCGCCCTCATATGCCGGTGCCGCCGCGCAGGCGGCGACGATGCATGCCAGCGCCGCGAGCATCCCGCACGTTGCACGAGCTCGCATGATCGCGATGGGATGCGACGGCATGCGCCTCACGGCTGCGCGCTCACCGCCTTCAGGTTGTCTTCGGAGTTGCGGTCGATGCGCTTGTTGTACGGGTCGACGCCGGCCCACGCCGGTGGCTTGTCGAGTGTCAGCGTGATGGTCTGCTGGCCGCTGACGATGCGATGTCGCGACAACGCCAGCACCGACTCGGCCTCGAACCCGGTCTTGCCCGGTTCGACCGTGAAGGCGCCGATGTCGACCTCTTCGTCGAGCGGCGCCTCGGTTTCCTGGCCCTTGCCGTCGGCATACCGCTTGTGCGCCTCGATCTGCAGCTTGCAGTTCGTGACGGCCATCGGGCAGCTTGCGGGTCGTGGCGCGCGGTGGTCTTCATGTCGAGCAGCGTGATTTTCTCGAACAGGTCGGTGATCAACGCGTCGTGCTGCGGGCCGGCCTCGGCGCGCAGGATGGCGAGAAAGTCTCGCGTGTTCGGATACGGCGCGCACCTTGAACGCGTACTGCTGCAGCAACTTGGCCAGCGCGCGGTCGACCACCGCCTCGCCGACCACCTCCTTGAGCCAGTACATCGCGAGCGACCCCTTCTGGTAGTGGATGTAGGGCTGGTCTTCGACGCGCGCGAGCGGCAGCTCCTCGACCACCTCGCCGCCGCGCGCGCGCAGGTAGCGGTCGAGCTCGTACTTCAGGAAGCGGCGGATCTGGTCGCGGCCGTACAGCTTCTCCATCACGAGCAGCGCCGAATACTGCGCGAAGCTCTCGACCAGCATCGTCGCGCCCTGCTGGTCGCCGGGCACCAGCTGGTGGCCCCACCACTGGTGGCGCGATCTCGTGCGCGGTGACGTAGGTGACCATGTCGATCTTGGTCGCGTCGCTGGGGTGCGCGATGAAGCCGATCGCCTCGGAGTACGGGATGGTGTTGGCGAAGCTCTGCGCGAAGGTCGCGTAGGCCGGGAACTCGAGGATGCGCGCCTGCTTGAACTGATACGGCGAGAAGCGCTCGCTGAACATCTCGCAGCGACAGCTTCATCGCCTGCGAGCATGCGCGGCACGTTGTACGGGTGCGCCGGGTGGTAGTAGACGGCCAGCGCCACGTCGCCTTGCCGGCTGGGCCAGGCGTCGCGCTCGATCGCGTAGCGCGCCGACTGGATCGAGTAGAAGTGGTTGATCGGCGCGTCGGGCACGAAGTGCACCGTGCGCCGGCCGTTGGCCGTGGTGTCGCTCACCGTCTGGCCCGGCGCGATCGGCGTCTGGTCGGCGTCGGTGGTGACGGTGATGTCGGCGCGCACGAAGTCGCTGTCGTGGCGGAAGCCGCTGAACGGCGCGCGCCGCATCGTCTTCGAGCTTCGGCGGCCGCAGGTCGGGCGGCAGGCCGTGCTTGCGGCGCTTGGCGCGGTCTTTCAGGAACGGCTCGCGCTGCGGGCCGAAGTTGGGCGTGATCTCGGTGTTGTCGATGAAGGTGCCGTTCTCGACCACGCGCGTCAGCGGCGCGCCGTTGGTGAAGCCGCGCTCCTCGAGCGTGGTGCGAAACGCCACCTCGCGCGACTCGCCGGGCTGCAGCGGCGTGGCCAGCGCGTAGATGCGGTAGTGGTAGTCGTGGCCACTCCTGCTTCAGCGTGGCGCCGGCGAGCTCGAGCGCATCGAGCCGCAGCCCGCTCGCCCCAGCTGCACGTGCACGTCGCGTGATCGGCACGCCGCGCGGGTTGTCGATCGTGTAGCGGCCGCTGGTCACCGCGCGCGTCTCGCGCGGATACAGCTGCACGTCGACCGTGACTGCGGTGATGCGCGGCTGCGGCAGCTTCTCGAACGGCAGCAGCGCCTTCTCCATCTCGGCGGCGCCGGCCCTCGCGTTCGGGCGCGGTGACGTAGCGGTTGAGGACGTTGGTGTTGACGTAGACCCACGCGCCCAGGCCGAGCCACGCCGCGGCCGCAGACACCAGCAGCGCCGAGCGCCGGCCCGCGCAGGCGCTGCGTGAGCTGGGCGCAGGCGCGGGCGCAGCGCCACCGTCGCGCCGCGCCGCCACAGCGCGTAGGCCAGCACCGCCAGCATGGTGGCGAAGGCACACCAGTAGGCCAGCAGCCACCACTGGCCGATCCAGAAGCGGCCGAGCCGGTTCATGTCCGACAGCGGCACCGGCGGCGTGCCGGCGTAGTTGTAGAGGTTGTGCTCGAAGCCCGCGCTCGCCAGCGCGACCGACGCCACCATGTGCAGCAGCATCAGCGCCCAGCCGATGAACTTCTGCGGCACCAGCACCTGCACGAACACGCTGAGCACCGCCAGCTGCAGCGCGGCCACCGTGGTGGGCAGCACGTACCACAGCAGGTAGGCGCGCGAGCGTCGATCGCGCGTGTAGCCCTTCAGCAGCTGCACCGCGGCGGCGGTCGAGCACGGCCACCACGCTGGTGGCCAGCAGCACCAGCGTGATGGCCAGGATCTTCGGCGCCAGGTGCGCCCAGTCGGGCGCCGCGGTGGCGTCGACGATCTCGTGCATGCGGCGTTCGCGGTCGCGCCAGACGAGCTCGCCGCCGTAGTAGATGGCGATCAGGATCGGCATGATCGTGAACGCGCCGTTCAGCGCCTCGACCATCAGCCGCGTCACCGGGTACGACGGGCTGCCGTAGAGCTCGCCCGACGAACCAGCACGCGGCGCCGGCGTTGATCAGGCCGATCAGCAGCAGCACGAAGAACGCCGGGCTCCTGAACACGAATGCCATGTCGAACTTGCGCCAGCGCCCACAGCTGCGCACGCCGCGTCGCGGCGTCGACGCGCGGCGCCGGCAGCGCGCGCCGTCGGCGTCGCGGCGCGGCAGGCGGCGCTGTCGTCGTCGTGTGCCGCTCTGCGCAGCCGGCCGGCCGCCGGCGCCCTGCGCGAAGCGGAAGCGCCAGGCGGTCAGCACGAACAGCGCCACCCCGACGGCGCTCCACAGCAGGCGGTTGGCGAGCACCGCGCCGCTCAGCTCGGGCAGCTGCGCGTTGCGCTCGGCGGCCGTCCAGTAGCGCGTGGCCACCGAGATCGCCGCCTGGCCGTAGGGGTCGAGCAGCGACGTCACGGCGTCGAAGCGCGCGTCGCGCAGCAGGCCGCGCATCACGATGTAGAGCACCACCATCGCCGCCGCGCCGACATACGTCCACATCAGCGAGCGCGTCGCGGTGGCCAGCGCGAAGAACACCGCCGCGGTGATCAGCAGCGTCGGCAGGCCGAATGCAGAACAGCACCGTGAGGTAGTCCGACAGGCGAAACGGCCCGATCTTCTCGGGGTCCTGCCACGGCATCAGCACGCCCACGCCGATGGCCAGCGGGATCACGGCCAGCACGAGCAGCGCGGCGGCGACCGCGCCGGCGAAGCGGCCGACCAGGTAGTCCCACTTGCCGACGCGGGTGGAGCGCAGGATCGGCGCGAAGCCGGTCTCGTCGTCGCGGATCACGACGCCGGCCACCATCGCCACCACGATGAAGCCGGTGAACAAGCTCATGATCGACAGCGTCTGCAGGATCGCGAACGGCGCGTTGATGTGCACGTTGCCGCGGCTGCCGATCTGGATCTGGTCGACCGTGACCGAACCGAAGGTCAGCAGGAAGAAGATCAGGCAGCCGACCCAGAACACCGGACTCTTGACCTGGTAGCGCCATTCGAAGGCGGCAATGTGTCGCAGCATGCTGTGAGCCCCTCGTCCGACGGGTACGTCGGCCGATCCCGGGCGGCGAGCGGCGATGCGAGGCCGGCTTGGGAGCGGCCCGGCGCTCGGCCCGCAGAAGACGCGCCGACACCTGATGCCTCATGCCGCGCCGCTGCGCGTTCGCGGTGCAGCGTCGCGAAGTAGACGTCCTCCAGGCTGGCCGTTCGGGCTGAAGCGCGGGTCGGGCCGCACGTCGGACCGCACGTGGATCTGTGTGCGGCCGGCGCTCAGGCGCGTCGAGATGATCTGGAACTGCCTGTGCAACGCCGGCAGCTCGGCCTTGTCGACGGTGAGGCTGAAGACGCGGCCCTCGAGCGCGCCGATCAGCGCGGCCGGCGTGTCGTGGGCGACGATGCGCCCGCCACCAGGATCGCCATGCGCGAGCACAGGTCGGTGACGTCGTCGACGATGTGCGTCGACAGGATCACGACGCGGCTCTCGCCGACCTCGGCCAGCAGGTTGTTGAAGCGGTTGCGCTCCTCGGGGTCGAGCCCCGCGGTGGGCTCGTCGACGATGATCAGCTGCGGGTTGCCGATCAGCGCCTGCGCGATGCCGAAGCGCTGGCGCATGCCGCCGGAGAAGCCGGCGAGGGCCTTCTTGCGCACGTCCCACAGGTTGACCTGCTGCAGCAGCGCATCCACCGTCTCGCGCCGCTCGCCGCGCGCGGCCACGCCCTTGAGCACCGCCAGGTGGTCGAGCATCGCCAGCGCCGACACCCGGGGATAGACGCCGAAGTCCTGCGGCAGGTAGCCCAGCGTCTCGCGCAGCGCCGCCGGTTGCGTTGCAGGATGTCGATGTCGCCGAAGCGCATCGCGCCGCGAGCTCGGGATCTGCAGCGTCGCCAGGCAACGCATCAGCGACGACTTGCCGGCGCCGTTCGGGCCCGAGCAGGCCGAACATGCCGCGCGGGATCTCCAGCGTCACGCTGTCGAGCGCGCGCGTGCCGTTGGGGTAGACGTGGGTCAGTTGCTGGATCGACAGCATGGCTCGAGGCTCCGGGATGCGACGCGCCGCACTGTCGTCGAAAGGCCGGTGGGCGGCAAGGGCGCGGCGATGAACTGCGTGCCCGAGGGGACCAGCTGAGCGGGCGCCCGAATGGGCCGATGCAGACGGGCATCGGCCGCTAACACGGGCCGGTGACGCGGCGGTGAACGCCAGTCGATGATGGCATCACCGGATTGCCGGCTCGACCGCGCGACGATAGGCTGCGCACCTTCGGACCGCTCACCAGCCATCAGCTTCATGAGAAACGACACCTCGAAGAAGTCCCCGCAGCTGACCCTCGTCGCGATCGGCACCGGCGTGCTGCTCGCCGCGTGCGCCGGCATGCAAGCGGGGGACCGCAATGCCGCCGCCGTCAACGCGATCGACACGTTGGTCGTGATCTACGCCGAGAACCGTGCCTTCGACACCATGTACGGCTTGTTCCCCGGGGCCAATGGCATTCCCGGCGTGAATCCCGAGCGCGGCAGGGACCTACGTGCCGCAGAAAGACTTCGACGGTGCCGTGCTGCCGACGCTGCCGCCGGCGTGGGGCGGCCTCACCGCCAACGGCCAGCCCGTGACGCTGACGCAGGCACAAAGCGCAGGCATGGCCAACAAGCCGTTTCGCATCGACGACCCGGCGGGCCTGAACGGCAGCGGCGTGGTCGTGCCGCAGTCGATCACCACGCGCGACCTGGTGCACCGCTTCTACAACAACGTCATGCAGATCGGCGACGGCAGCAACGACCGCTTCGCCGCTTATTCCGATGCCGGCGGGCTGGCGATGGGCTACTACGACGGCAGCAGCATGCGGCTTTGGAAGATCGCCCAGCAGTACACGCTGGCCGACAACTTCTTCATGGGCGCGTTCGGCGGCTCGTACCTGAACCACCAGTATCTGATCTGCGCCTGCGTGCCCGATGGTGCCCAACGTCGACAACTCGCCGAGCAAGAGCCAGATCAGCGAGATCGAGGTCGACGCGCAAGGCCGCTTCGTGCGTCTGACGCCGGCGGCCAACATGCCGGCGTCCGCGCTGTCGGGCGCGCCACGCTACAAGCTCGACGGCGCGCTCACACCCAAGGAGCCCGACGGCTCGGCCTACACCGTCAACACGATGCAGCCGCCGTATCAGCCGAGCGGCAACCCGCCCGCGGCCGATGGCGACACGCGGTATGCCGACGCCGCGCGCGCCGACCACGCTGCCGCCGCAGACGCTGGCCACGATCGGCGACCGGCTCGACGCCAAGGGCGTGTCGTGGGCGTGGTACGCGGGCGCGTGGGCGCGAGCCGGCGCCGGCACGCCGGCACGCGCGCAGCATCATCTACCGCGGCAAGGGAGCTTCCAGCCGCACCACCAGCCGTTCAACTACTTCGCGAATTTCGACCCGCAGCGCCATCAAGACCGGCGCGGCGCGCATCTGCTCGACTTCGACGCGCGCTTCTACGCCGACGCCGACGCCGGCAAGCTGCCGCAGGTGACGTTCTACAAGCCGCAGGGCAACCTCAACCAGCACCCCGGCTATGCCAACGTCGCCGATGGCGACGCGCACATCGCCGAGGTGATCGAGCGGCTGCAAAAGAGCCCGCAGTGGCCCAAGATGCTGATCGTCGTCACCTACGACGAGAACGGCGGCTTCTACGACCATGCGCGCGTGCCCAAGGGCGACCGCTGGGGCCCCGGCTCGCGCATCCCGGCGATCATCGTGTCGCCGCTGGCCAAGCAGGGCTTCGTCGACAAGACGCCCTACGACACGGCATCGATCCTGCGCTTCATCACGCGGCGCTGGAGCCTCGAGCCGCTGCCCGGCGTGGTGATGCGCGATCAGGCGCTCAAGGCCAACGGCTTTGCGCCGATGGGCGATCTGAGCGCTGCGCTGCGCACGCCGAACTGACGAAGGCCGGTTCACAGGCCTCAGGCGCGCCGGGCGGGTCGGGCGACAATGTCGCCCGACAAAAAGGGAGGGGCGCCCCGTGAACGACCTGGTCTATCCACGCGAGCGGGTGTTGGGTGTGTTCACGCTGCTGATCGGCGTGCTGATCTGGCTGCTGCTGGTGGTCGGCACCTTCGGCGGTGCGCTGGTCGCGCTGCTGCTGGGGTTCATCGTCTATCTGTTGGTGCACTCGACGCTGATCGCGCACATCAAGGGCAACGGCGTCGCGCTGTCGCCGGCGCAGTTTCCTGACCTGCATGCGCAGTTCATCGCCTGCTGCGAGCAATTGCAGATGAAGGAACAGCCGCAGGCCTACGTGATGAACGGCAATGGCGGCCTCAACGCGTTTGCCACCAAGTTCCTGCGCTCGCACTACGTGGTGCTGTTGTCCGACGTGGTCGATGCGATGCGCCACCACCCCGATGGCGTGCGCTTCTACATCGGCCACGAGCTGGGCCACCTGCGCATGAAGCACCTGAGCTGGCAATTCCTGCGCTGGCCGGTGTTGTGGCTGCCGCTGGTGGGCGCGGCGTATTCGCGCGCCCGCGAGAGCACCTGCGACCGCCACGGCGCGGCCTGCAGCTCGTCGCCCGACAACGCGGCGCGCGCGATTGCCGCGCTGGCAGCCGGCGGCCGGCGCTGGCAGCAGATCGACGTCAAGGCTTTTCTCGAGCAGGCGCAGCAGACGTCGGGGTTCTGGATGTCGTTCCACGAGCTGACCGCGGCATACCCGTGGCTCACCAAGCGCGTGTGGCGGGTGGTCGATCGCGACACGCCGCTGCCTGCACGCCACAAGCTGGCCTACGTGCTGGCGGCGTTCGTGCCGTACGCGGGCCGGCTCGGCGGCGGCTTCGGGCTCCTGATCCTCGTCTACATCATTGCCGCGGGGGCTGCGATCGCGATCCCTGCTTATCAGGACTACACCGCGCGCGCGCAACTCGCGCAGGTGGTGACGCAAACACAAGGCGCGCGCGATGCGCTGGGGGCGTTCTACCTGCGCCACGAGCGGGTGCCGGAGTCGTTGCACGAGGCCGGCATCCCCGAGTTCCTGCCCGGCGGCGGCGAGCTGTCGCTCGACACCGACGACATGGTGCTCACGGTGACCACTGCGCGCGGCAGCCTCGTCTTCACGCCGTCGGAATCCGACAAGGGCCGCGTCGAATGGAGTTGCGCAGGGGGCGACAACATGCGGCCGAGCCAGGTGCCACCGGCGTGCCAGGGTCAGCCGCTGCCGTCGGGCATCTGACGCATCGGCCGCCGCGCGTCACGCCGCGCCGACGAAGGTCAGCCGCGTGATCTCCGATGGCGCACCCAGCCGCAGCGGCGGCCCCCAGTAGCCGGTGCCGCGGCTGGTGTAGATCCACAGCTGCTGCAAGCGATGCAGGCCCGCGGTGTAGGGCTGCTGCAGCTGCACGAACAGATTCCACGGCCAGTACTGGCCGCCGTGCGTGTGGCCCGACAACTGCACGTCGAAGCCGGCCTGCGCGGCGGCCTCGGCGCTGCGCGGCTGGTGCGCCAGCAGCACGCGCAAGCCGGCATCGGCCGGAGCTCCGCGCATCGCGCGCTGCGGGTCGCTGCGGTGCTGCGGGTCGAAGTGGTGCGCGCTGGTGTCGGCCACGCCGGCCATCACCAGCTGCGCGCCCTGGTGGCGCAGCACCACGTGCTCGTTGAGCAGCACCTGCACGCCCAGGCGCCTGAGCTCGGCGATCCACTCGTGGGCGCCGCTGTAGTACTCGTGGTTGCCGGTGACGAAGAAGGTGCCGTGCCGCGAGCGCAGCGCGGCCAGCGGCGCCACGTGAAGCGCCAGGTCGTGCACGCGGCCGTCGACCAGGTCGCCGGTGACGGCCACCGCGTCGGCGCCGAGCGCGTTGACTGCCTCGACGATTCGGCGCACGTACGGGCCCTTGATCGTCGGCCCGACGTGGATGTCGCTGATCTGCGCGATCGTGAAGCCGTGCAGCGCCGCCGGCAGCCCGGCCACCGGCACCTCGACCTCGCGCACACGCGCAGTGCGGCGCGCGTTGACGAAGCCGATCGCCACGATCGCCAGCGCGAGCAGCGGCACCGCGATGGCGCTCCAACGCGGCCAGCGAGGCGATACCCAGCGGCCATGCCAGCAGCAGCACCGCGTCGCGCAGCAGCGTCAGCACCAGCAGCGTGGAGAACAGGCCGAGCGCCAGCATGCCGGCCCACGACGCGCGGTCGGCGGTGGCGCGGTTGCGCGCGCGGCGGCCGAAGAAGGCCAGCGGGATCAGGATCGCCGAGGCCACCAGCGCCACGATGAAGACGCCCGCCGACAGCGGCCCCGGCAGATCGGATGCGATTCGCCAGCCGATGTACAGATGCAACAGCGCACTGAGCCAGAGGGCGAACATCGCCACCAGATGGTGCCATGCGCGGCGGGTTCAAGCCGCGGCCGCGGGCCCTGTCGGGTTGGCGACACGAGCCCGGCACTGCGCAGGGAGATACTGATTCCGTTAGCGTGCCAGTCCCTGCTGTGACCCGAGAGACCCCGTGTCGAGACTGCAAGCCCTCAAGCCCGCCCTGCCGATCTTGCTCGGCGCCTCGTTGATGTTGAGCCTCGCGATGGGCTTGCGCCAGAGCCTGGGCCTGTTCATGCCCGAGCTGACCAAGGACATCGGCATCTCGGTGTCCGACTTCACGCTGGCCATCGCGATGCAGAACCTGGTGTGGGGCGTGCTGCAGCCGCTGGCCGGTGCGCTGGCGGTGCGTTGGGGCTTCCGGCCGCTGATGCTCGGCGGCTCGCTGCTGTATCTGCTGGGCTTGATCGTGCTGGCCGGTGCGCACGGCACGCTGGGCGTCATCCTCGGCGCCGGCCTCGCGATCGGCGCCTCGATGGCCTGCACCGGCCCGGCGCTGGCGATGGCCGCCGCATCGCGACCGGTGAGCGTGGCGCTGCGCAGCGCGGTGCTCGGCGCGGTGTCGGCCGCTGGTTCGCTCGGCGCGCTGCTGTCGGCGCCGATCGGCCAGGCGCTGAATCAGGCGCACGGCTGGCGCGCCGGACTGTGGGGCTTTGCCCTGATCGCGCTGGTGATGCTGCCGGCCGCGTGGTACGCCGGCAAGGTCGACCGCGTGCCGCTGCCGCCGTCGCCCGGCAAACTCGACCAGAGCGCCGGCGCGGCGCTCGGGACGGCGCTCAAGCATGCGCCGTTCATGATCCTCGCTGCGGCGTATTTCGTGTGTGGCATGCAGCTGATCTTCCTGACCACGCACTTGCCGTCGTACCTGGCGATCTGCGGCCTGGACCCGATGCTCAGTGCGCAGGCGCTGGGCGTGATCGGCGGCTTCAACGTGCTGGGCAGCCTGTTTTTCGGCTGGGCCGGCGGGCGCTGGAACAAGCTGGTGCTGCTCGGGATGATCTACTTCCTGCGCTCGCTGGCGCTGCTGTGGTACTTCGCGTCGTTGCCCACGCCGGGCGGCACGCTGGTGTTCGCGGCCATCATGGGCTTCCTGTGGCTCGGCGTCGGCCCGCTGGTGGCCGGCTGGATCACCGACGTGTTCGGCTTGCGCTGGCAGGCGATGCTGGGCGGCGTGGCTTTCGTCAGCCACCAGATCGGCAGCTTCGTCGGGGCTTTCGGCGGCGGCGTGTTGTACGACGCGCTCGGTTCGTACACGACGGCGGTGCACGTCGGCGTCGCGCTCGGCCTGGCCGCGGGCATCGTGCAGATCGGCTTTGCGCTGCGTCGCTCGAGCAAGGTGAGCCTGGTCGCCACTTGAAGGGCAGGGCGCGCGCCGGCGTGCTGCCGGGCCTGCGGGCGATACTGCAGCCCATGCACAACCGCCATCTCACCGACTACCAATCCGATGCGGTGCGCCGCCTGCGCGCCGACCTGAGCCTGGCGCTGCGCGCCGCCGCGCACCACGGCCTCGGCGAAGGCGTGTGCAACCATTTCAGCGTCGAGTTGCCCGATCATTCGGGCCGCTTCCTGCTGAACCCGCGCGGCTTGTTGTGGAGCGAGGTGCGCCAAGACGACATCGTGCTGGTCGATGCGCACGGCGAGCGGCTGGCCGGTGCGCGCGAGGTCGAGCCCACCGCGATGTTCATCCACGCCGCGGTGCACCGCATCGCCGGCAAGGCGTGCGTGCTGCACACCCACATGCCGTTCGCCACCGCGCTGACGCTGACCGTCGATCGCGGCCTCGACACCACGCTGTCGCAAAACGCGATGCGCTTTCACGGCCGCGTCGCGATCGACGCCCACTACAACGGCCTTGCGCTCGATGCCTCGGAGGGCGAGCGCATCGCACACGCGATGGACGGCGCCGACGTGGCGTTCCTCGGCAACCACGGCGTGGTGGTGTGCGGCGCGCGCGTCGACCATGCGTACGACGACCTGTACTACCTCGAGCGCGCGTGCATGCATCAGGTGCTGGCGCAGCAGACCGGCCGGCCGCTGCAGCCGGTGGCCGCCGAGCTGGCCGCGCGCGTGGGCGCGCAGACGCTTGGCGAGCGGTTGCAGTCGGAGCTGTTCTTCGAGGCGTTGCGGCGCACGTTGTAAGGTGCGGGGCCGCACGCGATAACCGGCAGGTCGTCGGCATGCCGCAGAATCGCGCCCAGCGATGGAGCCGCAACCGCAGCCACTGACACCCGACGTGTTGCCGCACGGTGTGCGCAGCCGCATCGTCGACGGCATCAATGGCCTCGCGTTGCACGTGCTCGAGGCGGGCTTCGAGACACCGGGCAGGCCGGGCGTGTTGCTGTTGCACGGCTTTCCCGAACTCGCCTACAGCTGGCGCCGCGTGCTGCCGGCGCTGGCCGCCGCGGGCTACCACGCCATTGCGCCTGACCAGCGCGGCTACGGCCGCACCGCCGGTTGGGACGCCGACTACGACGGTGACGTGCGCTCGTTTCGCATGCTCAACCTGGTGCGCGACGCGGTCGGCCTGCTGGCAGCGTTGGGCATCGGGCAAGTCCACGCGGTGATCGGCCACGACTTCGGCTCGCCGGTGGCGGCGTGGTGCGCGCTACTGCGGCCCGACGTGTTTCGCTCGGTGGTCTTGATGAGCGCGCCGTTCGCCGGGCCGCCGCTGCTGCCGCTGGGTGCGGCGCCCTACGCAGACACTGCCACCCGATTGAGCGAGATGAACAACCAGCTCGCCGCGCTGCGCTGGCCGCGTCAGCACTATCAGTGGTACTACACGACGCGCCGCGCCAATGGCGACATGTGGCACTGCCCGCAGGGCGTGCATGATTTTCTGCGCGCCTACTATCACCACAAGAGCGCCGACTGGAAGGACAACCGGCCACACCCGCTGCAATCGTGGACCGCCACCGAGCTGGCTCACATGCCCACCTATTACGTGATGGAGCGCGGCCAGACGATGGCACAGACGGTGGCCGTGGAGATGCCCGACGAAGCCGAGGTCGCCGCCTGCGCCTGGTTGCCCGAGCGCGAGTTGAGCGTCTACAGCGCCGAATACCAGCGCACCGGATTCCAGGGCGGGTTGCAGTGGTACCGGTGCGCGGCCGATGCGGCTTGCATTGCCGAGTTGCAAACCTTCTCAGGCCGCACGATCGACGTGCCGTCGCTGTTCATCGCGGGCAGCAGCGACTGGGGCGTGTTTCAACGACCGGGCGACTTCGAGGCGATGCAGACCACGGCGTGCACGCGCATGCTCGGCTGCGAGCTGGTCGACGGCGCCGGGCATTGGGTGCAGCAGGAGCAGCACGCTGCCGTGAACCGCCTGCTGCTCGATTTTCTGCAAGCCGCGCTTTGAATCGAATCGAGGTGTCGCGATGAGCGAAGCAGCAGGGTCCGACCGGCGCGTCGTGTTGATCACCGGCGCCGCATCGGGCATCGGCGCGGCCACCGCGCGCCGCTTTGCCCGACAAGGCTGGGACGTGGCGATCAATTTTCTCGACGGCAGCCAGCGTGACGCCGCACAGGCGCTGGCGGCGACGGCCAACGCGCCGGGCCAGCGCGCGATCGCGATCGAGGGCGACGTCACGCGCGACGCCGACTGCGTGCGCCTGGTTTCGAGCACGGTGCAGGCCCTGGGCCGGCTCGACGCGCTGGTCAACGCCGCGGGCATCAGCAAGATGGTGGCGCACCCCAAGCTACACGACGTGTCGGCCGAGGACTTTCAACGCATCTACGCGGTCAACACGATCGGGCCGTTCCAGATGATGCGCGCCGCCGCGCCGCACCTGAAGGCCAACGGCCGCGGCGCGGTGGTCAACATCTCGTCGCGTGCCGCGCTGATGGGCAGCGGCTCGTCGATTCCTTACGCGGCGTCGAAAGCGGCGCTCAACGCGTTGACGCTTGCGCTGGCGCGCGTGCTGGCGCCCGAGGTGCGGGTGAATGCGGTGTGTCCGGCGCTGGTGGAGCAGGGCTTCGTCGAGCGGCTGGCGCCCGAGAGTTTTGCGCAGCGCCGCGCGCACCAGATCAACGTGTCGCCGCTCAAGCGCATCGGCCACCCCGACGAAGTGGCTGAAGCCATCTGGTGGCTCACCACCAGCGCGTCGATGATGACCGGCGCCATCGTCGAGCTCGACTTCGGGATGCACCTCAACGCGGTGTGAGTCGCGCGGCGCACAGCGCCCGGCACCCACCCGCGACGCTGCGGCTTTCCTATACTGTTGAGTCTTGATTGGAGCGCGGCATGTCTGAATTCATCCATGTGCGTCCGTCGGTCGCCAGCGTCGAGCAGCGCACGGCGGCGATCGAGGCTGCGTTCGACGAACGCGGCATGAAGCCCGGCGAGTTCATCGAGCAGTTCGAACACCTCACCGAAGAGCAATGGGTGCCGCGCAACGGCGCGCGCGTGGTCGCCAAGGCGTGGACCGATGCGGATTTCAAACGCAGGCTGCTGGCCAACGGGCGCGACGCGGTGCTGGCGCTCGGCCTCACGATGCCGGCCCACCACCGCCATCTGGTGGTGCTGGAGAACACGCCCACGCTGCACAACGTCATCTGCTGCACGCTGTGCTCGTGCACCGCGTTCACGATCATCGGCCTGCCGCCCGATTGGTATAAAGACCTCGAGTACCGCTCGCGCATCGTGCGCCAATCGCGCACGGTGCTCAAGGAGATGGGGCTCGACCTGAAGCCCGAGATCGAGATCCGCGTCTGGGACACCACCGCCGACACCCGCTACATGGTGCTGCCGGTGCAGCCGGCGCACACGATCGGCTGGTCGGAAGAACAACTGGCCGGCATCGTGACCAAAGAGTCGATGATCGGCGTGGCGCGCCTGTAGGACCCAAAAGCAATGGACGGCATGCACGACCTCGGTGGCAAGCAGGGCTTCGGCCCGGTGCGCTATGCATTGAACGCGCAGGTGTTCCACGCGCCGTGGGAAAAGCGCGTCAACGCGCTGTATTCGCTGGCGGTGAAGCTCGGCATCTTCAACATGGACGAATACCGGCACGCGATCGAGCGCATGGAGCCGCGCCACTACCTGACCGCGAGCTACTACGAACGCTCGCTGACGAGCCTGGCCACGTTGTGCGTCGAGAAGGGCATCGTCACGGCCGAGGAGCTCGAGCGACGCGCCAACGGCGCGTTCCCGCTCGCATCGCCCGCAGCGCCTGGCCGCACCAACGTCGAATCGCGCGAGCGCTTCAAGCCCGGCGACCGCGTGCGCGTGCGCACCGACCACGTGCCGGGCCACGCCCGCATGCCGGGCTACATCCGCGGCAAGAGCGGCGTGGTGGTGGGCGAGTCGCCGGTCTATCCGTTCCCCGATGCGCACGCGCATGGCGTGAAGGCGCAAGACGAGCCCACCTACGACGTGCGCTTCAGGGCCGAGGAGCTGTGGCCGCACGATGCCGATCCGGCGCTGGTGCACGTGGGCGTGTTCCAGAGCTACCTCGAGCGCGACGGATAGCGCGTGTCGCTCATCGTGCGCCCGCTGACGCCGAACCGTTGGCCCGATCTGGAGGTGATCTTCAACGCCAGGGGATGCTCGGTCGCGCGAGGCTGCTGGTGCATGTACTACCGCGTGAGCGGCAAGGGCCCGCTGACGCGGCCGGGCGAGGGCCAGCGGCTGCGCGGCAAGAACGCGCTGCGAGCGCTGGCTGCGCAAGACCCGCCGCCCGGGCTGGTGGGCTATCGCGGCAAGACGCCGGTGGGCTGGGTGTCGCTCGGCCCGCGAGGCGACTACGCCAAGCTCGCCAACTCGCCGGTGATGAAGCCGGTGGACGATCGGCCGGTGTGGTCGGTGGTCTGCTTCGTGGTGCCATCGGAGTATCGCAACCATGGCGTCGCCAGCGAGTTGCTGGCCGGCGCGGTGGCGTATGCGCGCAAGCGAGGCGTGCGGCTGCTGGAGGCCTACCCCGTGGACAAGCAAGCACCTTCGGCCGCGCAGGCGTCGTGGTTCGGATCCAAGCGGATGTTCGACCAAGCGGGCTTCGAAGAGGTCGCTCGCCGCCGGCCCGACCGGCCCGTGGTGCGCCTGAAACTGGTTGCCGAAATCCCATGATGATTTGCAAACCAACGTCGGTGCGAGCACTGCTTGTCGCCTTGCTGTTGCTGGCCACGTCGCTCAACGGCGGCGCCTGCGACTGTTTTCCGCCGGAGCTTCGCATCAAAACGGCGCAAGAGACCTTGTCGTTGGCCAAGTTCGCGGTGTACGGCCGGGTGACCGAGGTTGCGTCGAGCGGCAAGGCCAAAGTACTGGTGCTCGAGTCGTTCAAGGGGCCTGCGGTCGGCTCGACGATCGAGGCGGTGCCGGATCCGGCTCAATGCCCCGGCGTAGGTTTCGCAGTCGGCGAGGAGGCGCTGGTGCTCGCTTTTCAAGACACCGCGACGGCCTGCGACAAACGCGCTCCTGACCACTATCTGGTCGAGCCCCTTCGGTTGATTTCGTCGCAGGCCAAGTAGCGCGTGCTTGCGCGCGCGAGCGATTGACGAAACGCGATGGCTCATCGACAGTCGCGATCGCGAGGGGGCGCCAACCTCACCGACCGACCACGGCGCGCAAACTGGCCAAGGACATTCGATGAGTGGCACGAACTTCGCTGCAGTCAGCGACAGAGTGAAGAGCGTCCCGTTCTGGTGGCACTCGATCGATCTCGGTGAAGGAATCGTCACGCCGGGTCACAAAACGCGCGATATCTTGCGCCAAGAGCTCGACTTGTTGCGCCTCCCGATGATGTCGGGGAAGAGCGTCCTCGACATCGGCGCCTGGGATGGCTTCTACTCATTCGAAGCCGAGAAAAGAGGTGCGGCCAAGATTGTCGCTCTGGACCACTACGTGTGGTCGATGGACATCCCAGCGATGACATCGTACTGGAGCGACTGCAAGGACAAGGGCATCGTGCCGCAGCAATACGACGCCGTTCCGGGGTTGTGGCAGCCCGACGTCCTGCCCGGCAAGCGCGGCTTCAATCTCGCCCACGAGGTTCTGCACAGCAAGGTGTCGTCGCTCGTTGCCGACTTCACAACAGTGGACCTGGACGCGCTCGGCACTTTCGACATAACCTTGTATCTGGGCGTCCTCTATCACATGCAGGATCCGTTTGGATGCCTCAAGCGCTTGGCAAGGGTCACGAGAGAACTCGCCGTGATCGAGACCGCTGCAGTCTGCGTTCCTGGATTCGAGGCTCGCGCGCTATGCGAGTTCTACGAGAGCAACGAGTTGAATGCCGACGTCAGTAATTGGTGGGCCCCCTCACTGACCGCGCTGCTCGCGATGTGCCGTGCCGCTGGCTTCGCCCGGATCGAAGTGATGTCCCCGGAGCCAAGGCCCGGTGTTGGGCGTGCAATGGTCGATGCGGTGCGAGGTGCGCTTGGCCTCGAGTCGCGCAAGCCCATCGGCTACCGCGCGATTGTTCACGCTTGGAAGTGACCCTGATCAACAAGGACATGTCACCAACGATTTCCGGTGCCACCCCATGCAAGCGCCACCGCTTCGCACTCAGGCGTTTCGCGCCCGCCCACTGCACTGGCTGGCGCGCTGTTGGCGCCTTCGCGGCGGCGTTCGGCGATGTGGTTGCGCCTACTGCCGTCGGAAAGACGTACCGGCTGTGAAGGGGGTCTCTACAAGATCAAAGCCCGCTGGATCTTCAGTGAGTGCGTCAGCGCCGCTCCTCGCACGCCGGTGAATTCAACGTTGGACGCCACGGAGAAAACCATGCCGGACCCAGCAGGTTCTTCATCGATGACTCGGGTCCTTGCTTGCGTCTTCCTCCTGGCCGCCGCGATCGCTGGTGTCTGGTGGTTCCTCCAAGACCGCGACGCGTGGCCGCGGGGCGAGGCGCTCGGCGCCGCGCTGCACCCACTGATCGAAGGAAAGAATTCCGATCAAGCCCTGGTGGCGCGCGCAATCTGGGACAACTACCTCGAGACCCGAGCGAATGCTTCACGATGGAGCGGTGTCTATTGGGGGTTCACATTCACCGCGGCAGCGTTCAGTGCTCTCGCGGCACTCATCCTCAAACTCGAAACCATCATCAAGAACGAGGGCGCGAAGAAGGACTTGGCGGCCCTGCTCTCCGTCGCTGCCGCGCTGCTGATCACCATCTCCACGAGTGGCGACTTCCAGCGCAAGTGGCAAGCCAATCGAATCGCAGCTGCCGAGCTTGAATGGACGGGCTATGAGTTCTTGGGCAAAGATGGTGCAGACGCACGGTCCTACCTTGCCGCCGTCGGCCAGAGCCTGCTCAGGCGGCACTTGGCGATCGTTGGCAGTTCGGACCCACGCAAGCCGCCGCAAGAACCCGGCAAGCCTGCGTCCCAGAACAAGTAGCCGAGAGTTCGCGTCAGAGCAGGCTCAGCCCGATGGATACCAAGTCGCTCACGGTGGCCGACGCGCTCAAGGCGCTTCGCGAAGACATTCATTCCGAGAATACGCTGATCGCCAGCCGAGTGACCTGGTACGTGACTTCGCAAGCCTTTCTGCTCACCGCCTACGCCACCTCCTGGAACGCGAACTTTGTCTGGCCGTCGTTCTTTCACGGCGTTCTTCCGCTCGCCGCGATCGTGCTTTCTGCGGTGATATTGGCCTCCATCTACGCGGCAACGTGGGCGCAGGATGTGTACCTGCGGGAACAAGCCTCCCTCGTCTCGCGCTTGAAATCCGAGCAGACGCTGTCTCAGACCGAAGCACTCGCCCTTGCGTCCTACGAGCGAACGATGGTGGCAAACCGAACCAATGCAGCCGGGCGAATCATCGGAGGCCGCATCCACGCCATGGTGCGGGTCACGCCGCTTGTGTTGCCTGTGGGCTTCTCGGTCCTCTGGCTTTATGCCTACTTCTTCGCCCCACGCATTGCCGGGTAACAGGAGGCTCTTGTGAGCAGCACACTGACGCTCGTGATCTGCATGGCCATCCTCACATGGCTCACGCTGCTTGCCGCGAGCCTGATACGCGCCAAAGCATGGACTTTCGCGGGGACGATGCTCGCCTTGGGCAACCGCGACAACCTGCCGCAGGCCACTGCGTTGGCCGGGCGGGCAACACGCACCGCGCAAAACACGCTGGAAAACTTCGCGCTTTTCGCCGCGATCGCGCTGGTCGCTCACGCAGCCGGTGTCGATGGCCCGAGGGTGGCCACGGGCGCGCAAGTCTTCTTCTGGGCTCGCGTCTTGTACGTCCCGGTCTACTTCGCTGGAGTCATCTACTTGCGCACGGCCGTTTGGCTGGTCAGCGTCATTGGCTTGGCGATGATGATTGCGGCCATCTTGTAGCGTTGGGCGCAGGAACGCTGGGAGAGAACAAAATGCCGGCCAAGCGACTCAAAGCACCGAGATGGCTGCCGGACGTTGAAGAGCAGGACTATACGGCGGCGAGTTCGTATCTCAGTCTCATCTACCCGGCCAAACGAGTCGCAAAGCTTGTCGGCCAGCTGCGGGCCGCACCGCTTGCGCAATTCAAGGCGAAGGACATTTTTCGCGCCTCCAGGCTCTCGCTGCTGGGCGTCAGCAATTCGCATGTCGAGAAGGACCGCAAGAAGATTCGAAGCGGGCAAGCCCTGTCTCCGCTGCTGCTGGTGAGGGAGGGCAAAGGCCGAATGGTGATCATCGCTGACGGGTATCACAGGCTCTGCGCTGTCTATCAGTTCGACGAGGACGCTGTGATCCCGTGCAAGATTGTCTGAATCGAGCCTTTCGAGATGCCAGGTGGGCCGGTGAGTGGCATGAACGCAATGCGCAACGGGTTGGTGGCCGCCGCGGCGGCGGCCGCCGCGTTGGCGATCGGCCTGGGCTTGGGGTCGGTCCCCCCTCGCGCTGGCGCTCCTGAGCTGCCGCCGGCCGGGTTTGCCGAGGAGCCACGGATGCTTGCCGTGCAAGCGGCCAGCCTTCCGCAGATGCCGCGCGCATCGCACACCAACGCCGCAACCCTCCCCACCAGCCTCGCGGCCCGGGTCGAGCGACTGGCTGGCTCCGAATCGCCGCGCGATGCATTTGCGGCATTTGGGCTGCTGGCGCGCTGCGTGCGCGCACACGAGTTCGACACGCAACTCAAGTCGCTGCCGATGGAGCGCGCGCTCGACGCGCTGCGGTCTGCCTATGGCGACGGCGAGCGTTGGCTGCGCGAGGCTTGCGGCGATCTCTCGATGGCTCAGCTCGACGCCCGCATCGGCCTGGTCGAGCGCGCAGCGCGGGGCGGCGTGCCAGGTGCGGCGAGCGCGTGGATCGAGCAGGGCCCGTTCGGCGACAGGTCGGCGTTGGATCAGCGGCCCGACGACCCGCTGGTGGTCGAGTGGGTGCAGCAGGCCATTGCCTGGGTCAAGTCGGGCGCGACACATGACGACATCGAGTCGATCGTGCAGCTCGGCATGATCAGTCTGAACTGGGAGCTCAGCGACATCGACCGCGTGAAGCTGCTGGTGACGGCCGCTGCGCAGCAAGACTTCAAAGACCAGCTGCAGCGTCTGGCCAAGCGCGACAACGCACCGCGGGCCGAAGCGCGCGATCGCACGCCGCCTTGACGGCGCCCGCCAGGCGACGCCGTCAGCGCGCCGGGGCTGCTTTGGCGATCGGTACCGGCCCGGCGATGTTGGGCAGCAGCAACGCGACGACACCGAGCAACGGCAAGTACGCGATCAGGTGGTACACGAAATCGATGCTCGTGTGGTCGGCCACCAGGCCGAGCACCGCGGCGCCGAGGCCGCCCATGCCGAACGCGAAGCCGAAGAACAGGCCCGACACCATGCCGACCTTGCCGGGAATCAGCTCGTGCGCGTAGACCACGATCGCCGAGAAGGCCGACGAGAGGATCAGGCCAATGAGGATCGTCAGCGTCGTGGTCCAGAACAGGTTGGCGTGCGGCAGCATCAGCGCGAACGGCGCCACGCCGAGGATCGATGCCCAGATCACGGGCTTGCGCCCGACGCGATCGCCGACGGGCCCGCCCACCAGCGTGCCGAGCGCCGACGCGAACAGGAAGATGAACAGGTGCACCTGGGCGCTTTGCACCGACAGCCCGAATTTCTCGATCAGATAGAAGGTGTAGAAGCTGCTGATGCCGGCGACGTAGAAGTACTTCGAGAAGATCAGCAGCAGCAACACGCCGATGGCCACCACCACGGCGTTGCGTGCAAGCGGCGAGGCCACGGGCGCTCGCGCGGCATGCGCGCTCGCCAGGGCTGCGGTGGTACGTGTGCCAGCGGCTCACCTGCAGCAACAGCACGATGCCGAGCAGCGCCGCCAGCCCGAACCACGCCACGCTGCGCTGCCCGAATGGCACGATCACCGCGGCGGCCACGCAGCGGCCCGATCGCGCTGCCGGTGTTGCCTCCGACCTGGAACACCGACTGCGCAAGACCGTGGCGCCCGCCCGAGGCCAGCCGCGCCACGCGCGACGACTCGGGGTGGAAGATCGCCGACCCCATGCCGACGAAGGCCGCCGCCAGCAGCACGGTCGCGAAGTTGGGCGCGTACGCGAGCAGCAGCAGCCCGCACAGCGTGGAGGTCATGCCGATCGGCAGCGAATACGGCGTCGGGCGGCGGTCGGTGTACAGACCCGACCAGGGGCTGGAACAGCGACGCGGTCAATTGATAAGGTCAGCGTGATCAGGCCGATCTGTCCGAAGCTCAGCTGGAAGTCGCCTTTCAGGATCGGGTAGATCGCGAGGATCAGCGACTGCATCATGTCGTTGATCAGATGCGACACGCTGATCGCGCCGAGCACGCGAAACGCAGTGTCGGAACGCTGCGGCGGCAATGACAAGGCGGGCAGGGGGGTCGACATGCGGGCGATTGTCGCAGCGTGTTCGACGCCGTGTGGCTGCAGGGCCTATCGCGTGACAATGGGCGGACCCACAATCGACGGGAATCCGACATGCCACGAATCTATGAAAAGCGCACCTACTCGGTCACCGTGGGGCAGATGCCGGAGGTGATGCGCCTGTATGCAGCGCAAGGATGGCCTGCCCTGGAGCAAGGTGGCTTTGCAGCGAACCTGATCGGCTACTTCACCAGCGACACCGGCGAGCTGCATCAGTTGATTCATCTGTGGCGCTTCGACAGCGACGACGCTCGCCGGGCTCATTGGAAGCGGCTTTATGAGCATGCCGAATTCATGGCGTTCGCCAAGCAACTGCGCCCGCTGTTGCGCAGCCAGGAAGTCCAGCTCATGCTGGCGACGCCATGGGGCCCGCACCCCTGACCGGGCTCGCCGCCCGGTCTATGCGCCTTCGATCAGCGCGCGCAGCGTGTCGAGCGTGTCGGCCTCGTGCAGCGGCTTGTCGTCGCGGATGCGCAGCATGCGCGGAAAGCGCACCGCGATGCCGCTCTTGTGCCGCGCGCTGCGCTGGATGCCTTCGAAGCCAAGCTCGAACACCAGCGTCGGCTCGACGGTGCGCACCGGGCCGAACTTCTCGATCGTGGTGGCGCGGATCACGCGGTCGATGCGCTTGAACTCTTCGTCGGTGAGGCCCGAATACGCCTTGGCGAACGGCACCAGCGCGAGGCCGTCGGGCGCGCCAGCGGCCGCTTCGCGGCCCGCGATGGCGTCGACCGCCGCTTGCGCTTCGGCGGCGCTGGCGGGCGTGCGGCTCCAGACCGCAAACGTGTAGTCGGTGTACACGCTGGCACGCCGGCCGTGGCCGGCCTGCGCGTAGACGAGCACGCCATCGGCCGTCATCGGATCGATCTTCCACTTCCACCAGGTGCCCTCGGCTTTCGTGCGACCGCTGCCGTAGCCCGACGTGCGGTGCTTCAGCATGAAGCCTTCGACGCCGCGCTCGCGCGACTGCGTGCGCACGGCGGCATAAGCAGGCCAATCGGTGGCCTGCACCAGCGGCGACAGGCCGATCGTGGTGCCCTCGAGCCGCGCTTGCAGCCGCGCGCGGCGTTCGGCCTGCGGCAGTGCGCGCAGGTCGATGCCGCCGTCTTCGAGCAGGTCGTAGGCGACGAAGCGCACTGGTGCATCGGCGAGCAGCTTGGCGCCGATCACCTTGCGGTTCAGGCGCTTTTGCAGCATCGCAAAAGGCGCCGGTTGCTGCGCTCGTTCGGGCCACACCAGCAACTCGCCGTCGAGCACGGTGCCGTCGGGCAACGCCGCCAGCGGACGCAGGGCGTCGGGGAATGTTTCGCTCACCAGCTCTTCGCCGCGCGACCACAACCAGACGCGGCCGCCGCGCTTGACCGCCTGCGCGCGGATGCCGTCGTACTTCCATTCCACCAGCCAATCGGCCGCCGGCCCGAGCCGTGCGTCGAAGTCGGCGATCGGTGCGTCGAGCGCATGCGCGAGGAAGAACGGATACGGCTGGCCAACGTCACTGGCGCGTTGCGCGTCGGGCGCATCGATCAGTGCCGCATAGCGCGCGGGTGTCGGTGGCGTGCGGGCATCGGTGTAGCCCATCATGCGTTGCGCGACGAGCTTGGCATCGATGCCCGCAGCTTGCGCCAGCGCACGCTGCACCAGCAGCTTGCTGACGCCGACGCGAAACGCGCCGCCGATCAGCTTGATCAGCAGGAACGCTTCGCTGCCGTCGAGCTCGAGCCACCAGCGGCGCAACGCCAGCGCCTGCTCTTGCGGCGCCTGGCCGCGCAGCGGCAGCAAGCGTTGCTCGATCCACTCGGCCAGGCCGGTGGCGCCGCCCGCCGCGTCATCGCCGCCGCGCAACGGCAGCACGTGCGCGATGGTCTCGGCCAGGTCGCCCACCGCTTGGTAGCAGGCGTCGAACAGCCAGGCGTCGATGGCCGCGGCCTCGCAGGCGGCGTTCACCATCACGGCGGTGGGCACGGTCTGACGCGGCTTGCCGCCGGCCAGAAAGTACGCGGCCCACGCCGCGTCGGCCGGCGGTGCTTGCGCGAAGTAGCGTTGCATCGCGTCGACCTTGTGCACGGTGGACGTGCTCGCGTCGAGCTCGTTGAACAGCGCGGCGAAGGCCTTCATGTGTCGTCGATACCGTGACGGCGGCTGCGTCGGCGGCGGCCTCGATCGCGTCGTCGCCGTACGCGGTGGCAAAGCTCTGCGCCTGCAGGCCCTGCTGCTGCAGCCAGCGCACCATCACCGCCTCGTAGCCGTGAGTGACGATCACGCGCTCGGCGCCGGTGCCGGCGATCGCGCGCTGCAGGCCGGGCCAGTCGGCATGGTCGCTGAGCACGAAGCCGCGGTCCACGCCCTGGCGGCGGCGCGCGCCGCGCAGCCGCATCCAGCCGCTGGCAAAAGCATCGCTCGCATCGTCGCCGAGCCGGCGTGCCCACACGCTGTCCTGCACCGCGGGCGGCGCCAGCGCGATGCGCGCGCTTGAGTTCGGCACGCGGCAGCTCGTCGATGCGACGCGTCGGCGGCAGTGTCACGCCGGCCGCGCGGTAGGCGGCGTTGAGCGTCTCGACCGCGCCGTGCGCGACGATCGGGCCGATCGACGGGTCGAGCCCGGCCAGCAGGCGCTGCGCCTTGCCGAAGCTGTAGCCGAGCAGCAGGCTGGCGCGCCCGGCCTGCGCATTGGCCTGCCACCAGGCGTTGATCTCGCGCTGCACGGCGGCCTGCGCGCGCCAGCGGTAGATCGGCAGGCCGAAGGTCGACTCGGTGATGAAGCAGTGGCAGCGCACCGGCTCGAACGGCGCGCAGGTGGCGTTGACGTCGTGGTCGATGCCGCTGACGAAGTAGTCGCCCGAGGCCACCCAGACGCGGCCGCGGTGCTCGACACGCACCTGCGCCGAGCCGAGCACGTGGCCGGCCGGGTGCAGGCTGACGCGCACGCCGTTGAGCACCACGGCCTCGCCGTAGGCCAGGCCCTGCAGCGCGATGTCGGCGCCGAGCCGCGCGCGCAGCACGCCTGTCGCTCATGCGCGGTGGCCAGATAGGCGCCGTGGCCGCTGCGCGCGTGGTCGGCGTGCGCATGCGTGATCACCGCGCGCGCCACCGCCCGCCAGGGGTCGATGTGGAAGTCGCCCGCCGGGCAATACAGGCCCTCGGGGCGCAGCACGATCAGGTCGCCCGCATCGTCGCTCTGTGCAAGCACCTGGGCCTCGGTCATGCCGGCCAGTGTTGCATGATGGCGTTGTCGCAACGCAGTCAGGAGACCCTTCATGCCCGGCATGACCCGCACGGCCAGCGGCCTGCAATACGAAGACACCGTGATCGGCGGCGGCGACGCCGCCCGCGCCGGCCGCGAGGTCACGGTGCACTACACCGGCTGGCTGCACGACCCTGCTGCGCCCCAGCAGCGCGGACGCAAGTTCGACTCGAGCAAGGATCGCAACGATCCCTTTCGCTTCGACCTCGGCGCGCGCAGGTGATCGCCGGCTGGGACGAGGGCGTGCAGGGCATGCAAGTCGGTGGCACGCGCGTGCTGCTGATCCCGCCGCAACTGGGCTACGGCGCGCGCGGTGCGGGCGGCGTGATCCCGCCGCGATGCGACGCTGGTGTTCGAGGTGGAGTTGTTGGCGGTGTAGTGGCGAATGCAGGCTCGCCGCGTACCATCGCGTGGCCGCTCACACCGACGTTAGACATCCACCGCTGATTCGAGAGGGAGTTCCCGCATGCCGCGATTCGTCGCCCCGCTGATGCTGGCGTTGGCCGCCTGTCTGCCGCTGGCGGCGCCGGCCCAGGTGCCCGTTCAAGCCAACCCCAACCACGCGCAGATGCTCGCCAGCGCCGACCCCCAGCTGGCTGCCAACAAGCGGCTGGTCTACGACTTCTGGCGCGAGGTGTTCGAGGCGGCCCAGATGGAGCGGGCCGAGGTCTACATGGCCGAGACCTACATCCAGCACAACCCCAACGTGCCCACCGGGCGGGCAGCGTTCATCGAGTTCTTCAGCAAGATCAAGAAGCCCAAGCCGATCGAGCCGCGCGTGGCTGCGCCATTGGTGTCGATCACCGCCGAGGGTGACCTCGTCGTACTGGCCTTCGCGCGCGAAAACACCGATCCCAAGGATGCTGCCAAGAAGTACACGACGACCTGGTTCGACATGTTTCGCATCGAGCACGGCAAGATCGTCGAGCACTGGGACCCGGCACAGAAACAATAGCGGCCGCGGGCGTTGCCGGCAGGCACGACAATGCGGCGTGAGGTTTCACCCGATGCGCCAATTCGCCTTGTCCGTGCTGCTGTCGGTGGCGGCGCTGTGCGCGCAGGCGGCCGGGCCGATCACCAAGTTCGGCGTCGTCCTGTTGCAGCCCGGCTCGGTGCTCGAGGATCGCGTGCCCAGCGTCGACGCGATGGCCGAGTACATCCAATCGATCGAGGCGGCGTCGCGCGAGGCCGTGCTGGCGAGCGCGTTGAAGCAGTCGTCCAGCGGTTTCATCGTCGTTGCGGTGCGACCGGGCCAGAAGTCGAAGGTGTGGCTCGACTTCGATTCGCAGCTAGATGCCGAGATGAGCCGCCAGATCGTCGCCAAGGTCACGCAGGTCAGGCCGTTCGAGGCACGCAAGGGGCCGGTGGTGTTTGCGCTCAAGGTGGCGGTGTGGGACGGCCGCGAGACCGGGCGGGTGGCGCCGTCGCCCGCGGAGTGGAAGGCGGCCACCAAGCAGGCGGGCCGCCCGCTGGACATCGACAGCATGATCCAGCGCGTCTGGCGTGAGCCGGATGCGTAGCGCAGCCATGACCTTTCAGTACATCAGCTTCGAGGCGCGGCTGAAGGCGCTCTCGCTTTGACAGCGGCCGCGCGCAGCCCAACGGTGGGCGTTGCGCCGGCCAGGTGGGCGCTCTCGTTGGCCCTCGGCCTGTGGGTTGGCCATGCCGCGGCCTCCGACTCGCTGCTGACTGAGCTGGAGCAGCGCCTCGAACGCAGCGGCGTCGAACCGGTGAACGTCTACCTGAATGCGCACTGGGCCTCGGCGATGGTGCCTCTGAACCAGAAGACGGCGTCGTGCGAGCTGCACGCCGTGAGCCTGGCGGTGAAGCTGAGTCGCAGCAGCAATGCAAAGGCTGTGCGTGCACACGGCGAGGCGCTGCGCGCCGCCGCGGGGGGCTGCGCGAGGTTCGTGCTGGCGATGGTGTCGCCCGACGAGGTGGCTCGCTACTGTGCGTCGGTGGCGTCGTGGGGAGCGGCCCAGACCGCGCGCGAATTGCGCCGCCGCATCGGCGACATCGATGCCGACGAATTGCTGCGCGCCAGCCAGCGCGGCCGGGCCTGCCGCGCGGCCTATGTGTACGAGCTCGAGAACACGCGGGTCGTCGTCAAACGCGCGGCGCCCGGCGCGCGCGCGGGCGGAAAATAGCCTTGCTCAACCCAAGGGACTGACCATGCTGATCGCCGGAAGCTGCCACTGCGGAAATATCTCGTTCAAGCTGAACTGGCAACCCGAGCCGCAGGAGATTCCGGCGCGCGCGTGCACCTGCTCTTTTTGCAGCAAGCACGGCGGAGTGTGGACATCGTGCCCGACGGGCTCGCTGAAGGTCACCGTCAAGGATCGCTCGTCCGTTTCCGACTACGCCTTCGGCACCAAGACGGCGCAGTTCCACATTTGCTCCACGTGCGGTGTCGTGCCCGTGGTCACCAGCCGCGTCGAGGGCCGCCTGTACGCGGTGGTCAGCGTCAACGCGTTCACCGACGTGAGCCCGTCGCTGCTGCGCCGCGTGCCGGCGACGTTCGACGGTGAGACCGAGGCCGCCCGCCTGGCACGGCGCCAGCGCAACTGGATTGCCGACGTCGAGATGATCGAGGGTGGTGCATGATCGCGCACGTCGAACGGTGACAACACCCGACGCCTTGTTCAACCGTGGATTGACCTGACCCCATGCACATCAAATCACGAGTCGGTGCCATCATCCTGATCGTTCTGGGAGCGATCTTCCTGCTGTCGAACTTCGGCATGCTGCCGCGGCTGGGGCCGCTGATCGCGCAGTGGTGGCCGCTGATCCTGATCATCGTCGGCGCATCGATGCTGGTTCGCCGATGAAGAGAATCACTCATCGCGCGTTGGCGGCCGTGTTGTCGCTGCTCGCGGCGGCGGCGGCGGCGCAGGTCGACCGACCGGTGAAGATCCTGGTCGGCTTTGCGGCCGGCGGCTCGGCCGACATCGCGGCGCGGCTGATAGCCGAGCGCATGCAGCCCGAGCTGAAGCAACCTGTGATGGTGGACAACAAGCCGGGCGCCGGCGGGCGCATCGCCGCCGAGATGCTGAAGAACGCACCGCCCGACGGCGGCACGATCATGCTGGCGCCGATCGTGGTGCCGGTGCTGGCGCCGCTGGTGTTCAGCAAGCTGTCGTACGACCCGGTGGCCGACTTCGCGCCGGTGGTGCGCGTGGCTGACTTCCAGTTCGGGCTGTCGGTGAATGCGGCCAATCCGATCCGCAGCGTGTCGGAGCTGATCACCTGGTCGAGGTTCAACGCGTCGCTGGCCAACTACGGCACCCCGGCGCCGGGCAGCCTGCCGCATTTCTTCGGCGTGCAGATCGCCAAGGCCACCGGCATCGACTACGTGCACGTGCCGTTCAACGGTGGCGCGCCGGCGATGAACGCCCTGATCGGCAACCAGGTGGGCTTCGTGATCGACACGCTGGTCGACGGCATCGAGATGCACCGCGCCGGCAAGACACGCATGATCGCCACCTCGGGCAGCGCGCGCAGCCCGCTGCTGCCCGAGGTGCCCACCTTCACCGAGGCGGGCCTGGCCGGCATCGAGGGCGTCAGCTGGTTCGCGGTGTATGCGCCGGCCAAGACGCCTGAAGGCGTGGTGCGCCAGCTGAACGCGGCGATCAACAAGGCGCTGACGGCGCCCGAATTGCGCGAGCGCTTCACGCGCCTGGGGCTCGAGCCCGCGGGCGGCACGCCGGCCGACCTGGCTGCGGTGATGAAGCGCGACAGCGAGCGCTGGGCGCCGGTGGTCAAGGCATCGGGTTTTCGCGCCGACTGAGGCAGCAGCGCACCACCACCCGGCCGGCGTGCGGGGCGTGCGGGCTGCGCACAATACCGACAACTCCTGGAGGCTTCGATGGCGCGCACGCTGCAGATCGACGACACGCTGACCAGCTACATCGAGCAGCACTCGCTGCGCGAGCACGCGGCGCTGGCTGCGCTGCGCGAGGTCACGCGCTCGCACGCCTTCGCCGGCATGCAGATCGGCGCCGACCAGGGGCAGTTCATGGCGCTGCTGGTCAAGCTCATCGGCGCCAAGCGCACGATCGAGATCGGCACCTTCACCGGCTACAGCGCGCTGGCCGTTGCGCTGGCCTTGCCGGCCGACGGCCGCGTGCTGGCCTGCGACATCAGCGACGAGTACACGCGCGTGGGCAAGCCGTTCTGGCGGCAGGCTGGCGTGGCGCACAAGATCGAGCTCGTGCTGGGGCCCGCGCTGGCCACGCTCGACGCGCGGCTGAAATCGGGCGAGGCGGGTCGCTACGACTTCGCGTTCATCGATGCCGACAAGACCAACTATGCGGGCTACTACGAGCGCTGCCTGCAACTGCTGCGCACCGGCGGCCTGATCGTGTTCGACAACATGCTGTGGAGCGGTGCGGTGGCCAAGCCGTCCACCGATGCCGACACCCTGGCGCTGCAGGCGTTGAACGACCAATTGCACCACGACGAGCGCGTCGACATCTCGCTGCTCGCGGTGGGCGATGGCGTGACGCTGGCGCGCAAGCGCTGAAAGGTGCTGGCGCGCTCGGGTCGCATCAGGCGCCACACTTCACGCCGGCCAGCACCAGCCGCGTGATCAGTGCCTGGGCGCGAGCGTAGTCGACGCCCTCGAGCTCGCGCTTGCCCAGCAGCAGCGCGAACTGCGGCGCCAGGTCGGCATAGGCCTGCGTCACCGCCCAGATCACGAACATCAGATGCGTGAAGTCGACCTTCGCGATCCGACGCTGCCGCGCCCAGCGCTCGAACACGCGCACGTCGGCGGCAAGCGCAGGCCCGACGCGATCGATGATGACGTCGGCGTAGTGCGGTGCGCCGGCGATCACTTCCTTGGTGAAGGTCTTCGATCCGTCGGGGCGCTCGCGCGATGAGCGCATCTTGGCGGCAATGTAGCGGGCCAGCGCGGCCTCGGGGTCGTCGCCGACCGCCAGCGCGCCCATGCCGGCCAGCCACTGCGTCATCACATCGTCGAGCACCCGGCGGTACAGCTGCTCCTTGCTCGGAAAGTAGTAAAGCAGGTTGTGCCGGCTGATGCCCACCGCGCTGGCAATGCCCTCCAGCGAGGCGCCTTCGAAGCCGTAACGGGCGAACTGTGCCTCGGCCTCGCGCAGGATCCCTTGCTCCTTCTCGATGCGCGCGGGCCGCACCAGTCGCGCTGCCGACGCAGCGGCGCGCGTACGCCGCCCGGGCAAGGGTCTTGCTTCGCGTGGCTTCGCGGCGGGCTTCATTCTCGGCACACGGTGCCGCGCGCGCGTCGCCTTGTCACGCGGGAATTTACCAACTGGTCAAACTTTACCGAAGGGTAAAACTGACAACCCTCGCGAAGGAACCCGATGGACATCATCTCCACCCGCGCTGGCGGCATCCATGCCGCGCGGCTCGACCCGTCCGACTACGCGCGCAACTTCGCCGATTCGCATCCGCCGTTGACCCGTGCGCAGGCCCTGATCGAGGCCGAGCGCTGCTACTACTGCCACGACGCACCGTGCGTCGCCGCCTGCCCCACCGGCATCGACGTGCCGACTTTCATCCAGCGCATCGCGCAGGACAACGATCGCGGTGCGGCCAGGGCGATCCTCCAAGCCAACCCGCTGGGCGGCATGTGCGCCCGCGCCTGCCCCACCGAAGTGCTGTGCGAGCAGGCCTGCGTGCGCAATCACAACGAGAGCAAGCCGGTCGAGATCGGCCGCCTGCAGCGTTACGCCACCGACGCGCTCTTTGCCAAGCCGGGTGCGCCGCTGTTCACGCGCGCCGCGCGCACCGGTCGCCAGCTCGCCGTGGTCGGCGCAGGACCCGCCGGCTTGGCTTGCGCTCATGGCTTGGCCCGCCAAGGCCACGACATCGCGCTGTTCGACGCGCGGCCCAAGGCCGGTGGCCTCAACGAGTACGGCATCGCCACCTACAAGACCGCCGGAGGCTTCGCGGCCAAAGAGGTCGACTGGCTGCTGTCGATCGGCGGCATCACGCTGCACGCCGGCCGCGTGCTCGGCCGCGATCTCACGCTCGACGGTTTGTTGAAACAGTACGACGCCGTGTTTCTGGGCTTGGGGCTGGCAGGCGTCAATGCGCTGGGCATCGCCGAGCCGCGTGCCTCAGGGCTGCGCGCGGCAATCGACTTCATCGCGGAGTTGCGCCAGGCGACCGACTACTCCAAGGTGCCGGTGGGCCGCCGCGTGGTGGTGATCGGTGGCGGCATGACGGCGGTGGACGCGGCCGTGCAATCGCGCCTGCTCGGCGCCGAGGAGGTGACCATCGCCTACCGCCGCGGGCCCGAGGGCATGTCGGCCTCGGGCCACGAACTGGATTGGGCGCAGACGCACGGCGTGAAGATTCGGCACTGGGCTGCGCCCAAGGAGGTGCTGGCCGAAGGCGGCGCGGTCAGCGGCGTGCGCTTTGCCGCGACCGCGCAGCGCGACGGCCGTCTGATCGAGACCGGCGAGCAGTTCACGCTGCAGGCCGACATGGTGCTCAAGGCCATTGGCCAGACCTACCTCGTGGAACCGGCGGACACAACTCTGACGTTGAAGGACGGTCGCATTGCGACCGACGCCGACGGCCGGACGAGTCACCCCAGGGTCTGGGCCGGGGGCGACTGTCGCCATGGCGGCCGCGACCTGACGGTGGAGGCCGTCGAGCACGGCAAAGTGGCAGCGCGCTCCATTCACGCCGCATTGATCGCAGGAGTTCGTCATGGCTGACCTCAGCTCGACCTTCCTCGGCATCCGCAGCCCGAACCCGTTTTGGCTGGCCTCGGCGCCGCCGACCGACAAGGAATACAACGTCGCGCGCGCCTTCGAGGCCGGTTGGGGTGGCGTGGTGTGGAAGACGCTCGGCGAGGATGGCCCACCGATCGTCAATGTCAGCGGTCCGCGCTATGGCGCGCTGCTCGGTACCGACCGGCGCGTGATCGGCTTCAACAACATCGAGCTGATCACCGACCGGCCATTGCGCACCAACCTCGACGAGATCCGCCGCGTCAAACGCGCATGGCCCGACCGCGCGCTGTTCGTCTCGCTGATGGTGCCGTGCGAGGAGCGCGCGTGGAAGGCGATCCTCGGCATGGTCGAGGACACCGGCGCCGACGGCGTCGAACTCAACTTCGGCTGTCCGCACGGCATGAGCGAGCGCGGCATGGGTTCGGCGGTGGGTCAGGTGCCCGAGTACATCGAGATGGTCACCGCCTGGTGCAAGCAGCACACGCGGCTGCCGGTGATCGTCAAGCTCACGCCCAACATCTCCGACATTCGGCATCCTGCGCGCGCAGCCAAAGCCGGCGGGGCCGACGCAGTGAGCCTGATCAACACGGTCAGCTCGATCATCGGCGTCGACCTCGAGCGCATGACCATGGCGCCGGCCGTCGACGGCCGCGGCTCGCACGGCGGCTACTGCGGCCCCGCGGTCAAGCCGATTGCGCTGAACATGGTGGCCGAGATCGCGCGCGATCCTCAGACCGCCGCGCTGCCGATCTCGGGCATCGGCGGCATCACCACCTGGCGCGATGCGGCCGAGTACATCGCGCTGGGCTCCAGCAACGTGCAGGTCTGCACCGCGGCGATGGTCTACGGCTTCAAGATCGTGCAGGACATGATCGATGGCCTGGCGAACTTCATGGACGAGCAGGGCTACCGCAGCCTCGACGACTTCCGAGGCAAGGCCGTCGGCACCGTGACCGACTGGCAGAACCTGAACCTCAACTACACCGAGAAGGCGGTCATCGACCGGCCTGTGCATCGGCTGCGGCCGCTGCCACGTGGTGTGCGAGGACACCTCGCACCAGGCCATCACCGCGACCAAGAACGGCGCCCGCCACTTCGAGGTGATCGAGCAGGAATGCGTCGGCTGTAACCTGTGCACGTCGATCTGCCCGGTGCCCGGCTGCATCACGATGCGGCGCCTCGAGCCCGGCGAAATCGACCGTCGCACGGGACTTGCAGTGAAAGGCGAGTACGGCCCCTGGACAAAGCATCCGAACAATCCGATGCGTGCATGATGACGGCCAGGCTCCAAGGAGAAGCAACATGAGCAATGCCCTGTTGATCCGCGGCGGCACGGTGGTCAACGCCGACCGCGAGTTCGTCGCCGATGTGCTGTGCGTCGACGGCAAGATCGCTGCCGTGGGCGTCGACGCCGCCGCCAAGGCGCCGGCCGGCGCGGCCAAGCTCGACGCCGGCGGCCAGTACCTGCTGCCCGGCGGCATCGACCCGCACACCCACATGCAGCTGCCGTTCATGGGCACGGTGGCGGTCGACGACTTCTTCACCGGCACCGCGGCAGGGCTCGCGGGCGGCACCACGTCGATCATCGACTTCGTGATCCCGGATCCGAAGCAGCCGCTGATGGAGGCGTTTCGCACCTGGCGCGGCTGGGCCGAAAAGTCGGCCGCCGACTACGGCTTCCACGTGGCGGTCACCTGGTGGAGCGACCAGGTGCACGCCGACATGGGTGTGCTGGTGCGCGAAGAAGGCGTCAACAGCTTCAAGCACTTCATGGCCTACAAGAACGCCATCATGTGCGACGACGAGACGCTGGTGAACAGCTTCAAGCGCGCACTCGAACTCGGCGCAATGCCCACCGTGCATGCCGAGAACGGCGAGCTGGTCTACCTGCTGCAGGCGGAAGTCGCCAAGATGGGCATCACCGGCCCCGAGGGCCACCCGTTGTGCCGCCCGCCGATGGTCGAGGGCGAGGCCGCCAACCGCGCGATCGCGATCGCCGACGTGCTGGGCGTGCCGATCTACATCGTGCACGTCTCGTGCATCGAAGCCGCCGAGGCGATCGCCCGCGCCCGCGCGCGCGGCCAGCGCGTCTACGGCGAGGTGCTGGCCGGGCATCTGGTGATCGACGACAGCGTCTATCGCCACCCCGATTTCGCCACCGCGGCCGCGCACGTGATGAGCCCGCCGTTCCGACCCAAGGCGCACCAGGAGACGCTGTGGCGCGGCCTGCAATCGGGCCAGCTGCACACCACGGCGACCGACCACTGCACCTTCTGCGCGCCGCAGAAGGCGGCGGGCCGCAACGACTTCCGCCTGATCCCCAACGGCTGCGGCGGCGTCGAGGAGCGCATGGCCGTGATCTGGGATGCCGGCGTCAACACCGGCCGGCTGACGCGCAGCGAGTTCGTCGCCGTCACGTCGGCCAACTGCGCCAAGCTGTTCAACATCTACCCGCGCAAGGGCGTGATCGTCGAAGGCGCCGACGCCGACATCGCGGTTTGGGACCCGCAGGGCAGCAAGACGCTCTCGGCCAAGACTCACCGCTCCAAACTCGACTTCAATGTCTTCGAGGGCCGCACGGTGCGCGGCATCGCCAGCCACACGGTCAGCCGCGGCAAGGTGGTCTACGCAGCCGGCGACCTGCGCGCCGAGTCGGGCGCCGGCCGCTATGTCAAGCGGCCGCCCTTCGGTGCCAACTTCGAAGCCGCGGCCAAGCGCACGACCCAACTCACGCCGACCGCCGTGCAGCGCTGAAAGGAGCATTGCCATGGACACCAAGACACGCGTCGCGATCGACTCACTGCGCATCGATGGCCAACGCCTGTGGGACTCGCTGATGGAGTTGGCCCGGATCGGCGCCACCCCCAAGGGCGGCGTGTGCCGGCTGACCCTGACCGACCTCGACAAGCAGGGTCGCGACCTGGTGAGTCGCTGGGCACGCGAGGCCGGCATGACGGTGACGATCGACAAGATCGGCAACGGCTTCATGCGGCGCCCCGGTCGCAACAACAAGCTGCCACCGGTGGTCACCGGCAGCCACATCGACACCCAACCCACGGGCGGCAAGTTTGACGGCAACTACGGCGTGCTGGCAGGTCTGGAGGTGGTGCGCACGCTCAACGACCGGGGCATCATCACCGAAGCGCCGATCGAAGTGGCCTGGTGGACCAACGAAGAGGGCTCGCGCTTCGTGCCGGTGATGATGGGCTCAGGCGCCTTCGCCAAGGCCTTCACGCTCGAACACGCCTATGCCGCCAAGGACATCGAAGGCAAGACCGTGAAGGGCGAGCTCGAGCGCATCGGCTACCTGGGCACCGAGGAGCCCGGCGCGCACCCGATCGGCTGCTACTTCGAGACCCACATCGAACAAGGCCCGGTGCTCGAAGACAACGACAAGACCATCGGCGTCGTCACAGGTGTGCTGGGCGTGCGCTGGTACGACTGCGTCGTGACCGGCATGGAAGCGCATGCCGGCCCCACGCCAATGGCGCTGCGCAAGGACGCGCTGCAGGTGGCCACCAAGCTGATGCAGGAAGTGGTGGCCTGCGCGCACCGGCACCCGCCGCACGGCCGCGGCACCGTGGGCATGGTGCAGGTGTTTCCCAACAGCCGCAACGTAATCCCGGGCAACGTGAAGTTCAGCATCGACCTGCGCAACGCCAGCGAAGCGCTGTGCGACGCGATGGATGCCGACATCCGCGGCGTGGCGGCGAAGCTCAGCGCCGACAGCGGTCTGCCGATCGACGTGAAACTGGTCACCTCGTTCCCGGCGACCCAGTTCCATGCCGATTGCGTCGACGCGGTGGCGCGCGCGACCAAACAACTGGGCTACAGCCACATGAACGCCGTCTCGGGCGCCGGCCACGACGCCGTCTACATGGCCAAGCTGGCGCCGGCCGGCATGATCTTCATCCCCTGCAAGGACGGCATCAGCCACAACGAAATCGAGGACGCGAAGCCCGAGCACATCACCGCGGGCTGCAATGTGCTGCTGCATGCGATGCTCGAGCGCGCGGGTGTTGCGCAGGGATGAGCCGATGCACCGCCGTTCGAGGCCGGCTGGCCCCCTCGGCGGGGGCTAGCGCCACGGGCGCCCTGGGGGCGCGATGAGCGACGCGGCGGTATCGGCTCACGACCTGTCGCTCGTTTTCCAGTCCGCCGACGCGCCGGTGACGGCGCTGCAGAAGGTCAACCTCACCATCGCGCGTGGTGAGTTTGTCTCGCTGATCGGGCCTTCGGGCTGCGGCAAGACCACGCTGCTGCGGGTGATCGCCGATCTCGAGCGCGCCACCTCGGGGGCGATCAGCGTCAACGGCGTCAGCCCGGAGCAGGCCCGGCTCGAGCGGGCCTACGGCTACGTGTTCCAGGCCGCCGCGCTGTACCCGTGGCGCAATGTGCTGCGCAACGTGATGCTGCCACTGGAGGTCATGCGCATGCCGGCCGCCGAGCGGCGCGAGCGCGCGATGAAGAACCTCGAGCTGGTCGGACTGCAGGGCTTCGAGACCAAATTCCCGTGGCAGCTCTCGGGCGGCATGCAGCAGCGCGTGTCCATTGCGCGCGCACTGGCCTTCGAACCCAAGTTGCTGCTGATGGACGAACCGTTCGGTGCGCTCGACGAAATCACCCGCGACCGCCTCAACGAACAGCTGTTGCGGTTGTGGGAGCGCACTGGCAAGACAGTGGTCTTCGTGACGCACTCGATCTCCGAGGCGGTGTTCTTGTCCAACCGCATCGTTGTGATGAGTCCGCGCCCGGGACGCATCCTCGAGGTGATCGAGAACCGGTTGCCTCCCGCGCGCCAGCTCGATGTGCGCGAGACACCCGAGTTCGCGGCCGTTGCGCACCAGGTGCGCGTGGCGCTGCGCGCCGGGCACAGCTATGAATGAGGCCGCGCGCAAGGCGGCCCCCGTGGCGCTGGTGGTGACCGCGCTGCTGGTGGTCTGGTACGCGATGGCAGTGTGGCTCAACGCACCGCAGGTCATCGAGCGGCTCGACGGGCTGGGCGCGCCCTGGGGCGCGCGCGAGCTGGTCGATGCCGCCTGGTCGATGGAGCGCCCGGTGCTGCCGGCACCGCACCAGGTGGCGCTGAACTGGTGGCAAAGCGTGTTCGACACCGACATCGACAGCACGCGCAGCCTGGTGTATCCACGCTGGCGTCACGTTGTCGGCCACCGTGCTCGGCTTCGCGTTGGGCATGCTGCTGGGTGTCTTGATCGCCATCGGCGTGGTCTACAACCGCGTGCTCGATCGCAGCCTGCTGCCGTGGATCATCGCGTCGCAGACCATTCCGATCCTCGCCATCGCGCCGATGGTGGTGGTGGTGCTCGGCAGCCTGGGCTACTCACCGGCTGCTGCCCAAGGCGGTGATCTCGATGTACCTGTGCTTCTTTCCGGTGGCCATCGGCATGGTCAAGGGCCTGCGCTCGCCCGACACGCTGCAGCTCGACCTGATGCGCACCTAGAGCGCGAACGGCACTCAGATCCTGGCAAAACTGCGTTGCCAGCGGCCGTGCCGTTTCTGTTCGCGAGCGCTCAAGGTGGCGATCGCCACCAGCCTGGTCGGCGCCATCGTCGGCGAGTTGCCCACCGGCGCGCAGGCTGGGCTGGGCGCGCGGCTGCTGAGCGGGCTCGTACTTCGGGCAGACGATCCAGATCTGGTCTGCGTTGTTCATGGCGTCGCTGCTCGGCGTGGGGCTGGTGGCGGCGGTCGCGGCTGGTCGAACGCATGGTGGCTGCAGACCATGGGAGCGCGCGCGTGAAGCGCTGGCGCGCCGTTGGACGCCGCTGATCGTCCTGGTGCTCGTCGCCTGGTGCGATGCTGGGCGTGGTTGCACGACGATGGCTCAGAACGGCCGGCACGCGCGGCGCGACTTCTCGGGTCTGTGCTCGGCTGCGCTCCGGGTGCTGGCTGCTGTGGTTCGTGCTCGACTGCTCTGGCGCGCCGGCCAGGCGGGCGCCCGACGTGCAGATGTTGGCGCCGGCCCTGTTCGGTTTGGCGCTGCTCTATCTGTGGGAGTGCTCGTCGTCGGCTTCGGCAGGTGCCCAAAGTGCTGCTGCCGGCGCCGCACGCAGGTGGGCCAGGCACTGGTGTCGCGCTTGGGAGGTGCTGTGGCCCGACTTCCGGCAGACCTTCCTGAAGCGCGGTGCTGGCCGGCTACGCGATCGGTTGCGGCGCCGGGCTTGCTGGTCGCCGTGGTCGGCCGACCGTGTTCCGCTTCCTCAAACGCGGGCTGCTGCCATTGGCCAACCTGGTGAGCGCCGTGCCGATCGTCGGCATCGCGCCGATCATGGTGATGTGGTTCGGCTTCGACTGGCGAGTCAAGGCCGCGGTGGTGGTCGTCGTGACGTTCTTCCCGATGCTGGTCAACACGCTCGCCGGACTGGCCGCGACCGATGCCATGCAGCGCGACCTGATGCACTCCTATGCTGCCGAGCTAACGGCAGACCCTGATGAAGCTGCGACTGCCCAGCGCGCTGCCGTTCGTTTTCAATGCACTGAAGATCAATTCGACGCTGGCGCTGATCTCGGCCATCGTCGCGGAGTTCTTCGGTTCGCCGATCGTCGGCCTGGGCTTTCGCATCAGCGCCGAGGTGGCGCGCCTGAATGTCGATGTCGTGTGGGCGGCGATCGCGATCGCGGCGCTGGCCGGATCGATGTTCTACGGCGTGATCGCCGTGGTCGAGCGGGCGTGCACGTTCTGGCACCCGTCCTATCGCACGTTGATCGCGCTTGACGTCCGGTCGTTCAGACCAAGCCTCAGAAGGAGAATGATGAGATGAAGAAGAATGACTGTGGCTCGGCCGCCGGTGTTCGCGCTGGCTGCCGGCCTGCGCGTCGGCGCAGGACAAGCTGACGTTGCAGCTGAAGTGGGTCACGCAGGCGCAGTTCGCCGGCTACTACGTGGCCAAGGACAAGGGCTTCTACAAGGACGGTGGGCCTGGACGTGACGATCAAGGCCGGGCGGCCCGGACATCAACCCGAGCCAGGTGATCGCCGGCGGTGGCGCCGACGTGATCGTGGACTGGATGCCTTCGGCGCTGGCCACGCGCGAGAAGGGCGTGCCGATCGTCAACATCGCGCAGGTGTTCCAGCGCTCGGGCATGCAGCTCACCTGCCGCAAGGACTCGGGCGTCAAGACGCCGAAGGACTTCAAGGGCAAGCACGCTCGGCGTCTGGTTCTACGGCAATGAGTACCCGTTCCTGTCGCTGGATGGACAAGCTCGGCTACAAGACCACCGGCGGCGCCGACGGCGTCAAGGTGCTCAAGCAGGGCTTCAACGTCGACCCGCTGCTGCAGAAGCAGGCCGACTGCATCTCGACCATGACCTACAACGAATACTGGCAGCTCATCGACGCCGGCATGAAGCCCGATCAGCTGCTGGTCTTCAAGTACGAGGACCAGGGCGTGGCCACGCTCGAGGACGGCCTGTACGCGCTGGAGAAGTCGATCGCCGACCCGAAGATGGCCGACAAGCTCGCGCGCTTCGTGAAGGCCTCGCATGAAGGGCTGGGACTACGCCGTCAGCCAACCAGGACGAGGCGGTGAAGATCGTGCTCGACAACGACGCCTCGGGCGCGCAGACCGAGAAACACCAGGCCCGCAGATGGGGGAGATCGCCAAGCTCGTCGAAGGCGGCAAGCTCGGCTATCTCGAGCCCAAGGCCCGTACGAGCGCACGGTCGACGACGCTGATGACCGGCAAGTCGCGACCCGGTGATCACCAAGAAGCCGCACGGCGCGTGGACCCACGCGATCTGGGACACGGCGCAGAAGTGAGGTCATGAAGCCGACGCCCACCGCATGGGTGGGCGTCGTACGGAGCTGTGGCTCAGAGGTCCACCGAAACAACGGTTAGGTTGGGCGCAACTCGCGACCGGCCCCAGCTCGCCGCTCTTGACGGGTGTAGAGCGCCGCCAGGCCGAGCAGCGACAGCGGCACGGCAACAACGGCGGCAAATGCGGGCCTCGATGGATCGAACTCGGTCCAGGCGCGCCAGATCCCGAGCGTGAGCATCGCGAGCCACAGCATCATGCTCTGCAGCAGCACGCGCCAGCTGGACCAGCGTGGCTCGGACGCGAGCACCAGGCCGCCGACGCCAGACAACGAGAACCAGCCGGCCATCACCCGCGCAGTGAGTGGCGTGAGTTTCCAGGCCCAGACGCCAATCGCGGCTTGTGGGAACAGGAGCATCCAAAGCGCCAGCGCCACCAGCGCACCGCCAATCAACCCCATCGCAATGCGCACCCGCGGGCCCATGATCACCTCGCCAGCATCGGGCACGACGGGATCGCGACGCCGATTGATCAACCACAGCGCCGGGATCAGCACCGGCGTGGCAACGTAGAGGATCAGCCAGAGCTGAAACGCCAGGTGGTGAATATCGAAGCGCTCCCAGTGCAGCACGGTGACGGCCAGCATCACCCACACGAATGCGCACACCGGCGGCAGGCCCAGTGTCACCTCGTGCCATCGCTTGGCGCGCACGACGCTGGCAAAGAACCAGGCTCCGCCCAGATAGCCGGTGCCCATCCAGAACGCGGTGAAGGTGGGCTGTATCTTCCACGCGAACCGCTCGCCGCTGAGGTCGGGGCGCAGGTACAGCACCGCAAACGCCACGATGAGGAAGGGCACCACGCACGCGGCGACGACGCGCGTCACCGGCAAGACCCGGTCGTCGCGCTCGGGTGCGCCAAACAGGGAAGTGGTCACGGGCAGGCTCCGCCGAGAAGATTGCAACGCTATTCGAGATCGCGACGCGCTGCCACAGGGCATACGCAGCTAAAGGTGCGAGCACGCAGTCGCCGATACCTGTTCAATCAGATGCGGCCGGATGGGTCGCGTCGTCAATGCCCGGCGATGCGTGCCACCAGCGCCTCGGTGCGCGCTGAAGGCTTCAAGCCGAGACGAGAGACAACAACTCGCGACAACGCCGGTAGGCGTTGAGCGCCTGCGCGTGCTCGCCGCGCGCGAGGTGGCATTCGATCAGTCGCTGGTACAACTCCTCGGCCACGTTGTCCTGGTCTAGTGCGGCGCGATACAACGCGATCGCTTCTTCACTCGAGGTCCTCGGGCCGACTGCTCGGCGCGTGTCAGGTTGCGTCCGCTTTCGAGCGATGCGAGTGAATGTTCGGAATGACTTGTACTCGACACGCGGAAATATGAAGTGCGTGGAATCACCGACCGCTGTACGGACGCCGGCGAGTTGGCCAGAATGCGCGCAGCGAAGCTTGGAACTCCAAACATACCGGAGACCTCGATGGCAAGCCAAACAGATCACGAACCCAAAGGCAGGCATCAGACCAAGAAGGCCACTGCCAGCGGCTGGATCGGCTCGGCGCTGGAGTACTACGACTTCTTCATCTACGCCACCGCGGCGTCGCTGATCTTTCCGCAGATCTTCTTTCCGAAGACCGACCCCAAGGTCGCGATCATCGCATCGCTCGCAACCTATGGCGTGGGCTACGTCGCGCGGCCGATCGGCGCCTTCTTCCTCGGGCATTGGGGCGACACGCACGGGCGCAAGATGGTGCTGATTGTCTGCATGTTCCTGATGGGCTTCTCGACGATGGCTGTCGGCCTTTTGCCCACCTATGACCAGGTCGGCCTGCTCGCGCCGGCGCTGCTGGTCCTGTTGCGTCTGATCCAGGGCTTCGCGGTGGCCGGTGAGATATCCGGGGCCAGTTCGATGATCCTTGAGCACGCGCCGTTCGGCCGCCGCGGCTTCTACTCGAGTTTCACTCTGCAGGGCGTGCAGGCGGGGCAGATCATGGCGGCGGCCGTGTTCCTGCCGCTGGCGCACTACATGCCCGCCGAGGCGTTCAACAGTTGGGGCTGGCGCGTGCCGTTCCTGCTCAGCTTCATCGTGATCGTGGCTGGCTACATCATCCGCCGCGAAGTCGACGAGACGCCCGCGTTCGCCGAAGAGGGCGTGCGGGGTGCCGTCCCGAAAGCGCCGGTCATTCAGGCCATCACGGAGAGCTGGCCCAACATGCTGCGTGTCATCTGCTGCTCGCTGATGAACGTGGTGCCGGTCGTCACGACGATCTTCGGCGCGGCTTATGCGGTGCAGCCGGGCTACGGCATCGGCTTCGAAAAGGACATCTATCTGTGGATCCCGGTGCTCGGCAACGTCGTTGCAGTCGTCGTGATCCCATTCGTCGGCAATGTCTCAGACAAGATCGGCCGGCGGCCACCGATCATCGTCGGTGCACTCGCCTCCGGGCTGATGTCGTTCGGCTACCTCTATGCGATCAGCATTCACAGCGTGCCGCTGGCCATCGTCATGTCGCTGCTGATGTGGGGCGTGGTCTACCAGGGCTACAACGCCGTGTTCCCGAGCTTCTACCCCGAGATGTTCCCGACTCGCACGCGGGTCTCCGGAATGGCCATCTCGCAGAACCTCGGCACTCTCGTGACCGCGATGCTGCCGGCACTGTTCGTCTCCGTGGCGCCGCCCGGCGCGACGAACATCCCGACGACGATCGGTGCGATCACAGTCGGCATCAGCGTCGTCGTCGCCATTTCGGCCTGGACGGCCAGGGAAAGCTACCGGGTCCACTTGAACGACCTGGGAGACCCGAATGCGGTTCCGGTGCCGAGGGAGGAGTACGACCGCGTGCGCAGCCAGCTCATGGCCGAGGCCAAGCTGGGGCGGGCAACGGCATGAACGGTGTCGATGTCACCTGGCTGAAGCGTGAGCCGGGCTTTAGCGCTGCGCGTACATCTTCCTGATCCCGTGATCCGCACTCCACGTGCGGTGCATGGACCCCCGACCTCCCGGGAGTGCCTGCTTAGGCTCAGCTTGAGTTGCGATAGACTTCTGCACATATGAACATCTGTTCACCTGTTGGCTCATATGCCTGCCCGCAAGCGTGCCACCAAGACTGCCATCAAGACGGACAGTTCTGTCCCTGAACTGTCGGACCTGTTCCGGCTGCTTGGCGACCCGACGCGCTTGCGCATCGTGCTCGCCTGCGTCGAGAAAGCCATCGCCGTCGGCGACATTGCGGCGCAACTCGATCTCAGCGGTTCGCTGGTCAGCCACCACTTGCGGCTGCTGCGGGCGGCACGCATCGTCAAGGCCGACCGCCAGGGCAAGCAGGTCTTCTACGCGGCAGCAGACCAACACATTTCAAGAGTGCTCGCCGACATGCTGGAACACATCGCCGAAGAGCAAACGGAGTCCGACTGATGGCCCACGCGCACAGCGATCATGACCACCACTCGCATGACGTGGCGCACGATCGGTCATCGTCTGGGCATGGCCACCATCACCATGGCGACCCAACCGCCCAGGGTCGCGCATTCGGCATCGCCATCGCACTGAATGTCGGTTTTGTTGTCGTCGAGGCGGCCTATGCAGTGATCGCGCACTCGACGGCCTTGATGGCCGATGCAGGACACAACCTGTCTGATGTGCTCGGCCTTCTGCTCGCCTGGGGTGCCACCGCGCTGGCGCGTACCTTACCCAATCACCGGTTCACCTATGGGCTTCGTGGCACGTCGATCCTCGCGGCAGTGGCCAACGCGGCGCTGCTGTTCGTGGCCTGCGGCGCGATCGGCTGGGAAGCTGCACAGCGCCTGGCATCGCCGCCGATCGTGTCCGGCGCCACCGTGTCGGTGGTCGCCGCGCTCGGCATCCTCGTCAACGGGCTCTCGGCCTGGTTGTTCATGCGGGGGAGCAAGACTGACCTGAACCTGCGCGGTGCCTACCTGCACATGCTGGCGGACGCGGCGATTTCGCTCGGTGTCGCCGTCGGCGGTGTGCTGATCCTGTGGACGCAGTGGTATTGGATCGACGCCGTACTCAGTCTTCTGATCGTCGCGGTGATCGCGATCGGCACCTGGGGTCTGCTGCGCGACTCGATACGGCTCGCGCTCGCCGCTGTGCCGGCGCATGTCGACGCGGCCGCCATCGACGGGTTTCTGCGTCAGGTTTCTGGCGTGCAGAGCATCCACGATCTTCATATCTGGGGCATCAGCACGCGCGAGACCGCGCTGACCGTTCATCTCGTGATGCCGGCGGGACACCCGGGCGACGGCGCTCTGCAGGAGGTGTCGCACGCGCTGCACGAACGTTTCGCGATCGATCACAGCACCGTGCAAGTCGACCTCGGCGACGGCTGCCATCCGTGCGCGTTCTTGCCGCACGCAATCTCAAACACCTTATCTGCGCACGAGGAAGGGCCCTGAGAGGAGGGCCCTGCGAACGATTGCGAATAGGCAACATTGGAGCATGGAGAGCACTGCCCCCCAACTCGCCGTCGTCCAAGAGCGCCGCGCGTTTGGCTGGGTGGACGGCCTGGTGATGCTGGTTTTGCTGGGCCTGCTGTGGAGTGCGCTGCACTTCGGCAAGGGCATGCTGGTGCACTTCGATCCGGCGTCGCGTGCCGCAGGTCGACAGTTCGCCGAGCCAGATTCCCTACTACGCAGGACGCACGCTGCTGCGCATGTGGATCGCGTTCAGCTTCTCGCTGCTGTTCGCCATCGCCACCGGCTACGTCAGCGGCCAAGAACCGGACCGCACGCGCCTTCATCCTGCCGGCGCTCGACGTGCTGCAGTCGGTGCCGGTGCTGGGATTCCTGTCCGCGACGGTGACGGGCTTCATGGCCCTCTTCCCGGGCAGTCTGCTCGGCGTCGAGTGTGCGGCGATCTTCGCGATCTTCACCGGACAGGTCTGGAACATGGCGTTCGGTTTCTATCACTCGATGGTGACCATCCCGACCGACATGCAGGAGGCTGCGTCGACCTACGGGCTGACCCGCTGGCAGCGTTTCAGGACCGTCGAGCTGCCGGCCTCGGCGCACAGCCTGATCTGGAACTCGATGATGTCCTTCGGCGGCGGATGGTTCTTCGTCGCGCAGAGCGAAGCCATCAGCGTGATGAACAAGGACATCAAGCTGCCGGGCCTGGGCTCCTACATGGCGCAGGCCATCGAGCGCGGCGACAACTCGGCGGCGCTGTTGGGCGGTGGTGGCCATGCTCGTGCTGATCCTGGCCAGCGACCAGCTGGTGTGGCGACCGCTGCTGGCGTGGGCCGACAAGTTCAAGATCGAGCTGACCGAGTCGGCGACACCGGCCACATCGTGGGCCTACAACCTGCTGCGCGGCGCCTACCTGTTCACGTGGATCGACGAGCGGGTCTGGCAGCCCTTGGTGGACAGAGCATTCCGCGCATGCGAAGCCGACAGGTGCGAATTCCCCTGCAGCTCGGCGCGACTGGAAGGAAGATTCTCTGGCGAGCGGTCGGCTGGCTTGCTCGCGCTGTGGATCGGCTTCGAAGTCGCTGCGCGCCTTGGTGGCTGCGGCAGTCGGCGCTGCATGGCGCTCTGACCGTATCGATCTTCGGCAACATCGTCTGGCTCGGGTTCCTCACGGCCTTGCGGGTTGCCGCCATGACGGTCGTGGCCACGCTGATCTGGACGCCGATCGGCGTGTGGATCGGCTTTCAACCGCGCGTCGCACGGTTCGCTCAGCCGCTGGCGCAGATCGGAGCGTCGTTCCCGGTCAACATGACCTTCCCGATCGTCGTCGGATTCTTCGTCGCCAGCCACGTCACGCTGAACTGGGGCAGCATCCTGCTCATCGCGATGGGCACGCAGTGGTACATCCTGTTCAACGTGATCGCCGGCGCGATGGCGATCCCCAACGACCTGCAGGAGGCCGCGCGGATCTACGGTCTGCGCCGCTGGGACTTGTGGCGCACGCTGATCCTGCCGGCGATCTTTCCGTTCTGGGTCACCGGCGCCTGCACGGCCGCCGGAGGCGCATGGAATGCCAGCATCGTGGCCGAACTCGCGACCTGGGGCGACACCACGCTGAAGGCGGATGGCCTGGGCGCCTACATCGCGACGTCACCAAGTCCGGCGACACGCCGTTCATCATCGCCAGCATCGGCGTGATGTCGATCTTCGTCGTGCTGATGAACAAGTTCATCTGGCGACGGTTGTATGCCTATGCCGAACGCCGCTTCCGACTGGACTGAAGATGGACACACCCACGCTCGACCACCAAACAACCTGCAGCTCCCGTGGCGCAACTGTGCGCGGTCACGAAGGCATTCACCATTGCAGGCGACCATGAACTGAAGGTGCTCGACAACATCGACCTGGCCGTCAATGCGGGCGAATTCCTGGCGCTGTTGGGGCAGTCTGGCTCGGGCAAGTCGACCATCCTGCGTTGCCTGACCGGTCTGATCGAGCCCACGGCAGGGCGCACCCTTTGCAATGGCAAGTCGCTCAACGGAGTCAATCCCGACGCATCGGTGGTCTTCCAGACCTTTGCGCTTTATCCCTGGCTCACTGTCGAGCAGAACGTCGCTGTCGGACTGATGTCTCGCAGAAGTTGGCCGCGCCGAACGCGATGCCGCCGTCGATCGTGCGATCGAGTTGATCGGCCTGGGCAACTACCACGCGGCCTATCCGCGCGAACTGTCTGGCGGCATGCGCCAGCGGGTCGGCATCGCGCGGGCCCTGGTGTCGAAGCCCAAGCTGCTGTGCCTGGACGAAGCCTTCAGCGCGCTGGACGTGCTGACCGCCGAGAACCTTCGACAGGAGCTCATCAGCCTGTGGCGCAGCCCGGCCAGCGGGCTCAGCTCGGTCTTCATGGTGACGCACAACATCGAGGAGGCTGTGGAGATGGCCACCCGCATCGTGGTGGTGTTCCCGCGCCCAGGGCGCATCGGGCTCGTGCTCGAAAACAAACTGCCCTATCCGCGCGATTCCAGGCATCCGGAGTTCCAACGCCTGGTCGGCGTGATTCATGAGTCCATCACGACGATGACGTTGCCAGACTTGCCGCCCGAGATACCGGTTGCCGGTCAACCCATCTCGCGGGCCCGCTCCCGGATGGAATCCATTCCGCTGGTGCCAGTGAGCCAGATCCTGGGCCTGGTCACCATTCTGCAATGACTCGCCGGAGCTCTCGAACATCTACGACATCTCGGATGAAATCGGCAAGGAATTCGGCGAGACGATCGCGATCCTGAAAGCGGCCGAGATCCTCGAACTGATCGACACGCCCAAGGACGAGGTTCGATTCACCGAATTGGGCCGCAGGTTCGTGGCCGCCGATCGCTTGCAGCGACGAGCGATCTTCGCGGGAGCAAGTGTTCAAGCTGCGGTTGTTTCACATCATCATCGCGCTGCTCAAGGAATACGAGGAAGTCGAGGCCGATCGCGTGATCAAGGACATCGCGCAGCGCTCTTCCCTTCGACAACCCGGAGAAGACCTTCGAGACGATGATCGCGTGGGGTCGTTATGCGGGCTTGATGGACTACAACGCGAAGACCGGTATGGTCTTCGTACCGAAGGAGGACGAGGCCGTCGAAGACACGCAGATGTAGCAGCCCTGTGTCGCGATCGATCGGCTAAATCTGCAACTCGGGCCGCAGGTACTTGCGGCGCAGCATGTCGATGTCGGCGAACCGTGCAGCCGCGAAGGTGGCAGTGAAGCAGGCCTCGTTCGGTTTTTGCGGGTGCTCCAGCAGCGTGATGAACACCGACTCGCCGGTCTTCTTGTGCCACAGGATGATCTTTGACACCGGAAAGCCGTGCCGCGCGAGCACCGGGTAGCGCTGCTCCATCTCGGCCTGCACGCGCGACTGGTCGTCGGGCTCGAGCACCACGCGTTGGTCGGTCGCGTCGAACTGGATCGCGCTCTGGCTGACGCAACTCTCGACGCTCGCACCGATGTCGGCGGCCAGCGCGCACGCGCTGGACCACGCAGTCACGCCCGCCCACATCAGCGATCGTGCAACGGCCGTGTTCATGTCAGCGCCCGCCCGGCCGCCCGAAGGGCGCTGAGCACCCCCTCGGGGGCAGCGAACAGTGAGCGTGGGGGCCCATGAGACGCCTCTCAGACGATGCGGCTCTTGCCGTGACCCTGCCAGTATCGGTCGCGCAGGGGCCTCTTGTACAGCTTGCCGGTGGGCAGGCGCGGCAGCGCATCGGTGAAGTCGATCGAACGCGGGCACTTCATGTGCGCCAGGTGTTCGCGGCAAAACGCGATCAGCGACTGCTCGAACTGCGAGTCAGCCTTCACGCCGGGCATCGGCTGCACCACCGCCTTGACCTCTTCGCCGAGGTCTTCGTTGGGCACGCCGAACACCGCCGCGTCGGCCACCTGCGGGTGCGTGATCAGCAGGTTCTCGCACTCCTGCGGGTAGATGTTGACGCCGCCCGAGATGATCATGAAGGTCGAGCGGTCGGTGAGATGCAGGAAGCCGTCGTCGTCGAGGTAGCCGACGTCGCCCACCGTGGTCATGCTGCCGTCGGCCGAGCGCGAGGCCTGCGTGCGCTCGGGGTCGTTGAAGTACTCGAACGGCGTGGCTGTCTTGAACCACAGCTCGCCGGGCTGCCCCTTCGGCGCGGGCTCGCGGTTCTCGTCGAGCACGTGCAGCTCGCCCAGCAGCACCTTGCCCACCGTGCCGCGATGGGCTAGCCACTCGGCGCTGTTGCACGCGGTGAACCCGAGGCCCTCGGTGGCGCCGTAGTACTCGTGGATGATCGGGCCCCACCACTGGATCATCTGCTCCTTCACCGGCACCGGGCAGGGTGCGGCCGCGTGCACCGCGATCTTCAGCGACGACAGGTCGTAGCGCTTGCGCACTGCGTCAGGCAGCTTGAGCATGCGGCTGAACATCGTGGGTACCAGCTGGATGTGGGTGATCCGGTGCTGCTCGATCAGCGCCAGGCACCGCTCGGGATCGAAGTGCTCCATGATCACCACGGTGCCGCCGTTGCGGATGGCCAGCGACACGTTGGCCTGCGGTGCCGAGTGGTACAGCGGTGCCGGACAGAGGTAGCGCATGCCGTCTTCGCACTGCCACAGCTTGTTCAAGAAGTGGAACAGCGGCAGCGGCTGTGACGGCGGGTTCTCGGGCAGCGGGCGGATGATGCCCTTGGGTCGCCCCGTGGTGCCCGACGAATACAGCATCGGCGTGCCGAGCCACTCGTCGGCAATCGGCGTGCCGGGGTGTTGCTGCGTGGCTTCGGCGAAGTCGACGTAGAGCGAGTCGCCGATCGCACGCACGGCTACCCCGCCATCGACCACCAGGCAGCGCTTGACGCGTGGGCATTTGGCGAGCGCGGCCTGCGCCACCGGCAACTTGGCCGAAGAGGTGATCAGCACCTGCGCCTGGCTGTTGTCGACGATGTAGGCCAGTTCGTCGGGCGTCAGGTAGGAGTTGATGCAGGTGTAGTACAGCCCCGAGCGCTCGCCGGCACCGTCGCACTCGAGGTAGCGACTGTTGTTCTCCATGAAGATCGCGAAGTGGTCGAGCCGCTTCAGTCCCTCGGCGCGCAGCAGGTGCGCCAGGCGGTTGGTGCGCTGCTCGTGCTCGGCATAGGTCACCGTCTCGCCGCTGCCGGCCATGATGAAAGCGGCGCGCTCGGGGTGCTGCGCGTAGCGGTTGCCTGCGTACATGGATCGGTGTCTCCCCGGTGTTGCCGGTGCCGCATGGAGCCGGTTGGTCGAGCCGATACTAGCGACGCGCGCCGCGTGTCGATATCGGTTGCACTCCCGAGGCGCGGGCAGTCAGCGCTGGGTGATCCTGGCCACCAGCGCCTCGGTGCGAGTCGAAGGCCGTAGCCCGAGCACCAGCGACAGCAACTCGCGGCAGCGCCGGTAGGCATTGAGCGCCTGGGCGCTGTCGCCGAGCGCCAGGTGGCAGGCGATCAGCCGCTGGTAGAGCTCCTCGGCCAGGTTGTCGTGCTCCAGCGCGGCGCGGTACAGCGCGATCGCATCGTCGGTGCGATCCGTGCGCTCCAGACGCTGCCCCAACGCGTCGATCGCCCGAATGAACCTGGCGCGCAGCCGGTCGCGCAGCGGCAGCGCCCAGAACGGCAACTCCGCCTCGCCGAACAGATGGCCGTGGTACAGCGACAGCAGTTGCAGCCTGCGCTTTTCGAGTTCGCCGTCGTTGACATGCCGGGTCTGCGCGCCGCTGCCGAGCAGCGACTCGATGCGCCCGACCACGTGATCGAAGGCCCAGGTATCGACCCACGTCACGCGCTCATCGAACGTGATCTGGCCATCGCGCACGATCAGAAAGTCGGCGCCGAGCAGGCTGCGGATGCGATGCAGCATGGCCTTGAGCGCATCGTGCGCCTCGCCGCCGTCGGCGTCGGGCCACAGCGTGGCCGCCACGCGCTCGGCGTCGACGTGGCGGCCGCCCAGGGCCGTGAGCAGGCGCAGCACGTCGAGCAGCCGCTTGGGCGCCTTGCGCGCGAACTTCACCGGTGCGCCGTCGCGCTCGATCACGAAGCCGCCGAGCGTGCGCATACGCAACGGCCATGGCCAGCGCGCGATGCCGATGTCCGGGCACTCGAGCCGGCGCAGCCCGACCACCTTGGCGGCGAAGGCCGCATCCGCGTCGAGCTCGAAGGCCGCGCCACACAGCTCGGCCGCGACGTTCGGCAGGGCGCGGAAGAAGTGCGTCAGGTCGATGCCTCGCGCCTGCGTGAATGCGGTCGTCAGCTCGGCGCGAGCTTCGCCGTGCTCGCCGCCGCGCCAATGCTGTAACGCGCACGTCAGGTGCACATGCGTGATGCACGGTGTGGCCTGAGCGCCGTGCGACAGTTCGCCCGCGCGCGCGAACGTCGCCACGGCCTCGTCGAGGCGGCCCAGCGCAACGAGCACGTAGCCCTCCTGCATCATGATCGTGGTGCGCCCGCCTTCCGGCACACCGGCGTCGATCTGCTTGCGATGGCACACTTTGGCGTGGTCCCACGCCGCCTCGGCCTCGTGGGTGAGCAACGCGTGCCGGGAGCAGTAGTAATGGAACTGCCAGTAGTCGCGCGGCCGTGAAGGGTTGAGCAGCGGGTGCGCCGCATCGAGGCATGCGCGCCCGGTGGCGGCGTCGCCCTCACCCAGCGCGAGTGCGGCGCGCAGCAGATGGGCACGCGCGCGCAGCGGACGCAATGCGTCCGACGGCGCGAGCCGATCGACGGCGTCGAGTTCGACGCGCAGCCGCGATGACCAACTGGCGTCGTAGAAACGCGCCTCGACGACGCCCACGTGCCACAACGCACGACTGTAGTCGCTCACCTGCCGCGAGGCGGCCACTGCGGCGCCGGCCTGCACGAAGTCTTCGCCGCGCACGCGGTCGAGGCCGAGCCCAAGCATCGGCAATGCCGCGGTCGCGACTCGCAGCGCGATCTCGGTTTCGATGTCGTGGCCCAGCGCCGCAAACGCCAGCTCGATGTCGCCGGCCACGACGTCGGTGGCCTGGCGCAGCTCGGTGGTGAGCAACAGACGTGCGGCGGCGCGAAAGAACGCCAGCGGGGTGCGCGGGTCGCTGCCCGCAGCGGCCCGTGTCACCCGTGCGGCGCGCGGATCGAGACCCACGTAGGTGAGGCTGTCGAGCATCGAGCACTGGATCAACCCGCAGGCCGCCAGGTCGAGGCCGGCTGCATCGCCGTTGCGCTCGAAACAGGCTTCGGCCAACAGCCACTGTTCGCGTGCGAGAGCGAGATCGTCGAACTGCATCGCGTAGCCGCGCCAGAAGTGCCACCAGCCGGCCTCTTGCGGTGCCTTGGTGTCGAGGCTCGCGCGCAGGCCAGCGAGCCCGTGCTGCGCCAGCACACGCTCGCCGTCGGCCGCGCTTGCCGGCGCGTTCGTGTTTGCCGCTGCGCTGCCGGCCATTGCCAGTGCGATGCGCAAGTTGGGTCGCGTGCTCATGTCGGGATCGGTTGGATCGCGCAACAAGCATAAGCCGCTCGCACCCCCTAGAAGGGCGAGAAATGTGAATCGGTTCCCTATCGGTCACTCGTGCGCTTCTAGCCTGGCCGCGCAGCTTCGACGATGACGTGAAGGCTGCGACCGCAAAGGGGCTGCCATGAAGCGAACGGTTGCGATAGCGCTGGGGTTCTTGCTCGGGGTCGTGGCGTGCGGCGGCGGTGGTGGTGGCAGCGGCGATGGTGGCACCGGCACGGGCGGTGGCGCGACGCCGCCGCCAGTGCAGACGATCGACACCGCGAAGATCGACGCCCAAGCCGTGAGCATGGCCACTCAGATCCTGAGTGGCCCCAATCAGAGCGCGCCCGCCGTGCAGCAGGCACTGCTCGCGACGGGCTTCGCGATCCAGGCCGCCGACGGCACGGTGACCCTGCCGCCTGCAGCGGCCTCGCAGGGCATGCTCTTGTCGCAGTGGGATGCCGACGCGATGACCGCGGGCACCGACGGCGGCGGCTACGTCACGCTGGACGATCTGGCGGCGGCCATTCAGCTGGCGTTTCCGGAGCTCGATGCGAGCCAGATCGCCGTCAACATCGTGGCCGACATCGCCGGCAGCGCAGCATCCGATCAGCCCACCGTGCGCTTGTGGGCGCGCCTGATCGTCGAGCTCGGCCGCCAGCGCGAGGCACCCTACGACCTGCTGGCGGCCAACGTCGATGCGACGCAGGTCGAGCTCGATCCGGTGCAGTTGAATCTGCTGTTGCAGCGGTTCATCGGCGACGTGATGGCCTCGGTGGATGAGGTGCCCACAGGGTTCGCCCCTGCGAACGCGAGTCCGGCCGCAATCTCGAGGGTGCGGCCACTGGCCACCGCCGCGGCGCCATGCACGCTCACCGACACCCAAGAGATGATCATGGACAAGGCGGCCATGGCGGAGACGAAGGGCTTCAATCAGCTCATCGGGTACCTGGAGAAGAAGGGCGTCGCGGGTGCCGGCACCCTCGGCAAGATCTCGGGCCGGATCAGCGCCGTGTTGATGTACGGCAAGCTGCTGGCGAGCCTGCTGGCCTTCAACATGGACTTCAAGGCCGATCTCACCGAACTGGTCCGCACCTTGTCGACGGTCAATGGCGGACAGCAGATGAAGATCACCGCGACGGTCAGGTTCGACAACGGCAACGCGCAGCTGCTCAACTGCGTGCGCCAGGTCGGCAACCTCGCCGGCTTCGACTTCAAGCTGACCCCCACCGGGCCGATCAAGAACGCCGAGATCATCTGGTACCTGCTGGCGGGCGACACATCGGGCAGCCAAGGCACCCTGGGTTATCTGCGTTGGGCGTTGGGCAACCTTCCCAACGTGGGCCGTTTCACCAACGACAGCGGACAGGACACCATCACGATCGAAGGCGCGCCGCAGAAAAGAGTGATGCTCAATCCGCACTCGGTGGAGAAGCCCGGCAAGGTCCACGCCAAGGTCAATCTGAAGAGCGCCAACATCGTGCAGGATCTGCTCACCGCAATCGGCGGCGCGGCGTCGCTTCCCGTCGAGATGGCCTATCGCACCGGGCTGGGCTTCGAGCGGTCTTACAGCTTCACGGTCGTCGACTGGGATGACTGCACCGCGGCCGCCGGCAGCGCGGGGCGGGCCGGCGCTCTGACCGCAAACGTCTGCCGCGACACCTGGACCGGCACCGCGTCGTTCACGATGGGCGCCGACCCGGCCAGCGCCGCCATCACGTCGGCCAGCGTCACCTGGGTGTTCAGCAAGATCGTGGGCGATGTTGTGCACTACCAGCCGACGGGCAGCGCCAGCTTCTCGTTTCCCAACTGCGTGATCACGCCGTCCAGCGAGACGATGTCGACCCAGCCCGGCGGAGGCACGGGTGGAGATCTGGCGATCGATTTCAGCACCGACCCTCCCACCTACCAGCTTCAGGGCTCGACGGTCTGGTTGGCCACGTACCTGTGCAATGGCGTGCAGGCCGGCGCTGGCGGGCTGTGGGTCGGTGATCCAGCCACGTTCCAGTTCGTGACCGGCAGTGTGGCGGTCAGCCAGGACGCCCAGACCAACCAACCGAAGCTGACCGTCAGCGGCAGCGCCAGCGGGCAGGCCGGTTCGACGACCTGGGGCTTCACCAAGGATTGATCGCGCGCCGAGCGCGCGCTCAGTGCAGGCGCTTGAAGGCCAGCACGACGTTGGTGCCGCCGAAGGCAAACGAGTTGCTGATCGCCGCCTGCAGCGAGGGTGCGTCCTCGCCGTGGCCGCGCACCACGTTGACGTCGCACTGCGGGTCGGGGTGTTCGCACGATGCGGTCGGTGGCACCTGGCCGCGATGCACCGCCAGCACCGTGATGGCGGCTTCGAGCGCGCCGGCAGCGCCGAGCAGGTGCCCGTGCATCGACTTGGTCGAGCTGACGCGCAGCCGTGCAGTGTCGGAGCCCCACACCCAGCGCAACGCATCGCACTCGATCACGTCGCCCACGCGAGTGGCCGTGCCGTGCGCGTTGCAGTAGCCCACCTGGGCCGGCGTGAGCCCGCTGCGCGCCAGCGCCTGCTGGATGGCGCGAATCTGGCCCAGGCGATCGGGCTTGGTCATGTGGGTGGCGTCGCAACTGACGCCGAAGCCGCTCAACTCGGCGTAGACCCGCGCGCCGCGCATGTGTGCGTGCCGGTCCGACTCCAACACCAGCATCGCGGCGCCGTCGCCGAGCACGAAGCCGCTGCGCGATGCATCGAACGGGCGGCACGACGAGGTGGGATCATCGGTGTCGGGCGTGGCCAGCGTCTGCAGCGCCTGCCACGCGCGCACGACGCCGGGCACGATCAGCGATTCGGCGCCGCCGGCGATCGCGACGTCGACGCGCCCCGACGCGATGGCCTCGCTGGCCTCGGCGATGGCCACCGCCGACGACGCGCAGGCCACCGAGTAGGTGTACACCGGCCCGCGGGCGCCGACACGCATGGCCACGTGGGCGGCCGCCGCGTTGGTCATGCTGGCCACCACGGTGAGCGGGGGCACGCGTTTTTGCTGGCGAAAGGCTTCGTAGCCATCTTCCAGCGCGGTGGCGCCCCCCATGCCGCTGCCCACGTACACGCCCACGCGCTCGAGGTCGACGCCGCTTGGCCAGCGGGCGTCGCTGCGCGCCATCTCGCTGGCGGCCACGGCCATCTGGCTGACGCGATCGACGCCGGAGAGCTGCAACTTGTTGAACCAGCGCTCGGGCTTGAACCGGGTGCTGGCCACGGCGACCGGCGGCACGTCGTCGCGATCCCACAGCGCGATCGCCGACTTGCCCCGCATCAGCTCGTCGAACACTGCGTCGGGCTTGTCGCCGTGCGGGCTGGTCAGCCCGATGCCGGTGACGACGATGCGCTGGCGCGCCATCATCACGCCACGGCCGGTGCGCGCAGCTTCGCCACCACCTCGGCCAGCGCGTTGAGCGTGGCCACCGTCGTGTACTGCTCGGGGTAGTCGAAGCCGAAGCGATCCTCGATCGCGAACAGCAGTTCGGCCTTCGACAACGAGTCCAGTCCGTAGTCTTCGAGCGGCTTGTCCGGGTCGATGGTCGCGGGGTCGATGTCGAACGTCTTGTGGATCAGTTCGAGCAGTTCATTCAGCGTGTTGGACATGCGGGCTCCGGATGAGTGGTCATCTGAAAAAAGGGTTAGCGGCCTCGCGGGCCAATGCCGGCGCGCGGGTCGCCGCGGTGAAGTCGCGCAGCTCGTCGGTGACGCGATGGCGGTCGTTGTCGATGGTGATCATGTGGTAGCTGTCTTCGAGCACCACCAGCCGCTTGTCGGCCGCGGCGAGCGAGTGCATCGAACGCTGCGCACTGGCCAGCGTGCACACCTCGTCGTCGCGTGCGTGCAGCATCAGCGTGCGCTGCGTGAGCCGGTGCAGGCCCGCGCTGACATGGTCTTTGAGGCGATCGACTTCGCGGATCGCCCACAGCGGCAGCGTCGATGGGCCGGCGGCGCTGCCGCTGCGCTCTTTCATTTCGCGGGCCACCCAGGCGCGGATCTTTTCGTTCTTGATGCCGAACGGGTCGCGCTCGGCGACCCGGATCCAACGGTCCAGGCCCATCGCGTAGCCGATGCGGCGCAGATGGCGCCATCGCGTCTGCGCCCAGCCGTCGAAGTCGAAGGTGGCGGACATCAGCACCAGCCCGGCCACCAGGTGCGGCGCGTCGAGCGCCAGCGTGGCCGCCAACAGCGCGCCTGCGCACAGGCCGCCCAGCACCACGGGCCGTCCGGGCGGCACGGCCTGCGTGATGGCCGCCGATGCCGCCGCCGCCCACTGGCGCCACGACGTGCGAGAGAACTGTTCATCGAGGCTGTAGCCGTCGATGTGCGGCGTGATCAGTTCGACACCGCGATTGCGCAGCGGCAGAGCGATCAGGCCGAACTCGCGCGGTGTGCTGCGCAAGCCATGCAGCAGCACCAACGGCGGCACTGTGGGGTTCCAGTTCAAAATCGAGTGCTCGCTCGCTGTTGGATTTGCGTCGCGGCGATTCATGACGATCGACAACGCATTACGATGATCGTAAGAACCCTGTCTGAAACAGAACTGAACGGTCAACGATGCGCATCCTGGTTGTTGAAGACGATGCCGCGCTGCGCGAGGGGCTGAAGACCGTGCTCGAGCGCGCCGGGCACTTCGCAGCGGTGACCGGCGACGGCATCGAAGCTGACGACCGATTGACTCACGACGCGTTCGATCTGGTCGTGCTGGATATCGGCCTGCCGCGCATGGACGGCCTCACGGTGTTGCGCCGCATGCGCCAGCGCAGGCAAACGACACCGGCGCTGATCTTGAGCGCGCGCGACCAGATCGTCGACCGCGTGCGCGGCCTCGACCTCGGCGCCGACGACTACCTCAGCAAGCCGTTCGATCGCACCGAGTTCGAGGCGCGCGTGCGCGCGCTGCTGCGGCGCGGCCGCGGTGTCGTGGCCGAATTCGGTAGCCTGAAGTGGTCTTGGGAGTCCCATCAGGGCTGGGTCGGCGAACAACCGCTGGCACTGACGAAGAACGAAACGATCGTGCTCGAAGCGCTGTTGCATTCGGCGGGCCGCATCGTCTCCAAGGCGTCGCTCGCGCAGCGCGCTGCGGCCGACGACGAGCCCACCAGCGACAACTCGGTCGAGGTGTACGTCTATCGATTGCGCCGCAAGATCGAGCCCGCCGGGCTCACCGTGAAGACCGTGCGCGGGCTGGGCTACTCGTTGCAAGTGGATGCCTGAGGGTGGCGCAGCGTGTGGGTGCGTGACTCGCTGCGCGGCGCGCTGATCGCCAGGCTGCTGACGGCGTTTGCTCTGATCGGCCTGGTGACCTGCAGCATCGCCTACAAGTTCGGCGAGCGTTACGCCAACCTCGCGTACGACCGATCGCTGTCGGACGACGTCGTCACGCTGGCCAGCCAGATCCAGCTGCGCAACGGTGGGGTGCAGGTCAACTTGCCGCCGGCCGCACGCATCTGGCTGCTGGCCAACGAGGGCGAGCGTGTGCTGTACCGGGTGGTCGACTTGAGAGACGGCAAGTTGATCGACGGCAACGCCGACCTGGGGGCGTGGCCGGCCGACCGGCGTGCGCAGGGATCGACGCAGTTTCGCGACGCTGAGATCGGCGGCACGCGGTTTCGTGTCGGCTCGATCATCCAGGTGCTCGACCCCGAAGACGTCGGCGTGCTCGTCGAGGTCGGTGAGACGCTCGGGCGGCGCCAACGCGTGGCGCAACAGACCCTGGCGGGTTCGTTGCTGCTGTTCGGCCTGATGATCGTGGTGGCCGTGGCGCTGGTGTGGACCAGCATCGACAGTACGCTCAAACCCCTGAACCAGCTGGAGGCCGAGGCTGCCACGCGTTCGGGATCGAATCTGATGCCGCTCGATCCGGCGATCGCGCCGCGCGAGGTGCGCGGCCTGATCCTGGCGATCAACCGCATGATGAAGCGGGTCTCCGACTCGATCGAATCGCAGAGCCGTTTCGTGGCCAACGCGGCGCATCAACTGCGCACGCCGATCGCCGGCCTGCGCCTGCAAGCGCAGCTCGCACAGGACGAGATCGGAACTGCCGAGACCCGCACCCGGCTCAACGAGATCGATCGCAGCGCCGCGCGCGCGGCGCACGTGATCGAGCAGCTGTTGACGTTGTCGAAGTCCGAGGCGGGGTCGATCCCGGCCAATTTCGCCGCGGTCGATCTGTCTGAGGTGGCCGCGCAAGTCATCCAACGCCACCTGCCCGCGGCGGTGGAACACGACGTCGACCTGGGCTACGCCGGCTTGACGCGGCCCGGTGCTCGTGCTCGGCAACGAGACCCTGCTGGCCGAGCTGATCGGCAATCTCGTCGACAACTCGCTGCGCTACGGTCGCCCGCGCGGCGTGGTGACGGTGCGCATCGTGCGCAAGCCCGGCACGGTGGTGCTGGAAGTGATCGACGACGGTCCGGGCATCGGGTCGCTGAGCCTCGACACGGTGTTCAATCGTTTCCAGCGTGGCGACGTCGCCGCGGATTCGGGTGCCGGCCTCGGCTTGGCCATCGTCAAGGAGATCGCCGAGCGCCACTCGGCGAGCGTGTCGTGCGATGCACCGCCAGCCGGCGGTTTTCGCGTCGTCGTGGTGTTTCCCGAGATCGAGCAACCGGCGGCGGCGACCGCGGCGGCGGCATCGCCGGCCGGCATCGACTGACGGCGCGGGCAGCGGGCCTGTTCAGGCCGGCTCGCAAACCGCGGGCACCGGGCCCACGTAGCGCGAGGCGGGCCGGATCAGGCGGCCGCCGGCGAGTTGCTCGTCGATGTGCGCCAGCCAGCCGGCCACACGCGCCACCGCGAAGGTGGCCGAGAACAACGGTTGCGGCAGGCCGATGGCGTCGAGGATCACCGCGGTGTAGAACTCCACGTTCGCCGCCAGCCGGCGTGCGGGGTTGCGTTCGCCCAGCGACGCGACAGCCACGGCCTCGACGGCGCGCGCGAGCGCGAGCCGGTTGCTGCGCAAGCCGGCCGCGTGCAGCTGCTCGATCGCGCGCTCGAGCACCGCGGCGCGCGGGTCGCGCACTCGGTACACGCGATGGCCCATGCCCATGATGCGCCGACCCGCGGCGAGCTCGCGGGCGATCCATGGTGCGGCGAGTTCGCGGCGTGCCGATCGCATCGAGCATCGCCAGCACCGGGCCGGGCGCGCCGCCGTGCCGTGGACCCTTGAGCGCCCCGATGGCGGCGACCACCGCGGACACCGCGTCGGAGTGCGTCGACGCCACCACGCGCGCGGTGAAGGTCGATGCGTTCATGCCGTGGTCCGATGCCGTCACCAGATAGGCATCGAGCGCGCGGGCGCGCTCCACGCTGGCGCCCGCGGTGCCGGCCATGCGCAGATAGTCTGCGGCATGGCCGAGGCCCGGATCGGGCGCGAGCACTGCCATGCCTTCGCGCCGGCACCACCACGCGGCGGCAAACACCGCGACCGCGGCGGTGAGCTCGACTTTCAACTCAGCGGGCGCGATGTCATCGGCGCGCAGGTGAGCCAGCGACGCGCGCAGTGCGTCCATCGCGTCGGCCGCATCGAGCGCATCGCCCAGCGACGGCAGGCGCGCGAAGGCGCGCACCCGCGCGCGGCCGAGCGACGCGCGCAACGCGGCGTGCGCGTCGTCGTTGGGCAGCGCGCCGTTCCACAACAACCCGCACACCGACTCGAAGTCGTGATGCAGCGCCAGTTCTTCCACGTCGTGGCCGCGGATCACCAGGCGGCCGCGCTCGCCGTCGACGTCGCTCAACTCGGTGTCGGCGACCACCACGCCTTCCAGTCCGTTCGAATCCATCGTCAGCTCCTTGTCGCGTGGCTTCATCATGACTGGCAAATCAAAGTTGATCAATGTTGATCGATGAGTCAAGATGCAGGCGATGAAACAGCCCGACGCACCGTTGTCTTCGCAGCAGGCCGCGGCCTACCTCGGCATCAAGGTGGAGACCCTGTACGCCTATGCCAGCCGCGGCCTGGTCAAAGGGTTGCCGGGGCCGCGCGGCAGCGGGCGCCGCTACCGCCGCGAAGACCTCGAGCCGCTGCGCGCGCGCAGCGCCGGGCCCGCCGCGCAGGCGCTGCGCTTCGGCGAGCCGGTGCTCGACACCCGCATCACGCGCATGACGGCACAGGGCCCCGAGTACTGCGGCCACCTGGCCACCGCGCTGGCGCGCGGCGGCGTGCCGTTCGACGCGGTGGCCGAGTTGCTGTGGAGCGGTGCGCTGCCCGACAGTCCGGTGCGCTGGCCGCACGACGGGCCCACGCCGCCGTGGCGTGAGCTGGTTCGTTTGTTGCCGGTGGGCAGCCCGCCGCTGAGTGCACTGGCGGTGGTGTTGCCGGTGTTGGCCACTGGCGACCCGATGCGCTTTGACACCGAGCCGGCGTCGGTGATGGCGCGCGCGCGGCGCCTGATTCCGCAGCTGGCGGCGTCGTGCGCGCTGGTGCTCGATCCCCGGCGCATCGAAGCAGCGTCGGACACCGGCGATCCGGTGCGCGCGCTGGCGCTGGCGCTGGGCCTGCCGCTTGGCCGCAAGACGATCGATCTGCTGCGCAGCGCGTTGATTCTGTCGGCCGACCATGAATTGAACACGTCGACGTTTGCGGCCCGGGTGGCGGCGTCCACCGGGGCCGACCTGTACGCCTGCCTGTCGGCCGCAGTGGGCGCGTTCAGCGGGCCGCAGCACGGCGGCGCCAGCGAGCAGGTGGAGTGGCTGGTGCGCGAGGCCGGCGGCCCCGAGGGCGCCGTGGCCGCGGTGAGCCAACGCATGCGCCGCGGCGAGAAGCTGCCCGGTTTCGGGCATCGGCTGTATCCGGCCGGCGATGCGAGGGTGCCACCGCTGCTTGAGCTGGCGGTGGCGCACAAGCCGCGCGCGGCGCGCGTGCGCACCGTGATGGCCTTGATCGATGCCATGGCGCGTGCGGGCCGGCCCAAGCCCAACGTCGACGTGGCGCTGGCGGCGGTGTGCGGTGCGCTCGAGTTGCCGATCGGCATGGGCCCGGCGATCTTTGCGATCGGCCGCAGCGCCGGGTGGATCGCCCACGTGCTGGAGCAGCAGCGCACCGGCATGCTGCTGCGGCCGCGCGCGCGTTTCGTCGGCGTCGTCGCGGGCGAGGGGTCAGGCGCACCTGCGCGCTGACTGCGCAACGCGAGCGCCGCGTCAAACGCGGCGCGTGCGCCCGGCCCAATAGGGCTCGCGCAATTTGCGCTTGAAGATCTTGCCGGTGTCCTCGCGCGGCAGCGCGTCGTGAAAGGTCACCACGTGCGGCACCTTGTAGCCGGCGAGGTGCTCGCGCAGGAATGCGCGCACCGCGTCGGCGCTTCAAGTGCACACCGGCGCGCGGCTGCACGGCGGCGGCCAGCGCCTCGCCGAACTCGTCGTCGGGGATGCCGAACACCGCGCAGTCCTCGACGCCCGGCAGGCCGAGCAGCGCCGTTCGATCTCGGCCGGGTAGATGTTGACGCCGCCGGAGATCACCATGTCGGCCGAGCGATCGCGACGAACAGGTAGCCGTCGCGATCGAGGTAGCCGATGTCGCCCATCGTCATGAAGCCGTCGCGCTCGATCGCGCGGCGCGCGCCGTCGTTGCCCTGTAGGTGAAGTCGACCATCTCGGGTTGGCGCGCGTAGATCAGGCCCGGCTGCCCGGTGGGCAGCGCGCGGCCCAGCTCGTCGAGGATGGCCAGTTCGCCGCCGGGGATCGCGCGCCCGGCGATGCCCGGCTTGGCCAGCGCCTCGGCGCTGGTGACGTAGGTCATGTAGCCGAGCTCGCTCGAGCCGTACGACTCGTTGAACACCGGTCCCCACCAGTCGATCATCGCGCGCTTGACCTCGGGCGGGCAGGGCGAGCCGGTGGAGCTGACGTGGCGCATCGAGCTCAGAGTCGTACTTGCGCTTCACGTCGTCGGGCAGGCGCAGCAGCCGTACGTACAGCGTCGGCACCAGGTAGGCGTGGGTCAGCCGGTGTTGCTCGATCTGCCGCAGCGTGCGTTCGGCGTCGAAGCGCTGCTCGAGCAGCAGCGTGGCCTCGGGCATCTGACTGACACCCACCACGTAGCCGTTGGGCGCGCTGTGGTAGATCGGCGCGTTGAGCAGCGCGCGCATGCCCGGCTGCCAACCCGTAGCACAGGCGCGAGCGATCGAGCGTGCGCGCCACCTGCGCTGCGCTCGCCGCGTTGCGGCGAATGCCCTTGGGCCGGCCGGTGGTGCCCGAGGTGTAGAGCATCGGCCCGCGCGGCGCGCCGGCGGGGCCGCTGCACGGCGCGGCGGCGTCGCGCAACGCGTCCCACTGCGGCCACGGCGAGCCCGCATCGGCCGTCGTGCCGCCGGCTGCGATCGCCGTGATGCCTGGCGGCACGGCCGACTGCAGCTCGCGCAACAGCGCCGCCTCGGCAATGAACAACTTGGCGCCGCAGTCGGCGAGGATGTATTGCAGCTCGTCGTGCTTGAAGTGCCAGTTGATCGGACACCAGGTGGCACCCAACCAACGCGCCGCCAGCATCAGCTCGATCACGTGCGGCGTGTTGCGCAGCATCAGCGCCACCGTGTCGGCCGCGGTGATGCCCAATGCCTGCAACGCCGAAGCCGCGCGCAGCACGCGGTCGAACAGCACGTTGGATTCGATCGTGCAGCCTTCGAAGATCAGCGTGGGTCTCATGCGGTGCAAGCGGCAGCCGAGGCGGTGAGCGGGTTGCTCGAGTGTGCCGCAGTTGCTGCGCGCCGGTGGACCGTGCGCGTCGAGGCGGCACCCGCCAGGGGTACGATGAGTTGCATGAGCCACGTCCGGCCGCTCGCACAGATCTGCTGCCGCGCGGCGCGAGCACGCGCATCGTCCGCGGTGCAGCGATGACGGGGCGACTGCGCGCGCAACGCATCGGCATCCGCGACGTCGCGGCGCACGCCGGCGTGTCGGTGGGCAGCGCGTCGCGCGTGGTCAACGGCGCGGCCAACGTGGCCCATGGGTTGCGCGAGCGGGTGCAGGCGGCCATTGCCGAGCTCGGCTACCGGCCCAACCACGCGGCGCGGTCGCTGCGCATGCGGGCCAGCCGCACCATCGGTTGCATGCTGACCGATGTCACCAACCCGTTGTACGGCAAGGTGTTCCACGCGCTGGAAGACCGGCTGCGCGCCGCTGGCTACGTGGTGCTGCTGGCCAACAGCCTGAACAACGCCGAGCGCGAGCTGGAGATCTTGTCCACCTTCGCGACGCGCGGCATGGACGGCGTGATCATCGCGCCCGGCAACGAGCGCGACCCGGCGGTGCTGCAGGCGGTGCGCCACCTCGACATGCCCGCGGTGATCCTCGACCGCGACATGGCACTCGATTGCGACCAGGTGCTGTACGACCACGTGCCGGGCCTGCGTGCGGTCACCGCGCACCTGGGCGGCCTGGGCCACCGCCGCATCGCGCTGGTGGTGTCGCGCGCGCTTGGGCGGCCGATGCGCCGGCGCATCGAGGGCTTTCGCAGCGGCATGGCCGCGCTGGGCCTGCAAGCCGACGACGACTTGATCGTCGAGCTGCCGTCGGCGATGAGCAGCTCGTTCGACACGGTGTCGCGCCTGCTGGCGCGGCGCCCGCAGCCAACCGCGCTCGTCGTGCTGGGCACCAATCTGCTGACCGATGCGCTGAATGCGATCGCGGTGCAGGGCCTGCGCATCCCCGACGACATCTCGCTGGTGTCGCTGGGCGACCCCGATTTCGCGCGCAGCTACACGCCACCGATCACGACGCTGCGCGTGGACGTGCAGCAGGCGGCCGAGCGGGTGGTGACGCTGCTGCTCGACCGCGTGGAGCATGGCGAGCGCGGCCCGCGACGCAGCGTCAAGGTGGTGCCCGAGTTGATCGTGCGCGGGTCGTGCGCGGCGCCAGCTACAGCCAGCGCACCGGCTGCCGCGAAGAAGAGAGCTACGGCGCAACGTTGACGACGAACTTGTCGTCATGCGCCGTGGCAGCTCGAGGCGCAAACGTCACGCTTGCCAATCAAGCGGACACCGCGGATCCGGCTCTGCCGGTCCGCTGGTGTCGCCCCGTTGTGGAGTCCTCGGGGTGGTCATTGACTGCGCCACACGCCCACGCCGAGCCCGCCGTCGACCACCAGCGCGTGCGCGTTGACATAGCTCGCTTCATGCGACAGCAAGAAGATGCAGGCGTGGCCCACCTCCCAGCCGGTGCCCTGGCGGCCGAACGGCACCGCGGCCGCGCGATTGGGGCGCCGCCGCGTGGCGTCGCGTCCCATCGGCGTGTCCATCAGCCCCGGCAGCACGGCGTTGCAGCGGATCGCCTTGCTCTCGCCGGCCACCGCGATGGCGCGCGCCAGCGACACCTGCCCCGCCTTGGACGCTTCGTAGGCCGGATTGCGCGACTGATTGCGCAGCGCGGCCAGCGACGAGATCAGCACGATTGAGCCGCCCTCGGCCATCAGTGGCAGCGCGGCTTGGGCAAACAGCATGTGGCTGCGCAGGTTGACGGCGAACTCGTCATCCCAGGTGTCGGCGCTGATTCTCTCCAGCGGCAGGCCGCGCGAGATGCCGACGTTGAGCACCAGGCCGTCGAGGCCGCCCAGGCGCTCGGCGCAGTGCGCCAGCAGCGGTGCGATGGAGGCCGCCTCGCGCACGTCGGCCACTTCGGCGAAGGCGCGGCCATCCTCCTGGGCGATCATCGCCACGGTGGCCTCGGCGGCTGCGGCCACCGAGTCGATGCAGGCAACCGCAGCGCCCTCGCGCGCGGCGAGGATCGAGATGGCGCGGCCGTTGCCCACCGGCACCGTCTCACCGAGCGGGCTCGTGCGTTGACCCGCGCCCACCACCACCACCTTGCGGCCCAACAGCCGAGCGCGCCCGCGCGTGCGGCCCAGCGTCTCGGCGAACGTCGATCGTGACGGGTCGGTCTCGGTGGGGGCGTGGTTCATGGTGTGGCTGCGCAGTGTCAGTCGATGAATCCCGGGGGCTCGATGTCGACTTCGTAGTTCTCGAGGAAGCGGCTGACCATCATGTAAAAGCCGATGGTCAGCACCAGTTCGGCGAGCGGGCGTTCGCCGAGCAACGACTGCGCTTGCGCGAACATCTGGTCGTTGACCTTGACGTGATGCACCACCTGGTCGGTGAAGTCGATCACGAGGCGCTCGCGCGCGTCGAACACGGCCAGGCCGCTGCCCGGCTCGGTGAGCGCAGCGATCTTCTGCGGCGCCAGGCCCGCCTTGCGCGCCAGACGCTTGTGCTGGTGCACTTCGTAGGTGGCGCCACTGATCATGCCCACCCGCAGGATCGCGATCTCGCGCAATTGGGGATCGAGCTCGCTGCGCCGCAACAGCGCGCCGCCGAGCTTGAGAAAGCCCACCGCCGCCGGGCCGGCATGGGGCAGCATGCGATACAGGTTCAGCGGCGGGCGCTCGCCCAGCAACTCGGTGTAGGCGGGCGGCGCCTGGGCCAGATCGAAGTAAGCGGTGCGAGCCATCGTGAGGGTTCCTTCGCGGCGTTCGGCATGGATGCTAGGCCCCAGGTGTGAAACGTTTCAACAGCGTTTACACGCGACGCCCGCAGCGACGCCCCGGTGTCGCCGCAACGGAAGACTTGCCGGCCATCGAGGGCTGCCGCGCGGTACTCTCGTGGAATACCCTAGGCCGCGTGCGGCTGGCCACAGTCTGGCGCTGTCATCATCGGCCTGACGGAGTTCATGGCAATACAGGACGCGTTAATCTGCCGGCCAGATTTCGGAGCGCATAGCAGTGAATTGCATGAGCAGGTTGTTCATCTTGCGTTGGGCGGCGATTGCCTGCGCCGCGCTGGTGATGTCCGCGGCTGCGTCGGCGGCCGAGCTCTCTGGCGGCGCGCAGAAAGAGATCACGCTGCTGCTCGATCGCATCGAAGCGTCGAACTGCAGCTTCGGCCGCAACGGCAACTGGTATCCGTCGGCCGAGGCGCGCAAGCACCTGCAGATGAAGCTCGACTACATGGTCAAGCGCAACATGCTCGGTTCGGCCGAAGAGTTCATCAGCAAGGCGGCCACCGCCAGCAGCGTGAGCGGCGAGGCTTACCAGATCCGCTGTGGCACGCAGGCGCCGGTGGCCAGCGCCACCTGGCTCACTGCCGAGCTCAAGCGCATCCGCTCGTCGAGCTGAATGTCCTGCCTCATGCGCACGCGCGGCGGACGCTTATGGACGGGCCGTGGCGGTGCGCGCGTATACGCGGGTGGGACCGCACCCGACAGGGGATGCATGCCATGAGAGACACGTTGTTCGCAGCTTGCGCCGCCGCGGTGCTGGTGGCGTGCGCAGGCAACGTGCCGCCCAAGGACTTGAACGGCCGCAGCGAGGCCGAGGTGGTGCAGGCGATGGGCCAGCCCACCGGCCGCTACCCGTTGCCAGACAATGGCCGGCGACTGGAATTCGCGAAGGGCCCCGGCGGCCGCGAGACCTACATGATCGACCTCGATGCGCAGGGCCGCGTCGTGCAATCGGAGCAGGTGCTCGATCCCAACCACTTCGACGTGGTCGCCTCCGGCATGAAGCGCGATGACCTGCTGCGCTTCATCGGCCGGCCGGGCGAACGCGCGGGAGTCCGTGGTGGTGGTGAAATCTGGTCCTGGTACTACGTACAACAACGACTGCCAGTGGTGGCAGGCGCAACTCGACACGCAGGGCGTCGTCGTCGGCGCGGGCTACGCTGCCATTCCCAGCTGCAATCCGATGTGATTGAAGCCAGTCGTTCACTGGCTGCTGAAAGGGGCCGTCCATGAGGACCACGATGATCGTCGCGTCGCTGGCAGGTCTGCTCGCGGCTTGCGCGGGGTACGCGCCGCCGAAAGACCTGCACGTCGGCAGCACCGAGGCCGAGGTGGTGCAGGCGATGGGGCCGCCCACCGGCCGCTACCAATTGCCCGAGGGCCCGCGGCGGCTGGAGTTCGCGCGCGGGCCGTACGGCCGCCACACCTACATGGTCGACCTCGACGCCCAGGGCCGCGTGCTGCAGTGGGATCAGGTGCTCGATCGGCGCTACTTTGACGCAGTGACGCCCGGCATGACGAGCGACCAGCTGTTGCGCTTCATCGGCCGGCCGTCGGAGCGCATGGGCATGATGCGCAATGGCCAGATCTGGTCCTGGTACTACTACAACAACGATTGCCTGTGGTGGCAGGCGCAGCTCGACGCGCAAGGGGTGGTCACTGCCGCGGGCTATGCAATCTCACGCGGTTGTGACGGGCCCAATGAACGCAGGTGACGACGCCGGCGCTCAGCCACGCCGGCGCGAGCACGCCATGGAGAAGATCAGGGCGCCTTCGCCGTGGGGCGCGGGCCGCCGGCGCGATAGGCCACGATCGCCGCGCGCAGGTCGGCGAGCTCCTCACACGATTGCGGGCACAGTTGCGCCAGGATCTTGGCGTGGTCTTCGGCCTTGTCGGGCTGCTTGGCCATCAGATAGGCCTCGCCGATGTACTCGTGCGCGCCCCTGTGCTGCGGGTCGATGCCCAATGCGCGCTTGTAGGCCTTGAAGGCCGGATCGAGCTTGCCGGTCTTGCGATAGGCGTAGCCGAGCCAGTTGAAACCGTCGGCGTCGTTGCTGTGGCCCGCCACCCAGTTTTCCAGCAACGGAATCGCCTGCGCATAGCGCTCGGCCTGGATGGCGTTCATCGCGTCTTTGTAGGGCCCGGTCTGATGGGAGGGATCGTCGGGGCCGCCGCCACCGCCACCACCGCCGCCACCGGCGGCGAACAGCGGTGTCGCGAGCAGCATGCACAACGCAAAGGCGATCACGCGTGAGATCAGGCTCAACATGGCACTTCCTTTCGACTGCATCGAGGCCAAAACCAGCATACGCGCCAATCGCGCCAAACATTCCGACACAGCGTTCACCCGCTCGGCCGCTGTGGACAAAGCGGTGCATAGCATGAACACAAGTCGGTGGGCAACCGGCTCGGCGGCCGGTGGACAACTGACCCTTGCTGCGGTCGGCTAGAGGCGTACCGGCAGGTTGACCAGCCCGCGAAAGCGCACGCGGCGGTCGCGGCGCGGCATGCCGGCCAGTTCGATGCGCGGGAAGCGTCGCGCCAGCGCGCCGATCGCGATGCGCGCCTCCAGCCGTGCCACGTTCATGCCGGCACACGCGTGACCGCCGTGGCCGAACGCGACATGCAGGTTGGGCTTGCGCGCGATGTCGAGCCGATCGGGCGACTCGAACTGCGCCGGGTCGCGGTTGGCGGCACCGACGCCCAGCGTGACGAACGAGCCGGCCGGCAACTCGCGCGTGCTGAAGGCCACCGGCGACGTCAGCACGCGGTTGTTCAGCTGCAGCGGGCTCTCGAAGCGCAGCAACTCTTCGATCGCGGTGCCGAGCAGCGCCGGCTCGCGCTGCAGGCGCTCGAGCTGGTCGCGGTGCGTCAGCAGCGCGTGCATGCCGTTGCCGATCAGGTTGGTGGTGGTCTCGTGGCCGGCGTTGAGCAGGAAGATGCAGTTGTGCAGCAGCTCGGTCTCGGTGAGCCGCTCGCCGTCGTGCTCGCCCTGGATCAGGCGCGTCAGCACGTCGGCCTCGGGGTCGCCCGGATGGCGCCGGCGCTCGGCCACCAGCGTGCGCAGGTAGGTCCAGGAAGTCGCTCACCGCGGCGTTGCCGCGTGCCAGCACGTCGGCGCGCGGCGCCGGCTCGAGCGCCGACAGGATGGCGAGCGACCAGCCGCGCAGCGGTGCGCGCTCGATCGCGCGGCACGTCGAGCAGGTTGCCGATCACCTCGACCGGAATCTGCGCCGCGAAGTCTTCGATCAGGTCGGCCTGCGTGCGGCCGGCCAGCGCATCGAGCAGGCCATCGACCAGCGCCACGACGCCTGGCTCCATGCGCGTGATCGCGCGCTGGTTCAGCGCGCCCATCATCAGGCGGCGCACCCGCGTGTGCAGCGGCGGGTCGCTGAACACCAGGCTCGTGGTGTGGTGCTCGTACAGCGGCGTGCCGGCGCCGAACTTGGGCGCGAACTCGCGCTGCTTGTCGGAGCTCGCCGCGGCGCTGCGGTACAGCAGCGACACGTCGTCGTAGCGTGTCAGCAGCCACTGCTGATCGCCGATCGCATGCACCGGATCGTGCGCGCGCAGTTGTCGCATACCACGGGTAGGGGTCGTCGATGAAGCCGGGCGGCGGGTCGGCCAGCGTGAAGCCGCCGATCTCCGGTGCGGCGAGGGATTGCATCGGCCCCGAGTTTATCGGCCGTGGCGCCCGGCGCCGGCGGCGAAGCGCGCGGCACCGGCCACACCCTCTTCGAATACCACCGCATAGCCACCCGCGCCTTCGTTGCGCAGCGCTTCTGGCAGCGGCAGGTCCCATTGCGCAAAGGCCGATGCGCGATCGGCGCGCATGCAACGCTGCGGGAACGCAGCGATCTGCGCGGCCAGCGCCTGCGCTTCGGCCAACGCGCGCCCAGGCTCCACGACGCGATTGGCCAGGCCCATCTGCAGCGCTTCGTCGGCGCTGACCGCGCGGCCGGTGAGGATCAAATCGAGCGCGCGCCCCATGCCGATGAGCCGCGGCAGGCGCACCGTGCCGCCGTCGATCAGCGGCACGCCCCAGCGGCGGCAGAACACGCCGAACACCGCGCTGCGCGCGGCGACGCGCAGGTCGCACATCAGCGCCAGCTCCAGGCCGCCGGCCACCGCGTAGCCTTCGATGGCGGCGATCACCGGCTTGCCGAAGTGCGTGCGTGTCGGCCCCATCGGGCCGGCGGCGGTGCCGCTGGGTTCGATCGCGTTGCTGCGCGCCGGGTCAGCGAGCGCGCCGAGATCGGCGCCGCTGCAAAACTGCCCGCCGTCACCCGTGAGCACCGCCACCAGCAAACTCTCGTCGCGCTCGAAGGTTTCGAATGCGGCGCGCAACAACGCGGCAGTGGGGCCGTCGACGGCGTTGCGCTTCGCGGGGCGCGACAGCGTCACGGTCATCACGGGGCCATTCACCGCGCAGCGCACAGCGGCTTGCTCGTCCATCGGTTGCCTCCTGCAGTCGCACGCAGTGTGCACCGGCGTGCACAAGAAAGAAAAGCGGCCGCCGCTGCCGGCCGCCGCATTCACGAAGCGGCAACCGGCGGCTCAGGCCGCAGCACTGCCGCAGCACCTCCCGCGCCGTGCGCGGCGATCGCGCCAGCGGAGAGCCTGCGGGCTCAGGCAGCCAGCAGCTGCCTGAGCACGAACGGCAGGATGCCGCCGTGCTGGTAGTAGTCGACCTCGATCGGCGTGTCGATGCGCAGCGTCAGCGGCACCTCGCGGCGGCTGCCGTCGGCGCCGGTGATCACCAGCTTGGCATCGCTCTGCGGCTTGATCTGCGCGCCGAGCTCGATGTCGATCACCTCGTCGCCGACGCAGGCGCGAGGCTGTCGATCGAGTGGCCGGCCTTGAACTGCAGCGGCAGCACGCCCATGCCCACCAGGTTGCTGCGGTGGATGCGCTCGAAGCTCTTGGCCACCACCGCCTTGATGCCCAGCAGCTGCGTGCCCTTGGCCGCCCAGTCGCGCGACGAGCCGGTGCCGTACTCCTCGCCGGCGAAGATCACGGTCGGCGTGCCCTCGGCGATGTAGCGCATCGCTGCGTCGTAGATGAACATCTTCTCGCCCGACGGCTGGAACAAGCGTGACGCCGCCTTCCTCGCGCGAGCCGTCAGCGCCCGGCGGGATCATCAGGTTCTTGATGCGCACGTTGGCGAAGGTGCCGCGCATCATCAGCTCGTGGTGGCCGCGGCGCGAGCCGTAGCTGTTGAAGTCGGGCTTGAGCACGCCTTGCGACAGCAGGTACTTGCCGGCCGGCGACGTGTCCTTGATCGAGCCGGCCGGCGAAATGTGGTCGGTGGTGATCGAGTCGCCGAACAAGGCGATGATGCGCGCGCCCTTGACGCCGGGCTCGCTGCCGGCGGCGCGCACCGGCGGCTGCATCGTGAACGAGTCGAAGAACGGCGGCCGGGCGATGTAGGTGCTGGTCGGCCAGTCGTAGACCTGGCCCGACACGCCCTTGATCTTGCCCCACAGCTCGCCCGGCTCGCTCTTGACCTTGCCGTAGTTGGCGGAAGGCCTTCGGGTTCATCGCGTGCTTGAGCAGCGCGTGCACCTCGTCGGTGGTCGGCCAGATGTCGCCGAGGTAGACGTCGCGCCCGTTGGTGCCGAGGCCCACCGGCTCGGTCATCAGGTCGCGCAGCACGGTGCCGGCGATCGCGTAGGCCACCACCAGCGGCGGGCTGGCCAGGAAGTTGGCCTTCAGATTCGGGTGGATGCGTGCCTCGAAGTTGCGGTTGCCCGACAGCACCGCCGCGCAGATCAGGTCGTTGTCGGTGATCAGCTTGTTGAACTCGGGCGCCAGGTCGCCGGCGTTGCCGATGCAGGTGGTGCAGCCGTAGGCCGGCCACCGCGAAGCCGAGCTGCTCCAGGTAGGGCAGCAGGCCGGCCTTCGTGAGGTACTCGGTGACGATGCGCGAGCCCGGCGCCAGCGAGGTCTTGACGTGCGGCGGCACCTTCAGGCCCGGCCTCACCGCCTTCTTCGCCAGCAGCCCGGCGGCCAGCATCACGCCCGGGTTGCTGGTGTTGGTGCAGCTGGTGATGGCCGCGATCAGCACGTCGCCGTTGCGCAGGCTGCGGCCGTCGGGCGCGGTGAACGTGCGCGCCAGCTTGTCGGCGCTCTGGTTGAAGCCGTTGTCGGCCACCGGCTTGCTGAACAGCGACTCGAACTGCTTGCTCAGGTGCGTCGATCTCGATGCGGTCCTGCGGCCGCTTCGGGCCGGCCAGGCTCGGCGTCGACGGTGGCCAGGTCGAGCGTGACGACGCTGCTGTAGTCGATGTCGCCGGCGCGCGGGATGCCGAACAGCCCCTGCGCCTTGAAGTACGCCTCGAAGGCGGCGATCTCCTCGGCGCGTGCGGCCGGTGCCCTTGAGGTAGCTCGACGGTGCGCTCGTCGACCGGGAAGAAGCCCATCGTCGCGCCGTACTCGGGCGCCATGTTGGCGATGGTCGCGCGGTCGGGCACCGCGAGGCTCGCGGTGCCGGCGCCGAAGAACTCGACGAACTTGCCCACCACCTTGTGCTTGCGCAGCAGCTCGGTGACGGTGAGCACCAGGTCGGTGGCGGTCACGCCTTCGCGCAGGCGGCCGGTGAACTCGAAGCCCACCACGTCGGGCGTCAGGAAGTACACCGGCTGGCCCGAGCATGCCGGCCTCGGCCTCGATGCCGCCGACGCCCCAGCCGACCACGCCGATGCCGTTGATCATCGTGGTGTGGCTGTCGGTGCCCACCAGCGTGTCGGGGTAGTAGACGCCGTCGGCTGTCTTGTGCACGCCGCGCGCCAGGTACTCCAGGTTCACCTGGTGCACGATGCCGAAGCCCGGCGGCACCACGCCGAAGGTGTCGAACGCCTGCATGCCCCACTTCAGGAACTCGTAGCGCTCGCGGTTGCGCTGGAACTCGAGCTTCATGTTCAGGTCGAGCGCGTCCTTGGTGCCGTAGTGGTCGACCATCACCGAGTGGTCGACCACCAGGTCCACCGGCACCAGCGGCTCGATCATCTTGGGGTCGCGGCCCAGCCGCGCGGCGGCGTTGCGCATCGCCGCCAGGTCGACCAGCAGCGGCACGCCGGTGAAATCCTGCAGCACGACGCGCGCGACCACGAACGGGATCTCGTCGACGCGCTCGGCGTTCGGCTGCCAGTTGGCGAGCTGGCGCACGTGCTCTTCGGTGACCTTCTTGCCGTCGCAGTTGCGCAGCACCGACTCCAGCACGATGCGCAGCGACACCGGCAGCTTGCTGACGTTCGGGTACAGCTTGGCCAGCTCGGGCAACGAACACAAGCGGCCCTGCGCGCTTGAACCGATGCGAAAACTCTTGTGCGTGCTGGCGAGCGGACTGGCGGTGGTCATGGCGGTGCCGTGCCTCCTGGCGTGAACCGGTACATTCTGTCAGGGTTGGCCGGCCCTGCGCCAGCGCGGGATTTCAGTCGATGCCAGGCTCCTGGAGGCAGCGAGCGAGGCGAGTGGGGTCTAGCTGGCCTGAACCGGCAGGTAGCGCACCGCCAGCACGCCCTCGATGCCCGCGATGTCGGCCAGCACCGCATCGGCCACCGCGCTGTCGACGTCGACCAGCGTGTAGGCCATTTCGCCGCGCGACTTGTTGACCATGTTGTGGATGTTCAGGCCCGCGTGCGCCATCGCGGTGGAGATCTGGCCCACCATGTTGGGCACGTTGGCGTTGGCGATCGCCAGCCGAAACGCCGACTCGCGCGGCCATCGACACGTTGGGGAAGTTGACCGCGTTGGCCACGTTGCCGTGTTCGAGGTAGTCGCGCAACTGGTCGACCACCATCACGGCGCAGTTGTCCTCGGCTTCACGCGTGCTGGCACCCAGATGGGGCAGCGCGATGACGCCGGTCTGACGCAGCAACGCCGCGCTCGGAAAGTCGGTCACGTAGGCGGCCAGCCGTTTGGCGCTCGAGCGCGTCGCGCACGGCGTCTTCGGCGACCACGCCGTCGCGCGAGAAGTTGAGCAGCACCGCGTCGTGGCGCAGCAGGCCGATGTTCGACGCGTTGACCAGGTTGCGCGTGGCCGCGACCAGCGGCACGTGCAGGGTCACGAAGTGGGCGGCCTTGAGCACCTCGTTGACGCTGCCGGCGCGCTTGACCTGCGACGGCAGGCTCCATGCGGCGTCGACCGTGATGTCGGGGTCGTGGCCGAGCACCTGCATGCCCAGCTTGATCGCCGCGTCGGCGACCAGGCAGCCGATCTTGCCCAGGCCGATCACGCCCAGCGTGCGACCGGCCAGCTCGATGCCGGCAAAGGACTTCTTGCCGTCCTCGACGCGCGCCGTCGAGGTCAGCTCGCCTTGGCATCGAGCGCATCGACGAAGCGCAGCGCCGGCGCGATCTGGCGCGCGGCCATCAGCATGCCGGCCAGCACCAGCTCCTTCACGGCATTGGCGTTGGCGCCCGGCGCGTTGAACACCGGCACGCCGCGCGCGCTCATCTGCTCCACCGGGATGTTGTTGGTGCCGGCGCCGGCCCGTGCGATCGCGCGCACGCTGGTTGCGATCGCGGTCTTGTGCAGGTCGGCCGAGCGCACCAGGATCGCCACCGGATCGGCGACGTCCTTGCCGACGCGGTAGCGATCGGCCGGCAGCCGCGACAGGCCGCTGGCGGAGATCTGGTTGAGCACGAGGATCGGGTGCATCTGGTTCCTTCGTTTCTCTTCGCGCTTATCGCTTGCACAGACCGAGTGCCGGGCCGGCGGCGGAACCCGCGTTCTCCGGCCCACGCTCGCGGGCGACCACCTGGGCGCGCCTCGTGTGCCGCATCAAGACCGCTCGTGCCCTGCCGCCATCGGGGCGACCGCGAATGGGGTCTGCGCCCACGGATTCCACCACCGACCCGCGATGCACCGTGGCCTGCCAGCGGCATGCCACGGTGGTGGCTTGGGCAGGTGGTGCGGGCATGCGGTCGCAGGCCCCATTCGCGGTGTCATGACTCATGGCAAGCCAGGCTGGTGTTGACGAGGTCGGGCATCGCACGAGCCGGTGGTGGCCCGCGAGCGTGGGCCGGAGAACGCGTGCCCGCACCGCCCGCCCCGCACGGACGGTGGCAGTACGACTGCGGCAGCGACCCCGCACCGTTGCCTAACCATGCGACGCCTCGAACTCCTTCATGTACGCCACCAGCGCGCGCACCCCCTCGATCGGCATCGCGTTGTAGATCGACGCGCGCATGCCGCCCACCGAGCGGTGGCCCTTGAGCTGCACCAGGCCGCGCGCCTGCGCGCCATTGAGGAACGGCTCGTCGAGCTTCTCGTCGGGCAGGCGGAACGGCACGTTCATCAGCGAGCGGTCTTCGCGTGCCACCGGACATTGGTAGAAGCCCGTGCTGTCGAGGTAGTCGTACAGCACAGCCGCCTTCTTGCGGTTGTGCGCCTCCATCGCTGTCACGCCGCCCTGCGTGTCGATCCACTTGAGCACCAGCCCGGCGATGTAGATCGCATAAGTGGGCGGCGTGTTGTACATCGAGTCGTTGTCGGCCACCAGCTTGTAGTCGAACGCGGTCGGGCACGCCGGCGACGCGTGTCCGATCAGGTCGGCGCGCACGATCACGATCGTCACGCCCGAGGGCCCGATGTTCTTCTGCGCACCGGCGTAGATGAGGCCGTACTTCGACACGTCGAGCGGCCGCGACAGGATGTTCGACGACATGTCGGCCACCAGCGGCACGCCGCCGACGTCGGGCGTGTAGTGGAATTCGACGCCGCCGATGGTCTCGTTGCTCGTGATGTGCACGTAGGCGGCATCGGGGTCGAGCTTCCAGCTGGCGCGCGCCGGAATGCGGGTGTAGCCGCTGTCCTTGCCTGAGGCGGCCACGTTGACGGTGCAGTACTTCTGCGCCTCCTTGATTGACTTCTTGGACCACTCACCGGTGTCGATGTAGTCGGCCGTTGTTTTGCCGCGCAGCATGTTCAGCGGCACGATCGCGTTCTCGCCGATCGCGCCGCCCTGCATGAACAGCACCTTGTAGTTCGACGGCACCGCCAGCAGCTTGCGCAGCAGGCCCTCAGCTTCGGCATGGATCGAGATGAACTCTTTGCCGCGGTGGCTCATCTCCATCACCGACATGCCCGAGCCATGCCAGTCGAGCATCTCTTCGGCGGCCTGGCGCAGCACCGGCTCGGGCAGGGCCGCGGGGCCGGGGCTGAAATTGAATACGCGCGTCATCGTCCAATTCTCCGGCAGCCAGCGGCCGCAACGACCAAAGGGCGCAAGAATACCCAACCTGGCCGGCAAGGCAGGGGGGGCCATGTTTCAACTGCCACCGAGACCGGAGTATTTCAGCGCCGCGCACGAAGCCTTTCGTGCCAGCGGTGCGGCGCTTCGTCGACACCGAGATCGCGCCCCACGCGAACGCGTGGGACGAGGCGGGCACGTTTCCGCGCGAGTTGTACCGGCGCGCCGCCGCGGTGGGCATCACCGGCATCGGCTACCCCGAGGCGCTGGGCGGCACGCCGGCCGACATCTTCTTCCACATCGCGGCGGCCGAGGAGATCGCGCGCGCCGGCTGCGGCGGCGTGCAGGCGAGCCTGGGCTCGCACGGCATCGCGCTGCCGCCGGTGGTGGCGCACGGCAGTGCCGAGTTGCAGCGTCGCGTCGTGCTGCCGGTGCTCGCGGGCGAGAAGATCGCGGCGCTGTGCATCACCGAGCCGGGCGGGGGCTCCGACGTCGCGGCACTGAAGACCACCGCGGTGCGCGACGGCGACCACTATGTCGTCAACGGCGAGAAGACCTTCATCACCTCGGGCCTGCGCGCCGACTTCCTCACCGTCGCCGTGCGCACCGACCCGTCGAACAAGGGCCCGGGCGGCGTGTCGCTGCTGGTGATCGACGGCGACACGCCGGGCCTGACGCGGCACGAGCTCAAGAAGATGGGCTGGTGGAGCAGCGACACCGCGCATCTGCACTTCGATGGCTGCCGCGTGCCGGTGGCCAACCGCTTGGGCGCCGAGGGCGAGGGCTTCAAGGCCATCATGCACAACTTCAACAGCGAGCGGCTGATGATGGCCGCGATGGCGTGCAGCTACGGCCAGGCGTGCGCCGAAGAGGCGCTGGCCTGGGCGCGCGAACGCAAGACCTTCGGCGCGCCGCTGGCCGAGCGCCAGGTGATCCGCCACAAGCTGGTCGACATGGTGGCGCGCGTCGAGGCGGCGCGCGCCTGGTGTACGACCTCGCCTACCGCGTCGAACACGCGCTGGGCGAACGCGCCGATCTGGTGGCGCGCACCTGCATGGCCAAAGTGCTGGCCACGCAGGCGATGCAGTTCTGTGCCGATCAATCGGTGCAGATCATGGGCGGCATGGGTTTCATGCGCGGCACCAAGAGCGAGCGGCTGTACCGCGAGGCCAAGGTGATGATGATCGGCGGCGGCTCCGAGGAGATCATGAAGGATCTGGCGGCGCGCCAGCTCGGCATCTGAACGGCCGGGGTGTTCGCCTCAGTGGCCGCGGTGCTCGGGCCGCACGTAGGGCCGCAACGGCGGCGGGATGTCGCGCCAATCTTCGAAGCTCACCCGCGGCGGGCTGATCGGCTCGGGCCCGACGGCTGCCTGCAGCGCGACACCGTGGCTGCCGAACAGAGTCTGCAGGAACTTGATCGCGTTGCCGGGGTTGGGCGCACTCTTCAGGATGGTCAGCCCCCACTCGACGCGCGAGCCGGGCACGCGCACCACGCTCGGGCTGCGCGCCGTGTGCAGCCCTGGCATCACGACGGCGGCGTTGTCGTACAGCCGATTGAGGTCGGAATTCGACAGGCCGATCTCGTCGGGCAGATGCAGGTAGCGATAGGTCGCGGGGCTGCGGGTGTACGCCGCAAGCGCGCTGTGCTCGTAGGTGAACTGGTAGTCGAAGTTCGTGCCCAGCACATCGCTGGTTCGCGTCAGCGTGTAGTGGCCGAGCAGCGTGTTGTAGAGGTTGGGCACACGCTCGTGCTGCTCGGCGAGCTGGAAGATCATGTCCGAGCGGTAGCCGCTGGGTCGAGAAATGGATTGGAGCCGCCGATCAGCACGCCGGGCTGCGTCAACTGCGTGGTCCAGTCGGCTGCGGCTTGCGGAATCGACGACGGCGGGCTGAACACGGTGCCTGGCGCCGCGATCGTCGCTGCGCCCCGGCTGCTGGTGCTGTAGGCCAGCACCATCGCGCCACGCGCGAACACGATGTTGAAATCGGCAAAACCCGCCGGCTTGAGCAGCACGTCGATGTCTTTGTCGTCGGCGCTGGCGTAGATGTCGCAGGGCTCCTTGCCCGCGGTGACGCGCCGTGCGGCGTCGACGCTGCCCGCTGCGACGTCGACCACGCAGATGCCGGTCTGCTGAGTGAACAGCGCCTCCACCTGCGAGAAGGCGGCCGTCAGGCTGCCGGCGTGGTAGACGATCACCCTCGGGGCGTCTGGCGCGCAGGGCGCGGTCTGTGCGAAAGCAGGCAACGCGCACAACGAGAGGATGGCGACCGCCACCAGGCGTGCGGCGACAGGCATGCGAACGATGAGCATGTGATTGGCCTTTGATTGGGTTGGACGGGCGGCTGCGCAGATCGACGTCAGACCGCGTCGAAGGCCAATGTAGCCAGCGCATCGTCGAAGCGCGATATGTCGCGCCGTGCCTATCGCGCCGGCGCCAGCGGGTCGGCGGCGCTATTCGCCGCTGCGGCTCGCATTGGCCGGCAGCTCGCGCTGCCAATCTCCGCCAAGCGCCTTGACGAGGAACACCGAGGTCAGCATGCGCTGGCCGTCGAGTTGCGCGACCTGGCGTGCGCCATTGAGCAACGCCTGCTGGGCCGTGATGACGTCGAGGTAGCCCGATGCGCCGCCTTCGTAGCGCGCGGTGGCCATCTCGAGCACGCGGCGCGCGGTGGCCACCGCAGTGCGTGCCTGCGCGGACGCGCGCTCGAGCGCGGCCAGGCCGGTGATGCCGTCTTCGGCCTCCTGCATCGCCCCGAGCACCACGCGCCGGTAGTTGGCGATCGCGGCGGCGTGCCCTGCACGCGCGAACTCGACGTTGGCCTTCAGGCGCCCGTTGTCGAACAGCACCTGGGTGGCCGACAGGCCCACCGACCACAAGATGCTGGGCGCCTCGAACAGCGTCGACAGCGAGCGGCTTTCGACGCCGTACAACGTGGGGCTGAGCGTCACGCTCGGATAAAACGCTGCCGTCGCAACGCCGATCTGCGCGTTGGCCGCCGCCATCGCACGCTCGGCCGATGCGATGTCGGGCCGCCGCTCCAGCACGTCGGAGGGCACGCCCAGCGGCACCGCGGGCGGCATCAGCTCGCGCGGGTCGGGCGCCAGCGTGAAAGTCGGCGCGGCCACGCCCACCAGCGTGGCGATCGCATGCTCGAACTGGTCGCGCTGGCGCTTGAGCAAGTCGACCTGCACCAGCGTGGTGTCGAGCAGGGCCTGCTGCTGCGCCACGTCCAGCCCGGTGGCCGCGCCGAGGTCGTAGCGCGCCTGCACCAGCTCGAGCGCGCGGCCCAGCAGTGCGATCGCCCGGTTGAGCACGTCGAGCTCGATGTCGAGCGCGCGCAGGTTGTAGTAGGTGGTGGCCAGGTCGGTGGTCAGCAGCAGGCGCGTGTTTTCGAGGTCGGCCGCCGACTGCTCGAGCGACGCGCCGGCGCCTTCGATCGACCGCTTGAGGCGGCCGGCGAGATCGAACTCGTAGCTGACCGACATCGCCAGCACCAGGTCGTTTTGCACCGTCGAGAAATTCGGCGACGTATAGCTCGACAGCGGCCGGTTGGCCGAGGTCTGCTGCCGCGCGGCGCGCGCACCCAGGCCCAGTTGCGGCAGCACCGCCGCCGAGGTGGCCGCCAGCACGGCGCGCGATTGCGCCAGGCGCGCCTCGGCGATCGCGAGGCTGGGGCTGTTGGCCAGCGCCTGCTCGGCCAGCGCGTCGAGCTGCGCGTCGCCGAAGCGCTGCCACCACGGCCCTTTGGGCGCGGCATCGTCGGGCCGGCTTTCGCGCCACGGCGCATCGACCTTCCACGTCACCGGCAGTTCGAGTTCGGGCTTGCGGTAGTCGGGTCCGGCCACGCAAGCCGCCAGCAGCGCGGCTGCGGCGCACGCCGCCGATGCACGCACCCCGCGCGAGCGCGACACGCTCACAAGCGGTCCTTGCCAGGCGCGTCTTTGCTGGTCGGCGACGAGGCCGCCGCCGGCGCTCGGCGCCACCGCGACGCTCTGGCCATCGGCCAGCCAGTCCGGCGGGTTCAGCACCACGCGGTCGGATTCACTGACGCCGTCGAGCACCTCGAAGTTCTCGCCGAAGTTGCGGCCCACGCCCACCTTGCGCAGAGCCACCTTGCCCTGCGCATCGACCACCGCCACCAGCGTGCCCTCGCCGCGGAACAGCAGCGCGTTGGTGGGCATCGTCAGCGCGCCGCTCGACGCCAGCGGCAGCGCCACCTGCACGTAGGCGCCCGGCAGCAGCCGGCCGTCGCGGTTGGGCAACGCGATCTCGACCTGCATCGTGCGCGTGCCGGCGTCGATCGACGCCGCGGTGCGCGCCACCACGCCTTGGAAGGTCTGGCCGCGCAGCTCGGCCTGCGTGACGACCACTGGCTGTCCGGGCTTCACGAGCTGCGCATAGGTCTGCGGTACGTTGACGTAGACGCGCAGCGGGTCGGTCTGCGCCAGCAGGAACAGCGGCCGCGAGCCGTTGCCGTCGATCAGGTCGCCGACGTCGACGTTGCGCCGCGTGATGACGCCGGCGAACGGCGCCACCACGCGCTTGAAGCCCTCGAGCTGGCGCAGCCGCTGCACGTTGGCCTCGGCTGCCGCCAGGTTAGCCTGCGATTGCGCCACCGCACTGCGACGCTCCTCGAGCTCCTGCTGCGACACCACGTCTTTCTTGCGCAGGTTCTCCCAGCGATCGACGGTGCTCTTGCTGAGCGCCAGGCTTGCCGCAGCCTGGTCGCGCGCGGCGATCGCCTGGCTCAGTTGCTGGTCGATCTCGGGCGTCTCGATCTCGGCCAACAGCTCGCCGCGCTCGACTCTGCTGCCGATGTCCTTGGTCCAGCGCTTCAGATAGCCGCTGGCGCGCGCGGCGATCGGCGCCTGCACGTTGCCTTGCAGCGTGCCGGGCAGCGACAGCGTGTTGCCGCTGCTGCCGCCGCCGCGCTGCGGTTGCGTGGTGCGCACGTACGGCTTGGCATTCTCGGCGGCGCTGGCTTCGATCATGCGTGCGTTGGACATGCGGCTGACCATCGTGCGCGCAGCGCCGACCGCCAGCAGCGCGAGCACGATCACCGCGGCGATCCGGGTGCGCCGCATGGCGCGGCGGCGCTGCTCGGAGTCGCCCGGATCGCCGCCGTCCGTGTGCGGTGCTGCGGGTCGTGGCTCGGTCATCGCTTCAAGTCTCCTGCGGGTGGGCAGTCAATCGGGTGGCCCCTCGCGCCGCCTGGCGCCGTGCCCGCCGCTCGTGCACCGAGGCGAACACCACCGGCACGAACAGCAGCGTGGACACGGTGGCGAACAGCAGGCCGCCGATCACCGCGCGGCCGAGCGGCGCGTTCTGCTCGGCGCCTTCGCCGATGCCCAGTGCCATCGGGATCATGCCGATGATCATCGCCAGTGCCGTCATCAGCACCGGCCGGATGCGGGTGGCGCCGGCGTCGAGCGCGGCAGTCAGCGGCGAGGCGCCTTCGCCACGACGCTGGCGCGCGAACGAGATCAGCAAGATGCTGTTGGCGGTGGCCACGCCCATCGTCATGATGGCGCCGGTGAGCGCCGGCACGCTGAGCGTGGTGCCGGTGATGAACAGCGTCCACGCGATGCCGGCCAGCGCAGCGGGCAGCGCCGCGATGATGATCAGCGCGTCGAGCCAGGACTGGAAATTGACGACGATCAGCAGGTACACCAGCACGATCGCCATCGCCAGGCCCGACCCCGAGGCCGACGAACGACGCCTGCATCGTCTCGACCTGGCCGCGCATCACCACCTGGCTGCCGCGCGGCAGTTTGCGGCTTCATCTGCTCGACCAGCGCCTCGACCTTCGACGCCACGCTGGCCAGGTCGGTGCCTTGCACGCTGACGTAGACGTCGATCGCCGGCAGGATGTTGTAGCGCGATGACCACCGCGGTCTGCGACGAGGTGCTGGCCTCGACCAGGTTGCCGAGCAGTTGCGTACTGCCGCTGCCGGCGGAGGCCGCGCAGCGGCACCGGTGCCCACCGGCATGTTGAGCAGCGCGTCGAGCGAATCGACGTTGTACTGCGGCGTCTGCACCGCGATGTTGTAGACCACGCCGTTCTGCGGATTCAGCCAGAACGCGGGCGCCGTCTGCGAGCTGCCCGACAGCGAGATCAGCACGTTCTGGCCGACGTTGGCGGCGGTGAGGCCGACTTGCTGCAAGCGCGTGCGATCCATCTGCAGGTTCACGGCCGGCGCATTGAGGCGCTGGTGCACGTGCGCGTCCACCGCGCCGGGGATCTGCCGGATCGCCTGCGTCAACTCGCCGGCCAGCGCCGCGTTGGCCGCGACGTTGTTGCCGGTGAGCTGCACGTCGATCGCCGCCGGCAGGCCAAAGTTGAGGATCTGCGTGACGATGTCGGCCGGCTGGAAGAAGAACTCGATGCCCGGAAAGCGCTTGGGCAGTTCGCTGCGCAGTGTGGTGATGTGGCGCACCGTCGGCGCGTGACCCTCGCGCAGCGACAGCAGGATCTCGCCGTCGAGGGTGCCGAAGGTGCCGGCGTTGCTGTAGCTCAGGTTGATGCCGCTGTTGGGCACGCCCAGGTTGTCGAGCATCGTCTCGAGCTGGTCTTTCGGGATCAGCTCGCGGATCGCGGCCTCCACCGCGTCGGCGATGCGCGCGGTCTCCTCGATGCGCGTGCCGGTGGGCGCGCGCATGTGCAGTCGGATCTGGCCGGCGTCGACGCTCGGGAAGAAGTCGCGCCCGAGCACCGGCACCAGCAGGCACGATGCGACGCAAAAGGCGCCGAACAGCAGCGCGAAGGCGCGGCGTTGCTGCAGCAGCGCCGACAGCACCAGCGTGTAGCCGCGGCGCACGCGCTCGAAGCGGCTGTCGAACGCGCGGTACAGGCGCTGCAGCACGCTGCGGCTGCCTTGCGCCGCGTGGCCGACGGCCTGGCCCTTCATCAACAGCAGCACCAGCGTCGGCACCAGCGTGCGCGACAGGATGTACGAGGCGATCATCGCCAGCACCACCGCCTCGGCCAGCGGCACGAACAGGAAGCGCGCGACGCCCGAGAGAAAGAACATCGGCACGAACACGATGCAGATGCACAGCGTCGAGACGAACGCGGCGACGCCGATCTCGCCGGCGCCCACCTCGATGGCCTCCTCGATGGGCTTGTTCATGTGCAGGTGGCGCTCGATGTTCTCGATCGTCACGATCGCCTGGTCGACCAGGATGCCCACGCTCAGCGCCAGGCCGCCGAGCGTCATCAGGTTGAGCGTCTCGCCAAGCAGCTTGAGCACGATGATCGACGCCAGGATCGACAGCGGGATCGTCAGCGCGATGATCAACGTGCTGCGCCAGTTGCCGAGAAACAGCAGCACCATCGCGGCGGTGAGCGCGGCGGCGATCAGCGCCTCGATCACCACGCCCTTGACCGCCGCCTTGACGAACACCGACTGGTCGAACAGCGGCGTCACCTTGATGTCCTGCGGCAGCACCTCGGTCACCCGCGGCAGCATCGCGCGCAGGTTGTTGACGATGTCGAGCGTCGAGGCGCCGCCGTTCTTGAGCACCGACAGCAGCACGCCGCGCGCGCCGTCTTGCCGCACGATGTTGGTCTGCGGCTGGAAGCCGTCGCGCACCTGCGCCACGTCGCGCAGGTAGGTGGTGTTGCTGCCACCCGGCCCCGCTGTCGTGCGCACCGGCAGGTCGCCGAGGCCCGCGATCGCGTCGGGCGAGCCGTTCATGCGCACCGTGTACTCGGTGGCACCGAACTTGGCGGTGCCCGAGGGCAGGATCAGGTTCTGCAGGTTGATCGCGTTGACCACGTCGGCCGGCGACAGCCCGCGCGCCTGCAGCGCCGGCATGTCGAGGTCCACCGAGATCAGCCGGTTCTTGCCGCCGTAGGGAAACGGGATCGCGACGCCGGGGATCGTGATCAGCTGCGGCCGCAGCATGTTGATCGCGCTGGTCGAACACCGTCTGCTCGGGCAGCGTGGGGCTGGCCAGGCCGAGCTGCACCACCGGGATGCTGGAGGCCGAGTACTTGATGATCAGCGGCGGCGTGATGCCCGGCGGCAGCTGGCGCACCTGCGTCTGCATGATCGCCACCACCTGCGCCAGCGCGGTCTGGATGTTGGCGGTGGGTTGAAAGAAGACCTTGATGATCGAGATGCCGCTGAGCGAGGTCGACTCGATGTGCTCGATGTCGCTCACCGTGGTGGTGAGGCTGCGCTCGCTCTGGCCGGCGATGCGCTGCGCCCATCTCCTGCGCCGACAGGCCCTGGTAGTTCCAGATGATGCTGACCACCGGGATGTTGATCTCGGGAAAGATGTCGGTGGCCATGCTCAACAACGTGAACGGCGTGGCCAGCACGATCAACATCGCCATCACGATGAAGGTGTACGGGCGCTTGAGCGCCAGCTGGACCATGGACATCGACGGGCTTCCCCTAAAGCAGCCCCGTGATCATAGGCAGGCTGGCGCGACGGCGCTTGGATGCCCCGGTGCGGTTTGCACCCATTGCGTGACGACGTCAGCGCAGGTCGAGCCCTCGACTCGAGGATTTCGGTGATGTCCTCGCGGGTTTCCTTCAGTTGCACCAGCGAGGCTTGGTGGGCGGCCAGCGGGTCGCGGTGCAGCAGCGCGGTCAGGATCGCCTTGTGCCGCGGCAGCGACAGCGCATGGGTGTTGGGGTGCTTGCTGGACAGCTTGATCGACTCGCGCAGCGCCAGCGACAGCATGTTGCCGATGTAGGCCAGCAGGTCGTTGTGGGTGGCCTCGGCGATGCGGCGGTGAAACGCCAGGTCGGGCTCGAGCAGCTGCTCGGGCGTGGCGGCGGCCTCCATGCCGGCGTAGGCCTCGGCGATGCCGCGCAGGTTCTCGTCGCTCGCCACCTTGGCGGCCAGCGCCGCGGTCGCGGGCTCGAACACGCGGCGCACGGTGAGCAGCGTCTCGACGAACTCGGCCTGCGGCTTGGTCTGGATCAGCCAGTACAGCACGTCGGGGTCGAGCAGATGCCACTCGTTGCGCGGCCGCACGATCGCACCGGCGCGCTGCTTGGACAGCACCAGGCCCTTGGCCACCAGCACCCGCGTGGCTTCGCGCAGCACCGGCCGGCTGACGTCGTAGTCGGTCAGCAGCCGGCTCTCGACGGGCAGTCGATCCCCGGGCCTGAATTCGCCAGCGACGATGCGCATGCCCAGGTCGTGCACGATGCGCGCGTGCATGCTCTTGCGCTCCGGCGGCTGCCGGTAGTCGCGATGGCCGGTGGTCGGGCTCACACCTTGTTCCGGTTGTAGACGTCGACGAACACCGCGGCCAGCAGCACGCCGCCCTTGATGACCTGCTGGTAGTCGATGCCGACGCCGAGGATCGACATGCCGTTGTTCATGACGCCCATCACCATCGCGCCGATCACCGCGCCGAGCACCTTGCCGACGCCGCCCGAGGCCGACGCGCCGCCGATGAAGCAGGCTGCGATGACGTCGAGCTCGAAGCCGAGGCCGGCCTTCGGCGTGGCGGTGTTCAGGCGCGCCGCGAACACCAGCCCGGCGAGCGCCGGCCAGCACGCCCATGTTGACGAAGGTCCAGAAGGTCAGCCACTGCGTCTTCACGCCCGACAGGCGCGCCGCCTTCTCGTTGCCGCCCAGCGCGTAGATGCGGCGGCCGATGGTGGTGCGCGTGGTGACGAAGTCGTACAGCAGCATCAGCAGCGTCATCACGACCAGCACGTTGGGCAGCCCCTTGTATGACGCGAGCAGGTACGACAGGCCGACGATCAGCACGCACGAAGACCGCGACCTTGATGACGAAGAACGGCGCCGGCTCGTCCTCGATGCCGTAGCGCGCGCTGGCGCGCGCGCTGGCGCAGCTTGGCGACCACCATCGCGAGAGCGACCGCGACGCCGATCACGAGCGATGCCGATGCGCAGCGTCTCGCCGTCGAAGACGTCGGGGATGAAGCCCGAGCTCAGCAGTCTGGAACGACGTCGGAAACGGCCCCACCGACTGGCCCTGCAGCAGCGCCAGCGCCAGGCCCTTGAAGACCAGCATGCCCGCCAGCGTGACGATGAACGACGGCACCTTGTAGAAGGCGACGAACCAGCCCTGCATGGCGCCGATCGCCGCGCCCGTGGCCAGGCACAGCAGCGTGGCCGGCACGAAGTGCATCTCGAACTGCACCATCAGCACCGCCGCCACCGCGCCGATGAAGCCGCACACCGAGCCGACCGACAGGTCGATGTGGCCGGCGACGATGACCAGCAGCATGCCCAGCGCCATGATGACGATGTAGCTGTTCTGCAGCACCAGGTTGGTCAGGTTGAGCGGCTGCATCAGCGTGCCGTCGGTGGTGACCTGGAAGAACACCATGATCGCCACCAGCGACAGCAACATGCCGTAGTCGCGCAGGTTGGTGCTTCAGGTGAGCGCCGCGCAGCCGTGATGTGCTCGGACGCGCGGCGGGAGCGTTCGTGTCAGTGGTGTCCGTCGGCGACGATCGCGTGCATGATCTTTTCCTGCGTCGCTTCGGTGGCATCGAACTCGGCGACGAAGCGGCCTTCGTTCATCACGTAGATGCGGTCGCACATGCCCAGCAGCTCGGGCATCTCCGAGGAGATCATCACGATGCACTTGCCGTCGGCGGCGAGCTCGGCCATCAACGTGTAGATCTCGAACTTGGCGCCGACGTCGATGCCGCGCGTCGGCTCGTCGAGGATCAGCACCTGCGGGTCGGCGAACAGCCATTTGGCGAGCACCACCTTCTGCTGGTTGCCGCCCGACAGGTTGACCACCGGCTGCGCCAGGCTGGCGCAGCGGATGTTGATGCGCTGCCGGTAGTCGCTGGCCACCGCGTGCTCGCGGCCGTCGTCGATCACGCCGCCGCGCGACACGCCGTCGAGGTGGGCCAGCGAGATGTTGTGCGCGACTGTGTCGTCGAGCACGAGGCCCGAGCGCCTTGCGGTCTTCGGTGACGTAGGCCAGGCCGTGCTCGATCGCCTGATCGACGCGGCTGGTGTCGACGTGCTGGCCGTGCATCAGCACCTCGCCGCTGACGCCGTGCCCGTACGAGCGGCCGAACAGGCTCATCGCCAGCTCGGTGCGGCCCGCGCCCATCAGCCCGGCGATGCCGACGATCTCGCCACGCGCGCGCCTGCAGGCTCACGCCCTTGACCACGCAGGCGGTCGCGATGCTGCGCGTGGTGCACACGCCAGTCGCGTCACCTCGAACACCACCGGCCCGAGGTGCGGCGTGCGGCGCGGGTAGCGGTCGGCCATCTCGCGGCCCACCATGTGGCGGATCACCTCGCGCTCGCTGGCCGGGCCGGCACGGCAATCGAGCGTGGCCACCGTGGCGCCGTCGCGGATCACGGTGATCGTGTCGGCGACCTTGGCCACCTCGTTGAGCTTGTGCGAGATCAGGATGCAGGCGATGCCGTGCGCCTTGAGACTCGAGCAGCAGCTCGAGCAGCGCGTCGCTGTCGGTCTCGTTCAGGCTGGCCGTGGGCTCGTCGAGGATCAGCAGCCGCACTTCCCTCGACAGCGCCTTGGCGATCTCGACCAGCTGCTGCTGGCCGACGCCGAGGTCGGTGACGAGCGTCGTCGGCCTCACGTTCAGGCCGACCTTGTTCAGCAGCTCGCGCGTCGCCGTGAACGACTCGAACCAGTCGATCACGCCGTGGCGCGCGCGCTCGTTGCCGAGGAAGATGTTCTCGGCGATCGACAGCTGCGGCACCAGCGCCAGCTCCTGGTGGATGATGCTGATGCCCAGCTGCTCGCTGTCGGCGATGCCGCGAAAGTGCCGCTCCTCGCCGTCGAAGCGGATCTGCCCGTCGTAGGTGCCTTGCGGATACACGCCCGACAGCACCTTCATCAGCGTCGACTTGCCGGCGCCGTTTTCGCCGACCACGGCATGGATCTCGCCGCTGCGCACGGCGAGGTTGACGTTCGACAGCGCCACGACGCCGGGGAACGACTTCGTGATGCCCCGCATCTCGAGCAGGTTGTCCACCGGCGTGGAGTCCTTGGCTGGCCGCTACTTGATCTGGCTCTCCTTGTAGTAGCCGCTGTCGATCAGGATCGGCTTCCAGTTGGAGGCGTCGACGCTCACCGGCTTCAGCAGGTACGACGGCACGACCTTGACGCCGTTGTTGTAGGTCTTGGTGTCGTTGATCTCGGGCTGCTTGCCCGACAGGATGGCGTCGATCATCGCGACGGTCACCTTGGCCAGCTCGCGCGTGTCCTTGAACACGGTGGAGCTCTGCTCGCCGCGCAGGATCGACTTCATCGACGGCACCTCGGCGTCCTGGCCGCTGACCACCGGCATCGGCTGCTTGGGCGTGCCGTAGCCCACGCCCTTGAGCGACGACAGGATGCCGATCGACAGGCCGTCGTACGGCGACAGCACGGCATCGACGCGCGCGTTGCCGTAGTAGGCCGACAGCAGGTTGTCCATGCGCGCCTGCGCCACCGCGCCGTCCCAGCGCAGCGTGCCGACCTTCTCCATGCCCATCTGCTTGCTGCGCACCACCAGCTTGCCGCTGTCGAGGTACGGCTTCAGCACCGACATCGCGCCGTCGTAGAAGAAGAACGCGTTGTTGTCGTCGGGCGAACCGCCGAACAGCTCGATGTTGAACGGCCCCTTGCCTTGCTTCAGGCCGAGCTTGTCGACGATCGAGTCCGGCCTGCAGCACGCCGACCTGGAAGTTGTCGAAGGTGGCGTAGTAGTCGACGTTCTTGGAGCCGCGGATCAGGCGGTCGTAGGCGATGACCTTGATGCCCTGGTCGGCCGCCTTCTGCAGCGCGTTGGACAGCGTGGTGCCGTCGATCGCCGCGATCACCAGCACCTTCGACCTTCTTGGTGATCATGTTCTCGATCTGCGCCAGCTGGTTCGGGATGTCGTCCTCGGCGTACTGCAGGTCGGCCTTGTAGCCCTTGTCCTTCAGATGACTTGACCATGCTGTCGCCGTCGGAGATCCAGCGCGCCGACGACTTGGTCGGCATCGAGACGCCGATCGTGCCCTTGTCTTGCGCCTGGCTGGCGCCGGCCAGCAGCAAAGCGGCGGCGGCCAGACCGAGGCGGATGAATTGGTGGCGAAACATCGGGTCTCCTCTTGTTGACGTGTGTGGGCAGAGGCCTTCAGCGGCCCCAGCGAAGCACCAGCGGATCGAGCCGGCGCGCGGTCTGCGATCAGCCCGGCGCGCACCGCCGGCTGCATGCGGCGGGAACGGGTGGCGCGGCGCCTCGCACGCGATGACGCCGCCTTCCTTCATCAGCGCCTTGGCGGCCAGCAGGCCGCATTGCCGGTTCTCGACGTTGATCAGCGGCAGCCAGCGCTGGTATTGATCGAACGCCTCGTCGCGCCGGCCGGCCGCGAACGCGTCGACGATGCGGCGGATGCCGTCGGGATAGCCGGCGCCGGTCATCGCGCCGGTGGCGCCGGCCTCGAGGTCGGGCAGCAGCGTGATGCCTTCTTCGCCGTCCCACGGCCCTTCGATCGCATCGCCGCCCAGGCGGATCAGCTCGCGCAGCTTGCTGGCCGCGCCGGCGGTCTCGATCTTGAAGTACGACACCTGCTCGATCTCGCGCGCCATGCGCGCCAGCAAGGCGGCCGGCAGCACGGTGCCGCTGACCGGCGCGTCCTGGATCATGATCGGGATCGAGATCGCATCGGACAGACGTTGGAAGAACTCGACGATCGCGCCTTCGGGCACGCGGATGGTCGCGCCGTGGTAGGGCGGCATCACCATCACCATCGCGGCGCCCACCGCCTGCGCGCGGCTGCGAACGTTCGATCGTGAGGCGCGTGCTGAAGTGCGTGGTGGTCACGATCACCGGCACGCGGCCGGCGACGTGTTCGATGATCGTGCGCGCGAGCAGTTCGCGCTCGTCGTCGGACAGCACGAACTGCTCGGAGAAGTTGGCCAGGATGCAGATGCCCTGCGAGCCGGCGTCGATCATGAAATCGATGCAGCGCTTCTGGCTCGCGAGGTCGAGCTCGCCGGTCTCGTCGAACGTGGTCGGGACGACGGGAAAGACGCCTCGATAGCGGGCGTTCGAAGGCATGTGCGTGTGCTCCTCCTGGCCAGCGGACGCGCCTGGGATGCGGTCGGCCAAGGCGCGCGCACCGCCAATAAAGTAAGTCTATATTTCGGAATCGCCCCCGGTACAAACCCTATTTCTAGGCGTGTTCACCGACTTTTAGTATGACTAAATAGAAACGAGGCGCCATGGCATCGCTCGCTCGCTACCCCAGTCTGGTCGACCGCGTCGTGCTGATCACGGGCGGCTCCACCGGCATCGGCGCGACCCTGGTCGAGCAGTTCGTCGCCCAGGGCGCGCGCGTCGGCTTCATCGACATCGACCGCGCCAATGCCGAGGCGCTGGTCAAGCAACTCACGCCGGGCGCCAGGACAGCGCCGCTGTTCGTGCCGGCCGACATCACCGACGTCGCCGAACTGGAGGCTGCGATCGACACGGTGCGCGAGCGCTTCGGGCCCATCACCGTGCTGCTGAACAACGCCGCCAACGACCAGCGCCACAAGATCGAGGCCACCACGTCGGAGAGCTGGGACGCCGGCATCGCGGTGAACCTGAAACACCAGTTCTTCGCGGCCAAGAAAGTCAGCACCGACATGAAGGCCGCGGGCGGCGGCTCGATCGTCAACTTCGGCTCGGTGAGCTGGAAGCTCAAGCAAGGCGGCATGCCGGTGTACACCACCGCCAAGTCGGCGGTGCAGGGCCTCACGCGCAGCCTGGCGCGCGACTTCGGGCCGTTCAACATCCGCGTCAACACCATCGTGCCGGGCTGGGTGATGACCGAGAAGCAGAAGACCGCTTTGGCTCGACGAAGCCGGCAAGGCCGACATCGCGCGCGGCCAGTGCATCAACCAGCCGCTGATGCCGATCCACATCGCGAGCATGACGCTGTTTCTCGCGGCCGACGACAGCGCGATGTGCACGCGCGCAAGACTTCATCGTCGACGGAGGATGGGTTTGACGCGCGCTGTGCGCATCGCGCCGTGGCGCCGAGCCGCGGCCAATCCAGGGTCACAACGAACAGATCTGCGCCACAGCAGACGCAACGATCCTTTTCAATCACAACGTCTGAGGAGACACCATGAATCAGCAAAGAAGAACCGTGGTCGCCGCGCTCGCTGCCGCCGGCCTGCCGCTGTCGGTGTTCGCGCAGGGCAAGATCGTGCTCGGCTTCTCGCAGATCGGCGCCGAGAGCGAGTGGCGCACCGCCAACACCGAGTCGATCAAGTCCGCCGCCGAAGGAGGCCGGCATCGAGCTGAAGTTCTCCGACGCGCAGCAGAAGCAGGAGAACCAGATCAAGGCGCTGCGCTCGTTCATCGCGCAGAAGGTCGACGTGATCGCGTTCTCGCCGGTGGTCGAAACCGGCTGGGGCACGGTGCTGCGCGAGGCCAAGGCCGCGAAGATCCCGGTGATCCTGTCGGACCGCGCGGTCGACGTGAAGGACGACATCGCTGTACGTCACGCTTCATCGGCTCGGACTTCGTCGAGGAAGGCCGCAAGGCCGGGCGCTGGCTGCTCGAGAACTACAAGGGCCAGGGCGACGTCAACATCGTCGAGCTGCAGGGCACCGTCGGCTCGGCGCCGGCGATCGACCGCAAGAAGGGCTTCGAGGAGATCATCAAGGCGCAGATCCGCGCTTCAAGATCATCCGCTCGCAGACCGGCGACTTCACGCGCGCCAAGGGCAAGGAAGTGATGGAAGCCTTCCTGAAGGCCGAGGGCAAGAAGATCAACGTGCTGTACGCGCACAACGACGACATGGCGATCGGCGCCATCCAGGCCATCGAGGAAGCGGGCCTGAAGCCGGGCAAGGACATCACGATCATCTCCATCGACGGCGTGAAGGGCGCGTTCGAGGCGATGATGGCCGGCAAGCTCAACGTCACCGTCGAGTGCAACCCGCTGCTCGGGCCGCAGCTGATGGCAGGCGGTGAAGGACCTGAAGGCCGGCAAGACGCTGCCGCAAGCGCATCGTCACCAAGGAAGGCATCTTCCCGATGGAAGTCGCGGCCAAGGAGTTCCCGAGCCGCAAGTACTGACGCGCGCATCGGTGACTGACGCACGCGCCTCGGCCGCGTCGCTGCTCGCGCTCGGGGCATCGGCAAGTCGCTTCCCCGGCGTCGTCGCGCTGCGACGACGTCGACTGCGCGCTGCGTGCCGGGCGAGGTGCACGCGCTGATGGGCCAGAACGGCGCCGGCAAGTCGACGCTGATCAAGGTGCTCACCGGCGTGCTATCCGCCCGACTGCCGGCGAACATGCGCTCGAGCGGCCGCTGATCCAGCCGCATCGCCGCCGCATGCGCAGCGGCTGGGCATCAGCACCGTCTACCAGGAGGTCAACCTCTGCCCGAACCTCTCGGTGGCCGAGAACATCTTCGCCGGCCGCTATCCGCGGCGCGGCGCTGCGGGCCTGTGGCGCATCGACTGGCCGCGCATCGAACGCCGATGCCGCGCGCGCTGCTGGCGCGGCTGCAGCTCGAACATCGACGTCGACGCGCGCTGCTGTCGAGTTATCCGGTCGCCGTGCAGCAGATGGTGGCGATCGCGCGCGCGCATCGCGTGTCGGCGCGCGTGCTGATCCTCGACGAGCCGACCTCCAGCCTCGACGAAGCACGAGGTGAGCGCAGCTCTTCGCGCTGATGCGCCGGCTGCGCGGACGCAGGGCATGGCGATCCTGTTCGTCACCCACTTCCTCGACCAGGTGTACGCGATGAGCGACCGCATCACCGTGCTGCGCAACGGCGAGCGTGTCGGCGAGTACCTGAACGGACGAGCTGCCGCCGCCGGCGCTGATCGCGCGCGATGGTCGGCCGCGAGCTCGGCGCGGCGGCGGTCAAGCAGCGCACGCGGCGGCCGCGCCGCCGGCCGACGCGACGCCGCTGCTGCAGGCGCGCGGCCTCGGCCGCCGCGGCAGCTGCATCCGGTCGACCTCGAGTCTGCGGCGCGGCGAGGTGGTCGGCGTCGGCGGCCTGCTCGGCTCGGGCCGCACCGAGCTGGCGCGGCTGCTGTTCGGCGCTCGATCGCCGCGACAGCGGCGAGCTGCGCCTCGACGGCCAGCCGGTGCGACCTGGGCAGCCCGACGCAGACGCGATCCGCGCACGGCATGGCGTTCTGCCCCGAGGACCGCAAGACCGAAGGCATCGTCGCCGAGCTCTCGGTGCGCGAGAACATCGTGCTCGCGCTGCAGGCGCGGCTGGGGCTGTGCCGTACTTTCTGCTCGCGCGGCAGCAGACCGAGCTCGCGCAGCACTTCGTGCAGCGCTGGGCATCCAAGTCGCCGACCTCGATGCGCCGATCGCGCAGCTGTCCGGCGGCAACCAGCAGAAGGCGATGCTCGGCGCGCTGGCTCGCCACCGAGCCGCGGCTGCTGATCCTCGACGAGCCGACGCGCGGCATCGACGTCGCCGCCAAGCAGGAGATCATGAACGAGATCCTGACGCTCGCGCGCCAGGGGCTGGCGGTGTTGTTCATCTCGTCGGAGATGGACGAGGTGCGTGCGCGTGTCCGACCGCATCGTCGTGCTGCGCGACCGCCGCAAGGTCGGCGAGCTGCCGGGCGACAGCTGCCGAGCAGGCGGTGTTCCACCTGATCGCGGCGGGTGCCTGATGCCGCTCCAGCGCTGCGCACGCTCGCGCAGCACCGGCTGTTCTGGCCCGCGCTGCACGCTGGTGCTGCTGCTGGCGGTCAACGCCGCGTTCAACCCGGCTTCCTGGCGCTGCAGTGGCGCGACGGCCACCTGTACGGCAGCCTGATCGACATCCTGAACCGCGCCGCGCCGCTGATGCTGGTGGCGCTGGGCATGACGCTGGTGATCGCCACGCGCGGCATCGACATCTCGGTCGGCGCGGTGGTGGCGATCGCGGCCGCGGTGGCGGCACTGCTGATCGGCGGCACGCTGGATCGTCGAGGGCGGCGTGCAGACCTACGTCAGCCGCACGCCGATGGGCCTGGCGATCGTCGGCCGCGCTCGCGGTGGCGCGCGCTGTGCGGCCTGTGGAACGGCCTGCTGGTGGCCAAGGTCGGCATGCAGCCGATCATCGCCACGCTGATCCTGATGGTGGCCGGCCGCGGCATCGCGCAGCTGATCACCGACGGGCAGATCATCACCATCTACTACGCGCCGTACTTCTTCATCGGCAACGGCTACCTGCTCGGGCCTGCCGTTCGCGGTGTTGCATCGTCGCCGCGGTGCTGGCTGGCGCTGCATCTGGCTGATGACGCGCACGGCGCTGGGCCTGTTCATCCAGGCCATCGGCATCAACCCGGCGGCGGCGCGGCTGGCCGGGCTGCCGCGACGCGGCTGATCACCGTGTGCGTGTACGTGTTCTGCGGCCTCACGGCCGGCGTCGCCGGGCTGATCGATCAGCTCCAACGTCAAGAGCGCCGACGGCAACAACGCCGGCCAGCTGCTCGAGCTCGACGCCATCCTGGCGGTCGACGCTCGGCGGCACCTCGCTCACCGGCGGACGCTTCAGCCTCGCGCGGCAGCGTGCTCGGCGCGCTGATCATCCAGACGCTGACCTCGACGATCTACTCGATCGGCGTGCCGCCGGAGGTCAACCTGGTGGTCAAGGCGGTGGTGGTGTTCGCGTGATGCTGCTGCAGTCGGCCGAGTTTCGCGACGCGCTGCGCAGCTGGCGTGCAGCGCCGGCCGCTGCCCGGAGCGCCGACGTGAACGGCGCGCTGGCGCTGCGGCGGCCTCGCATCGACGCACGCGTCGTGCCGCTGCTGGGCGCGGTGGCCGCTGTTCGTGCTGACGATCGGGCTTCGGCTCGTTCGCCTACAACGGCTTCTTCTCGCCGCAGGTGTTCCTGAACCTGCTGATCGACAACGCCTTCCTGCTGCATCGTCGGCGGTCGGCATGACGTTCGTGATCCTGTCCGGCGGCATCGATCTGTCGGTGGGCTCGGTGATCGCGCTGACGACGATGGTGCTCGGCCGCGCTGGTGGAGCAGCACGCACTGGAGCCGCGGCCAGCGCGATTCCGCTGGTGCTGGCGATCGGCACCGCGTTCGGCGCGCTGATGGGCTGGCTGATCCAGCGCTTCCGCCTGCAGCCGTTCATCGTCACGCTGGCCGGCATGTTCCTCGCGCGCGGCCTGTGCTACCTGATCAGCATCGACTCGATCAGCATCACCGATGCCGGCTACACCGCGATCGCGCAGACGCGCATTGCCGCTCGGCGGCGACAGCGCATCGATCACCGTCGGCGCATTGCTGGCGATCGTGATGGTGGCCATCGGCATCTGGCTGGCGCACGGCACCGCAGTTCGGCCGCACGGTCTACGCGATCGGCGGCAACGAGGCGTCGGCCGTGCTGATGGGCCTGCCGGTGGCGCGCACCACGGTGTCGATCTACACCTTCAGCGGCTTCTGCTCGGCGCTGGCCGGCGTGGTGTTCACGTTCTACATGCTGTCGGGCTACGGGCTGCACGCAGTGGGGCTGGAGCTCGATGCCATTGCCGCGGTGGTGATCGGCGGCACGCTGCTCACCGGCGGCGTCGGCTACGTGATCGGCACGCTGTTCGGCGTGCTGATCCTCGGCGTGATCCAGACGCTGATCAGCTTCGACGGCTCGCTGAGCTCGTGGTGGACGCGCATCGTGATCGGCGCGCTGCTGTTCGTGTTCTGCCTGCTGCAGCGGTTGTTCGAGGCACGCCGACCCTGAGCGCCACACCCGGGTAACCCGCGACGACATCCGGCACCCGAATGCGAGACGATCTCGCCCACAACACCCCGCACACCAGGAGACACGCATGACGTTGCAACGCAGGTTCTCGACGGTGGCAGCAACCGCGGCTGCCGCGGCGTGGCTCGCGCTGGCCGCGCCTGCGCAGGCGCAAAGCTCGTTCTCCGATCTGCCGCGCAACGAGACGCTGATCGTCGAGAACCCCGAAGGCACGATCAAGAACGCCGGCTGGTTCAACATCTGGGCGATCAACGCCGGCGGCCAGTCCACCGGCCTGCACCAGCTCGGCGATGGACACCTTCTGGTACATCGATCCCGATAAGGGCCTCGACGGCGTGTGGGACAACTCGCTGGCCGCGGAGAAGCCGATCTACAACGCCGACTTCACCGAGATGACGGTGAAGCTGCGCCGCGGCATCTACTGGAGCGACGGCGTCGAGTTCACCGCCGACGACGTGGTCTACACCGATCCAGACGCCACATGAAGACCAACGGCCTGCGCTGGAGCGCGCCGGTCGCAGGTCAACGTGGCCGAGCGTCTCGGCGCCCGACCCGTACACCGTGGTCTTCAAGCTGAAGAAGCCGAACTCGCGCTTCCACGCGCTCTTCACGGTGCGCTGGAACGCGATGTGGATGATGCCCAAGCACGTCTTCGAGAAGGCCGGCCGACCCGCTGAAGTTCGACTTCGATCCGCCGGTGACGCTGGGCGCCTACACGCTCAACAGCTACGACCCGAACGGCAAGTGGTTCATCTGGCAGAAGCGCGACGACTGGCAGCGCACCACGCTCGGCCGCTTCGGCGAGCCCGGCCCGAAGTACGTCGCCTATATCGATCCCGGCCCGCCGGACAAGCGCGTGATCGCGCAGCTGAACCACCAGCTCGACATCATCCACGACACGTCGCCCGAGGGCATGTTCACGCTGGCCAAGCAGTCGAAGATCGTCGCACGGCTGGTTCAAGGGCTTCCCCTACGCCCATCCCGACCCGACGCTGCCGGCGGTGATCTTCAACGACCAGCTCGACATGTTCAAAAGCCGCGACGTGCGCTGGGCGCTGGCGCTGCTGATCGACATCAAGGCGGTGTCGATGGCGTCGTATCGCGGCGCGGCGACGATCTCGGCGATCGGCGTGCCGCCGACCGGCACGCACCCCGAGATCTATCACGAGCCGCTGGAGGCCTGGCTGCACGACTTCGAGCTCGACACCGGCAAGCGCAAGATCAAGCCGTATGATCCCGACGTCGGCAAGCAGATCGCCGCGATGCTGCGGCCGTCGATGGGCGACCAGATCCCGACCGACCCGAAGGAGATCGCGACGTCGTTCGGCCGCGGCTGGTGGAAGCCCAACCCGCAGGCGGCGACGGAGCTGCTGGAGAAGGCCGGCTTCAACAAGCGCGGCGACCAGTGGTACACGCCCGACGGCAAGCCGTTCACCATCAAGCATCATGGTCGAGGGCGAGGCGCGGCCGGTGATGACGCGCGCCGGCAGCATGATCGCGCAGCAATGGCGCCAGTTCGGCATCGACGCCAGACCGTCGTGGCGCAAGGCACGCATGACCGACCGCCGCGCCGCCGGCGACTTCGAAGCGATGATCTCCTGGAGCGTCGAGACCTGGGGCGGCCATCCCGACCTGTCGTTCTTCCTCGACAGCTGGCATTCGCAGTTCGTCGCGCAGCCCGGCAAGCCGCAGCCGCCGCGCAACTGGCAGCGCTGGACCAATCCCGAGCTCGACAAGATCATCGAGCAGATCCGCACGATCGGCTTCGACGATCCGAAGGGCATCGAGCTCGGCCGCGAGTACGTGAAGCTCGCGGTGCGCGAGATGCCGACGATCCCGCTGATGTCCTACAACGTCTTCACCGTGATGGACGAGACCTACTGGACCGGCTACCCGAACGCCGAGACCGCGCCCTACACCGATCCGGTGCCGAACTGGGGCAACATCGCGCTACATGATGGTGAAGCTGAAGCCGCGCCAGAAGCGCAGGCGAGCAACGAATACTCAGCCGCCGATCGCGTCGAAAGCCTATCGTCGGTCGTATCGGCCTGACGCGCCGCTGGGCCAGTTCGTGCTCGTCGTGTTCATCGGCATCAACATCGCCTTCTTCATCACGCACGCGACGCCGATCGATCCGGTCGAGCAGATCGATCGCCGCCAGCCACGCCGTTCGGCAGCACCAGCCCCGAGGCGATCGCGCTGATGCGCCAGTCGCTGCGCGAGCTGTACGGCCTCGAAGGCAGCCTGCTGGAGCAGTACCTGGCGTTCTGGAAGCGCATCGCGCTGGGCGATTTCGGCCCGTCGCTGTCGGCCTTCCCGACGCCGGTCTCGGTGCTGATCGGCGCGCGCTGCCGTGGACGGTCGGCCTGCTGCTGCCTCGCCACGTCTGCTCGCCTGGGGGCTCGGCAACCTGCTCGGCGGCCTCGCCGGCTACTACCGCGAGCAGCCGGGTGCTGCGCGATCGCCGGCATCGTCGCGATGGGCTTTCATCCGATCCCCTACTACATCGTCGCCTTCGTGCTGCTGATCGTGTTCGGCTATCTCTGGCCGGTGCTGCCGATCAGCGGCGGCTGCGCAGATGAACCTGCCGCGCGGCTTCGACCTCGACTTCATCGCGCAGCGTGCTGCAGCACTCGATCCTGCCGGTGCTGTCGCTGGTGCTGGTCGGCATCGGCGGCTGGTTCATGGGCATGCGCTCGCTGGTCTCCAACATCGTCACCGAGGACTACGTCACCTACGCCGAACTCGGCGGCGTCAGCCAGCCGGCGCATCCTGCGCTCCTACGTCATGCGCAACGCGCTGGTGCCGCAGGTGACCGGCCTGGCCATGTCGCTGGGCGCGATCTTCAACGGCGCCATCATCACCGAGCAGGTGTTCGGCTATCCGGGTATCGGCACGCTGCTGGTCGCTGCCGTGCATGCCGGCGACTACAGCCTGGTGCTCGGCATCACCACCGTGTCGATCATCGCGTGTCGGCTGCGGTGCTGCTGATCGATCTTGCCTATCCGCTGCTCGATCCACGCGTGAAGGCAGGCTGATGGGGCGTGTGCTCCGCGACCTGCTGCGCTCCAACCGCGAGTTCGCCATCGGCATCGCGCTGCTGGCGATCGTCGTGACGGTGGCCGCCGCGGTGACGTTCGCAGAGGCCTTCGCATGAGCGCTTCGCATGCACGACTCTAAGAAATACGAATTCGCGTCGGTGCGGCCTCACCGCGTTCGTCTTCGTCATCGCGGCTGTCGTTCTTCTCGCCCTATCCGCCGAACGACATCTATGTCGTGCCGCCCGATCGTGCCGCCGTCCTGGGCCTATCCGCTTCGGCACCACGTCGCGCGGCCAGGATGTGTTCTGGCTGCTCACCTTCGCGATCCGCAACACGCTGCTGTTCGGCTTCCGGTGGCGCTGCTGAGCCGCGTGCTGTCGCTGGTGATCGGGCTGACTGCGGGCTACACCGGCGGCATGGTCGATCGCGTGCTGATGTCGATCAACGACACCTTCATCGTGATCCCGCTGTTCCCGATCCTGGTGCTGTTCTACTTCGTGATGCGCGACCGCATGTCCTGGAGGCTGCTGGCGCTGGCGATGGCGCTGCTCGGCTGGGCCTACGACGCGCGGCTGATCCGTTCGGTCGCGATGAGCCTGCGCACGCGCGAGTTCACCGAGCACCAGCGTCTTCTCCGGCATGAGCACGCGCCAGATCCTGCTGCAGGAGCATCTGCCCTACGTGCTGCCGATCGTCTTCTCGACCACGATGAACAACATCAACTGGTCGATCGGCCTGGAGGTCACGCTGTCGGTGCTGGGCTTCACCGACATCAACACGCCGACCATCGGCGTGATGATCTACTGGGCCAACCAGCACACCGCGCTGGTCGCCGGGCATCTGGTGGTGGATCGCCTTCCCGGTCGCGCTGGTGGTGCATGACGTTCATCGGCCTGTTCCTGCTCGCGGTGTCGATGAACGAGTACATCGACCCACGCAGCCGGCTGAGCCGCTGGGATCGCGCCGTGAGCGCGGTCCGATCAGCGGGCCTCGGCGAACGCAGTGCTGTCGGTCAGGGCCTGCGCGCCTACTATCGAGACGCGCCACTTCGGCATCGAGCGCGAGGTGCGTGCGGTCGACGATGTCAGCTTTCGGCAGTCGAGCGCAACGAGATCTACGGCCTGGCCGGCGAGTCGAGCTGCGGCAAGACCACGCTGATCAAGACCATCGCCGGCGGCGATACGCCCGCCGCTGCGGGTGCGTGGGCGGCTCGGTGACGTTCAACTTCGCCGGCCGCAGATCGACATGCACGCCGCATGAGCGCCGACGACCTGCGCGCGATCCGCTGGAAGCCATCTGTCCTACATCATGCAGGGCTCGATGAACGTGCTGAACCCGGTGCGCCGCGTCCGCGACATCGTTCGTCGACTTCGCTTTCCGCCACATCGCGCGGCCGATGCCGGAGTTCCTCGCGAGTCGTGCGCGCGCATCTGGCAGCGTCTACAGCTCGACGCCCGACGTGCTCGACGCCTATCCGCACGAGCTGTCGGGCGGCATGCGCCAGCGCGTGACGATCGCGCTCGCCACGGTCTGCCGGCCCGACTTCATCATCGCCGACGAGCCGACCACGGCGCTCGACGTGGTGGTGCAGAAGGACGTGCTGGCATGATCCGCGAGGTGCAGCGGGAGATCGGCTCGTCGATGCTGCTTCGTCACGCACGACCTGGCGGTGCACGCCAACCTCGCCGACCGGCTGGGCATCATGTACGCGGGCCGCCTGGTCGAGGAAGGCCGACCGCCGAGCTGTTCACGACGCCGCGGCATCCCTACACCGCGCACCTGATCGCCAGCCTGCCGCGCATCGGCGACAGCACGCCGCGCAAGGGCGCTCGAGGGCACGCCGCCGAATCTCGCCGATCCGCCGGCCGGCTGCCGCTTCCATCCGCGCTGCCCGCTGGCCATGGACGTCTGCCGCGGCGAAGTGCCGCCATGAGCCGAGGTCGGCGCCGGCCACCGCGTCGCCTGCTTTGCGGTCACGGCGCCATGAGCGACGACATCGCGATCGCGTCGACCGCTCGAGCGGCGTGAGCAATGGTCGTCGTCACCTCGCGATCGGCGGCCTGCTGTCGCCGCGAGCGGATCCGCGCGGTCGACGACGTCAGCTTCGCGGCTCGAAGCGCGACAAGCCGGAGATCTTCGCCATCATCGGCGAGTCGGGCAGCGGCAAGACGACGCTGGCGCGCATGATCCTCAACATCGTGCCGCCGAGCGAGCGGCACGCATCCGCTTTCGCGGCACCGACGTCGCGCAGATCCACGGCCGCGACGCGCCTGGCGTTCATGGCGCAGGTCCAGCCGATCTTTCAGAACCCGTTCGAGGCCTTCAATCCGCTGAAGCAGCTCGACCGCTATCTGTTCATGACCGCGCGCCGCTTCGCCGGCGCCGCGACGACGCCGCGCGCGATGCGGCGGCCGACAAGGCGCTGCGTCCAGGTCGGCCTGTCGCTGGCCGAGGTGCGGGGCCGCTTTCCGCACGAGCTGTCGGGCGGCCAGTTGCAGCGCATCGCCATCGCGCGCGCGCTGATCTCGCGCGCCCGCGCTGATCGTGGCCGACGAGCCGGTGTCGATGGTCGATGCCTCGCTGCGCATGTCGATCGTCAACCTGTTCAGGACGCTGCGCGACGAGCTGGGCGTGTCGATCGTCTACATCACGCACGACCTGGCCACCGCCTACTACATCAGCGATCGCATCATCATCATGCAGCACGGGCAGCGTGGTCGAAAGCGGCGACAGCGCGCGCGGTGCTCGACCAATCCGCAGCATCCGTATTCGCGCAACCTGAAGAGCGCGGTGCTGTCGCCCGATGGGCTGGCGCCATCCGCCGCCTGACGACCAACCGCTCGATTCAACGACGGAGAATCTCTCGATGCGCAACGCCCATGTGTCGCTCGACCGCGATTCCACGATCGGCAAGACCGATCCGCGCCTGTTCGGCGCCTTCGTCGAGCACCTCGGCCGCTGCGTCTACGGCGGCATCTTCGAGCCCGGCCACCCCACGGCCGACGAACGGGGCTTCCGCCGGGACGTGCTCGGCGCTGGTGCGCGAGCTGGCGCCGACGATCATGCGCTATCCCGGCGGCAACTTCGTCTCCGGCTACAACTGGGAGGACGGCGTCGGCCCGGTCGCAGCAGCGGCCGCGCCGGCTCGATCTGGCCTGGATGTCCACCGAGACCAACACGTTCGGCACCAACGAGTTCATCGACTGGTGCCGCGCCGCCGAGATCGAGCCGATGCTGGCGGTCAACCTCGGCACGCGCGGCGGCGATGCGGCGCGCAATCTGGTCGAGTACTGCAACCATCCCGGCGGCACCGCGCTGTCGGATCTGCGCCGCCGCACGGCTGGGAGCAGCCGCACGACATCAAGTTCTGGTGCCTGGGCAACGAGATGGACGGCCCGTGGCAGATGGAGGCCAAGACCGCCGACCGAATACGGCCGCATCGCCATCGAGGCGGCCAAGATGATGAAGTGGATCGATCCGCGCATCGAGCTGGCGGCGTGCGGCTCGTCGGGCCGCAACATGCCGACCTTCGGCGCGTGGGAAGACACGGTGCTCGAGCACACGTTCGACCATGTCGAGTACATCTCGCTGCACACCTACCTCAACAACTACACGGACGACACGCCGCGCTCTTCCTCGCCAGCCCCGACCTGATGGACCAGTTCATCGACGAGGTCGTGGCGATCGCCGATGCGGTCGCCGCCCGACGCCGCTCGGGCAAGCGCATCATGCTGAGCTTCGACGAGTGGAACGTCTGGTATCGCACGCGCCGCAAGCGCGCCGAGCGCGTGAAGGAGGGCTGGCCGGTGGCCCCAGCGATCCTCGAGGAGATCTACTACGATGGAGGATGCGCTGGCCTTCGGCGGCATGTGCATCTCGTTGCTCAACCATGCCGACCGCGTGAAGGCCGCGTGCCTCGCGCAGCTCGTCAACGTGATCGCGCCGATCATGACCGAGACCGGCGGACCGGCGTGGCGGCAGACGATCTTCCATCCGTTCGCCGACATGAGCCACCTCGGACGCGGCCATGTGCTGCGCGCCCGCGTCGACAGCGACACCTACGCAGCCAGCTACTACGACCCCCGAGGTGCTCTCGATCAATACTTTGCAATTCCCGCCGCGCCGTACCTCAAGCTCGCGGCCGTGGCCGATGCACAAGGCGGCCTGAACGTGCTGGCTCTGAATCGCGACCTGCACAGCGAACTGGCAGTGGACGTGTCGGTGCGCGGCTTCGCCAGGCTGAAGGTGGCACAAGCGCGGCAACTGCGCCATGACGACCTGCAGGCCTGCAACACCGCGGCAGCGCCCGACGAGGTCGCGCCCGCTGCACTGAACGGCGTGGCCGTCGAAGGCGATCGCGTTCGCATGACGTTGCCCGCAGCGTCATGGAACACGGTGCGGCTCGTCCCAGCTTGAACGTGCGCGAGATCGAGGTCGGCCGCCGAGAGGCGTGATGGCAGCGCGCGCGGCGCGTGGCTACCTGAGCAGGCGCTTGAGCTTTTCGCGCAGCTTGTCTTCGGATGACTGCGGTGCCGAGGCGGCGGCCGCTCCTGCGCCCGCCGGCGCGGGCGCGGGCTTGATGCCCAACCGCTCGCTGAGCTTGTCCCTCAACTGGTTCTCGAGCGCCTTGGCCGCCACACCCGACCACTGGATCTTCCAGCCGATCGCGTCGAACGGGCCCGACAGCACCACCGGCACCGTCAGGCCTTTCAACGCTGCGAGGTCGGCGCCATCTTGTCCGGTGGGCGACCCGATCACGGTGGCGCGCGCGGTGTAGTCGATCGTGCCGCGGCCGATGTCGAAGCGGCCGGCGCCGCCGATGCGCAGGAACGGGCTCTTGATGTCGAGGTCGTCGCTTTGCGCCACGCCGCCGGCGATGCGTGCGCTGGCGCTGAGTTCGGAGAAGTCGGTCTTCTCGGCGGTGCTGGCCTGGCTGACAGAGTCGCTTTTCATCGCCAGCGCGGCCTTGGCCTGGCGCAGCGAGCGCGCGAGGTTGACGCCCTTGACGGCACCGTCGCGCACATGCAGTGCCACCGTGCCGGCCAGCGCGCTGCGCAGCGCGCCGACCGTGGCGCCGCCGGTGTTGACGTCGGCGGCGACGCGACCGGTGCCTTCGAGCAAGTCTTTGCCAGCGACGGTCTTCAGCAATGCGTTGACATCGACGCCATCGGCCGCGAACTTGACGGCGATGCGCCGGTCCTTGGCCTGCGCGCTGCCGCTGCCGTCGATCGTGCCGCCCCAAGCGCGCCCGGCCAGGCGGGAGATCTGCAGCGCGCCGCTGTCGAGCGCGGCGTCGGCCTTCACGTCGCTGACCCGATACTGCCGAAATGCCAGCGCACCGGCCGTGAAGCTGAACTGTCCGTTGACCGCGTTCAGGCCATCGAGCGCCAGCGGCGTGTCCGCCGGTGCCGGCCCGGTGGCCGCGGGAGCGGCAGCGCCGGGCTTGCTGGGCGCGAGCAGCGTGTTGAGGTCGAGGCTGTCGAAGCGCGCCTTGGCCACGATGCGCGGCACCGCGCCGCCCAGCGCGGCCTGGCCGGTGCTGTCGAAGCGGTTGGTGTTCAACGCGCCGTCGATCGCCCACGACACAGCCTTGGCATCGGCATTGACCTTGCCGCGCATCGCCAGCTGCAGCGGCTGCAGGCCGGGGTCGGTGAGCGTGGCCTTCAAGTCGAGCGGCTCGAGCGCCACCGCGCCATGGCTGGTATTGAGCACGAGGTCGGATTTCAATGTGCCGTCGACCTTGCGCTGCTGCATCTGACCCTGCACCGCCAGCGTCACGCCGGGCAGGCGCAGCGCGTCGAACTTGCCGCTCGGCGCACCCGAGCGAAAGTCACCGGCCAGTGCGATGGGTCCGCTGGTTTTGATCTGCCCCGACAACGCGCTGCCCGTCAGCGACTGCGCGTTCACTGCCAGTTGCGGCCAATCGAGCGTCAGCTCGAAAGGCAGGTCAGCGCCGTGGCGCCCGGCCAGCGCCAGCTTCAGCGCGTCGAGTTCGAGGCGCTGGCCGCTGACGTTGAACAGCAGCTGCTTGACTTCGAGCGTCGACGCCGACAGCGTGTCGCCGCCGAATGCGGCGCCCTTGAGCGCGAGCTTCAACGGCCCCGCGTGCACCGCTGCGCCGTCCCATGCCGCGGCGCCGCTGGCCGCGAGCACCAGGTCTTTGGCGCCGGCACCGTCGAGCTGCAGGTTGAGCTTCATGTTGCGCAGCGCGACCGCGCTGTTGTCGAGGTCCAGCGCCAGCGTGGTCTCGCCGTCGATCGAGAGCTTCAGCGGCTGCGGCTGCGTCAGTTGCACGCCGGCGCGCAGCGACACCGGTGTCTCGACCCGGTTGGCCAGGCGACCCGAATTGAACGACTGCAGCGCGATCTGGCCGTCGACCTTGGCCATCGCGTCGCGCACGCGCAGCTGGACGTCTTCGAGTTTGACCGCGCTGACATCGAAGCGCGCGGCGGCGCCGCCGCCCGACGGCGGGTTCGCGGGCGTGGCCGGAGAGGGTGCGCCGGTGCCGATGAGATCGTCGATGTTGCGCACGCCCTTGGCATCCCGTTGATACACGGCGTGCACGCCGCGTGCGCTGACACGATCGACCACCACCTGCCGGCGCAACAGCGGCAACACTTGCACGGCGAGAGCTGCTTCGTCGATCGCCAGAAACTCATCAATGCGTCCGCGTTCCGACAGCCGCACCTTCGACACCTTGATCGCCAGCCGCGGAAACACCGACAGTTCGATCGGCCCGTCGATCGCCAGCGTCCGCTGGCGCTCGGTCTTCATCCAGTCGATCGCCAGCGGCTTGTAGCGGTTGGCGTCGAAGGTGACCACCAGCGCCACGGCGGCCAGGACGAGCAGCAACAGCAACGCGCCCAGCGCGATGGCGATGCGGCGGATCCAGAGGTTCATCGTTCGAATGCAGGGTCGCTCGCTGTGCAGCATTGTCGCGCGCGCTGCGCGCGCTTGCCGTATGCAAGCGCAACGGCTTGGGCTACGTGGCAGATGCCGGGTCGGCGAGGTCGACCACCACCGCGGCGCGGTAGGCGTGCCACGACGCGTGCCCGAGCAGCGGGCCCACGATCAACAAGCCCGCGAACCACGGCAGCATCGCCAGCACGACGCACACCGTGAGCAGCGCACCCCACCACAGCGCGATGCCGGTCTGCGTGAGCACCAGCCGCATGCTGGCGATGCCGGCGGTGATGGCGTCGACGGGCCGGTCGAGGATCATCGGAATCGAGACCACGCTGACGGCGAAGATCAAGCCGGCGAACAAGCCGCCGACGAACAGGTAGGCGACGATGAACTGCACGTTGGCCGGGTCCAGCAGCGCCAGCAGCGAACCCTTGAAGTCGGGCATGCCGTCGAAGCTCAGCGCGAACACCACCAGCGAGGCGCGGCCCCACAGCATCTCGAGCACCAGCAGCACCAGCCCGAAGATGGCCAGCGTGCCAGTGCGCTCGCGCCACGCCGTCAACGAATCGATCAGCGTCGGGTGCTCACCCTGCTCGAGCCGGCGGCTGGCCTGGTACAGGCCCAGGCACAGAAACGGACCCATCAGCAGAAAGCCCGCCGACAGCGCCAGCACATAGGCCGGCGCAGCCTCGTACACCTTCATCAGCGCCCAGCCCATCCCCGTGAAGCAGGCGCCGTAGAACAGGCCGATGCCCGGGCAGCGCACGAAGTCACGCCAGCCCAGCACCAGCCAGCGCGTCGGATCACGCCACGACAGCGTCTGCAGGCGCACCGCAAATCCTGCGGGGCCTTGGGGATCGCCCGGTCGGGTGGACGACGGTGCGGTCATCGGCAGGCAGTTCAAACGCAGATGCGCTCAGGCGCGCCGCACGCGCCGCAGCTCGTCGAGGATCAGGCACACGGCGCCCACGGTGATCGCGCTGTCGGCCACGTTGAAGCTCGGAAAGTGGCCTTGCGGGAACAGCGGCTGCAAGAATTGGAAATGGAAGTCGAGAAAATCGACGACGTGGCCGTGCAGCAGGCGGTCGATCACGTTGCCCAGCGCGCCGCCGAGGATCAGGCTCACCGCGAAGCAGAACAACTTCTGGTCGGGGTGCTTGCGCAGCATCCACACGATGAACACCGAGGCCACGATGCCGAGCACGACGAAGAACCAGCGTTGCCAGCCCGCCGCGCCGGCGAGGAACGAGAACGCGGCGCCCGGGTTGTGCGCGCGCACGATGTTGAAGAACGGCGTGACGACATAGGTGTCGTGCAGCGCGAACTGGCCGACGATCAGCGTCTTGGTCAGCTGGTCGGCAACGATGACGATCAGCGCCAGGCCGAGCCAGACCCACAGGCTGGTGCGGGTGCTGCTCACGCGATGCCCCGCACTTCGCCGGCGCCGAACAGGTTGCTCGCGCAGCGGCCGCAGATCGTCGGGTGGGCGGCGTCGCTGCCGACGTCGTCGCGGTAGTGCCAGCAGCGTTCGCACTTGGTGGCCGACGACGGCGCCACGTCGATGCGCAGCGCGGCGGCGGCCTTCAGTTGCGCGGCCGACGTGATGAACACGAACTTCAGCTCGTCGCCCAGCGAGGCCAGCAGCGCATGGTCGGCGGCGGCGCATGCAGCGTCAGGGTCGCCTGCAGCGACGAGCCCACCTGGCCCGCGGTGCGCAGGTTCTCGATCTCCTTGTTCGCCGTGTCGCGGATCTCGCGGATGCGCGCCCACTTGGCGAGCAGCGCGGCGTCGGGTGCGTCGAACTTCCAGTAGACCTGCGTGAAGATCGAGCCGCCGGCACCGTCGAGCACATGCCACGCCTCCTCGGCGGTGAAGCTCAGGAACGGCGCCATCCAGCGCAGCATCGCGTGCGTGATCTGCCACAGCGCGGTCTGCGCCGAGCGGCGCGCCAGCGACTTCGGCGCCGTGGTGTACAGGCGGTCCTTCAGCACGTCGAGGTAGAAGGCGCCCAGGTCCTCTGAGCAGAAGAGCTGCAGCTTGGCCACCACCGGGTGGAATTCGTAGACCTTGTAGTGGCCGCCTTCGAACACGCCGCGCGCGGCGTCGAACGTGCCGACGAACTCGGCCTGCAGCTTCGGCCGCGCGCGCCAGCGCCCAGCGGTCGATCTCGAGCATCTGCGGCTGCGGCACCGCGTCCTTCTGCGGATCGAAGTCGCTGGTGTTGGCGAGCAGGAAGCGCAGCGTGTTGCGGATGCGGCGGTACGCGTCGACGACGCGGGCGAGGATCTTGTCGTCGCCGGCGATGTCGCCCGAGTAGTCGCTGGCGGCGACCCACAGGCGGATGATCTCGGCGCCGAGCTTGTTGCTCACCACCTGCGGCTCGATGCCGTTGCCCAGGCTCTTGCTCATCTTGCGGCCCTGGCTGTCGACGGTGAAGCCGTGCGTCAGCAGGCCGCGGTACGGCGCGCGGTCGAAGATCGCGCACGCCAGCAGCAGCGAGCGAGTGGAACCAGCCGCGGTGCTGGTCGTGGCCTTCGAGGTACAGGTCGGCCTCGGGGCCCTGCGGGTGATGCGTCGGCTGGCCTTCGCTGGTGCCGGCGTGCGTGCCGCGCAGCACGTGCCAGAAGGTCGAGCCCGAGTCGAACCAGACCTCGAGGATGTCGCTGCTCTTGGTGTAGTACGCGGCCTCGTCGGCGCCGAGGATCTGCTTCGGCCGTGACGCGGCTCCACGCCTCGATGCCGCCTTTCTCGACGATCTCGGCCGCCTGGTCGAGGATCTCCATCGTGCGCGGGTGCGCGTCGCCCGTCTCCTTGTGCAGGAAGAACGGCAGCGGCACGCCCCAGCTGCGCTGGCGGCTGATGCACCAGTCGGGCCGGTTGGCGATCATGTCGCGCAGTCGCGCGCGGCCGTTCTCGGGGTAGAAGTCGGTGGCGTCGATCGCCTCGAGCGCGAGCTGGCGCAGCGTCTTCTTCGCCTTGTCCTTGGTGAAGACCCCTTCGCCCTCGTCCATGCGGACGAACCACTGCGCGGCGGCGCGGTAGATCACCGGCGTCTTGTGGCGCCAGCAGTGCGGGTAGCTGTGCGCCAGCGTGTCGGTGGCGAGCAGGCGGCCGGCCTGCTTCAGCGCCTCGATGATCACCGGCACCGCCTTCCAGATGTCCAGGCCGCCGAACAGCGGAAAGTCGGCCGCGTAGTTGCCGTTGCCCTGCACCGGGTTCAGGATGTCGTCGACCTTCAGACCCGTGCGCGACGCACGAGTTGAAGTCGTCCAGGCCGTAGGCCGGCGACGAGTGCACGATGCCGGTGCCGTCTTCGGCGGTGGCGTAGTCGGCCAGGTAGATCGGGCTCAGGCGGTCGTAGCCCGCGTCGACTCGAGCCAGCGGGTGGCGGAAGTTGATGCCGGCGAGCTTCTCGCCCTTCGTCGTGGCCACCACCGTGCCTTGCAGCCCGTAGCGCGCCAGGCATGTCTCGACCAGCGTCGCGGCGAGCAAGAGCAGACCGCGCTCGGTGTCGACCAGCGCGTAGTCGAGCGCCGGGTTCAGGTTCAGCGCCTGGTTGGCCGGGATCGTCCACGCGGTGGTGGTCCAGATCACCGCGAAGGCGTCCTTGGCGAGCGACGGCAGGCCGAACGCCGCGGCCAGCTTCGCCGGTTCGGCGCACAGGAAGCCGACGTCGACGGTCTGGCTCTTCTTGTCGGCGTACTCGATCTCGAACTCGGCCAGCGACGAGCCGCAGTCGAAGCACCAGTACACCGGCTTCAGGCCGCGGTAGACGAAGCCGCGCTCGATCACGCGCTTGAAGGCGCGGATCTCGCCGGCCTCGTTGGCGACGTCCATCGTCGCGTAGCGGTGCTCCCAGTCGCCGAGCACGCCCAGGCGCTGGAAGTCGGCCATCTGGATGGCGATCTGCTCGGTCGCGTAGGCGCGGCTCTTGGCCTGCATCTCGTCGCGCGACAGGTGGCGGCCGAACTGCTTTTCGATCGCGTTCTCGATCGGCAGGCCGTGGCAGTCCCAGCCCGGCATGTAGTGCGCGTCGAAGCCGGCCAGCTGGCGCGCCTTGACGATCATGTCCTTCAGCATCTTGTTGACCGCGTGGCCCATGTGGATCGCGCCGTTGGCGTACGGCGGGCCGTCGTGCAGCACGAACAGCGGCGCGCCGTGGCGCGCCTCGCGCAGCTGTCTTGTAGAGGCCCTGTTCGTTCCACGCCTTGACCCAGCCCGGCTCGCGCTTGGGCAGGTCGCCGCGCATCGGGAACGGCGTGTCGGGCAGGTTCAGCGTGCTGCGGTAGTCGGTGGTCGGGGCTTGTGTCATGGCAACGGGCGCATGGAGCGCGGCGGCTTGTCGGCTGATGGAGACGGGCGCAGCGAGGCGCGCGGCTCGCGGGCGGCTCTCAGCGTGAACCGGCGCGAATTCGGTCGCGGGTGGTTTGCCGGCGCGTGGCCGCGTGCACACGCAACGGATCGAGTGGGCCATGCACGGACGCATGGTCTGCATTCTACTGACGGGTGTCGGCGCGCGGCGCTTCGGCGGCTATGCGGGGTGAACCGCAAACCAGGCCGCGCCTGCGCCACGTCCGGCGCGATGCCGTCGCGCAGCGCCTGCAGCGAGTCGTAGCGCACTTCGTCGTGCAGCTTGGCCAGCAGGTCCACGCGCACCAGCTGACCGTAGCGCTCCTTCGTCGCCGCAGCGCGGCGGGCCAGTCGAGGCAATGCACCTCGAGCAGCACGCGGCCGCCGTCGTCGACCGTCGGCCGCACGCCGAGGCTGGCCACGCCCGGCCAGCGGCATCGCCGCCAGGCCGTGCACGCGCACGACGAAGATGCCCATCGCCGCCGGCCGCGGGTGCGCCGAAGCGCAGGTTCAGCGTCGGAAAGCCGAGCTCGCGCCCGAGCTTGCGGCCGTGCAGCACGTGGCCGCTGATGCTGTACGGCCGGCCGAGCAGGCGCGGCGGCCAGCTCCATGTCGCCGGCGGCCAGCGCCGCGCGCACCGCCGAGCTCGACACGCGAGCGCCGTGCACCTCGTAGCTCATCATGCGCGCGACGTCGAAGCCACGCGCATCGCCGGCGGCGTCGAGCATCGCGTAGTCGCCGGCACGCTTGGCGCCGAAGCGAAAGTCGTCGCCGACCAGCACGTAGCGCGCTGCAGGCCGCGCCACCAGCACGTCGTCGACGAAGGCCTGCGGCGACAGGCTCGACAGTGGCGCCGCCGAAGCGCAGCACGACGGCCTGCTCGACGCCGCAGCGTTCGAGCTCGCACAGCTTGTCGCGCAGCGTCGCGATGCGCGGCGGCGCGCTCTCGGGCTTGCCGGCCAGCGCCGCGAAGTAGTCGCGCGGGTGCGGCTCGAAGGTCATCACGCAGCTGGCAGGCCGCGATGCCGCGCCTCGTTGGTGAGCAGCGCCAGCATGGCCTGGTGGCCGCGGTGCACGCCGTCGAAGTTGCCGATCGTCAGCGCGCACGACGGCGCCAGACCGGGGTGCCGAAAGCCGCGGAAGACCTGCATGTTTTGCCGCGTGCTCTGGCGGATCAGTAGTGCAGTTCCAGCGTCGCCAGCTGGTTGTCGGCCGCCGGCCAGCTGCGGCCGACCACGCGCTCTCGGATGGCACCCGACTGGTAGTCGCCCACCACGGTGCGATCGGCACCGCTCAGTACGAGGCGGCTCGACGCCACGCCGGCCACGCCAGTCGGAATGCCTGGCGCCGGGTTCTGGTTGTCGAACACGATCTGGTCGCGCGGCACACCGAAGTAGCCGCGCGGCCGCACGAAGGTCACCACCGCCGCAGCGCTACGGTCGCTGTCACTCAGCCTTTCGGGCCGCAGGTGCACGATGTTTGACGAGCGCGCAAACGGCGAGCGGTAGACATGGTGCGTGGCGTACCCCGCCGCAGTGACCACGAACTCCAGCGGCGTGTTGGCGTCGGTGGCAAGCGGTCCCCAGCGGCCATCGGCGCCGACCGTGACGTTGACCAGCGGCGTGCCGCGGCGCTCGCCGGTGTCGGCATCGGCGGCGTACACCTCGACCATCGCGCCTACCAGCGACAGGTTGGTCGGGCCGCCGGGGCCGGTGGACGTGACCACGCCGTCGAGCACCACGCGCGATTCGGGCGTGATGGCGGTCGTCGCGGGCTCGCGGCCGGTGATGAAGCGATAGGCCTGCGCAAAGGCCTCGGCGTGGTACGACGGTCTCGCGGTGGTCGCGGCCGGGCAGCACCACGTTGGTCGCACCCTTCAACGCCGGCCCGTCGAACGTGACGTTCGTGGGCGTGCCCTTGGCGCCGATCCACACGCCGTCGGGCTGTGCGAACTTGTCGTTGTTGTCGGAGCGGATCGTCATCCACTGCACGCCCGGCGTCACCTCGTCGCCGTTGGCACCCTTGGGCGCGTTGAGCGCCGTGAGAAAGGGCCCGGCGCCGTTGAACTCGTTGTTCGGCCGAAAGGCTGGAATGGCCCACACGCCGTGGTTGGGCGTGCCGCCGAGGATGGCGTGCGACACGGTGTCCACGCCGCCGCCGTTCTGGATGTAGGCGCGGATCGCGTTGCCGCCGCGCGAGTTGCCCATCAGCACCACCTTTTGCGCGCCGGTGGTTTTGAGCACGCGCGCCACCTCGGCGGCCAGCGTGCGCATCTGGTCGTCGGCGGAGCTGCGGCCTGGCTGCGGCTTGGTGTCGTCGTCGCGCGCGGTCGGGTACGGCAGGTTCAGCGCCACCAGCCGATCGCGCGGCCAGCCATTGCTCTCGAAGCGCCACAACGTGGTCATCCACAACGCGGCGGAGTCGCCGTTGCCGTGCACGAAGACGATCGGCGGATGGCTCGGTGGCGTGAGGGTGGTGCAAGAGACGAGCGCCGTCGCGGCGATCAACGCGAGCAGGACGCGGCGAAGCAATGTCATCGTGTTCTCCAAAGATGCCTGGGCCTCACGCCCAGCCGATGTCTTGTGCGCTCGGCAATGGCGGCTCGCGCAAGCCGGTGGCAGCGCGCACGCCGTTGAGCACCGCGCGCTGCGTCACCTCGGCGGCCAGCGCGCCCAGCACGGTGAGCGGCAGCGTGCGCCGATTGCTGCCGGTGGCCAGCGCGAACATCGTGTCGCCGTCGCTGGCGGTGTGCACGGGGTCGATGCAGCGCGCCAGGCCGTCGTGCGACATCGTGGCCAGGCGCGCGCATTGCGCCTTGTCGAGTGCAACGTCGGTGGCGACGATGCCGATCGTGGTGGCTGCACCGGCCAGGATGTTGGGCGGCATCAGGCCGCGCGCCAGCGCCGCGGTGATGCGCCGAGGCGTGCGGCCATCGAGCTGGCGGCTGCCAGCCACCACCCGCGCGGTGGCGGGGTCGATCACGTCGCCGGCGGCATTGACCGCCACCAGCGCGGCGATTCGCACGCCGTTGACTTCGAGGCTCGCGGTGCCGATGCCGCCTTTCATCGCGTGCGCGATGCCGAACAGCTTGCCCACCGTGGCGCCGGCACCGGCACCGACACAGCCTTGCGCCGGGGCCAGATCCGAAGCGGCCTCGCACGCGGCGAAGCCCGCCTGCGCATCGGGCCGGATGCGCGCGTCGCCCACCCACAGGTCGAACAGTACCGCGGCCGGCACGATCGGCACGCGCGCCGGGCCGACCGCGAAACCGTGGCCATGCTCGTCGAGCCAGCGCATCACGCCGCCGGCGGCGTCGAGGCCGAACGCACTGCCGCCGGCCAGCAGCACCGCGTGCACGCGATCGACCAGGTTGCCGGGCGCGAGCAGGTCGGTCTCGCGGGTGCCGGGAGCGGCGCCGCGCACGTCGACACCGCAGGTCACGCCCGCTTCGCACAGCACGACGGTGCAACCGGTGGGGCGCCGCGAGTCGGTGTTGTGGCCGACCTTCAGGCCCTGCACATCGGTGATCGAGCCGGGGAACAGCGTCATGCGCGAAGCCTACCGCATGCGCCGGCCGGCGCCGGGCCGTCCAAGCCGGCGGCGCCCCCTCGGGGGGACGCGAGCGCAGCGAGCTGGGGGGTCAGCTTCAACACGCCATCGGCACGCCGTGGCTGCTGTCGTCGCCGAGCAGCTCGAACGCCGCTCGGCGCCGGCTGATCAGCGTCTCGCTCGAGCCGTCGGCGTGTTGCAGCGTGACCTCGGCGCGCGCGATCTTGCTGTTCAGGCACTGCTTGATGCCGCCCGGCGGATTGGCGTAACGCAGGCCGACGAAATCGCTGCGTTCGGCGTGAATGTGACCTGACAGACGAATGCCGTCGCCGTGCGACTCGAAGCGCCAATCGAATCCTTGCACCGAGGCACGCGCCCGCAGCGAGCGGCCCAGCACGTTGAGCCGGTGTTCGCGGCCGCGGTGGCGCAACACGATCGGCGTGATCCACGGCGTCCACAGCGGGCCGAGCTTCAGTTTCGCCGACGCCACTTCGAGGAAGCTCTCACCGTGCCCGTCGTCGAAGCCCGCCACCTGGCCCCAGGCGTAGCGGTCGGTGTGCTGGCGGCCCCAGTTGTGGTTCTGGCTGCCGAGCCAGCCTTGCAAGTCGATGCGCTGGCCGTCGACCGTGAGCATGCCGTCGAAACGCGCCAGCGGCCGGCCAACCAAGCTCTTGGCTTTGGGGAATCCGCCGTCGTACAAACGGGCTGGCAACAGCAGCAGCGGCGACTGGCCGCCCGCGAATCGAAGGTCCCAGACGATGCGGTGGCCGGAGGATTCGGCACTGCCCATCGCGTGCCCGCTGCCCAATTGCGCGCTCGGCAACTCGACGGCCAGCACCTCGGGGTCGAAGCGGCACGAGGCCAGCGGCCAGTCCTGCTTCACCGCGACGTGGTGGTTGCGCTCGCCGTCGAACACGATCGCCCACAACTCGCCCACTGCGTCGTGCGGACGACCCAGCGGGCTGAAGATGGTGTAGCGGATCCAGAACGCCCACGCCTGCTCGGCGTGGTTGGCGCGGATGAAGTAGCTCTCGTAGTGCCCGTCGCTCGCGCCGGCCCGGTGACGCAGCCGGTTCGCGGACTCGAGCCGCATCACGCCGGGTGTTATGCGAACACGCCGGTGGAGTCGGTCATGCACGCGGACACTTCGCCCAGGTGGTGCAGCGTGTCGCCGAAGGTCATCTCGAGCATCGTCAGGCGCTTGAAGTAGTGGCTGCCGATGTACTCGTCCGTGACGCCGATGCCGCCGTGCAGCTGGATGCACTGCTGGCCGACGAAACGCATCGAGTTGCCCAGCTGCACCTTGGCCTGCGAGAGCGCGCGGCGCCGCGCGGCCGGCGCCTCGCCGAGCTTGAGGCTCGCGAAGTAGCTCATCGAGCGGCCGAGCTCGAGCTGCATCTTGACGTCGGCGATGCGGTGGCGCAGCGCCTGGAAGGTGGCCAGCGTGGTGCCGAACTGTTTGCGCGTGTTCATGTACTCGACGGTGAGGGCGACGAGCTTGTCCATCACGCCTACGCCTTCGGCGCAGGCGGCGGCGATGCCGATGTCGATCGCCAGCTCCAGCGTCGCGAAGCCGTCTTCCTGGATCAGCGCGGCCGGAGAATCGGCCAGCGTCAGCTCGCCGGCGCGGGCGCCGTCTTGCGTGGCGTAACCCTGCACCTGCGAACCCTTGGCGCCTGCCTCCACAAGGAACAGCGCGATGCCTTTGGGCTCGTCGCCGCCGCCGCCGGTGCGCGCCGGCACGATGAAGGCGTCGGCCTCGTCGGCCGCGGGGACCACGCTCTTGTGGCCGCTCAATTGCCAGCCGCTGCCGGCACGCTTGGCGGTGGTGGCCACTTGAGCGAGGCGATAGCGCGAGGCGCGTTCTTGATGCGCCAGCACCACCAGCGCCTCACCCGAAGCGATGCGCGGCAGCCACGCGCCTTGCAGCGCGGCAGGCGCGGCGGCGAGCACGGCGCGGTGCCACCAGCGCGCCGGCCGCGTAGGGCGCGTTGACCAGGCCGCGGCCGAGCTCTTCCATCACCACCATCGCCCCGATGGCGCCGAAGCCCATGCCGCCATGCGACTCGTGCACGGCGATGCCGGTGAGGCCGAGTTCGGCGAGCTCGCGATAGATGTCGCGCGTGCGGCCGCCCTGCTTGGCGATGCTGTGCCGGCGCTCGAAGGCGAAGCCCTTGTCGACCCAGCGGGCGACCGCATCGCGCAGCGAGAGTTGGTCGTCGGTGAATTCGAAGTCCATGATCGTCCCTCTTCAGCCCAGCACGGTTTGCGCAACGATGTTGCGTTGCACTTCGTTTGATCCACCGTAGATCGTGGTCTTGCGGAAGTTGAAGTAGTTGCCGGCCAGCGGCGCGCAGTCGCCGAAGCGGGCGAACCAGTCGCCCTGCCAACCGGCCTCCATCGCTTCGCGCACATAGGGCATCGTGAAGGGACCTGCGGCCAGCATCATCAGCTCGCTGTAGCGCTGCTGGATCTCGCTGCCCTTGATCTTCAGCAGGCCCGCAATGTCGAGGCTTTGCTTGCCGCTCTTCTCGGCCGACAGCACGCGCAGCACCAGCATCTCGAGCGCGACGATGTCGACCTCGAGCAGCGCGATCTGGTCGCGGAAGCGCGCATCGTCGTACACGCCTTCGGCCTTGGCGATGCGCTTCAGGCGCTCGATCTCGCGCTTGGCGCGGTTGACGTCGGCGATGTTGGTGCGCTCGTGCGCGAGCAGGTGCTTGGCGTAGGTCCAGCCTTTGTTCTCTTCGCCGATCAGGTTCTCGGCGGGCACCTCGACGTTGTCGAAGAACACCTCGTTGACCTCGGGCTCGCCGTCGAGCATGACGATCGGCCGCACGGTGACGCCGCGCGACTTCATGTCGACCAGCAGGAAGCTGATGCCGGTCTGCGGCTTGCCATCGCTGCTGGTGCGCACCAGGCAGAAGATCCACTCGCCGAACTGGCCGAGCGTGGTCCAGGTCTTCTGGCCGTTGACGATGTACTTGTCGCCGCGTCGCTCGGCGCGGGTCTTCAGCGACGCCAGGTCGGAGCCGGCGCCGGGCTCGCTGTAGCCCTGGCTCCACCACACTTCGCCCGAGGCGATGCCCGGCAGGAAGCGCTTTTGCTGCTCCGCCGAGCCGAAGGTCATGATCACCGGCGCCACCATCACCGGGCCGAACGGCACGATGCGGGGCGACCCGGCACGCGCGCACTCTTCCTCGAACAGGTGCTTCTGCACTGCGGTCCAGCCGGGGCCGCCGAATTGCGCGGGCCAGCCCGACGCGAGCCAGCCCTTCTTCCCGAGGATCTTGGCCCAGCGCTGCATGTCGTCGCGCGACAGTCGCAGCGCGTGGTGCACCTTGTGGCTGATGTCCTTGGGCAGGTTGTCGGCCACCCATTGCCGCACCTCTTGCCGAAACGCGAGTTCGTCGGCGGTGAAGTTCAGGTCCATGGTGCTTGTCTCCGGCGAACTCAATCTCGAGCCGGCATTTGTAGCACGCGTGCAAGGGGCCTGTTTGTCCCTGCTGCGACAAAGACGCCGGTGACAATGGCCGCCAATGAAAGATGCGCCACGCCACCCGAGCTTTGCCTGGGTGGTGGCGGCACTGTCGCTTCGGCCAGGTGCTCACCTGGGCGGCGCTGTACTACGGCTTCTCGTCGTTCGTGCTGCCGATGCGCGACGAGCTGCGCTGGAGCGAGGCCACGCTGATGGGCGCCTTCAGCGTCGGGCTGGCCGCCTGGGGCGGCGCGTCGTACGCGGTGGGCGCGGCGATCGACCGCGGCCATGGCCGGGCAGTGCTGGCCGGCGGTGCCGTGCTGGCGGCGCTCGGTCTGTTCGCCTGGGCGGCGGTGCGCGAGCCGTGGATGTTCTATGCGGTGTGGGTCGTGCTCGGCGCGTCGATGGCGATGACGCTGTACGACCCGGCGTTCATCGTGCTGACCAAGCGCTATCCGCAGCGGTATCGGCAGGGCATCACCGCGCTCACGCTGGTGGGCGGCTTCGCCAGCACGCTGTCGTTTCCGGCGGTGGCCTGGCTGATGCCCATCGCTCGGCTGGCGCGGCACGCTGGTGGTGATGGCCGTCACGTTGCTGGTGGTGGTGCTGCCCCTGCATCTGTGGGCGCTGCGCGGGCCGGGCGAGCAGCTCCGCGGTGCTGACGCACGCGAGGGCGCAGGGCCCGATACCACGTTGCACGAGGCGTTGCGACATCGCACGTTCTGGCTGCTGGCCTTGGCCTTCACGCTGTATGCGTTTGCGGGCGCGGCGCTGTGGGCGCACGTGATGCCGGCGTTCGCCTCCAAGGGCCTGAGCCAGAGCGAGGCGCTGGCGGTGGTGGTGTGGATCGGACCGGCGCAGGTGGCCGGGCGTCTGGTGTATGCGTGGCTGGGCCGCGCCTGGTCGCTGCGTGTGCTGGGCGCTGTCGTGCTGCTGGGCCTGCCGCTGTCGCTGACGTTGTTCGCGCTGGCGCGTTCGCTGTGGGTGCTGTGGCTGTTCGCCGCGGTGTTCGGCGCCGCCAACGGGCTGATCACCATCGTGCGCGGCGGCCTGATCCCCGAGACGTTCGGCCGCGCGCACGTGGGCCGCATCGGCGGCGCGATGGCGGCAATCGGCCTGCTGGCGCGTGCGGCGGCGCCGGTGGCCGCCGCGGCGCTGCTGCTGGCGCTCGGCGGTTACCGCGAGCTGATGCTGTTGCTGGCCGCTCTTGGCGTGATCGCGGTGCTCTCGTTCTGGCTGGCGCGACAGCCTGGCGAGCCGCGCTGAAGGTCAGGCACTCAGCGCGAGCACTGCAGCGTCACGCCACCGGCCGCGGTGGCTGCCGCGCAATTGAGCGCGCCGCATTGGCAGTTGGCAATCTGCGGTCCGCCGCTGCCGCCGAATACGGATACGGCTGCGGCGCACACGCACGATGACGGCGGCTGCTGCGTCATCAGCAATGGATTGGGCTGAGCCTGGACCGGAGTCGACGGCGCGGTCACGCCGGCCACGACGGCGGCGATGCCGAGCGCGAGGGTCAGGGTGCCGATGGCGGCGTGGCGGCGGGTGAAGGTGATCATGCGGGCTCCCGGGGTGAAGGGGTGAGGCCAAAGGGCGGGCCGATTGTGGCGCTGCCGCTTTGCGTGCCGATAGCCCTTGACGGTGCTCATCCCATGGATGAATACTGTATAAAAGTACAGTTATCGATCCAACCCTCTGTTTTGACCCTCCCATGGCCACGCCCGCCGCCAGCGGCGTGGCGCCCGGGCTCGCGCCGAGCGCGCAGGGCCTGCCCGCCTACGCCGAGCTGCATTGCCGCAGCAACTTCACCTTTCTCACCGGGGCCTCGCACCCGGAGGAGTTGGTCGCGCGCGCGCACGAGCTCGGCTATACGGCATTGGCCATCACCGACGAGTGCTCGCTGGCCGGCGTGGTGCGCGCGCACGGGCAGGCCAAGCGGCTCGGGCTGCACCTGATCGTCGGCGCCGAGATGCGGCTGGCGCCCAGCGCCGCGGGCGGCTGCAACGGACCGCGGCTGGTGCTATTGGCGCAATCGCGCCGCGGCTACGGCAACCTCGCGCAGTGGATCACCGTGGCGCGCCGCCGCGCCGGCAAGGGCTGCTACACCGCGTTGGCCAGCGACGTCGAAGGCCGCGTGCCGCATGCACCCTACCTGGCCGGCCTGCCCGATTGTTTTGCGTTGATGGTGGTCGATGCGGCGTTGCCGTTCGAGACGCAGTTCGCGCACGCGATGTGGCTCAAGACCTGGTTCGGCCCCGACCGTGCGGCGCTCGCGGTGGAGTTGCTGCATCGCGCGCACGACGCGTCGTGCGTCGAGGTCGGCCGAGCGCTGGCCGCGCTCACTGGGCTGCCGCTGGTGGCCGCGGGCGACGTGCTGATGCACGTGCGCGCGCGCAAGCCGCTGCAGGATGCGCTCACCGCGACGCGCCTGGCCAAGCCGGTGGCCGAGTGCGGCTTCGCGCTCGAGCCCAACGCCGAAGCGCATCTGCGTTCGCGCCAGCGGCTGGCAGCGTTGTACCCGGTCGAGTGGCTGGCGGCCACGGTGCGCATCGCGGCGTCGTGCGCGTTCTCGCTCGACGAGCTGCGCTACGAATACCCCGAGGAGATCGTGCCCGAGGGCCACACGCCCGCGAGCTGGCTGCGCACGCTCACCGAGGCCGGCGCACGCAAGCGGTTTCCCGCCGGCGTGCCGACCAAGGTGCGACACGGCATCGAATACGAGCTGGCGCTGATCGCGCGGCTGAAGTACGAGCCGTACTTCCTCACCGTGGCCGACGTGGTGAGCTGGGCGCGCGAGCAAGGCATTCTGTGCCAGGGCCGCGGCAGCGCGGCCAACTCCACCGTCTGCTATTGCCTGGGCGTCACCGAGGTCGACCCGGATCGCATGACGCTGTTGTTCGAGCGTTTCGTCAGCGCCGAGCGCAACGAGCCGCCCGACATCGACGTCGACTTCGAGCACCAGCGCCGCGAGGAGGTGATCCAGTACATCTATCGCAAATACGGCCGCCATCGGGCCGCGCTGACGGCAGTGGTCATCAGTTATCGGCCGCGCTCGGCGCTGCGCGACATGGGCCGCGCGATGGGCATCGATCTGGATCGCATCGCCGCGGTGGCCCGCGGCCAGCATTGGTTCGACGGCAGGCAAATCAACGACGATCGTCTGCGCGAGAACGGCCTCGACCCCGACTCGCCGATCTGCAGGTTGTGGGTCGAGCTGACGTGCACGTTGATCGGCTTTCCGCGCCACCTGAGCCAGCATCCGGGCGGCTTCGTGATCGCGCGCGACGACGTGTCGCGCCTGGTGCCGGTGGAAAACGCCGCGATGGACGATCGCACCGTGATCCAGTGGGACAAGGACGACCTCGACGCGCTGGGCTTGATCAAGGTCGACGTGCTGGCGCTGGGCATGCTCTCCGCGATCAAGCATGCGCTGGCCTTCATCGCGCGCAAGAAAGGCGTGCCCGAATTTCGGCATGCAGGACGTGCCGGCCGAAGACAAGGCGGTGTACGACATGCTCAGCGCGGCGACAGCGTCGGCACCTTCCAGGTCGAGAGCCGTGCGCAGATGAGCATGCTGCCGCGGCTGAAGCCCGAGAACTTCTACGACCTGGTGATCGAGGTCGCGATCGTGCGCCCGGGGCCGATCCAGGGCGGCATGGTCCATCCGTACTTGAAGCGTCGCAACGGCGAGGAGCCGGTGGACTATCCGAGCGCCGGAGGTGAAGCAGGCGCTGCGAGCGCACGCTCGGCGTGCCGATCTTCCAGGAGCAGGTGATGCAGCTGGCCATCCTGGCGGCCGACTTCACGCCCGGCGAGGCCGACGCGCTGCGCCGCGCGATGGCGGCCTGGAAGCGCAAGGGCGGCCTCGGGCCGTTTCACACGCGGCTGGTCGGCCGCATGGTCGACAAGGGCTACACGCTCGAGTACGCCGAGCGCATCTTCAAGCAGATCGAAGGCTTCGGCGAATACGGCTTCCCGGAGAGCCACGCCGCCAGTTTTGCGCTGCTGGTGTACGTGAGCGCGTGGATCAAGCGCCACCATCCCGATGCGTTTCTCGCCGCGCTGCTCAACAGCCAGCCGATGGGCTTCTACGCGCCGGCACAACTCACGCGCGATGCGCGCGCGCATGGCGTGCAGGTGTTGCCGGTGGACGCATTGAAAAGCGAGTGGACTTCGGTGCTCGAAGAAACAGGCACCGCGGCTTTGTGGCCGGTACGCCTGGGTTTCAACCGGCTGCTGGGCTTTGCAGCAAGAGGCCGCCGAGCGCCTGGTGGCCGCGCGGGCGTAGGGTCCGTTCGACGGCATCGAGGATCTGACGCGCCGCGCCTGCCTCGACGCGCGTGCGCTGCAATTGCTGTCGCAAGGCGATGCGCTGCGGCCGCTGGATCGGTCACCGTCACCAGGCTGCATGGGGCACCGCCGGCATCGACACCCGTGCCACGGCGATGCTGGCGAGCACGCGCACGCACGAAGCGCAGGCCGTGCTGCGAGGCGCCCACTGCCGGCGAAGAATTGCTGGCCGACTACCGCAGCACCGGCCTGTCGCTCACCAACCATCCGCTGGCGCTGCTGCGCGAGCGGTTGGCCGCGTATCGCGTGCAGCCAGCGGTCGTGCTCAACGGTTATCGCAGCGGGCAACTCGCTCGTGCCAGCGGCCTGGTCACGCACCGCCAGCGCCCCGAGACCGCCAAGGGCGTGATCTTCGTGACGCTGGAGGACGAGACCGGCGCCGTCAACGTGATCGTCTGGCCGCAGGTGGCTGAAGCCCAGCGCAAGCCGCTGCTGGCCTCGACGCTGCTCACCGTCTACGGCGTGTGGCAGTGCGAAGGCGAGGTGCGCCATCTGATTGCGCGCAAGCTGGTCGACCACTCGGTGCTGCTGCAGGGCTTGAGCACGAAGAGCCGCAACTTCCACTGAGTCCGCGCATGGCGGCGTCCACTGCGGACGCTGCCACAAAGAGAAACGGCCCGGACACTGGCCGGGCCGTTGCACGAAAAACGCGCGCTCGGGTCAGTTTTTCTGCTGCGCGTCGTGCTTCTGGTTATAGATGTGCTTGCTCTGATGGTTCTCGGCGCGTTGCACATGCGCCTGCTCGTTGGCTGTCACATGGCCGTCGTGGCCGGCGTTGGCTTCAGCCTTGGCCACCTTGGACTGGCCGTGCTCCAGCTTGGCTACTTCGCGGTTGGTCAGCGAGCCGTTTTGCACGCCGTTCTCGACGCGCTGCTGCTGGTTGATGTCGCGCTGCACGTCGGCCTGCATGCGCTGCGATGACGCCGACTGCGGATTGCCCGTCACGCTGTTGTGCTTGGCGGCGTAGATGTCGCTGCTGACCTTGTTCTGCGCGGCGTTGAGTTCGGCCTGTTCGGCCGGTGTCATCTTGCCGTCCTTCAGCGCTTGCGTCTGCAGCTGGTTGACGCGCGATTCCTCGCGCTCCAGCGAAGAGGCCTCGCGCGTGTTCAGCGCGCCGCTTTGCAGCCCTTGCTCGATGCGCTGCTGTTGGTTGATGTCGCGCTGCACCGTGTTCGCAGTCGATTGCGCGAACGCGGCGGCGCCGCTGCCCAGCAGCAGGCAGGCCAGTAAGGTGATGCGGGTCATGGGTTGGCTCCTTTTGACGAGTTGCTGTCGTTGAGTCGGCCGGTTGTTCGGCCGCCGCTGTTCAACGCCGGACGTCGGACCATGTTGACCGCTCGCTCGATCCGCTCGAGTGAAGTTTTGTTGCGCGCTGCCCGAGCCCCGTGCAGGCTGTGAAGAAACGCCCGCCGGACATGCGCCCGCCGGCATCGCGACGACACATCTGGTAAATGTTCGGCCCACACGAAATGCCGATTCGAACTGCGAGAATTCAGCCATGAGCAGTCAAATGATCACTCCTGAACTGCGCGAGTGGATCGTCGCGCAGGCGAGGGCGGGCTGTCGCCCCGAAGACGTGTTGCAGTCGATGCGCACCAGCGGCTGGGACGAAGACACCGCGGTGGGTGCGCTGGAGACCACGCTGCAGGAGTACCTTGCTGCGCAAACAGCAACGCAAGCGTTGCCTGCGCCGGTGCCGGTGCCCGGCCCCGACCTGTCCTCGGCGCCAAGCGTGCTGCAGGCACCGGATCGGCAGGTCGAGGTGGTGATGGCGATGCGCAGCCCGCGGCTGATCGTGTTCGGCGGTTTGTTGTCCGACGACGAGTGCCGGCAGATGATCAAGTTAGCCGAGCCTCGCCTGGCACGCTCGGAGACCGTACACAACCCCAGCGGCGGCTCCGAGGTTCACGAGGCGCGCACCAGCGACGGCATGTTCTTCGAGCGCGGCGAACACGCGCTGTGCGATCGCATCGAACGGCGCATCGCTGCACTGCTGCACTGGCCGGTCGAGAACGGCGAAGGACTGCAGGTGCTGCGGTATCGGCCGGGCGCTGAGTACAAAGCCCACCACGACTACTTCGACCCGGCGGCTCCGGGCACGCCCACCATCCTGCAGCGCGGCGGCCAGCGTGTGGCATCGATCGTGATGTACCTGAACACGCCGCCGCGAGGCGGCGGCACCGCGTTTCCCGACGTCGGTGTCGAGGTCGGCCCGATGCGCGGCAATGCCGTGTTCTTCAGCTACGACCGCCCGCACGTGGTGACGCGCACGCTGCACGCCGGCATGCCGGTGCTCGAAGGCGAGAAGTGGGTCGCCACCAAGTGGCTGCGCGAACGCGAATTCCGCTGAGTTCGTAGCCGCGGCGGCCGCCAGGCCGCTTCGGGGGTAGATCTACAACGTACTGTTCGGAGTGATGGTCACCGGGCGCAGGGCGGGGAACGGGCGCGCACGCGCGATGCGCGCGACCTTGCGTTCGTCCCACGACTGCGGCCCCTCGAGGGGCCACTGCGCGATGATCGGCCGCAGTTCATCGCGCGGCAGCCGCACGAAGGCCGGCTTGGCCTGGCGCAGGATCCACAGCCCGGTGCACAGCTTGCGCGGCAGTGCGGCCTTGGCCAGCGGCGCCCAATACACGCAGCGGCGCTCGCTCCAGAACAGTTGCCGCTCGAAGTGCACGCGGCCGGCGATGCCGCTTTCCGGCGGAAACAGCAAATCATGCTCGTGCGTCTGCAGCACGGCATAGGCGAGATCGCCCGGCGTGTCGCCGCGGTCGCGGTAGACCATGATCACGCGTTCGATGTCGCACCCAGCCACGCGGTCGACTTCGTGACCGTCACGCGCGACGATCAGCTCCATCGCCTGCCAGCGGGTGTGCAACTGCGGCTTCATGGGGCCACGGTAGCGGCGGCGCCGCCACAGCGCTGTGACCAGTGACGACCAGGTGCAACTGCGCGTGCAGGTAGTGGCGGTGCACGTGAAAAACTGCACGGGCCTTACACATCGACCACCTCGCCTTGCTGTGGTACGCGGGCGCGCCAGTGCAGCTCGTCCTGGATGCGACGACGCAGCGCGTCGGCGGCGTCGGGCTCGCCGTGGACGACGAAGGTCTGGTTTGGCGGCTTGCGCAGCGCGCGCAGCCAATCGAGCAGCTGGTTGCTGTCGGCGTGACCCGATATGCCCTGCAGTGCGCTGACGCGCGCGCGCACCGGGACGTACTGGCCGTGGATCTTGACCGCGGGCACGCCGGCCAGCAGATCGGCACCCCGACTGCCGCCCACTTGAAAACCAGCCAACACGATGTGGTGACGTGCGTCGGGCGCCATCGCCTTCAGGTGATGCAACACGCGACCGCCGGTGGCCATGCCGCTGGCGGAAATGACGATGCGAGGCATGCGCGAGCCCACCAGTCGCATCGATTGCGCCACAGTGGTGACCAGCCTGACGCCGTCGCACAGCGATTGCACCTGCGCCACGGGCACGCGCAGTAGGCGCTTGTGGCGCAGGTACAGCGCCGTCGCCTGCACGGCCATCGGACTGTCCAGGAAGATCGGCAACGAGGGCGCGATCTCGCCTGCCGCCCGCAAGCGTTGCAGCAGCAACAGCAACGCCTGTGCGCGCCCGACCGCGAACGCCGGCAACAACACCGAGCCGCCGCGTTGCACCGTGTCGCGCACGATGCGCCCCAACTCAGCCTGCGCGTCGCCGCGCGGATGCAGCCGATTGCCGTAGGTCGACTCCACGATCATCACGTCGGCCTGGGCCAGCGTCTGCGGCGCGGGCATCAGCAAATCGTCGGGCCGCCCGAGGTCGCCTGAAAATGCGAGCGTGGTCTGGCTGTCGTTGAGCGTCACCGCGCACGCGCCGAGCAAGTGGCCCACCGGCGTGAAGCGAATGCGCACCGCGCCCTGCGCGTGCTCACGCGCCGGCTCCAGCGTCTGAAAGCGCGCCATCGCGCGTTGCGCGTCGGTGCGCGTGAACAAGGGCAGTGCCGGCGTGTGGCGCGAGTAGTGCTGACGATTGGCTCGACGCGCATCCTCCTCCTGCAGGTGTGCGGCGTCCATCAACAGCACCTCGCACAACGCGCGGGTCGCTGCGGTGGCGATCACCGGCCCTTTGAAGCCGGCCTTCGCGAGCGCTGGCAGCCAGCCGCTGTGATCGAGATGCGCATGGCTCAGCACCACCGCATCGATGCTGCGCGCATCGATCGGCAATGGCGCCCAGTTGCGTTCGCGAAACACCTTGAAGCCCTGGAACATCCCGCAGTCGAGCAGGATGCGACTGCCGCCGAGCTCGACCAGGTGCTTGGATCCGGTGACGGTGTCGGCGGCGCCGAGGAAGTGAATCCGCATGGCGCGGCCCGATCGTCAAGCGCCGAGCACTTGCAGCGTCCCCGACGACAATGCAAACAGGCCCGGCTCGCCGCGTTGCACCGAACGCATCAGCGCGCGCGCCACCGTGGCAGCCTCGATCGGTCGCACGCTGCGCGGCATCAGCCAGCCCAGCGGCCCTGTCAGTGCCGCCGCGACGCGCTCGCCGGGGCGCGTGGCTTGCCCCAGCGCCGTGCGGTCGCCCAGCAGCAGCGACGGGCGCGCGATGACCACGCTCTCGAAGTCGAGCGCGGCAACGGCCTGCTCGATCTCGCCCTTCACGCGGTTGTAGAACACACCGGACTTCGGGTTGGCGCCGAGCGCGGACACCAACCCCAGTCGCGTGGCACCCGCCGCACGCGCGGCGCGCGCAAAGCTCAACGCGGCGTCGAAGTCCACCGCTCGAAACGCCTGCTGCGAACCGGCGACCTTGATGGTGGTGCCCAGGCAGCAGAACGCGTCGTCGACTGCCGGCAACGCGGGCAGGCCCGCTCGGTAGTCGACCACGTGCTGGGTCAGTCCGCCGCGCTTGCGCCAGTCGGGCCGCTCTGCGCGCACCAGCACGTGCACCGCGCCCACCGCAGCGTCGGCCAGCAGCATTTCGATCAGCGCGCAGCCCACCAGCCCGGTGGCGCCGGCGACGATGGCAGAGCGGCGGCGCTTGCCGATCGCGAAGCTGGCGGGGTTCATGGTGGGATTGTGCTTGAGCATGGCGCAACCCCGAAGCCCCGTGCGTTTGCGCTGCGCGCTCTGCGTTGGGACCTTGCACTGGGCTCCAAACACGCAGTGCTTTCCGCAGGTTGTGGCTGTCATGCGCCTTGCCTAGACTGCATGCGCGCCATGCATCGAATGCTTCACGCGGTTCAAACGCACCGAGCTGGCGCGCTTGGAGCAGGCGGCCGACCAGGGCGAAACGGCAGCGCCGCGTATACCTCAGCCGCTTTTGAGCGACGATCCCTCCATGCAAACGACGATCGAGGTCCACTTGATCGCCCACGACGGCACACGGCGCACGATCGCGGCGCGCGTGGGCTCGAGCCTGATGCGCGCCGCGGTCGACGCCGGCGAGGAGGGCATCGCGGCCGACTGTGGTGGCTGCCTGAATTGCGCCACCTGTCACGTCATCGTCGACCCGGCGTGGGTGAGTCGCTTGCCGCCTGCTTCCGACGACGAAGGCTACATGCTCGAGATGACTGCATCGCCACAGCAGCCGACCAGCCGGTTGAGCTGCCAGATCGCACTGGACGAAAGCATGGACGGCTTGGTGGTCCAATTGCCGGCCACTCAATACTGAATCGATGAGCATGGCGGGCCGCACGTGCTCGCGCAACGGAGGGACATCGCTCGTGAAGACACTGGAGTTCCTGGCCAAGGTTTGCGCCGTGGCCGCCGGCGCGCTGCTGACGCTGATCACGCTGATGACCTGTGTCAGCGTGATCGGCCGCAACACCACCGGCTGGACCATCGTCGGCGACTTCGAGCTCACCGGCGCCGCTGCCGGTGCGGCGATCGCGCTGTTCATGCCGTGGTGCCAGGCGCGCCGCGGCAACATCAGCGTCGACTTCTTCACCGCCTGGGCGTCGCCGGCGTTGCAGCAGCGGCTCGAGCGCTTTGGCACGCTGCTGCTCGCCCTGTTGATGGCGCTGGTGGCCTGGCGTGTCACGCTGGGCGGGCTCAACGCGTGGCGCTCGCAGTCGGGCTCGATGATGCTCGGCTTCCCGGAGTGGATCGTCTACTGCGGCATGGTGCCGCCGTTCGTGCTGACCGCGCTGATCGCGTTCACGCAGGCGCTGCGCGGCTTCAGCAGCGTGGAGGCGGCATGAGCGCCGCCCGGCCGCACCGAAGGCGCTCGCTCCCCTGGAGCCACCAAGGGGCTCCTGCGGAGCCCTGGGGGACGGCCCGCAGGGCCAAGGGGAACACATGACGCCGGTGCAGCTCACGTTGCTGATCTTCGTCATCATGGTGATGCTGATGGCGCTGCGCGCGCCGATCGCGGTGGCGATGTTCGCGGCCGGCCTGGTGGGCTACGTGCTGCAGGCCGGCTGGGCGCCGCTGGCGAGCTTTCTCAACACCGAGCCGTTCGCACGCTTCGCCAGCTACGACCTCTCGGTGATCCCGCTGTTCATCCTGATGGGCAACTTCGCCACCCAGGGCGGCATCAGCCGCGCGCTGTTCGAGGTGGCTGCGGCGTGCGATGGCGCGTTTTCGCGGCGGGCTGGCGATGGCGGCGGTGGTCACCTGCGCCGCCTTCGGCGCCATCTGCGGCTCGTCGGTGGCCACCGCGGCCACCATCACCTCGGTGGCGCTGCCCGAGTTGAAGCGCCATGGCTACTCGGAGCGCCTGGCCACCGGCACGCTGGCCGCCGGCGGCACGCTGGGCATCCTGATCCCGCCCAGCGTGCCGCTGGTGATCTACGCGATCCTGGCCGAGCAGAACATCGCCAAGCTGTTCGCCGCGGCGATGATTCCCGGCTTGATCGCGATGACCGGCTACGTGATCGCGATCGCGATCTACGTGCGCCTCGTGCCCGGCCAGGCGCCCGACTCCGACGAAGCGCCCGCGCCGATGACGGGCCGCGCGTTCGCGGCGGTGGCGCCGATCGCCATCATCTTCGTCATCGTCTTCGGCGGCATCTATGGCGGCAAGTTCACGCCCACCGAAGGCGCCGCGGTCGGCGCGGCGTCGACCTTCTTGGCTGCGCTGGCCAAAGCGCGAGATGACGCGCGCGCAAGTTCAGAGCACTGCTTCTACGCCACCGCCGAGGCCTCGGCGATGATCTTCATGATCTTTCTCGGCGCCGACCTGATGAACTCGGCGCTGGCACTGACCCAGGTGCCGACGCAGCTGGCGGCAGCTGGTGCAGAGCTGGGGCCTGTCGCCGGTGCAGGTGGTGATCGCGATCGTGCTGTTCTACATCGCGCTCGGCTGCCTGATGGACGAGCTGTCGGTGCTGCTGCTCACGATCCCGATCTTCTTCCCGGTGATCATCGGCCTGGATTTCGGCATGCCCAAGGAGTCGGTGGCCATCTGGTTCGGCATCCTGGTGCTGATGACCGTGAGCTTCGGCCTGCTGTCGCCGCCGGTCGGCCTGAACGTGTTCGTGGTCAACGGCATGGCGCGCAACGTGCCGCTGTCGGAGACCTTTCGCGGCGTGCTGCCGTTCCTGGCCAGTGACGCGGTGCGGCTGGCGCTGCTGATCGCGTTTCCGCCGATCTCGCTGTGGCTCGTCCGGTATCATCGGTTGATGCGGGAAAACCGGGTCGACCGGGGCGACCCGACGCCGTTACCGTTGCGTCAGTCCACCGAGCCCGGAGGCTTTCAGATGAAACGTCGCACGCTGATCCAGGGCGCTGCCGCCGCCGCGGTCGCCGGCCCCCAGCTGTCGGGCTTTGCGCAGCAAAGCGTGACGCTGAAGTTCCACACCTTCATGGCGCCGCTGTCCAACGTGTGGCTGACGATGCACAAGCCGTGGATGGAAAAGGTCGAGAAGGACTCCGGCGGCCGCATCAAGTTCGAGGCCTACCCGGCCATGCAGTTGGGCGGCACGCCCGGTGCAGCTGTACGACCAGGCGCGCGACGGCGTGGTCGACATCGTGTGGACGCTGCCGGGCAATACCGGCGGGCGCTTTCCGCGCATCGAGGTGTTCGAGCTGCCGTTCGTGATGAACAACGCCGAGGCGACGTCCAAGGCGTACTGGGAATACGTGCAGACCCACGCGCCCGACGAGTTCAAGGAGACGCAGGTCATCGCGCTGCACGTGCACGGGCCGGGCATGTTCCATTCGGCGACCAAGCTGATCAAGACGCACGGCCGACCTGAAGGGCCTGAAGGTGCGCGGCCCGACGCGCCAGATCACCAAGATGCTGAGCGCGGTGGGCGCCACGCCGGTGGGCATGCCGCTGCCGCAGATCCCTGACGCGTTGTCCAAGGGGACGATCGACGCCTGCGTGATCCCGTGGGAGGTGGTGCCGTCGGTCAAGGTGCACGAGCTCACCAAGTTCCACAGCGAGTTCGATTCCAACGGCCCGGCGCTGTACACCACCACGTTCGTGATGGCGATGAACAAGGCCAAGTACGACGGCCTGGCGCCCGATCTGAAGAAGGTGATCGACGCCAACTCCGGCCTGGCCACGTCGGCGTGGCTCGGCAAGACTCAGCAGGGCAACGATCCGATCGGCCGCAAGGCGGCAGTCGACCGCGGCAACACGCTCTACACGTTCACGCCGCCGAGCGGCAGGAATTCATCAAGCTGTCGAGCCCGCTCGACGACGAATGGGTCGCCGACATGAACAAGCGCGGCTTCGACGGCAAGAAGCTGCTGCAGACCGCCAAGGATCTGATCGCCAAGCACGGCAAAGGCTGACGCCGCTGAGCCAGCCGTCCAGCTGGAATGCAGGCGGCCTGGTCGACGACCAGGCCAGCAACTGGCTTTCGCCGCCGACGCGGTCGATCCGGGTTCTGGCGTCGTAGCGGAGTACATCCCAGTATTTTTCTTCCACTGGCCGATCCTTGTGCTGTCGATCAGTAGTCGAGCGCGCCAGAGGAGCCGCGAGCAACGGTAACCGTGCCTCGCGGCGCAGAGCCTTCGGACACCCGGTGCGCTCGGCTGCTGCGCCATCAACTGGCTCTGCTGAGGTTCGGCGATCGAGACCACGCCGTTGAGCAACGCAATCGTCATGAACCCGGCGAGCGCGGCGGCGATGATGCGGACGGTGATGGGCGGCTGGCCGTTCATGAACGTTCCTCCGGCAGGTGGAGGCCGTGGTGAGTTGCACTCTGCGTCCCGCAAGATTTGGTGTCGATTGCGAAGTGAACGCGTGTTCGTCCAATAGTGAACGTCTGTTCGTTGGCACATCTGAAAATGGAGCGGTAACTGCACACACAGTGTGGCGGACGCAGCGCTGAACGATCCCAACGATCGTGAGTCGGCAGTCGACCGCGGCGGCACCCTCTACACCTCCGAGGAACGGCAGGAGTTCATCGAGCTGTCGGCGCCGGTCGACGATGAGTGGGTCGCCGACATGAACAAGCGCGGCTTTGACGGCAAGAAACTGCTGCAGAGCGCGAAGGACCTGATCGCCAAGCACGGCAAGGCTTGACGCCGAACTGGGTGAGCCGTCGATCCTGAGCTGAAGGGTTGGCCTTGGCGTGAGAGCCTTGTCTGCGATTCGCTGCGACTAGGTCGGTGCCCAGCTCACCGTGCAGCGGCATTGCCGATGGCGTCGGTTCATTGCGCGAAGCGAGTCGAGATCTGTCCGCCCGCTTTCATTTCAACTTTGCTTAGTGCTGGCCGGCGTGCGGGTGCGCGACGGCGATGTCGTGGAGGACGGCAGCGAACTTCAAGCGGCACCTCGAGCGTCGGCGATCGATTGCGCCCAGGCGACATCGGCGCCGGCGGCCACGCGAACCCCGCGATCGTAAGCCCAAGTGTCGCGCGCCGATCGCCGCACTAGGTGCGAACGAGGCTGGCGGACACGGTATCGATCGAGCGCTGTTGCGCGCGCAGCGTCTCGTGAGTTCCTTTAGTAGCGTTGAGCCTCGCTCCGAGGAAGCGTTGCACTATCCACTCGGCCTCTTCGACCTCACACGCCTCTGCCAAACGATTGACGCATGCGGTAGTCGGGCAAGAAGCCGACGCGCCGCGCGGAAGGGCCACCTCCTTCGGATATTGGCTCGCGAGACGCGATGGACAAGTTCCCGACAACAACGGAGCGCAGACCCACGGGGTTCGACGACGAAGCAAGGCGGTTGCAGTTGCTGGATTGGTCCCCTCGAGCCTGTGCGCACACGCGGCCGGAGAGAGCAAGGCCAGAGTTCCCAGAGTTCCAAGACAGGCACCCTCGTTGATTCAGTGGCCTAACAAGAAGTAGACGACCGAAATGTCAACTTACTCTGCTCCATTATCCGCACCTTGCTTGAAATGTTAGGTTCTGCGACATGGAGACCCCCGGTGTCCGAAGCTGCCACCGCATCTGTTCAGCACGATAGGGCTACCCAATTGCTACCCCAAGACGGACTGTGACCCGCCGAACCGCGTGCGTTCCGCAAACAATGCCAGACGTCCTGGGCGTACACGCCCGGCGACGCTGGCACGCTCGTTCGCATCGATCGAAACGAGGTAGTCGGGCAGTGTTGGCGTCGCGCGCAAGGCACACGACCAAATCATCTCCAGCCGCCGTTTCACACCGTTCGTAGAGTGCGCTCGCCGCAGACGTGTCCTCGCCCCAGTTCAATGGATAGAACAGCCACTTCCTAAGCGGCAAACACAGGTTCGATTGTTGTCGGCGAGACCAAGGATTGGATTCCCAGCCTGCCCGGAAGATCCAAGAGAATCCCCGAAACCGGCATCCATGCGGGCACGCTCCACCTG
>CAVZEK010000020.1:0-26152 GCA_963774185.1 uncultured beta proteobacterium
GCCGATCGACTCCATCTTCTGCGACTCGCGCAGCTGCGCCTCCAGCGAGCGGCGCTCGGCATCGGCCTGCCTGCGCTCGGTGATGTCGCGCTGCGTGCCGACAAAGCCGGTCAGCGCACCGCTATCGTCGCGGATCGGCGAAATGTCGAGCGCGACCCAAATGCCGGCGCCGTCCTTGCGGTAGTTGAGGATCTCACCCCGATAATCTTTGCCGGCACGCAAGGCCCGGCCGATCTCGGCCACGGTGTCCGCCGCGCTCTGCGCACCCAACAAGAACTTGGGGTTGCGCCCGAGGACCTCGGCAGCGCTGTATCCGGTGAGCCGTTCGAACCCCGGGTTGACGTAGAAGATGGTCGGCCGTTCGTCGGTGATGATCACGCCTTGCGAGATCTGGGTCAGCGCCCGATCGCGCAGGCGCAGCGCTTCCGCGTGGGCCTGCAGCGCCTGCTGCGCCCGGTACTGCTGGCTGACATCGCTGAATACGAGCACCACGCCCATGACCTTGCCCGATGCATCGCGGATCGGCGCGGCGCTGTCGGCAATGTGGTACTCGGTGCCGTCGCGGGCGAGCAACATCGTGTGGTTGTCGAGCCCAGGATCTCTCCGCTGGCCAGCACCTGTTGTGTCGGGCTCGGCACCGCCACGCGTGACTCCGCGTTGATGATGTTGAACACGTCGGCCAGCGGCCGCCCTTTGGCCACGCCGAACGACCAGCCGGTGAGCTTTTCGGCGACCGTGTTCATGCGCGCCACGCGGCCGTCCAGATCGGTGGCGATCACCCCGTCGCCGATGGACTGCAGTGTGACGGCCAGGTTTTCTTCGCTGGTGCGCAAGATCTCTTCGGCGCGTTTGCGCTCGGTGATGTCGAGCACCGCTCCGACCGTGCGAACCTTGTGACGCTGACTGCCTTCGCCGCTGAACACTGTGCGCGAACGCGTGGCTTCGCATGCCGCGCGGCAACCGCGTTCCGTCCACTCAGCAATGCCGTTTGGTTGTGTGAACCTGCAAGAAGATCCGTAGGTCCGTCGTCGCGAGCGGCTCCGCGTTGAAAACTAAGGAAGCGGACACCGAGCGATTCATCCTCCCGATCCTCTGCTGACCTTCGACATCACTCGCCAACGTCAGCAATGCCAGCGGGTCCGGTCGTTCGCGACCGAAACCTGAACTCACGGTCTTGGCCCCCTGCCGATGCCCAAGTGCACAGAGAATCGCAGTCCTAATGACGGGTTCCGAAGCACCGCAGACGTTGCCGATCGCCGCGCTCGGCGACGAAATCTCTTGAGCGACTGCGCGATCGAATGTCGGCTGTTCACTGCGTCGAACTCACCTTCCCGACCCACTGCTGTCCCTCGGGTCGCACGATTCGGCGCCGTCAAGCAGTCGTTCAATGGGCGACACGCTGGCAGATTGAGACAAACTTACGCCATGCAAGGGAGAATCGTCCCACTCGAAACGCCGTGCTCGCAGTCCACCAAGCACAACGTGTGGGCGCCGATCGGGTCGAAAGGGAGTCGCAGCGTGACCATCAGCACTCTGGAGCGAAAGCGCGCCTCGCTCATCACGTTGTTCTTTGCCGCCGCGCTGGTGAACTGCAACGGTGACGCGACACAACCCGTTCCGCCCGCTGCGGCACCGGCACCAGCGCCGACCCCCGCGCCGGCCGGCAACGCCGATGTCGTCACGTATCACAAGGACAACGCGCGCACCGGTCAGTACAACGACGAAACAGTGCTGACGCCGGCGAACGTGAACTCGACCACCTTCGGCAAGGTAGCGTTCTTCACGACCGACGGCAAGGTCGACGCGCAGCCGCTCTACTTGTCGGCCGTGAACATACCGGGTGTCGGCACGCGCGACGTGCTGTACATCGTCACCGAGCACGCGAGCGCCTATGCCTTCGACGCGGCAAGCGGCGCGCAGCTGTGGAAGACCTCCGCGCTTGGCGCGGCCGAGACACCGAGCGACACGCTCGGCTGCGGGCAAGTCACGCCCGAGATCGGCATCACGGCGACGCCGGTCATCGACCGCGCGCACGGCGCGATCTATTTCGTGGCGATGTCGAAGAACGCTTCGGGCACGTATTTCCAGCGCTTGCATGCGCTCGACGTCGCCACCGGCGCGGAACTCTTCGGCGGGCCACGCGCGGTGTCGGCGTCGTATCCCGGCACCGGCGCCAATTCACAAAACGGTCGAGTCGTGTTCGATCCGATGCGCTATGTAGAGCGCGCCGGGCTGCTGTTGCTCAACGGCGCCCTCTACACCGCGTGGACGTCGCACTGCGACCATGATCCATACACCGGATGGATCATGGGCTTCGACGCCACCACGTTGCAGCAAACCGGCGTGCTCAACGTCACGCCGAACGGCTCGCGCGGCGCGTTCTGGATGGCGGGCGCAGGAATCGCCGCCGACAGCGCAGGCGCGATCTATCTCATCTCCGGCAACGGCACGTTCGACGAAACGCTCGATGCGCGTGGATTCCCGGCGGAAGGCGACTTCGGCAACGGCTTTCTGAAGGTGTCGACCTCTGGTGGGCTTGCCGTCGCCGACTACTTCGCGACGTTCGATACGACGTCGCTTTCTACCGCCGACGCCGACTTCGGCTCAGGCGGGCTGGCCTTGCTTCCCGATCTCGTCGACGCCGGCGGCCGCACCCGCCATCTTGCGGTCGCAGCAGGCAAGGACGCCAAGATCTACGTCGTCGATCGCGACGCGATGGGGAGGTTCAGCAGCACCGCCAACAACAACTACCAGACGATCTCCGGAGCACTCGGCGGCGGCGTCTTCGCGAAGCCCGCGTGGTTCAACGGCACGCTCTACTACGGCGCCGTGGGGGACCGGATCAAGGCCTTCACGGTCACGAACGCGCGCTTCGCGACGACGCCAAGCAGCCAGACCACGGCGTCGTTCCCGTATCCGGGTGCGACGCCGAGCATCTCGTCCAACGGCAACACCAACGGCATCGTCTGGGCGCTAGAGAACGCCGGCACCGCGGTGCTGCATGCCTACGACGCGACCAACCTCGCGCGCGAGCTCTACAACAGCAACCAGGCCGGCAACGGAAGCGATCAATTCGGTGAGGGAAACAAGTTCATCGCGGCGGTGATCGTCAGCGGTCGCGTCTATGTCAGCACGCCGACGGGAGTGGCCGCGTTCGGGTTGCGATGAGGGAGAGAAGCGGGCAGGGACAGACTCTGCCCCCGGGCCGGTTCATGGCTGGGCCGCAGAGAAAGTCTCGCATGCCCGCGGGTCGTCAACGCGCCGTGCGGTTCTTGAAAGCGTGTTGTCGACATCGAACGCTAGGCAGAGCCCGGGATGGTGACGCACCCAGACGGCAGCCCGCGAATGCGGATCTGCGTAGAGCCCTCGGACGGCAGTGACACGGCCCAAGCCAGCGAGGCGGGAGCCGAGTTACCTACGGGCACGGCTCCGGGGGGCGGCGCAAGCCACCGCCGCATCCAACGACCCGGTGTTGCCGCGGACAACCCGAAAGCCGACCGTCGTAGTTGACCGTTCATGGCCGACTGCCGGTGCCCACGACCGGCGGCTTCCAGGCAGCCAGTCTCGATGCCTATTGGCTAAAACTGTGACCGCTTGATTGCTCGATGTTCAGGATCCACTCGAAACTGAACTGCACTTAACCCGACGTTCACAGGTACCTGCAGTCGGCCAATTGCGGTCGGTCACGAACGGCAGCTTGCAGGCAGGCACAATCGCATATCGTTAGAAAACCGAAGCATGCAGACGGATCACCCTTGCATCTTCCCCTTAGTAACCTTAAAGCACGCGCATGTCTTTCACCCTTCCCGGCTTTGACCTGGTTGCCTTTATCACCACCACGCTATCCGAAGACCTCGGCATTGGCCTTCCCGGTGGCGGGCGCGACGTCACCTCAGAGAGCGTCATCCCGGCGGATGCGCGCTTTGCCGGGGTGATGGACAGCCGCGAGGCGATCACCGTCGCAGGGCTACCTTTGGCCGCCGCGTTCTTTCGCCATCTCGACCCGGCGTGTGAGATCGAAATGCTTGTGCAGGATGGCCAGAGCGTCACTCCCGGGACCGCGCTGATGCGGATCGCCGGCAACGCCCGCGCCCTGCTCACCGCCGAGCGCAACGCTCTCAATACCGTCCAGCACCTCTCGGGCATCGCGACGATGACGCGCGCCTATGTCGAGGCGATGCACGGCCACGCCACGCTGCTCGACACCCGCAAGACCATTCCTGGCCTGCGCGCGCTGGAGAAATACGCGACGCGGATGGGCGGCGCGACCAATTACCGCATGGGCCTGTGGGATGCGGTGCTGATCAAGGACAACCATGTCGCGGTGGCGGGCGGCGTCGGGCCCGCGGTGGCGCGGGCCAAGACGGCGGGCGTCGAGCGGATTATCTGCGAGGTCGATCGGATCGACCAGATCGAGCCGGCGATCGTGGCCGGCGCCACGCAAATACTGCTCGACAATATGACGCCGACGATGCTGGCCGAGGCAGTGGCGCTGGTGGCGGGCCGTGCGGCAACCGAGGCCAGCGGCGGCGTGCGGCTCGATAACATCGGCGCGGTCGCTGCGAGCGGAGTGGATTACGTCTCAGTCGGGCGGCTGATGCAAAGCGCGCCTGCGGCGGATATCGGGCTGGATTTTGAGCTGGTGTGATGGGATTTATGCAAGGGCGCGTTTTTGATCGAAGACGCATTTCGTGAAGCGAAATGCTTTGGCCCCTCGCATCAGACGCAATGAGGCGCCGTGTGTCCGCTTCCAGGCGACCAGCGCGAGTCGCGGGAAGTCCGGAACGGGTCGCGGGCTGCCGATCGATCTCGCGCAGCCAGCGACTGGTCTAGGCCAGTCAGCGGTCCTTCAACCAGTGTCGCGCGAGCGTTCCTTCATGGCCGAACGTGAACGCTGGTGAGGGTCCGCTCTCGCGGCCTGCATCGCCGACGGATTGGAGCGGCGGACGCCAAGTCCGCCGCTCCATCGCAAGAGACTTCCGTCAGCTACCGAGCTCGTAGTTGGTCGGCAGTTTCGGCGGGATCAAAATGTCAAGCATGCAGCCATGTCACTGCGCGCCGACCGCTTGAGGATGTCTTGCCCCGTTTTCACGCCGCGATCTTCGACATGGATGGGCTACTCATCGATTCCGAGCGGCCGATCCGCGATGCCTGGCTGCAGGTGGCGCGCGAGCTGGGTGCGCCGCTGGAAGAACGCGACTACCTGCAGGTGGTGGGCCGCGGCGAGGCGGACAGCCGCCGGCTGCTGCAAGAGCGGCTGGGCCATCGGGCGTTCTACGACACGGTGCGCGAGCGGGTAGGTGTGCTGCTGGCACAGCAGCAGTTGACGCAAGGATTTGCGGTGAAGGCCGGAGTCATCGCCTTGCTGCAAGAACTGCGTGAACGCGGCGTGCCCTGCGGCGTGGCCTCATCGACCGAACGGGCCGAGGTGGAACGGCGACTGCAACATGCCCGCCTGATGCGCTTCTTCGACCACTGGAGCGGCGGCGACGAAGTGGCACGCGGCAAGCCGCACCCCGACCTGTTTCTGCTCGCGGCGCAGCGCATGCAGCAGGCGCCGCACCTCTGCCTGGTGTTCGAAGACTCTGAGCACGGTGCTCGCGGCGCCCTCGCCGCCGGCATGTCGGTAGTGATCGTGCCGGACCTGAAGGCGCCAAGCGACGGTGCGCGTGCGGCGTGCCTCGCCGTGCTGGCCTCCTTGCACGACACGCAGGTACACATCGCGGATTGGTTCGGTCCCGCCTGAGCGCCGGGAGTCGACTGTGGGTCGGAAGCTCAGGTACACCGTCTGCTATGCGGCTGAGATCGAGTCGGCCCAGAGCCGTAACGCAAGACGCCAAGGACACTTGGAAGCGCTGACTGGTGGTCGACCTGCCTGCGGAAAGGACGGCCACGGCTAGAGCAGCGGACGGTGCATCCATGGTTCCTTCGACCTCACGAGTTCGCTGCCTTCGGATCCGCGATGCGAAGGTCAATATAACGGGGTACCCATCCGCTGCTCTCAGGCACCTTGCCAATGGGGGCGCACCTCAAGCGCATCGTCGTCGACCCCTCTGTTCTGCAGAATGACGTGAGCGACACACCACGCAGAAACCGTCATGTATCCCCGCAAGCCCTTGGCACACGCCGAGCGGGTCGAGCGCATGACCCGCTACCTTCGTCGATCGAAGACTGAACTCCGACATCGCTACGACGAGTTCTTCGAATCAACGAGGAGAAGGCGGGATTCTCCGCTTGAGGTTCAGATTCGGAGCCGAATGCTCGACTTCACGAGAGACACGGTCGGTCTCATCGAGGCGGCTCTGCTGGAACTCCGACGGCAGGAGGCCATGTTCCATGCCCCCTTCAAACCAGGCGACCGCGTTGTCGTCGAAAGAGAGGTCGAAGGCGTCGGGAGAACGTTCGGCCCGTACTTGATTCTCGATGTGTGCCCAGAAAAGCGGCATGGCTACCACTACGAGGTCGCCCAACTCACCAAGAGCGGGGCCATGCACAAGCGTGCCGCGACGCAGTGGGTCATTCCGAGCCCTTCGTCGACGATTCGTCTAAGTGACGTGCCTGTATGCGAGGACGCAAAGTGGGAGTCAAAGTACTACCGCGAGTGCGCGCAGACATCGCGGACGCTGGCGTTCAACTCGGGGGATCTGACACTTTTCGAGGCCGTAGAGGGGCGCTTGGGTGCTCGCCATTTCAGGAGGAAGGACCGAATGTGTCCATAGGACTCTGAATCGAGACTTCACTTCACCGAGCGAGACTATGCAACAACCGATGTTCGCCGGCCTGCGCCGGTGCTAGGTTGGTGACGATCCTCGACACGCGGCCGGGGCATGAGAGACAAGTCAGACAGCTACGCATGTAGAAGTGGCCTGCATCGCTCGACGCTGGTGAGCTCACGGTGTGGTTTTGGCGGATTCTCTGGCGCGCCTCAGCGCTGCGTCAATCTCGCGCTCAATCCGCGGCCACGCGGTGTAAACCATGAGCTGGCCGAGGGCGTAAAGAGCCTCGGCGCGCTCGCGTGTCAGCAGGTCGTCGAGCGTGGAGGTGTCCTGAAACTGTCTAAGACGATCGTCCATCGATTTTTCCAGCGCGCTCCTCAGTGCCTCGACGCCAGCTTCGAGGGGTTTATCTGGTAGCAACGCCGTGATCTCCGCCAGCACGGGTTCAGGGTAGTTCGCCCTGCGGTCGAACCCCGAGCCGGTTAGATACCGCTCCATTTGGTTCCTGCCGAAGAGGCTTTGAACGAACGTTGCAGCGCCGTACACCTGGAACTGCAGCGCGGGCGGCGCAAACCGCTCCTGCGCGGACAGGACCACTTGCGGATGCTCCGTAGAACCGCCTCTGACGCCGGAGCTGCTCACGTCCACGGCGCGCATCATCTGCGCAAAGTCTCCGAGTTCGGGCTCTACCCCAAAGATAGCTCCGGCGTCCGAGACGAACATGATGTCGCTGGCCATGCGAGCGTCCATCGCGTCAGAACTGGGCGGCTTGCGCGCGAATTGATCCACGGCGCGGAGCATGGAGGCCCCGGAGTTCTCGAAGATGCCGCCATCAGCGAGCAACATGGGCCTAGCGCGATTGTTGAAGAGCTTCACTCTTTCATCGGTCACTTTGCGATAGGTCGCACGAACGCTGATTGCTCGGGCAGGGAAGGCCCCCGGGAATGCGCCGGAGATAGCCACGCGGTCCGCAAGTGACAAATCTTCACTCAGTGCCCATGCTGAACCGCTGAACGCCTCCTGTTCCGCACTAGGCCAAAGCATCACCGCGCCATCTGGCATGAGGCCCAGCTGCGCGCCGAAGGTGAGGTCCGTGACGTTAATAACCAGTCGCGGCTGCAGCGGCGCAGGTGCACGCCAGGATTCATCGTCGTCGAACAAGGTTCGCCGCAGCAAGCCGGCCTGGGCGTCGCGGCGTGAATACTCGTACCACGGAAATAGCCGAACATCGAGCACCGGCACGGTGAACGGGAACGGCATGCGTAGCGCATTGTGGAGCAGCGAAAGTTCGCGCCTGAGGTTGAAGCGTCCGTCGGCGACAGCGTCCTTAAACGCTTGGGGATCACCGCCCACGGCGTAGTAAGCACCAATGATGGATCCACCTGACACCGTACTCAGCACATTCACGCGGATGCCCAACCGTTCAAGTGCACGCAGCACACCGGCGTGATACACCGCGGCGCGATAGCCGCCCCCTGAGAGCGCAAGCCCAATCTGCAGCGCCTGCCATCGCCCTGCCTCCACAGGCACGATGGAGGTCACGGGACCAATCTTTTCGAAGCGCGTGATGTCACGCGGCAGTGGCGACTGACGCCACACCGTGAGCAGTGTGATTGCGAGCCAACCCGCGACTATCGTGCAAATAGGCAAGAAGCCGCGCGAATCCGTGAGCAGGTTGGTTTTGCCCAACGTCCTGCGTCCAATAAGCGCCAGCGCTAACGCCAAGAATGCTGTGCCCACTAGTCCACCAATGGCGATGCCGCCAATGTCCCAAGCCAGCGTTACCCACGAGCGATAGCTGCCCGAAAAGTAGAACCAGAATCCGGTACTCAGCAACAGGCAACTCAACACGAACTGCAGTCGCTTGGCGCTCAAGTCCTGGCGCAGCATCTTGAGGATGCCTGCTGAGAAGCCGGCAAGGAGGAACAGGGAGATCAGCAGGCCGAGGCCATGCAAGCCCTTCTGATCGGCCGTGGCAGTGATCAGCCACACCGTGACCACACCCAGCGCCGCGCTGCCCTTACTGGGCTTGTCCAAATGGCGCAAGAGTTGCCTCGTGTGTGACTTTCCTTCTTCGCGCATTACTTGTGAAGGTTACTCCACCATCGCGATCACGGATACCTTCACGGCACAGCAAGATCAGTGATCCGATCCGCGGCCAGACGTGCCTCCCACGCGTCCGCGGAATGCGAGGTCATCGCGCGGCTCACCTCTGGGCCCCGAGCCAATGACGTGATCATGGCGCACATACTGAGGTCCGTCAGGGCCGTATGCGTCGGTGGGGCGTGCGTCTGCTTTGCGTCTTGGAATCGAGGTGGGTGAATGTCGAACCCGAAAGTGAGAAAAGCGCACTCCTGAATCCTGGCTGCGCAGCCTAGATTCGGGTGATGCGTGTGTTCAATGCGACCGCCGGATATTTCTTCGGCCTCGGCAGCCGCGGCCGTGCTGGCAGCTGTGCGTGCCATGCGGCTTGAACGACGCGGAGCGACAAAAGATGGAACGGGCGTGGCGTCGGTTCCGAGACCGAGTCTTGGGTCCCCTCGAAGTACCCGCCCGCGCACCTCTGTTGTCGCCAAGTGTGGACTTGCGGCATCTCTAGATGCGCTCCCCTTCGTTCCAGGCAGGCGCCGCTCAGCGATCGCTAGGGACAGCGACCGCTGCGGATCGCTGTCAAGTTGGTACGTCGCCTCCATAGCGCGAGACGCCAAGGAAACAACGGACGACTAGTCCGCTGCTCAGCTATTCGTCATTCGACTTCCGGCCATCAAGGAAACATCGATTGGCGCTGGGTGAGGGTCAGCAACGTGGCCTAAACCGGCACACGGCGCGGAGTCGATCGGCAGTCCCAGCGGATGCACGCTTGGCCGTCAACTCGTAGTCACATTGCCGCCGTTCACCGCGGAACGGCAGCAGAGCGCAGGACAGCGGTCTGCGCTTGTCGAGAGCTGAATCTCGGGACCCGACCCATTGCCGACTTTCGCAAGCATTGGAAGCGGACAGTCCGGCTTGAGGGTCATCTCCCGAGGAGTTCACCTGCTGACAGTTCACCCGGCCTCGACATAGCCATGCGCACCGCTTGGTCGACTGACAATGTCAGCCCTTCGCTCCACGCTGTGTCGAAGGCCGTGCTGGTCGTAGGGTGGATGCACCTCGCGAGCATGTCGTCGTACTCAGGCGACGGGCCTGCCGGATCAAGGCCGTAGATGCGGTATTCCTCTTCGGACCAGTGCGTGGTGCGGCTCGACACGATGTACTGAAAACTACCGAGGTGGGCGATCCCCTCCGCCTCGGCGAACACGTGACGCGTTCGCTCCAGAGCCTCTTCTGCCAGCCTGCGTTCCGTGACGTCGAAGTTCATGCCGAACCACTCGACGATCCGGCCAAAGGCGTCGCGGATCGGCACCGCGTGCACGACCATCTGCCGCCATTCGGCGTCATGGCGGCGAATGCGATGCTCGCTGAAGTACGGGACGCCCCGCGCGACAGCGTCTGTCCAGCGCTGCGTGGCACCCGCGATGTCGTCGGGATGTACCGCCTTGGCCCATCCCGCACCGAGCATTTCCTCGGCGCTCTGGCCGGTGAAGGCCATCCACGCCGGTTGCGCTTCGACATGGAGCCCGGAGGCCGGGCAAGACCACGTGATGGCACTGGTCGCCTCGACCAGCGTGCGGTAGCGCATTTCGCTACTCGGTAGCGTATCGACGGGCGCGCCCCAACTAGCTTATCACCCGCGCTTCGTAGTGCGCATCTGGCTCGCTGTGCTTGCGTTCAGTCAACTAGACGAGGCAGTGGCTACGTGCCATGACTGAGCCATCGTTGTGTATGAACGAGCTTCTTCCGCTGCGTTCCGGCTATCGCGGCCACGCCCCGAGTGACGTCTCGGGATCGAGTACCTGCGCCGGCTATGCGACATTGAACGACTGCTCCCACTGCGTTGCAGTCATCCATGACGGCGAGGCGAAGGACTGCAACGGGTCGCGACGAGGCATTCACCGTCGCGATCAAGTTGCCTGAGAGCGGACGGCCCTGCCGACGATCTGAGTAGCGAGCTGGCGCAACCGGAGCGATCTGCGCATCAAACTGCGATGACTTCGAGGATTGCGGCGTGGCAGTGGTGAACCCGTGGATCCGGCCAGCATGATTCAGAGTCCAGCAATGCCCCGGTAACCCTGAGCGCCCTACCCGTTCGAATCGAGTTTGAGGCACACAATCGAGGCCACCTGAGCTGTCTGATATTCGACCCCCGAACTTGCTGGAACCTGGGCGAACTCTGGCGAAACTTGGCGGAAATATCAGACAGCCAAACAGTGCAAACCCAGCATTGGCGCGGCCTGGCGGCCGATGCGGGGGTCGGACTGTTAATCCGTAGGTCCCTGGTTCGAGTCCAGGTCGGGAGCCAAGAATCAAAGAAAATCAATAGGTTGTGTGCGAATGCAGCCGATTTGTTCGCCGGATAAATATCAGACAACTGTCTGATATCCGCAGACACAGAACCAAGTCGATGCATCCCCTGCACGAGGGAAGATGAACTGCCTTGGCGCGTGGGCGAGCGTCGGATTCTGGTGTGGACCAGGCAAGTGTTGAGGGTCGCCTCCGCGAGACGCCGAGGCCACCTGCTGAGGTTTCACGGCTCGACCATCGCGATCGCACCCTTGCTCCTGCTGTGCAACTCGATCTCCGTCGCAAATCTCCATGGCGCCGCGCGAGCGTCGGACGATTTGTGTCCAGTGATCGCGGCAGCGGCTGCTTTCGGGAAGCTCTGCGCGCGAGTCGGAATTCGCTTCGCGACCCTGAGCCGACGGTCCACATCTCGACATGGCGGCGTCAAAGCCGACGTTCAGGGTCTGAACATCTGCGATCGGAAACTGCTCGGCAGTGTTGGGCGCCGCGGCGCTCGACAGGCAGCGATCTTCGTCACGCAAAGACGACAACCGCGGGCTGAAGCCTTTGGCGCCGATCCACTGTCTCCTTGCCAGTGCTGTCTCGTCGCGTTTCGATCAGGCGCGCATCAGCTACTGAAACTGGCGAGGGCAGAACGCGCATGTCTTGATCTGAATCATGTTGGATCCGCACCGTCGGATGATCATGAAAACATGATTCAAAACGTCGGCACCGTCGACCGTGTCATCCGAATCCCTCGCTGGTGCAGCGCTGATCGCGGCAAGCCTGCTGGGCTACATCGGCGCCTGGGTTGGATCGGCATCCTCTCGCCCGCCACGGGACTGTTCCGAGTATGTTCCGCCCACCTGCCTTTCGGCCTTAGCACTATTTCCGTGAAGACCCCCAGCACCAAACCGTAAGTGCCGAAAGAAACGCCATGTCCGATCGGACCAATAACTTCCGTGAACTGACGCAGTCGGTCTCCACAGGCCTTTCAACGTTGAGGTCGAGCACGCCTGAAGTCATGAAGAGCTTCAACGATCTCGGTCGTGCCGCCACGGCCAACGGCGTGCTCGACAGGAAGACCAAGGAGTTGATCGCACTCGCCCTCAGCGTTGCCTCGAGGTGCGATCCCTGCATCGGGTTTCACATGCAAACGCTGGTGAAGCTAGGCGTGACCCGTCAGGAGATCGACGAAACACTGGGTGTCACCACCTACATGGGCGGTGGTCCTTCGTTGATGTACGCGGCCAGTGCCCTCGCCGCCTTCGACGAGTTTTCGCGCCCTGCCTCTGCATGAAGGCTGTCGCCCCGACATCGGGACGAGTGGCGCGCACATGGACCGGTGACTCTGTGGCGGAAGAGGGTCGGCCCTCGCCTGCAACGAATCCAAGTAGAGGTCATCCAGGTGGAAATCAAAGTTCTGGGATCTGGTTGCAGCAAGTGCCGCAGCACCATCGGTGTCATCGAACGGGCCGCGCAGGCTTCTGGCGTCGACGTTGAGATCATCAAGGTCGAGAACTCCGACGAGATCAGGCGCACAGGTGTCAAGGCCACCCCCGCCGTCATGATCGACGGGAAGCTGGTGCACAGCGGCGGCATTCCCTCACACGAGGAAGTGCAAACCTGGCTGAAGCCCGGCCCCATCGGGTTTCTGAATCATCCGACCCAGCATCTGTTCTTCACGGGAAAGGGCGGGGTCGGCAAGACTTCGCTTTCGACCGCCGCCGCGCTCACGCTCGCGGACGCGGCCAAGAAAGTGCTGCTGGTCAGCACCGACGCCGCGTCGAACCTCGACGAGATGCTGGGGATCGAGCTTCGCAACACACCCGTGCCCGTGCCCGGCGCACCCGGCCTGTCGGTGCTGAACATCGACCCCGACAACGCAGCCGAGGCGTATCGCCAACGGGTTCTGGCGCAGATGGGCGCGGCAGCCAGCGACGAAGAACTCCAGACCGTGCGCGAGCAGCTGTCTGGCGCCTGCACCACGGAAATCGCATCGTTCGACGAATTCTCCTCCCTCTTGTCCGACGGTGCCGAGCACTACGACCACATCGTCTTCGACACGGCACCGACGGGCCACACCCTGCGCTTGCTCAGCCTGCCCAAGGCCTGGACCGGATTCTTGGCGGGCAACGATCGCGGCGCCTCCTGCCTCGGGCCGCATTCGGGCCTGAAGATGCAGGAGGTTCGGTTCAAGGCCGCGCTCGACGCCTTGAGCGATCCCGCGAAGACCACCGTGATCCTGGTGACGCGGCCCGACAAGGGCGCGATCGCCGAAGCGGCGCACACATCGAACGAGCTGCATGAACTGGGATTGAACAACCAGCGGCTCGCAATCAATGGTGTGTTCCACGCCAGCGAACGCACGTGACACGGTGGCCTGTGCGATCGAAGCCCTGGGGCGGGAGGCACTCGACGCGATGCCCGAGTCGTTGCGCGAGCTGCCACAGGACAGTGTCCCCCTGCGGGCCTTCGATATGGTCGGCCTGGTCGCCTTGCGTGCACTGCTGACCACCGGCGCCGGCCCGATCACTCCGCAGACGATTTCGGTTGAAGACGCCGGTGAACAGCTTCAGGGTCTGGACGCACTGGCCGACGATCTTGCCGCCGCGAGGCACGGGCTGATCATGGTGATGGGCAAGGGCGGCGTCGGCAAGACGACGGTCGCCGCCGCTCTGGCTTTGGGGCTGATCCAGCGCGGCAAGACGGTGCACCTCAGCACCACCGATCCGGCCGCCCATCTGGCGGCAACACTGAACGGTGCCGTACCGGGTTTGAAGGTGAGCCGCATCGACCCGAAGGTCGAAACGCAGCGCTACATCGACACGATCATGACGGCCAAGTCGCCCAAGCTCGACGCGGCGGAGCGGGCGCTGCTGCTGGAGGACCTGCAGTCGCCCTGTACCGAAGAGGTCGCGGTCTTCCACGCCTTCTCGCGCATCGTCAGCGAGGGCCGCAGCGCCTTTGTCGTGCTGGACACCGCGCCCACTGGCCATTCCATGTTGCTGATGGACGCGACGGGTGCCTACCACCGACAGATGACGCGCGAGTTCGAAGGGCACGGCCGCGCCCACATCGTCACGCCGTTGATGCGGCTGCAGGACGCTGCGTACACCAAGATCATCCTGGTGACGCTGCCGGAGGTGACACCGGTGTCGCAGGCGGCTGCGCTGCAGGAGGACCTTCGCCGTGCGAACATCGAACCCTATGCCTGGGTGCTCAACAAGAGCGTACTGGCGGCCGGCACGCGCGATCCCTTGCTGGCGGCGCGACTGGTGGGCGAACGCAAGCAGATGAAATGCATGGCCGAAGGACTCGCCAAACGCATGTTCACGCTTCCTTGGCTGACCGTGCCGCCCATCGGCTTCGCCGAGCTGTCCAAACTTGTCAGACATTCGATCAGGCCCTCGCCAAGACCCTCGCCGCGCTGAAAGCCGAAGGCTTCGGCGTGATGAGCGACGTCGACGTACAGCACGCCATGAAGGAAAAGCTGGGCGTCGACATGCCTCCCTATCGCATCCTCGGTGCCTGCAATCCACCAATGGCGCAACAGGCGCTACAGGCAGTGGCCGACATCGGCCTGCTGCTGCCCTGCAACGGGATCGTGCGCGAGGAGGCACCGGAGCGCGTCGTGGTCGGCTTCCTCGACCCACAAATCATGCTGACGCTGGTGGGCAAGCCGGAGGTGAAGGCCGTGGCGGACGCGGTGGAGCAGCGACTGCGCCGTGCGTGCGAGAGACTCGGCGGCAGCACGACCCAGGCCACCTGACGGGCGATGCGTGAGCTACTGCGCTGTCGAGCGGCGCATCCTCGCCATCGTGGCGGTGGCCCGCTGGCTGGTCGATCGAGCACGCCAGCGCATCGTAGAGCCGGGAACCTGACGGTGGCGAATGACCGCAACTGGCCGGCAGCGTGAGATCCCGGTCTTCGCTGACAGCTGACCTCGGCCGGCCAAGTCCACGCGTCGAATGTCAGCTTCTATGAGGACTCGCTTGTCAAGCCGCTTTCGATCACGGTTTGGATGCGGGGAGTTCATGGTCCCCTGACGAATGCAGGTAGGGCGTGTGGCTTGGGGTGAGTCGCTGCAGCGGCACATCCTGATCCGAGGTCGGGGTGTGATGAGCGTTCGAGCCAGTGCTCGGACGAACTTCTATCCGTGCAGGGTTTGCCCAACCTGCACCACATGCTCAATGCGCGCAAAACGCGTTGGTAAACCCCAGTTATGGACGTGCCCCTTCTTTGAGGACGGTCGCCGTGCGGTGACCCGCTGACACTGCGGGCACGTCTACCTTTGATCATGATGATGCGATCCGTGCCAAGCCGTGCATCTGGGCGGTTGGATTCAAGCGGCGGCTGGCTTGAGCGTGGCCCCGGCCGGGATCTCGCCGTGCTCCAGGTAGCGCCACAGCGCGATGGCCAGGCGCCGCGCCAATGCGACGATGCCGATGCGCCGCATGCGCTTGCCACCTGCAGCGAAGCGCCGGTTGAACCACTGAGTCAAGGCGCTGTCGGGCTGCAATCGCAGCCAGCCCCAAGACAGCTCCACCAGCAGCGCCCGCGCTCGCTTGTTGCCGGCCTTGCTGATGCCTTGCTCGATCTGGCTGCCCCCACTGTCATACGGCGTGGGGGCAAGCCCCAGGCAGCCGGCCAGCTCGCGGCGGTTGGCGAAGCGCCGCCAGCCAAACAGCTCCTTGACCAGCACCCAGGCGCCCCTGGGCCCGATGGCGCGCAACATTGCCAGCTGCGCCACCAGCGGCTGCTTGCCGTCCTCCAACGCCTGGCGCCGCGCGGCTTCCAGCGCCTTGATCTGCTGCTTGACCAGCGCCAGCCGCGCGCTCTCGCGCTCGAGCTCCACTCGCAGCACAGGCGGGACTTGCTCGCAATGGCTTGCCCACCAGCCAGCCCAGTCGCGCCCGCCAATGATGATGCGCGGGCGCAGGTTGTGCAGCACCAGCAGCGAGCCGATGCGGTTGGTGTGTGCCGTGCGCTCGTGCATCAGTCGCGCCAATTCGCGATGCGTGCGGCGCGCGTCCTCATCTTGCGGCGTCGGCTCATGCAGCACCGACCACACACGCTCGCCGCCGTGGTGGCGCAGCAGCATCGCCAGTAGCTTGTCGCCGTCGAGCCGATCGGTCTTGGCCCGCCTGGCGCGTCGGTTCACTTCGATGCTCGCGGCGTCCACCACGATGTTGTCGATGCCTTGCTCGCTCAGCCACCGGTGCAGCCACCAGCCGTCGCGGCCCGCCTCGTAGCAGGAATGCACCTTGGCCTGGGCGCTCAGGCCACAGCGCGCCCGTGCCTTGGACACGCAGTCGAGCACCGCGCTCGTGTCACCGGCGGCGACGTTGTAGCGGCCTGGGCCGCGCCGACCATCACTGAGCGTCAACTTCCACGACTTGTCGCCCAGCTCGAAGCTGATGTACAGCTCGCCTGGGGTCGCCGTATCCTTGCCATGTAGGACTGTCTGGGTCGCCGCCATTTCCGTTCTCCTTCGCAACAGAAGTTTGGAAATCTCGTTCTAGCCCAACGGGTGTCGCTTGGGCAGTCCTACATAGCATCTTTGATGGCGCGCTCGCGAACTCACAGTCCCGGCCCACAACCGGTCCCACGCCAGCGTCTGCTTCTAGGACTCGAGTCTCCGCCGGCTCCTCCTTGCCGATGATCCTGTTTCGCGTCCCGCGCAATATCTACGATCCGCGCGCCGATCGACTCAGCGCCATGGGCGTGGCAACTGGGCCTGCACTCAGCGCCGCACGCTGGCGCAGGCGGGTGCTCGATGCTACGGTCTGAACTTCTGACGGTCCTGCTCACTGCCATCCGGCGGGTCGTGGCTGTGGCCAATGGTGTGGGCGACTGAGCCGGGATGTGATCGCCGTGGGTGATGGGACTCGCGAGCTGCAATGGCTGACGATGGTGTTGGCCACACTGCTGGTCGTGCCTGCGCTGGCCCGGCCCGCAGCGCGCGTGTGGGCGATTGTCTTTGTGGCCGCGCTGGCGCTTTGGCTCGGCCTGTGGACGCTGCCGGCGCTGTGGCCAGGGCAGCGATGGTTGGGTGAACGCTGGAACTGGAGTGGCTCGCTGCTGGCGCTGTGCGGCACGCTTTGGGTCGGCACGATACTCGTGCGACGTGGCGGCCTGACGTGGCACGAAATGGGATTCACCTGGGCGCAGCAGCCCGATTCCCTCCCTCCCGCACTTGGCGTAGCTTCAGCAGCGCTCTTGATGCAGATGCTGCTGACGATCAGCAGTGGATATGCGCCGGCTCCTGTGTCGCCCGAAACTTGGCTCTACCAGACCACGTTGCCCGGGTTGGTGGAGGAAACGATCTTCCGCGGTGTGCTTCTGGCGCTGCTTGACAGAGCCTTCTTGGCCCGAAGCCTTGTGTTCGGTGCGCCACTAGGATGGGGCGGCGTGGTCGTGACGCTTGGGTTCATGCTTCTGCACCCTCTGACTGCGAGCTCGCTGTTGGCTGTATTGCCGCCCGCCGTGCTGTACCTGTGGCTGCGTGCGCGCACCGGCAGTCTTGCGTTGCCTGTGTTGGTGCACAACAGCTGGAACGTGCTGGCCTACATCACAGGCCAATAGGGGCGGCTCTTTGGCCGCGCAGTGGGAAGCCGGTAAGAGGGCTTCGGGCTCGATTGCCGAATCTGAGTGACTGCATTCGCGACGCGTTCTGCATCAGTTATCGGACCGCGATCGCCATCGTTGCGCGGCGCCGACTCCAATCCCAATGGCCACGATGAGAATCAGCGTCGTCAACTCGACTTGCTGGACGTCTTCGAGCAGCGGCGCGAGGGCATGGCACTACCGATGAAACGTCACGCCCACCATTGAAACTGCGGAAGACCACCGTTGCAATCGAGCCAAAACGATTGCGACTCATCCTTGCGAACGGCTCGGCGATGACGCTAGCAAACACCTCGAGGATGGAATTCGAATGAGCAAGATCATGCGGCAGATGTATGCCGAGGCTCGCGCCGCGCTTGAACCTGCAGCGAGCGCCAAGGCGCGTCACGTCCACGACATGCAAATGGCATTGCGCAATCCGGTGACTCTGAAGACGTCGAGACTCGCGTGCTGGGCCCTTCCGGTATCGAACCCCGCTGCAACGGCAAGGTCGACGCTGCAATGGTGGGCCACGCGAATCGACATGGCGCGCTTGCGGTTCCTACCAGCGCCGGGCTGACCCTGGCACCCCCACGGGGTGGGACTTCGCAACCGACAGCTTAGACCGAGGCATCCTAGCGTTCGGGTGACTGCTTTTCGGGCCGCCAGTCTGGTTGTGCGAACCTTGAGCAGTGGGTCGGCAGTCCCAGTTCGGTCGCCCAAACTGCAGACATACGGGCCTGCCTCCGACGCTGACCAGCGTGGGAAGACCTTGGGCGACCGCTTTGGAGAGTGCGGCACTTCGAACGGCCGTAGGGCTATGTGGGCAGTACCCTCAAACCGGCCGTCGGCGGCTTGGTTTTCTTGAGACTTCGATGTCCGCAACTGGCCGACTGCACGAATTGCGGATGCACGCTTGGCCGTCAACTCGTAGTCACATCGCCGCCGTTCACCGCGGAACGTCAGCAGAGCGCAGGACAGCGGTCTGCGCTTGTCGAGAGCTGAATCTCGGGACCGACCCATTGGTGATGCTCATTCGTTCAATGTGGAAGCCGCAAAGCTGTCGCTCGACGGGTCGACGTGACAGCACCATGCTCGCCGGGCGCTCAGGTTCCTATCACGGGCCGCTGCCGACCAGCGACCTCCATCGCGGAGTCGTATCGTCCGTCGCGTGCCGCGCTGTTCAGTCGCGCTCGTTCGAGCAACGCGTCCTGGGCGTCGCGTGCGTTGCGGCCTGGCCTCTCCAGGCCTGCAACGCTGGGTCCTGCAGCGCACGCCCGTACGAGAAACTCAGCGACCAAGGCTGCGGCCCGAGCCGATTGATCGCGTCGAGATGGGCGGTTGCCTCGACGGGCGTCTGTCCGCCGGACAGGAAGATTGATTCTCGGCACGGCCGCCGGCACGGCACGGCGCAGAACGCGGACCGGTCTGCGGCGACCTCGGCCACCGAGGCCTGTCGCGCGTGTTCCTTGCCAGCGACGACCATGCTCGGCTTCAGCAGCATGTGCTCGAGAACCACCCGGTGCCGATACAGAGCAACGAAGACTTCGTGCAGAACGGCATCGGACACTTCGGCGCAGCGTTCGAGGGTGTGAGCGCCGTCCATCAGCACCTCGGGCTCGACGATCGGCACCACGCCTTCCCCCTGACAGGTCGCGGCATAACGGGCCAGCGCCTCCGCGTTGGCCTCGATTGCGAGCCGGCTCGGCAGCGTGTCGGAGATGTTGTAGACCGCGCGCCATTTCGCGAAGCGCGCGCCTTGCTCCTTGTAGCGCGCCAAGGCGCTTCGCGAGCCCGTCGAGCCCCTGCGTGATCTCATCGCCCGGCGCATGCGCGAGCGCGATCTTGCCGGCGTCGACCTTGATGCCTGGCACGATGCCCTGGCGTGCCACCAGCTGGGGCAATGGCGTGCCGTCGTCGGCTCGCTGGACCAGCGTCTCCTCGTACAAGATGACGCCGCTGATGAATGCGTCGAGCCCGGGCGTCGCCAGCAGCAGACTGCGGTACGCGCACCGGTTCTCCTCGGTCGATTCCACGCCGATCGCCTTGAAGCGCTTGGCGATCGTGGGGCCGCTTTCGTCGGCAGCCAGGATGCCCTTGCCGGCCTGGACCAGCGAATCGACAGTCGCCTGCAATCCGTCTCGACCGTTCATGGTGCGTACCTCCATGCGATTGGAATGACTGAACCGCGAGTTTGCGCTCGCCGACAGCGGCCGCTTGCGCCCGCGCCGGCCAAGAAGCGCTCGAAGTGATGGCAAGCAGAGTGCCGCGAACCGTGTGCGGTCTATGTGGGCTACCGAACGGAGCGGAAGTCCGTTTCGGTGTAGGCGCTCCAGGCATGCCGCGCCTTGAATCATGATGTCACGCGATCGTCATTCGGAGTACCGAGGCCAGAAGGTGACTGTTCGCTGCACGGAATCGAAGTCGGTGTCGTCGCGAGGCTGCGTGTACACCGCGAGCCACTCGGTCACGTCTGAGGATGGCAAGCAAGGCCCGTGGCGTCATTTCCACGCGCTGAAATTTCACACGCCCTACACCGCGGTCGCCCATGCGCTCCGGGAGGCACATCGGTCCATAGATGCCCAGCGCCCGGCCCACCCCCAAGATGGCGCCAACGGCAGCGCGCCCCATTGAGTAGCAGTCTGAAGGGTGAGCTCACCATGCTCGATCAACCCAAGGTCGACACCGAGCGATATCTCTACGAACGCGAGTACTGGATAAAAGTGACCACGCGTTTTGTCGACGCGAAGCGCACATGGGACTGCGTAGTAGAGATCGCGCGAGCCGACTCGCAGGATCCTGAAATTGGGCTAGACGGGCTGAAGTTGAATCACAAGCTGCTGCACGGCAACGCGTCGTCGCAAGCCGCAACTGACGCGGGCAAAGCGCACGGCGAGGTGTGGTGCAGGAGCAAAAGATGAAGCGCGAGATAGAGTGCTCTGCAGTCGATGACCTGCCATGCACGGCCCCAGTCCGACGCGCCCGATCACCCGTGCTGGCATTGCCGCTGGCGCCGAAGGCCCGATGTGAACTCCAGCCTGAAAGGAAGCCACCATGAAGCGCCGTGACCTGATTGCCACCGCCCTCACAGCGCCACATCTGCTGCTTGCCGGTTGCGCGTCACCCAGAACCAGCGGAAATCCGGACCCCGCGAAGGCGCAAATCACCGTGCTCTACGATGCCTTCGGCCGCGATCCGACGCTGCAGAAGGATTGGGGCTACGCCGCATTTGTGGAGGTCGGCGGCAAGCGCATCCTGTTCGACACGGGCAACAACGCCGAGGTGTTGGCGAAGAACGCGGCGGCCAAGAGTGTCGATCTCGCGCGCCTCGACTTCGTAGTGATGTCGCATCGCCACGGTGACCATATGGGAGGCATGAGCTACCTGCTCAGCGTCAACCCGAAGGTCAGGATCTACGCGCCCAAGGAAGGCTTCGGTGTCTATGGCGCCGACCTGCCAAGCGCCTTTTATCGCAAGGACGAGTCGTTGCCGGCCGAGCAGCGCTACTACGACGGCAAGCCGCCCGAGGTGATGCGGTTCGGTAGCGCGTGGCCGCAGGCCAACATCACGCTGGTCGACAAGCCCACGGTGATCGCGCCGGGGATCCATCTGATCTCGCTGGTGTCCGACAAGCCCGGCACGCTCGAGCTGCGTGAACTCTCTTTGGCCCTAGAGACGCCCGACGGCATGGTGATCGTGGTCGGCTGCTCGCATACAGGCATCGACAACATCGTCAAGGCGGCCACGGCGATCCAGCCGAAGATGCAGCTTGTCGCCGGGGGCTTCCATCTTGTGGTCGCCAAGGACCCGGATATCGAGGCTATCATCACGACGCTGCGCGATACCTACAAGGTCGCCTACGTCGCCCCAGGGCATTGCACCGGCGAACCGACCTTCACGGCGCTACGGAAGGCCTTCGGTGAACGCTGCCTTTACGCCGGGCTGGGCAGCACGATCGCGCTTGGCGTTGCGCCTCGTGCGGTCGGCGACAGCGGGACCACAGGACCATCGGCGCTGAGCGACCACGATCTGAAGAGCTACCAGACGCTGTTCGCCGCGAGCGGCGAACGCCAACGTGGAATGTTCGCCAACCTGGAACGAACGGCCACGCCAGGTGGCGCCTATCTCGGGCAATGGCGGCGCGGCATGGTGGGCTGTTGCTGAGGCTTGCCGGCGTCGATATTGCGTAAGACGGCACGGACGCCCCTTAGCTGCCGTTCACCAACTTCTACTGATGGCCGGGAACGTCAGTTCGAGGCCGAGCCCGACAGCAGTCCTTCGGAGTGAGCACGAGAGTTGGCGAAGGGCTGCTGTCAGCAAGCTCGGCGAGAGGGCAGTCCCGGCTTGAAGCGATTCTTCACGACCCGCTGCTCTCCGCTGCGTCGTCTAGGTGCGGGAAGGACCCAAGACGCCTGCCCCGGCGTGTCCGGCTGCGCGAAGTGGTCTGCCTTCCGCTAGTGAGCTGTCCGATACCGCCCACGCCTGCGGATGATGAGCAACGCGACGGCGCCCGCAACGAGTAGTGACGCATCGGGTTTCCTAGCACGCGCATTGTCCGCACACGGACAGTCTGTTCGGCCAGTCGGTGCAAGACTGCCGGCCCCGCCGTCCACAGGAGGCAGCATGAAATCGAGGAAAGCCTTGCTGGCCACGATGCCGTTCGCGGCCGTCGTCACTTCCGGCGCATTTGCCGCCCCGATCCCTTGCGAGGGACTTGCGTCCTTGCACCTGCCCGACACGACCATTACCGTCGCTGCCGTCGTGCCCGCGGGTGCCTTCACTCCGCCCGGCGCGACTGCACCCATCGATACAGCGGCATGCCGGGTCGCCGGCATCATCAAGCCCACCAGCGATTCGAGCATCGCCTTCGAGGTGTGGATGCCGACAAGCGGCTGGAACGGCAAGTTCCTGTCTGCTGGTGAAGGCGGCTACGCTGGTGCCGTCAACTATGGCGGCATCGCCGATGCCTTGCGCCGTGGCTACGCGGGCGGATCCACCGACACCGGGCACGTCGGCGGTACCGCCGACTTCGCACCGGGTCATCCGCAGAAGGTCGCTGATTTCGGCTGGCGCGCCAAGCATCTGCAAGCCGCGCGCTCCAAGGACATCATCCGTGCCCACTTCGGACAGCCGGCCCAGCATTCGTACTTCAGCTCTTGTTCCAACGGAGGCCGCCAAGCGCTGATGGAGATCCAGCGCTTCGCGTCGGACTACGACGGCGTGCTGGTCGGCGCACCCGCCAACGACTGGACCCACCTGTTCGCCGGGTTCGTGTGGAACGAGCAGGCCTCGTTCAACACGCCGGGCGCGTACGTCCCGCCGAGCAAACTCGCGGCCGTCCAGGCCGCGACGCTCGCTTCGTGCGACGCGAAGGACGGCGTGGTCGATGGCGTGGCAGAAGACCCTCGCCGCTGCCAATTCGATCCGGCCAGCCTCGCTTGTCCCGCGGGCACGGATGGTCCCAGCTGTCTCACGCCGCCGCAGGTGACTGCGGTCAGCAAGATCATGTCGGGTCCGCAGAATCCGCGCACGGGACGACAAATCTTCCCGGGCTACTTCACGAGCGCCGCGGGCGAGGGAGGTGCTTGGCCGCTGTGGATCACCGGTCCGGCGATACCCGGCGCGTCGGTACAGGCTTTCTTCGGCAACGCCTTCTTCGGACGCGTCGTTCACGAGATTCCCGCACCCGGCGTGTGGGACTATTCCACCTTCGACTTCGATGGCGACATGATCGCCGCCGACACGAAGACTGAGTTCGACTTCAACGCCAACGAGGATCATCTCTTCGCGTTCCGCCACTTCAACCGGCGCGGCAAGATCATCATGTGGCACGGCTGGGAGGATCCGGCCATTTCAGCGCTCAGCACGGTCAACTACTACGAGCAGGTGCTGCGACACAACGACGACGCGCGCGACTTTTTCCGGCTCTTCATGGTGCCGGGGATGCTGCACTGTGGCGGCGGACCGGGCACGAACTCGTTCGGCCAGTCGCTGCCGCAAGCCAAACCGCTCAGCAGCTCTCCGCAGCACGACATCTTGAGCGCCCTTGAGCGGTGGGTGGAGCAGGGCGTGCCGCCCAAGCGCATCGACGCGGTGAAGTACGTCAACGACCAGCCGGCCCAGGGCGTGCTGCGCACGCGCCCGCTCTGCGCCTACCCGAAGGTGGCGGTGTATGACGGCAGCGGCAGCACAGACGAGGCAGCGAACTTCAAATGCCGGCAGCCCAAGCACCACAACGGGCACGGGCACGGCGACAACGACCACGACGAAGACGACGACTGATTCAAGGGCAGGCCACCGCTCGCGCCCGGGCTGGACCCGATGGCGCGAGCTCGCCCCGGTTCGCATGCTGTGCCCTTGTTGGCACGCACGGGGCGAAGGTGCACACACTGAAGTCGGTAGCGCCGATGGCGGGATGGCTCGAGGGCACGCCATGGATGCGGCTGTTGCCTCAGGCGGTCCGCCAGCGAGTGATTGCGGAGGCCTACGAGTCCATCCACGCAGAGCGGGAGGTGGTTGCCGCGAAGGGAGAGCCAGCGCACTCGTGGATTGGCGTCGTCGAAGGCTTGCTGAAGGCCAGCGGCGGATTCCGCACCGGCAAGACGTTCATCTACAGCGGCATTCCGGCAGGCAGTTGGGTCGGTGAGGGTTCGGTGCTCAAGCGCGAGCCGCGGCACTACGACCTCGTGGCGGTGCGGCCGACCCGCACCGTCCACATCCCTCGAGCAACTTTCGGTGGCTGCTCGAGTCGAACCTCGACTTCAACCACTTCATCATTGACCACATGAACGAGCGGCTCGCGCAGTTCATGGGCATGGTCGAGACCGACCGCATCGACGACCCGCGCATCAAGCTGGCGCGCTCAATCCTGAGCTTCTTCAACCCGATCCTGTACCCCGGCATGGGGTCGGCATTGCTTGTATCCCAGCAGGAACTGGGTGAACTCGCCGGTTTGTCGCGGCAGCGAACGAACGCCGCAATCAAAGCCCTGGAAGAGGCGAACCTCGTCCATGCGAGCTATGGCAGCTTGCTCATCACGGATCTTCAGGCGCTGCGAAACTTTGCGCACGGCGGCTCCTGACCCAGTCAATTCTTGCTTGGGCATGCTGCACCCGTGACCTCCCAAAGATGCAGCAGCGCATGAAAGCGCTCCTGACTGATCGCCGGCGGGGCGCGCCTTTTCCCCGGGCGTCCACGCCCATTGGACCAGCGGGTCATTCATCATGCGGATGACCATCCTCTTCGCCGTGCGGTGCCGTTTCTCGTCTCGTCCAACAGAGTTCACACAGGTCCTTGTCGCCACGCGCTTGTTCCCAACGATCTCATCGCGCCTTCCAGGCTTTGGCACCAGTCGCCCCACATTCGCTTGGCTGGGCGGGCGCGACGCACCCATCACTTTTCCTCGCTGTGCCGCAGAGCGGCCACCACAAGCGGCAAGGCTGGCGAGGCATGTCGGCTGGCGTAGTACAGGTGGTTCCCGGGGTAGGTCGCCGCCCAATCATCTAACACCGAGACCAGACGGCCTGCAGCGATGTGTTCGTCGACAAGATCGTCGGGAACCCAGGCCAACCCCAGCCCAACGAATGCCGCGGCGATGATTGAGTAGCTTGTGCTGAACACGAGCCGCCCCGTCACCTGGCCATTCACGTTCTCTGTGACCTGTCCCTTCGGGACCGCCTCTATCTCACCTTGACGACGACCTTGCCCTTTGCGCGGCCTGCTTCAACGTAGGCCATGGCCTCGTTGGTTGATTCGAACGGGAAGACCCGTTCGATCACGGGGCGGATGACCCCAGCATCGAAGAGATGTGTGATCTCGCGCAGTTGGCTCCCGTTCGCTTTTCATGAAGAGGAACGAAAAGCTGACCCCGTGGCTCTTTGCCTTTCGTCGAATTCCCGAGCTCAGCAGCCGCATGATCAGTTTCACGAACCCGGGTGCCCCGATCTCCTTGCCGAATTCGGGATCAGGCGGTCCGGAGATGGAAATGAGCCTCCCGCCGCCCTTGAGCACGCGGAGGGATTTGTCGAGCGTCTTGCCGTCCTGGCTGTTCAGGACCACGTCGTAGTCGCGCAAGACATCCTCGAAATCCTGCGTCTTGTAGTCGATGACAACGTCAGCGCCCAGGCTCTTCACGAGCGCGACATTGCCCGTGCTCGTCGTTGTGGCGACAGTTGCGCCCAGATGCTTGGCCAACTGGATGGCAAAAGTGCCTACGCCACCGGAGCCAGCCTGAATGAAGAACTTTTGCCCCTTCTTCAGGTTGGCCTTTGCTATCAGTGCCTGCCATGCCGTTAAGCCCACCAGGGGGATGGAAGCGGCTTCTTCCATCGTGAGGTCCTCGGGCTTGAGCGCAAGCGATGCCTCCTTGATCGGGACGAATTGGGCGAACGTACCGATGCCAGTCATCCGGCCGCGCATAGACCTCATCGCCCAGCTTGAACTGCCGC
>CAVZEK010000021.1:0-18775 GCA_963774185.1 uncultured beta proteobacterium
GCGCAGGCAGGCCGATGCCGAGCGCCGCTCGCTGGAGGCGCAGCTGCGCGAGTCGCAGAAGATGGAGTCGATCGGCACGCTGGCCGGTGGCATCGCGCACGATTTCAACAACGTCCTGGGTGCCATTCTGGGCAATCTGGCGCTGGCCCGCGGCGATCTACCGGCGGAGCACGCCGCCCAGCGCAGCCTCGATCAAATCGGCAAGGCCAGTGTGCGTGCGCGCGACATGGTGCAGCAGATCCTCGCTTTCAGTCGACGGCAAACGCAAGAGCTGGTCAGCCGGCCGCTGCGGCCGTTGGTGGAGGAGTCGCTGTCGCTGCTGCGCTCAACGCTGCCGGCCCGAGTCGCCTTGGAGGCCAAGCTCACCGACGCGTCCTTGCATGTGTACGCCGACGGCACACAAATTCAGCAGGTGTTGGTGAATCTGTGCACCAACGCCTGGCATGCGTTAGCAGACGGCGCGGGCTGCATCGTGGTCGGATTGGAGGAGCAGTCGCTTGACGCCGCCGCGGCTCGGGCCGTGGGCGCATGGCCGCCTGGCCGATATGCGCACCTGTGGGTGCACGACACCGGGATCGGCATGGATGCGCAGACGCGTGCACGCATCTTCGAGCCCTTCTTTACCACCAAGCCAGCGGGTCAAGGCACCGGCCTGGGCCTTTCGGTGGTGCATGGCATCGTCGCAGCCCACCAGGGGGCCATCACCGTCGACAGCTCACCCGGTGAAGGGTCGACCTTTCATCTGTACTTGCCAACCCATCAAGATCTGGGCACGGCTGCGACGTCCGACGCGACGCGACCCGCTGCGTTGGAAGGGCACGGCGAACATGTCATGTACATCGATGACGACGAGGTGATGCTGTTGATGGTGGAGCGCCTATTGCAACGGGCGGGCTACCGGACCACCTGTTGCCAGCGGACGCAGGATGCACTGGCGGCATTGCGCGCGGCGCCGCAGGCTTTCGATGTGGTAGTGACGGACTACAACATGCCCGAGGCCTCCGGATTGGAGCTTGCCGGCATCGTCGGCCGCATCCGGCCGGAACTGCCCGTGGTGATCAGCAGCGGCTACGTGTCCGAGGAGTTGCGCGCTGGCGCCGAGCGGCTGGGCGTGCGCCATCTGCTTCACAAGCAAAACACCTTCGACGAACTGCCTCAATTGCTGCGCCGGATTCTGGCGGGCTGATCGGGCTGGTTGACGACGCTCCTGTGCGATTGGACTGTCAGCAATGCGGCCGAGACCGTGAATTCACGTCGCGGTCGCGAACGACCGGACCCGCTGGAGGCTGTGTGAAAACCCCGTCGCGCATCTGAAGGCCATTGCATAGATTGGAGCCCCAGGCCAAGCCTGGGAGTTCGCATGCCGCGCTTCGTCGAGGGACAGGATCGACATCAGGTCACGCTGCTTGCGGAGTGTCTGGACGACTTCATTGCAGAGGACAACACGGTTCGGCTCGTCGATGTCTTCATCGATGAACTCGACCTGGTCGCCCTGGGCTTCGATGGCGCGAATCCGGCGAAGACGGGCCGCCCCTCGTACCACCCGTCAGCGCTGTTGAAGTTGTACCTGTATGGCTATCTCAACCGCATCCAGTCCAGTCGCCGCCTGGAGCGTGAGTGCCAGCGTAACGTGGAGCTGATGTGGCTGACCGGCAGGCTGGCCCCCGACTTCAAGACCATTGCGGACTTCCGCCGCGACAACGGTAAAGGCATTCGCAACGTCTGTCGCCGCTTCGTGTTGCTGTGCCGCGAGTTGAAGCTGTTCACCGACGCCGTGGTGGCCACGGTCCTAGATCGGGAACGGGGTCACATCGTGTCATCGTGCCACGGCAACCCCGGGCCCACGCCTCACCCTCTCGGAAACAAGGAGCAACGTTGAGTGGGCGCCCCGTGCTGCTCGACATAAGCTTGCCGGGTATCGACGGCCACGAGGTGCTGCGCCGCATGCGCGCGCAACCGGGGCTGGCCCACCTGCCGTGCGTCGCGGTGTTGGCCTACGCGATGCCGCAGCAGATCGCGCTGGCGCGCTTCGATGACTACTGGGTCAAGCCGCTCGACGTGCCGACGCTCGCCGAGCGCGTGCTGCGCTACGCGCCCAAGCGCGTCGCGCCGGCCTGAGCCGCCCTCGCGTCGGGGCGCGCCGTCGATGCGATCGCCCGACCCCGTGATCTGCATCAAGGAAAGCTGCTGCGGCGTCGCTATTCTGGTACGTGGATACCGGAATTGGAGTGCGCGATGGATGAACCTGGGCACGTCAGCCGTCTGCTCGAAGACGAGCACCGCGCGAATCTCGATCTGCTGGGCCGCCTCGAGCAACGCCTCGCGCGCTCGCCGCGCGGCGCGGGACAGGCCGACGGCGATCTCACCCTGTTGCTGAGCCAGTTAGTCCGCCAGCTTCAGCGAGACACCACTCAACATTTCGACTTCGAGGAAAGCGAGCTGTTCCCGCGCTTGGCCGATGCCGGCGAGAGCGACATCGCGCTGCTGCTGCGCGAGGAGCACGAGGCGATGCGCGAACTGGCAGGCGAGCTGTTGCCGCTGGCGCTGGCGGCAGCCGGCGGCGCGCTCGATGCCAAGGGCTGGCAGGCGCTGCGGCGCGCGACGCTGGAGATGGTCGAGCGTCAGGTGGCGCACATCCAGAAGGAGAGCATGGCGCTGTTGCCGCTGCTCGACGAACTGCTCGACGACGAGACCGACCAGCGGCTGGCTCTCGATTACCTGGCCGCCTGACCCACCGCCGACCCGACGTAGGAGCCACAGATGGAAAGCACCACCCGCGTGCGGGCTGCAATTCGAGCACTCGGCGTCGACGATCTCGGCGCCGTGGTGGCGATCGACGCCGAGCAGCAGGGCCGGTCGCGCCGCGCCTACATCGAGCGCCGGCTGCAGTCGGCCTTGCGCGAGCCGACGCTGCATGCGCAGTTCGCCGCATCCGACGACAAGGGCCTTGCCGGCTTCATGCTCGGCCGCGTGCTCGAAGGCGAATTCGGGCGCCAGAACACCGGCCTGCGGCTGGAGTTGCTGGGCGTGCGTGCCGACGTGCGCGGCCGGGGGGTCGGCGCCCGCCTGTTCGATGCGCTGGCGGCCTGGGGCCGCTGCCACGGCGTGCGCGAGATGCGCACCACGGCGGCGTGGCGCGACACGCGGCTGCTGCACTGGCTGTCGGCGATGCGTTTTGCGCTGTCGCCGGTCACGGTCGTCGAGCGTCTGATCGAGCATGCGGCCGACGGCGCCCAGCCGCTGCCCGAGCGCGACCCGGTGGCGCTCGAACGCGGCCAGGGGCCCGGTCACGAGATCGACTTCGGAGCGCGCGAGAGCAACGACTTCGAGCGCCAGGCGCGCGGGCATGCCGACGTGCGGCCGATGACGCCGGCCGATCTGGCCGAGATCGTTCGCATCGACCGCGCGATCACCGGTCGCGACCGCGGCGGCTACATCGGCCGCCGCTTGACCGAGACGATGAGCGACTCGGCGATCCGCGTGTCGCTGGCGGCCCGCCTCGACGACGCGGTGGTCGGCTACCTGATGGCGCGCGTGGACTGGGGCGACTTCGGCCGCATCGACCCGGTGGCGGTGATCGACACGATCGGCGTCGACCCCGAGTACGCCGCGCGGCGCGGCGTCGGCCGCGCGATGCTGCGCCAGCTGTTCGCCAACCTCGATGCGCTGCAGGTCGAGCGCGTCGAGACCCTGATCTCGCACCACGACCTGCCGACGGCGGGTTTCTTCGTCGGCAACGGCTTCGAGCCGTCGCAGCAGCTGGCGTTCGCTCGCCGGCTGTACGGCTGACGTGCGAATATCCGCACCGAGATGAGCCCGCCGCCGGGCGAATCCGCGGTGCGCGACGCGCTGCGCCAGGTGCTCGACCCCGAGGCGGGCATGAACATCGTCGACCTCGGCCTGGTCTACGGCATCGTGGTATCCGACGCGTCGGTGCACATCGAGCTGACGTTGACCAGCGCCGCCTGCCCGATGACGAAGATGATCGTCGACGACGTCGTCGACGCGGTCACCGCAGCGGTGCCGAAGGAGGTGCTGGTCGATGTCGCGCTGGTGTGGGATCCCGCGTGGACGCCCGATCGTATGAGCGACCTCGCGCGCGAGCACTTCGGATGGTCGCCGCGCTAGCAGGCGCACGCAGCACCCCCGAGCGTCGCCTTGTCAGTCCGAACTCAGGAAAGCTGGTGTCGGTCAACCACCGCTCCACAAAAAGGTGCGGGCCGCGATGCGGCAATCGTATGCACAGCACGTCTTGCCGACAAGCGCTACGGCTTGGCGTATCCGTTGGCGGAGCACGTCCGTTCAGAGTGCTTGCGTCTGATGCTCACTAGTCGGCCTATCTTGCCACTTGCCGCAGTGGACACAGACGATGGCTCGCTTGCGCAGCAAGTGTTGGCATCGCCAGCACCGCTTTGTCGTCACGTATCCCTGGATCTCGCCAACTGACCGAACCACGGCGAGCGCCGCGGTCCTCACTGCGTCGAACTGCATGTTCCATACCCCCCACCGGAAAGGCTACGCCAAGGCGCGTAGCGTTTCAATTGCAGTTTGCTATTCGTTCGACTAACTCTTAGGGGGTCGATTGCGGCGCGCGCACCATATACGCGGCAGTGCGAAGTAAACCGATCGGGCAAAGCGCACAGACCACGAGAGTCCGCTCGGGTTCGCAGGGGTCTAGATTCCACGGCCTCGATCAACATCTCGCGCACCGGCTCGCCTGGCAGGCCTTTACCCTCCCATGCCCGCCAGGCCATGACCTCTCGATCGCAGCAGTCCTTGGTGAAGGTCGCCGTGACGGTTTGGCCGGAGTCGCACTTGATCTCGAAGCCGTCAGAGCACCAGCGCAGATCGCTGGCCTGCACCGCCACCGTTCCCTTGTGAGGCCGGCTCGATTGGTGTCGCCGCGGCACGCGCGGCAGCAGCAAGCCGTGGCCCGCCATCACGCGGTACACGCGCTTGGGATTCACGCGCGGCCGATCGCTCAGACGGCCCGCTCGATTGACCAAGGCGCACGCACGCCGATAGCCATAGCTGGGCAGCTCGGCAATCTGCTCACGAATGTCGATCACAAGCTGCGCGTCGGTTGCGGGCGTGCGCCCCGTTCGGCCATCGCTCCACGACGCCGGCCGGTGCTTGAGCGCATGGATGTGCGAGCGCGCCAACCCCAGTGCTTGGCAGACGGCCTTCATTGCTCGTCGTCTTTGGGCAACAAGGGTGAGCGCGCAATCCATTTTTCTTCGGCGGCGTACTCCACCGCCTCCGCGCTGGCGCGCTCAACAACCTGCATAAGCCGGCGCAGTGGCGCAGCACGCTGTGAAGCGGGTCGCTACTGAGGCGGAACTGATTTCGCGGACCACCTCATCTTCACGGAAGGTTGCCGACCTCATCGGAGCGATGCGCTGGCAAGCAGGGCGCGATTCGACGGATTGCGGTTCAGGAACGAATCGCGGAAGGCGTCTGGCACTGAATCGCGCGCAACGTCTCGGATCCACGCGCATGCGCTGGCGAGCAACGCATCGGCCCTCGGGTCGCCGCTGGCTCTGAGAGTCTCGACCGCTGCGAGCCACACCTCGCCGATATAGAAGTCGTCGGGCATATGCTCGGGCCAGAGCGCCAGCGCCTCGACGGCATGGCCCACCGCCGCGGCCGTCTGACCACAGGCCAGCGCACTGCGTGCCGCACAGGCGAGTGCAATCATGCGCACGCCTTGCATCTCGTGCTGGCCGGCCTCGAGCACGACTTGCGTTGCGCCCCGGTACGCTGCCTCGGGATCGGCCAGCCGCGCTGCCAGCAGCGCGGCCTGGGCCTGCGTCGCGTAGCGGGCGGCACCGCTGGTGAGGACTCGGGCCGCTGCGAGGGCGACCGCCGCGGTGGCGGCATCCTCGCGCATCAGCGCACACCGGGCCAGCAGCAGCTGGGTCTTGGCGCGGTGCGATGGCGGTGCTTCGGTGACGCCGGCCACTTGCTGCAACTGCTGGTAGGCACGCGCAGGCTGCCCCAGATGCAGCCAGGTCAGCGCCAGGTGGTTGTGCACGCCCGCAGCGAAATGCGGAGCGAACTCGCTGACCACGGTCAACGCGCGCGTCAGCCAGTCGATCGACTCGGTGTATCGACCGACGCAGCGCAACACATCGCCCAGCGATGCTTCCAGGAAGGGCGCCACGCTGCGAAGTTCGGGCGCAGCCTCGCGAATCCGATAGGCCTCTTGCAACGGCTCGATCGCAGCAGCGAAGCGGCCCGTTTCAGCGAGGTTGATCGCCAGGTTGACACGCAAGATCAACTCACTGGGCGCGTCGGCGGCGGCACGCGCCAGCGCGATGGCGTGGCGGTGCGCATGCTCTGCCTGGGCATGGCGGTTGGCGGCATCGAGCAGCACGCCTAGGTTGCCATAGTGCTCGATCTGACGCGGCCGGTCGTCCAGCGCCAGGAGTTGCGGCTCGCAGGCCCGCACGATGTCGATCGCCTCGGCCAGCCGGTCCTGGTTGTTCAGCGAGCTGGCCAGCGCGCCGCTGAGGTCCACGCGCAATTCGTTGGCTGCCCTGTCGGATTGGCCGTCGAGTGCCGCCAGCCCGCGCCGCGCCCGGTCCTCCGCACCGACGCCATCACCTTGTTTCGACAGCAACTCGGCACGCGCCAGATGGGCCCCCGCAAGCTCGAGGGGGCTGCGTGCGGCGCACTCGAGCGCGTCGAGCACCTCCCGATGCGCGATGCTGCCGAGATCGGCGCGCTCGTGCGCCCGGTGCGCGCGAAGCAGCCAGGCGAAGATCCGCGCCTCTTCAATGCCGTGGGTCGATGCGATCTGTGCCGCGCGCTGCAGCAGCCGGCCTTCCTCGGCGCTTCGCCAGGCGGCAGCGGCGCGGTCGCCGGCCGCCAGCAGTGACGGCAACGCGTGCACCTCGAGGCCGGCTTCGATCCAGTGCTGAGCCACGCGCGCCGGCTCGGCCTGTCGCGCCTCGAGAAACGCGGCGATCTCTGCATGCAGTTGCCGCGCTATCGGCGCCGGCACCGAGTCGCGCGCCGCCTCGAAGATCAGGTCGTGGGTGAAGCCACCGTCGCGCAACACCTGCGCCGACTCGAGTTCGGCCCAGGGATCGGCCAAGTCCAACGTGCGCAGCCCCAGCACGTGGGCGGCCAGCTCCGATGAAAAGTCGGCACCTGCCACGGCTGCGCAGCGCGCCAGCTTGACGGCCTGTACCGACAGGCGGGCGATGCGCTGTTCGATCAGCTGTGTGACATTGACGGCCCTGGGCAGCGCCAGCGCGTTGCTAGATCCGTTGCGCGTCGCCTGCGCACCCGGCACCAGCATCAGCTTGATCGTCTCCAGCAGGTACAGCGGGTTGCCCCCGGTGTGGCGCTCCAGCGCCGGCGCCAGTCGCGTGCCGTCCAGTCCCACCAGCGCGAGTGAATCGACCAGTTCGGCGATCTGTGACGCCACCAGCGGGCGCAGGCGGTGCAGGCGCGCCAGATCGTGAGCCATCAGCTCGTCATGCAGCGTCTGCGCCTCCGGGCAGAGCTCGACCGGTCGGTAGGCGACGACCCAGCGCAGGCCGATGTCGGCCGCAGCGAGGTGGTGCAGCATCTCGATGCTCGCGGCATCGGAAAACTGCAGATCGTCGATCAGCAGGCCCGACAGTCCTTCAGCACGGGCTTGCCGCAGCAGGGCTTCGACCGCGTTGACGAAGCGCGTGCGTTCGGTGTCGTGGCCCATCGCGTCGGTGCGACCGAGCTCGGGCAGCAGGCGCGAGAGTTCGTCGATCACGCCGTGCGGCGGCGGCACGCGCAGTCGCGCGATCAGCTCGCGCAGCAGGCGCGACAGCAGCGCATGCGGGACGCGTGCGTCGCCGTGGCGCGCGCCGAGCGCCAGTGCGTCGGGGCGGGCACGCGCGAAGTCACCGATCAGACGCGACTTGCCCATGCCCGCGTCGCCAGCGATCAGACTGGCGCCGCCGATCTCCCACGCGTTATGCAGCGCATGCCACTCGCGGTCGCGGCCGATCAGTCGCGGCGGCCGCAGCACCGCGACGGGCAGCGGCAGCGGCAACAGCGCAGACGAGTCCAGCGTGCCCATCTCGACGCTGGCACGCAAGGCTTCGGTCTCGGGCTCGGGGGCCACGCCGAGCACGCGCTCCAGCACATCGCAACAGCGATCGAACGCTGACAGCGCAGCGGCACGGTCACCGCGCAAGTAGTGCAGCCGCATCAGCCGGCGATGACCGTGTTCGGAGGTGGGGTCGGCGTCGATGAGCTTCTGCGCGACATGCAGTGCGGCGTGCAGTTGCCCAGCGTCTTCCAACTGCGAAGCATCGCGGGCAAGGGCTTCTCTGCGCGCCGCGCGGCGTTGCTCGCGGGTGGTGTTGAGCCAATCGGCGAGGTCGCCTGCGTCGTTCTCGCCGATACCGGAGAGCAGTTCTCCCGGGTCTGGATCGGTGTCCGCGAGGTCAGTCTGCACCTCGGGCCGAATGCGTGCGACGACGTTGCCATCGACCAGGTCGAATCCGACGCTCTGGCGCAGTCTGAACAAACGCTGGCGAAGGTTCGCGCGGGCCCGCTTGAGGTCCACGTCGGGCCACAACAACGAGGCCAGCGCCGCCCGTGGGGTCGGCCCTTCGATGGCGAGGTACGCCAGTGCCAGCGCATCTTTGCGCTCTAGCGCAAGGGTACGGCCGTCTCCCGGAAGGCAGGCGCTCTCGCCGATCAGGCGCAGTCGTGGTGGCGGGGCCGAGCGGGACATCGGGGCCTTGTTGCACGGCACGCCGGCGGCGTGCCCTTCGTTCGCAGGATACCGAGTTCGCATTCGACGCTCGCGCAGTGTCTGCCTGCTTGTAGATCGGCCAGCGTCACACGGGAGTCACAGCCGCGGCTTCAATCCAGGCCACCGCATATCCGGGCGTGTGACGCGGTTGTGACGCTCCGCGGTCTACAACCGCTGCACACGCCAACAGCATTTGGACGCGGAGGCTCACATGCAAACGACTCGATGCGGCACTTCAACACCGACCAGTCCGTCGTTCATGTTCTGGCGCATGCCGCTTGCGCTGGCCCTGACGTTGCTGATTGCCGCCTGTGGCGGCGGCTCGGAATCGGCGTCGCCTGCTGCAACCGCCGGCACGATCAGCGGCACGGTCGCGGTCTCCAGCAACGGTGCCGCGCTGCCCGGCGTCGCTGTGACCTCGGCTGGCCGCTCGGCCCGCACCGCGGCCGACGGCAGCTACACGTTGAGTGACGTCCCGCCCGGTGACAACACGGTGGTTGCCTTCGAACTGGCCGGTCATGCCAAGGGCATGCTCACCTTGTCGGTGAGCGCAGGTGCAGTCGCCCGCGCGAACGGGCGGCTGACCCCGGTTGGCGCGACACAAAACTTCGATGTGGCCACGGCAACGACGATTTCAGTGGCCGGTACGTCGGCGCAGGTCAGGCTGCCGGCGGCAGGGCTCGTCACGGCATCCGGGACCGCGGCCACCGGGATCGTGACGGCCGAGGTGACGCCGATCAATCCGGCCACCGACCCTGGCAACATGCCCGGCAACTACACCGCGCAAGCGGCGGCCGGCGGCGCGCCACAGCCGATCGAAAGTTTCGGTGCGCTCAACGTAACGCTGAAGGACTCTGCAGGCAACGCGCTGAACCTCGCTGCGGGCAGGACGGCGACGATCCGCATTCCGCTGGCCACGCGATCGGCCAGCGTGCCGGCGACGATCCCGCTGTTCTACTTCAACGAGACCAGCGGCCTGTGGGTTCAGGAAGGCACGGCCACGCTGGCCGGCACCGCGCCGAACCAGTACTACGAAGGCACGGTCAGCCACTTCACCTACTGGAACGCCGACCAGGTGACCGACACGATCCGCGTGCTCGGTTGCACGCAGGACTCGGCCGGTGCCCCCGTCGCCGGTGCCGACGTCGACAGCTATGGCAGCGACTATTCGGGCCACGACCACGTCACGAGCAACGTCGACTGCAAGTTCGCGGTCGCAATCCGCAAGGGCAGCGTTGCCAACGTCGTCGCGCAGGTCGGCAATCGCAGTTCCAGCCCGGCGCACGTCGGCCCCTCGCAAACCGACATCGTGTTGTCGGCCCCCCTGGTGCTGAGCACGGGCGGTGCGGCACCGTTGATCATCGAGCAGCCGCAGCCGCAGACCGTGCAGGTCGATTCGTATGCGTCGTTCCACGTCGAGGCGGTCGGCTCGCCGGTGCTGCGCTACCAGTGGCAGCGCGACGGGGTCGACATCGTCGGCGAGACCACCCCCTTCCTGTACGTCTATCCGACGCGGGTGGCCGACAACGCAGCCCGCTTCACGGCGGTGGTCACCAACCCGTACGGCAGCGCGACCAGCAACACCGTGGCGCTGACCGTCAGCACCACGCCGTTGCCGCCGCTCATCACCGGGCAGCCGCTGCCGATTTCGGTGCAGGTCGGTGCGACCGCCACCTTCGCGGTCGTGGCGGTCTCGCAGGGCGGCTCGCTGAGCTACCAGTGGCGGCGCAACGGCGGGCCGATCAGCGGTGCCACCGGCACCACCTACACCACGCCCCCCACCGTCGCGGGCGACAACGGCAGCGCCTACAGCGTGCTCGTGTCGAGCAGCAACGGCACCAGCGTGTCGTCGAACGGCGCGCTCCTCACGGTCGGCACGCCCACACCGCTCGCGATCAGCAACCAGCCGCAGGCTGCGAGCGTCAGCGTTGGCCAGAGCGCGAGCTTCAGCGTCACGGCGACCGGCGGCACCGGGGCGCTGACCTATCAGTGGCGGCGCAACGGCAGCAACATCGCCGGTGCCAACGCGGTCAGCTACACCACACCGGCGACCACGCTGGCCGACACCGGGACTGTCTACTCGGTGGTGGTCGGCAGCGCCAGCGAATCGGTGACCAGCAACAACGCGACCCTGACCGTCACGCAGCCCACCGGCGGCAACGGCTACTACCTGCTGACCTCGGCCGGGCCGCTCGTCGACAGCACGATCACCTTCGCCAACGGGACGCAGGCCCTGCCCACACAAGCGGTGGTGGCGGTCAACGCCGCGGCGCCGAACAGCGGCGCGGTGACGGTGGAGCCCGCGGGCCTGACCCGATTCCTGTTCAGCAGCGTGATCGAGGGCACCATCAACGGCAGTCAGGTCAGCAACCTGCGCAGTCGCCTCGGCACGTACTTCAAGGGCGGGCGGCTGTATAAGGTCGACCAGGTGGTGGCCAACGCCACGCTGCCGACGCCGCAGCTGGTGTCGGCGCTGACGACGACCCAGGTGTGCGGCGACAGCGGGATTGCGTCGTCGCCCACCTACGCCAACGGCAACGATCTCGCCAACCCGACAGGCGGCTGGCTGTTCCTGCGCGGCCCCGGTGCCGACGGCTTTTGCAGCACCGCTGACGACAACTACTGGGCGGTGCGGCTCGACATGGTCGCAACCGATCTCGCGCGCACGCTGCCCGGCGAGCCCCAGGTCGACATCCTCGCCGCCAATGGTGCCTACGCGGGCGTCGTGGTGCGCGACGGCAACCAGATGCGGCGCTCCGACGCCGCCATTAACAACGTGAACACGCCGCTGTTCACCATCGACGCCACCAGCTACACCAACCTCGGGCGGACCTTCGGCAGTTCGCTGCCGGGCTTCTGGCTGTTCATCGAAGGTGGCAAGTTGTGGGGCGTCAACCTCGCCACGCCAGCCACGCGGGTGGAATTGGCCACGCTGGGCGCAGGCGAGTCGAGTTCGCCGGCCATCGTCTCCGACGGCGGCAGCGTCTTTGTCGGTCTGAGCACCTCGACCAGCGCACGCGTGCTGCGCGTCAACGAAAGCCTGACCAACACCACCACCGTGGCCACGCTGAACCAACCACTGGTCAACATGGCGCTCACCCTCACGCGGCTGGTGATGCAGACGCAAGGCAGCCCGGCGAATCTGCTGTCGGTGGAAAAGGCGGGCGGTCCGACGACGCCACTCATCAGCTTCGGCGCAGGCGTCATCCCCGGCGTGTTGCTGACTTCGGGCGAAAACGTCTACATGGCGCAGTACCAGTTCGGCACCACCGGTGCCAATGTGAGCACGCTGGTCATCGGCGGCGACGGCAGCGATCCGGTGACGCTGGCCAACACCGACATCAAGCGTGGCGTGGCGCCGGCCACGCAGTCGATGGCCGTCGGGTTCAACAACAGCTTCGCGGTGATCCTGGCCGATGGCGTGACCAGCCTGACGAGCAACGCCGGGGCGACGCTGCGCGCGGTCAACGGTGCGACGCGCAGCACGATCGTGACCTACGGCAGCGTGCCAACATCGCCCGATGGCCCGGTTTACGCCGCTACCACCGACCCTTTGCAGTACGGGCAGAGCGGCCTGTTCACGTTTATCGACATCACGTCTGGCTTTGGCGACCTGTATTTGTTCAAGAGCGACGCGGCCGGCTTGATTCGGGTGACCAACTTCGGCAACGCGCCACAGGCGACGACACGAGCGGGGACGCAGGCGGTGCGCTCGCTGCTGAACGACGCAATGGCAACGCCGGACCGCGGTGCGACGCAGCGGGCGCGCAGCCCGCTCGCGCGCTGAGGCAGCGAGGGATCCGAATAGACCCATCGCGGCTCAAGAAGTTGCGGGTTCCACCGTTTCGTCGATGGCGTACGCCACTCTAAGCCGACTGTGCCTTGCCTGGATTCGCTCGATGGGATTCGACGAGAAATCTGACAAGCCCATGATGCGGGCATGCAGCGCGGCGCCCGCTGGAGTGACCCTATGAACGTCTCGCTGTGACCCCTGCTGTTGACACATAGGAATAGACTGCTGTCGTTGTCGTACGGCGACACGCGAGGCCGCAGGGATTCACTTTCGCTCTTAAAGGCCCGCCAGCGCCTTCTACGCTGCCGCCAGATGACCAACCAGCCCGCCCCCAGTGCAAGCTTCGGGCGGGTTGTTCGTTTCTCGGAGTCTTCGACGCGCGTTCGCCATTGCGCCTCTGGGGACGCTTCGGCCAAACGCTATCCGCAGATTGGCATCTCCAAGGGCATTCCGATCGCATGCGAAGAACCTACGCGGTAGTCCTGTTGCAGCGCGCCATGTGAGCGACGACGTGACCTGCCGTTGATCGGTGGTCGACAATCCAAGCCCCAGGTTCAGCTGTCTCTGCCATGACCGACACGATGCGAGCCCTGCAGGCCTCGGCTTTTTCGATCGACGCATTGAGTTTGACGCGGCGCCTGCTGCCGCGGCCGCGCCGCGGTGAGGTACTGGTTCGCTTGCGCGCTGCGAGTCTGCACCGCGACCTGTCGATCCTCACCGAGAATTACCTGCCGGGCCTGCCGCTCCCCTACGTACCGGCCTCCGACGGGGCGGGTGAGGTTGCCGCGGTGGGCGAGGACGTTACGCGTTGGCGCGTCGGCGATCGTGTGGTGCCGGTGTACACGCAGGGTTGGCATGACGGCCTGCCTACCCCTGAAATGCGCTCGCGGCGCACGCTGGGAGCGCCGCTCGAGGGCACTCTGCAAGAGTACTTGGTCGTGCCGCAGGACGACGCGGTGGCCACGCCGCAATCCTTGTCGGATGTCGAGGCGGCGACGCTGCCCATCGCGGCGTTGACAGCTTGGTCCACACTGGTCGAGGGCGGCGTGAAGCCGGGTACCACGGTGTTGGTGCAGGGGACCGGTGGCGTCGCGCTGTTCGGGTTGCAGTTTGCCAAGGCGGCCGGTGCGGCTGTGATCGCAACCTCGTCGAGCGATGAGAAACTGCAGCGGCTGAAGGCACTGGGCGCCGACGTCGTCATCAACTACCGCGACCTCAACTGGCCGCAGGCGGCCAGAGCGGCCACCGGTGGCCGAGGCGTCGACATCATCGTGGAGACCGGTGGAGCCACGCTGCCGCAAAGCCTGGTCGCGGCGGCGTTCGGTGGCTTCGTCGGGGTGGTGGGGTTCGTTGCGGGATACGAAGCCACATTTCGTGTGCGTCAACTGTTGGGACCGATGCTTCGCGTTCAAGGCATCGCCGTCGGTTCGCGGACCCGCTTCGAGGCGATGAACCGCGCGATCGAGCTGCATCGCATCAAGCCGGTGATCGATTCATCCTTTGCTCTTGCCGACGGCGCTGACGCGTTCAGGCGCATGGCCTCGGGTCGTCACTTCGGCAAGATCGTTGTCATGCTTTGAATGCGGCGCATCTCTGGCGAGCTGGATCGCCTCAAGCCAGGTTGCGCAATTCCCGCAACGCCACCGACACCATCGCCAAATCCACGCCCTTGGCGTCGCCCAATTCTCCAAGCAGTCTTCGGGCACGATCCAGCGTGGCGTGGTTGCGCTGTTCCCATCCGGCCAGCACTTGGGCCGCGCCGCCTTCCCCGCGGCTGATCACGTCCTGGGCTATGGAGCGCTGCAGGCCGGCCAAGTCATCGCCCAGCGCCACCTTGGCCAGGCTCTGCCAGTAGCTGTCGGACGGCAAGGCGTCGATCTGCTGGCGCAGCTTGGCTAGACCCAGGCGCTGGCCCAGGCCCGCGTGCACTTGACTGACCTGTTCGAGCGGGTGTTGCGTCGCATCGGCGATCTCGGCGATATCTAGTGCCGCGAACAGTCCTTCGGCGTGGTTCACTGTCTGCGCAATCGGCAACGGTACACCGGCCCGCAGCCATGCCTCGGCGCGCGGCGAGGCAGTGCCGCCGGCCGCGAGCCGTGTCCGCAGCGCATCGACAGCGGGCGCAAAACGCTTGACCACCTGCTCCATCGGCTCGGCCAGCCGTCGCGAGCGGAGGAACCAGGTGGTGGCATGGCTGCCCAGCTGGCCCAACTCGTTGATCATTTGCGCCTGTACGGCGTCGCTGACCTGGTTGTCCAGCGCCTCGATCTGCTGCCACAGTGGCACGTAGCCAAATACCTCGCGCGTCGCCAGGTAGGCGCGCACGACCAGCGCCGACTTCGCGCCGGTCGATTCGCTGAGTCGATGCACGAAGGTCGAGCCGACCCGGTTGATCATGCTGTTGAGCACATACGTGACGATGATCTCGCGCTTCAGTGGGTGGCGCGAAATGTAGGCGCCGAACTTCTCGCGCAGCAGCGCCGGGAAGTAGCGCTCCAGGGCGCGTCGCGATCCACGGGTCTTCCGGCAGATCGGACGCCATCAACTCGTCGGACAGCCACATCTTGCCGTAGGCCAGCAGCGTCGCCATTTCGGGACTGGTGAGGCCGACACCGCGCGCTTTGCGCTCCTGGATTTCGTCGTCGGTGGGCAAGAATTCGATGGCGCGGTTGAGCCGCCCAGCGCGTTCCAGAAAGCGGATGAAACGCGCCTGCTGGTCGATCAGCGCCACTCCTAGGCGGCCGGCGATCGACAGCGCCTGGGTCTGGAAGTAGTTGTCGCGCAGCACCAATGCGGCGACCTCGTCGGTCATCTGCGGCAGCACCGCGTTGCGCTGCTTCAGCGTCATCTCGCCGTCGCTGACAGCCAGGCCGAGCAGGATCTTGATGTTGACCTCGTGATCGGAGGTGTCCACACCGGCCGAGTTGTCGATCGCATCGGTGTTGATGCGCACGCCGGCCAGTGCCGCCTCGATGCGCCCACGCTGGGTGCAGCCGAGGTTGCCGCCTTCGGCCACCACCTTGCAGCGCAGCTCGCTGGCCGTTGATCGCGCAGAGCGTCGTTGGCGCGGTCGCCCACGTCGGCATGGGTCTCGGTGCTGGCCTTGACGTAGGTGCCGATGCCGCCGTTGTAGAGCAGGTCGACCGGCGCCTTCAGAATGGCGCTCACCAGTTCGGTGGGCGTGAGCCGCTCGGCCGCGATGGCCAGCGCGGCGCGCGCCTGGGGCGAGATCGGGATCGACTTCTCCGAGCGCGCCCACACGCCGCCGCCGGCCGAGATGAGCGCGGCGTCGTAGTCGGCCCACGACGAACGCGGCAGCTTGAACAGACGCTCGCGCTCGGCGAACGAAGACGCGGGATTCGGGGTCGGGGTCGATGAAGATATGGCGGTGGTCGAAGGCAGCCAGCAGCCGGATGTGGCGCGACAGCAGCATGCCGTTGCCGAACACGTCGCCCGACATGTCGCCGATGCCGACCACTGTGAAGTCGGTGTCTCTGCGTGTTCGAGGCCCATCTCGCGGAAGTGACGCTTCACGCTCTCCCAGGCCCCGCGCGCGGTGATGCCCATGGCCTTGTGGTCGTAGCCCACGCTGCCGCCGGAGGCAAAGGCATCGCCCAGCCAGTGGCCGTATTCGGCGCTGACGGCGTTGGCGTAGTCGGAGAAGGTGGCGGTGCCCTTGTCGGCCGCCACGACGAGGTAGGGGTCGTCGTCGTCGATGCGCACCACCTGCGGCGGCGGCACGGGCTGGCGCCGCACCAGGTTGTCGGTCAAGTCGAGCAAGCGCGCGCAGGTAGTCCTGGTAGCAGGCCACACCCTCGTTCAGGTAGGCCTCGCGATCCGCTGCCGGCGGCGCTTTCTTCAGCACGAAGCCGCCCTTGCTAGCCGACCGGCACGATGACGGTGTTCTTCACCATCTGCGCCTTCACCAGGCCCAGCACTTCGGTACGAAAGTCCTCAGGCCGGTCCGACCAGCGCAGCCCGCCACGTGCCACCTTGCCGCCGCGCAGGTGGATGCCTTCGAAGCGCGGCGAATAGACCGAGATCTCGTACAACGGCCGCGGCTCTGGCAGGCCCGGCACCTTGGCCGAGTCGAGCTTGAGGCTCAAGAAACTGCGGCGCGGACCGGCCGCGCCCGAATGGCCGATGCCGGTGCGCCAGAAGTTGGTGCGCAGCGTGGCGTTGATGAGCGCCAACAATTGGCGCAGCACACGGTCTTCCTGCAGGTTGCTGACTTTGTCGAGCGCTTTCTCTACGCCGTTGACCTGCGCGCTTGCGCCTTGCTCATCGTGCCGAGTCGGGTCGAAGCGCAGCTTGAACAGTCCCACCAGCATGCGCGCGATGTGCGGGTGCGCGGCCAGGGTTGCTTCGATCGTCGCCTGCGACAGCGCGAAGCCGATCTGCTTGAGGTACTTGGCATAGGCGCGCAGGACCACGATCTCTTCGGCCGACAAGCCCGCGCGCAGCACCAGCCGGTTGAAGTCGTCGTTTTCGACTTCGCCGCGGAAGACACGGGCAAACGTGTCTTCGAACAGCCGCGCCAGTGCTTCGGGTTCGACCGCGTCGGTCAACGTGGCCTGCAACTCGAAGTCGTGCAACGAGATGGTGTCGTCGGCGGTCGAGGTGTCGCTGCCCGTTCCACCACCGATGCGGTGGTTTTGCTCGCCCAGCACGCGCACGCCCATGTGTTCGAGCATCGGCAGGCTGTCGGACAGGACCACGGCGCCGCCCAGTCGGTAGACCTTGAAGCCCAGCGCGCCGGGCTCGGCGCCCAGCGGCCGGTACAGCGCCAGCGCCAGCGGGACGTCGGCCGACAGGCTGGCGATCTTGCGCACGTCGGGCACGGCGGCGCGGGCGCTGACACGCGCTCGCGGTAGCCGAGCGGGAAGGCCGGCGCTCCAGCGCTTGAACAGTTCGAGTGCCGCGGGCCTCGCCCTCGGCTTCGACCAGGGCGTCGCGCAGCTCGTCGTTCCAGCGCCGCGCGGCGGCGGCGAGCTTGCTCTCGATCTCCTTGCGGTCGTACGGCCGGCACCTGGCCCGGCGTGGTGCGCACCGTGAAGTGAATGCGCGCCAGGATTGCGTCGCCGAGCTGCACGTCGAAGTCGGCGCCGAGCTGCCGTCGAACGCCGACGATCAGGATGCGCTGGAACTTGATGCGCAGGTCCGTCGAGTAGGCCTCGCGCGGCACGTAGACGAGGCAGGACACGAAGCGGTCGAACGGGTCGCGGCGGACGAACAGGCGCAGCCGCTGCCGGTCGCCGAGCGCCAGGATGCCGAGCGCCGTCTCGTAGAGCTCGTCGTCGGAGATCTGGAACAGTTCGTCGCGCGGATAGGTCTCCAGGATGTGGTGCAGCGCCTTGGCCAGGTGGCCACCGGGCGGCAGGCCGGCGCGCTCGACGATCGCCTCGACCTTGCCGCGCAGCAGCGGGGTCTCCGACACGCGCGCGCTGTAGGCGGTGGAGGTGAACAGGCCGATGAAGCGGTGCTCGCCGATCACCTCGGCCGCTGGCGTCGTAGCGCTTGACGCCGATGTAGTCGGTGTAGCCGGGCCGGTGCACGGTCGAGCGCGTGTTGGCCTTGGTGACGACGAACAGCGGCGATGGCGCGTGCGCCATCGCGCGGGCACTTGCTGGCAGCGCCGAGAAGCTGGCCGACATCTTCTCCGCTCGCTCTCGCGCAGCAGGCCCAGGCCGCTGCCGGGAACGAGTCGCAGCGCGTCCTCGCCGTGTTCGGTCACCAGGTCATGGCGGCGGTAGCCGAGCAAGCGTCAGGTGATCGTCGGCCAGCCATCGCGCGAAGGCCAGACTCTCCGTGACCTGCGCCTGGGCAACGACGCCGGTGCGGCAGCCAGCTCGGCGATGGCCTTGCGCAGTTGCTCGACCATCGGCTTCCAGTCTTCCACGGCGGCCCGCACGTCGCGCGAGCACGCGCTCGATGCCAGCCGCCAAATCGGCTCGCTGCTGGTGATCGACCATGCGGTCGATCTCGATGTGCATCCACGATTCGCGCCGGATTGGAGGCGTCGCGCTCACGTCGCTGGTGGGCAGAATCGATTGCAATTGGCCCTGGCGTCACGCCCCACCGCGAAGATCGGATGCATGATCAGGTGCAGGGTCAGGCCCTGACGGTTGATCTCCATCGTCGTGGAGTCGACCAGGAAGGGCATGTCGTCGTTGACGATCTCGATCACCGAATGGCGCGACGCCCAGCCGTTCTCAGCCATAGCAATGGTG
>CAVZEK010000022.1:0-8052 GCA_963774185.1 uncultured beta proteobacterium
CTGACTCGCTGCGTGCACTGCCGGCCAATGCCACGCTGCTGATCGACCCGCGGCGCATCACGCTCGGCTTTCGGCAGCGCGTGGCGGAGTCGGTGCGCGTGATCGAGGCGATCAATCCGAGCACCCTCTTCAAGAGCCGCAAGAACGACAGCGAAGCGAAGTTCGTGCGCGAGGCCATGGAGCGCGATGGCGCGGCGATGTGCGCGTTCTACGCCTGGTTCGAGCAGGCGATGGCCGCGGGCGAGCGCCTCACCGAGTTGACGATCGACGAACGCCTGAGCGCCGAGCGCGCCAAGCAGCCCGGTTTCATCGGCTTGAGTTTCTCCACCATCGCCGCCTTCAACGCCAACGGCGCGTTGCCGCACTACCGCGCCACCGAGGCATCGCATGCCACCATCGCGGGCGACGGCCTGCTGCTGATCGACTCCGGTGCGCAATACGTTGGCGGCACCACCGACGTCACTCGCGTGTGGCCGATCGGCCGCGTCAGCGATGCGCAGCGGCGCGACTACACGCTGGTGCTCAAGGCGATGATGAGCCTGTCGCGCGCACGATTCCCGCGCGGCATCCTGTCGCCAATGATCGACGCCATCGCGCGCGCGCCGTTGTGGGAACACGGCCTGGACTACGGCCACGGCACCGGCCACGGGGTAGGCTACTTCCTCAACGTGCACGAGGGCCCGCAGACGATCAGCCAGGCATTGCCCGAGCCGCACATGGCGATGCAGCCCGGCATGATCACGTCAATCGAGCCCGGCGTGTACCGGCCCGGCCGCTGGGGCGTTCGCATCGAGAACCTGGCGCTCGCGGTGCCGGTGGACACTCCGGAGGCCGGTGTCTTCGGCGACATGCTCGCCTTCGAGGCGCTGACGCTGTGCCCGATCGACACCCGCTGCATCGATACGGCGCTGTTGCGCCCCGATGAATGCGAGTGGCTCGACCGCTACCACGTGCTGGTGCGCGATCGCGTGCTGCCAATGGTGAGCGGCGCCGCGCGCGCCTGGCTGCTCGAGCGCACCCAGCCGCTGGCGGCCCGCTGATCCCGATGGTCGGCGGCGCACGTTGCGCCATCGGTGTCGACCTCGGTGGCACCAAGATCGAAGTGATCCTGCTCGACGGCGCCGGTCACGAGCGTTGGCGCGAGCGCATCGCGTCACCGCGCGGCGGCTACGACGAGTCGCTGCAAGCCATCGCCGCATTGGTGGCACGCGCCAGGCAGGCCGCCGGCGGCGCGCCCTGCACCATCGGCGTCGGCACCCCAGGCCAGGTGACGCAACGCGGCGTGATGAAGAACTGCAACTCCACGCAACTGAACAACCGGCCGCTGCCGAGTGACCTCGAGGCGCTGCTGGGCCAGCCCGTGCGCGTATCCAACGATGCCAACTGCCTCGCGTTGTCGGAGGCCACCGACGGCGCCGGTGCAGGCGCCGACGTGGTCTTCGCCGCCATCCTCGGCACCGGCGTCGGTGCCGGCATCGCGGTGCAGGGTCGCGTGCTCAGCGGCCCCAATGGATTGGCCGGCGAATGGGGCCACAACCCGCTGCCGTGGGCCGCTGCCGATGACCCGCGCTTCACTTGCTACTGTGGCCAGACGAGTTGCATCGAGACGCTGGTCAGCGGGCCCGGTCTGGCGCGCGACCATGCGCAGCGGCACGGTGGCGCATTGAACGCGCAGCAGATCGCCACGAGGGCCGCGCAGGGCGACGCATCGTGCAACGCCACGATGGCACGCTGGGAGTCGCGCCTGGCGCGCGCGCTCGCCCACGTGATCAACCTGCTCGACCCCGACGTCATCGTGCTCGGCGGAGGTTTGTCGCGCATCGAACGGCTGTATACCAACGTGCCGGCGTTGCTGCCGCGCTGGGTGTTCGCCGGCGGCGTGCACGACGAGCCGGTGCGCACGCGCCTCGTGCCGAGCGCTCATGGCGATTCGTCGGGCGTGCGCGGCGCGGCCTGGCTGTGGCGCCAGCGCTGAAGAATTGCTGCGCAATTCTTCAGCGAGGTCAGTCAGTGAGGCCAGGCCCGGCAGAGCCGGATCCTGGCCTCAAGGGAGACCGCGCTCCATGCTATAGCGCGCGGTCTGAAGGCGGGCGGCAGGGGCCGCCCGCTCGTCGGGATCCGCGAAGCAACGCGCAGCGGGGTCCCTCATGTGGGAAGGATCCGGCTTTGCCGGTCCTTCTCACACCGATCACATCACTGAGAAATCGCGCAGCGATTTCTCAGTGCAGCAGCTACATCTGCCGGAACAGATGCAGGTAGCTGCGGCTGACCGGCAGCGTCTCGCGGCCGGCCGCGCAGGTGCACCTCGGCGGTCTCGTTCGCGCCGCGCGTGACCTGGGCTGACGTGGCGCAGGTTGACGATCACCGAGCGGTGCACCTGAACGAAGCTGCTCGGGGTCGAGCTCGTCGACCAGTTCGCGGATCGTCTTGCGGATCAGCGCCTCGCCGCCTTCCCAGACCACCAGCGTGTACTTCTCGTCTGAGCGCAGGTAGACCACCTGATCGACCGGGATCAGCTTGACCGTGCTGCCCACCGAGGCGCGGATCCACTGCAGCCGCGGCAACGGCGCCGGACGGCGGCTCAGGCGCCGCGCCAGTTGCTCGAGCACCGCGTCGAGTTGCGCCTCGTCGCCGTGCCGTGCGGCGCGGTCGGCCAGCCGCTCCTTCAGGCGCATCACGGTGTCGGCCAGCCGCGCGTCGTCGAACGGCTTGACCACGTAGTCGATCGCACCCTGCTCGAACGCCTGCACCGCGTACTGCTCGAAGGCGGTGACGAACACGATCTGCGGCGCAGCGAGCCGATCGTGCGCGCCGCGTCGACGCCGCTGATGGCCGGGCATGTGCACGTCGAGGAACACGACGTCGGGGCGCAACTGGTCGAACAGCTCCACCGCCTCGCGGCCGTTGCGCGCCTCGCCGACGATCTGCAGCTCGGGCCACAGGCGCGCCAGGTGCGTGGCCAGACGCTCGCGCAGCAGCGGCTCGTCGTCGGCGATCAAGGCGCGGTGGGTCGTCATGTCGAGGGTGCTGCGAATGCGCAGTCTCGGCGCGCACGCCCGTGCGGCTCGATCGCCTGCAGTTGCAGCTGCGCGTCGGCGCCGAACACGCCGCGCAGGCGTTCGCGCAGGTTGTCCAGGCCCGTGCCCGTCGTCGGCGGGCCGCGCAGGCCGAGCCCGGTGTCGGCCACCCACAGCGCGCACGCGCCGCGTCGTCGCATCGAGCCGGCCGCCGACGTCGATGCGGCCGCCCTGCTTCGCTCGGGTCGATGCCGTGGCGCACCGCGTTCTCCACCAGCGTCAGCAGCACCATCGGCGGAAAGCGCAACGCCAGCAGTACGCGGGTCGACGTCGATCGCACACCTGCAGCCGGTCGGGCATGCGCATGTGCATCAGCTCGAGGTAGGCGCGCACCAGCTCGAGCTCGTCACGCAGTGCCGACAAGCCGCCCTCCTGCAACTTCGGCATCGCGGCGCGCAGGTAGGCGATCAGGCTCTTCAGCACCGGCGCGGCGCGCGGCGAGCCGCTGTCGACCAGCGCCTGCACGTTGGCCAGCGTGTTGAACAGGAAATGCGGCTCGATCTGCGCGTGCAGCACCGCCAGCCGCGCGTCGAGCGCCTGGCGCTCGAGCCGTCCGCGCTCGATCTCGAACTGCAGCGCCTGCGAGCGTGCCAGCGCATCGCGCTCGCGCACCAGCGCGCCCAGCGTCACCAACAGGCCGATGCCCAGTGCGCAGCCGGCGATCCACAGGAAGCCGCTCACGCGATACGGGTTGCCGACGAACGACTGCACGTCGCCGCTGGTGGCCACCAGGTAGACGATCGCGGTGGCCACCGGCGCGGTCAGCGCCACCGCCACAGTCTGCGCCAGCCAGCGCGGCAGCAGGGTCTGGCGCAGCAGGCCCGACGCCGTGGAACACCAGCACCAGCATCAGCGCGACGAACAGCGTGCGCGCCAGCAGCACCGGTAGCGGCACCACGAAGATCGGATTCGAGGGCCAGCGCCACCACCACCGCCAGGCCGAGCGCCCAGCCGACGCTGCCGTGGTGAAGCTCGCGCCACACGCGGCTGACGATCGATGGGCGAGTACCGCCGCTCGCGGGCTCAAGGGTTTCGGCCATGCCGGCACGATAGCGCCGCAGCCGTGCCCATCCAAGGCAGAGGCCGCATGCGGTGCGACGAACGGCGGCCGGCGCGGTGCGAGCGCCGGCCGCGGCACGCCAGAGCGCCCGAGCGTCTAGGCGCCCTGCCGCACCAGCGGCGCGGTCAGCGCCTGTCGCAGCGTGTCGGCGCTGTCTTGCAGGTGCGCGCGCGCCTCGCCGCTCAGGCCCTTGCGGCTGCGCCGCGGCCTGGATGCGGCCGAGCAGCTCCTGCGACTGCACGCGCACCAGCGAGCGCGCGTCGGCGCGGCTCAGCGCGCCGGGCTTGAGCAACAGGCCCGCCAGCCGGTTGACGTGTTCGCGCTGCAGCTCGCGGCGCATCGACGGGATGTCGCCGCTGCCGGCGCGCAGCTCGCTCCAGATCTCGCCGTTCAGGCGCTGCAGCAGCTCCGACAGGCGCAGCGCGCGGCCCGTTGGCGTCGACCTTGCCCTCGCTGTCGAGCAGGCGTTGCGCGACGCTGTCGTTCATCAGCGCGCCCAGCAGCGCGCGCTGCATCTCGATCACCGCGCCGGCCAGCGAGTAGTCGGTGGCCACCGGCGCCCTCGCCGTCGAACAGCGCGTCGCGCCGCTCGGCGAAATTGGGCGCCATGCGCCGCTGCAGCGCCGGCGACAGCACGAAGCTGTCAGCCGCCAGCACGCCGCTGGCCAGCAGGTCGAGCGCCTCGCGCTGCACCGCCGCACTGCACCGGCAGCAGCGGATCGCGGCCGCTGCCCGGGTGGTCGCGCAAGGTGCGCACGCCGCCGATCTGGCGCGCCAGGATGCCCGACGGCGCGCGCGACGTCGCGCAGCGCGAAGCTGATCGAGCGCCGCAGCACCGAGTAGTCCTCGTTGGGCTTGAGCATCGCGCGTCTCCTGGCGGTGGATCAGGTCGCGCGCGATCGTCGAAGCGCTTCTTGGCGAAGGCGACCGGGTCGCTGCCGAGGTCGAAGTGCAGCGACTCGGGGTCGATGCCGAGGAAGTTGTCCTCGTCGGTGCCGTAGGCCAGTTGCGGCTCGTTGCTGCGCGCCGGCGATGCGCTGCAGCTCGGCCGCCTCGCGGCTCGGGCGCGATCGGCTTGTAGCCGTACTCGATGGCCCAGTAGTCGTAGGGGCCGAGCGCCAGCTGCCACGCGTACGGCGGTGGGTTCGCCGGGGCGGGCCAGGTTGATCGGCGCGTACTCCATCACCGAGCCGGCGAGGCCGTACTTGCGCGTGAACTCGGGGTCGGCCAGCTGCGCTTCGGTGTAGATGCGCGAGCTGCGGAAGTTGTGGCGCAGGCCCAGCGTGTGGCCGACCTCGTGGATCGTGGTGTCGGTCAGGTAGTCGAGCACCCACTGCTGGGCCTCGGGGCTCGCCGGATCGAGCTCGCCGCGCGCCTCGAGCACGTCCAGCGCGTAGGCCAGTCTGCTCGGCGGCCATGTCGGCGTGCTGGCACTGATCGGCGGCATAGCCGGCACCGGCAGCGCTGCGCGCCGTGAGCGCGGCCACCCGCTCGGGCGCGCTCGACTGCATCAGCGCGGGCCAGTCGACCGCCACCCGCGAGGCCAGCACCTGCGAGCGCAGCGCGCGCACGTTGCGCGACGACAGGCTCTCGATGCCGATGTCGGCGTCGAGGATCTCGCCGGTGCGCGGGTCGATCTGGCTGGGCCCGATGGCGCCGAACGACGGCGACGCGTTGGTCATCCAGCGGATCGACGCCACGCCGACGTCGAGCGTGTCGAAATCGGCGTCGTCGGGCTGCGTCTTGACGACGATCGCGTTCTTGAAGCCGATGCGCTCGAAGGCGTCGTTCCACACCAGGATGCCCTTGGCGATGGCGTCGCGGTACTTCAGCGGAATCGTGCGATCGAGCCAGAAGGTGATCGGCTTGACCGGCTCCGACAGCGCGGCGCTCGGATCCTTCTTCTCCAGGCGCCAGCGGTTGATCTGATGCGCGGCGCGGCGTGCGCGCCAGGTCGTCGCTGAAGTCCTGCACCACGGTGTCGAAGTAGCCGACGCGCGGATCAGACGTGCGAGGCCGCATCGGCTGCTGCGGCAACATGGCCAGCGAGTAGTGCATGCCCAAGAACATGCTGCGCACATCGGGCAGCGAGTTGCGGGATCGTCGGCGCCGGCAGCCCTGGCGGGCCGCCGGGCTGCGGCTGCGCAATGCCCGCGGTGGCGTAGTGCGCCGAGACCTCGAACACCACCTGATCGGGCTTGCCGCGCACCGCGGTGATGGCCGAGTTGCGGCCATCGAACGCGTAGCCCTGGCGGTAGGTGCGCTGCAGCGCGATGCCCAGGCCCAGCAGATCGTTGACGAAGATGCTGTTGGCTTCGATCAGCACCGCCTTGCTGTCGGGGTGCGGCTGGCTGGCCACCGCCGCGCTGCCGAGCAGGCTGGGCGAGAAGGCGGCCTGCACCGCGCGGCCCTCGGGCGTGCCCTCCGGCTGCGCGGTATTCGGTGTTGCGCGCGAGCAGCTGCACCTGGTTGTGCACGCGGCGGAACTCCACGAGCTGCTGTCGGCCGTAGCGGCCGTAGGGCCGACCATCGTGCCGCCGAACAAGCCGCGATTCGCCGATGCCCTGTCGCGATCTTCGGCGCGAAGAAGCAACGGCTTGCCGAAGTCAGCCGGCGCGCAGCTCGATCCAGACCTTGTCGTCCTTCTGCCAGAGCGTCAGTGCGCCATCGATCTTCTTGGCGTCCTTGATCACGGTGGCAAAAGCGGGAGGCTGCCCGGGCTGCGACGCGGCGGCGGCCGGACCGGGCCGGACGCGCCGCGCTCGCGGCCGGCCGCACCGGGGCCGAGCGCCGACGGCGACCTGCAGTGCCGGCCGGTGCCGTGACGCAACCGGCGACCACCAACACCCCCACCAACGCGGCAAGCCAGACCCATCGAACGCAACGACATCTTGCTCATGCCAACACCACCAAGGCCGTCACAGGTCGCGGCCGCTCACCGGCGGGCCGTGTGCCCGCAGGGAATGAATTGTGGAGCAACGCCAGGTGGTCAGCAGCGCGCACTTGCCCGATGCGCGAGCCGTGCGTCACGTCTGGCGACGCGGCGCGGGTATTGCCACGCGAACACCGCGGATCCGGCTTCACCGGTCCGCTGGCGTCGCCACCCGGGGGCGGCGGCCGCAAGCCGCTTCGGGGGAGCGTTATTTCAGCGCCTTGAAGCGCAGCCGGTGCGGCCGCGCACCATCCTCGCCGAGCCGCTTGACCTTGTCGGCCTCGTACTCGTGGAAGTTGCCGGTGAAGAAGACCCACTTCCATCGTCTTCGCAGGCCAGGATGTGGGTGGCGATGCGGTCGAGGAACCAGCGGTCGTGGCTGATCACCATCACCGAGCCGGCGAACTCGAGCAGCGCATCCTCCAGCGCGCGCAGCGTCTCGACGTCGAGGTCGTTGCTCGGCTCGTCGAGCAGCAGCACGTTGCCGCCCTGGGCCAGCGTCTTGGCCAGGTGCAGGCGGCCGCGCTCGCCGCCCGACAGCTGGCCGACGCGTTTTTGCTGGTCGTTGCCCTTGAAGTTGAAGCGGCCCGAGGTAGGCGCGCGACTCGGCATCACGAACTTGCCCACCGTGATGTTGTCGAGGCCGCCCGAGACGTCTTCCCACACTGTCTTGTCGTTGGCCAGCGATCTCGCGGCTCTGGTCGACGAACGCCAGCTGCGCGGTCCGCCCGATCAGGACCTCGCCCGCATCGGGCTTTTCCTTGCCCTGGATCATGCGAAACAGCGTCGACTTGCCGGCGCCGTTGGGGCCGATGATGCCGACGATGGCGCCGGCCGGCACCTTGAACGACAGGTCGTCGATCAGCACGCGGTCGCCGAAACCCTTGCTGACGCCCTTGAACTCGATCACCTCGTTGCCCAGCCGCTCGCCGACCGGGATGAAGATCTCGTTGGTCTCGTTGCGCTTCTGGTATTCGAAGTCG
>CAVZEK010000023.1:0-100466 GCA_963774185.1 uncultured beta proteobacterium
CCGGTGAAACCCTGAGGTTGGCTTGCGCGCGGTCATAAGGGCGGCGCTCGAGCCCCGCGATAATCAGCGCCCTTCGCAAGCCTGCCGATGCCGCGTGCATCGGCCTTGAGCCGGCATGGCGCTGATCGAGTTCGAGCACGTGCGCAAGGTGTACGCCGACACGGCGCTGCCGGCGGTCGACGACTTGAACCTGCACATTGAGGCCGGCGAATTCCTCACGCTGCTGGGGCCGTCGGGCTCGGGCAAGACCACCACGCTGATGCTGCTGGCCGGCTTCGAGCGGCCCACGAGTGGCCACATCCGGCTCGACGGCAAGCCGATCGAGGCGCTGCCGCCGCACAAGCGCAACATGGGCGTGGTGTTCCAGAGCTACTCGCTGTTCCCGCACATGACGGTGGCGCAGAACGTGGCGTTTCCACTGTCGGTGCGCAAGGTGGCGGCTGACCAGGCGCGCACGCGCGTGGCCGCCGCGCTGGCGAAGGTGCGCCTGCAGGACTATGCGCCGAACGCCGGCCGCAGCAGCTCTCCGGCGGCCAGCAGCAGCGCGTGGCGTTGGCGCGGGCGCTGGTGTTCGAGCCGCGGCTGGTGCTGATGGACGAGCCGCTGTCGGCGCTCGACAAGAAGCTGCGCGAGGAGATGCAGCTCGAGATCCGGCGGCTGCACCGCGAGCTCGGCGTGACGATGGTGTACGTCACGCACGACCAGTCTGAAGCGATGACGCTGTCGGACCGCGTCGCGGTGTTCAACCAGGGCCGCGTCGAACAGCTCGCCACGCCCAAGCAGCTGTACGACGCGCCGGCCAATCCGTTCGTCGCCGGCTTCCTCGGCGACAACAACATGATCGACGCCGCGGTCGAGTCGGGTAGTGCCGGCGCGGCGGTGCAACTGCGCGCGGCCGACGGCTCGGCGCTGCGCGCGCGCGGCGGCGCCCGCATTCGCGCAACGGCGGGCGCGGCCGCGACGCTGTGCGTGCGCCCCGAGGCGCTGCGCGATCGCCGCCGACGCGCGCACGTCGCAGGCGGAGAATCGGCTGCGCGCGACACTGGTCGATGCGATCCACCAGGGCGACCACTGGCGTCTGGTGGTGCAGTTGCATGGCGCGGCATCGGCGGCCACGCAATGGTTTGCCAAGGTCAACGCCGTCGGCGTTGCCGCCCGGCGCTCGCGCCGGGGCAGGATGTCGACCTCGCGTTCCGTGCCGAAGACGCATGGGCGTTCTAGATTCGCAGGCGAGCTGATTTCAACGACGACAGGAGCGAGACGATGAATCGAATCACTACCACCCTCACCCAGGCGGCCGCGGCAGCGGCGCTGGTGACTGCCGCGCTCGGCGCGGCGGCGCAGTCGCACGACCTCACCGTGGTGTCGTGGGGCGGCGCGTACCAGGACGGCCAGAAAGAGGTGTACTTCAAGCCGTTCAACGCGGCCGGCACCAAGCTGATCGACGAATCATGGGACGGCGGCCTCGGCGTGCTGCGCACCAAGATCAAGGGCGGCAACAACGCGTGGGACGTGGTGCAGGTGGAAGCCGACGAGCTCGAGGTCGGCTGCGACGAGGGCCTGTACGAGAAGCTCGACGTCAGCAAGATCGGCGGCGCGTCGCGCTACCTGCCCGGCATGGTGCACCCGTGCGGCGTCGGCGCGATCATCTACAACCTGGTGCTCGCCTACGACGGCGACAAGGTGAAGACCGCGCCCACCGACTGGGCCGACTTCTTCGACACCAAGAAATTCCCCGGCAAGCGCGCAATCCGCAACGGCGCCAAGTGGAACCTCGAAGTGGCGCTGATCGCCGACGGCGTGCCGTCGAAGGACGTGTACAAGACGCTGCGCACGCCCGAGGGCATCGAGCGCGCGTTCAAGAAGCTCGACTCGATCAAGAGCGACCTGGTGTTCTGGAAGAGCGGCGCGCAGCCGCCGCAGATGCTCGCCGCCGGCGACGTGGTGTTCACCACCGCCTACAACGGCCGCATCACTGCCGCCAACGAGAAGGACAAGAAGAACTTCAAGATGGTGTGGAAGGACACGCCGTACACGATGGACTCGTGGGTCATCATGAAGGGCACGCCGAACAAGGCCAACGCCGAGAAGCTGATCGAGTTCATGGGCCGGCCCGACAACCAGGCCATGCTGCCGAAGTACGTGCGCTACGGCGTCACGTCGGCCGCCGCGGCGCCGCTGGTCGACAAGAGCCTGATGGCCGAGTTGCCGACCAACCCCGATATCCTGAAGCAGGCGTTCGCCGAAGACCCGAAGTTCTGGATCGACAACGGCGACAAGCTGGCCGAGCGCTGGACGCAGTGGTCCGGGACGAAGTGATCGACGGCGGCCGGTCGACGTGTTGAGCGCCGTGCGAGGGCGCGGCAAGCGGGCGCTGCTGGTTCCACTGGCAGCGTTTCTGCTGGTGTTCTTCGTCGCGCCGCTGGCGTGGCTGTTGTCGCTGTCGGTGCGCGAGGCCGAGGTGCCGCGTGCACTGCCGCGCACGCTGGTGGCGCTGCAGGCGTGGCAACCGACCCAGCCGGTGCCCGACGCGGCCTACGCCGCGCTCGGGCAGCGACATCGTCGAGGCGCGCGCCGCCAGCACGCTGGCCGACGCGGCGCGGCGGCTGAACTACGAGGTCAACGGCGTGCGCAGCACGCTGATGCGCGCCGCGCGCGAGGCGTCGGGCCCCGATGCGCCGCGCGCCGATGCGGCATTCTTCGCTGCGATCGATCCGACGCTGGCGTCGCCCGCGTTCTTCGCCGCCGTCCAGCGTGCGCACGGCCCGGTGTCGCCGTACTACCTGCTCGCGGCGCTCGATTTCGTGCGCACGCCCGACGGTGCGATCGCGCGGGCGCCGCCGTCGCAGCGCATCTACGTCGACGTGTTGCTGCGCACGCTGGGCATCAGCGCGACCGTCATGCTGCTGTGCCTGCTGATGGGCTTTCCGGTGGCACTGTTGCTGACCCAGGTGCGCGAGCGCGTGGCCGACGCGCTGATGATCCTGGTGCTGCTGCCGTTCTGGACGTCACTGCTCGTGCGCACCGCAGCCTGGGTGGTGGTGCTGCAGCGCGAAGGCATGGTCAACGGGTTGCTGCTCAAGCTCGGCGTGATCGCCGAGCCGCTGACGTTGATCTACAACCGCGTCGGCGTGCTGGTGGCGATGACGCACGTGCTGCTGCCGTTCATGATCCTGCCCACCTACAGCGTGCTCAAGGGCATCGATCCCCACTACCTGCGCGCGGCCGGCAGCCTCGGCGCGCCGCCGCTGACCGCGTTCGTGCGCGTCTACCTGCCGATCGCGGCGCCGGGCATCGCCGCGGGCTCGCTGATGGTCTTCATCCTCGCGCTCGGCTACTACATCACGCCGGCGCTGGTGGGCGGCGGCTCGGACCAGATGCTGTCGTACTTCGTGGCCACCCACACCACCGACACCGGCAACTGGGGGCTCGCTGCCGCGTTGGGCTTGCTGATGTTGCTCACCACGCTGGCGCTGTACGCGGTGGCGCATCGCCTATCCGGCGGGCGCACGCTGGCGGTGGGATGACGACAATGCACGGTGGTTGGCGCGCGATCTACTGGCTCTACTGCGCCGCAGTGCTGGCCTTCCTGCTGGTGCCGATCGCGGCGATCGTGCCGTTGTCGTTCTCCAGCGGATCGTTCCTCACCTATCCGTTGCCCGGCTGGTCGCTGCGCTGGTATGCCGAGGTGCTGGGCGGCGGCCGCTGGCTCAAGGCGCTCGGCGTATCGCTCACCGTGGGCGCATGCGCCACCGCGCTGTCGGTCGTGCTCGGCACGCTCGCCGCGCTCGGGCTGGCGCGCGAGCGCGGCGCTTGGGCCGCGGTGGTCAAGGCCGTGATCCTGGCGCCGATGATCGTGCCGGTCATCCTGATCGCGGTGGCGGCGTACTTCTTTCTCGCGCCGCTGGCGCTCACCGCCACCACCACCGGCCTCGTGCTCGCGCACACGGTGATCGCGGTGCCGTTCGTCGTGGTGCCGGTGCTCACCGCGCTCGAGCTGCTCGACCCCAACCTGGCACGCGCAGCGGCCGCGTGCGGCGCGACGCCGGCCACCGCGTTCTTCCGCGTCACGCTGCCGGCCATCGTGCCGGCGATGGGCTCGGGCGCGTTGTTCGCGTTCGCCGCGTCGTTCGACGACGTGGTGATCGCGCTGCTCGTGGCCGGCCCCGATCAGCGCACGCTGCCGCGAGAGATGTTCTCCGGCCTGCGCGACAGCATCACTCCGGCCCTGACCGCGGTGGCGACGATCCTGATCGTGTGCTCGACCGCGATGTTCCTGCTCGTGCAGTCGCTGCAGCGGAGGGCGCGGCGCGCTGCCGCCGCGCGGACGCTCTGATCCGACTTGATCCGCCTGCGTCCCTTAGCGGCATCGATCTAACAGTGCCAAGGTGTTCGCCTGGTACATGGCGAGCCACTGCTGCGCTTGTGCGGGTGATTCAAATCGAGGTCGAGATGCGCCCCCATGGTTGTCGACGCACAGACCGCCGGCAACCCAAATGCCATCTTCGAACAAGTCCCAGCCCGTCTTGCGCAGCACCTGGGGAGCGTGGGCGCCCATAGGGCATCGTGTCAGGCACTAGAACGACGCAGGGCGAGCCACGCAATGATGCCCGGCGCCTTCGACTGGAATCTCCACCATCAATGGTGCTGCGCGCAGCGTCATCACACGCTCGGGCGCCCGCCGCTCTGGCTTGCCGATGAATAGACGCCAGCGAAGCAGCACCGCCTTGGCTTCAGGGCACGCGGCCTCACGGCAAAGCAGCGATGTCGCCGCCGGCCAACGAGAGCGCTTGACAGGCAGAGCCTCGTATGGATCGCCCGAGGGTTGCGTTGAGCCAAATCAACGATGGCTGGTCTGGAAGCTGGCAACATCGCACGGCGATGTGGCCTGCAGACTGATTTGTGCAGCCGCTCGGTGTTTCGCTCGGGTCGCGCTCGAGGCCGTTGACCCGACCAAGATGACGAAGCCTCGCGGAGGAGTCATGGACCGCTTCTGGCTCAAGAACTATCCGAAGGGTGTGCCCGCCGACATCGACTGGCGTCAGTATTCGTCACTGGTGCAGCTGCTGGAGGAAGCCTTCACCAAGTACCGCGATCGCAACGCGTACGTCGGTTTCGGCAAGACGATCACGTTCGGCGAGATCGACGAGATGTCCAGGTGCTTCGCAGCTTGGTTGCAGGCCCGGGGGCTGACGAAGGGCGATCGCGTCGCGATCATGCTGCCCAACCTGCTGCAGTATCCGGTGGCGCTGGCCGGCGTGCTGCGCGCGGGGCTGGTCGTGGTGAACGTCAATCCGCTGTACACCCCGCGGGAGCTCGAACACCAGCTCAAGGACTCCGGCGCCAAGGCGATCGTCATCCTCGAGAACTTCGCGGCGCCGATGCAGCAAGTGATCGCCGGGTCGCAGGTGCGGCACGTGGTGCTGTGCGCGTTCGCCGACTTGCTGGCGCCGGGGCAGGCGGCCATTCCCGAAACGACCCTGCCAAGTCCGATTCGGTTCAACGCGATGCTGGCCGAAGGCGCACGGCGGCAGTACCGCCGCGTGCCGCTGTCGCACGAGGACGTCGCTTTCTTGCAGTACACGGGCGGAACCACCGGGGTGTCGAAGGGCGCCGCACTGGTGCATCGGAACGTGATCGCCAACGTCCTGCAGTCCGAAGCCTGGATGCAGCCGGCGTTGACCAATCCGAAGAGGGGGCCACCGCCGGAGCAGCTCAACTTCGTCTGTGCGCTGCCGCTGTATCACATCTTCGCGATGACCGTCTGTTGCCTGCTGGGCATGCGCGTGGGCGGCTTCAACATCTTGATTCCGAACCCGCGTGACCTGCCGGCGCTGATCAAGGAGATCCGACCGTACCGGGTGCACATGTTCCCGGCCGTCAACACCCTGTACAACGCACTGGCCCACAACGAGGAGTTCAGAACGCTCGACTGGTCGGGGCTGCGAGTCTGCAGCGGGGGTGGCATGGCCATCCAACGGGCCGTGGCCGAGCTGTGGTTGAAGGTGACGGGATGCCCGATCTGCGAAGGCTATGGCCTGTCCGAGACCTCGCCTTCGGTGACGTCCAACCCGACCGACACCGACGAGTTCAACGGCACCATCGGACTGCCGATGCCCTCGACCGAGATCGCGATCCTCGACGACGGCGGCAATCCGGTGGCACTGGGCGAGCGCGGCGAGATCGCAATCCGCGGCCCGCAGGTGATGTTGGGTTACTGGCAGCACCCGGAGGAGACCGCGAAGGCCATGACGCCAGACGGCTTCTTCAAGTCCGGCGACATCGGCGTCATGGACGCGCGCGGATTCGTGAAGATCGTCGATCGCAAGAAGGACATGATCCTGGTGTCGGGCTTCAACGTCTATCCGAACGAGGTTGAAGACGTGGTCGCCGCGTGTCCCGGTGTGCTCGAGTGCGCCGCCATCGGGGTGCCCGACGCGAACTCCGGCGAGGTGGTGAAGCTCTTCGTCGTCAAGACGGACGCAGGACTCACCGAGCGCGACGTGATTGCGTACTCGGCACAGCACCTGACTGGGTACAAGAAGCCCAAGTACGTGGAGTTCCGCGCGGAGCTGCCGAAGACCAACGTCGGCAAGATCCTGCGCCGGCAACTGCGCGACGAGGAGCTCGGCAAGCAGGCCGGTTAGCGCGAACCGGAAGGGCGAGCCGAGGCGGCACTGATCGCCCGCCCGTCAGGGGCGATTCCTCCCGAGCGCCTCGTGGCTGGAAACCCACTGGTCGGCCACGATCGCCGCGCCCGAGCGAAAGTTCGCCGCACAGCACGGTGGCCGCGACGATCTCCGCGAACTTCAGGACCTTGTCCTGGCCGTACGCACCGAGCACCTCCAGGCACTCGCGTTGCGTGGGCAGGCCGGTGCCGCCGCCGTAGGTGGCAACGATCAGCGACGGGATCGTGATCGAGAGGTAGTAGTCGCCGTTGTCCTTCAGTTCCCCGTGGCTGAAGCCCGCAGACGATTCCGCCACGTTGGCCACATCCTGGCCGCAGGCAATGAACATGCGCAGTGATGCGCGTTGGCATAGTGCGCGCCGTTGCTGATCGAGCCGACAGAAGGCTGCCCATGTTGGACAGCTGGCGCTGGGCGAACAGCGCCGTGCCCGTGGTGTGCATGACCTCCTCGATCAGGCGCGCCGGCAACGTGATCTCCGCCACGACCCGCTTGCCACGGGTGTGCAGGCTGTTGAGCAACGAGTGCTTCTTGTCGGTGTCGAGGTTGGCGGCCAGCGCGAAGTGCTCCAGCCCTTCGATGCCCTGCTGCTGCATCCATGCGCAGGCGTCGTCGCGTCGCCTTGGTCACCATGTTCTGGCCAGCGGCGTCGCCGGTGGTGAAGTCGAAGCGCAGAAACCGCATCTTGCCCACCGCGTACTGTTCGATGTTGCGCAGCCGACCAAAGCTGGTGGTCTCTTCGGCCTTGGCCTTGATCGCCGTCGAAGTTGCCCTCGACCCAGTGGCCGAAGGCGCGGGCCGCCCGGGCGTCGTCGAAACACGAAACAGGGCGCGCGCTGCATCGCGTCGTCGACCACCGTCGTGAGGATGCCACCGGCCTCACGCGTCAGGCGCATGCCACGGTTGTAGCTGGCCACCAGCGTGCCCTCTGTGGTAGCCAGCGGCACGTAGAACTCGCCCTGCGCGTGCTCGCCGTTCACGCGCAGAGGGCCGGCGAACCCGATCGGCACCTGGGCCACGCCGCTGAAGCCTTCCAGGTTGCCGGGCAGGACTTCCGGCTCGAACGAGAACGACCCGACGTGTGTGAGGGTCGCGCCACTTGCTTCGGTGACGGCGTCGCGGCGTGCCTTGGCCATCGTGCGCGAGTAGTCGTGTGCGGCATCCCTGGGCAACCTGTTCATCTGCGGGTCCTCCGGATTCGCGGAATGCTGACACAGCCGAACAACGGCGAGCATTGCGCGGGTCGGAAAAAGCGGCCCGATGAAATCCGGCCCGGCGCGGACGCTCAAACCTCTTCGACTAGACCGCCGCGCCAGACCTGCGCGCAGCATGATTGCCCAGCGTGGCCTTGGCCGGACGCGCCTTGGCGACTGTCGGCTTGCGCGGGCGCGCCCCGGCGGCATCGTCTCGGGACCGCATGGCGCGCAACTCGTCCATGGCAAGCTGAAGGCCTTGCGCGAGGTCGCGTACATCGGGCACGGCCTTGGCATCGGCCATCAGGCCGAAATCGAGATTGCGCTCGTAGCTTTCCACCGTGATGTTGAGCGCGATGCCATGCATCACGATCGAGGTGGGATAGTTGGTGAGCATGCGAGCACCGGCCAGATACACCGTCACCGGCGGGCCTGGCACGTTGGAGATCACCAGGTTGGCCGGCATGGGAATGCGTTCGGCCAGGTGCGAGCGGCTGTACAGCGCGCCCAGCGCCTCCACCAGCCACGGCATGCCGATGGACGGATAGTCGGTGGGGATCAGGCGCCGCAACGGGCCGATGGTGCCCTTCATGGCCTGCGTGGCGGCCACGATGTGCGCCAGCCTGCGGCGCGGGTTGGCCAGGTGCGTGCCCAGGCTGGCCGTCCCCAGCCACGCCTGGGTGCCGCCGGCCATGTTGCCGGCATCGCGCAGCGAGATCGGTACTTCGGCAATCAGCGGCTTCGCGGGCAGTTGCCGGCGCGCCGCCAGGTAGTGCCGCAGCGCGGTGCTGCACACCATCAGCACCATGTCGTTGAGCGTGGCACCGTGGGCCTTGCCGATGGCCTTGAGCTCGTTCAATGGCAGCGTGGTGCTGGCAAAGGCACGCGCACTGCTCACCTGGGCGTTGAAGGGTGTGTGCGGGGCCAGCCCGACATTGCGGACGCGCTTGTAGCGCTTTAGCGATTCGGCCGACAAGGCCTTGGCCGCCGTCTTGCCGATGGCGCCCAGCGCCTCGGGCAATCCGCGCACGATGCCGGCCACCTGCTGCAGCTCCCTGGCGATGGCGCCGCGCAGCATCTCGGTGACGCCCAGCCGGGTCTGCCGTGGCCGCGTCGACGGCCGGATCTCGATCGCACGCGGTTCGGGTGTCACGTCGAGCATTGCGCCCGCCAGCGCCACGGCGGCCTGCCCGTCCACCGCCGCGTGGTGCAGTTGCGTGTAGACAGCGACAAGGTGCTGGCCCTGCTGGCCGCGCATCAGGCCTTCGATGACGTGGAAGCGAAACAAGGGCCGCGTGCGGGAGAGCAATTGGCTGTGCAGCTTGCCGACCAGGGCCTCCAGCGCCTCGCGGCCGGAGTTGGCCGGCAGCCGGTGCAGGATCACGTGGTAGGCCATGTCCGGGTCGGCATCCACCCACGCCGGGTTGGCCAGGTTCAGAGGCATGCGCCACACCCTGCGCCGCAGCACGGGCATGATCGGTAGGCGAGCCCGCAGATGCTTGCGCAAACGCGCCGCAAACGAACCGCGAAGACCAGCGGGCAACTCGTAGATGTTGAGCGAGCCCACGTGCATGGGCATCTCGGGCGACTCCAGTTCAAGAAACAGGGCGTCCAGGCCGGTCAGTTGTTTCATGCTTCGAACTCTACGCGCGGCGACAGGCCGATCCATCGAACTGATGCGGGCGATGGGGCGTGACGCACGCGCCCCAATGTTCACGCCACCCTGAGTCGCCATCTGCCATGAGGAAGGCTGAATCCATGGCCAGCGCGATCTGGATCGCGTGATGCGCATGGGTTTCGCCGCGGCCGGCGTTGCGGCTGATCCAGAGGCTGTCACCGCTCCAGAGCAGCACTCGGCCAATGCCCGCGACCTGGCGACGCGACGCCGCGGCCCCAACCTCGATCTGCGTGTGCTCAGCCAAAGTCGTCAGCCTTCCTGTGCCGGCCTACCGCGGCGCCGCATACCTGCGACGCTGCGATGAGGTTAGCCGTTTCGTTCAAGTCCGAAGCCGAACTCTTGACCAGAATTCGCCCCACGGATCCGCCGGGTCCGAAACCTCAACCTCTCAGGAGACCTTCATGAACTTTCCGTCCACTTTCTCGTGCCAATGCGTTGACTGCCCGGGCTCGAGCTGCCTTTGCGGCTGCCAGGCCGATTCCACCTCGTCGACCACGCTTGCCGCGGCCCCGGCGTGCGCCTGCGCCTCTCGCTGTGGTTGTGAAGCGGCGGAGCAGGGTTGCCTTTGCATTCCTCCCCAATCCTGACCAACGGTCGCGAGTGTCCGCTGACGAGCCGGCGCAGCTCTCAACTCTCAAGCTAGCATGGCGGCCCCTCGCGACGTGGTCACTGCGCCACCCACCCATTGATCAGGCGCCTGCTCGACTCGCCCCGAGTGCTGTTCTGGGTCCCGACCCTGATCTGGGCCTCGACCTGGCACGTCATCCTGTATCAACTGGCAGAGACGTCGCCGCTGGTGTCGGTGGCGTGGCGCTTTCTGCTCGCCGGGCTCGCACTGCTCGGCGTGGCCGCGCTGCGCGGCGAACGCTGGTTGCTGGCGCCGCGCTGGCACGGCTGGCTGCTGGCCACCGGTGTCGTGCAGTACAGCATCAATTATTGGGCGGTGTACGAGGCTGAGCGCCACATCCCCAGCGGGCTGGTGGCGGTGCTGTTCTCGTTGATGGTGTTCGGCAATGCGCTGATCGGCTGGCGTTTGTTCGGTCAGCCGGTGACGCGGCGTTTCGTCGTTGCCGCAGCCTGCGGCGTGGTCGGTGTCGCGCTGATCTTCTGGCCCGAGGTGGTGGCCACGCATGCACGGCCGCAGGCGGCGCTGGGCTTGAGCGTGGGCCTGCTGGCCGTGGTGTGCGCCTGCAGCGGCAACGCGCTGACGCTCACCTTGTCGCGCCGCGGGCTGCCGCTGGTGCCGATGCTCGGCTGGTGCATGGGCTACGGCGCGCTGGTGCTGTGGGCGTGGCTGCATGGCAGGGCAGCGCTTCGCAGATCGGGTACAGCGCCGCTTGGTGGCTGTCGTTGCTGTACCTCACCGTGTTCGGCTCGGTGGTCGCGTTCTTCGTCTACTTCAAGCTGGCGCAGCGCGTCGGGCCTGCGCGCGCAGCGATGACCGGGGTGATGATCCCGCCGATCGCGCTGGCGGTGTCGGCCGCGCTCGAGGGCTGGCAGCCGAGCGTGTTGTCGTGCGGCGGCATCGTGCTGTGCCTGGGCAGCGTGTATGTCCGACTCGTCCGACGACGTGATGGCGCGCGCGCTCAGTCGTCGTGCGGCGACCCGCGCGCACTCTTGAGGCGGCCTTTGTGCACCTTGTCGGCCAGGCGCCGCTCGCGCGACGCGCGGGTCGGCGCCGTGGCCACTCGCTTGCGCGGCAGCGTGGCGGCAGCGTCGATCAGCGCCAGCAGGCGTTCGAGCGCAGCCGCGCGGTTGCGCGGCAGGCTGCGATGCTCCTGCGCCTTGATCGTCACCACGCCGTCGCTGCCGATGCGCTGGTCGCTGCGGGCGCGCAGCAGTGCCTTCAACGTGTCGGGCAGGCTCGAGGCCTCGATGTCGAAGCGCAGCACGACGGCGTTGGACACCTTGTTGACGTTCTGGCCGCCGGCGCCCTGCGCGCGCACGGCTTCGAAACGCACGTCGCGCTCATCGAACACGAAGTGGATGCGCGGCATGGCCGGGTCGACTCCGCCAGGCGCGGGCCGACCACACGCACCGGCACCCGCGACGCCAACGCGCACATCAACTCGTAGCCCACCGTGCCGGCGGCGTGCGCCACCTCGTCGATCGGCAGCACCGCGCCGTGCAGGCCATGGCCCCACAACGTGACCTCGCTACCCGGCGCGGCCTGCGGCACCGGCGTCAGAGTCGACCGTGATCATGTCCATCGAGACACGACCCACGGTCTGCGTGCGCGCGCCGTCGACCAGCACCGGCGTGCCGCTGGCGGCGTGGCGCGGGTAGCCGTCGGCGTAGCCGCAGGCGACCACGCCGATGCGCATCGGCTTGCTCGGCGACGAACGTGCTGCCGTAGCCCACCGTGTCGCCGGCCTGCAATTGCTGCTCGGCGATCAACTGCGAGCGCAGCGTCATCGTCGGCCGCAATTGCCAGTGTGCGGCGGTGTGCGCCGGATGATCCGGGGCGCCGCCGTACACCATGATGCCCGGCCGCACCCAGTCGGCCGCGGTGGCCTGCGCATGGCGCAGCAGCGCCGCGCTGTTGGCGAGCGTGCGTTCGCCCGGCAGGCCGTCGGCCGACGCGCTCGAACACCGCCAGCTGCGCCTGCACGCCGCCCGCGCCGTCGGCATCGGAAAAATGCGTCATCAGCGAGACCTCGTCGACCTGCGGCAGCGCATTGAGCCGCGCCCAGGCGGCGCGAAAGCCTTGCGGCGCGAAGCCGAGGCGGTTCATGCCGCTGTTGAGCTTGAGAAATACCCGCTGCGGCGTGCTCGGTCTTGTGCGCGGCCAGCCAATCGATCTGCGCTTCGCGGTGCACCGTGTGCCACAGGTTCAGGCGCGAGCACAGCTCGAGGTCGCGCGGCTCGAAGCAGCCCTCGAGCAGCAGCACCGGGCCACGCCAGCCGAGCGCGCGCACGCGCTCGGCCTCGGCGAGGTCGAGCAGCGCAAAGCCGTCGGCGGCGCGCAGCGCGTCGAACACGCGCTCGATGCCGTGGCCGTAGGCATTGGCCTTGACCACGGCCCAGACGCGCGCGCCGAGCGCCAAGCCGCGCGCACGCGCCAGGTTGTGCGCCAGCGCGTCAGCGATGGATCAGGGCTTCGATCGGGCGCGGCATGCGATGGAACGGATGCGACTGCGGGAGCCTCGAAACGCGGGGCAGGACTATCCCGCGGAAAGATTCTGCCAGCGCCGGCCGGGCGCCGAAGGCCGCGACACCCCGTGCTATAACCCGCCGCCCACGGCTGCACGCCGTTTGTGCGCCGTTGGGGGCGCCGCACTCGAGAAGCGCATGAAAAGAGGCTTCTACACCATCATGTCGGCGCAGTTCTTCAGCTCGCTGGCTGACAACGCACTGCTGGTCGGCGCCATCGAGTTGCTGAGGACCACGCACGCGCCGTCCTGGCAGGTTCCGGCGCTGACGCCGATGTTCGCGCTGTTCTACGTGCTGCTGGCGCCGCTGGTGGGCGCGTTCGCCGACGCCGTGCCCAAAGGGCGCGTGATGTTCGTCTCCAACACCATCAAGGTGGTCGGCTGCGTGCTGATGCTGTTCGGCGGCCATCCGCTGTGGTCGTATGCGCGTGGTGGGCCTGGGTGCGGCGGCGTACTCGCCGGCGAAGTACGGCATCCTCACCGAGCTGCTGCCGCCGTCGCAGCTGGTCAAGGCCAACGGCTGGATCGAAGGGCTGACGATCGCCTCGATCATCCTCGGCGTGCTGCTGGGCGGGCAACTGGTGGGCGGGCGCGTGGCGCCGTGGCTGCTGAGCTTCGACCTCCCGTTCATCGACACCGGCATCAGCACGGCGCCCGAGGCCGCGATCTCATCGATCGTGGTGCTGTATGTGATCGCCGCGGTGTTCAACCTGTACATCCCGCGCACCGATGCACCGCTGCAGCCGCTGTCCGGCAACCTGCTCGTTCCTGGTGGGCGACTTCAGCCAGTGCAACGCGCGCCTGTGGGCCGACAAGCTGGGCCAGATCTCGCTGGCCACCACCACGCTGTTCTGGGGCGTGTCGGGCAACCTGCGAGTGATCGTGTTCGCGTGGGCGGCGGCCGCACTGGGCTACAGCACGACCCAGGCCTCGTCGCTGGTGGGCGTGGTGGCCATCGGCACCGCGGTTGGCGCGGTGGTGGCGTCGTGGCTGATGCGGCTGGAACACGCCACCCGCGTCATACCGCTGGGCGTCGCGATGGGCGTGCTGATCATCGGCCTGAACGTCATCCGCGAGCCGTGGGTGGCGGCGCCGTTCTTTATCCTGCTCGGCGCGATCGGTGGCTTCCTGGTGGTGCCGATGAACGCGCTGCTGCAGCACCGCGGCCACAACCTGATGGGCGCCGGGCGCTCGATCGCGGTGCAGAACTTCAACGAGCAGGCTGCCATCCTCGGCCTGGGCGCGTTCTACACCGGCATGACGAAGTTCGGCCTGTCGGCGTTCGTCTCGATCGCGGTGTTCGGCGTCGACGGTCACCGCCACGATGGCGTTGATCGGGCATTGGCACCGCTCGAACAAGCGTGCGCCACCGCGACGAGGTGCAGCGCCTGCTCGCGATCGCACGCTCCGACAAGCTCTGACGCACGACCCGCGATTGCCCGGCGCGGCAGTGAGGCGCTCTGCCGTCGATCGAGATGGTGCCGACCGTGGCAGCGGTGCCGGCGTTGCTGTTCAACGCCTGCACCTGGGGGCTGTCGTGGTGGCCGTTGCGGCAGTTGCAGACGTTGGGGGTGCATCCGTTGTGGTCGACCGCCTTGACGTATGGTGTCGTGGTCGCGGCGCTGCTGCGTGTGGCGGCCATCGACGGTCGCGAGCTGCTGCGCACGCGCAGCCTGTGGGTGCTGGTGCTGGCCTCGGGCTTCACCAACGCCACCTTCAACTGGGGCGTCACCATCGGCGACGTGGTGCGGGTCGTGTTGCTGTTCTACCTGATGCCGATGTGGACCGTGCTGCTGGCCCGTTGGCTGCTGCACGAGCCGCTACACGCCGGCGTGGTGCTGCGCGCGGTGTTGGCGGTGACCGGCGCATTGGTGGTGCTGTGGCCACGCCGACGGCGGCTGGCCGTTGCCGCGCGCACGCGGCCGATTGGCTGGGCCTGGCCGGCGGCCTGTCGTTCGCGCTCAACAACGTGATGCTGCGTCGCGAGGCCCAACCGAGCCGCTGCGCGCGTGCGCTGGCGATGTTCAGCGGCGGTGCACTGATCAGCGCGCGGTCGCGCTCGCCGGTGCGGCCGGCGGCGTGGCCGCGGCGCCGTGGGGCATCGCGGCAGGCTGGCCACCGTGGGTGCTGCTGCTGGCGCTGTGGTTCATGGGCGCGAACCTGTCGCTGCAGTTCGGCGCTGCGCGACTGCGCGCCGGCGCCACCGCGGTGGTGATGGTCAGCGAAGTGGTGTTTGCCAGCGTGTCGGCGGTCGCGCTCGGCGCGGCCACGCTGCAGCCGCACACGGTCGCCGGTGGCGTGCTGATTGCGGCCGCGGCGCTGCTGGCGGCGTGGCAGGAGGGGCGGCGCAACCGGGGCTGAAGAGGGGCGGCGCCTGCGGCTCGGGCGCGTCAGCGCCCGCGGCGCAGGCCGACCACCGTCAGCAGATCGCTCGGCTGCAGCGGCTTGCCGAGGTAGGCATCGCAGCCGGCCAGGCTGCCGCGCACGCGATCGGTCTGGCTGGCGTGGGCCGACACCATCGCCACCACCGGTGGGCGCTTGAGCCCGCCGCTTGATGTGGCGGCACAGCGCCAGCCCGTCGAGCCTGCTGCCGGGGCCGAGTTCGACGTCGAGGAACACATAGTTGAAGTCGTGCTGCTCCAATTGCGCGAGCGCGGCATCGCTGTCGAGTGACGCTGCGCGAACGCAGGCCCAACTCGCCGAGTTTCAGCTCGAGGAACTTGAGCGCGATCTCGCTGTCGTCGACCAGCAGCGCGTCGCAGCGAATCGAGCCGGCTTTGCTGCCAGCGTCCGCGCCGTCGCGCGGGCTGCGATCGGGAAAGCGGTCGGCCAGCTCCGACAACTGCGAATCGAGCAGGCCGTCGTTGGGGCTCGTCGCCGCTGCGCGCGGCTGCGGCCGTGGCGTGATGCGCGCCGGCGCAATCGGGGCGGCGGCGGGCGTCGGGACCGGCGCGGGTTGCGGTATCAGCGCGGCAGGTCCCTGCAGTTGGATCACCGCGGCATCGAGTTCGCGCAGCAGCGACAGCGCGTCGATCGGCCGGCGCATGCGCGCCAGCGCGCCCTTGGGCGCCGCACTGACGCCGACAAAGATGCAGTGCGCCAGACGGCCGGCGTCGAGCGCGCGCTGCACCGCCGACTTGGTGTCGCCGTCGACCACCAGGAAGCGCGCCTCCTCGGTGGTCGCGACCAGCGCGTAGGCCGGCGTGCGACCGGCGGCCAGGCGAAACTGCAGCGCCAGCGCGCGCCGCTCGAAATCGCTGAAGCCGAGCAGGCACACACTGTGTGACGACGACATGGGTTGCGGTTGCGCGGAGCGCTGAACGTGGACAGGCCAAGGTGGCTCTGAGATCCGATGGTCCGTCGCGAGGCGATGCCCGTCAATGCATCGCGTCGCCCCGCCGCGGGATAACATCACGCCAGCGCGCGCTGCGATCGGAGAAAGCGATGGAACACACCGACGTCTGGGGCTTCGAGGCACAGACCATCGCTGGCCAGCGCGTCAAGCTCAGCCGCTACCAGGGCAAAGTGCTGTTGATCGTCAACACCGCCAGCCAGTGCGGCTTCACGCCGCAGTTCGACGGCTTGCAAGCGCTGTGGCAGGCCTACCAGGACCAGGGGCTGGTCGTGCTGGGGTTTCCGAGCAATCAGTTCGGCGGGCAGGATCCGGGCGCCAACGACGAGATCGCGTCGTTCTGCCAGCTCAACTACGGTGTCTCGTTCCCGATGATGGCCAAGATCGAGGTCAACGGCACCGGCGCGCATCCGCTGTACCGCTGGCTGACCCGCGAGGCGCCTGGTCTGCTGGGCAGCCAGGCGATCAAGTGGAACTTCACCAAGTTCCTGGTCGGCCGCGACGGCAAGACGATCAAACGCTACGCCCCGCAAGACGAGCCGGCCAAGCTGACCAACGACATCGAAGCTGCGCTGGCAGCATGAGCGCCGCATTGGGGGCGGCATGACGTCCCCGACGTCGGCTGGCGACGCGCTGGCCCGCCTGTTCACGCATTTCGCCGCTCACGAATGCCGCGACGATCCGCTGTACGTGGCGCTGTGCCGGTTGATCGCAGCCCGCCCGCCGCTGCTCGAACTGCTGCAGCACGCCCCGGCCACACAGCGTGTGCCCAATCTGCTGCTGGCGGCGTTGCACGATCGTGTGCTGGCCGGCCCCGGGCATGAGTTCAGCCAGTACTTTCCAAGCGTCGGCGGCGCACGCGCCCCTGACCCCGCGTTGGCGGCCGCCTTCGACTCCTTCGTCACCGCGCAATCCGGCGCGTTGACGGCGCTGCTGGCGTCGCGCCACACGCAGACCAACGAGATCGGGCGTTGCGCGGTGTTGTGGCCGGCGTTATGCGCGCTGGCGGCGCGCTGGTCGCAGCGGCGTCTGGCGCTGCTCGACTTCGGTTGCAGCGCCGGCCTGAACCTGGGCGTCGACCACTACCGCTACGACTACGGGGCTTTTTCGCTCGGAGCAGCCGACGCGCCCGGCGTGCCGACCATCGAATGCCGCCTGGTCGGCGCGCGTGCCGCCGCGCTGCGCGAGAGCGAGCTCACGGCCCCGCTGTTGATGGCGCGCGCCGGCATCGATCCGGCGGCGGTGGATGTGTTCGACGCCACGCAGGTGCGCTGGCTGCGCGCGTGCGTATGGCCGCACGACCACGAGCGCGCCGCACGCTTGAATCTTGCGCTGGCGATCGCGCAGCGCGAGCGCTTTGCGGTGCGCCGCCACGACGATTGCGCAGCGGCCATCGAGCCCTGGCTCGACACCTTGCCGGCCGGCGTGCTGCCGGTGGTCTTCAACAGCTGGGTGCTGCATTACTTCGACCAGGTCGCACGCCAGGCGCACGTGGCCTTCATGCGCGAGCTCGTGCAGCGGCGCGGCGTCGTGTGGCTGAGCGCCGAAGGCGCGCACCTCGTGCTCGGCGATGCCGCATTCGAGCCGGTGGGCGATGCGCAGGTGAGCGACGACACGCTGGCAAAGGGCTCCCAGTGGTGGGTCACCTCGCCGGGCGACGGCGCACCCTCGCTCACGCTGCTGGCCCGCTCGCATCCGCACGGCCGCTGGCTGCAGTGGTTGTGACCCGCACGGCGCCGTACTGTCGGCGGCGCCGATAATCGCCTCGTCCACTGCAGGAGTTGCGTGTGTTCGAGCATGTCGAGCCCTATGCGGGCGATCCGATCTTTGCGTTGGTCGACGCCTTCAACGCCGACCCACGGCCGCACAAGGTCAACCTGTCGATCGGCATCTATTTCGACGACGAGGGGCGCATCCCGGTGTTGGAGAGCGTGCGCGCCGCCGAGACGCGGCTGCTCGCGCAGGCCGGGGCCAAGCCCTACCTGCCGATGGAGGGCGCAGCCGATGCGCGTCGCGCCGTGCAGGCTTTGCTGTTCGGGCCGGCGCACGAGGCGATCACGTCGGGCCGCGTGGCCACCATCCAGTCGGTGGGCTCCAGTGGCGGGCTAAAGGTCGGCGCCGATTTCTTGCGCCGCTGGTTTCCATCCAGCGGCGTGTGGATCAGCGACCCCAGCTGGGACAACCATCGCTCGATGTTCGAGGGCAGCGGCTTCGCGGTGAACACCTATCCGTACTACGACGCCGCCAACGGCGGCGTGCGCTTTGCCGACATGCTGGCCGCGATCGACCAGTTGCCCGCGCGCAGCATCGTGCTGCTGCACGCCTGCTGCCACAACCCGACCGGAGTGGACCTCACGCGCGCGCAGTGGGATCAATTGATTCCGGTGTTGAAGCGCCGCCAGCTGATCGCTTTCCTGGATCTTGCCTACCAGGGGTACGGCGAGGGCATCGAGGAAGACGCCTACGCGGTGCGCGCGATGGCCAGCTCGGGCGCCGCTTGCGTGGTGGCCAATTCGTTTTCCAAGAGCATGAGCGTGTACGGCGAGCGCTGCGGCGCGCTGTCGATCGTGTGTCCGACGGCGCGCGAGGCCGAACTGGTGCTCGGTCAACTCAAGCTCACCGTGCGGCGCATCTACTCCAGCCCCGCGATCCACGCCGCCGGCATCATGGCGCTGGTGCTCGGCGACCCGCAGCTGCGGCCGATGTGGGAGCGCGAGGTCATGCAGATGCGCGAGCGCATTCGCGCGATGCGGCATGCGCTGCACGAGGTATTGAGTGCCCGCGTGCCGGGGCGCGACTTCGGCTATCTGCTGACGCAGCGCGGCATGTTCAGCTACACCGGCCTCTCTGCGGCGCAGGTCGATCGCCTGCGCGAAGACCACGCGGTCTACCTGATCCGCTCGGGTCGCATGTGCGTGGCCGGATTGAACCGCGGCAATGTCGAACGCACGGCGCAGGCTTTTGCCGCCGTGCTGGCCGGCTGAGGTTTCGGCCCGCGGCCGGCTCAAGCACGCGCCTTCACCGCGCTCATCAGCACATCGCGCAGCCAACGGTGCGCCGGCTCGGCGTCGCGCCGCAGGTGCCACACCATCTCGACGTGCACCGCACCGGGATCGAACGGCAACTCGCGGGTCACCAGTTTGCTGGTCATGCCGGTGGCCGCGAGAAACGACAACGGCAGCACGGCGAGCAGATCCGATTGCGTGACCACGCGCCCCGCGGTGAAGAACTGATTCACCGTCAGCACGAGGCGGCGCTGGCGCCCGATGTCGGCTAGCGCGCGGTCGATCGGCCCCTGCGCACGCCCGGAGAAGCTGACCCCCAGGTGTTGCGCGGCGCAGAAGGTGTCGAGCGTGAGCTTCTTGCGCGCCAGGGGGTGGTCGCGCCGCATCACGCAGACATAGCGCGTCTCGTACAAGCGTGCGTGCCGCAGTGTGGCGTCCGGGCCCTGTGCCACCAACGCGGCGATCACCTCGCGGAAGTAGCCGACCGCCAGATCGGCCTGGCCAAGCTCCAGCAGCGGCCGCGGGTCGCGCGTGCCCAGCGGCAGCACGCGCACGTTGGCCGCGGCATGCCCGCCTTGGATCGCGCGCACCAGCGGCGGCGCCAGCAGCGCGGCCGTCGCGTCCGCCATCGCGACACGAAAGTTGACCGCATCGGTGCGCGGGTCGAAGGTGGCCGGCGCCAGCGCGTGCTGCAGTCCCGAGAGCGCGGCACGCACCGCAGGCCACAGCGCCTGCGATTTCGGCGTGGGCTTCATGCCCAGGGCGCTGCGCACGAACAGCGTTTCACCGAGCGCGTCGTGCAGCCGCTTCAATGCATGGCTGGCCGCCGGCTGCGTCATCGACAGCACGCTGGCCGCGCGCGTCAGGCTGCCCTCGGCCATCACGGCGTCGAACACGCGCAGCAGGTTCAGGTCGATCGTGCGGAAGTTCACGATCGGACTGCGTTGGGACATTCGCAATGTTCATATCCGAGATGCGCATTCTTCAGCTTGGAAACTAAGCATTTACCCTAAGCTTTCCTTCGTGCCGAAGCTTTCGGCAAGCACACAAGAAGGAACTCCAGATGACCACCGTTACCGTCAACACGGCCGGCAACGTTGAAGCGCCGCGGGGAGCGGCGTGGGCCGCGCAGGCCGCAGCGGCGCTGTTGCGCGGCATGGCCAATTGGGTCGCGCCGCGGACGCCGACGAGCCCGCCGATCGTCGAAGCGGCGCAAGTGCGCGCACTGGCCCGCTTGTACTTGAACTCGGACCCCGGCTTCGCTGCCGATTTGTTCGCAGCGGCCGACCGGCACGAATCCGCGGGCGCCGGGCGCTGAAGCGTCGCGTGATCGCACCTGCGAACGCGGGGGATCGCGGTTGCCTCACGTGATCGATTCGACAGGCGCCGGAAACGACCGCCGTGACTGCGAATTCGTTCTCTGTGCCGGTGCGTCGGGATCTCTAGTCTTCAGTCACCGTGCCGATAGTGATTTCAGGAGGAAAGCACCATGAACACCGTGACCCAGGCCTTCGATTCGCGCTCGATGCCGCTGTCGGAACCGAGCACTGCGCCGAGCGCCTTTTCGTTGTGGCGCTGGCTGGGCGATCGCGTCACGGCCGAGGCGTCGGCGCGGCAAGAAGCCGACGCGCTGCGCGATCACGCGCACGATCTGATGTCGATGGACCCGCGCTTCGCCAACGACCTGCGTGCCGCCGCCGACCAGTGCGAACAATGACACGACCGCTGAACCTCGGCGCCCGCGAGATCCCGAGCCGCTCAATCGAGCGGCTCGTTTGTTTGTGCGATGCCTGCTCTCGGGCGCGTGACCGATCACACGCCCAGGTAGCGGTGCCACAGGCCCGGGTCGGCGGCCAGCTCGGCCGAGCTGCCGCTCCAGGCGACGCGGCCGTTCTCGATGATGACGTGGCGGTCGGCGAGCGCAATCAGCCGCTGCACGTACTTGTCGATCACCAGGATCGCCTGGCCGGCCGCGCGCAGCTCGCGCGAGGCGCGCCAGATCTCCTCGCGCACCAGCGGCGCCAGCCCTTCGGTCGCCTCGTCGAGGATCAGCAGCCGCGGATTGGTGACCAGGGCGCGGCCGATCGCCAGCATCTGCTGCTCGCCGCCGGAGAGCTGGTCGCCCATGTGGCGGCGCGCTCCGCCAGGCGCGGAAACAGCGCGAACACGCGCTGCCGGCGTCCAGGCGCGTCGCGCCGTCGGCGCATCGCGCCGGCGGAAGGCGCTCGAGGTGCTCGTGCACGCTCAGGTTGGGGAAGATCTGCCGGCCCTCCGGCACCAGCGCGATGCCGCGGCGCGCGATGCGGTCGGCGGCCAGCCTGCGATCGACTCGCCGCCGAAGCGGATGCTCGCCGCGCTGCGGCCGCAGCGATGCCCATGATCGCGCGCACCAGCGTCGTCTTGCCCATGCCGTTGCGGCCGAGCAGCGCCGACGACCTCGCCGGCTGCGCGACCTGCGAGGTCGACGCCGAACAGCACCTGGCTGCGCGCCGTAGGCCGGCATCGCAGGCCGCGCGACGTCGAGCAGGCAGCTCATCGGCGCGCACGGTCATGCTCGTCGCCCAGGTAGGCGCGCAGATCACCGCCGCGATCGCGCCGCATCGTCGCCGGGCGCGCCGCTGGCGATGATGCGGCCGCCGACCAGCACCGAGACCCGGTCGGCGAGGCGGAACACCGCGTCGACGTCGTGCTCGATCAGCAGCACCGTCGCATGGCGCGCGGAGCTCGGCGATCAGCGCCTCCATGCGCGCCGACTCGTCGGGGCCCATGCCGGCCATCGGCTCGTCGAGCAGCACCAGGCGCGGCTGCGGCCGCGAGCGCCATGCCGACCTCGAGCGCGCGCCGCTCGCCGTGCGAGAGCGTGTCGATCGAGCGCATCGGCCTTGGTCCGCCGAGCCCGAGCGCCGGCGAGCAGCGCGTGCGCGCGTTGCGAACAGCGCGCGATCGCGCGACACCGGCCGCCACGCGCCGCAGGCTCGCGCCCGACGCCGCCTGCACGCGCGAGCGCGACGTTGTCGAGCACGCTGAAGCTCTCGGAAGAGCCGCGTGATCTGGAACGAGCGCGCCAGGCCGCGGCGCGCGCGCTCGTGCGGCTCGGCAGGCCGTGATGTCGACGCCGTCGAAGACGATCGCGGCCGCTGTCGGGCGCGAGCTGGCCGCCGAGCTGCGCCACCAGCGTCGTCTTGCCGGCGCCGTTCGGGCCGATCAGCGCGTGGATCTCGCCGCGCGCGCACCTGCAGGTCGACGCCGTCGGTCGCGACCACGCCGCCGAAGCGCTTGCTCGAGCGCCGTGCACCTCGAGCAGCGGCGCGCGATGCTCGGCGCATGTCATGCGCGGCTTGCGCGCGCCGCGCAGCAGGCCGGCCAGCCCCTGGCGCGCGAACAGCACGACCGCGAGCAGCACCCAGCCGGTCCAGAACTCCCAGTGCGTCGGTGTAGGCCGACAGCACCTCCTGCAGCAGCAGCAGCGCCGCGGCGCCGATCGACGCCGCCCCAGAGCGTGGCCACGCCGCCGAGGATCACCATCACCATCAGCGTGCCCGACTGCGTCCAGTGCAGCACGTTCGGGCTGACGTAGCCCTGCTGGTTCACCGAGCAGCGCGCCGGCGATGCCGCCGAGCGCGCCGGCGACGACGAACACGAGCGAGCTTGTAGCGGTAGGTCGGAAAGCCGAGCGCCTCGGCGCGCGTCTCGTTGTCGCGGATCGCCAGCACCACGCGGCCGAAGCGCGACGGCACGAAGCGCGCCAGCGCACAGCAGCGCAGCCGCGAGCACCGCGAGCACGACGTAGTAGAACGTGGTCGGGTCCTTCAGGTCGAGGCCCGAAGCCGATGAGCCGAGCGCGCGCGGATGTTCAGGCCCTCGTCGCCGCCGTAGCCCTTCATCGAGTTGACCAGGTAGAACATCATCTGCGCGAAGGCGAGCGTGATCATGATGAAGTACACGCCGCGCGTGCGCAGCGAGATCGCGCCGATCGCGAGCGCGGCCGCAGCGCCGGCGACCAGCGAGCGTCGCCAGCAGGTGACCCAGCGCCGCTGAGCACGCCTTCGCTGATCAGGATGCCGGTCACGTAGGCGCCGAGGCCGACGAACGCGGCGTGGCCGAAGGAGACCATGCCGCCGTAGCCGAGCACCAGGTTCAGGCTGGTCGCGGCGATCGCGTAGATCAGCGATGCGGCTCGCGAAGCTGAGGTAGAAGTCGACGGCCGAGCGCTGCAGCGAGCCAGCGGCAGGGCGACGCAGCGCGACCAGCGCGACGCAGCGGCGATGCTGCGGCGTGCAGCGGCTGCTCGGCGGACGCATCAGGCGCGCGCCGGGAACAGGCCCTGCGGCTTGACCGCCAGCACCGCCGCCATCAACACGTAGATCGCGATCGAGGCGATCGCCGGGCCGGCGGCGCTGGCCCATTGCGGCGGCAGGAACTCGCGCAGCGACGTGCTGCAGCAGCGTGCGGCCGAGCGTGTCGACGCAGCCGACCAGGATCGCGCCGACCAGCGCGCCGCGGATCGAGCCGATGCCGCCGATCACGATCACGACGAAGGCGAGGATCAGGATGTTCTCGCCCATGCCGACCTGCACCGCGAGCAGCGGCCCGAGCAGCGCGCCGGCCACCGCGCACAGCGCCGCGCCGATGCCGAACACCAGCGTGAACAGGCGCGTGACGTCGACGCCCATCGCGGTCGCCATCTCGCGGTTCGACGCGCCGGCGCGCACCAGCACGCCGATGCGCGTCTTCGCCACCAGCAGCGTACAGCAGCGAGCGCGACCGCGAGCGCCGACCGCGATGATCAGCAGCCGGTAGGCCGGGTAGCTGCAGGCCGGGCAGCAGCTCGCACCGGGCCGGCGAGCGCGTCCGGCGCCGACAGCGGCAGGTCGGTGCCGAAGACCATCTTGACGCCGTCGTTGAGGATCAGGATCAGCGCGAACGTCGCGAGCACCTGCGACAGGTGGTCGCGCGCGTAGAGCGTGCGCAGCAGCGTCGACCTCGAGCAGCCATGCCGAACAGCCGCGGTCAGCGCGATCGCGCCGAGCACGCCGAGCACGAACGAGCCGGTCAGCGCCACCAGCCAGGCGGCGAGGAACGCGCCGACCATGTACAGCGAGCCGTGCGCGAGGTTGATCATGTCCATGATGCCGAACACCAGCGTGAGGCCGGCGGCCAGCAGGAACAGCATCAGGCCGAACTGCAGGCCGTTGAGGGCTGCTCGAGGATCAGGAGCGCGGGCATGCGCGCGCAGCCCGCGAGGCCGCGCTCACTTCATCTTGCAGTCCTGCACGTAGGCGTCGCCGTGGTCCTTGAGGATCGGCGTCGCTGAACGACTTGTTGATCAGGCCGCCCTTGCCGTCGGTGCCGACCGTGCGCAGGTAGTAGTTCTGGATCGGGTACTGGTTGGTGTTGAACTTGAACGGCCCGCGCACCGAGTCGAAGTGCGCGGCCTTGCAGCGCCTTGCGCAGCGCGTCGCTGGTCCTCGAGCTTGCCCTTGACGTCGCGCACCGCGGCGTCGATCAGCAGCGCCGCGTCGTAGCCCTGCGACGCGTACAGCGTCGGCATGCGCTTGTATTCCTTCTCGAACTCGGCCACGAACTTCTGGTTCGCCGCGTTGTCGAAGTCGGGCGACCAGTGCGCGGTGTTGAACAGGCCGACCATCGCGCTCGCCCACCGGGTTGATCACGTCCTGGTCGGCCGAGAAGCCGGGCAGCACGCAGCTGGATGTCCTTGCCAAGCCCGGCGCCGACGAACTGCTTGATGAAGTTGATGCCCATGCCGCCGGGCAGGAAGATGTAGACGCGCCTCCGGCTTGGCGGCGCGGATCTCGGCGAGCTCGGCGGCGTAGTCGAGCTGGCCGAGCTTGGTGTAGATCTCGCCGACGACCTGGCCCTTGTAGATGCGCTTGAAGCCGGCGAGCGAATCCTTGCCGGCCTGGTAGTTCGGGCGCGACCAGGTAGACGCTCTTCAGGCCGCGCTGTGTTGGCGAACTGGCCGGCCGCCTCGTGGTACGCGTCGTTCGGCCAGCGACGACCGCGAAGAACAGCGGGTTGCAGTCCTTGCCGGCGATCGACGACGGCGCCGCGTTCGGGCTGATGTAGATGGTCTTGTTGTCGAGCGCCTCGGGCAGCGCCGCGAGCATGATGTTGGAGAACACGATGCCGGTCATGAAGTCGACCTTGTCGCGCTTGACGTTCTTCTCGAACAGCTGCTTGGCGACGTCGGGCTTGAACTGGTCGTCGCCGACCAGCACCTCGGCCGGCAGGCCGCCGAGCTTGCCGCCGTTCAGCTTGACCGCGAGCAGGAAGCCGTCGCGGATGTCGACGCCGAGCGCCGACGACGGGCCCGACAGCGTGCTGACGAAGCCGACCTTGACCTTGTCGGCCGCGAAGGCCGGCAGGCAGGCCAGCGTCAGCGTCGACGCCGCGAGTGCGGCGCCGGCCGCGATGCGCGAAAGATTCAGGGACATGACGAAGGACCTTTCATGCGGTGTCGCGATACGGACTCCGATTTTGTAGGCAGCGCCGTCGGCGCCGCATCCGTGTTTGCGCGGGGCGGATGTCCCGCGCAAGGGCGTCAGACCCAGATCTGCAGCACGTAGTCGAACGGCGCCTGCGCGTTGAACAGGTCGACGCGCTGCAGGTGGATCTTCAATGCGCCCGATCGCATCGCGGACCAGCGTGTGCCGGTAGCTGCCGCCGAAGTGGCGCACGTGTCGCGCCGCAGCTCCATCATGTGAAAGCGCGAGCGCACGCGGATCTCGGCGCCGTCGACCGCCTCGAGCGCGACATGGCTGACGATGTGATTGGTCTCCCACAGCGGCGCCTGCGACCACGCGTTCGGGTGCGAGACGCGGCCCTTGCGGATCTCCATCATCAGCTTGTCTTCGACGAAGATCGACGGCGAGCCCTTCCCACTCGGTCTGCTCGGCGCGTCACCGGCATCCAGTAGACGCCGTCGTCGTCGAACAGGTCGATGAACGCCTGCCAGTGCTTGCCGTCGAGCAGCTCGGCCTGGCGGTACAGGAACTGCTCGACCTCGCGCTGCAGGTCGGCGCCGGCCGCGGCCCGAGGCACGACGCCGGGGCGCGGCACGTCGAGCGGCGTCGCCGCGGCGCGACCCAGCGGGGCGCGCGGCGAATGGTCCGGCTCGACCGCCTGCGCGCCGGTGGGCGCCGCTCGCTCGTGTCGCCTGCGATCACGACGTCCTGCGCGAGCAGGTGCTCGAAGTCGGGACCGGCGCTCGGGATCGCACGGTCGTGCGGGACGGCGTGTCTTTCGCGTGGGCCATGGGGTTCTCCGCGTCGCCGTCAGGCGGCCTGCATGTAGCGCGACCACGCGCGCGAACTGGTTGCGCATCACGACCTCCGAGGTGCCGTGGTTCGAGTACGTCACGCCGTTCTCGTCGCGGTCGTCGCCGTAGTAGCGGTGAAAGCTGACCCAGTCGCCGCCGTTCGACTGCAGGCCCCACTGGCCCTTGGTCCAGTTCTCCAGGTCGTCGGCGTTGATCATCGTCGCCGGCGAGTTGACGAGGTTGTAGTACCAGAGGCTGCGCCGGTAGATCGCCTCGGGCGCACCCTTCAGGCGGAAGTGCCAGATCTCCGACAGCGTCTTGTCGGGCGCGACCGGCCGCAGGCAGCGCAGCTGCTGCAGCGGCGACTGCACCGACAGGTACGGATAGACGAGGACGTGGTGGATGCTGCGCGACAGGTACTCCTCGGTCTTCGCCTCGCCGTAGGCCTTCTTCAGCAGCGCCTCGTACTCGAGCGTGTCCGGGTCCTGCGGGCGCAGGCCCATGTAGGCCTTGAGGATGCCGTGGCCGTGCGGGAAGTTGATCGTCTGCACGCTGTCCCACTGCTCGAAGCTCGACGCGAACGTCGACAGGTAGTGGTAGTACAGCGGCGCCGATGCCCTTCTCGCGCCTTCAGCCGCTTCTCGACCGGCCGGCGGAGATGCCGGTCGACTGGTGCGTGACCGACGGGTGCAGCGCGTCGAGCTGGTTCTCCATGAAGAACTTCCAGTTCGAGTGCTGGATCACGCGGTGGCAGATCGGCACGATCTCGACCTCGCCGAGCGGCGAGCGGTCGCACATGTCGTCGAACGCGATCTTGGCCTCGCCGAGGAACTCCAGCAGCGACGGCCCGTCGGCGGCCAGGCTCGCGAAGACGAAGCCGCGGTAGCTGTCGACGCGGGCCGCGCGCTTCATGCTGCAGTCGGGGTTGTCTGCGGTCATGCGCGTGCCCTCGTAGCCCTGGCCAGCGGGATCGCGCGCACGCTGCCGTCGAGGTGGAAGCTCCAGGCGTGGTACGAGCAGACGAACGCGTTGCCGGTGTTGCCCTTGAGGTTGCCGACGAGCTGCACGCCGCGGTGCGGGCAGCGGTTGTAGAGCACCTGCACGGCGCCGTCGGCTTCTGGCGCACCATGATCATCGGCTGGCGGCCGATCGTGACCGCGTAGTAGTCGCCGGGGTTCGGCATCTGCGACTCGTGGCCGCAGTAGACCCAGATCCGCTCCCAGATCTCTCTCCATCTCCGGTCGAAGATCTGCTGGTCGGTGTAGACGGTCTTGTGCACCCGATCCGGCTCCACCAATGCCTTGACGTCCACGCTGCACCCCAACTGCAATTCGGGCCCGTGCCCACCACGGCACCGTACCCGATGCCCCGAGGCTTGAGTATCCGCGAGGCCCCTTAGTAGCTTTTTATCCGGCCGCGCGGGCTGCGGCCGGTGTCAGTCGTGCTTGATTGCGATCGTCTTCAGCGTGGAGAAACCGTACAGCGCCTCGAAGCCCTTTTCGCGGCCGTGGCCCGATTGCTTGACGCCACCGAACGGCAACTCCACACCACCGCCGGCGCCGTAGTTGTTGATGAACACCTGGCCGCACTTCAGGCGCCGCGCCACGCGCAGCGCGCGGCCGCCGTCGCGCGTCCAGACGCCCGCCACCAGGCCGAACGGCGTGCCGTTGGCCTGCGCGATGGCGTCGGCCTCGCCGTCGAAGGAGATCACCACCTGCACCGGGCCGAAGATCTCTTCCTGCGCCAGGCGGTGGTCGTTGCGCACCGGCGCCAGCAGCGTCGGCGCCACGTAGCAGCCGTTGCGCGGCAGGTCGCTCGGGAGCGCGGCCTGCGCCGCCACGTGCAGGCCGCTGTCGCGCGCGGCGCTGAGATAACTTTGCACCAGTTCGCGCTGGCGCGCCGAGATCAACGGGCCCACGTCGGGGTCGCTGATCGCCGGGCCGACGACGAGCTTCTTGTAGCGCTCGGCCATGCGCTCGACCACGTCGTCGAAGATGCTGGCCTCGACCAGGATGCGCGACGCCGCCGAGCAGGTTTGCCCGGCGTTCTGCACGCCCGCGTTGACGAGGAACGGCAGCGCCGCATCGAGGTCGGCATCGGCGAACACGATCTGCGGGCTCTTGCCGCCGAGCTCGAGCGTCACCGGCACCGCGTTCTTGGCCGCCGCGGCCTGCACCTGCTGGCCCACCGCCACCGAGCCGGTGAACGACAGGTGCTGCACGCCGTGGTGGCGCGCCAGCGCGGCGCCGGCTTCTTCGCCGAGGCCGGGCACCACGTTCAGCGCGCCGGCCGGCAAGCCCGCAGTCGTGCGCGATGCGCGCGAACGCCAGCGCGGTGAGGCAGGCCTCTTCGGCGGGCTTGAGCACGCAGGCGTTGCCCATCGCGAGCGCCGCGCCCACCGAGCGGCCGATGATCTGCATCGGGTAGTTCCACGGCACGATGTGGCCGGTGACGCCGTGCGGCTCGCGCAGCGTGAGCGCGGTGTAGCCCGGCGTGAAGGGAATCGTCTCGCCCATCACCTTGTCGGCGGCGCCGCCGTAGAACTCGAGGTAGCGCGCCAGCGCGTTGGCGTCGGCCAGGCCTTGTTTCACCGGCTTGCCGACGTCGAGCGCTTCCATGCGCGCCAGCACATCGGCCAGTTCGGCCACGCGCGCGCTCATGCGCATCAAGATGCGGCCGCGTTCGGCGGCACTGACCTGCCCCCACGGGCCGTCGAGCGCGGCCTGCGCCGCGTGCACCGCGGCGTCGATCTCGGCCGGACTGCCGCGTGCGATCTGCGTCAGCTCGGAGCCGTCGGACGGGTTGAGCAGCGGCATCGTGCGGCCGAACGACGCGCTCTGCCAATTCCCGCCGATGAAGACGGCCCGGGTATCAAAGTCGATCGATTGCATGTGCACTCCGTGCCGGTGCCCTGCGGTCGGCGCCCGAGGACGCATCCGATGCGGGATCGGCAAATCGCTTTGGGGCATGATAGTCCGATGCCCTGCCACGAGTGCTTCGCGCTGCCAGCGGTGTCGTGCCGGCGCCGCAGCACACCGCGTTCGGCATGAGCCCCGCACGACCGCCCGGCGAAGGCCCGGCCTCTCTGCGGGCCGGGCCGCGCGGAGCGCGAAGGGTGCGCCCATGAGCGTTTTCCTGCTCAAGCGTTTTGCCACTTTCATCGCCACGCTGGCGGTGGCCTCGGTGCTGGTGTTCGGCGTGCTCGACGTGCTGCCCGGCAACGTGGCGCAGGTGATCCTGGGCGATACCGCGACACCGGAGTCGCTTGCGGCGCTGGAGAACAAGCTCGGCCTGGACCGGCCGGTGCTCGTGCGCTACGCCGATTGGGTCGGCGGCCTGCTGCGAGGCCGCACCGCGCTGAGCTATTCGTACGACACGCCCACCGCGACGCTGATCGCCGAGCGGCTGCAAGTGACGTTGCCGTTGGCCTTGATGGCGATGGCGTTCACGGTGTTGATCGGCATTACGCTGGGCGTCTACGCCGCCGCCCGGCAGAACCACGCGGGCGACGTCGGCGTGATGGCCTTGAGCCAACTGGGCATCGCGGTGCCGAGCTTCTGGTTCGCGATCCTGCTGATTCTGCTGTTCGCGGTGAAGCTGCAATGGGTCAGCGCGGGCGGCTTTCCGGGCTGGAGCCAAGACGATGGTGGCGGCCTCGGGCCGGGCCTGCTGGCACTGCTGCTGCCGGCGATCGCGCTGGCCGCGGTGCAGGCGGCTGTGCTGGCGCGCTGGACGCGTTCGTCGGTGCTGGAGACGCTGCGCGAAGACTACGTGCGCACCGCGCGCGCCAAGGGCCTCAGCTCGCCGCGCGGTGCTGTGGAAGCACGTGCTGCGCAACGCGATGATCCCGGTGCTCACGATCCTCGGCTTGCAGTTCGCGTTTCTGATCAGCGGCACGGTGGTGGTTGAAAACGTGTTCGTGCTGCCCGGCATCGGCCGCCTGGTGTTCCAGGCGATTGCCAACCGCGATCTGGTGGTGGTGCGCGACGTCGTGCTGCTGCTGGTGGCGATGGTGGTGGTGGTCAATTTCGGGGTCGACGTGCTGTACGCAGCGGTCGACCCGCGCCTGAAGCCGAGCGACGCGTGAAGGTGATCAGCCCGTGAGCGCCGTGCTGAGCGTGCCCGCACCGTCCGGCGGCTTCCTGGCGCGCGCGCTGCGGCATCCAAGCTTTGCGATCGGCGCCGCGCTGACGCTGCTGCTGCTCGCCGCGGCGGCGTTGTCGCTGGTGTGGTCGCCGTATCCGCCGGCGGAGCTCGATATTCCGCACAAGCTGCAGGCGGCCAGCGCCGCGCACTGGTTCGGCACCGACAGCCTCGGGCGCGACATCGCGTCGCAGCTGCTGGTGGGCGCACGCGCGTCGATCTTGGTGGGGGTGTTCGCGGTGCTGATCGGCTTTTCCATTGGCACCGCGTTGGGCCTGCTGGCGTCGGCGCGCGGCGGTTGGGTCGAAGAATCGGTGATGCGCCTGTCGGACTTCACGTTCGCGTTTCCGGCGCTGCTGTCGGCAATTCTGCTGGGCGCCATCTATGGCCCCGGGCTGGTCACCGGCATCGTGGCGATCGGCGTCTTCAACATCCCGGTGTTCGCGCGCGTCACGCGCGGCGCCGCCAACGCCATCTGGGCGCGCGAATACGTGCTGGCGGCGCGTGCTGCGGGCAAGAATCGCTGGCACATCACCTGGGACCACGTGGTGCCCAACATCGCCAGCGCGTTGATCGTGCAGGCGACCAACCAGTTTGCGACCGCGATCATCGCCGAGGCGGCGCTGAGCTACCTGGGCCTGGGCACGCAGCCGCCGATGCCCAGTTGGGGCCGCATGCTCAACGAGGCGCAGACGCAGATGTTCCAGGCGCCGATGTTGGCCGTGTATCCCGGCCTGGCCATTGTGTTGGCGGTGCTGGGCCTCAACTTGATGGGCGACGGGTTGCGCGACCTGCTCGATCCCAAGCTCGCGCGCAAAAGATGAAGGCGCGCAAAGGAATGCCATGAAGACCTTGAAGATCGATTTCGTTTCCGACGTCGCGTGCCCGTGGTGCGCAGTGGGGCTCAACGCACTGGAACGCGCACTCGAACGGGTCGGCCCCGAGCTGACGACCGAACTGCACTTCCAGCCGTTCGAGCTCAACCCGACGATGCCGGCCGAGGGCGCCGACACCGTTCAGTACCTGTCGAACAAGTACGGCATCGGGCCCGAACAGATCGCGCGCAACCAGGCCGCGATCCGCGCCCGCGGCGCCGAGGTCGGGTTCACGTTCGGCACCCGCGCGCGGGTGTGGAACACCTTCGACGCGCACCGGTTGCTGCATTGGGCCGGCCTGCAGGGCAAGCAGCGCGAACTCAAGCATGCGCTGCTGAAGGCCTATCACGGCGACGGCGCGCAACCCCGGCGCGCACGACGTGCTGATCGAGCTGGCGGGCGCCGTCGGGCTCGATGCCGAGGCGGCGCGCGAGGTGCTCGCCAGCGGCCGCTTCACCGACGAGGTGCGCGCAGCCGAGGCGATGTGGCAGCAGGCGGGTATCCATTCGGTGCCGTCGATCGTGATCAACGATCGCCACCTGATCCAGGGCGGCCAGCCGGCCGAGGTGTTCGAGCAGGCGCTGCGCCAGATCGCCGCACAGGAATCCTGAGTTGGCGCGCAACGTCGAGATCAAGGCGCGCATTGGTAGCATCGAGGCGCTGCTGCCGCGGGCCAGCGCGCTGGCCACCAGCGACGCGCAGCGCCTGGTGCAGGACGACACGTTCTTCGATGTGCTGCACGGCCGCCTGAAGCTGCGCGAGTTCGGCGACGGCAGCGCCGAGCTGATCCACTACCACCGCCCCGACATCGGCGCGGCCAGACTGTCGGACTACGTGCGCACGCCGGTGCCGGTGCCTGCCTCGATGCGCGACGCGCTCGAGCGCGCGCTGGGTGCGATCGGGCGCGTGCGCAAGCAGCGGCTGCTGTTGATGGTGGGCGCCACGCGCATCCACCTGGACCGGGTGCAGGATCTCGGCGAGTTCATCGAACTCGAGGTCGTGCTGCGCGACGATCAGAGCGAGTCCGATGGCGTGCGGGTCGCCGAGCAACTGATGCGCGAGCTGGGCTTGGCCGCGACACCGCGCATCGCCGGCGCCTACCTCGACCTGCTGGCCGACGCGCACCGATGAGCCAGGGCTCGCTGCTGACCGTGACCGACCTCAGCGTCACGCTGCAAACGGCGCGCGGGCCCGGTGACGCATTGCGTGGGGTGTCGTTCGCGATCGATCGCGGCGAAACCGTCGGCTTGATCGGCGAATCGGGCTGCGGCAAGTCGATCACCGCGCTGGCGTTGATGGGTCTGCTGCCCGAGGGCGCCAAGGTCAGCGGCTCGATCCGGCTCGATGGCCAGGAACTGGTCGGCCTGGACGAGGGTACGTTGTGCACGCTGCGCGGCCGGCGCATCGGCATGGTGTTTCAGGAGCCGATGACCGCACTCAATCCGCTGCACACCGTGGGCCACCAGATCGCCGAGCCGCTGCGGCTGCACCTTAAAGTGTCGGCCACCGAGGCAAGGCAACGCGCGCTGCAGCTGCTCGAGCGCGTGCGCGTGCCGCAGGCCGCGCGCCGGCTCGATGCGTATCCGCACCAAATGTCCGGTGGCCAGCGCCAGCGGGTGGTGATCGCCATCGCACTGGCCTGCGGCCCCGACCTGCTGATCGCCGACGAGCCCACCACCGCGCTCGACGCCACCGTGCAGCGCGAGGTGCTCGAGCTGATCAGCGAGCTGGTCGCCGAACGCGGCATGGGGCTACTGTTGATCAGCCACAACCTCGTGGTGGTGGCACGCGCGGTGCGCCGCCTCATGGTGATGTACGGCGGCATCGTCGCCGAAGCCGGGCCCACCGAAGGCGTGTTCGAACGTCTGGCGCATCCGTACACGCGCGCCCTCTTCAAGTCGCGGCCGCGTCTGGGTCTGCCGCGCGGCACGCGGCTGGCCACCATTGCGGGCCGGGTGCCCGAATTGGCCGACCTGCCCGTCGGTTGCCCGTTCGCCGACCGCTGCGAGCGGGTGGTCGACGCCTGCCGCCAGTCGGTGCCGGCGCCGGTCACGGTGGCGGCGGCCCACCAGGTGCGCTGCATCCGTGCCCACGACACGCCCGAAGCCCATGGTGCCTGAGGCGAAGCCGCAGCCGCTGGTGGTGGCCGAGCAGGTCAGCCGCCAATACCGCTTGCCGCGCGACACGTTGTTCGGCCCCGCGCCCACGCTGCGCGCGTTGCACGACGTGAGCTTCACGCTGCATGGCGGCAAGAACCTGGGCATCGTCGGCGAATCGGGCTCGGGCAAGAGTACGCTGGCCCGGCTGGTGATGGCGCTGGAGCGCCCCGACACCGGCGCCGTGCGTTTCAACGGCCGAGACCTGGCCACGCTCGACGCGCTGGCGCTGCGGCGCGCGCGCAGCGGCTTTCAGATGGTGTTCCAAGATCCCTACGGCTCGCTCGATCCGCGCCGCACCGTCGCACAAACGGTGGCCGAGCCGCTGGCGCTGCTGCAAGGTGCTGGGCGCACCGAGCAGCGCGAGCGGGCTCGCGAAGTGCTGGACGCGGTGGGCCTGCGCGCCAGCGATCTCGACAAGTACCCGCACGAGTTCTCAGGCGGCCAGCGCCAGCGCATCGCGATCGCGCGCGCGCTGATCACGCGGCCGCAGCTGATCGTGGCCGACGAGCCGGTGAGCGCGCTCGACGTATCGGTGCAGGCGCAGGTGCTCAACCTGATGCAGGACCTGCAGGACCGCTACCGCGTGACCTACCTGTTCATCAGCCACGATCTGGCGGTGGTCGACCTGGTGTGCGACGACGTGCTGGTGCTGCAGCACGGCGTGGTGGTCGAGCGCGGCGCCACGCGCGAGGTGTTCGGCCGGCCGCAGCACGACTACACGCGCACGTTGCTGGCCGCTGCGCAGCCCGCGGGGATCTGACGGCGGGCTAGGGTTGCCACGCCATGCCCACGGCCTTGAAATCAGGCACCATCGATCACCTCACCCGCATTGAAATCCAGGAGAAACCCATGAATCTGCACCGACGCGCGGCCGCTGCCGTGGTCGTTGGGGCGGCTGCCGCGCTGGCCGCTCCGCTGGCCGTCGCCCAGTCCAAGAAGGACACCGTCACGCTGGCGATGGTGCTCGAGCCGCCGAGGGCTGGACCCGACCATGCGCCGCGGAGTTGGCGATCGGCGAGGTCGTTCACTACAACATCCTCGAAGGCCTGACCAAGATCAATGTCGACGGCTCGGTGACGCCGCTGCTGGCCGAGAGCTGGACGATGGATCCCGACGGCAAGAGCTACACCTTCCAGCTTGCGCAAGGGCGTCAAGTTCCACGACGGCGAGCCGTTCGACTCGTCCGGCGGTGAAGTTCAGCTTCGAGCGCGCGAAGGACGAAAAGAGCACCAACAAGGCCAAGGGCGCGGTGTTCGACAACATCAGCTCGATCAGTGCGCCCGATCCGCACACGGTGATCCTGACGCTGAACAACGCCGACGGCAACTTCCTGTTCCGCATGGGCGAGAACACGGCGGTGATCCTGCACCCGAAGAGCGCAGCCAACACCGCGACCAAGCCGATCGGCACGGGCCCCTTCATGCTTCGACGACTGGAAGAAGGGCGCTCGGTCACGCTGAGTCAAGTGGGACGGCTATCGCGATGCCAAGGCGATCAAGCTCAAGAAGGTCACCTTCCGCTTCATCAACGACCCGGCCGCCCGCGTGGCGGCGCTGCTGGCCGGCGACATCGACGGCGTCCCGCGGCTCGATGCGCCGCAGGCGGTCGGAGCAGCTGCAGGCCGACACGCGCTTCGTGGTCGCGATCGGCTCCACCGCCGGCAAGGGCATCATGACGATCAACAACAAGCGCAAGCCCTTCGACGACGTGCGTGTGCGCCGCGCGCTGATGTACGCGATCGACCGCAAGGCGTTCATCGACGGCGTGCTCGAGGGCTTCGCCAAGCCGATCGGCAGCCACTTCGCGCCCACCGATGCCGGCTACGTCGACCTGACCGGCATGTACCCGTACGACCCTGAGAAGGCCAAGGCGCTGCTCAAGGAGGCGGGCGTGGCCACGCCGCTCAACGTGACGCTGACGCTGCCGCCGCCGCAGTACGCGCGCAAGGGCGGCGAGGTGGTCGCGGCGATGCTGGCCAAGGTGGGCGTGATCGCCAAGATCGAGAACGTCGAATGGGCGCAGTGGTTGGGCGGCACCTTCAAGGGCAACTTCGACCTCACGATCGATCAACCACGTCGAGCCGCTGGACTACATGCAGTACGCCAACACGGCGTACTACTGGGGCTACGACAGCAAGGCCTTTCGCGACCTGGCGGCCAGGCACGCGGCCGAGGGCAATCCGAAAGAACGCACGCGGCTCTTCGGCGAGATGCAGAAGATGCTGGCCACCGACTGCGTCAACGCCTACCTGTTCAACCCATCGCAGCCGTCGGTGGCCCGCAAGGGCCTGAAAGGCTTGTGGTCGAGCTCGCCGATCTTCGCCAACGACATGTCCGCGGTGTCGTGGCAGTGAGGCCACGCGCCAATCGTGGCTGAGCTGCACCAACTCGGCGCCGCCGAACTCGCGGCGCTGTACCGGCGCCGCGAAGCCTCGCCGGTCGAGGTGGTGCGCGCGGTGATCGCGCACATCGAACGCGTCGAGCCCAAGTTGCAGGCGCTGTACGCCTATGACCCCGAACGGGCGCTGGCCGATGCGCGCGCCAGCGAATTGCGCTGGACCGATGGCCAGCCGTTGTCGGCGATCGACGGCGTGCCCGGCACGCTGAAGGAAAACATCGCCACGCGCGGCACGCCGGTGCCGGTGGGCACCGCCGCGTCGCTGCTGACACCGGCGCCGGAAGATGCGCCGCCGGCCGCGCGCTGGCGCGAGGCCGGTGCCGTGCTGCTGGCCAAGACCACGATGCCCGACTACGGCATGTTGTCGTCAGGCCTGTCGAGCTTCCATCCGCTGACGCGCAACCCGTGGGATCTGAGCAAGAACCCCGGCGGTTCGAGCGCCGGTGCGGCCGCCGCGGCGGCCGCAGGTTATGGCCCGCTGCACGTGGGCACCGACATCGGCGGCTCGGTGCGGTTGCCGGCCGGCTGGTGCGGTGTGTTCGGCTTGAAGCCGAGCCTCGGGCGCATCCCGATCAAGCCGCCGTTTGCCGGCCGCGTGGCCGGGCCGATGACGCGCACGGTGATGGACTGCGCGCTGCTGATGGCCGAGCTGTCCAAGCCCGACTGGCGCGACGCCATGAGCCTGCCCTACCAGACGATCGAGTGGACACGGCTGCAACGCGACGTCAAGGGCCTGAAGTTCGGCCTGCAGATCGACGCCGGCTGGGGCTTAGGCGTCGAGCCCGAGGTGCAGGCCGCGGTCGAGGCCGCGGCGCGCGCGTTCGAACGCGCCGGCGCGATCGTCGAGCCGATCCCTGCGTTCTCCACACGCGGGATGATCGACGGCATGGATCGTTTCTGGCGCATGCGCAGCTGGCTCGACATCTCGGCGCTGCCCGCCGAGCGGCGCGACAAGGTGCTGCCCTATATCCGCCAGTGGGTGGCCGGCGGCTCACGCCTCACGGCCACCGAGGTGTTCACCGGCTACAGCCAGATGGCGGCGCTGCGCGACGCCGCGGTGGCGGCGTGTCAGCCCTACGACTTCGTGCTGTCGCCGGTGAGCCCGGTGCCGAGCTACGCGGCCGAGTGGGCGAGCCCGCTCAACGACCCCGAGCGGCCGTTCGAGCACATCGCGTTCACGCTGCCGTACAACATGAGCGAGCAGCCGGCGGCGTCGATCAACTGCGGCTACACCGCGTCGGGCCTGCCGATCGGGCTGCAGATCATCGGCCACCGGCACGATGATCTGGGTGTGCTTCAGGTGTCGCATGCGTACGAGCAGCTGCGCCCGACGCAAAGGCCCTGGCCACTGAGTTGAAGATCCAGGCGGCCGCCGCTGTCAGCCCCAGCGTCGCGTGAACGGCGGCGACGCCGTGCGCGCCGAAGCGCTCGACCACCCATCCGAACAACAGCGTCAACACCGCATAACCCGCGGCGGCGCGCAACGGCGATGTGCCTTGCTGCCCGCGTCGCGCCGGGGCCCACAGTTGGCCGCCCCATGCGACACCCCACGCCGCTCCGTGCGCGAACGCCAGGCCCAGCAGATCGAGCGGAGGCGGCGCCCATGCCACCACCGCAGCGCCGAGCGCGAGCAGCAGTGCACACACCGCCGACAGACGCCGCGGCGACCACGACCTGATGGCGCGCTGGAACAGCCACACCGGGCCGAACATCGCCGCCAAGTGCGACAGCAACATCGCCTCCGGCGCCACCGCCTGCGCCCGGCACCAGGCGGCCATCAGCGGCAGCGCGGCCATCAGCGGCAGCATGGCCAGGCCAGCCAGCAACGTGGGCCACTGCATCGGGTCGCGCCATGCGCCCAGCGGCCACGCCGGCAGCGAGCAATCGAACAGCCCGGCGCGGCAACCCGGCGCGCGCGGCCGCAGGTTGGCGCCGCGCTGCAACGCGATCAACAACACCGACGTGGCGACGACGAACAAGCCCAACCGCGGGCCAAGCGCCGTGACGTCGCTGACGTCACCCAGCACCAGGCCGGCGCACAGCGCACCCAGCGCAGCCGCGGCAATCGGCGGCGCAGGCGCGGCGCGCTGTGCCAGCCGCAAGCTGCGCACGACGCCCGAGGCCAGCGCGGTCAGCGCTGCCCAACCGAGCAATGCGACCAGCAACGCGGCCACACCGCCGCCGTGCGCGGCGGACCACAGGCCGGCCGCCGTGATCGCCGCGCTCGTGCACAGCGCCAGCGCGCGCAGCCAGGCGGGCAGCCCGCCGCCGGTGGCCACCGTGGCCGTGCCGCCCAGGGTCAGCAGCCACAGCGCGACCAGCGCGAAGCCGCTGCCCACACTCGGCGCAAAGGCCAGCGCGAAGCTGCCGATGCCGATCCAGCCGGCAACCAGCAAGGCCCACGCACAAGCACGTGCCGCGGTCAGCCGCAGCGACGGTGCCTGTGGTGCTCCCGCGGCGTCGGTCATGCCGTCGTCTCGCGCGCCAGTGCCACCGGCCACTGCAGCGTGTGCCCCGTGGTGGCGGCGAAGCGCTCGAGGTCTTCGGGTGTGTCGATGTCGATGCGGTAGCGCCGGTTGTCGGTGTCGAACCAGCGCACCCGTTCTGGATGCGCCAGGCGCCACTTGCGGCACGCGGCGTCGGCCTCGCCGGCCAGCCACTCGTCGCGCAGCGCGGCGTCGAACATCACCGGGTTGCCGGGCAGCGGTTCGTTGCCATCGGCGCTGACACGCGGCACCACCATCGACGCGTCGCCGCGTTTCTTGAACGCGCCGATCAACGCGACGATGTCTTGCGCGTCGATCAGCGGCTGGTCGGCCAGCGCGACGATCACTGCATCGAGCCGCGGCGCCAGGGCCTGCAGACCGATGCGCACCGACGACGCCTGGCCATCGTCGGGCGAAGGGTTGTGGACGATCGTGATCGGAAACTGCTTGACCGCAGCTTCGACGGCGTCGGCATGGTGGCCGAGCACGACCACCACCTCGTCGACGCCGGCACCCGACAGCGCGACCAGTTGCCGCATCACCAGCGGCACGCCGCCGAGCTCGAGCAGCGCTTTCGGTCGCCCGCCGAGCCGCGACCCGGCGCCGGCTGCGAGCAGCACCGCGCCGACCGTCGTGCGGCTGTACAGGCCATTGGCTTTGAGAAGGCAGCCCATCGGTGTGTCCTTTGCTACTTCAACGCGTCAACCAAACTCGGCAGCACCGCGCGAATGCTTGCCAGATCGGCCCCTGGCGCCAGCAGGTCCAGGTGCGGCAGCGCGGCCTGCATGCCCTGGCTGACCGGCGCATAGCCGGACTGATTGAACAACGGGTTGAGCCAGACGATGCGCCGCGCCCGCCGCTTCAGTTGCGCCAGCGCGCTCGACAGCACCTGCGGGTCGCCGGTGTCGTAGCCGTCGCTCATCACGATGAGCGCGGTGCGCGAATGCACCAGCCGCGGCGCGTGTTCGCGATTGAACTGCGCCAGGCTCTCGCCGATGCGCGTTCCGCCGCCGAACCCCTGCGCGATCAGATGCAGCCGTTCCTGCGCACGCCATGGATCAGGGTCGTGCAGCGCCTGCGACACCGCGGTGACGCCGCGTGTGGAAGATGAAGCTGTGGATGTCGGCCCACTCGGCGCTGAGCGCGCGCGCGAGCCGCAGGTAGAAAAAGCTGTACAGCGCCATCGAGCGGCTGACGTCGATCAGCAGCACCAACCGAGGCTTGACGCGCCGGCGGTCGCGCCACACCAGGTGCAACGGCGTGCCGCCGCTGGCCACGCTGCGGCGGATCGTCGCGGGCAGGTCGAGCCGGCGTCCGGCACGCGAGCGCGCATGGCGCCGCAGGCGGATCGGCTTGAGCTGGCGGGCGAAGCGGCGCATCAAGGCTTCGATGTCGAGCGCGTGCTCGCGTTCGGTCAGCGCGCGAAAGTCGGTCGAGCTGAGCACCGCCTCGCGGCTGGCAGCGCGGCGCGGGCGCGCGGTGTTGTCCTCATTGTGTTCATCGTGCTCGTCCGCGGCGCCGCCCGGCTGCTCGCCGCTCAAGCCGTGCTCGGCGCCGCGCCGCTCGGGCTGCTGCCAGCGATTGGCCGGCAGGAACCAGGCGTCGAACAGTTCGGGAAAGCGCCGCCATTCGTCGCTGCGGCCGCACAGCAGTGCCTGCAGGCTCCAGCGCAGCACGTGGGGATCGAGCACGCCCACGCGCTCGGCGGTGCGCAGCACCTGCACCGCGTCGCCGCCGCCGACCGCGAAGCCGTTGGCGCGCAGGAACGTCGGAAAGCCGGCGAGCCGATCGCTGGCGCGGCCTTCGATCGCGGCGGTGCCGGCGGGGTTCAGCACGCGGCCGCCAGTCGCGCGACGACCTCGCGCGGAAATGCCGCGCGGTCGTCACGCGTCTTGATCAGCGCACTGAGCGTGTCGAGGATGCGTTCGGCGCCATCGACATCAAGGCTCGACACGCCCAGGCGCAGCAGCGCCGCGGTCCAGTCGAGCGTCTCGGCGATGCCGGGGCGCTTTTGCAACTCCATGCGCCGCACGCCCTGCACGAAGGCGACGATCTGCTGTGCCAGCGCCGGCGCCGCCTCAGGCGCCTTCTTGCGCACGATCGCCAGTTCCTTGTCGTAGTCGGGGTAGTCGATGTACTGGTACAGGCAGCGCCGCCGCAGCGCGTCGGACAACTCGCGCGTGCCGTTGGAGGTGATCACCACCCACGGCCGATGCGTGGCGTGCACGGTGCCGAGTTCGGGGATCGACAGCTGGAAGTCCGACAGCAGCTCGAGCAGATAGGCCTCGAACGCCTCGTCGGCGCGATCGATCTCGTCGATCAGCAGCACCGGCGGCGCATCGCCGGTGATCGCCTCGAGCAGCGGGCGCTTGAGCAGATACCGCTCGGAGAAGATGTCCTGCTCCTTTTGCTGCAGGCCGCGCTCGTCGTGCTCGAGCAGCTTGATCGCCAGCAGCTGGCGCTGGTAGTTCCACTCGTACATCGCGGCGTGCGCGTCGAGCCCCTCATAGCATTGCAGGCGGATCAGCCGCGTGCCGCGGATCTCGGCCAATACCTTGGCGACCTCGGTCTTGCCCACACCGGCGTCGCCTTCGAGCAGCAGCGGGCGCTGCAGGTCCTGCATCAGCAGCAGCGCGGCGGCCAGTGGCGGCTCGGCGATGTAGCCGGCGCGAGCGAGCTCGTGCTGCAGCGCGGCCAGCTCGATCGCTCGAGCCGAGACTATGTGACCCCCTTGGACCTTCGGTCCGTCCCCCCGAGGGGGAGCGAGCGCCTCCGGAGCGGCCGCGCGGCGCTCATGACTTCTTGGCCGCGAACAACGAGGTCAACCAACCCTTGAACACGGCCCACATCAACGCCAGGCCGTTCAGCGGCTTGGGCTCGGCGGCGGCGGAGGCTTCGCCGTCGGAGTCGACGCCGCGCCACCGGCCGAGGCCGGCGCTGCCGACTGCGCCTGCATCGCCTGCACCTTGGTGGAAAAGTTGGCGGCGAACTGGCCCAGTATCTGATCGGCCACCGGCCCCATCACACGGCCGCCGAAGGTGGCGGCCTTGCCGCTCATCGACACCTCGCTGGTGCCCACCAGGTTGCAGCTCGCGGCGTCGACCGCCTCGACACGCGCGGTCAGATCCATCGACGCGGCCGAACCGCCCGTGGTGTCGGTGCCTTTGGCGAACAGGTGCAGGCTCCTCGCCGCGAGGTCGATGCCTTTGACCTCGATCTCGCCGCGGAACGACAGGCTCGCCGGCCCGAGCTTGACCGCCACCGTGCCCTTGTAGTGCTCGGCGTCGAGGCGCTCGGTGATCTTGGCGCCCGGCATGCAGCCGGCCACGCCTTCGATGTCTTGCAGCAACGCCCACGCCGTGTCGGCCGGCGCGGGCATCGCATACGACTTCTCGAGTTGAACCTTCATCGTGGGGTCGTGGTCGTCACGCGCCCGTTCGTTTGTTGACGCCGAGCTCGTTGAGCTGCTGCCAGACGCGGTACGCGTTGTGCGGCATGTCCATGTGCGTGACGCCCAGGTGCGCAAACGCGTCGATCACCGCGTTGCTGAAGCACGGTATGCCGCCCACGTGCGGCGACTCGGCCACGCCCTTGGCGCCCAGCGGGTGGTGCGGGCACGGCGTCACCGTGTGGTCGGTTTCCCAGTGCGGCGTTTCCATCGACGTGGGCAGGAAGTAGTCGACCAGGCTGTTGCCCAGGTGGTTGCCGTGGTCGTCGAACGGGATCTGCTGGCCAAAAGCCACCGCGAAGGCCTCGGTCAGGCCACCGTGGATCTGACCCTCGATCACCATCGGGTTGATGCGCGTGCCGCAGTCATCGAGCGCGTAGAAGCGGCGCACCGAGATGCCGCCGGTGAACTTGTCGACGTCGACCACGCACAGATAGGCGCCGAACGGGAACGTCAGGTTCGGCGGGTCGTAGTAGGACACCGCGTTCAAGCCCTGCTCCATACCCGCGGGCAGGTTGCCGGTGTGCGAGACCATGCAGATCTCTTTCATGGTCTTGGCCTGCGCAGGGTTGCCCTTGACCTTGAAGCGGTCGATCTCCCACTCGAGATCGCCTTCACCCACTTCGAGCAGATGCGCGGCGATCTTCTTGGCCTTGTCCTTGATCTTGCGTGCAGCCATCGCGGTGGCCGCACCTGACACCGGGGTCGAACGCGAGCCCCAGGTGCCGGCGCCGTACGGCGCCTTGTCGGTGTCGCCTTCCTCCACGACGATGTCGCTGGCCGGCAAACCGAGCTCGGTGGCGATGATCTGCGCGTAGGTGGTGGCGTGGCCCTGGCCTTGGGTCATCGTGCCCAGCCGAGCGATCACGCCGCCGGTGGGGTGCACGCGGATCTCGCAGCTGTCGAACAGGCCGATGCCGAGGATGTCGCACACCTTGGTCGGCCCGGCGCCGACGATCTCGGTGAAGGTGGAGATGCCGATGCCCATCAGCGTCGGGCTGTTGGGGTCGGCGCGTTTGGCGGCTTGCTCTTTGCGCAGACCTTCGTAGTCGACCGCTTTCAGCACCTTGTCGAGTGCGGTGTGGTATGCGCCTGAGTCGAGCGTCCAGCCGAGCGACGTGGTGTACGGGAACTGCTCGGCCTGCACGAAGTTGCGGCGCCGGATCTCGGCCTTGTCGACGCCGATCTTTTGCGCCAGCACGTCCATCATGCGTTCGATCAGGTAGATCGCTTCGGTCACGCGCAGCGAGCAGCGATACGCCACGCCGCCCGGCGCCTTGTTGGTGTAGACCGCGTCGACGCGGCAGTACGCATTGGGGATCGCGTACGAGCCCGTGCAGATCGAGAACAACCCCGCCGGCAGCTTGCTGGCCGACACGTGCGAGTTGAACGCGCCGTGGTCGGCCAGCGCCGTGAAGCGCAGGCCCTTGATGCGGCCGTCCTTGTCGGCGGCGAGTTCGCCGACGCCGTGGTAGTCGCGCGCGAAGCCGGTGGTCGAGATGTTGTCGATGCGCGACTCGATCCACTTGATCGGCACGCCGGTGACGATCGAGGCGACGGTGGCGACCACGTAGCCCGGATAGATCGGCACCTTGTTGCCGAAGCCGCCGCCGATGTCGTTTCCGATCACGCGGATCTTGCTCTCGGCGACGCCCGACAGCATCGCGAGCACGGTGCGGAACAGATGCGGGATCTGCGTCGTCACGTGCAGCGTCAGATAGCCGGTGGCCTTGTTGAACGACGCCACGCAGCCGCAGGTTTCGAGCGGGCAGGGATGTACGCGCGGGTTCAGGATCTCTTCGCGCACGGTGACTTCGGCGCTCTTGAAGGCGGCATCGGCGGCCGCCTTGTTGCCGGCTTCCCACGTGAAGATGTGGTTCGGGTGCGTGCGCGGGCCGTGGCCGACTTCTTTCTTGTCGGCGATGTCCTCGCGGATGATCACCGCGTCCTTGTCCATCGACTTTTTCGGGTCGACGATCGCCGGTAGCTCTTCGTAGTCGACCTCCACCAGTGCGGCGCCGTCGTAGGCGGCATAGCGGTCGCTGGCTAGCACCATCGCCACTTCCTGCAGCTGGAAGTGCACCTTCTTGTCGGCCAGCACGGCCTGCACGTCAGCGCCGACGGTGGGCATCCAGTGCAGGTTCACCGGCTTCAGATCGTCGGCGGTCAGCACCGCTACCACGCCGGGGCAGGCCAGCGCTTTGCTCTTGTCGATGCCCTTGATGCGCGCGTGCGCAAAGGGGCTCCTCACCAGCGCGCCGAACAGCATGCCCGGCAGCTTGATGTCGTCGACGTAGGTGCCTTGGCCGCGGATGAACTTGGCATCCTCCTTGCGCAGCAGCGAGGTGCCCATGCCCTGCAGCTTGTCTTCGCGTTCCTTCAGATCGGACAGGTCGCCCATGGCGTGTCTCCGGTGGATGTTCGATGGGTCAGGCAGCGGCGGTCTGCGCGGCTGCGAGTTTCTTCGCAGCCGACTGCACGGCCTTGACGATGTTTTGATAACCGGTGCAGCGGCACAGGTTGCCCGCGATGCCGTAGCGGATCTCCTGCTCGCTCGGGTTGGGGTTCTCCTTGAGCAGCCGGTAGGCGCGGGTGATCATGCCCGGCGTGCAGTAGCCGCACTGCAGGCCGTGCTCTTCGTGAAAGGCCTGCTGCAGCGCGTGCAGCACGCCGCCCTGTTCGAAGCCTTCGATGGTGAGCACTTCCGAGCCGTCGCATTGCACCGCCAGCATCGTGCATGATTTGACCGACATGCCGTCGACATCGACCGTGCAGGCGCCGCAGTGCGAGGTTTCGCAGCCGATGTGCGGGCCGGTGTGCGCGAGGCGCTCGCGCAGCGTGTAGATCAGCAACTCGCGTGCTTCGACCGTGACGTCGACCGCCTTGCCGTTGAGCTTGAAAGAGACCTTGTGCGTGTTCGCCATGGTGGATGTTCCTTAATCTCTGCGAGCTCAGGGTTTGGCGCGCGCGAGCGCGCTCTGCAGCGCGCGTCGCGTCATCTCGCCGGCCATCGCGGTTTTGTAGTCCGGTGAGCCGCGCGGACAGTGGGTGGGTGAACACGCGGCCATCGCCAGGCGCGCCGCTTCGTTGAGGCTCGCGTCGTCGATCGGCTTGCCGACCAGGCGCTGCTCGGCCTTGCTGGCCTTGATCGGCGTCGGTCCGACATTGGTGAGTGCGATCGCCACCTTGGCGACCTTGCCGCCCTTCATCTGCAGCAACACAGCGGCAGCGGCGGTGGCGAAGTCGCCCGTCTTGCGCTTGAACTTGGCATACGACCAGCCGCTGCCAGCGGCCGGAATCGGAATGCGGATCTGCGTCAGGATTTCGTCGGTCTCCGACAGCGTGGCATACACGCCGACAAAAAAGCCGTCGGCCTTGACCACACGCTCGCCTTTCGGCCCGATCAACACGAACGATGCGTCGAGCGCGAGCATCAAGGTCGGATGGTCGTTGGCCGGGTCGCCGTGGCAGATGTCGCCGCCGATCGTGCCGCGGTAGCGCACCTGCGGGTCGGCGATCTGGCCCACGCCCTCGATCAGCAGCGGCAGCTTGTCGGCCAGCAGCTTGGAATTCAGCAACTCGTGTTCGGTGGTCATCGCACCGATGCGGATCTCGTTGCCCGATTGCGCGATGCCGCGCAGGTCGGCGATCTTGCCGAGGTCGATCAGCGCACTGGGCTGCGCGAAGCGCAGCTTCATCATCGGCAACAAGCTGTGGCCGCCGGCCAGCAACTTGGCGTCGGGGCCGAGGCTGCCCAGCAGCTTGACCGCGTCGGCCACCGAGCGCGGCGCGTGGTACTCGAAACCAGCGGGAATCATGGAAAGGGTCTCCTCAAGGGCCGGCGGGGCGCCTATTGAAGCACCATCCCGCGCAGCCCGCATGGGGATTGGCCCCGTGATTCCCCAGGTGTGCAGGGGACGGCCGGTGCAGACCGGCGGCGGCGGCAGGTTAGAGTGCCGCATGGCCTTGAAGGATGCTCGCGGCAACCTGATCGGCACCGATTCGCCGGCCGCCCGCGACGCCATGGAGAAAGCGCTGTGGCGGATGATGTCGTTCTACGACCCGCCGTTGGCCGACCTTGATCGCGCGATCGCTCACGATCCGCACTGGCCGCTGCCGCACGTGATGAAGGCAGGGTTCTTGCTGAGCCTGACCGAGCCCTCGTTGCTGGCCGACGCCCGCGCCGACCTGGAGCGCGCACACCTGTTGCTGGCGGCCGCACCGGCACGCGAGCGTGCGCACTGGGAGGCAACCCAGCGCGTGCTCGAAGGCCGCTGGCATGATGCCTGCGCACTGTGGGACGAGTGGCTGCTCGACCATCCGCGCGACGCGCTGGCGCTGCAGTGGGCGCATCTGTGGGACTTCTACCGCGGTGACGCGATCAACCTGCGCGCCCGACCGGCGCGCGCGCTGCCGGAGTGGGACGGCGCCGATCCGCTGTATCCCCATGTGTTGGCGCTGCACGCGTTCGGTCTGGAGGAGTGCAATCTTCAGGCGCAGGCCGAAGAGGCCGGCCGACGTGCGCTGGTGCTCGATGCGCGCTCGCCGTGGGCCATTCACGCGGTGGCGCACGTGATGGAGATGCAGGGCCGCTTCGACGAAGGCGCCGGCTGGCTGCGCCAGCACCAGGGCGCCTGGGCCGAAGGCAACGGCTACGCCTGCCACCTGTGGTGGCACCTCGCGTTGTTTCGCCTCGAGGGTCTCGACGACACCGGCGTGCTGCGGCTGGTCGATGCTCACCTGGCCGGCGATACGCTGCAGGTGACGTTGCAGCGCGTGGACGCGGCATCGATCCTGTGGCGGCTGCACCTGCTCGGGGTCGACGTGCGCCAGCGCTGCGCCGATCTGGTGGCGATGTGGGACCTGGCCGACGACAGTGCCGGCTTCTACGCGTTCAACGACGTGCACGCGCTGTTGGCGATGCTGGCCGCCGACGACGGCGCGCGCGCCGAACATTGGGTGGCGCGCTGCGCCGCCCGCGCGCTGGCTGCCGACGATGCGCCGCGCAGCAACCACGCGATGGCGCGCGAAGTCGGGGCGCCGCTGATGCGCGCGCTGCTGGCGCTGGCGCGCGGCGAGCCGGTGGCCGCCGCGCAGGCGCTGTACGCGGTGCGCGGTAAGGCGCAGCGCTTCGGTGGCAGCCACGCGCAGCGCGACCTGATCGACCAGACGCTGCTGGCCGCGGCCGCCGCGGACCCGGGCGCCCGGTCACTCGGCCGCGCGGTGCTCAACGAGCGTCGCACCGCGCGACCGCTGAGCCCGCTGACGCGCTGCTGGGGCGAGCGGCTGGGCGTGCCGATGAGCTGACCGGGCGGTTGTTCGCCGGCCGCTACACCCAGGGCTGCGCGAGTCCTTCGTCGGCCAGCACCCGCTGCACCGCCGGCCGCGCCAGCATGCGCTGCAGATAAGGCCCGAGCTGCGCCGACTCGCGCGCCGGCCTGGTCGCCGGCCCCTTGAAGCCGCGCGTCCAGCGGCACAGCACGAAGGCATAGGGATCCAGCGCACTGTAGGTCGAGCCCAGCAGCCAGGGTTGACCGTGCGATGCGAGTTGCGCGTCGAGGTGGTACGAGCAACTCGCCGATGCGCGCCTGCGCGTGATTGCGCACTTGTGCGGCGCCCGCTTCGTTGCCCTCGTCGACCGAGCGCTCGGGGTAGAAGTACGGCACCATCGTCGCCTGCAGCGAGTTGGTCATCCAGATCAGCCACTTGTAGAAGTGAGCGCGTTCTCGCGTGCCCAGCGCCGGCGCCAGACTGGCTTGCGGGTGGGTGTCGACCAGGTGCAGGCAGATGGCCGCCGTTTCGTACAGCACCAGGGGCCCGTCTTCGAGCACCGGGATCAGACCGTTCGGATTGAGCTTCAGATAGGCGGGCGACTTGTGCGCGCCCTGGGTGCGATTGACCAGCTTGAGCTCGAACGGCAGCTTCAATTCGTGCAGCAGGATGTGCGGGATCATGCTCGCGTTGCCGGGGTAGTGGTGAAGCGCGAGCATGCCGATTCCTTCGCCTGGAATGTCGAGACTTTAGGCCACGCGGCCTGCAGGCCAGCAGCTTACCGCGCCCGCGCGCGCGGCCTCAGCGCGGCGCGTCGGCGCTCTGCTGGAACGTGCGGTCGTTGGTCGCGCCCACCGCTGTCGAGCCGCCGGACGCCGCGGCGGCGGTGCTGCCGGCGCCCGCAGCGGAGGCCGCCGCAGCGGCATGCCGCGCGGGCAGCTCGCGCACCCATTCCGCAGGAATGGCGAAGTTCAGGTTTTGCGCGTCGCCGCTGACCGAGCCGAGCGTGGTGAGCCCGACCAGGTTGCCTTGGGCGTCGAACAGGCCGCCGCCACTGGAGCCGCCGGAGATCGCAGCCGAGGTCTGGATCAGCACCAGCTGGCCCGCGGTATTGCGACGCAGCGACGACACCAGGCCGGCGCTCATCGTCAATTCGAGTCCTTTGGGGTTGCCGACCGCGAACACGTTCTGGCCCACCGCGACTTGCTTTGAATCGGCCACCCAGACCGCCGGTGCCGTGAGTCCCACCACGCGCAGTTGGCAGAGGTCGCGCTTGACGTCCCACATCGCCAGCTTGGCATCGAGCGTCTCCTTCTCGCGCTTCACGGCCACCCGCTTGGCCTTGGCCAGCACATGGCAGTTGGTGACCACAGCTTCGGTGCCGACGACCACGCCGCTGCCCTGGCCGAGCGGCAGGTTGTCGGCATCGTAGGTCACCACGCGCCAGACGCTGGGCGACACCTTGGCATACACCTGTTCGGCGGTGAGCGCATGCGCACTGGCGACGGCGAATCCGGCCAGCAGCGGGGCCAGCGCTCCTCGCACCAAACGGGTCGTGTTCATTGCGGGATCAAGCCTTGCAGATCGTCGGAGTTGGCACCCGGGCGCAGCACGGCGGCACCTTGGTCTTGCCCGCCTTGCGCCGTGTTGGCGCCGACCGGCCGCGCCTGCGCCATCGGCACGCAGGCGTTGCCCTTCTCGTTGCGGCGCACGGCACCCGCCGGCGCGGCCATCGAGTCAGGGTTGGTGGCGTCGAGCAGCGCGGCGCGGCAGCCGGTGCCGTAGCCGCCGCCGTTGACCAGATACGACTTGCCCGCCATCGGCGTGAACGACCAGCGCAGCAGGCACGACTCCTTGTTGGCCTTGACGTACATGAATTCCACCGTGGTCAACGCGCCTGCGGCCAACGGCACGGTGCTGGGATTGCGAGCGCTGTTGCCGGCGCCGGCCAGGCGCGCGCCCTTGCAGTGCTCGGCGTCGTCGTACACGAGTACGCCGAAGGCATCACCGGCAGGCACCGCGCCGCGCATCACCAGCTTGGCTGTCGGTGCACCCGCAGGAGCGGTGTAGCTCGGCAATTTCGGCGGCGGCGTGGCGCAGCCGCCGAGCAGCCAAGACAGCGTGGCCAGCAGCGCCAGAAGGGAGGTTGCGGGGGCGATGCGCAAACCCGACGATGGTTGTGACATGTCCGATGCGGCACTGGCCGATGCAGTTGCAGGCGCTGAGAGTCTAGGGTCCTGCTTTTGCGGCCGGCGCGCGGCGAAACGAAGAACAACGCGCCGTCGTGACGGAATTGTGCCGAAGCCGCGGCCACCCCGGCTGACTACGTCACACAGCCGGCGGCCACGCTGGCCACCGCGCCAGTGGCCACCGGTGCAGGAATGCGGTAGCCATAACGCACGGCAGTCAGCTCGGCCAGGATGCCGATCGCGATCTCAGGCGGCGTGCGCGCGCCGTTCTTCAGGCCCACGGGGCCATGCAGGCGCTCGAACTCGGACTCCTTCATGCCGAAGTGTTCGATCAACCGTTGCTTGCGCTTGGCCTGGTTTGCGCGCGAGCCGATCGCACCGACATAGAACGCGGGGCTCCTGAGCGCCTCCATCAGGCACAGGTCGTCGAGCTTGGGGTCGTGGGTCAGTGCGATGATCGCCGTGTGGCCGTCGGGCTTGAGTTCGGTGATCAGGTCGTCGGGCATCTGGCGCGACAGCGTCGCGCCCTCGATCGCGAAGCCAATGGCGTACTCGTCGCGCGGGTCGCAGACGATCACCTCGTAGTCGAGCGCGCGCGCCATCTGCGCCAAGTATTGCGTCATCTGGCCGGCGCCGATCAGCACCAGCCGCCAGCGCGGCCCGTGGTGGGTGACGAGAGTGGTGTCGGTGAGCTGCAGCTCGTCGGTGTCGCCGGCGGGTTCGAGTGCGACCTCGCCGCTGGCGATCGTGAGTACCCGCCGCACCCGTTCGCCCTTGGACAGGCGCTCCAGCAACTCGCCAATGTGGGTGCGCGGCAGCACGGGTTCGAGCACCAGCTCGATCAGGCCGCCGCACGGCAGCCCGAAGCGGTGCGCCGCGTCGGCGTCGATGCCGTAGCGCACGACCTTGGGTTTGCCCTCGGCCAGAACGCCTTCGCGTGCCTTGTCGATCAGGTCGTCCTCGATGCAGCCGCCCGACACCGAGCCGGTGACCAGCCCATCGTCGCGGATCGCCACCACCGAGCCGGGCGGCCGCGGCGCCGAGCCCCATGTGCGGGTAATCGTGCCGAGCACGACGCGGCGGCCGTCGGTGCACCACTGCGAAACCTGTCGCAGGACCTGCAGGTCCACGTTGTCCATTTTCGATCTCCCGTCAGGGTCGCGCGTACGCCGTGATCGCCCGGAACGCTTGCATCGGGCCATTAGGCCAGTCCCGCGCGCTGCTGGACGCATCCTGACGATAACGCAAACCCCTGTTCCGGTTCGATGCAACGGAAATCCTTGATCCACCCCGGTTGCGGATGTCGCCGCCGGGCCGGGACAATGGCCGCCATGCGATCTCTCCCGACGGTTTCCCGACTCGGCGCGTGGCTGCAGGCCATCGAAGCCGGTCTGCTCGAACGTGAGGCGGCGGTGCGGGTCGCGCTGCTGGCGGCGTTGGCGGGCGAGCATGTGCTGCTGATCGGCCCGCCCGGCACCGCCAAGAGTGAGTTGGCGCGGCGGCTGCACACGGTGTTCGCCGGCGCGCGCTACTTCGAGCGCCTGCTGACGCGGTTTTCGACGCCCGAAGAGCTGTTCGGGCCGCTGTCGCTGAAAGCCCTCGAGGAGGACCGCTACGAACGTCAGACCGAGGGCTTCCTGCCGACTGCGGGCATCGCATTCCTCGACGAGGTGTTCAAGGCCAACTCGGCGATCCTCAATGCATTGCTCACGCTGCTCAACGAGCGCGAGTTCGACAACGGCAACGCGCGTGTTCGTGTGCCGCTCGTGTGCGTGGTGGGCGCGAGCAACGAGGTGCCCAGCGACGAAGCGCTGCACGCGTTCTTCGATCGTTTTCTGTTGCGCGTGCCGGTCGCGCCGGTGGCGGACGCCTCGTTCGCTGCGCTGCTGGTCCTGAAGGCGCCGTCGGCGCTGCGGCCGGAGCCGCTCAGCACCGACGAGCGCGAGGCGATCGCGCAGGCGGCCCAGTCTGTGCGCCTGAGCGACCAAGCCATCGCCGGGCTCACCGCGCTGCGTCACTGGCTGGCAAGCCGCGATCGTGCGCTGTCGGACCGGCGCTGGCGCCAGTGGGTCGCGCTGATGCGGGTGGCCGCGGCCAGCGAAGGTCGCGACGAAGTCGACGAGCTCGACCTGTGGTTGGCGCCGTACGTGGCCAGCGCCTCGCCGCAAGAGGTGCCCGCGCTGGCCGCTTGGTTCGAGGCCGAGTGGCTGCGCGCGGCGCCGCAGGTGGCGCCGTGGCTCACGTGCGCGGTGCAGGCCTTCGAGAAGCAACTGGAGATCGAACAATCGGCGAATGACGATCCCGATGCCGCCAACGCCGCCGGCAAGCTCGCGCTGGCGCGCGCGATTGCCGGCCCAGGCACACCGGATGACGCCGGCAGCGGCATGATGCGCATCGTGTCAGCCCGGCTCGAGGTGCAGCAGCGTCGCCACTACAGCAGCGCCCACATCGCCGCGCGCGTGGCCCAGCTCGAAGAGGTGCTCGCGCAGGCGCGCACGGGCCGCGACGAGGTGGCTGTGCGCGACGCCGCGCTGGCCGCGCGCTTGGCCGGGCGCCTGTGGCTGCCGCCTCAGCTCGCGCAGCGTCTGCGCGCTGGCGCGGCCCAGACACTGGCGGTGCTCGACGGACTGATCGAGCGCCTGACGCGTGCGCATCAGGGATACGCCGAGCTGCCGCTGGACGCGCAGCTGGCCGCCGAGGTGCCGCCGCCGGTGGCGCTCGACGCCGTGGCCGCTTGAGCGTCGTGGCCCCAAGCGCGGCAGCACTTGCATGCGCGAGCGCGAGTGTCGAGCTCGACGCGCCGTACGACCGGCTCGAGCCGTTGCCGCGCTCGTTGTGGCTGCCCAGCGTCATCACCAGCGCGGGCGAGCGCGCCGCGCGTCTGCACGATACGCTGCGCTGGCTGCGGGCGCTGCAGGAGGGTGTGCTGCCGGACTCCGCCGCCGATTTCAGCGATCGCGAGGCCAGTGCGCCGCTGCGAGCGGTGGTTGGCGAACTCGGTCTGCCAGCGCTCGCGCGCGGCGTGCCCGCGATGGCCGAGCAGCTGCTGCGCACGCTGCTGTGGCATCTGGACCGCATCGTGGACTTGCAGCCGCGGCTCACGCGCCCGGCCGCGATCGAGGCGATCACCGCGCAGTTTCGTGCCGAGTGGGTGGCGCAAAGCCACGGGCTCGACGATGACCTGGCGCTGCTGCAAGGACTGGGCGATCTCAGCCAGCTGCGCTGGGACACGCTGCGCGGCCACCTGAACTCGCGCCCCTGGGCGGCGGCTCGGCGCGCCAGCGATTGGCTGCGCCAGCTGCCGGCGCTGAACGAGCTGGTGCGCAGGCTCGGCCGCAGCGAGCGCGCGGTGACGCCACGGCGCAGCCGGCAGCGCAACGCCGATGACGCAGCCACGCCGCCGCTGGCGCTGCGCGCGATCGAGACCCGGCTGCCCGGCGCGCCGGGGGAAATCACCGGGGTGCGCTTCTCGTCGCGTCCCGAGCGCATGCTGGCCAGCGAGGCGGTGATGCTGCACCACCCGGTGCTGCGCAAGCTGTGGCGTGCCCGCCACGCCGAGGCGCGGCTGCTGAGCTGGGAGACCGAGGCGGTGCTCACCGATTGGCGCGTGGACCCGCAGGCTGCGGCGCGCCGCCCCGCGGGGTTGCCTGAGACCGAGTCGCTGGAGCGAGGGCCGATCATCGTCTGCCTGGATACGTCCGGCTCGATGCGTGGTGCACCGGAGAACATCGCGAAGGCCACCGTGATCGCCGCGCTGCGAGCAGCGCACGAAGCGCGGCGCGGGTGCAAGCTGATCGCCTTCGGCGGGCCCGAGGAGGTGATCGAGTGCGACCTCGGCGCCGGAGAGGCGGGCCTGCAGGCGCTGCTGGAGGTGATGGGCCAGTCCTTCGACGGCGGCACCGACATTCAGACGCCGATCGAGCGCGCGATCGATTGTGTGCACGACGCGCGCTGGGCGAGCGCCGACCTGCTGATCGTCAGCGATGGCGAGTTCGGCTGCGTGCCGCAGACGCTGGAGCGCCTGCGCCGGGCGCGCGACGACCTCGGGTTGCGCGTGCAAGGCGTGCTGGTCGGCGACCGCGAAACGATGGGACTGCTCGAAGTCTGCGACGACATCTTCTGGGTGCGCGACTGGCGGCGCTATGCCGAGGGCGTCGCGCCCGAGCGGCGCGGCCACTCGCCGGTGCACAGCAAGAGCCTGACGGCGCTGTACTTCCCGAACGCGCTGTCCAGCCACGCGGCGCGCCACGCGAAGGGCGGTCCGTCGTGAACGGCGCCACTGGGTATGTCCACGAGACGCTGGCCCTGCTGGAGGCCTTCTCGGCGGCGTGCGCGCGGTCGGACGGCCGCTGCCGCGCGTGCGCGCGCTGCATCTGCCGCCCCGGCCGACGCCGGGCGATCTGCGCGGCGAGTTCTGCGCGCTGCAGCTCGAAGACGGCTCGATCGGGTTGTCGTACGTGCTGCTGGGCGACACCTGGTCCGAACTTACTCGCCAGCCCGAGCGGTTCGCGCTCGGTGGCCGCGATGCGCTCGCGGTCGCGCGCGGCTATGCCAGCGGCGACGCGCTCGACCGCACGGCGGGTTTGGCCGCCGTCAACGCACTCACGCGCTGCCTGTTCGACCGTGCCGCTTGGGTGCCAGCCGGCAGCGCCGACTCGATCGGCAATCTCGATCCGCAGCCCGGCGAAACGGTGGGCATGATCGGCTACTTCGCATCGCTGGTGCCGCGCATCACGGCGCGTGGTGCGCGCTTGGTGGTGATCGAGCTGCGCGCCGACCTGGTGGGCGACACGCGACGGTGCACGCGTGACGCTCGATGCCGATGAACTGCAAGCCTGCGACAAGGTGCTGGCCACCGGCACGCTGCTGCTCAACGACACGCTCGAGCGCATGCTGGGGCTGTGCCGCCGCGCGCGCCGAATCGCGATGATCGGCCCCAGCGTCGGCTGCCCGCCCGACCCTCTGTTCTCGCGTGGCGTCACGCTGATCGGGGGGCACGTGGATCAGCGATCCGGCGGCGTATGTCGATGCGCTGCGCGCCGGCGAGCCCACCGCACAAGCGACGCGCAAGTTCGCATTGGCACGCGACGACTATCCGGGCTGGGCCGCGCTGCTGCAGCGCGCTGCCGCTCGCGAAACCACGAACACGACGCAAGGGGGAAGCGGCCACCCATGATCAAGCTGCACCAGTTCGCGCCGGCGTTCGGTCCGTGCGAACGCATGAATGCGCGCTACTTCGCCTGATCCGTTCGCCCGGCCGGCAGCGCGCGTCCGGGCCGCCAATGCCGCCAGTGGCGAGGCGCATGCGAGCTGACGGCCGAGACGAACAGCACGCCCCAGAACAGGCTCGCTGCGCGCACGGGATCGAGCGCCATCCACGCGATCACCGCCAGCTTGGCCAGCGAGACCAGGCCTGCGAGCTCGTTCCAGCGCATGCGCGCATCGGCGATCTCCAGGGCCAGCAGCGCGATGCCGCTGCAGAGCACCGTCGCACCGGCCAGCAGCAGCGGCAACGGGGCCCCCAGCAGCACCGCGCCGATACCGACCACGCTGGCCAGGTGCACCGCGCGCAAGGCAATGCTCAGCCAGCGGCGCCAGGCTGCGGGTTTGTCGGCGTTCGGGGTCACGGGCCGGGAGGCTGAGCGCCGCTCAGCCACCACCACGCTGCAGGTACAGATCGAAATAACGCATGAACGCGGTGCGCTCTTGCGCCGGCACGTCGTTGAACCGGTAGCGCACCGCCAGCCGCGGCATGCGCAGCAGCGCGATGCGCCGCGGCGGCAATTCGGTCCACTGCATTTGCAGCGTGCCGGCGCCGATGCGCACCAGCGCCTGGCCTTGCAGCGCACCGAGTTCGAGCCGATGCGCCCCCACGGCGCCGCGCAGGCCGTTCAGCCATTCCTGCGGCGTGAACCCCTGCTCGCGGTCGAACGCCTCGGTGTAGGTGGCGGGGTCGTGCATCGTCGGCTGCGCGTCCGGCCCGCCGGGTCGGGACGGATCGCTTCACCTCAACCGCCTGCGATGGGCGGCCACACGGCGAGCACGTCACCCTCGTTCAGCGTGCGACTGGCCCGCTCGGCAGGGGGCACGAAATGGCCATTGATCAGCACCAGGTGCACCTGCTTGGGCGGCAGATCGAACGGGGCGATCACCTCGGCCACCGTGGCCTGCGGTTTCACCTCCAGCGTCAGCTGGTTGCTGCGCCGTTTGTCGACAGGCAGGTAGTCGGTCAGCGTGGCGTAGAGCTTGAACGTGATCTGCATGGCGGGCCGATGATGCCGCAGGTCTGGACCCTATCCGGTCACATGGCCGAAGCCCGCCTGCTGCTGCGCGCTCGCGAGATACGCCTGCATCAGCAGCGTTGGGTCGGCCATCAGCCGTTGCTTCCAGCCCGCCAGGTTCACCTGGCCCTCGACCAAACCGCGCATGACCCCGATGTGGTCGCTCCAGCCGATGCTGTTGCAGCCCACCAGCCGGTCGCCGTCGAACTGCAGGCTCAGGTGGCGTCCGGCACTGCGATCGGTCAGCTCCACGTGCTCGCCACCGGAGACGCCCTGCCAATTGCCGAAGCTGGTCGACACCAACCCCAGCGTGTCGAGCACGTTGATCTGCGTGACGCCGCGCAGTGCCGTCCGCTGGCCGACCATGTTGAGCGCGGCCACGCGCGCCTGCTCGGCCGCGTTGGGCTGGATCGCGCTGACAATGGTTTTGCCGCTGACCTTGTCGAAGGCTTCGGCGCAGTCGCCCGCGGCATAGACGCCGGGCACGTTGGTCTGCAGTTGCTCGTCGGTGAGCACGCCCACCAGGCAGCGCACGCCCGAGTTCTCGAGGAACCCGATGTTCGGCTTGACGCCGGTGGCGCTGATCACCAGATCGGCCTCGAGCCGCTCGCCGTTGGACAGTCGCACCGTCATTGCGCCGGTGGGCATCGACGACGAACCGAGCCCGACCGCACTCGCGATCTTGCCCAGCAGGCCGGGCTCGGCGTTGGCGCCGCGCTCGATGGCCTCGACGCGCGTGCCGGTGTGCACCGACACGCCCTTCTTCTGGCACCACTCCTTGATCATGCCGCCGGCGGTCGGGCCCATCATGCGCGGCACCATGCGGTCGCCCAGCTCGATCACCGAGAGCTTGACGCCACGCGCGGCCAGTGCCTCCATGATGATGCAGCCGATGAAGCCGGCGCCCATCTGCAGCACGCGCGCGCCGGGTTTGGCCAGATCCATGATGGCGCGCGCGTCCGCCAGCGTCCAGCACGGGTGCACGCCGGGGCCGTGGATGCCCGGAATCGGCGGCGTGGCCGGTGACGAACCGGTGGCGATCAGCAGGCGGTCGAACGCGAGCGTGTGGCCGTCGTCGAGCAGCACCTGACGCTTGGCAGCGTCGAGCTGGCGCGCGCGGCCGCGTTGCAGCGTGATGCGCAATGCTGCGTAGTGGTCGCGGCCATGGCGCAGGTGCGTGCCGTCCTCGCCGATCTTGCCCATCAGCAGGTACGGGATCGCCATGCGCGAGTACGGCGCCTCGGGCTCGTCGCCGACGAGCACGATCTCGTCACCGGGCGCGTGCTTGCGCAGCGTCTCGGCGGCAATGACACCGGCCGGGCCGGCGCCGAGGATCACGTGTTTCATGTTCGGCATTCCTGAGCGAACAAGGCGGTCCCGAGAACCGCCTTGCGTTGCGCACACGCCGGGCCGCACGCGGCCCGGCGATCCTCAGAGGCCCAGACGCGCGCGCGTCTCGGGCGTGAGCTGGCCGTCGGCCGTCCAGCCGCGAACCGCGTAGTACTTGGGCAGCATCTCGGGCAGCTTGTTGACCAGGCCCTTGGCCGGGCCGGTCTTGGCCGGCTCGGTCAGCAGCCGCTTGGGCAGCGAGTCGTCCTTGGCGGTGAAGCCCGCGCGGTTGTTGAAGTCGCGCTCCAGGTTCCAGATGCGCTCGCCGATCTTCTCCATGTTCTCCAGCGAGAACTCGGGCCCGCAGGCGGCGGCCACCTGCGGCGCCACGTCGGCCAGACCCCAGGCGAAGCTGGTGAAGATGCAGAGGCCCGCCGAGTCGAACGCCGCGGTCGCGTCCTGGAAGGCCTTGACCAGCTCGGGCTTGCCGTCGGCGCTGAGCGGATCGGTCTTGACCGGGATGCCCAGTACTTCGGAGGCGACCGTGTAGCCACGCAAATGGCAGGCGCCGCGGTTGCTGGTGGCGTAGGCCAGGCCCATGCCCTGGATGCCGCGCGAGTCGTAGGCCGGAAACTCCTGGCCCTTCACGCTCATCGACAGGTCGGGGTGGCCGTACTTCGCGCACAGCCGCTTGCTGCCCTGGCCGATCTCCTTGCCGAAGCCTTCGCCCTTGGCCGTGATCTCGGCAAAGTGCGCCAGCGCCTGCGCCGAGCCGAACTTGGCGTCGATGCCGAGCTGTTCCTTCTTCAGCACGCCCATGTCGTAGAGCTCCATCACCGCGCCGACGGTCGCGCCGAAGGAGATCGGGTCCATGCCCTGCTCGTTGCAGATCAGGTTGGCGTATTGCAGCGCCTCGAGGTCGTTGACGCCGTTGGCCGCGCCCAGCGCCCAGGCGGCTTCGTATTCCAGGCCGCCCGAGGCGCCCCAGTACTGCGGCTTGTTCTCCACCGTGAAGTGGCCCTTGTCCATCTTGCTGATGCGCCCGCAGGCGATCGTGCAGCCGAAGCAGGCCTGGTTGGTCACCAGGTGCTTCTTGCCGTCGCTGGCGCGTGGCGTGGCCATCGCCTCGGCCGAGATGTCCTTGGCGCCCTCGAACTGCACGTCGCGGTGGTTGCGCGTGGGCAGCGCACCGATCTCGTTGATCACGTTCATCAGCACCTGCGTGCCATAGGTCGGCAGGCCCTGTCCGGTGACGGCGTTGTCGTGCAGGATCTTCTTCTTCTCGGCGGTGACCTTCATGAAGGCCTTGGGGTCGGCGATGTTGCCCACGCCCTTGGTGCCGCGCACGGCGACCGCCTTCAGGTTCTTGCTGCCCATCACCGCGCCGACGCCGGAACGGCCGGCGGCACGGTGCAGGTCGTTGACGACCGCGGCGAACAGCACCTTGTTCTCGCCGGCCAGGCCGATCGAGGAGACGCGCAGCAGCGGGTCCTGGTGCAACTTCTTCAGCGTCTCTTCGGTCTCCCAGACGCTCTGGCCCCACAGCGCCGAGGCGTCGCGCAACTCGGCGACGTCGTCGCTGACGAACAGGTACACCGGCTTCGGCGAAGCCGCCCTCGAAGATGATCATGTCCCAGCCGGCCATCTTCAGCTCGGCGCCCCAGTAGCCGCCCGAGTTGGAGCAGGCGATGGCGCCGGTCAGCGGGCCCTTGGTGACCACGGTGTAGCGCCCGCCGGTGGAGGCCATCGTGCCGGTCAGCGGGCCGGTGGCCCAGATGATCTTGTTGGCCGCCGACAGCGGGTCGACCTTGGGATCGACCTCCTCGACGATGTATCGGGTGGCGAGACCGCGCGAGCCCAGGTACTCCTTGGCCCACTTCATGTTCAGCGGTTCGGACTTGACGGTGCCAGCCGTCAGGTTGACACGGAGGATCTTTCCTGCCCAGGACATCTCGGTTCTCCTCGTGTTAAGCGGCGGCGGGCTGGTTGCCCAGCTTGTCGGCCCAGGCCTTCATCCGGTCGAGGCCGGTCCAGTTGGCGTCGATGTAGGTGATCGCGCCGGTCGGGCACGCGGTGGCGCAGGCGGGGTCGCCGCCGCACAGGTCGCACTTCTGCACCTTGCCGGTCTCCTGCACGTAGTTGATGGTGCCGAACGGGCAGCTGATGGTGCAGACCTTGCAGCCCACGCAGGTGGCTGTCGTTGACCACCTTGGCGCCGGTGAGCTTGTCCACGCGTGATCGCCTCCACCGGGCAGGCGTGCAGGCACCAGGCCTCGTCGCACTGCGTGCAGGTGTAGGGCACCTTGCGACCCGTGGTGTGGAAGTCGAATACCTTGATGCGCGACTTGGCCGGCGCGAATACGCCGTAGTTCTCGTACGAGCAGGCCATCTCGCACTGCAGGCAGCCGGTGCATTTGTCCGCGTTGATGTGCAGGCTCTTTTGCATGGTGTGGGTCTCCAATGGAGGGCGATGCAGCCAGCGCCGCCTGAAGCGGCCCGTTTCGGCTGCACACGCTATGCAATGATTTGCATAGCGGTCGGCTGCTTATACCTAGGCTTAACCCTGATCCGCTACAGGATCGGCGGCGACTGTCCCAGCTTGAGACGTGTGTCTTGCGAAATGTCAAGATCGACTCAAGTCGCCGGGCGTCAAAGGGCATGAGCCCCGGCCAGGGCAGCCAATGCAACGGACACCATTGGGGAAAGTGCCCTCCTGCTTCTCGACCGGAGGCAGACATAGCATTCTTCAGCGCGGCCCCGCTCCGAGGGCAGCATCGAAGGAGACATCCCATGGGGACGACGATTTCCCTCACCGTGAACGGGCGGGCGGTGACCCGCGACGTCGCGCCGCAGACGCTGTTGGTCGAATTTATCCGCGAGACGCTGCGCCTGACCGGCACTCACATCGGCTGCGACACCAGCCAGTGCGGCGCCTGCACGGTGCACGTCAACGGCCGCGCGGTGAAGAGCTGCGCAATGCTTGCCGTGCAGGCCACCGGCGCCGAGGTCACCACGATCGAGGGCCTGGCCGCGGCAGACGGCACCCTGCACCCGATGCAGGCGGCGTTCCGCAGCTGCCACGGTCTGCAGTGCGGCTTTTGCACGCCGGGCATGGTGATGAGCGCGGTCGACCTCGTGAAGAACCACAACTGCTCTACCGAGGAGCAGATCCGCGCCGGCCTGGACGGCAATCTGTGCCGCTGCACCGGCTACCACAACATCGTCAAAGCTGTGGCGCAGGGCGCCGCGGCGATGAAGTGAAGGAGGCGCGAACATGAACGCACCACAAGCGGCTTTCGTGGGCCAGAGCGTCGAGCGACGCGAGGACGCGCGCTTTCTCACCGGCAAGGGCAACTACACCGACGACATCACGCTGCCCGGCCAGACCTACGGTCATTTCCTGCGCAGCCCGCACGCGCACGCGCGCATCAAGAAGCTCGACACCGCCGCCGCCGCCAAGGCGCCCGGCGTGCTCGGCATCTTCACCGGCGAGCACTTTAAGCAGGTCGGCGGCCTGCCGTGCGGCTGGCTGATCAACAGCCTCGACGGCACGCCGATGAAGGAGCCGCGCCACCCGGTGCTGGCCGACGGCAAGGTGCGCTACGTCGGCGACCGCGTCGCGCTGGTCGTCGCCGAAACCCGCGAGCAGGCCGAGGCCGCCTCGCAGCTGATCGACGTCGACTACGAAGAGCTGCCTGCGGTGGTCGACGCCGCCAAGGCCGGCAAGGCCGGCACCGCGGTGCACGACGAGGCGCCCGACAACCGCTGCTACCAGTGGGGCATCGGCGACAAGGACGGCACCGACGCGGCGCTCAAGGGCGCTGCGCACGTGACGACGCTGAGCTTTCGCAACAACCGGCTGATCCCCAACGCGATCGAGCCGCGCGCGGCCAACGCCAGCTACGACGTCAACGCCGATAACTACACGCTGTACGTGGCCAACCAGAATCCACACGTCGAGCGGCTGTTGATGTGCGCGTTCGTGCTCGGCATCCCCGAGCACAAGATGCGTGTCGTGGCGCCCGACGTAGGCGGCGGCTTCGGCTCGAAGATCTACCTGTACGGCGAAGAGACCGCGCTGGTGTTCGCCAGCAAGCAGATCAAGCGTCCGATCAAGTGGACCTGCAGCCGCTCGGAAGCCTTCTTGTCCGACGCGCACGGCCGCGACCACATCACCACGGCCAAGCTCGGCCTCGACAAGGACGGCAAGTTCGTCGGATTGCGTGTCGACACCACGGCCAATCTGGGCGCCTATCTGTCGACCTTCGCCTCCGCGATCCCGACCATCCTGTACGCCACGCTGCTGGCCGGCCAGTACAAGACGCCGAAGATCTGGTGCGAAGTGACGGCGATGTTTACCAACACGACGCCGGTCGACGCCTATCGCGGCGCAGGCCGCCCCGAGGCGACCTATGTGCTGGAGCGCATCGTCGAGACCGCGGCCACCGAGCTGAAGATCGACCCGGCCGAGCTGCGCCGCCGCAACTTCATCACCGAGTTCCCGTATGCGTCGCCGGTGGGCCTGACCTACGACACCGGCGACTACAACGCCACGCTGTCCAAGGCGATCGAACGCGGCGACGTCGCGGGCTTCGCCAAGCGCAAGGCCGCGACCGAGGCCAAGGGCTTGAAGCGCGGCATCGGCTACTCGGCCTACATCGAGGCCTGCGGCATCGCGCCATCGAGCGTGGCCGGCGCACTGGGCGCCCGCGCGGGCCTGTTCGAGGCCGGCGAGGTGCGCGTGCACCCGACCGGCAAGGTGACCATCTTCACCGGCAGCCACAGCCACGGCCAGGGCCACGAGACCACGTTCGCGCAGGTGGTGGCCGATCGGCTCGGCATTCCGATGGACGACATCGTCATCGAGCACGGCGACACCGGCAAGATCCTGTTCGGCATGGGCACTTACGGCAGCCGCTCGATCGCGGTGGGCGGCACGGCGATCGTGAAGGCGGTCGACAAGATCATCGCCAAGGGCAAGAAGATCGCCGCGCATCTGATGGAAGCCGCCGACACCGACATCGTGTACGAAGGCGGCATGTTCAAGGTGGCGGGCACCGACAAGAGCGTGCCGTTCGCCGCGGTGGCGCTCACCGCCTACGTGCCGCACAACTTCCCGCACGACAAGCTCGAGCCGGGGTTGAACGAGAACGCGTTCTACGACCCGAGCAACTTCACCTACCCCGCGGGCACCTACATCTGCGAGGTGGAGGTCGACACCGCCACCGGCGCGGTGAAGATCGACCGCATGACCGCGTGCGACGACTTCGGCAACGTCATCAACCCGATGATCGTCGAGGGCCAGGTGCACGGCGGTCTGGCGCAGGGGCTCGGCCAGGCGCTGCTCGAGCACGGCGCGTACGACGACAACGGCCAGTTGCTCGCCGGCAGCTACATGGACTACGCGATGCCGCGCGCCGACGACTTTCCGACCTTCAACGGTCGAGACCGTCAAGGGCACGCCGTGCACGCACAACCCGCTGGGCGTCAAGGGTTGCGGCGAGGCCGGCGCCATCGGCTCACCGCCGGCGCTGATCAACGCGATTTGCAACGCGCTGGGCGTCAAGGACGTGCCGATGCCGGCGTCACCGTACAACGTGTGGAAGGTGGCGCAAGCCATCAACCGCTGATCCAGGAGAACACACCATGCAAGCATTCAACTACGCCAAGCCGATCGTCGGTGGCCGATGCGGCGCGTGCCGCCGGCGCTGCCGACGCCAAGCTCCTGGCCGGCGGCCAGTCGCTGCTCGCAGCGATGAAACTCGGCCTGGCCGCGCCCGCGGCGCTGGTCGACTTGGGCGGCCTGACCGAACTCAAGGGCATCAGCGTGTCCGGCGGCACCGTGAAGATCGGCGCGATGACCACGCACTCGGCGGTGGCCGCGTCGAAAGAGGTCGCGCAGGCGATCCCCGCGCTGGCGGCAATGGCCGCTGGCATCGGTGACCGCCAGGTGCGCAACGTCGGCACGATCGGCGGCAGCCTGGCCAACAACGACCCCGCGGCCGACTATCCAGCCGCCGCGCTGGCGCTGGGCGCGACCATCCACACCGACAAGCGCACCATAGCGGCCGACGATTTCTTCAAGGGCCTGTACACGACCGCACTGAACGACGGCGAGGTCATCACCGCGGTCAGCTTCCCGGTGCCCGAGAAGGCGGGCTGGCAAAAGTTCAAGCAACCGGCGTCGCGCTTTGCGCTGGTCGGCGTGTTCGTCGCCAAGGGCAAGGGTGGCGTGCGCGTGGCGGTCACCGGCGCCGGTTCGAACGGCGTGTTCCGCGCCAAGGCCCTGGAAGACAAACTCAGTGCCAACTGGGCCGGCAGTGCGTGCGACGGCGTCAAGATCGACGCCAAGAACCTGAACGGCGACCTTCACGGCTCTGCCGAATATCGAGCCGCGTTGATCCCGGTGCTGACCAAGCGCGCAGTCGGCTGACCCAGGCGCGTTGTGCCACACTGAAACGCCGCACTCGCTGCGGCGTTTTTGTCTGACCGATGACGACCGAGCTCCCCGACAGCATCGACGAACTGCAGCAGCGTCTGCTGGCGCTCGACTACGTGGCCGATCGCCAACTCGTCCACCGCGGTGTACCTGGCGCTGAAGCTGCAGCGGCCGCTGTTCCTCGAAGGCGAGCCCGGCACTGGCAAGACCGAGATCGCGCGCACGTTGAGCGCCATGCTCGGGCGCGAGCTGATCCGGCTGCAGTGCTACGAAGGCCTCGATCTCGCCGGAGCGGCCTATGAATGGAACTACGGCCGCCAGATGCTCGAGATTCGTTTGGCCGAAGGCACCGGCACCGATCGTCAGGCCCTGGCCGGTGAACTGTTCTCGGAGAAGTTCCTGACGAAACGCGCACTGCTGCAGGCCATCGACCCCAAGCGCGCGCGTGCCGCCGGTGTTGTTGATCGACGAGCTCGACCGTGCCGACGAGCCGTTCGAAGCCTTTCTGCTCGAGGTGCTGTCGGAGTTCCAGATCACGATTCCCGAGCTCGGCACCGTAAAGGCAGCCACGCCGCCGATCGTGGTGCTGACCTCCAACCGCACGCGCGAGATCCACGATGCAGTCAAGCGCCGTTGCCTGTACCACTGGGTCGGTTTCCCAGACGCCGGACGCGAGCTGTTGGTGCTGCAGCGCCGTGTGCCCGGTGTCGCACAACAACTCGCGCAGCAGATCGTCGCCTTCGTGCAGCGGCTGCGCCAGGTGGAGCTGTACAAGCAGCCGGGCATCGCCGAGACCATCGAGTGGGCGCGCGCTCTGATGCAGCTCGACGCCCTGGTGCTCGACCCCGCGGTGATCCAGGACACGCTCGGCGTGCTGCTGAAGTACCAGGACGACATCGCGCGCATGCAAGGTGGCGAGGCAGCGCGGCTGCTCGAAGAAGTGCGCAGCGCGGCTCGTGCGCGGCTTGATGGTCGTGAGCGGCTGTTTGAGTTCTGCGCGGCGCGGCGGGCGGTACCCGGGGGGACTCCTACTGTGGCGGTCGGCTCTGCGCGCCGACTCCGCTGCGCTGCTCGGTCGGGGTCGCGCCGCGAAACTCGCTTCACTCACTTCGTTCGTTGCGCTCGAACAATCGCGGCGAGTCAGAGTGGAAGAGCGCGCTGCGCGCGCCGACCTCGGCGCTCCGCTTCTCGCCGCCCCACAAGTCGCCCCCACCGGGTACCGCCCGCCGCACAGCAACGCTCGTGGTGTTCCGACGGCGCAGGCCACGGCGGTACCGGCAAAGCCGGGGGTGGGTGTGCGTCGGCAGCGACATATGCGGCGCCGAGGAGCGCAGGGCTCGTGGCCGCGCGCGTCAGCGCGCATCGTGTTCTGACTCGTCGCGATTGTTCGAGCGCAACGAACGCAGTGAGTGAAGCGAGTTTCGCGACGGGCCACGAGACTGAGCACCGCAGGGGACCCTTCGCGCAGCGAAGGGCTGCCGCATTCGAGCGCCGGCGCATACCCGCCCGCGGCTTTGCGCGCTCGCCGATCGCACATCGAGCGCGTCAAGCGGGGCAGGTTGATCCCATGCTCGTCGCCCCGCGCCAAGCCCCCGGCCACCTCGCCGAGAACGTGATGCACTTCGCCCGCGTGTTGCGCTCGGCCGGCATGGCGGTGGGCACCGACCGCGCGCAGCTCACATTGCAGGCGCTCAAGCTGGCCGGTTTCGACAGCAAGCGCGACTTCCACGCCGTGCTATCACTTGCATGCTCGACCGCATCGAGCACAAGGATCTTTTCGACCAGGCGTTCGATCTGTTCTGGCGCGACCCCGACCTCGAAGGCCGCATGCGCGCGATGCTGTTGCCCAAGGTGCGCGCGCAGCAGGCGTTGTTGCCCGAGCAGCGCGAGAACCGGCGCCTGGGCGACGCGCTGTTCCCCAACCCCAGGCCCGACGCACCGCAGCCGCAGGCCGACGACGAGGTGCAGTTCGACGCCGCGCTCACGGTGAGCGATCGCGAGGTGCTGCGCAAGGCCGACTTCGACACCATGAGCGCTGACGAGTGGCGCGCCGCTCGCCGCGCGCTGGCGCAGATGCGCTGGGTGTTCGAGCCGCTGCCCACGCGGCGCGGCGAACGCTCGTTCCGTGCCGGCCGCATCGACTGGCGCGGCACGCTGCAGACGATGGCGCGCCACGGCGGCGAATTGGGCGAGCTGCGCTGGCGGCGGCCGCGCCCGCTGCCAGCGCCGATGGTGGTGCTGGCCGACATCTCGGGCTCGATGAGCCGCTACTCGCGCATGCTGCTGCACTTCGCGCATGCACTGGGCCACGCCGAGGCGCGTGTCGAGAGTTTCGTCTTCGGCACGCGGCTGACGCGCACCACGCGCCTGTTGAAGAGCCGCGACCCCGATATCGCGGTGGCCCACGTGGTGCGCGCGGTCGAAGACTGGTCGGGCGGCACGCGCATCACGACCTGCCTGCACGAGTTCAACCAGCGCTGGGCGCGCCGTGCCTTGAGCAGCCGCACCACGGTGCTGTTGATCAGCGACGGCCTCGAGCACGGCGACACGTTGGCGCTGTCGCACGAGATGGAGCGCCTGGCCAAGAGTTGCCGCCGCCTGATCTGGCTGAACCCGTTGTTGCGCTTCGACCGCTTCCAGCCCAAAGCCGCAGGCATTCGCGCGATGTTGCCGCACGTCGATCGCTTCCTGCCGGTGCACAACCTCGATAGCCTGGAAGAGCTCGTGCGCTTGCTGGCGGCCAACCCGAGTGATACCGCAGCGATGGGCACTGACGCTCGGCCCCTGGCTGAAAGGCTTCCCGCCCGATGCACCGCCGCTGGCGCCGAGCGACATCGCCGCGCGGCGCTGGAACCTGCTGGCCGGCGATCTGCCGCTGCCGCTGGCCGCGCTCGACCGCGACGCGCTGGCGCACAACATCCAGTGGATGCAGGCCTATGCGCGCAGCCAGGGTGTCGATCTCGCGCCGCACGGCAAGACCACGATGTCGCCGCAGCTGTTTCAACGGCAGCTCGACGCGGGCGCCTGGGGCATCACGTTTGCCAACGTCTTCCAGTTGCATGTCGGCGTGGCTGTCGGCGTGCGCCGTGCGCTGATCGCCAACCAGCTGGTGCAAGACATCGAGCTCGCGGCACTGCAGGCGCTGCGTGCGCAACACGGCGATCTGAGGGTGGTGTTCCTGGTCGATTCGTTGGCGCAACTCGCGCGCATCGAGGCATGGTCGAGCGCGCACGGTGAAGCCATGTCGTTCGAGGTGCTGCTCGAGATCGGGGTGCCCGCTGGCCGCACCGGGGTTCGCGAAGCGGCTCACGCGCTCGCGCTGGCACGCGCGTTGCGCGCCAGCGCCGCAGTGCGGCTGGTCGGCATCGAATGCTATGAAGGGCTCGGTGCGACCGGCGACACCGATAGCGACCGCGAATACGCCGCGGCATTGATGCAGCGCGTCGCCGACGTGGCGCAGGCCTGCGACCGCGAGGCGCTGTTCGAGTCCGACGAGGTGATCGTCTCGGCGGGCGGCTCGGGCATCTTCGATCTGGTGGCCGCGCGCTTGCGCTTGAACCTGCAACGCCCGGTGCGCGGCCTGTTGCGCTCGGGCTGCTACGTCACGCACGACCACGGGCACTACCAACGGCTGGTGCAGCGGGTCAACGAGCGCTGCGGATGCGGCGACGGCTCGAGCGGCTTGAAGCCCGCGCTGCAACTGTGGAGCTGCGTGCAGAGCCTGCCCGAGCCCGGCCTCGCGATTCTCACCGCGGGGCGGCGCGACGTCGGCTTCGACATGGGGCTGCCCCAGCCGATCGGCTGGGCGCCGGCCGATGCGCGGCGCCTCGAGCCGGTGGATCCGCAGTGGCATGTCACGGCGCTCAACGATCAGCATGCCTACCTGCGGTTCGACGCCGGCGACCCTTGCCCGTTCGCTGTCGGCGACCGCGTGGTGCTCGGCATCTCGCACCCGTGCACCACGTTCGACAAGTGGCACTGGATGCCGATCGTCGATGCGGCGTTCGATGTCGTCGATGCGGTGACGATCCATTTCTGATAGTTTCGCGCTCGATGAGCGCAACACCGTCGCCGCCACTGGACCTGGTGTGCCTGGGCGAGGCGATGATCGAGTTCAACCAGGCGCCAGGCGACCCGACGCGCTACACCGCGGGCTTCGGTGGCGACACCTCCAACTGCGCGATCGCCGCTGCACGCATCGGCGCGCGCAGCGGCTACATCACGCAGGTGGGCGATGACGTGTTCGGCGCTCAGTTGCTGGCACTGTGGCGCGACGAAGGCGTCGACACTGCGGGCGTGCGCGTGCTGGCTGCTGGCGAGACCGGCGTCTACTTCGTGACCCATGGCGCGCAGGGCCATGCCTTCACCTACCGCCGCGCCGGCAGCGCGGCCAGCCGCATGGCGCCCGACGATGCGGCGTTCGCGCCTTGCATTCAACAGGTCGGCCGCGCAAGCATGCTGCACGTGTCGGGCATCTCGCAGGCCATCTCGGCCAGCGCGTGTGCCGTCGTGGTGGCGGCGATCGAGCGCGCGCGGGCGCAGGCATGCGCGGGTGGCCTACGACCTCAACTTTCGCCCGCGGCTGTGGAGTGCCGAGGCCGCTCGCCCGGTGGTCGAACGCACCGCGCGGCCTGGCCGACATCTTTCTGCCAAGCCTCGACGAGGTGGCGCTGCTGGCCGGTACGGTACGCCCGAAGAGGCGCTGCAGTGGGCCCACGGCTTGGGTGCACCGACCGTGGTGTTGAAGCTCGGAGCCCAAGGCTGCTGGGTGTCGCAGCGCAGCGGCGTGACGCGGCTGCCGCCGTATCCGGTGTCTGCGGTCGATGCCACCGGCGCCGGCGATTGCTTTGCCGGCACGCTGCTGGCGCGGCTGGCCGCGGGCGACGACATCGTGGCCGCAGCGCGTGCGGCCAACGTGGCGGCAGCGCTCAGCACCTTGGGGCTAGGTGCCGTGGCGCCATTGCCGCGCTGGCCTCAGGTGCGTTCGGCGTTGGCCGGTCTGGCCTGAGCGCCAGGTTGAGCAGCCAGGCTGCGCATCGGGTTCTCGGCTGGCCGTGAGCAACGTTCACGTCGCACGCACCAGGCGCAGCAGGTCGGCCAGCGTCTTGCCGGCTTCGTCGCGAAAAGACTCGCGGCAGCGCCTGCAGCGCGCGGATGCGGTCGACGCGGAAAGTTGCGAAAGTCTTGCCGCAGTTCGCACCAGCTCGCCAAGCGTCCACACCGCGTCCCAATAGAAGACGCCGAGCGGCCGCACGCGTCGCTGCGACACGGCTCCTTGCAGGCTGTCGTAGTCGAGCTGCACGAAACGCCGTGACTCGGCGGCCTCGCGCAACACGCGCAGCCGTTCGCGCGTGGCGTCGTCGCTGACCAGCGCGGGCGCGTAGACGGCCAGGCTCTCGGCGGCCGCTCGCGCTGCCGCGGGCAACACCGCGAGGATCTTCGACAACGCGTCGTCGGCGTCGCGTGCCAGCGCGGTGTCCAGGCGCGGCTGCGCCAGCCGCACGCAGGCGACGAGTGCCTTGGCTTGCCCAGTGGTGAACATCAGCGGCGGCAGGTCGAAACCGGCACGCATGCGGTAGCCGACACCGGCTTCGCCGTCGATCGGCACGCCCTGGTGCTGCAGGTCGGCGACATCGCGGTACACCGTGCGCAGCGACACCTCCAGCCGCGCGGCCAGCCACTCGGCGGTGGTGAGCCGGCGCCCGCGGATCAGCTGCACCAACTGGAACAGCCGATCCGCGCGTCGCATGCTGGATGCTAGTCCAAGGCGTGCAGGCCGACGACGTTGCCTTCGGTGTCGGCCACGTGCGCGAAGTAGCCCATGCCGGGCGGTAGCGCCACCTTCGGCGTGGTGATGCGTCCGCCGGCGCCTCGCACGCGCGCAAGCGCGGCGTCGAGCGACGGCGAGCAGTCGAGGTACACACGCGTGCCCGCCGCCGACGGCTGCGACCGGCCTGGACGACAATGGATGCAGCCCTGCGCACGGCCTTCGCCGGCGGGGAACACGGCCAGCGCTCGTCGCCCATGGTTTCGGGCCTCACGCGCGGCCGAGCACGGTCTCGTAGAAACGTTGCGCGCGGTGCAGGTCGCGCACCGGGATCTCGAACCAGCTGATGGCATCACCGGACATGACTCTCTCCTTGGGAGTTGCAGTGGAAGGAGTCGACATCGTGCGAGGGTGCTGCTGACAACGGGGTGTCAGCAGCGTGCGCCCGCGCGATTCAGATCGCCACGGTCTGCCGCACCGCGTGCTCCCAGCGCGCCATCAGCTCGGCCACGCGCTCGCGCGGCATCGTCGGCAGGAAGCGCCGCTCGACCTGCCATTGCGCTGCCAGCTCGTCGAGGTTCTTGTAGACGCCGACGGCCAGGCCCGCGAGGTAGGCCGCACCGAGCGCGGTGGTCTCCACCACCTTCGGCCGCACGACCGGGATGCCGAGCAGGTCGGCCTGGAACTGCATCAGCAGGTCGTTGACGCTGGCGCCGCCGTCGACGCGCAACTCGGTCACCGCGCTCGACGCCGCCGCCCGCGCTGCGCGTCGCGCGCCATCGCCTGCAGCAGCGCCGCGCACTGGAACGCGATGCTCTCCAGCGCCGCGCGCGCGATGTGCGCCACCGTGCTGCCGCGCGTCAGGCCGACGATGGCGCCGCGCGCATCGGCGTTCCAGTACGGCGCACCCAGGCCGGTGAACGCCGGCACGAACATCACGCCGCCGGCGTCGGGCACGCTGGCTGCCAAGCCTTGGATCTCGTTGCTGCCGGTGATGGCACGCAGGCCGTCGCGCAGCCACTGCACGACTGCGCCGCCGATGAAGACGCTGCCCTCGAGCGCGAATTGCGGAGTCGCCGTGGTTTGCGCCGCGGCCGTGGTGATCAGCCCGTTGTGCGATGTTTCAAAACGATCACCGCTGTGCATCAGCATGAAGCAGCCGGTGCCGTAGGTGTTCTTGGCCAGCCCCGCCTTGAAGCAGGCCTGGCCGAACAGCGCGCTTTGTTGGTCGCCCGCGATGCCGGCGATCGGAATCGGCGCGCCGAACCACTGCGCATCGGTCTCGCCGTACAGGTGGCTCGACGGCAGCACCTTCGGCAGCAGGCTGTCGGGGATGTGCAGCGCTTTGAGCAGCTCTTTGTCCCACACGTTGTGGCGGATGTCGAACAGCATCGTGCGCGACGCGTTGCTGACGTCGGTGGCATGCACGCGCCCGCCGGTGAGCTTCCACAGCAGCCACGAGTCGATGGTGCCGAAGGCCAGCGCTGCCGTGTGCGGCGTCGACGTGCGCGCCGGCTGACCTGGTCGAGCAGCCAGCGGATCTTGGTGCCGGAAAAATACGGGTCGATCACCAGGCCGGTCGAACGGCGCCACCTGGTCGGCGAAGCCTTCACGCGCGCGCAGTTGCGCGCACAGCGGTTCGGTGCGGCGATCCTGCCAGACGATCGCGTGGTGGATCGGCGCGCCACTCACACGGTTCCACAGCAGCGTGGTTTCGCGCTGGTTGGTGATGCCCAACGCCGCCATGTCGCCGGCTGTCAGGCCGGACTTGCCAATGGCCTCGCGCGCCACCGCGAGCTGCGTGTCCCAGATCTCGTTGGCGTCGTGCTCCACCCAGCCGGGCTGCGGGTAGATCTGGCGGAACTCGCGCTGCGCCATCGCCACGATGCGGCCGCTGGCGTGGAACACGATCGCGCGCGAGCTCGACGTGCCCTGGTCGAGCGCGAGCAGATGTTCCTTGGCCATGGCACGTCTCCGAAGGTGTCTTGTCGGCCCAAGCATAGCCAAGCGCGCGGCTGTCAAGCGCAGCGGCGTAACAGCGCCGTTCGGCGTGCGTCCGATCACGCAGGCCACGGCTCTCACGCCTTCGAAACACCTGTACGCGATGCCGCTGACCACAGTGCAGCACGATGGTTGTGTTGGCTCGTCATCGTCATCGAGCGCTCGCCGTCGGCCTGCTGGCCGCGGCGGTGTTGCCCGGCTGCGGCCTGCTGGCGCCACCACGCGAACCGCCGGCGCCGCCGCCGGTGGTTGCACTGCCACCACCACCCCCGGCGCCCAAGCCGATGCCGCCGCCACCGCCGGTGGAAGCCAAGCCGCGCGTCGAACGGCTGCGCAGCGGGCCACCCAATCACGCCTACGAAATCAAAGGCGAACGCTACGAGCCCGAGAGCACCGATGTGCCAATCTACGAGACGGGGTTGGCCTCTTGGTACGGCGCGCCGTTCCACGGCCGGCGCACCGCCACCGGCGAGCGCTACGACATGAACGCCATGACCGCCGCGCACAAGACGATGCCGCTGCCGAGCTATGCGCTGGTGCGCAACCCGGCCAACGGGCGCCAGGTGGTGGTCAAGGTCAACGACCGCGGCCCGTTCGTCAAGGGCCGCATCATCGATCTGAGCCGCGCCGCCGCGCGTCAGTTGCGCATCGGTGGTGTGAGCCCTGTCGAAGTGCGACGCCTCACGCACGATGAGATCTTGAGCGGCGCCTGGAAGCTGCCGGTGCAGCGCGTCGCGACGTCACCCTGATGTAGGGCGCCCAGAAAGCGCGCCGCGCAGCGCTTCGGCGACACTCGCGGCCTCATGCTGCGCGCATCGTCACTGTGGTCGGGGTCCCTGTTTGCACTGGCGGCGGGGCTGATGTGGGGCCTGGTGTTCGTCGGCCCCTTGCTGCTGCCGGAGTACCCCGCGGCGCTGCAGTCATTCGGCCGCTACCTCGCATTCGGCTTGATCGCGCTGCCGCTGGCGTGGCTGGATCGCGCCACGCTGCGGCAGCTGACGCGCGCCGATTGGATCGAGGCGCTCAAGCTGGCGCTGGTGGGCAACATCGTCTACTACCTGTTCCTGGCCAGCAGCATCCAGCGCGCCGGCGGGCCGCTGCCGACGATGATCATCGGCACGCTGCCGGTGGTGATCGCGATCACTTCGAACCTGCGTGATGCACGGCGCGACGGGCGTCTGCCCTGGGGCCAGCTTGCGCCTTCGCTGTTGTTGATCGGCGCGGGCATCGGTTGCGTCAATCGGGCCGAGATCGTCGCGCTGCGCGCCGATCCGTCCGCCGATTTATGGCGTTATGCATGGGGCGCCTCGCTGGCGGTGGGCGCGGTGGCCTGCTGGACCTGGTATCCGATCCGCAACGCCGACTGGCTGCGCGCGCACCCCGATCGCCGTCCGCGCGGCTGGGCCACGGCGCAGGGCGTGGCCACGTTGCCGCTGGCGCTGGCAGGCTACGTGTTGTCGTGGGGCTGGACGGCCGCGCAGGCCGATCCGTTCAACATGCCGTTCGGGCCGCGGCCGGGGTTCTTCATCGCGCTGATGTTCGCGATCGGCCTGTTCGCGTCGTGGCTGGGCACCTTGTGCTGGAACGAGGCCAGCCAGCGGCTGCCCACCACGTTGGCTGGACAGCTGATCGTTTTCGAGACCTTGTCGGCGCTGGCTTATGCGTTCGTGTTGCGAGGCCGCATGCCCGAGCCGATCACGCTGCTGGGCATCGGCCTGCTGGTGGCCGGTGTGGCGTGGGCGCTGCGCGTCAAGCCGCAGCCGCTGGCTGCGCAGGCGCATGCCGCCTGAAACGCAGGGCGGCTACTTCTTGGGCGCCTTGTCCTCGACGAACCAGGCGTCCGTCGCCTTGCGTTCCCATTGGGCAATGCGCTTTTCGGCCTCGTCCTTGGCCAGACCGTAGCGCTCCTGCACCTTGCCGGCGAACTGATCGCGGCGACCTGCCACCACGTCCCAGTCGTCGTGGGTCAGCTTGCCCCATTGTTCCTTGGCCTTGCCGGTGAGCTGTTTCCAGTTGCCTTGAATTTGTTCCCAATTCATGGTGTTGCCTTCCTCAATCGTGAATGGATGGATCCGCGCCCGACCACTGCTCGAGATTCACGCGCGGTTCATGGGGATCAAGCGCGGACTACGATCTGATTCTTGACCGCCTTCACGCCGTTGACCTTCCAGGTCAGGGATTCGGCGGTGGCCTTCTCGGTCGAGTTCTTGGCAAAGCCAGACAGCATGACCGTGCCATTCAGCGTTTCGACGCTGATCGACGAAGCATCGACATCCTTGTTCTCTACGAATTTGCTTTTCACCGCCGTGGTGATCGCGCTGTCGTCGACATAGGCGCCAGTGGTTTCCTGGCCGCGCGTGACGGCGCAACCGGGCATGGCGATCAAGGCGATGGCAGCGGCTGCGGCTGCGAGTGTGGTGCGAATGAACATGGTGAATCTCCAGTGAAAAGTTGAACGGGTTCGGGGATGAGCGAATGATGACCAGCCCCACCATCCGTGGGCAAAACGACAAAAGTGATCTTCAGTCGGCGAGCCAGTCGGCCAACTCTTCGGCGTGTTCCTGCTCGTCACTCAAGATGTCTTCCACCAAGCGCCGGGTGGTGGAATCCTTGTCGCCGATCAGCGTGATGATTTGGCTGTAGGTCTCGATGGCCACGCGCTCGGCAACCAGGTTGGCCTTGATCATCGCTTTGAGGTCCTGCGATTGGTCGTACGCAGCGTGGCTGCGTCGGCTCAGCGAGTCGGGTGAAAAATCGGGCTCACCGCCGAGTTGCACGATGCGCTGTGCCAGGCGGTCGGCGTGTGCGGCTTCTTCATTGGCATGCACCAAGAACTCTTCGGCGATCTTGGGTGAAGCCAGACCACAGGCCGTGAAGTGATGGCGCTTGTAGCGCAGCACACACACCAGTTCGGTGGCCAGAGAATCGTTGAGCAGTTTGACGATGTCCATCCGCCACGGGCTGTCGTGCGGTGTCACCGCACCTTGATCCAGGTTGTGGCGGGCCGACTCGATGGCCGCCTCGTCCAGCATCAGGCGCTGATGATCGACACGAGGCAGCGCCTCGACGTTTCCGGATTTGTTTCGCGCGACCATGGTGTGGCTTTCGGGTTTTGGTTTCGACAGGATCGATGCGACCGTCGCATCGAAGTGATGAAAGCACTCTAGGCCTGGCGGCCCACGGCGGACATCGGCGCGCGACACCTGCCGATGTAGGACGATGCCGCGGCTTGTTGTCGGGCGCTCAGGGCTGGATGCTGGCCGAGGCGCGTGTGTCGATCGGTGCCGGCATGGGCAGGTCGACCAATGGAATCACGAAGCAGCTGCGGTCGGGCAACTCGGTCCAACGCAGCGCCTGACCGGGGCGCAGCAATTGCGCACCCAGCGCCGCGGTGGATGCAAGCGCGTCGTGCGCCGTGGTGCGCTTCAGGATGAAACGCAGGCTGCGGCCGCCACGTCGCAGCGTCAGTTCGGCCTGTGGCCAATGCGACGGCAGGCACGGCGTGAAGAACAGCTCGTGCGAACTCAGCTGCAAGCCGAAAATCGACTCCACGGCTGCGCGATGCATCCAGGCTGCAGCCCCCGTGTACCAGCTCCAACCGCCGCGGCCGACATACGGCGGCTGCGTGTACACGTCGCCCGCCATCACATAGGGCTCGATGCCGTAGGCGGAGCCATGCATCGGGTGGCGCGCGCGGTGCGCCGGACTCAGGTAGGTGAAGTAGCGATAGGCGAGATCGGCCGCAACTTGTGGATCGGCCAGCGTCTTGGCGTGAGCAGCCTGCGCCATCAGGGCCCACACGCCGGCGTGCGAGTACTGCCCGCCGTTTTCACGCACGCCCGGTGGATAGGCCTGGATGTAGCCGGCACTGGGCAACGCGTGCACGAGCGGTGGGTCGAGCAGGTGGATCAGTCCGGCCTCGTGGTCCACCAGGTGCTCCTCCACCGCCGACAGCGCGATGCGCTGCAGCGCGCGCGGCGGCACATCGGACAGCACGGCCCAGGCCTGCGCGATCAGGTCGATGCGGGCTTCAGCGTTGGCGTGCGAGCCCAACGCGGTACCGTTGTCGAAGAACGCGCGCTTGAACCATTGCCCGTCCCAGGCAAAGGTCTGCAGCGCGGCGCGCCATCCAGCGGCGGCCTGCTCCCAACGAAGCGCACGCGCCGCATCGCCGCGTTCACGTGCCAGCGGCGCGAAAGTCGGAACCAGCGCGCACAGGAACCAGGCCAACCACACCGACTCGCCGCGGCCTTCATGGCCAACCCGGTTCATGCCGTCGTTCCAGTCGCCGCTGCCCATCAACGGCAGGCCATGCGCACCGACGCGCAGGCTGCGATCGAGCGTGCGTGCGGCGTGCTCGTACACCGATGCCGCCTGCTCGCTGGTGCGCGGCGTGTCATAGGCGTCTTCGGCGCCATCGGCAATCGCGACGCCCTCGATGAACGGCACGGTCTGATCGAGCAACGACGCATCGCCGGTGGCGCGCAGGTAGTGCACGCAGGCGTGTGGCAGCCACAGCAGATCGTCGGAGAAATGCGTGCGCACGCCGGCACCGGTGGGCGCGTGCCACCAATGCTGCACGTCGCCCTCGGCGAACTGGCGCGACGCGCTCGAAACGATCTGCTCGCGCAGCATCGCGGGGGCGGCCCAGGCCAGCGCCATGGTGTCCTGCAGCTGGTCGCGAAATCCGGTGGCGCCTCCGGCCTGGTAGAAGCCGGCCTTGGCCCAGACGCGGCACGACACGGTCTGGTAGAGCAGCCAGCGGTTGACCAGCATGTCGAGCAACGGGTCGGGTGTCTGCACGGTGGTGGCGCCCAACAACTGGTCCCACGTCGCGCGCACCTGCTCGATGCGCCGCGCTGCCGGTGTCACCGCGGCCTTGATGGCGAGCTCGCGTGCCGCCGTTGCGCTGTCGGCATAGCCGAGCAGGAACACGCGCTCGGCTGATTCGCCGGCAGCCAACGCGAAGCGGGTCGATAGCGCCGCGCAAGGGTCCAGGCCGCTGCCGCTGCGCTGGCCAAAATGATCCGGCAGCACCAGAGCGCCCCGCGCGTCGAACCATTCGCGCCGGTCGCAGGTCCAGTCCTCGGTCTTCATCGGAGGTATCGGCCAGGCCGCAGAAATGCCGTGCCGTCGCCGAACCCCGCGGTGCGGTCGCGCTGGGTGCACAACAAGGCGGTGAGTTTCTGCGCGGGCGGGTCATCGGCTTCGGGCCCCGAGGTGTTGGCCGCGCCCAAGCGCTGGCGCACCAGCGTGGTGTGCACGGTGCAACGGTCGGCTCGATTGGCACCCATCATCCACTCGGCCATGCCGATCACGCGCAGCTGTTGCGTGCGTTGACCCCGGTTCACCAGGCGCACTCGCACCTGCTTGACCGACGTCTGCGCGTCCACGCACCACGACGCCGTCACCTCCACGTCGCCGCGGCGGTGACTGACGACGCTGTAGCCCTGCCCGTGCGACACGCGGTAGATCACGGCATCGTCGCCCCAGGCCGACGGCGCCACGCTCCAGACCTGCAGCGTCTTGCGGTCTTGCAGCAGGAACCACTCGGAAGGCGGGTCGGCCACCGGGTCGTTCGACCACGCCGTCAGTTGGTTCAAACGGCTGTTCACGGCCCAGGTGTAGCCACCACCCGACCTCCGAGATCTGTGCACCGAAGTTTGGGTTGGACAGCACGTTGATCCACGGCCGCGGTGGGCGCGAGCCGGCGCCGACCTCGAAGCGGAACTCACCCGACGGCGCGGCGAAATCGCCCACCGGCGCGCGCGTCGCCAGCGGGCCGGCCGCCCCGACGGCCACTACCGAGGTCGAGGTGTCGTGCCGCGATGCGAGGGCCTGCTTCGTGCTGCTCGGCCCATTCCTGCACATGATGCAGCAGCGGACGGCCATCGGCCCGCAGGCGCACGCGCGCCAGGCTGTGCAACGTGCTCAGCTCGTCGAGCGACAGGTCGTCGGCCCGCAACACGTGAAAACCGGTGGTCGCGGGGCCGGGCGAGCGAAGCGCACGCTCCGCTCGCATGGCGCTCGCGCAACGCAGCGATCTCGCGCTGCAACGGCATCAGGTACGAGGCCGGCTCGGTGTTGACCACCACCAGGTCGCAGGCCGACGCCGCCCCAGGACCACCAGCGCAGTGCCTGCGCCAGCGAGCGCAGCAGGCCCAGGCCCTGCGTCACACCGGCCGACACCAGAATCAGCGGCCGATCGCCGGAGATGCCGAAAGCGCCACAGCAGCCGCCGATCGCAGACGTCGCAGCGGTTGATCCTCGACGCGAACCGGGCCGACGTGCGGGCGTGTCAAGCACTGCAGCAGCGCCGTGGTCAAGGTCTGGATGGCGGCGAGGTTTTCGGCGCTGATGCGCAGCGCGCGCAGGCGAATGCCGCGTCAGCGTGGCCGACATCAGCGAGGCGCGCTGCACGTGGCTGGTCTGGCGGTACTTGTCGATCACGGCGCTGCAGGACGCGCGCCGTTGTCGGCACGCCGCCGTGGCAAACGTCAAGCGGGCCTTGGCGTTGGGCGCGATGCGCAGGCGCACGGCCAGCGCGCAGACCGGGTCGAGGCCGGTGTCCAGTGCGATGCCCGGCGACGTGCCGTCGGGCTGCGCGGATGGAGCCGCGTCGAACGAGGCCAACGGCGAGCTTGCGCTGCGGTTGCGGCCGAGCCAGCGCTGCCGGTCGGTCTGCAGGCGCACAGCCATCACTTGCGGCTCGGTGTCGGCCAGGAAGTGCGCGACGTGCAGACCCTGCTCGGTGGCCAGGCGCGGCTTGCGCTCGAACACCAGTGCCTGGTGCGCGGCCGCCACTGGGCACTGCACAAACAGGTTGGAGAACGCAGGGTGGGCTTCATCGGCACGCGCGTCGGCCAGCGTCACCTCGAAAGCCGACATCAGTTCGATGTCGAGCGTGCGCTCGCTCAGGTTGCGCAGCTCGACGCTGCCGGAACTCGATGTCGTCTTCCGGGCTCACCCACACCGTGGTGTGCGCCTGCACACTCGGCCCAAGCCGCGTCGAAGCAGACGCGGTCGGCGTGGAACAGGCTGCGTGTAGTGGGCGGCCGGGTCGGGCGCCGGGATGCTGGGTGATCGACACCGGCCGCGGCTGCTGGTCCCACAGCGCAGATAGAAGAAACTGCCATGGGCATCGCGCAGCGCATCGTCGCGCCAGCGCGTGATGCCAAGCGCACCCCAGCGGCTGGCGCCGGCGCCGTTGGCGCGCAGCGACACGCTGTAGCGGCCGTTGGACAACACGTGCGTGGGCTCCAGCGCGGTCGAGCCGGGCAGCACCTCGCGCAGCAACCCGGGCGCGCGCCGTTGCAAGGCCTGTGGCGGTGGCCCCGCGGGCGGCTCGTACAGCGTCGACACCTCGCGCGGCGCGCGTTCGTGCAGCAACGACGTCACCGCCTCGATGTGCGGGTCGACCATGCCCCAGCGCTGCGCGGCGCCATCGAGCAGCACATTGGCCAGCGCCACGATGGTCATGCCCTGGTGATGCGCCATGAAGGTGAACACCGGCGTGAACGGCTCGGCTCCGACCTGCCGCGCCGGACGAAAAGTCGAGCGCTTCGACGAAGCCATATTGGGCGCGCGGCACCAACGCCTGCAGCGCCGCGAAGTTCTGGCACGCGCGGTGCGGCGCAATCTGCGCGGCCAGCGCCGTGGCGTACGGTGCGATCACCAGTTCGTCGATCGGTGTGCGGCGCAACGCCAGTCGCGGCACGCCTTGGGGTGCGTATTGATAGGCCAGCGTGTGGTCGCTGCCGGCATAGGCCGACTCCGAGATGCCCCACGGGATGCCTTGCTCGCGCACGAAAGCCCACTGCTCGTCGAGCGCCGCGCGGCTGGCATCGCGCAACACGCTGCCATGCGGCTCGTCGAGCACCAGACCTGGCATCAGGTACTCGAACATCGAGCCCGACCACGAGCGCAGGCCCGCTTTCGCACCGACGGCGAAGAACAGTCGGCCCAACGAACCCCAGTGGCCGACAGGCACGTCGCCCTTGGCGATGGCCAGCAGGCTGGTCAGGCGCGACTCCGATGCGAGCAGGTCGTAGAAGCCCGCGTCGAGCTCTTGTTCAGCCACCCGGTAGCCGATGTGGAACAAATGACGCTTGCGGTGATACAGGAAACTGAAATCGGGTTGCCACGCGATGCGTTGGCAGGCACGCGCGAGCGCCACCAAACGCGGTGGCGTGGCGTCCACCTGCGTCGACGCATCGCGCGCGGGTCGCACTGAAGCCGTTGCAGCGGCTCGCACATCCAGGCCGGCGGAGCGCAGCGTGGCCAGGTGGTCGGCCAGGAACCAGTGCAGTTGATCGTGCACCGCGGGTGGGCCTGTCGGCGCTGGGCCGCTCGGTTCGGGCCAGCGCTGGGCCAGTTCATCACCGGCTTCGCGCAGCAGCCGATCGAACTCGGCAGCGTTGTCCCGGCATGCCGCCAGCGGGTCGGGCAGCGCCAGCAGACGGGCCAGCGGCGTACCTGCCTGCAACCACTCGGGTGTCCGCGCCAGCATCGGTTTCAGGCGTTGCATCGACAGGCCGATGGCGCGCCGCGTGGCGGCGTCGTCATGCGGCGCGTGCGCCAGCTCCAGACAGGCCTGCGCCACTGCGAGCAGGTGACCGCTCAGGTTGCCGCTGTCGACGGTGGACACGTACATCGGCAGCAGCGGCGTGCGGCTTACCGTGTCGTACCAGTTCAACAGATGGCCGCGGTGGCGTTGCAGCGTGCCCAGCGTGGCGAGTGTGGCCTCCAGGCGTGTCAGCAACTCCTGCGTGCCGATCCAGCCGAACTGCCGAGCACAGGCCACGCTCAGCAGGTACAGGCCGATGTTGGTGGGCGATGTGCGGTGCGCCACCATGTCGTGCGGCGCGGTCTGCAGGTTGTCGGGTGGCAGGTGGTTGTCCTCGGCGCCCACGCAGCGCTCGAACAGTCGCCAGGTGTCGCGCGCAATGCCTTGCAGATAGGCTTGGTCGCGCAATGGCAATGCCGCTTCGGCACGGGCTGGCCACACGCGGCTGACCCACCAGGTCAGCACCGGAGAGGCGGTCCACAACAGACACAGCCCGAACGCCCACCACGGGTGGGGTGTGTCGGCGGCGAGCAGCGCGGCCAGCAACGCCAACGCGACCACGGGCTGCATGCGGTGCCGCCACAACAAGGGTGCAAAGGTGGTCTGAGCCTGCGCCTGCGCAGTCGCCGCAGTGGTCCATTGCAACAGGTGGCGATGGCTGACGGCCATGCGCCAGATCGTCCGTGCGATGGCGTCGCACGCCATCAACGAAAGCTGAATCAATTGCGCCAGGTGCCAAAGCCCGCCCCACAGCGCGCGCGCGAGGTCGACGCTGGCCTGGCGGTAGAAGTGAAGCTTGGCCAGATCGTCGCGGCTGGGCGCGAAGCCGGCGATGGCGCCCATCAGCGGCCCGGCCGTGAACGCCGCGAGAACCACGGCCAGCGCGGCCCAGGGCGACAACACCGCACCGCCCAGTGCCAGCAGCAGCAACACCAGTGACATCGGAGCGACCAGCGAACGGCGCAGGTTGTCGAACATCTTCCAGCGGTTGATCGCGCGCATGCGGTAGCGCAGCGGGTGCAACAGGATCGGCAGCAACTGCCAGTCGCCGCGCGTCCAACGATGCACGCGCGAGGCCGCCACATCGGCATGAAACGGTGCGTCTTCGATCACCGTGATGTCGGTGACTGCGGCGCAGCGCGCGATCGAACCCTCGAGCAGGTCGTGGCTCAGCACCTGACCCTCGGGCAGCCGGCCGGCCAGCACGGCGTGCATGGCGCGCACGTTGAGCAGGCCTTTGCCGGTGTAGCTGCCTTCGCCGAACAAGTCCTGATAGACCTCGGAGGTCGCAGCGCTGTACGGGTCGGTGCCGCAGCACCCGGCAAACAACCAGTGGTAGAGCGTGAAGCTGCGCGGTGTGGGCAGCGGTGTGACGATGCGCGGCTGCAAGATGCCGTAGCCGGCGACGACCCTGCGGGCTTCAGCGTCGAAGCTGCGGCTGCGTTCTGCGGGTGCGCAGCGACCCCGACCAACGCGCGCAAACCGCCGGGCGGTAGTTGGGTGTCGCTGTCGAGCGTGACGATGTAGCGGGTGTCGGGTGCGATGCGAGATGCATCGCTGAAGTCGAGGAAGGCGGCGGGTTCCGCTGCGCCGGCCAAAACTGCGATCAGCTGTTCGATCTTGCCGCGCTTGCGTTCCCAACCGATCCAGCGTTGCTCGGTCTGACTGAAAAGCCGAGCCCGGTGCAGCACGATGAAGCGCGAGGGCGAGGCTTCGCCTGCTGCAGCCTCACTGGGGTAGCGCGCATTGAGTGCGCGGATCCGTGCCACCGCGTCGGCCAGCAACCCGTCGTCGGAGTCGATCGCCGCCGTGTCTGCGTCGACCCAGTCGGTGAGCAGCGCGAATTGCGCATGGTGTTCCGGATTGGCCAAGTGGTGCAGTTGCAGGCGATGCGCTAGTTGCGCGGTCGATGCTGCGTCGGTCAGCATGGCCGGTATCACCACCATCACCCGGTGCTCGGACGGGATGCCGTTGACCAAGGCCAGCCGCGGCAGGTGCGCGGGCCGCATCGACTCGCTGATCATCCGGTTGATCAGCGCCACCACGGCCTCGGATGCCGGGAACAGAATCACCAGCGCCGCCAGCAGAGCCAGCCACCACTGGACCGCAGCGTTTGACAGCAGCGCATCGTGCCCGCGCAACAGCAACGCCATCAGGCCGAACGTGCCCAGCAAGAGCGAGCCCAGATACAGCGGCAGCGCCAGATGGTGCATCGCGCCGCGCCCGAGCAGCGCCGCGCGTTCATGCATGCCCAGTGCGTGCAACAGAGCGGGTCGGCCGGTGCCGGCGAGCCAGTGGCTGGTCACCGCGGCGGCGCTGTCGGCCGGGTCGGCGTCGTGCATGAGATCCAGCAACGTGCGCGCCACCGACAGCTCGCTGCGCCCACCGCGCTTGGCCAGGCGCTCGATGCCATGCAGGGTCTGGTCGCGCGTGATGGCGTGTTCGGCCTCGAACACCGGCGAGCCGAGCATCAAGCGCATCAATGCGTCGCTGCGGGCCACGATGTCGGACCAATCGGCATCGCCGATGGCGCGCAACGAGCCGACCGCGTTGCTCACGCTCAGGTTGTCGGCCGCCTGGTCGGCGATGTGCTGCGCCTGCGCCGCGGCGAGGTCGGGCAACGCCTGGCGCAGCCAGTCGTCGAGCACCTCGGCATGCCGAGGGATCGCTGTGTTGCTGCGGTCCTGCAGCCGCTGCGCCATCTGGGCCAGAAAGACACGGCCAACGCCTCGTTGATGCAGTTCGGCGAGCAAGGCATCGAGGTCCTGCTCGGTGCACTCGTCGATGCGGTCGCAGCACAGGTTGGCTGCCTCGCGCGCCGCCTTGTTGCATGCCACGCGTTCGGCCAGGCGGCGCAGGTTCTCGATCAGCACCACGCGCAAGGTGGTGGGCAGCGCCCACACCTCGCTCAGGTTCAGTTCACGCGTTTCCTGGTAGGCAGTGAGAAACTGGATCAGCAGGTCTTCGTCGAATGCCCCGTCGGTGTGGGCGACGAAGGCCCAGGCGATGCCGTAGACGCGCGGCAAGCCGGCCAGCGGCTCGTCCAGCAGCACCGGCAGCGAGCGAAAGTAGCTGCGCGGCAGCCCCTCGTGGATCTGCTTGAGCTGCGCTTCAATCAGGTGAAAGTTGTCGAGCAGCCATTCAGCCGCCGGGCTGATGTCGTAGCCCGTGCTGGCCTGCACACCGATGTAGTGATGCGCCTCGCGCAGGGTTCGGATGTTGTTGCGCAGGCGCGGAAAGAACGTCGCTTCGCGCCAGGGCGCGCGCGCTGCGCGGTGCGTTTCACCCAGGCTGCGGCCGTGCTGCGCAAAACGCTGCAGGCCGAAGATCTCCGAGCGGATGGGCGGCTGCACCGCGCCGCGGCTGCCATCCAGAATTTCGAGCAGCGACTGTGGCGCACCCGCGATCAGGCGCCGCAGCTCGCGAGGCGGCATGTTCTTACGACCACATCGACGTCACGCCCAACAACAGCGCGGCCACTGCCATCGTCGTCACGAAGCGAGCGGCGATGAAGCCACTCATGCGTTCGGCAAGACATTGCAGCGTGAACCAACGGCCGTGCGACTGTTTGCACGAGTCGAGGTGTTCGCCCAGGACGAATAGCTCCATCGGCGAGGTGTCGGCCGCGTCGCCGAACGAGGCAGTGCTCCAAGGTGGCTTGGCATCGGCAAAAAACTGGGTCATGAAACGCTCCTTCCGTGCGGCCGCATGCCGCACGGACTGTCGATGGCGTGGGGTGGGCTTTGCGTCGCGGCCGGGGTGGGCCGGGCAAATGCGCTGTGGCACCCATGGTAGGCAACGCGGGCGACGGCGTCTGTCGGACGGCGCGCCGTCGCCTGTAGGACCTGACCCTGCCGCACCGGCTGACGCCGGGCGTCGTGGCTGCGTGTGCGACACCGCACCGACGCCGCGCGACGGAGCCGACTAAGGTGGGTGCATTCAATGCACATCAGCCAATGAGGTGGATGACCATGACCATGATGACGATGAGCCCCATCACAGCGACCGGCCCCCACGTCCTGCCGCCGTTGCCCTATGCCGAAGGCGCGCTGTCGCCGTTCATCTCGGCGCGCACCCTGAGCTTTCACCGTGGCCAGCACCACCAGGGTTATGTCGATGCCTTGAACAAGGCTGTCGTCGGCACGCCCTATGCCGACATGTCGTTGCAGCAGATCGTCATCGCCACCGCAAACCAAACCGAGAATGTGGCCATCTTCAACAACGCCGCGCAGGTGTGGAACCACAACTTCTATTGGCAAAGCCTGCGGCCCCAAGGCGGCGGCGACCCGCCGCCCTCGATCAAACCGCTGATCGAGGCTTGCTTCGGCAGCGTGCAGGCTTGCAGGGCCGAGCTCGCGGCGGCTGCGGCCCGGCGCTTTGGCAGCGGCTGGGTCTGGCTGGTGCAGGAGGCGGGCCGGTTGAAGGTGCTCGACACCGGCAACGCGCACGGCCCCACCTCGCCCAGCCAACGTCCGCTGCTGGCCATCGACGTGTGGGAACACGCGTACTACCTCGACTACCAGAACCGGCGTGCCGAACATGTGACGGCGCTGCTCGACAAACTGATCAACTGGGGTTTCGCGGCCGACAACCTGCACTAGCAGGCTGGTCCCGCGTGGTCGAGAGCAAGTCGATCGTGCGGGTTTGCCGTGCGACGAAAGTGGTCGGCGCGTTCGGCCAGATGGATCATCTGCGTCGCGGCGTGGATCGTCGGGCGGTGGTCGGTGAAGCCCGGTCGGGGCGAGATGTAGCTCGCCATCTGCCGCGCCAGGTCGAGTTGGCGATCGGACGTTTGTGCGAGCAGCGTGATGACCAGGTTCTCCAACGCAATCACGCGAATTCGAAGCTGAGCCAGCTCGACAGCGGTCGATACCGGCTCGCGGACCGGCCGCGGCCTGCCGCTCGAACTGGCGCGCCGCTGCATGGCTAGGGCGCCCCCTTCGTTCTCCCAGCGTGACAGCGCCAGTTGGCTTTGGTGTGGGGGATCCATGGCATGGCGGTTTCAGCGCGTGAGCGCGAACTTCCAAATCTCTGCGCAGCGACTTCAGGCCCCTTTGTAGAACGCCCCGCACGCGCACGTCTGTGCGCTGGCAAACACACTTCACTCGACGGGTGGTCAGCCCCGTGCTCTGTTCGATATCGAACATACGATGTAGGATCGTTCGGGCACCGTGGGACACACGCGCGGTGCATGCGCTCGGACCGGACGGTGTCTTTGCTTAGGCAAGACTGAGGTAAACGATGTCACTTGCGCTGGACCCCAGAACCAACCACCTGCTGGCGGCGCTGCCGCCGGCTGACCTGCAACGCTGGCTGCCGCAACTGGAGCCGGTGGAGATGCCGCTGGGCCATGTGCTCTACGAGTCGGGACGCACGCTGAGCCATGTGTACTTTCCAATCAACGCCATCGTCTCGCTGCTCTACGTGATGGAAGACGGCGCGTCGGCCGAGATCGCGGTGGTCGGCAACGAGGGCGTCGTGGGCATCTCGCTGTTCATGGGGGGCGAGTCCACGCCCAGCCGCGCCCTGGTGCAAAGTGCCGGCCGCGGGCTGCGCCTGAAGGCCGACGCGATCAAGCAAGAGTTTCAGCAGGCGGGGCCGGCGATGCACCTGCTGCTGCGCTATACCCAGGCGCTGATCACGCAGATGGCGCAGACGGCGGTGTGCAACCGCCACCATTCGCTGGATCAGCAGCTGTGCCGCTGGCTGCTGCTGAGCATGGACCGGTTGCAGGGCAGCGAGCTGGTGATGACGCAAGAGCTGATCGCCAACATGCTGGGCGTGCGCCGCGAAGGCGTCACCGAGGGTGCGCTCAGGTTGCAGAAAGCTGGGCTGATCCGCTACGCGCGCGGCCACATCACGGTGCTTGACCGGCCGGGCCTCGAGCGGCGCACCTGCGAGTGCTATGCGGTGGTGAAGAAAGAGTACGACCGGCTGCTGCCCGAGGAAACTGCCACTTGAGGCCCGCGGCGCCTGCCGCGCCGAGTTTGACGCGCTGTAGGACAGTCCTGACACGCGGTGCCGGCCGCCGCCGATCACAAGATCCAGTTGTCGCCGATACCGCGGGTGCGTGCGCTTGCGCACCATGGGGGCTCCATCCACGCGAGTGCAGCCCCGTGAATACAAAGCCACATTGCGATGACCCGCGACGCAACTCATTGCTTGCCGCGTTGCCGGATACCGAATTCGATCGCTTGCGGCCGGCACTCGAGCCGGTCGAGCTGCGCATGGGCCAAGTATTGTCCGAGTCGGGCTGCACGCCGGCGTATGTGTACTTTCCCATCACGGCCGTCGTGTCGCTGATGTACTTCACGCTGGATGGCGCATCGGCCGAGACCGCGGTGGTGGGCAACGACGGCATGGTGGGCATCGCGCTGTTCATGGGGGGCAACGCCACGCCCAGTCGGGCCGTGGTGCAAGTCGCCGGGCATGCCTACCGGCTGCCGGCGCGCGCGATGAAGGGCGAGGTCGAGCGCGGCAGTCTGGTGCTGCACATGCTGTTGCGCTACGTGCAGGCACTGATCGCGCAGACGGCGCAGACCGCGGTGTGCAACCGGCACCACTCGATCGAGCAGCAGTTTTGCCGGCGCCTGTTGCTCGGCCTGGATCGATCAACGTCCGACGAACTGATGATGACCCACGAGCGCGCCGCCAATCTGCTGGGTGTGCGGCGCGAGGGCGTCACCGCCGCGGCACAAAAGCTGCAGCGCCGCGGCGTCATCCGCTACAACCGCGGACACATCGCCGTGCTCGATCGCAAACGGCTCGAACAGGGCAGTTGCGAGTGTTACGCGGCGGCCAAGAGAGAACACGACCGCCTGCTGCCTGTCGGGGTAGCGAACTAGAGCCGCCGGCCCGGCCGGCGACAACGCTCTCTCGCACTGAGGTCAATTGATTCAGCAGGCGGAGCCAGCTGTGCCGCTGGGCGGCCGCGTCTGCACAGGGTCAATATGCGTTGTTCCCCTTGATCACTTCGCGCGAGGTCAGGGCCAGGATCTTCAGGTCCAGCAGCAGCGACCAGTTTTCGATGTAGTGCAGGTCGAGCGTCACGCGCCGACGCAATTGCTCGACGGTGTCGGTGGCGCCGCGCGCGCCATTGACTTGCGACCAGCCAGTGATGCCCGGTTTGACGCGGTGACGCTGGGGGTACAAGTCGGTGATCTCGTGCCCCAGCCGCCCTTCGGTGCGCATGTCGACCGCGTGCGGGCGCGGCCCTACCAGCGACATGTCGCCCTTCAGTACGTTGAATAGCTGCGGCAGCTCGTCCAGACTGGACGCGCGCAGAAAACGGCCCAGCGACGTGATGCGCTCGTCGCGGCGGCTGGTCTGCCGCAGATCCTCGGCCGCTGCCGAGACCTTCCATCGCATGGTGCGGAACTTGTAGATCTCGAACTCGCGGTTGTTCTGCGCGTGTCGTCGCTGTTTGAAGATGACCGGCCCGGGGCTGTCGATCCGGATGGCCAGGGCGATGATGGCCAGCAGCGGCAACAGCAGCACAGTGATCAGGCCGCCGATCAGCAAGTCGACGCCGGCCTTGACCACAGCATCCCATCGTTTGATGGGGCGATCGGCCAGCAGCGTCACGCTGACGGAGTCGGCGACGAGGTGACCGAACGTTGGCTGGACGCGTTTCATCGACGGCAAGTTAGGCTCTCGGTCGACCGAGGTCTGTGCGCCCTCGAACACAGTGCGGTGACGCACAGAGCGCAGCCCGTTGCCAGCCCCAACTGCAGCCGCAGGCTGGGTGAGTTCAACTTCCCGGCCAGCGCTGGCGCGACCGGAGCTGCCAACGGCCTTTGCCGCGTCAGCCTTCGCATCGACCTTGGCCATCGCCGAGTCCACTTTCTGACCGGTGGTCGACGAATCGTCGCGTCGGTTGCAACCGACCAGGGTCAGCGCGACCGGCGCGGCGCCGATCACGACGGCTGTGCGGAGGTTGGGTATCGAGACATGTTGGTTTTCCCAGTGGATTAGGTTCGAAGGTTGGCGCTGCCTTGGCGTGTCACGATCGACCTTGTAGCCCCTGCGCAGGCGACGGTCTGTGCGACGACAGACCCACCGGTGACGCAGGGGTTCATGTCGCGGTATGTGCGCTGACAGACAGTCAAGCTCCGATCGGCCGATCACACTGCGAGCGTTCTGCGTCTTGCCGCTCGAAACGCGGCGCAGCCGAGCATCGCCGCCTGGCCCACGGGCAGGCCATTCACTAGAGGGCTCGCATTGGCAGCCATCGAAAACCACCTGATCGAAATGTTGCCCCGCGCAGACCGCCAGCGCCTGCTGGCGGTGTGCGAGCCGTTCCCGTTGGTGCTGGCCGAGGTGCTGTGCGAGCGCGGCGAGAGCCACGCGCCACGTCTACTTTCCGATCGACGGTTTTGTGTCAATGGTCACAACCATCGACCAACATCCGGGCCTCGAGGTCGGCATGGTGGGCCGCGAAGGCATGGTGGGCGCTCAGCTGGCCCTTGGGGTCGCGATGACGCCGTTGCGTGCGCTGGTCCAGGGCGAGGGTACCGCGTGGCGCATCAGCGCGGGCGCGTTCCGTCGCGAGGTTGCACGCAGCGCTGCGCTGCAGCGCCACCTGAACAGCTATCTGTACGTGCTGATGGCGCAACTGGCGGCGTCAGCCGCATGCCTGCGCTTTCACCTGATCGGCCCGCGCCTGGCGCGCTGGCTGTTGATGAGCCACGACCGTGCGCACGTCGACACGTTTCGCGTGACCCACGAGTTTCTGGCCTACATGCTGGGCGTGCGCCGGGTCGGCGTCACGATGGCTGCGGGCGTGCTGCAGGACAGCGGCTTGATCCGCTATCACCGCGGCGACCTGACGGTGCTCGATCGCAAGGGGCTCGAAGCGGCAGCGTGCGACTGTTATGCGGCCGACCGCAAGGCCTATGCGATGGTGGATTCATGCCGCGCCGGCGCGGCCCTTGCGGCTTGATTGCCTGGCGCTGTGTGAATTTTGGGGGTCGCCTTGTCGTTGCATAGGGCTGTGTGCGATAGCGAACAGACCCCCGAGCTGTCCGCGGGCACTGTGGCGCCCATGTCCAGCGGCATTGAAGAGCCTGACTACGAGGTGGTGCGCAAGCTCGGTGACATCGAGGTGCGCCGCTACGCGGCCTACACGGTGGCCGAGGTCTTGGTGGCCGGCTCGACCGACGAGGCTGCCAACTGGGCCTTTCCCATCCTGGCGGGCTACATCTTCGGCAAGAACAAAGGCCACAAGACGCTCGCGAGAACCAAGCCCGTGACGCAGGCTGCCGCACCCATACAGTTCGCGATGACCGCGCCGGTGACCCAGGTCGCCGCGCCAGGCGGTTTCATCGTGCAGTTCGTGCTGCCCAAAGGCGTGACGCTCGAGTCGGCGCCAGAACCGAGCGACCCACGCGTGCAGTTGCGCGAGCTGCCGGCGCGCACGATCGCGGCGATCCGGTACTCGGGGTTCTGGTCGGCGTCGAACTACGCCGAGCACCTCGCCACGCTGACGGCCGCGCTGAAGGCTGTGGCGCTGCGCTGGTCCGGAGAGCCGGCGTTCTCGCGCTACAACGCGCCGTGGACGCCATGGTTCCTGCGGCGCAACGAAATCTGGCTGTCGTTGCGTTGATGTCAACGCGCTGAAGGCAGCGCATGACCTCGCGGCTGACATCCGCGGACTCCGACGGCATGACCAGCGCTGTCTCCCGGGTCAGTCGACGAAACCAGCGCTCCCTCGCACGCGCCGGCACATGACGAGCCGGCAGTTGTTTTGGATGCACCGGTCAACTTGCGCAGTGCCTCGCTGGTGGTAATCGCCACGCTGGCCTGCCTGGTGGTGCTGCATTGGGCAAGCGCGGTGTTCGTGCCCCTGGTGCTGGGGCTGATGTCCAGTTACGCGTTGACCCCGCTGGTCGACCGCATGGTTCGCCTTCACGTGCCGCGTGCGCTGGCAGCGGCGGTGTTGCTGATCGGCATCGTGCGGGGCATCGGCTCGATCGCCTATTCGCTCAGTGCCGACGCGGCAGCGATGATCGAGACCCTGCCCGAGGTGGCGCAGAAACTGCGCCGCAGCATCGAAGCCCGCCGCGGCCAGGGGCCGGCCGGCGCAATCGACCGGGTACAGAAGGCCGCCGCCGAAATCGAACGCGCTGCCGATGCTGGCGCCAGCAGCAGTCCGGCACCGGGCCGCAGCGTGACCAAGGTGCAGATCGAGCGGCCGCGCTTCAATGTGAACGACTACCTCTGGCCTGGCGCGCTCGGCTTGGTGGAGGCCGCGGGCCAGGCCACCGTCGTCGTCTTTGTCACCTTCTTCCTGCTGCTGTCGGGCGACAACTTCCGACGCAAGATGGTGAAGATCGCCGGCCCGACGTTCCACCAGAAGAAGCTCACGCTGCAAGCGCTCGACGAGATCGACCTGCAGATCCAGCGCTACCTGCTGGTGCAGGTGTTCACCAGCGCAGTGGTCGGCGCTGCCACCGGCCTCGCTTTCGTGTGGATCGGCGTCGACCATGCGGCGGTGTGGGGCGTCTTGGCTTTCGTGCTCAGCTTCATCCCCTATCTGGGCGCCGCTGTCGCCATCGGCGGGTCGGCAGTAATGGGTTTCGTTCAGTTCGGCTCGTTCGAGATGGCGCTGCTGATCGGTGGGGTGGTGCTGATCATCAACGGCATCGAAGGCGGCCTCCTCACGCCGTGGCTGACCAGCCGTGCAGGCCGCATGAACCCGGTGGTGGTGTTCGCCGGCGTTCTCACCTGGGGCTGGATCTGGGGCCTGTGGGGATTGTTCCTGGGCGTGCCGATCATCATGGCGATCAAGACGGTGTGCGACCGGGTCGACGACCTCAAGGCCGTCGGTGAACTGCTCGGCGAGTGAGTGGATGCCCGCCGGCACGTCCGCTGCGATGGCGGTGACGACGATGAACACGACATGGATCAAGGCCATCACGTTCTCCTTGCTCTATGTTCGCTACAAGACAGTCCGTTGCCGCTGGCTCACGCAGACTCCTTCTGGCGGTTGCGACCAGTCGCCATGGGGCGCCGGCCATCCCCACGCCCTGCCGATGCAGACCCAGCACGGGCGCAAGAGCCTGCGACAACCATGTCCACCGTTTCCATCCAGCGCAAACCGGTCGGGCGCACATTTCGCATCGCAATCGCGAGTGCCGGGGTGGCGCTCGGGGCAGGTTGCGCCTCGGTTGCTCCGCAGCACGCCGAATCCCTGACGGTCGATGTACCGTCCGCATGGTCTGTCGAAACCACGACCGCTGGCGCCGCGTCGCTGGGGCGCTGGTGGTTGCGCTTCGACGATCCGTTGCTCGGCGCGTTGGTGGCCCAGGCGTTGCAGGCCAACACGAGCATCAGGAGCGCGCAGGCGGCGCTCGCGCAAGCCAGAGCGCTGCGTGATGTCGTGGCGGCAGGGTTGATGCCGGCCCTCGACAGTTCGGCGTCAGCTCAGAGCGCAACGGTCGGCGGTCACAGTACCGGCAGCATCTTTCGTGTCGGTCTGGACGCAAGTTGGGAGCTTGATGTCTTCGGCGCCAATCAAAGCGCGCTCGACGCCAGCGACGCCACGGCGCTGGCCAGCGCCGCCAGTCTCGGCGACGTGCAGGTGTCGATCGCCGCCGAAGTCGCACTCGAGTACATCGCGCTGCGCGCTGCGCAGGTGCGGCTGGCCATTGCCGAAGACAACCTGAGCGGCCAGCAAGAGATCCTGCAGATCACCTTGTGGCGTGTGCAGGCCGGTCTGGCCACTTCCCTCGATTCCGAGCAGGGGCGAGCCGGCGTCGAGCAAACCCGTGCGCAACTGCCGGCATTGCAGACCAGCATTGAACAGAGCCGTCATGCGTTGGCAGTGTTGACGGGCCAACCACCGGCGGCCCTGTCGGTGCAGCTGGCCGCGGGTGGCTCGGTGCCGCAAGCGGCTGACGAGTTGGCCCTGAGCATTCCTGCCGACACGCTGCGCCAGCGGCCCGACGTGCGCGCCGCTGAATACCAGATGAGCGCCGCACTCGCCCGAGTGGCCCAGGCCGATGCGGCGCTTGCGCCGAGCTTCAGGCTCGGCGGCTCGCTCGGACTGAGCGCGCTCACGCTGGGTGCACTGGGCAGCGGCTCGGCGGTCGTCAGCGCGCTGCTGGCCAGCGTGTCGTGGCCGGTGTTCGACGGCGGCGCTGCACGCGCGCAAGTGCGTGCGCAGCAGGCTGCGCTGGAGCAGGCGACGGTGGCCTACCAGACCGTCGTGCTGACGGCGCTGAAAGACGTGGAGAACGCGCTCGTGGCCCTGCGCGGCGACCGCGAACGCCTGGAGCACCTGCGCCTGGCTGCCGAGGCGGCCACCAATGCCGCCCTGTTGGCGAGCCAGCGCTACCGCAGCGGGCTGGTGGACTTTCAGGTCGTGCTCGATACCCAACGCGTCCAACTCAACACGCAAGACGGCGTCGCCAGCGCCAGTGGCGACCTGGGCGCCGACTCAGTGCGCTTGTTCAAGGCACTGGGTGGCGGCTGGCGACCCGGCGCGACCGACGCGGTGGCCCCCTCCAGCGACGACGACTTGCGGACCTCACGTCGATGAGCGTACCCAACGAAGCAATCGCCGCCGCCACGATCCCGAAGGCCGGTGCCGGCCCCGATCTCAAGGACCTGCTCGCCGAGCCAGCCTCGCGGGCCTGGTATCGCCGCCCTATGTGGCGGGGTGGCATCGTGTTGATGGCGCTGCTGGCGGCCGGTGTCTGGGTGTGGCGTTCGCGCCTGAGCGCTGCCGCCGCACCGAGCTACACCACGCAGGTGGTGGCGCGCGGCAACCTCACGCTCTACGTCACTGCCAACGGCACCTTGCAACCGACGCGCGCGATCAACATCGGCAGCGAGTTGTCGGGCACCGTGCTCAAGGTCAACGTCGATGTCAACGATCGCATCAAGAAGGGCCAGGTGCTGGTCGAGCTCGACACGGCCAAGCTGCGCGACCAGATCTTGCGCTCGCGCGCGGTGCTGGCAGCGGCCAACGCCAAGGTGGCGCAAACCGTCGCTACGGTCAAAGAGGCACGCGCCAGCTTGTCGCGCTTCGAGGAAGTGGCGCGCCTGTCCGGTGGCAAGGTGCCGTCCAAGACCGAGTTGGACAGCGCGGGTGCCACGCTCGAACGAGCTGTCGCCGACGAAGCCAGCGCACGCGCCAACGTTGCCGACGCGCAGGCGGCGCTGTCCACCGACGAGATCAACCTCAGCAAGGCGTCGATCAGCGCACCCGCCGACGGTGTGGTGCTCACGCGCAACGTGGACCCCGGCAACGCGGTGGCCGCATCGCTGCAGGCGGTGACGCTGTTCACCGTGGCCGAAGACCTGAAGAAACTGCGCCTGTGGGTCTATGTCGACGAGGCCGACGTGGGCTCGGTGGCGGCGGGCCAGGACGCCACCTTCACCGTCAGCGCCTACCCCAGCCGCAATTTTCCGGCGCGCGTCACCCGCGTCGGCTTCGGGTCGACCATCACCGAGAACGTCGTCACCTACCTGACCTACCTGGACGTGGACAACAGCGACCTGAGCCTGCGCCCCGGGATGACGGCCACCGCGACGATCACGGCGACGCAGCGCACCGACGCGCTGCTGGTGCCCAACAGCGCGTTGCGATTCGAGCCGACGGCCACGGGCGCCGCAGCGCCCGCGGCGAAGGGTGGCATCGTCGCCAGCCTGACGCCGCGCATGCCCAGCCGTGGGACACGTACTCCTGCGGCGGCCGGCGCCAGCACGGCGGCGGCGCGCCAGGTTTGGGTGTTGCGCGACGGTGTCGCGGTGCGGATCGCGGTGACGCCAGGCATCAGCGACGGCCGCATGACCGAGGTCACCGGCGGCGAACTGCAAGCCGGCATGGCGGTGATCACCGACCAGAAGCTGGCCGCCACGAAATGAGCGTGGTGCTGCCCCTCGTCGTGGTGCGCCCAACGCCAGCGCAGGCATCCTCGGACGCACAACCGCATCGCAGTTCGCCCGATGGGGATGTTGTGCCCGCTGCTCCGCCGGCGCCGATCATTCGCCTGCGCGGCGTGACCAAGGTCTATGGCAGCGGCGCGGTGGCCCTTGCGGCCCTGAAGGGCATCGACCTCGACATCAGCGCGGGCGAGTTCATCGCGATCATGGGGCCCAGCGGGTCGGGCAAGTCGACCGCGATGAACATTCTGGGCTGCCTGGACACGCCCAGTGCCGGGCAGTACCTGTTTCATGGCACGCATGTCGAAGCGCTGTCGCACGACCAGCGCGCGCGGCTGCGCCGCCGCTACCTGGGTTTCGTGTTTCAGGGCTTCAATCTGCTGGCGCGCACCTCGGCGCAGGAGAATGTCGAATTGCCGCTGCTGTATCGCGGTGAGAGCGCGGCGGTGCGGCGCGCGTCCGCAGCCAAGGCGCTGCAGTCGGTGGGGCTGGGCGGCTGGGAACACCACACGCCGGCCGAGTTGTCCGGCGGGCAGCAGCAGCGGGTGGCCATCGCCAGGGCCATCGTCACCGAACCGGCCGTCGTGCTGGCCGACGAGCCCACCGGCAACCTCGACACCCAGCGCAGCAGGGAGATCATGGATCTGCTGCGCGCCCTGAACGTGGATCACGGCATCACGGTGCTGATGGTGACGCATGAGGCCGACATGGCGGCCTATGCACGGCGCCTGGTGCGCTTCGTCGACGGCCGTATCGAGAGCGATACGCCCAACCAGCACCCCGTGTCTTCGGACCATCCGGCCGCGCCGGCAGGGTAACCCTGATGCTGCTCAACGCGCTATTCCTTGCCCTGCGTTCGATACGGCGCAACCTGTTGCGCTCGTTCCTGACCATCCTGGGCATCGTGATCGGCGTCAGCGCGGTGATCACGATGGTGACGCTCGGCCACGGCGCCACGCAGGCAGTGCAGATGCAGATCTCCAGCCTCGGCACCAACCTGCTGATGGTGCGCCCCGGCCAGCGCCAGGGGCCTGGCGGCCCCGGCGGCGCGGGCGGCGCGCCATCGTTCAACGAAGCCGATGCCGATGCGATCCTGGCGCAGATCGGCGGCGTCGCCGCAGTGGCGCCTGAAGGCCGCGCCGGGGTCACTGTGATCGGCAACGGCCGCAACTGGGCCACCAGCGTGACGGGCAGCAGCAATACCTGGTTCGTCACAGGCAACTGGAAACTCGCCTCCGGACGCATGTTCCAGGATGACGAGCAGACGGCGGGCGCCGCCGTCTGCATCGTCGGCGAGACCGTGCGGCGCGAGATTTATGGCGGCACGCGCGGCTTGGGCGAGCAGCTGCGCATCAAGCAGTTCTCGTGCGAGGTGATCGGCGTGCTCGCGTCCAAAGGCCAGGGTGCGATGGGCAACGATCAGGACGACACGGTGCTGGTGCCGCTGCACACGCTGCAGCGCCGGGTCACCGGCAACCAAAGGGTCAACACGCTGCTGGTGTCGATGCAGGATGGCAGCGACAGCACGCGGCTGAAGGCCAGCCTGCGGGAATTGCTGCGCGAGCGCCGCAAGCTCGCCGAAGGCGACGATGACAACTTCAACGTGCTCGACACACAACAGCTGGCCGACACGCTGTCGGGAACGACGCAGGTGATGACCACGTTGCTCGGCGCAGTTGCCGCGGTAAGCCTGCTGGTGGGCGGCATCGGGATCATGAACATCATGCTGGTCAGCGTGACCGAGCGCACGCACGAGATCGGCCTGCGCCTGGCCATCGGCGCGCTCGAACGCGAGGTCCTGCTGCAGTTCCTGATCGAGGCGGTGACGCTCGCGGCTCTGGGGGGCCTAATCGGCATCGTGGTGGCCACCGGCGCATCGATCGTGCTGGCCGCGGTGATGGGCGTGCCGTTCGTATTCGACCCGACGATCAACCTGCTGTCATTCGCGTTCTCGGCGGCGATCGGGGTGTTGTTTGGCTACTTCCCGGCGCGCCGCGCAGCGCAGATGGATCCGATCGAGGCGCTGCGCCACGAGTAGCCCGAGCGGAGAGTTGCCTGCTGACTAGCTAGCTCTTCTTGCCGCCGAACAGCAGCAGTGCACCGCCGATCACGATCCCGGTCACGCCGGCCCACACCGGGACGTTGATCCGCTGCTTCTCGGTGACCGACAACTCGATAGGACCGATCTTGGTGCCGTGGGTCTCTTTCGTGTAGCTGAAGCCGCCGTAGACCAAGCCGAGCACGCCGGCGACGATCAGCGCGATGGCGGCAATCCTGATGCTGTTCATAACATTCTCCTGGCTTGCTGGATCGAGGCTATTGGCAACGCGCGCACGCCTGTGGGCCCCAGGGGCGAACGTCGATCTGGTTCTTGACCGCCTTCACGCCCTTGACCTGACGCGTGATGGCCTCGGCGGTGTCTTTTTCAGTGGTGTTCTTGGCCATTAGGACGTTGCGAATGTTCATTCGTGGATCTCCGTTGAATCGTGGTGCGAGGTTCGTGAAAAACGACTGCGCAACTCGATCGCGCGTCAAACACCGAATGCAAATTAGGTGATTCACGCCCCGCACTCTGTGCGGTGGCGAACACACCGATTGCTCGCGTTTGTCGTGGATCAAACGACCGCGCGGAATTGGCTCCCGCGCCGCACTGCGCGTCAGTTCAAGGCCAGGTCCATCTCCGACCGGTTCGCGTGCGACCGCCCGGCGGCGCCGACGATGATGAGGTCGGTGACGCCGGTGGCGCCGACGACATAACGAACCGCTGCTGCGGCCGCCTCCTTCTGATAGTCCCAACGCACGCAGCCGGACAGCGTGATCCAACCGTCGACGACGGTGGCTTCGATGCAGCCGGTCGGCAACAGCGTGATCCACTGCAGCATGTTCTGCGCCGATCGGGTGATGTCGGCATCGCTCGGCCGGCTCGGCCCGGGCAGCGCGACGCCGATCTCGCTGGTCACGCTGACGCACGCCCGACACACGCTGCGCCGCATGTTCAGCGGCCCATCGTTGCGGGCAACTGCTCACCCGGCCGTTCAAGGCCACGATGCCGTCGTGGACCTGCACGTCGACATGCGTCGCGTCGAGCGCAAGCTCCCAATCGAGTTGCGCGCGTACGTCCAGCTGCACTTGTGCGTCAGTGGGTTGGCGGTCCATGGTTGTCTCGGCGAAGCTGGACATCACTTTTGAGCAGCGCAGCGACATCGTCTGTGCGGCAGGGAACAGATTGATTCGGAATCTGATCGCACCATGTCAGCATGAATCGTTGGCCCGTCGAGGAGCGCGTACACGGCTGGCGAGGAGCCTTGGCCGCTTTGATCCTCCTGGGGCTGCTGCTGGCTTTTCACCAGGTCGTGCGCAGCGCCGTGCGGCAGGGCGAACTGCGCCGCGAGATCACGGCCTTGCACAGTGCCGCAGCATTGCGGTGCAACGAGTTGCGCAGTCGCGTCGTGCGCGACAGCTGCCTGAAAAAGTTGAACGCATCATCGCCCGATGCCGCGGCGCTGCGCGCCCAGAACGCGTTGACGATCGCGGCATTCGAACGGCTCAACCGCGAGGGCGCGCTGGTCGTTCAGTGATCTGCGGCGCGGCGAAGTCGCGATTTGAGCACCTCGATTTCATCGAGCAGGTCGAGCACGAGCGCCGCCGCGTCGGCGCTCAGCTGCAGATCGCGGGTCAGGCGCAGTGCCACCCTCGTGCGCCGCAACACGGTGCCTGCAAAGCGCCATTGCTGCGGATCGTCGCCGCTCGGCGTCAGCACACCTTCGTGGATCAGCGCACGCAACTGCGCTTCATCGGCGCGGCAGGTGCGGCACAGCTCGTCGAGGGTGAACTCGACATCGTCTTCGACGAGCACCGCACGGGCAGCGGCAGGATTCGTTTGACTCATCGTTTCATCCTTGCGAGCTGCGGCGCGGATCGAAGTCGCCGAAGGTCTGTGCCAGGGCCCGGTACGCCGCCTGGGCGGCCGCCGTGTCGGCCGGCGGCTGCACGATCGACAGCACCGCATACAGATCGCCGGCGGGAGTGCTGGGCAGACCCTGGCCCTTCAGGCGCAGCTTGCGGCCGGCCGGCGACCCCGGTGGCACCGTGATCTGGATCTTCTGGCCACCGGGTGTCGGCAGCAGGACGTCGGCGCCGAGGGCGGCCTCCCATGGCGCCACGGGCAGGTCGACATAGACGTCGCGGCCGTCGACCCGCCACGGTGGGTGCGGGCGAACTCGATTTCGAGGTACAGGTCGCCGGGAGTGCCGTCGCCAGGCCCGGCCAACCCTGGCCGGCGAGCCGAAGGTGCTGTCCGGCTCGGATGCCCTTGGGAATGGCCACCTGCAGCGTGCGTTCGTGCAGCGCCACGTGGCCCGCGCGTTCCACCTCGGGACGTGCAGCGAGAGCTCGCGCGTCGCGCCGTGGAAGGCGTCTTCCAAGCGGCACCACGATCTTGGCGTGGTGGTCCTGCCCGCGACGCGCCGCGCGCTCGTCGAACCCCGACGGGCGGCCGCGCGCGCCGGCGCGCCGGCGGCGCCGAACAGGGCCTCGAAGAAGTCGCTGTGGTCGGCGCCGTCGCCGAAATCGGGAGGCCGCCGCTGAACTCGAAGCCGCTGTCCCAGCCCGGCGGCGGGTGAACGCCTGGCCGGCTTGAGCGCCCTGGCCGACGCGGTCGTACGCGGCGCGCTTCTCCTTGTCGCGCAGCACTTCATGGGCCTCGTTCAGCTCCTGCATGCGGGCCGCGGCATCGGGCGCCTTGCTGACGTCGGGGTGGTGCTTGCGCGCCAGGCGCGAAAGGCCTTCTTGATGTCGTCGTCGCTCGCCGTGCGCTCGACGCCCAGCACCTTGTAGTAGTCCTTGAACTCCATGAATGTCCTCGGCGGCACTGCGCGCACCTGTCGGCGCGGGCCTGCGAGGTTTGATTGTGGCCCGTCAACGGTCGCCGATCACTGCCCGGATCATGTCATGGCGGTGCCATGAATGTGGGCCTGTATGTCTGCCACCGCACCGAACTCTGTCTGGCCAGCGCCTAGGCTACTCGAATGCCCACTCGAGGTTCGCTGGCGGCGGCGACCGACCGCGGGCAATGAAACCAATCGGACCAGGAACAACGGATCAAGCCACCGAGCCGACGAGCCTGGCCGGGACCACAAAACCGAATCTATCTATTTGCCCGAAGGAGACCTCCATGAGCTTGGGAACCATTCTGCTGATCGTTTTGATCCTGATGCTGGTCGGCGCCATGCCGACCTGGGCCCACAGCCGCGGTTGGGGCTACGCGCCCAGCGGCGGATTGGGCTTGGTTTTGCTGGTGGTCCTCGTGCTGCTGGCCACCGGACGGTTGTGACCGATTCGCTGCGGACGGCGATCGACCAGCGCGGCGCGTTGCGCGTGGCCGATGACGTGGGCAATATCGTCTGGCGCGTGAGCGCAAGGCCTTGAGCCGGGCAGCGATCGTCATGCCACCGACCCACCGGTTATTCTGGCTTCGGCATGCGCTGCTGCTGCTGTGGCTCGGCATCGCCGGCTGCAGCAGCTTGCCGATCATCGTGCCCGACCTGGCCCGACCCGCCGGCCCGGCGGTGCAACTGGAGGGCTCGCGTGGCCCGTTGTCGGCCGCGCAAAGCAAGGCCGTTCTCGATCGCCTGGGCGCCTCGGGCCAACCGACCAGCATCTTCGATCGCCACCTGGCGCTGGAACAGGCGATCGTCGGCAGCCCGCTGACCACGGGAAACCAGGTCGACGCTGCTGCAGGACGGCGCCGGCCACCTACCGGCGATGTTCGCCGCCATCGCCGCAGCGCGCGACCATATCAACCTGGAGACCTACATCATCGAAGACGACGAGATAGGGCAGCAGTTCGCGGAAGCGCTGCTGGAGCAGCAGGCGCCGGGGCGTGCAGGTCAACCTGATCCACGACAGCGCGGGCACCATCGGCACGCCGAAGGCCTTCTTCGAGCGCCTGAGCGCAAGGCGGCATCGCGGTGCTCGAATTCAATCCGATCAACCCGCTGGCGGCGCGCAAGCGCCATGGCTGATCAACAACCGCGATCACCGCAAACTGCTGGTCGTCGACGGCGCACCGCATTCATCGGCGGCATCAATATCAGCAGCGTCTATTCGTCCGGATCGGCCGCCAGGCGCAGCGGAAATGCGGCCGCACGACACGTCGCATGGCGCGATACCGATCTTCAGACTCGAAGGCCCGGTGGTCGGCGAATTGCAGAAGCTGTTCATGCAGACCTGGGAAAAGCAGCACGGCAAGCCGCTCGCCGCGAAGAACTATTTTCCCGCGCTGAAAGCCCAGGGCAACGAATCGTGCGCGCCATCGGCAGCACGCCCGACGATCCGTACAGCCTGATCTACCTGACGCTGATATCGGCGATCGGCAATGCGGAAAAGCAGGTGTACCTGACCAACGCGTACTTCGTTCCCGACCCGCAGCTGCTGAAGGCGCTGATCGACGCGGCCGGCGCGCGGGGTCGATGTGAGGCTGATACTGCCGAGCCATTCCGACTCCGAAGTCGTGTTCCACGCCGGGCGCTCGCACTATTCCGCGCTGCTGCGAAGGCGGCGTCAAGATCTACGAGCGGGCCGGCGCGCTGCTGCATTCCAAGACCGCGGTCATCGACGGCGTCTGGTCCACCGTGGGCTCGACCAACCTCGACTGGCGCAGCTTCCTCGACAACGACGAGATCAACGCGGTGATCATCGGGCGCGAATTCGGCGGACAGATGCAGGCCATGTTCGCGCAGCGACCTCGCCGCCTCGGAGGCGATCGAGCTGGCGCAGTGGCAGCGTCGCCCGCTCGTTCTCGCTTCAAAGAGACGTTCGCGCGCGCCTGGGCGTACTGGCTATGAGCGCGCAGCCGCCACTGGGGCCCGAGGAGCCTGTG
>CAVZEK010000024.1:0-118887 GCA_963774185.1 uncultured beta proteobacterium
GCCCAGTAGGGCTCCTGCGCCTTGCCGAGATCCAACGCTGCGCCGATGGCCGGCACATGGCTGGTGTAGACCGAGGCCGTGATGCGGGCCATCAGAGGGTTCCTTTGCCGTGGCCCTGGGGCTGGTGATGCGCCTGCGCATCGCCGTCCTCGCCGATGACCCGATTGCCCTGCACCGAGCGGCCACCGCGGACCATCATGTCGCGGTACTCCTCTTCGGTCATGCCGGTCATGCTGCCGGCCATCTGCTGGAAGCTCTTGCCGTGGGTCGCGCCGATCTTGGCCAGGAAATAGATGTTGCCGCCGGCCGCGATGCAACGGTTGAGGTCGCGCGCCAGCACGGCAAGCTTTTGCTCTTCGCTCATCGGCCACTCGTCGAGGTAGGCGCGCTCGTCGGCCTTGAATCGCGTGCGGTTGTCGGCCTTCATCAGCGACATGCAGAACTGGTTGAGCCAATAGCCCTTGCGCGACTGCTCGGCGTCGAAGATCGTCGTGCCGGGCACGTCCTGATAGGGTTTGTGCAAGCGCCATCGCAGTCCTCGTCGGTTCAGGGTTCGCACGCGAAGCTGGCCGCACTGGCGGCGTCGCCGCCCTTGTAGCGCGGCACCAGCGGCCACCGGCACAGCGGCCGCGCACGCGACACCGCAAACGGCGCCTTGGCGCTTTGCTCGACCAGCGTCAGCCCCTCGGGTGCCTTGCCGCGCTCGACCCAATCGACCAATGCCGACAACATGTCCACGTTGGCCGGCGCTCCGGTGCCCACGTGGTCGACACCCGGCACGGTGTACAGGCGCATGAAGCCGTCGACCGACGCGAGGCCCAGCTTGCCGACCACCGACTGGTAATAGCCGATGCCGGCATACGGGCTCTGCGCGTAGTCGGCCATGTTCTCCATCATCACCAGCTTGCCGCCACGCGCGGCGAACACCGAGAGATCTGGATTGGTTGAGTCCATCAGCGCCGACACTTCGCGCACGCGTGCCGCGTGATCGCTGATTCTGTATTTGCGCAGGTCCACCGCCGGATCGCGCGCATAGAAGTACTGGATCGCGCCGCCGCCGTAGAACCAGGCGATGCTGTTGTTGGGCTGTGGCGGCAACGCGGGCGCGGCGGCGCCGAGCCACCATGCGGTCCAGCCCCCGGTAGGACCAAACGACGCGAGGTTCTCGCCGCTCGGGCCGCGGCCCGGGTATTCGCGCAGCCCGTTGGCAAGCTCGACCTCGAGCCGCAGCGGCGAGTTCAGCGTCTGCACGGCGCTCACCTGCGAATCGCTGAGGCACTGGTCACTCGCCGCCCCGCTGCAGCGCAACCGGGTGACGTCGAAAAGACGCCGGCATCCCGCGGGTCGGACACGATGCCGTCGGCCACGCCATCGGCGGCGTCGCAGGCGGCGAGCACTGCGTCGTGCACCAGCTTCACCTGCGGCGGCCGGATCCAGGCATCGCCCATCGTCGCGAAACCATCGCGCAGGCCGGCGTGCTGCAGGCCGGTCCAGTGGATCACCGGCACGCGGCTGAAGATGCCGTCGAAATCGTTGGGATACCGCTGCGCCATCGTCAGCCCTTCGCGCCCGCCCTCGCTGCTGCCGACGAAGTACAGTTTGTCCGGTGCGCGGCCATAGGCTCGCTTCATCAATTCCACCGACACGTCGCGCACCTTCTTGTACGACGCATGGGCGAAGTTCAGCAGCGCCTCGTCGTTGAGCGCAAACACCTGCGGCGGCTGGTTGGGCTGGTTCTGATGGCCCGAGTCGGTGCCAACGGTCGCGAAGCCCTGAGCCAGCGGCGACGGTTGCCCGTACGGCGCCGCCGGCAACAAGCCGAGCCCGCTGATCAGCACGCCATTGAAACCACCACCCCCGTACTGCACCGAGCGGCCGTTCCACTGCGTCGGCAGGTTGACCTCAAATTGGATCGGCGGCGCCTTGGGATCCACCGGCGCGATGCGACCCAACACCTTGCAATACTGCGGCGCCGCCGGCGTGATCGTGGCCGCGGGCGTCGGGCCACGCTCTGCCACCGAGAGCGCACTGGGTGCCATCAGCGTGGCCGAATCGATGGTGGCGCCGGCGCTGGGCACCCCGATCTTCGAGGCGTCGATCGCCGCAGCTAGCGTCGCGCAGCCCGCTGCAGCGTCACCGGCGCGCAGCGCGCCAGGGTTGGAGCAGGCGCTCAGACTCAGCGCACCGATCAGCACAGGCAACACAAGGGTTCGCATGTTTGTCTCGTGGTGGTTCGTTCTTCTGGGGCGCTACTGCATGCCCTCTTCGTGCCAATACAGCCGCATCGGGTTGTCCACCAGCAGCTTGCGCTGCAGCTCGGTGGTGGTGGCGATGTGCGGGATGAAATCGACCAGCAGGCCGTCGTCGGGCATGTGGTCTTTCAGATTCGGATGCGGCCAGTCGGTGCCCCACAGCACGCGATCGGGAAACGACTCAACCACGCGGCGCGCGAATGGCACAACGTCGCGGTAGGCCGCTCGCTCGCCGTTCAACGCCTTGGGGCCACTGACCGACAGCCGCTCGGGACAGCTCACCTTACTCCACACGTTGGGGTGCTCGCGCATGAACTGCAGGAACAGCGAGAACTCGGGGCCATCGAGCGGCTTGGCGACATCGGGCCTCCCCATGTGGTCGACCACCACGGTGGTCGGCAACGCGGTGAAGAAATCCCACAACTCGGGCAGGTCTTGCGCCTCGAAATAGATGACCACGTGCCAACCCAGCGCCTTGATGCGACCGGCGATCTCCAGCAACTCGTCTTTGGGCGTGAAGTCGACCAATCGCTTGACGAAGTTGAAGCGCACACCTCGCACACCCGACGCATGCAGGTCTTGCAGCTCGCGGTCGCTGACGCTGCGACGCACGGTGGCCACGCCGCGCGCCCTGCCGTTGGAGGCTCGGCAGGCGTCGGCCATCGCCCGGTTGTCGGCGCCGTGGCAGGTGGCCTGCACGATCACGTTGCGCGCGAAGCCGAGGTGATCGCGCAGCGCGAACAGCTGCTGCTTGCTGGCGTCGCATGGCGTGTACTTGCGCTCGGGCGCGAAAGGAAACTGCTCGCCCGGACCGAACACGTGGCAGTGCGCGTCCACGCTGCCGGGCGGCAATTGAAAACGCGGCTTGCTGGGATCTGCATACCAGTCGAGCCAGCCGGGAGTCTTTGCAAAGGCCAATTCAGGATTCCTTTTTCTTCAATTGCGCCAGGATGCGATCGGCCTCGATGCGCCAGTCAGCACTGCGCGCGAAATCTGGCCCACCCTCAGGCCCGAAGAGCCCTGCGTCGGCGAGGTCGGCGATCCACGCTTGGCGCTCGGCGGTGCCGGCTGCACTCCAGGGCTCGAGGCCTGCTTCGCGCACGGTGACCGCGACCTCACGCACTTCTTCGCTGCGCCTGCGGCCGTGTTCGATCACGCGCTGGAACAGATATGCGCCCTGCTTGTCCCAGTCGATGCCAGGATAGGTTTCGTTCAGCGAAGCGATCACGGCATCTTCCACGCCGTAATGGCGTGCGGTGGTGAACGCCTCGATCACCATCGCTTCGAGGCCCTTGATCATCACGCTGCGGCACATCTTGGTGGCCGATGCCACGCCCAACCGCTGGCTCGACACCTTCGCTGCGAACCCAAGGTCGTTGAGCAGCGGCAGCAATGCGGCGGCGTCAGGGCCGCCCAGCAGCAGCGGCACCTTGATTCGATGCGGAGGCAGCGCAGTCATCACGGCACCCTCGACATAGCGCCCGCCCGCGGCGTTGACGCTGTCGGCGGCACGGATCTTGGCGCCTGGCGAAGCCGAATTGAAATCGAGAAAAAACGTGCCACGCGCCAGGCCCGGCGCGCAGGCTTGCGCCACCACCAGCGCCTGATTCGCAGTGACCGCCGAGACGACGAGGCTCGCGCCGCGAACGGCGTCCGCGCTCGAGGCGGCAAACGTCACGTTGTATTGGAGCGCGTGCCGGCGCATCGCTTGCGAAGCGGGCGAGCCGGCGGCGAGCTCGATGTCGAACGCCGCCACCGCGGTGCCGCGCGCCCGTAGGTCTTCCGCCAGGATGCGGCCAACCTCGCCGTAGCCGATCAACGCCACTTGCATCGCTTGAGCGCTCAATCGATGTACTTGAGCCCGGCCTTCTCGAGCGGCTCGCGCATCTTGTACATGTCCAGGCCGAGCACACCGGCGGCCAGCTTGGCGCGCTTGTCGCCCTCGTTGGCTTCGCGCGAGGCGGCCGCATCGGCCGTCTTGGCCACCATGGCGGCCGGCACGACCACCACGCCGTCGTCGTCGGCAACGATGGCATCCCCCGGCTGCACCAGCGCACCCGCACACACCAGTGCGATGTTCACCGAACCGAGCGTGGACTTCACGGTGCCCTTGGCACTGACCGCCTTGCTCCACACCGGAAAGCCCATTTCGGTGAGCACCTTGACGTCGCGCACGCCGGCCTCGATCACCAGGCCGCGCGCGCCACGCGCGCGAAAACTGGTGGCCAGCAGGTCGCCGAAGAAGCCGTCGTCGTTGTCGGCGGTGCAGGCGGCGACCACGATGTCGCCGTCGCGGATCTGCTCGGCAGCGACGTGCAGCATCCAGTTGTCGCCCGGCTGCAGCAGCACGGTGACGGCGGTGCCGGAGATTTGTGCGCCAGGATAGATCGGCCGCATGTAGGGCTTCATCAGCCCGACGCGACCCATCGCCTCGTGCACGGTGGCCACGCCCGAACGCCGCCAGCCGCTCGACCGCCGCGCGATCGGCGCGCGTGATGCTGCGTTTGACGATGCCGAGTTCGTACATGTCACTTCCCCTTCTTGCTTCAGCGCGGCATCCAGGCGCGGGAACACGCGGCGCGCATTGCCTTCGTAGATCTGGTGCCGCTGCTCGGCCGTCAGCTTCGCGGCCTCGACGTAGCGCTTGGTGTCGTCGTAGTAGTGGCCGGTCTCGGGGTCGATGCCGCGCACCGCGCCGATCATCTCGCTGGCGAACAGCACGTTGTCCACCGGGATCACCTGGGTCAGCAGGTCGATGCCGGGTTGGTGGTACACGCAGGTGTCGAAGTAAGATGTTGTTCAGCAGGTGCTGGCTCAACAACGGCTTCTTCAGCTCCTGCGCCAGCCCGCGGTAGCGGCCCCAGTGGTAGGGCGCGGCGCCGCCGCCGTGCGGGATGATGAACTTGAGCGTCGGGAAGTCCTTGAACAGGTCACCCTGGATCAGCTGCATCACCGCGGTGGTGTCGGCGTTGATGTAGTGCGCGCCGGTGGTGTGGAAGCACGCGTTGCAGCTGGTGCTGACATGGATCATCGCCGGGATGCCGTACTCGACCATCTTCTCGTAGATCGGGTACCAGTGCTTGTCGGTCAGCGGCGGCGACGTCCAGTGGCCGCCCGACGGATCGGGGTTCAGGTTGATGCCGACGTTGCCGTACTGCTCGACGCACTTCACCAGCTCGGGGATGCAGGTCTTGGGATCGACGCCGGGGCTTTGCGGCAGCATCGCGACCGGATGAAGTGGTCGGGGAACAGCTGCGACACCCGAAAGCACAGCTCGTTGCAGATCGCGGCCCAGGTGCTCGACACCCGGAAGTCGCCGATGTGATGCGCCATGAAGCTCGCGCGCGGGCTGAAGAGGGTGAGATCGGAGCCGCGCTGCTTCATCAGCTTGAGCTGATTGGCCTCGATCGACTCGCGCAACTCGTCGTCGGTGATCACCAGACTTTCGACCCGGGGCTTCGCCGCCGGGATCGGCGATGCCGGCGATCTGCGCGTTGCGCCAGTTCTCCAGCGACTTGGGTGCCGTGGTGTAGTGACCGTGGCAGTCGATGATCATTCAGACGTGTCCTCCTCAACGATCGCGGCTCAAGGCCGGCTCCATGCCGTGTCGCCGCTTGACCTCGTCGGCCTCGCGCGAGGTCATGAACTCGAGCATCGCACGCACGGTAGCGGCCTGGCGCGAGCTGACGCAGACCCCGGCGCTGAACACGGTGATGTACTGGATCTCCTCAGGCAGCGTGCCGAGCACGGCGATGCCGGCGAGGTGCATCAGTTCGCTGAGTTGCTGGAAACCCAGCTCGACGTCGCCGCGCGCCACCAGCGAGCCCACCGGCACGCCTGGCGGCGCCTGCACGATGCGCTGCTTGATCTCTTGCGCGATGCCCCAGCGCTCGAAGAGTCGCGCCAGATGCACGCCACTGGGTCCGGTGGAATAGCTGATGTGACGCGCCGCCAGCACCGCACGGCGCACGGCGTTGCTCCGACGACACGTCGGGCCGCGGCGCACCCGAACGCACCGCGATGGCCACCGGAGAGCGCACCAGATCCACGCGCGCGCCCGCCACGTGGCCGGCGGCAATCAAGCGGTCGATGGCATCGCTGGCCAGAATCGACGACATCGAACGGCTCGCCGGCCTGCACGCGCTTGGCCGCGTCGACGCCACCGACCGATTCGATGGCCACCTCACAACCGCTGCGCTGCTCGAACGCACGCGCGAGCTCGGCCAACACCTCGCGGGTGGCCATCGATGAGATGCCGGTGATGCGTTCGTTCATGGGATCCGCCCGACAATGCGCCGCACACGGCGACTGCAGGGGTGCGACCATTGTGCGCGGCGCTGCGCGAGGGCCCAAGCCCCAGGGCCCACTAGCAGCTATTCGATTGCGGCATGGAGGGCTGCGTGCGGCTTCGTCCGCCGCACACGCGGGCGATCAACGCTGCTTCTTTGCGGCCGGGGCGTCGACCAGCTCGGTGAGCAGTCGCGACACCCGGCGTTGCAACGGCGTCGGTGGCTTGGTGGCCGACTGCGCAAGGAACAGCACGCTCACCAGCTCGGGTTCGACGATCGGACGCACCGCCAGCTCGGCACCGCGCCCGGAGGCGGCCACCGCGCTCGCGTTGAGCACTGCGTAGCCGACGCGCGCGCACACCAGGTCGATGATCGCCGGGATGCTGGACACCTCCCACGCGATGTTGAGTTTCACCGCTGCCAACGTGGCCTGCGTCTCCAGCAGGCGCCGAATCGATTGATGGCGCTCCGGCAAGATCAACGGATACGAACCCAATTCGCGCAACGGCAACGGCTTGGGCTCTGCGCGCCTGGCGCGCGCGGCGGCAGGCTCGACCAGGCACAACCGCTCACGCAGCAGCGGCGTGATCTCGAGCTCGGGCACCGCATCGGGGTTGTAGAGCAGGCCGAGGTCGGCGCGGCCACTGATGATCCACTCGGCGATGTGGGCACTCAGGCCATCGACGATCGTCAGCCGCGCTCGCGGCAGGTGCTCGCGAAAGCCTTCGATCAACGGCAGCGTCAGACGCCTGCCGATGCTGGGCGGCAAGCCGATGGTCACGTGGCCCACCGCGGCACCGCGCTCGGCGCCGAGGTCTGCGCGCGCCTGCGACACGTGCTGCAGGATCTGCACGCCGTGGTCGAACAGGCGGCGCCCGGCGTCGGTGAGGCTGACGCCACGGCCATTGCGCAGCAGCAGCGTCTCGCGCAGGTCGGTTTCGAGCTGGCGCACCTGGCGGCTCAGCGCCGGCTGGGCGATGTCGAGCACGCGGGCCGCCTTGCTGAAACTGCCCAGCTCAGCCACGCGAACGAAGCTCTGCAGGTGCTTGAGGTTGATCATGCGATCGCGACCCTACTGCCGCTCGATGTGCGCCGACTCGATCACTTGCGACCAGCGCCGGATCTCGTTGCTCAACAACTGGCGCAGCTCATCGGGCGCGCCACCTTGTGCGCGCACGCCCAGCGCCTGCAACTGGCTGCGCACCGACGGCGACGCCAGCGCGTCGTTGGCTGCGCCATGCAGCCTCTGGATCGCCGCCAGCGGCGTGCGTGCCGGCACGGCCAGTGCATTCCAGGAGACGGCCACGTAGCCCGGCAAGCCGGACTCCTGCACCGTCGGCACGTCGGGCAGGCCGGCAAAGCGGCGATCCGACGCGACGGCGAGCGCGCGCAGTACGCCACCATGGATCTGCGGCAGCATCGGCCCCAGGATCTCGAACGCCAGATCGATCTCGCCGGTGCGCAGCGCGGTAACCACGGCCGGCGTGCCTTTGTAGGGCACCACCACCACATCGACTTGCGCCATCGACTTGAACAACTCCGCCGCCAGATGTTGCGTGCTGCCGCTGGTGATGGTGCCGAAGGTCAGGCGACCGGGCTTCGCCTTCGCCTGCGCAATCGACATCCGAGACGCCACGCCACGGCGAATCGTGCACGACGAACAAAGCGAGGTCGAAGAAGCCGAGCGTCGTGACGGGTGCAAAGTCGCGTTGCACGTCGAACGGCAGCTTGCGAAACAGCCCTGCACTCACCGCGTTGGCATTGCTCAGCAGCAGCACCGTGTGTCCGTCGGGCTCGGCGTGCGCCACCACGGTTGCACCAACGATGGCACCGGCACTGGGCCGGTTGTCGATCACGATGGGCTGGCGCAGCGAGAGGCTCATTTCCTTGGCCACCGCGCGAGCGGTGAGGTCCGCAATGCCGCCCGGTGCAAAGGGCACGATCAGCGTGACCGGCCGGCTCGGGTAGACCCCCTGAGCGCGCGCAGTGCGCCAAGACAGCGTGACGGCCAGCGCAGTGCCGGCGCGTCAGCAAGAGGTCACGCGGCTTCATGCACGATGGTCGGGGTGAAAGGATTCGAACCTTCGACCCACTGCTCCCAAAGCAGTTGCGCTACCAGGCTGCGCTACACCCCGAACAGGCGCGATTCTACCGGGGGCCCGCGTGCGAGCCGGCTTCAACGCGCCGCGGCGGCCATCACGACGATGCCGTCTTCGTCGGCCACCAGCCATTCTCCCGGGTGCACCCACACGCCCTGAATCTGTACCGGCACGTCCACCAAGCCGGCATGGCGCTTGTCGGTGGCCATCGGCAGCAGGCCGAGCGCTCGGATGCCGATCTGGCAACGCGCCATCTCTTCCACGTCGCGTACCGCACCGTGGATCACCACGCCGGCCCAGCCGTTCTTCTCGGCCGCCGCGGCCAGGTTGCCGCCCAGCAGCGCGCGGCGCAGCGAGCCGCCGCCATCGACCACCAGCACGCGACCATGGCCCGGCGACTGCACTGCCTCGCGCACCGACGTGTTGTCTTCGAGGCACAGCAACGTGGCCACGCTGCCGTGAAATCGGATGCGTGCCCCGAAATCGCGAAAGACCGGCGGCAGCACGCGAAAACGCTCGGCCGGGTCGTTGCGATGTTCGTCGCACAAGTCGCAGGTGGACAATGGGTTCATTGCGCTGGTGTCTCCTGGCTCGGTTCGGCGCGATCATAGGCGGTGGCCGCGCGTGCGGCGCTGTGGAGGCAGGGACGATGGAACAACGGCGCTGGGCGCGCATCGGCTGCGCGATGGTCTTGCTGTGGCAGGCGACGGTGATGGCGCAGCCCCGGGTGCTGGAGCCGGGCGTCGAATGGCTGCCCGGCAGCTTTCAGCCCGGCATGCAGCCCGACGGCAACAGCGTGCTGATCGAGGCGCCCGATGGCTGGATCGTCATCGACAGCGGGCGCAGCCCCGCGCACGCGCAGGCGCTGCTCGACGCGCATTCGCGCCAGCGGCAAGCCGCTGCGCGTGATCGTCAACACGCATTGGCACCTCGATCACATTGGCGGCAACCGCGCGCTGCGCAGCGCCTACCCGCAGGCACGCGTGATGGCCAGCGACGCCATCGTCGCCGCGCGCACGGGGTTCCTCGCCGACTACCGCCGCCAGCTGCTCGACGAGTTGGCCAAGCACCCGTCGCAAGACGTGCAGCGCAGTGCCTGGCAGCGCGACGTCGACGTCATCGACGATGCGGCCGCCAGTTCCCCGGACAGGGTGATCAACGAGCGCGCGACCCTCGAGCTGGCGGGCCTGGGCTTGAGCATCGGCGTGGAACGCGACGCCGTCACCGCGGGCGACGTGTGGGTGTACGAGCCCAACTCGCAGGTGCTGGCCGTGGGCGACCTCGTCACGTTGCCGGCGCCCCTGTTCGACACCGCCTGCCCCGAGCAATGGGCTGCCGCCCTCGAGCGCCTCTCGACGATTCGTTTTCGCTGGCTGGTGCCCGGCCACGGCGAGCCGCTGGGCCGCGGGCAGTTCGTGATCTACCGCGAGTCCTACGAACGCCTGCTGCGTTGCGCGGCGTCGAATGCACCGACGGCACAGTGCGTCGACGGCTGGCTGCGCGACGCGGGTGGCTTGTTTCCGCGCGACCAGCAGCCGTTGGCGCGATCGCTGCTGTCCTACTACTTCGACCCGAAGCTGCGTGCGCCACGCGAGGCTCAGTGCCGGCCCTGACCATGGCAACGTGGCGTGCGCCGAAGCCGATAATTGCGCGTCGACATCGAGAGGAATGACTTGAGCGGCCATGGCTGAACGTTCGTTCGCGCGCGAGGTGCAGCAGCTGAAAGTACCGGCGGGCACCGAATTCCACGGCGAGGGCATTCTCGCGGTGACCAAGGCGCTGCTCGAAGCGGGCGTCGGCTACGTCACCGGCTACCAGGGCGCGCCGATCTCGCATCTGATGGACGTACTGGCCGATGCGCAGCCGATTCTCAACGAGCTCGGCGTGTACTTCGAGCCCGCGGCCAGCGAGGCCGCGGCCGCGGCGGCGTTGTCGGCCTCGGTGAACTACCCGGTGCGCGGCGCGGCGACGTGGAAGTCCACGGTGGGCACCAACGTGGCGTCGGACGCACTGGCCAACCTGGCCTCTGGCGGCGTCACCGGCGGCGCGCTGATCATCGTCGGCGAAGACTACGGCGAAGGCTCCAGCATCATGCAGGAGCGCACCCATGCGTTCGCAATGAAGTCGCAGATCTGGCTGCTCGATCCGCGGCCGCACCTGCCCTCAATCGTGAAAGCGGTGCACGACGGCTTTGCGCTGTCGGAGGCGACGAACACACCGGTGATGCTCGAGCTGCGCATCCGCTCGTGCCACCTGCACGGCCGCTTCATCACGCGCGAGAACCAACGACCCGCGCACACGCTGAAGGATGCGCTGGAGCATCCGCGCCGCGATCTGAGCCGCATCGTGCTGCCGCCGGCATCGTTCGCGCAGGAGCGCGAGAAGGTCGAGCAGCGCTGGCCGGCGGCGCTGAAGTTCATCACCGAGCACGGCCTCAACGAGATGATCGACGGCGACATCTCGCACATCGGCATCGTGGTGCTCGGCGGCCTGACCAACAACGTGCTGCGCGCACTCAAGCTGCTGGAGCTGGCCGATCTGTTCGGCGCCAGCCGCGTGCCGCTGTACATCCTGAACGTCGCCTATCCGCTGGTCGACGGCGAGGTGGTGCGCTTTTGCCGTGGCAAGAAGGCCGTGCTGATGGTCGAGGAAGGGCAGCCCGACTACCACGAGCAGCATCTGCACACGATCCTGCGCCGACACGGGCTCGACACCGCGGTGCACGGCAAAGACGTGCTGCCGATGGCGGGCGACTACACGGTGGCGGTGCTGCGAGACGGCGTGCGCGCATTCATCGAGCGTCACCACCCGGCCGCCTTTGCCAAGGCGGTGGCCATCTGCCTGCCCCCGCGTGCGGCCAAGGAGATCGCATCGCTGCTGCCGCCGCGCGCGCCGGGCCTGTGCGTCGGCTGCCCCGAGCGTCCGATCTTCTCGTCGCTCAAGCTGGTCGAGCAGGAGCTCGGCGCGCACCACGTGTCGGCCGACATCGGCTGCCACCTCTTTTCGATCATGCCGCCGTTCAACCTCGGCGCCACCACGATGGGCTATGGCCTGGGCGCGTCGAGCGCATCGGCGTTCAATGCTGGCTCGCAGTTCGGTGCCAGCAAGCGCGCCATCGCGTTCATGGGCGATGGCGGCTTCTGGCACAACGGCCTCACCTCGGGCATCGGCAACGCGGTGTTCAACAAGCACGACAACGTGTTCGTGATCGTCGACAACAACTACTCCGCGGCCACCGGCGGACAGGACATCCTCTCCTCGCGCGCCGTCAACCCCAATCGCAGCACGATGCACGCGATCGAGCGCGCGGTGCGCGGCGTCGGCGTGCAATGGGTGCGCACGATCACGCGCACCTACGACGTGCACGCGATGCGCGACGCGCTGCACGAGGCGTTGACCACCTCCGAACCCGGGCCCAAGGTGGTGATCGCGCAAAGCGAATGCATGCTGAACCGGCAGCGGCGCGAGCGCCCGGCCGCAGCCGCCGCGGTGAAGGCCGGCAAGCGCGTGGTGAAAGAGCGCTTTGGCGTCGATGCGGCGGTGTGCTCGGGCGACCACGCGTGCATGCGCGTGTCGGGTTGCCCCAGTCTGACGTTGGCGCCCAGCGGCGATGCGCTGAAGCCCGACCCGGTGGCCCACGTCGACGAGCATTGTGTCGCCTGCGGCCACTGCGGCGAGGTGGCCGATGCCGCGGTGCTGTGCCCGTCGTTCTACAAAGCGCACAAGGTCAACAACCCGGGCGCGCTCGAGCGTTGGCACGCGCGCTGGCGCGGCCGTGTGGTCGGATGGCTGCAGTCACGCCAGCAACGTGCGCGCACGCAGCGCGCGCTTTATCCGGCTGACCGAGCGGCATGACGGCTGCCGCACCGCAGACGATTCACATCGCGGTGATGGCCCTGGGCGGCCAAGGCGGCGGCGTGCTGATCGACTGGCTTGTCGATCTCGCCGAGCACGCCGGCTGGACCGCGCAGGCCACCTCGGTGGCCGGCGTCGCGCAACGCACCGGGGCCACGATCTACTACGTGGAGATGGTCGCGCCCACGCCGGGCCGCGAGCCGATTCTGGCGCTGATGCCGGTGCCCGGTGAGGTCGACGTCGTGATCGCCGCCGAATTGATGGAGGCGGGCCGCGCGGTCGAGCGCGGCTTCGTCACGCCGCAGCGCACGCTGGTGGTCGCCAGCCGGCATCGGGCGTATGCGGTGCCGGAAAAGATCGCCCCCGGCAATGCGCTGGCCGACAGCGCGGCCGTGCAGCAGATCGTTGCACGCGAAGCTCGGCAACTGGTGATCGACGACTTTCAGGCACTCGCCGCAGCAGCACGGCAGCGTGATCTCGGCGGCGCTGTTCGGTGCGTTGGCCGGCAGCGGCGCCCTGCCCTTCACGCGCGAGCAATTCGAAGCCGTGGTCGAGCGCAGCGGTGTCGGCGTGCAGGCGAGCCTCGAGCGCACTGCGCGCCGCTGCAGAAGGCGCCGGCGCACGTGCGGCCGCGGCACCTGCGCCCGATCCGATGCAGTCGGCGCCGCGGCCGCTGCCCGATCGTGCCGCCAGCGACGCGGTGCAGCCCTTGCTGGCGCGCATCCGTGAGCAGTTTGCGCGCCCGGCGCTGGGACTGGCTTGGCGAAGGCCTGTCGCGCGTGGTCGATTGGCAGGATGTGCGCCTACGGCGTCGAATACCTCGACCGGGTCGCCCGCTTCGCGAACCACGACAGCGCCGAGCACGGCCATGCGCTGACGATCGAGGCCGCGCGCTGGATCGCGGTGGCGATGTCGTACGACGACGTGATCCGCGTCGCCGATCTGAAAACACGTGCCGAACGAGCGGCGCGCGTGCGCAGCGAAGTCGGCGCCTCGACCGACGACGTGGTGGGCAGCGAAGAGTACTTTCACCCTCGCTTGCCCGAGGTGCTGGGCGTGCTGCCGAGCGGCATCGCGTCATGGTTCGATCGTTCGCCGCGGCTGACCGCGTGGCTCGGCCCCGCGGCTAGACCGCGGCCGGCGCATCCGCACGCACACGCTGCGCGGCCACCTGCAACTGCGGCTCGTCGCCGCGCTGCGACGCTGGCGGCGCGGCAACCGGCGTCATGCCGAGGAGATGGCGCACCTGCAAAGCTGGCTCGACGCGGTGGAGCGCGCGCTGGCGAGTGACTATGCGCTGGCGGTCGAACTGCTGCGCTGTCGCCGCCTGGTCAAGGGCTACAGCGACACGCACGCGCGCGGCGCTGGGCGCTTCGACCGGCTGCTGCAGGCCGCCACTGCATTGGCCGGCCGCGACGGCGCGGGCGCCGCAATGGCCGCGCTGCGCGATGCCGCGCTGCGCGATGTCGAAGGCCAGGCACTCGAGCAGGCGTTGCAGGCCATGCGCATCGCGGCATAGCTGGCCGCGTGCCGCATCAACCCTGCCGTTGCCGCGCCTGCTGCCGGATCGCAGTCAGGCTGGTGCGCGACGTGATGACATCGGGGTCGAGCTTCAGGTGCAGCAGGGTCGGGCGTTGCGCGTCCAGCGCCTGCGCGAACGCGGCCTCGAACTGCTCGGTGCGATCGACCCGCGCACCGTGCCAGCCGTAGGCCTCGGCCAGGCGCACGAAGTCGGGGTTGAACAGCTCGGTGCCGCTCACGCGCGCCGGGAAGTCGCGCTCCTGGTGCATGCGGATGGTGCCGTAGCTGCCGTTGTCGACCACGATCGACACCAGCTTGCCGCGCCCGCGACCCGCCTCGTAGCCGGTGGCCGTGGCCAGTTCCTGCCCGGTCATCAGGAAGTCGCCGTCGCCAGCCACGTTGACCACTGTGCGCTGCGGATACAGCAGCGACGCGGCGATCGCGGCCGGCACGCCGTAGCCCATCGCGCCCGAGGTCGGCGCCAGTTGCGTTCGGCCGTGGTGCTGCAGCCCGTGGTACTGCACGAAGCGGTGCAACCAACCCGCGAAGTTGCCCGCCCCGTTGGTGTACACCGTGTCGGCCGGCGCAAGGTGCTGCACGGTCTTCATCACCTGCGCCAGATCGAGCGGCGCCACCGGAGTCGGCACGAGGTTGGCGTCGTAGTCGGCCCGCGCGGCGGCGGTCCACTCGCGCCACGGCAACTCGGGCGGTGCGGCCAGCGTCTCGAGCGCCTTGGCCGCATGTTGCATCGACGACTGCAACAGCAAGTCAGCCTGGTAGACGCGGCCAAGTTCCTCGGGGCCCGCATGCACGTGGATCAATTTCTGAACCGGCCGCGGCACTTGCAGCAGCGAGTAACCACCGGTGGTCATCTCCCCGAGGCGGATGCCCAGCGCAATGATCAGATCGGCTTCGCGCACGCGCGCGCCAAGCTTGGGGTTGATGCCGATGCCCACGTCGCCGACGTATTGCGGATGCCGGTTGTCGAAGGTGTCTTGGAAGCGGAATGCGCAGCCCACCGGCAATTGCCAGTTCTCGGCAAAACGCTGCAGCGCGGCGCACGCCTCGGCGTCCCAGCCGCTGCCGCCGGCGATCAGCAGCGGCCGCTTGGAGGCCAGCAGCAGCGAGCGCACGTCACGCAGCGCACCGGGCGCCGGCCAGGCCGACGCCACCTGCACCCGCGGCACCACCGGCGCGACGGTGTGCGTGGTCAGCATGTCTTCGGGCAGCGCCAGCACCACCGGCCCCGGCCGGCCCTGCAACGCGGTGTGAAAGGCACGCGCCACGTACTCGGGCAAACGGTCCGCGCTGTCGATCTGCGCCGCCCACTTGGCCATGCCGAGGGTGCCGGGCCCGAACATCTGGCGGTAGTCGACTTCCTGGAACGCCTCGCGGTCGCGCTGGTCGCTGGCGACCTGCCCGATGAACAGGATCATCGGTGTGGAATCCTGCAACGCGGTGTGCACACCGATTGCCGCGTTGCTGGCCCCAGGGCCCCTGGTTGCAAAGCAGATGCCGGGCCGCCCGCTCAACTTGCCCTGCGCGTCGGCCATGAACGCCGCGCCCCCCTCCTGCCGGCAGGCGATGAAGCGGATGCGCTGCGCATGCTGGTGAAAACCATCCAGCACCGCCAAAAAGCTTTCGCCGGGCACACCGAACACGGTGTCGACGCCCTGCGCAACCAGGGCTTCGACCAGGGCATGGCCGGCGATTCGCTGCGTCATGGGCTGATCCTTCAGTGCAAGCAGGCGCGATTATCGGCAGGCGGCCAAGCAGGCCTCCCGCCAGCGCCAAAGGTCGGCGCCCGCAAGAATTGTGAGCGTTCGTCAATGGCGGGGGCCCACGCATCCGCGGCGGTCCGGCGCTACATCTCGTGACCTCCTGCAACGAGGCCGCGATGTCCGCTCTGGCGGGCGCCGAGTGCGACAAATGACACATGCAGCCGCAGTGACATTCGCGTACACCGCAACAGGCGCGCGTCGATCCGGCAACTTAGATTGGCTCGTCGCGCGCGGCGGGGGCCGGCGAAGCGCTGGCTTGAGTTGCGGGGAGAGACCACCATGTTGAAGACCCTGTTCGGTGACCTCGGGCCACGCCCGGTCGGCGCCGGCTATGCGCCCACCGAGGTGGCCTTTGCCGCCACGGCGGTGCTGGAAGAAGCCGCGCCCGCGGCATTGCCGCGCGAGCACGACCCTCACGTGGTCGACGTCTTCGTGGCCGGATCTCCTGCGCAGTCGATCCGCGAGCACTTCACCACGTCGCGCGCCGATCTCGGCAGCGCACCGTCGATGATCACACTGCTCGACCCGTCGCGCATCTGGGCGCCAGCGGTCGTGAAGGCGTTGTCCGATGCCACCGGGCAGCCGGTGGAAAAACTGCACCTGCGCGAACGCGCGACGCTGCGCACGTTGGCGGTGGTCGAGCGCACCGCGGTGCCGCGCCGCGCCACCGGCCCGCTGAAGATCTACCACGCCGACGTGCGCGCCTCCGGGCTCGACCACGACGAGATCGTCAACGCGCTGGCCGAGCGTTCGCACATGACCGCGGTGATCGTCGGCGCACTGCAATCGCACGCGCTCGACGCCCTGCTGCGCTCGTTGTTGATCGCCACCCAGCAGCCCGATTGGCACTGCCCGTGGCTGGTGTTCCTGCTGCCACCGAACTCCGGCGCAATGCGCCACCGCATCCTCAGCCAACCGTGGCCACCGCGCGTGCGCGCCACCGCACTGGCCGAGACGCTCAACGGCGCCTCCACCGTGTGGAACACCGTGCTGTCGGCGTGGGAAGCGTGCGCCAATGCGCCGACCTTCTCGGCCACCACGCAGGCCAGGTTGCTCGACGACTCGAACGTCACCAAGGCGCTGTTCGGCCTGGTGCGCACCGAAGGCGTGATCGCGTGCGGCGTGGTCGATCTGAACAGCGGCGAGCTGCTCGCGCACGACAGCCGCGAAAGCCTGACCTTCGATCTCGGTGCCCGCGCACGCCGCCTCACCGCGGCTCGCCGCGTGTTCAGCGCGGCCGGCGGCGAATACGGCGCCGAAAGCGAAGAGCTGATGGTCACGCAAGGCGCTCGCATCGAGCTGCTACGCGCGGGCCTGCCGGCGCCGTGCCGCTTCGGCCTCGTGTTGATGCTCGATCGACGGCTCGCCAACGTGCCGCTGATCCGCTTCAAGACCTTGCAGGCGGAAAAACACCTGCTCTGATTGGGCCGAAATCTCTGGGCTACCATGCGGGCCCAGGGACTACCGGGCCGCGGTCGACACGCAGCCCTCGCGCATGACCCAAGTTCTCTACGACTACACGCGGGCCGACGCCAGCGGCGCGAGTTGTATCGCCCACGCGTGGGCCAAGGTGCCGGTGCCGCTGACGAAACCACGGCGCGATGAATTGAAAGCCACCATCGCGCGCGAGCTGAAGGCACGCGACGCCGTGATGGTGGCCCACTACTACGTCGACGGCGACCTGCAGGATTTGGCGCAGCAGACCGGCGGCTGCGTCGCCGATTCGCTGGAGATGGCGCGCTTCGGCCGCGACCATGCGGCGCACACGCTGGTGGTGTCAGGCGTGCGCTTCATGGGCGAGACCGCCAAGATCCTGTCGCCGGGCAAGCGGGTGCTGATGCCCGACCTCGACGCCACCTGCTCGCTCGACCTCGGCTGCCCGCCGGAGGACTTTGCCAAGTTCTGCGACGCGCATCCCGATCGACAAGTGGTCGTGTATGCCAACACCAGCGCAGCGGTGAAGGCGCGCGCCGACTGGATGGTCACCAGTTCGTGCGCGCCGGCCATCGTCGATCACCTGCACCGACAGGGACAAAAGATCCTGTGGGCGCCCGACAAACATCTGGGCCGCTACATCCAGCAGACCACCGGTGCCGACATGCTGCTGTGGGATGCCGCCTGCATCGTGCATGACGAGTTCAAGGGGCTCGAGCTTGAGTTGCTGCGCAAGGATCATCCGCAGCGCGATGGTGCTGGTGCACCCGGAGTCGCCTGAGGCGGTGGTGCGCCAGGCCGACGTGGTGGGTTCGACATCGCAACTGCTGAAGGCGGTGGTCGACGGCCGGGCGAACGAATACATCGTCGCCACCGACAAGGGGATGTTCCATCGCATGCAGCAGCTGGCGCCCGGCAAGACGCTGATCGAAGCGCCCACCGCCGGCAACAGCGCCACGTGCAAGAGTTGCGCGCACTGCCCGTGGATGGCGATGAACGGCCTGGAAGGTGTGCTTGCCTGCCTGCAGCACGGCGTCGGCGAGGTCCACGTGCCGGAGCCCACGCGCGGCGATGCGCTGGTTTGCATCGAACGCATGCTCGACTTCGTGGCCGAGCACCCGGACGCGATCAGCCAGCCTGCGCGCGGATTCACGCCCCACCTTGGCGCCGCTTGAGTCATGACGGCTGCCGCGACGACCGAGATGCTGGGTTTCGAATTCAACGAAACGCTGGAGCAGGCGCGCGCGCGCAACATTCGCGATGCTCTGCTCGAAGACGTGGGGCGCGGTGACTGGACGGGCCGCTTGCTGCCCGAAGGCCGCCGCGCGAAGGCACATGTGCGCGTCCGCGAGGCCGCCGTGCTGGCCGGACGCGACTGGTTCGATGGCTGCATGCATGCGGTTGACGCCGACACAGTGGTGCGTTGGCGCTACGACGAGGGCGCCGACATGGTGGCCGACAGCGTGGTGTGCGAGATCGACGGCGATGCGCGTGCGCTGCTCACCGCAGAGCGGCCATCGCTGAACTTCCTGCAGTTGCTGTCGGCAACCGCCACCGCGACACGGGCCCACGTTCGCGCGATCGCCGGTGCGTCGCCCAATCCGCGCGGCTGCACGGTGCTGGACACACGCAAGACACTGCCCGGCTTGCGCCAGGCCCAGAAGTACGCGGTGCGCGTCGGCGGCGGCGCCAATCAGAGGCTGGCGTTGTGGCACGGCATCCTGATCAAGGAAAACCACATCGCCGCTGCCGGCGGCATCACCGCGGCGCTGCGTCGTGCCAAGGCACTGAACGCCGGGGTCGACATCCAGATCGAGGTCGAGACCCTCGATCAGTTGCGCGAAGCGCTGTCGGCCGGCGCCAGCAGCGTGCTGCTCGACAACTTCTCGCTGGCGCAGATGCACGAGGCCGTGGCGGTGACAGCCGGCCGCGCGCTGCTCGAGGCCTCAGGCGGGCTCGGCCTCGAGCAGTTGCGCGACGTAGCAGCCACCGGCGTCGACCGCATCTCGATTGGCAAGCTCACAAAGGACGTGCGCGCGATCGACTTCTCGATGCGCGTGATCGCTTAGCTAAAGCAGCGCGGCTCAAGTCCGGCTGTGCGCCGGCCGCGTCAGCACGGTGGGCAGGCTCACCGGCAAGGTGGCAGGGAAGTCGCGGCTGTAGTGCAGGCCCCGGCTTTCGTGCCGCACCAGCGCCGAGCGCACGATCAGCTCGGCACATTCGACGAGATTGCGCAGCTCGAGCAGGTCGCGGTTGACGCGGAAGTTGGCGTAGTAGTCGTCGATTTCGCTTCGCAGCAGCTCGATGCGGTGCAGCGCGCGCTCCAGGCGCTTGGTGGTGCGCACGATGCCGACGTAGTTCCACATCAGCAGGCGCAACTCGTCCCAGTTGTGGGCGATGACCACTTGTTCGTCGGCATCCTCGACCTGGCTTTCGTCCCACGCCGGCACCGGCTCGGCGGGGCCGGCATCGGATTGCAGGATGTGCTCGGCGCAGGTGCGGCCGAGCACCACGCACTCGAGCAGCGAATTGCTGGCCAGCCGGTTGGCGCCGTGCAGCCCGGTGTAGGTGGTCTCGCCCACCGCATACAGGCCCGCCACGTCGGCGCGGCCGTGCAGATCGCTGACCACGCCGCCGCAGGTGTAGTGCGCGGCCGGCACCACGGGGATCGGCTGGCGCGCGATGTCGATGCCCAGTGCCAGGCAGCGTGCGTGGATGGTCGGAAAGTGCTCCTTCAGAAACGCCTCGCCCAGATGCGTGGCGTCGAGCCACACATGATCCAGGCCGTGCTTCTTCATCTCGAAGTCGATCGCGCGGGCGACGATGTCGCGCGGCGCCAGTTCGCCACGCGAGTCGTGAGCGTGCATGAACCGGGTTCCGTCGGGCAACTTGCAGCGTGCGCGCCTTCGCCGCGCATCGCCTCGGTGATCAGGAAGCTGCGCTCCTGCGGGTGGTACAGGCACGTCGGGTGGAACTGAATGAACTCCATGTTGCCGATGCGACAGCCGGCGCGCCATGCCATCGCGATGCCGTCGCCGGTGGAGGTGTCGGGATTGGTGGTGTAGCGGTAGACCTTGCCGGCGCCGCCGGTGGCCAGCACCACGGCCGACGCCGGCAGCGTCTCGACGCGGCGTCCGTCGATGTCCAGTGCATAGACGCCATAGCAGCGCGCCGTCTCGATGCGCTTGAGATGGCGCGATGTGATGAGGTCGATCGCCATCCAGCGCTCGCGCAGCGTGATGTTCGGATGGGCCCGCGCTGTGGCCAGCAGCACCTCGTGGATCGCGCGGCCGGTGGCATCGGCTGCGTGCGCGATGCGCCGCACGGTGTGGCCGCCTTCACGGGTGAGGTGCAGCCCCAGCGGGCCGCTGGGGTCGGGCGAGAACGGCACGCCCTGGTCGACCAGCCATTGCACGGCAGCGGCACTGTGTTCGGCGATGAAGCGCGCGGTGTGCTCGTCGACCAGGCCGGCGCCGGCGTCTTGCGTGTCGCGCACGTGCGAGTCGACGCTGTCGTCGCTGCCCAGCACGCCGACGATGCCGCCTTGCGCCCATGCGGTGGCAGCCTCCGACAAGTCGCGCTTAGCCAGCACGATCACCGGCCCGCGCCGGGCCAGCTCCAGCGCCACCGTCAAGCCGGCCAACCCGGCACCGATCACGGTCACCGCAGCGTTCGCTTGCGACACACTCGTCTCCATCGAGAGTTCACAACGTGGCTCTTCGGCACGACGCCAGCGCCACCGTTGTCACACCCCTACTGCGAGGGATGGCCGACCTGCGTCGGGCCGAGGAGCATTGTGACGAAATCCCGCGGCGTTGTGCGCCCGGGTCCTACACTTTCACGCAGAGCCGCGCGTTGTCTTTCGGCTATCACGAAAGCAGTCATGCCAAAGCCGATTCATGAAATGTCCCAATGGGACGCCTCGGTCCACAACTCCCGGATTCCCGAAGAAGAATGGCAAGCCACGCGTGAACTAACGCACGTCGCGACGCAGATTCTCGGCAACCGCGACGAGTACCTCGCTCCCGAACGCCGCGAGATCGGCCGGCGCATCGGCGACCAGCAGCACGAGATGTTCGTGGTGTGCGATCCGTCGGAGGCCCTGCAGCAGCAGTTCTTGCAGTGGGCGTCGGATTTCATCGCCATCCACGACATCGCCACCGACTCCTCGCCCCGCATCCTGGCCGGCTTGGCTGCAGCCACGCAGCGCAAGGTGCAAAAGCTGGTGATTCGCCGCCAGGGTCACGGCATGGCGCTGGCCACCCTCGAGTTCGCCGAGCTGCCCGGTGCCAACGGGCAGATGCTGCGCGTGTACTCCACCCGGGTCGATGCCGACAGCCAGCAACGCATCGAAGTGGCTCGCGTGCTGTTGGCGCACAGCCGGTTGGGCGTGGTGATGGTCGGCGATCTGCCGCCGCACGCGCTGGAGTCGGCATTGCAGCCGTTGCGCGACGGCATCGCGCGCGGGCCGTGGCCGGGTCGCCAATTGTTGTTCGTGCCGCTGTCGGCCGCCGGTGCGTTGCACCAGCAAGCCTCGCAGCTCGGTGGCCGCACGGGCGTGCAAGTGTCGATCGCACCGCAGGCTGTCAAGCCATCCGATGCCTGGTCGTCGATCAGCAACACCTGGAACCGAGTGCGCGGCGACACCAGCAGCCTGATGAGCACCGCCCAGCGCCCCGCCGCGCCGCCTGCGGGCGACCCGATCGCGTTTCCCGCGCCGGCGCGGTTCGCCGCCGCACCGCCCGCACCGCTGCCGATGCAGCCGATGCCGCCGACGCGGCCGGTGGCCACACCCAGCGAGCCGAGCAACCCCTGGCAGGCCTATGTGCGCCAGTGCATCGACATCACCGGCATGATCAGTTGCTGCGTGTTCGAACTGGGCACGCAGCGCACGCTGGCGCACGCCGGCTCGCGCCCCGGCCCGGCCTCACTGGCCGCCCAGGGTGCGGCGCTGCACGAGGCAGCCAACGCCGCGGCCAAGGCGATGGGCCTGCCGATGGCGGCGCCGGATCTGTCGATCACGCTGAGCGGCCATCACCTGATCGTGCGCGCCATCGCCGGTCATCCGGGCCTGGCTCTGCATGCGGTGCTCGACAGCCATGCCACCAACCTGATGTTGGTGCGCATGAAGCTGCAGCGGCTCGATCAAGACACCCAGCGAAGCGCGGCCTGAAGGTCCTCAAACGACGCCGCGCCGGCACGGGCACCCCAGCGAACGCCACGGATCCGGCTCCGCCGGTCCGTTGGCGTTGCCCCCTGAGGGGGAAGCGGCCGCCAGGCCGCTCGGGGGTGGGTCAATGCACGACCCGGCCGAAGGCGAACTCGCCCTTCTTGAAGTCGACCGGCACCACGTCCTTCGGGCCCGAAGCGGCCCTCGAGGATCAGCTTGGCCACCGGGTTCTCGATGCGCTGCTGAATCGCACGCTTCAACGGCCGCGCCCCGAACACCGGGTCGAAGCCGACCTTGGCGATCTCGGCCAGCGCCGCCGGTGAGACGTCGAGCTTCATGTCCATCTTCTCGAGCCGCGGTCTCGAGCACCTTGAGCTGGATGCGGGCGATCGATTCGATGTGCTTGGCGTCGAGCGCGTGGAACACCACCGTCTCGTCGATGCGGTTCAGGAACTCGGGCCTGAAGTGCGCCTTGACCTCGGCCCACACCGCGTCGCGGATGCGCTCGCTGCTCTGCCCCGCCATCTGCATGATCATCTGCGAGCCGAGGTTGCTGGTCATCACGATCACGGTGTTCTTGAAGTCGACGGTGCGGCCCTGGCCGTCGGTCAGGCGACCATCGTCGAGCACCTGCAGCAGCACGTTGAAGACGTCCGGGTGCGCCTTCTCGACCTCGTCGAGCAGCAGCACGCTGATACGGCTTGCGGCGCACGGCCTCGGTCAGGTGGCCGCCTTCGTCGTAGCCGACGTAGCCGGGCGGCGCGCCGATCAGCCGCGACACCGAGTGCTTCTCCATGAACTCGCTCATGTCGATGCGGATCATGTGATCGTCGCTGTCGAACAGGAACCCGGCCAGCGCCTTGCACAGCTCGGTCTTGCCGACGCCGGTGGGCCCGAGGAACAGGAACGAGCCGAGCGGCCGGTTCGGATCGGACAGGCCCGGCGCGCGAGCGGCGGATCGCATCGGCGACCGCGGTGATGGCCTCGTCCTGGCCGACCACGCGCTCGTGCAGCTTGGTCTCCATCTGCAGCAGCTTGTCGCGCTCGCCCTGCATCAGCTTGCTCACCGGGATGCCGGTGGCGCGTGACACCACCTCGGCGATCTCTTCGGCGCCGACCATCGTGCGCAGCAGCTGCGGCTTGCCGCTCTTGCCCTTGCTGGCTTCCTTGGCCTGCGCTTCCTTCAGCCGCTTTTCGAGATCGGGCAGCTTGCCGTACTGCAGCTCGGCGACCTTGTTGAAGTCGCCCTTGCGCTTGAGCTCCTCGATCTGGAGGCGGATGCGGTCGATCTCTTCCTTCACCTGCGCCGAACCCTGCGCGGTGGCCTTCTCGGCCTTCCAGATCTCCTCGAGGTCGGCGTACTCGCGCTCGAGCTTGGCGATCTCCTCGTCGATCAGGCCGGCGCGCTTGATCGACGCCTCGTCCTTTTCCTTCTTCACCGCCTCGCGCTCGATCTTCAGCTGGATCAGCCGGCGGTCGAGCTTGTCCATCGCCTCGGGCTTCGAGTCGATCTCGATCTTGATCTTGGCCGCCGCCTCGTCGATCAGGTCGATCGCCTTGTCGGGCAGGAAGCGGTCGGTGATGTAGCGGTGGCGAGAGCTCGGCGGCGGCGACGATCGCCGGGTCGGTGATCTCGACGCCGTGGTGCACCTCGTACTTCTCCTGCAGGCCGCGCAGGATCGCGATCGTGGCCTCGACGCTCGGCTCGTCGACCAGCATCTTCTGGAAGCGCCGCTCGAGCGCCGCGTCCTTCTCGACGTACTTGCGGTATTCGTCGAGCGTGGTCGCGCCGATGCAGTGCAACTCGCCGCGCGCCAGCGCGGGCTTGAGCATGTTGCCGGCGTCGATCGCGCCCTCGGCCTTGCCGGCGCCCACCATCGTGTGCAGCTCGTCGATGAAGAGCGATCGATCCGGCCTTCGTCGGCCGCCACTTCCTTCAGCACGGCCTTCAGGCGCTCCTCGAACTCGCCGCGGTACTTCGCGCCGGCCAGCAGCCGCGCCATGTCGAGCGACAGCACGCGCTTGTCCTTCAGCGAGTCGGGCACCTCGCCGTTGACGATGCGCTGGGCCAGGCCCTCGACGATGGCGGTCTTGCCGACGCCCGGCTCGCCGATCAGCACCGGGTTGTTCTTGGTGCGCCGCTGCAGCACCTGGATCGCGCGGCGGATCTCGTCGTCGCGGCCGATCACCGGGTCGAGCTTGCCCTGGCGGGCGCGCTCGGTCAGGTCGAGCGTGTATTTCTTCAGCGCCTCGCGCTGGCCCTCGGCCTCGGCGCGAATCGACCTTCTGGCCGCCGCGCACCGCGTCGATGGCGGCCTCGAGCGCCTTGCGCGTCAGGCCGTGGCCGCGCACCACGCCGCCGAGGTCGGTCTTGCTGTCGGCCAGCGCCAGCAGGAACATCTCGCTGGCGATGAACTGGTCGCCGCGCTTGCCGGCCTCCTTGTCGGCGGCCTGCAGCAGCGACACCAGGTCGCGCCCGGGCTGGACCGGCTGCCGCCGCCCTGCACCTGCGGCAGCGCGTCGATCGCGGTCTCCATCGCCGTCCGCAGCGCGCGGTATTGACGCCGGCGCGGTCGAGCAGCGCCTTCGGGCCCGTCGGGCTGGCGCCAGCATGGCCGCCAGCAGGTGGGCCGGCTCGATGTACGGGTTGTCGCGGGCGACCGCCAGGCTCTGGGCGTCGGCCAGGGCCTGCTGGAAGGCGGTGGTGAGCTTGTCGATACGCATGGATTCCTCCGGACTGCCAACGCAGGTGAGGGGCCGGCCGGCTTTTCAAGGCGGCCGACACTCACGCGGTGACTTGCGGTGGGTCAAGTCTGCGCCAAATCAAACGGGCCAAGCCAATGTGGGCCCGACGCTCACATCACGTCGCCAATGCGGCGGTAGCGGCTGGCGTGGAACAGCAGCGGCGGGCCCGAGTGCGCACTGTGATGCAGCACCTCACCGATGATCAGCACATGGTCGCCATGCCGTTGAACGTCGCGCCGAGCGCACTCGAACACCGCCAGCGCGCCGGCCAGCACCGGGCAGCCATGGCGCCCCGGATGCCAACGCCCATGCTCGAAGCGCTTGCCATGGGACGCGGCGAATCGGCGCGACAGCTCGATGTGGGCCTCGGTGAGCACGTTGATCGCAAAGTGCTCGGCCGCCTGAAAGGCCGGGAGGCTCGGGCTCTCGCAGCGCAGTGACCAATGCACCAGCGGCGGCTCGAGCGACAGCGCACTGAACGAATTGACGGTCAACCCGATGGACTCCCCGGCGGCATCGCAGCAAGTGGCCAGCGTCACGCCGGTGGCAAAGCGTCCCAGCGCCGAACGCAAAGCCGTCGATTCGCGCCCCCCTCGAACGGGCCGCGGGTCATCTACCCGCCACCGGCGCGCGCCAGCCATGAGCCGGCCGCGTTCACCCGGCGTTGTCGATTTCCAGGCCCCAGCGCGCCAGCGCGGCGTCGTCGGCCTGCCGCGCATCGACCCAGCGGGCGCCCTCGGGCGTGGTCTCCTTCTTCCAGAACGGTGCCTGGGTCTTCAGGTAGTCCATCAGGAACTCGCAGGCCTGGAACGCCTCACGGCGGTGCGCGCGAGGTCACCGCCACCAGCACGATCTGGTCGCCGGGCAGCAGTGTGCCGACCCGATGGATCACGCGCGCGCCGCGGATGTCGAAGCGCTGGCGCGCCTCGCTCGACCATCGCCTCGATCGCGCGTTCGGTCATGCCAGGGTAGTGCTCGAGTTCCATCGCACTGACCTGCGCGCCGTCGTTGCGGTCGCGCACGGTGCCGACGAAGGCCGCCACCGCGCCGACCTGCGGCATCGCCGTCGCGCAAGGCGGCCACTTCGGCGGCCAGGTCGAAGTCGGCCTGCTGGACGGTCACGACGCTGCGTTGCATGCGCACGATTCTGTCACGCGGCCCCGCATCGCCGCCAACCGCGACCCGTGGACCTTCAACCGCCGGTGACCGGCGGAAAGAACGCCACCTCGGCACCTTCGCGCAGCGCAGCGCTCTCGTCGCCCATCACCTGGTCGAGCGCGCAACGCACGGCGCGACCGCGCGCCAGCCAGCGCGCATGTTCGCCGCCGCGCGCCACCAGCGCGTCGCGCAGCGCAGCCACGGTCGCGCCGGGCTGCGAGCGTCGACCGTCTCGCCGGCGCCCAGCGCCTCGCGCAGCGAGGCGAAGTAGCGGACCTGACGCGACCATCGTCGGGCTCATGCAACAGCAGCGGCAACGGCAGGAAGCGCACGACGTCGCCGCGCGCGATCGCCTGCGCCGGCGGGTTGTCGACCAGCGCCGTCGGCCCAGACCATCGAGGTCAGCACGCCCGAGCTCTGGTTGGGGAACAGCTCGAGCGACGCCGTCTGCCGTCACGCGGGCACGCAGGAATTCGCGCCGCGAATCCGGCCGCGGCCAGTCGAAGTCGGCGCGTCATCGGGACGGCCGCGCGGGCCCGTGCGGCGACGCGCCCGACAGCACGCGCAGCACCGGCATCACGGCCAGCATGAAGGTCACGGTGCTCGACACCGGGTTGCCAGGCAGCCCGATGTAGAGCGCCTCGCCGCCGCCGCCGCGGCGCACCGCGCCGAACGCCAGCGGCTTGCCGGGTTTGATCGCCATCGACCACAGATCGAGCCGGCCTTCGGCCTGCAGCGCCGGCTTCAGGTGATCTTCTTCGCCGACCGAGACGCCGCCGCAGGTGAGCACGAGGTCGGCCTGCTGCGCGGCGCGCCGCAGCGCGTCGCGCGTGGCGTCGAGCTTGTCGGGCACGATGCCGAGATCGACGACCGTGCAGCCAGCCGCCTGCAACAGGCCGCGCAGCGTGAAGCGATTGGAGTTGTAGATCGCGCCGGGCTTCAACGGCTCGCCCGGCATCGCCAGCTCGTCGCCGGTGGAGAACAACGCCACCCGCGGCCGGCGCCACACCTGCAGCGTTGCCGCGCCCACCGAGGCCGCCATGCCCATCGCCTGCGGCGTCAGGCGCGTGCCGGCGCGCAGCACCACGGCGTCGTGCTGCACGTCTTCGCCGCGCCGCCGAATCGCCATGCCGGCGCGGGCACGGTGCGCACGCGCACGCTGCCGAGCTCGCCGTCGCGCGTCGGCGCGATCGCCTCGCACAGCTCCTGCATCACGACCGCATCGGCGCCCGGCTGGCACCTGCGCGCCGGTGAAGATGCGCGCCGCGGTGCCCGGCTGCAGCGGACGTCCCGACCTGGCCGGCGGCGATGCGTTGCGACACCGGCAGCACGGTGCCCTCGGCCGGCACGTCGGCCGCGCGCAGTCGCATAGCCGTCCATCTCGCTGTTGTCTTCGGGCGGCACGTTGAGCGCGGAGCGCACGTCCTGCGCCAGCACGCGCTGCAGCGCGTCGAAGGTGGACACCTCCTCGCGCTCGCTGATCGCATGGCCACGCGCGCCATCGATCAGCCGCACCACGGCTTCGTCCAGGCTCAGCATCGGCGCCGGTCAGACCTGCGGTTCGTGGCTGTATTCATGTCGCGCGCCATGGCCAAAGTCGAATTGTGCCAAGCCACCGATCAAAGTGGTCTTGCCAGACCCCGAAGGGCCGCGGATGCCGACAACGGGCATGCACTTCAAGTGGCGTCGTGGGCCGCGATCAATGCCTTGACGCTTTCCGCGTTGGCTGGCAGCACCGCGCAGCGCCGCGGCCGGTCCTCCAACCCCGCCAGGGCCGCCGGACGCGGCGGGGGCGTACCGATCGCTTCGACGATGGTCTCGGCGAACTTCACCGGCAGCGCGGTTTCGAGCGCGACGATCACCTCGCCGGCCCGCCGCAGTTCGCGCGCCACCTTGATGCCGTCGGCGGTGTGCGGATCGATGAGGTCATGGTGCTGCTGCCAGACCTGACGAATCGTCGCCAGGCGGTCGGCGTGCGTGCTGCGGCCCGACACGAAGCCGAACTGCGCGCAGCGCGCGTGCGCGGCGGCGTCGAGCGCGAAGCCGCCGTCGCGCGCGATGCGCTGGCCGAACAGCTCGCGCGTGCGCGCCGTGTCGCGCTCGAGCAGGTCGCAGACGAAGCGCTCGAAGTTCGACGCCTTGCTGATGTCCATCGACGGGCTCGACGTTTCGTGCGTCTCGGCCGCCGCCCGCACGCGATAGCGCGCCGCTGCGGAAGAACTCGTCGAGCACGTCGTTCTCATTCGTGGCGACGATCAGGCGCCCGATCGGCAGCCCCATCATGCGCGCCACGTGTCCGGCGCAGACGTTGCCGAAGTTGCCCGATGGCACTGCGAAACTGACTCGCTCGTTGTTGTCGCGCGTTGCCTGAAAGTAGCCAGCGAAGTAGTACACCACCTGCGCCACCAGCCGCGCCCAGTTGATCGAGTTGACGCTGCCGATGCGGTGCTGTCGCTTGAAAGCGAGGTCGCCGGCGACCGCCTTGACGATGTCTTGGCAGTCGTCGAACACGCCCTCGATCGCGATGTTGTGGATGTTGGCGTCTTGCAGGCTGTACATCTGCGCCTGCTGGAACGGGCTCATGCGCCCCTGCGGCGACAGCATGAACACCTGGATTCCACGCTTGCCGCGCATCGCGTACTCGGCCGCACCGCCGGTGTCGCCCGAGGTGGCGCCCAGGATGTTGAGGTGTTCGCCCCGGCGCGCGAGTTCGTATTCGAACAACGCGCCGAGCAATTGCATCGCCATGTCCTTGAAGGCCAGCGTCGGCCCGTTGGACAGGCCCTGGATCCACAGGCCGGGCTCGAGCTCGCGCAGCGGCGTGATCGCATCGCTGCCGAAAACGCCGCGCGCATAGGTCTTGCGGCACAGTGCGCGCAGGTCTTCGGCGGGCACGTCGTCGATGTACAGCGACAGGATCTCGAACGCCAAGTCGGCATACGACAGAGCGCGCCAGCGGGCCAACGTGGCCACATCGACCCTTGGATAGCGCTCGGGCAGGTACAACCCGCCGTCGGGTGCCAAGCCCTCGAGCAGGATGTCGCTGAAGGCGCGCGGCGTGGCGTCGCCGCGCGTGCTCACGTACCTCAATTGAGTTCTTCTTTGCGGATGCGCACGATCGGCGCCAGCACCGTGGGCAGCGCCTGCATCGTCGCCATCGCCTGGTTCATGAGCCCCTCGCGGGTGTCGTGGGTCAGGATGATCAGGTCGGTCTGGCGCTCGCCCTCGGCGGATTCGCGCTGCAGCACGGCGTCGATCGAGATGTCGTGCTCGGCCAGGATGGTGGTGATGCGCGACAGCACGCCGGTCTGGTCGGCCACCCGCAGCCGCAGGTAGTAGGCGGTGACCACCTGCTCCATCGACAGGATCGGTGTGCTGGCCAGCGCGTCGGGCCGAAACGCCAAGTGCGGCACGCGGTGGTCGGGGTCTGCAGTGTGCAGCCGCGTGATGTCCACCAGATCGGCCACCACGGCGGACGCCGTGGGCTCCGGAGCCCGCGCCCTTGCCGTAGTACAGCGTGGTGCCCACCGCGTCGCCCTGCACCACCACCGCATTCATCGCGCCCTCGACGTTGGCAATCAGGCGCTTGGCTGGAATCAGGGTCGGGTGCACGCGCAACTCGATGCCCAGTGGCGCGCGCCGCGCCATCGCGATCAGCTTGATGCGGTAGCCGAGCTGCTCGGCATACCGGATGTCGGTGGCCTGCAGCGCGGTGATGCCCTCGACGTGCGCCTTGCTGAACTGCATCGGCACGCCGAAGGCGATGGCGCACATGATCGTCGCCTTGTGCGCGGCGTCGATGCCCTTCGATGTCGAACGTCGGGTCGGACTCGGCATAGCCCAGGCGCTGCGCCTCCTTGAGCACGGTGGCGAAATCGAGCCCCTTGTCGCGCATCTCGCTCAGGATGAAATTGGTCGTGCCGTTGACGATGCCGGCCACCCATTCGATGCGATTGGCGGTGAGCCCCTCGCGCAGCGCCTTGATGATCGGGATGCCGCCGGCCACCGCCGCCTCGAATCCGATCATCACGCCCTTGGCGTGCGCGGCGGCGAAGATCTCGTTGCCGTGCACCGCCAGCAGCGCCTTGTTGGCAGTCACGACGTGCTTGCCTTTGGCAATGGCCTCGAGCACCAGGGTCTTGGCGGTCGTCGGTGCCGCCGATCAGCTCGACCACGATGTCGATGGCCGGGTCGGCGATGATGCGGCGCGCATCGTCGACCACCTGCGCCGCGTCGCCGACGATGCTGCGCGCACGCGCGAGGTCGAGGTCGGCCACCGCGGCGATGCGGATCTCGCGCCCGGCACGGCGCTGGATCTCTTCCTGATTGCGCTGCAGCACCTTGAATGTGCCGCTGCCGACCGTGCCGATGCCGAGCAGGCCGACCTGGATCGGTTTGGCTTCGACATCACGTCGCTCCGCGACATGAGTCTGCGCCGCACCACTTCGTGTTGTCACTTGGCACTCCTCGATCGGTAGTGCCCGAGAAAACGCTCGATGCGGCCGATGGCCTCGGTCAAATCGTCGGGGTTGGGCAGGAACACCAGGCGAAAGTGGTCAGGCCTGCGGCCAGTTGAAGCCGGTGCCCTGCACGATCAGCACCTTCTCCTCCGCGAGCAGCTCGTATGCGAACTGCTGGTCGTCGGTGATCGGGTAGATCTTGGGGTCCAGGCGCGGAAACATGTACAGCGCCGCCTTCGGCTTGACGACGCTGACGCCCGGGATCGAGGTCAGCAGTTGGTAGGCCAGGTCGCGCTGCTTGGTCAGGCGACCGCCCGGCGCAACCAGGTCTTTGATGCTCTGGTAGCCGCCCAGCGCCGTCTGAATCGCCAGCTGCCCCGGCGTGTTGGCACACAGGCGCATCGACGACAGCATGTTGAGGCCTTCGATGTAGTCCTTGGCGTGGCGTTTGTCACCCGACACCACCATCCAGCCCGCGCGATAGCCGCAGGCGCGGTAGTTCTTCGACAGGCCGTTGAAGGTGACGAACAGCACGTCGTCGGCCAACGACGCGATGCTGGTGTGCGTGTGTCCGTCGTACAGCGTCTTGTCGTAGATCTCGTCGGCGAACACGATCAGCCCGTGGCGGCGCGCGATGTCGACGATCTCCTTCAACAGCTCCGGCGGATACAGCGCTCCCGTCGGGTTGTTCGGGTTGATCACCACGATGCCGCGCGTGGCCGGCGTGATCTTGCGCCGCAGGTCGGCCAGGTCGGGCAGCCAGTCGGACTGCTCGTCGCACAGATAGTGCACCGGCGTGCCGCCCGACAGCGACACCGCCGCCGTCCACAACGGATAGTCGGGCGCCGGAACCAGGATCTCGTCGCCCGAGTCGAGCAGCGCATTGAGGCTGAAAGCGATCAGCTCGGAAGCGCCGTTGCCGAGGTAGACGTCGTCGACGCCGACGCCCGCGATGTGTTTTTCCTGCGTGTAGTGCATCACCGCCTTGCGCGGCGCGAACAGGCCCTTGCTGTCGGTGTAGCCCGCACTCGATGGCAGGTTGCGGATCATGTCCTGCACGATCTCGTCGGGCGGGTCGAAGCCGAACACGGCCAGGTTGCCGATGTTCAGCTGGATGATCTTGTGGCCCTCCTCCTGCATCTGGCGGGCCTTCTCGAGCACCGGGCCACGGATGTCGTAGCCCACGTCGGCCAGCTTGCTGGACTTGGCGATCGGCTTCACCAAACGGCTCCTTGGGTTGTGCTGCAGATCAGCCGAGTTTGCTGCGCTGCGCCATCTACAATTTAACCATAGCGACTTTCAGCGACCGGACCGCATCGAAGCCCGCTCGCAAAGCTCGAGGCACAAGCGGTCGCGCAACGTGAAATTCCAGCCAGATTTCCTCGACGGGGTGAACACGATCGCGCGCCACGACCGCAGCGGTGTGTGGGTCGGCGCCCAGGCACACAAGGGCAGCGTCATCGTGCCGTGGTCCGGCGCGGTGCGCGCCTGGCCGCCACGACGATTCGACGAACTGACCCAGGCTCAATTCGACGGCCTGCTGCCCGACGGGCCCGAACTCGTGATCTTCGGCAGCGGAGAACGCCTGCGGTTTCCGAAACCCGCGCTGCTGCGCACGTTGATCGAGCAGCGCGTGGGCTTCGAGAGCATGGATACCGCCGCGGCCTGTCGCACCTACAACGTGCTGGTCAGCGAGGGGCGCACCGTGATCGCTGCGTTGCTGTTCGAGGAGTTATGAGGAGCCGGGCGGCAGTGCGACTGCCTGCTGCCGGGCGCACACGGCCCCGCATCCGGGATGTCGCCTGCGAAACTTTATAATCACCGGCTGTGCCTATTCGTGCACCCCGACAATCACAACGCACCTCATGACGCCTGTCCTGAACAAACCCCTGCCCGAGTTCGAAGCCGTCGCGACCAGTGGGGTGAAGTTCACGCCCCATGGGTTTGTCGGGAAGGTGGTGGTCTTGTACTTCTACCCGAAAGACCACACCCCCGGCTGCACCACCGAGGCGATGCAGTTCCGCGACCGGCACAAAGACTTCGTCAAGGCCGGCGCCGTAGTGTTCGGCGTATCGCGCGACAACATGGCGTCGCATGAGAAGTTCCGGCAGAACCTCGAGCTGCCGTTCGATCTGATCGCCGACACCGAAGAGAAGCTGTGCCACATGTTCGGCGTGGTGAAGAACAAGATCATGTACGGCAAGAAGGTCAAAGGCATCGAGCGCAGCACCTTCCTGATCGATACCAAAGGTGTGTTGCGCTCCGAGTGGCGCGGCATCAAGGTGGCCGGCCACGTGGACGAGGTGCTCAAGGCCGTGAAGGAGTTGAAGAAAGCGGGCTGATTCGGCGTGGCCGGGCTGGCGCATAATGCCGCCATGCCCGTGAGTCGCGAACAGCGTTTCACCCGTTGAACGAAAGCCGCACAGACGACTGTGCGGCTTTTTTGTTTGGTCCGCGCCATACCCGCCTATGCCACTGCCCAAGCCGCCTGCCTCCAAAGCCACCCTGCTGTCAGCCACCGACTACGAAACCCAGGCCGCCGCGCGCACCGCCAAACGCTCGCTGCAACCCGCCCACGATGCCGGCAAAGAGGCGCTCGCGCTGACGAACGCCGCTGACCCCGCAGCCGCGCCCCGGCTGGAAGCCCGGCCCCCTCCCCTCAAGCCGGCCGCAACGGCGACTCCCACCGGAGGCAAGCCGCGGGCAGCCCGCCCGGCCGGGCCGAAACGCCTGTTCGTGCTCGACACCAACGTGCTGATGCACGACCCGCTGTGCCTGTTCCGCTTCGAGGAGCACGACGTCTTCCTGCCGATGATCACGCTGGAGGAGCTCGACAGCCACAAGCGCGGCATGAGCGAGGTGGCGCGCAATGCCCGCCAGGCGAGCCGCGAGCTCGACGCGCTGGCCTCGGGCAGCGAGCTCAGTCCAAAGGACGGCATTGCGCTGTCCAAGACCGGCAAGCGCGAGGCGCTCGGCCGCTTGTTCTTCCAGGAGACGCTGCTGGAGGTCAAGCTGCCTGCCGGGCTGCCGCAGGGCAAGGCCGACAACCAGATCCTGGGCGTCGTGAAATCGCTGCGCGAGCAGCATCCCGGGCGCGACATCGTGCTGGTGTCCAAGGACATCAACATGCGCGTCAAGGCGCGCGCGCTGGGCCTGCCCGCGGAGGACTACCAGAACGACAAGACGCTCGACGACGGCGACCTGCTCTACACCGGCCTGCTGCCGCTGCCGGCCGATTTCTGGGAGCGCCATGGCAAGACCATGGAGAGCTGGAGCCAAGGCGGTCACACGTTCTACCGCATCGCCGGACCGCTGGTGCCGGCGCTGATGATCAACCAGTTCGTCTTCCTTGAGACGCCCGGTGCCGCGCCGCTGTATGCGCGCGTCGGCGAAATCACCGGCAAGACCGCGGTGCTGAAGACGCTGAAGGACTACACCCACGCCAAGAACGCGGTGTGGGGCGTCACCGCGCGCAACCGCGAACAGAACTTCGCGCTTAACCTGTTGATGGACCCCGAAGTCGACTTCATCACCCTCACCGGCACGGCCGGCACCGGCAAGACGCTGATGACGCTGGCAACCAGCCTGTCGCAGGTGTTGGACGACCGCCGTTACACCGAGATCATCGTCACCCGGGTCACAGTGCCGTTGGGTGAAGACATCGGCTTCCTGCCGGGCACCGAAGAAGAAAAGATGGGCCCCTGGATGGGCGCGCTCGACGACAACCTCGAGGTGCTCGCCCGCGGCGACGGCAGTTCGGGAGAATGGGGCCGCGCCGCGACCCAGGACCTGGTGCGCAGCAAGATCCGCATCAAGAGCCTCAACTTCATGCGCGGGCGCACGTTCCTGAACAAGTTCGTCATCATCGACGAGGCGCAAAACCTCACACCCAAGCAGATGAAGACGCTGATCACGCGCGCCGGCCCAGGCACGAAGATCGTCTGCCTGGGCAACCTGGCGCAGATCGACACGCCGTACCTGAGCGAAGGCAGTTCGGGCCTGACCTTCGCGGTCGACCGCTTCAAGGGCTGGCCGCACTCCGGCCATGTGACGCTGGCACGCGGCGAGCGCTCGCGGCTGGCCGACTACGCGTCCGACGTGCTGTAGCGCTCAGCGCTGCAGGTCTTCGTAGAAGGCCTGCGCGTTGCTGTCGCGGCCAAGGAATCGGCGCACCAGTTCTTGCGGCAGCACCTGCGAGCCGTTGGCCAACACCGTGCGACGATAACGCCCGCCCACGTTGGGGTCGAGCAGATCGGTGCCGAATGCCGTGCGCAGGTCGGCCGCCACCACCTCGCTCCACAGGTAGCCGTAGTAGCCGGCACCGTAGCCAGTGGCGACATGGCTGAAGCCGGCCGGAAACATGGTGCCGGGCACGTACCCGAGTGCCGTGGTGCCTTCCATGCGGGCCCACAGCGCCATCGGCTCGGGCGCGTCGGCGCCGTGCATCGTGAGGTCAAACGCGGCGTAGAGCCACTGGCGGGCGTAGGCCATGCCCTTGCCATAGCGCTTGGCTGCCTTGGCCTGCGCGAGCAAGGCCTCGGGCACCGGCGCGCACGAGGCGCACACCTCGCGCATGACCTGCAGCACCTTGGGGTCGTACACCCACTGCTCGAGCATCTGCGATGGCGCCTCCACGAAGTCACGCAACACGCTGGTGCCGGCCTGCGACGAATACCGCGTGGCGGACAGATTGTTGTGCACCGCGTGTCCGAACTCGTGCAGCAGCGTCTCCAGATCATCGAGCGTCATGCCGTTGCGCCCGACGTTGACCACCAGCGCAGCCTGCGGTGCGCGCTTCAGGCGCAACGAGCCGTTGCGATAGCTCCAAACCGCCGCATGGTTGTACTTGCCCTCGCGCGAGAACGGGTCCACATACAGCGCCGCGATCGCCTGCCCGCTGGCGGTGTCCATTACTGCATAGGCCTGCACGTCGGGGTGCCAAAGCTTGAGCCCTTCGACACGCACGTATTTCACGCCCATCATTTTCTCGATCACGCGCATCACGAAGTCCAGGCTGGCCTGAGCCGGAAAGTAGGCGCGGAACGCCTCTTGGTCCACCGCATACCGTTCGCGGCGAACCTGCTCCTGGTAGTAGGCGGCGTCCCAGCGCTGCAGCGTCACTTGCGCTGGCGGCAACCCCAGCTCGCGCGCCTTGGCCGCGCGCAGTTCGCCCAGTTCGGTGGCTTCGCGGGCCGACGCGGCCTTCAGCACATCGTCGAGAAAGGCCTGCGCCTCGCGCGCGGAGTGCGCCATGCGCCGGCGCAGCGTGAAGTCGGCGTAACTGGCGGCGCCGAACAGGCTGGCGTACTCCTTGCGCAACTGGCCGATTTCGGCCAGTAGCTTCAGATTGGGAGCGCCGCCTTCATTGGTCTTGGCGCGCCACATGCGCTCGCGCGTCGCCGCGTCGGATGCGCCCTGCATCACCGACATGTAGGTCGGCGTGTCGATACCGAGCAGCACGTGGCCCTGGTCGTCGCGCCTGGCGCCTCGCCACATCGCCTCGGGCACGCCGCGCAATTGCTCGGCCGAAAAAGCCAGTTGGATGTTCGCGTCGCGGATGTTGCGGTCGAACTCCTGCCCGAGCGCCGTGACGCGGTCGTTGATCTCCTTGGCTCGCTTGCGCTGCGCAGGCGGCAGGCTGACCCCGGCGTCTTCGAAGTCTTCGCGCAAGGTCTTCAGCAGCAACGCGTTGATCGGATCTCGCTCGTCGAGCCGAGTGGCGGCGGCGTACAGCGTGGCGTTCTGGCCGAGGCTGGAGGTGAAGTCCTGCCAGCGCAACTCGCAAGCGTCGGCGGCGTTGCGGATCGCCTTGTCCGGGTGCACGTTGGACAGCAGATAGACCGGGCCCGCCCAGTCTTCCATCAATGCGTTGAGGTCGTCGTACGCGGCGAGCCACTGGGCATCGGCGGGATGGCGCTCGAGGGCGCGCAATGCTGCCTTGGCGTGGCCGAGCCCGTTGTCACAGTGCGCCTGCAGCGCAGACGCCGATTCGAAGGTTGGAAAGGCCGGTCCTGGCAATGTGGCCGCGCAGACCGGAACCGTACCCGCCGCGGCGCAAGCCCACGCCATGCAAAAGACCAACCGGCGCATGTGCACTCCAGACGAAGCCGGCATTGTGCGTGCGCTCAGCTGCGCTTGCGCGATCGGTGCGACGAACCGCGGCGCACGCGCCGCGAGTGCTGGCGCCGACACCGCGCGGCCTTAGCGGGCGACCAGTTCCTTGATCTGCTGCAGTGCCGTCGGGTCTTCGATGGTCGTGAGGTCACCCGGGTCGCGCTCCTCGCAGACGGCCTGGATCGCTCGGCGCAGCAGCTTGCCCGAGCGGGTTTTGGGCAGCACGCTGACGAAGCGCACGCGCGCCGGCCGCGCGACGGCGCCGAGCTGGTCGTCAACCACCTTCATGATGTCGCCCTCGAGCTTCAGCGCCCCCTCCGGCGTGGCGGCGGTCGCTGGATCCTTCAGCACGGCAAACGCCATCGCCACCTGGCCCTTCAAGGCGTCGGCCACACCGACCACGGCGACTTCGGCCACGTCGGGATGACTGGAGATGCTCTCTTCGATCTCGCGTGTGCCCAGCCGATGCCCCGCGACGTTGATCACGTCGTCGGTGCGGCCGAGGATGAAGTAGTAGCCGTCTTCGTCGCGGATGCCCCAGTCGAACGTGCTGTAGATCTGGCGTCCGGGGACTGTGTTCCAGTAGGTCTTGACGAACCGCTCGTCGTCGCCCCACACGGTCTGCATGCAGCCGGGCGGCAACGGCCCTTCGATCGCCACCACGCCCTTCTGGTTGGCGCCGGTCAGTTCCCGGCCGGTCGCCTCGTCGATCAGCTTGACGTCGTAGCCATAGACCGCCTTGCCCGGCGAGCCGAACTTCGACTGCGCCGGCTCGACACCGTTGCAGATGGACAGGATCGGCCAGCCGGTCTCGGTTTGCCAGTAGTTGTCGACGATTGGCTTGCCAATGCCGCGCGCGATCCACGCGGCGGTGGGCTCGTCGAGTGGCTCACCGGCGAGGAACAGTGCCCGCAGCGACGACAGGTCGTACTTTTTCAAGAACGCAGGGTCGTGCTTCTTGAGCACACGCACCGCAGTGGGCGCGCTGAACATCGCGGTGACCTTGTATTGCTCGACGAGTTTCCACCAGATGCCGGCGTCGGGCCGGATCGGCAGGCCCTCGTAGAGGATGGTGGCCATGCCGGCCAATAGCGGCCCATACACGATGTAGCTGTGGCCCACCACCCAGCCGATGTCGCTGGTGGAGAAGTACGTTTCGCCGGGATTGCCAAGGAAGATGTGCTTCATTGAGGCCGCCAGCGCCACCGCATAGCCGCCGGTGTCGCGCTGCACGCCCTTCGGCATGCCGGTCGTGCCGCTGGTGTACAGGGTGTAGCTGGGATGCGTGGCATCGACCCATGTGCACGGCACGGCGGTGTCCATGTGCTGCTCACGCAGCGCCGCGAAGTCGACGTCGCGACCCCCGACCGCCGAGAACGCGCTGAGGCCTCGATCGACCATCAGCACCCGCGCCGGCTTGTACTGGGCCAGCCGGATCGCCTCGTCGAGCAGCGGCTTGTAGGGCACGACCTTGCCGTTGCGGCTGCCGGCATCGGCGCTGACGATGACGGTTGGCCGCGCATCGTCGATGCGGCTGGCCAAGCTCACGCTGGCGAAGCCGCCGAATACGACCGAATGAACGGCACCGATGCGCGCGCACGCCAGCATCGCGAACACCGCCTGCGGCACCATCGGCATGTAGATGAGCACGCGGTCGCCATGCTGCACACCCAGCGCCAGCAGGCAGGCGGCCATTCGCTGCACCTCGGCGTGCAGTTGCGCGAACGTGTAGACCTGCTCCTGCTCGACTTCGGTCGACACGTAGATCAGTGCCGGCCGGCCACCTTGCGTCGCCAAGTGGCGGTCGACCGAGTTGTGGCACAGGTTGGTACGCCCACCGACGAACCAGCGCGCAAACGGTGGATTGCGATAGTCCAGCACCCGATCGAACGGACGTTCCCAGTCGATCAGCCGCGCCTGCTCGGCCCAGAAACTGTCGCGCTCCTCGAGCGATCGCCGATGAAACTCACCGTACCTCATGCTGGTGTCTCCTGCCGCCCGCGCGCGCCGCAAGCGCGTTGTCGCGCGTTGTCGCGGGTTTCACCATTCTCGGCGGCGATCGACTGAGCCCACCACGGGTTAAATCAAACAGGCGGCAATTGGCCTCGGCACGCTGATCAGATTAAGCTTGAAATTCGGTCTGTAACCCATTGATATGGATACGGTTTTGATTGACAACACACCGGCGGTCGTCTAGGGTCACATGCCATGTCAGCAACGGGTTGGTTTGCGGGCTTGGGGTTGCTGTCAACCTGTTTCCTGCTGTGCGCGTGCAGCACCCAAGCGCCCGTGCGCTCCGGCCCTGTAGACGGGAGCCCGATTGCGGCGCGTCCGGTGTCCTCGACGCCAGAAACAGTGGCGCCCGCCGCCGCTGGCGACTTGGTGATAGCGGCCATGACTTTCCTCGACCGGCCCTACCAGGCTGGCGGCCAAAGCGCCGAAACGGGCTTCGATTGCAGCGGCTTCACACGTCACGTGTTCGGGCAGGCGCTGGGCATCGAGTTGCCGCGCAGCGTCCAGGAGCAGGCGCAGGCGCCGATGCTGCGAGCCGTGTCTTCGCGCGACGCCCTGCAGGCGGGGGACCTGGTGTTCTTCAATACCCAGCAGCGAACCTTTTCACACGTGGGCATCTATCTGGGCGATGGGCGCTTCATCCATGCGCCTCGCACCGGGGCGCAGATCCGCACCGAAAGCATGGCTGCCACGTACTGGTCGCGCCGTTACACCGGGGCCCGCCGAGCGGCAGCCATCGACGCCAATCCGTAAAAGCCCGGTCTGCTGAAGCCCGCCCCGCTTCGGCGGCGGTGGCACGCAACCGGCACAATGGCGCGATGGGCGAGTCTGTGATTCCGCTGGCCGATCTGCGCTATGCCGCGGCAGTGCCGGCCATCCCCGCACGGCTGCAAGAACCCACCGGACAGCTGAACGACCGGCTGGGCCGGCCGTTGCGCGACTTGCGCATCTCGGTGACCGATCGCTGCAACTTTCGTTGCGGCTACTGCATGCCCAGGTCGGTGTTCGATCGTGACTACCAGTTCCTGCCGCAGCCCTCGCTGCTGAGCTTCGAGGAGATTACGCGTCTGGCACGGGTGTTCGCCGCGCACGGCGTGACCAAGCTGCGGTTGACCGGCGGCGAGCCGCTGCTGCGCAAGCACATCGAAGAGTTGGTCGAGATGCTGACGGGACTGCGCGGTGTCGATGACAGACTTCTTGAGTTGACTCTCACCACCAACGGCTCGCTGCTCGCTCGCAAGGCGAAGGCACTGAAGGCCGCCGGCTTGTCGAGAATCACGGTGAGCCTGGACGCGCTCGACGACGCGGTGTTCCGCCGCATGAACGACGCGGATTTCCCGGTGGCCGATGTGCTCGCCGGCATCGATGCGGCGCTCGCCTGCGGGCTGGCGCCCATCAAGGTGAACATGGTCGTGCAACGCGGCGTCAACGACCATGAAGTGGTGTCGATGGCGCGCCATTTTCGCGGCAGCGGCATCGTGTTGCGCTTCATCGAGTACATGGATGTCGGCGCGACCAACGGCTGGCGCATGGACCAGGTGGTGCCGTCTTCGCAAGTGCTCGAACAACTGCAATCGCAGTGGCCGCTCGAGGCGCTGACACCTAGCACACCCGGCGAGACGGCCGAGCGATGGCGCTATCGCGACGGCTGCGGCGAGATCGGCCTCATCTCGAGCGTCACCAAGGCGTTCTGCCGCGAATGCAATCGCGCACGACTGTCCACCGAAGGCAAACTGTTCAGCTGCTTGTTCGCTAGCCGCGGCCACGATCTGCGCGCGTTGTTGCGCAGCGGCCGCAGTGATCTGGAAATCGCTTCGGTGCTGCGTGAACTCTGGGGCCAGCGCAGCGACCGCTACTCAGAGTTGCGCGGGGCAGGTGCCCCAACTCACAGCGACGAGCGCCGTATCGAGATGCACTACATCGGTGGGTAAGTCTCACCGCACGCTCTGCACCCCCAGGTTCGCCAGTTCGTCAGCCCGCTCGTTGCCCGGATCGCCGTCGTGTCCGCGCACCCAGTGCCATCGCACGTCATGCTGCGACGCCAGCGCATCCAGGCGCTGCCACAGTTCGATGTTCTTCACCGGCTTCTTGTCGGCGGTGCGCCAGCCGCGTTGCTTCCAGCTGTGGATCCAGGTCGTGATGCCGTTCTTCACGTAGGCGCTGTCGGTGTAGACCGCGACTTCGCGACGCTGCCTCAACGCCGCCAAGGCCTCGATCACCGCGGTGAGCTCCATGCGATTGTTGGTGGTCTGCGCCTCCCCGCCGAACAACTCCTTCGAATGATCGCCCCAGCGCAGCAGCGCGCCCCAGCCGCCTGGCCCGGGGTTGCCCTTGCAGGCGCCGTCGGTATAGACCACCACTGGGTCGCTCATCTCGGGCCCTCAATCGATTTCCGACGTTTCGCGGCTGCGATGAGCCACCACTGCCGGCGCCGGGTTGGGCTTGAGTTTCTCGCGGCGTGCCAGGCCGACCAGCCGCATGCCGCGCACTCGCTTGACGGCAATCACGAAGTACACCGCGCCGAGCACCGGCCACCAGCGCTCGCCGATGCCTTCGATCCAGGCCCAGCGATCGAGCCACGCCGGCGAGCGCACCGGGGCACGCCAGCAACCGAAGCGTCCCTGTTCGACCTCGAAGCTGAGCAGACGCAACCAGTCGCGCAGGCGCCAGTAACCGATGAACTCGCCGGCGTGCGGCAGTAACGGGGTCGCTGCGAGAGGCCCAGTCGCTGGCGCATGGCGCCCAGCCGCTGGCGCAGCCCCCACAGGCTGGCCGGATTGAAGCCGACGATCATCACGCGCCCCTCGGGCACCAGCACGCGCTCGATCTCGCGCAGCGTTTCATGCGGGTCGCGTGCCAGCTCCAGCCCATGCGGCAGGACCACCAGGTCGATGCTCTGGCTGGCAAACGGCAGCGCGTCGAAATCGCAGTGCAACGCCACCGGCACGTTGGGCGACTGGGTGGTGATGGGCTCCAGCGGCGCCGGCAACTCGACTCGCTCGGGCACCACGAGCGAGTCTTGAGCGACCCAGCGATGCGGCATGCGGTTGGCGCGCAGCGCGTCGAGCTGCGGCAGACCCAGTTGCAGCGCGTGGAAACCGAACAGGTCGGCCACGGCGTGGTCGATGCGGGCTTGTTCCCAGTCGAGCAGGTAGCGGCCCGGCGGGCTGATCAGCCACTCGGCGAACTCTATAATCGCATCGTCTCGCGTCGTCATGAACGTGATGGCGCCTCACTGCGACGGCAATCGTCGTCGCATCTCGCTGCGGGATGCGGTTGCGCTTCGTGTTCGTGCAACCCGGGGCCGTCGTTGTGACTGCAGGGCATTCTAGTGACCCAGAGCCTTGGCCGCCGCGGCCGGCTTGTGCGCTGCGATGGCACGACACTCGACGGTCCCCTCGCGCCGGGGCCAGCGCTGCCGACGGCGTGAATTCCGCACCGTGCGATCGCGCGCGATGACCGGACAATGCGCGGCGAGCCGGCGGTGTCATTGCGCGTCGGATCCTGAGTTCATTCTTGGCAACGTGACCGCACCGATCTCACTTCCTCTGACAGACCCGACCACGCAGCCCGCGCGTGGTCGGCGCGGCGCTGCGCTCGTGGGCCGTCGCGCGGTCCTTCTCGCTGACGAGCGGTTGCGCGGTGACGCAGGCGCCGCCAAGCGATGCGGCAGTCAATGGCGAGGCTGCAGCGACGCCCGTGTCCGCTGCGTCAAGCCCGGTCCAGTCGCCCCCGGCATCCCCTGGACCCGCCGAGCCCGGGCCGGCTGCGGTGCCGGTGCCTGACAGCACGGCGCCAGCCGGTCCGCCCGAGGCGGTCGACCCGTTGCGCCCCGAGATCCGCGTCGACTTCGATGATCCGCGCGCGCGCCTCGACCTGTGGGCTCGCGTGCGCGCCGGCTACTCGATGCCGACGATGACAATGCGCGGGTGCGCGAGCGGGAGCAGTACTACGCCGAGCGCCCCGACTACGTGGCGCGCATGACCGAGCGCGGCGGACGCTACCTCTTCCACATCGTCGAGGAGCTCGAGAAGCGCGACATGCCGATCGAGCTCGCGCTGCTGCCGTTCATCGAGAGCGCGTTCAATCCGCAGGCGATGTCGGTGGCGCGCGCCTCTGGCATGTGGCAGTTCATGCCCGTCGACCGGCCGCGACTTCGAGCTCAAGCAGAACGTCTTCCGCGACGACCGCCGCGACGTGCTCGCCTCGACGCGCGCCGCGCTCGACTACCTGGAGAAGCTGTACGGCATGTTCGGCGACTGGCATCTCGCGCTGGCCGCCTACAACTGGGGCGAAGGCAACGTCCAGCGCGCCTTGCAGCGCAAGCGCGCCGCAATGCCCCGACCGACTACGAGAGCCTGCGCATGCCCGCCGAGACGCACGACTACGTGCCCAAGCTGCAGGCGGTGAAGAACATCGTTGCCAGCCCGAAGCTTCGGCCTGACGCTGCCGCGAGCTCTACAACCACCCGTACTTCCTGAGCGTGCCGATCGAGCGCGACATCGACGTCGACCTCGCCGCCAAGCTGGCCGGCATCGGCCTCGACGAGTTCCAGCAGCTCAACCCGCAGATGAACCGGCCGGTGATCCTCGCCGCCGGCACGCCGCAGGTGCTGCTGCCCTACGACAACGCCAACCGCTTCGTGCGCGAGCTGCCGCAGCACGACGGCCCGCTGGCGACCTGGACGGCGTGGGTCGCGCCGAAGACGATGAAGCCCGCCGAGGCCGCCGAGCATGGTCGGCATGAGCGAGGACGAGCTGCGCGACGTCAACCGCATTCCGCCGCGCATGCTGGTGCAGGCCGGCTCGACGCTGGTCGTGCCGCGGCCGAAGCAAGCGACTGGCCGACGTGCCCGAGCACCTCGCCGACAACGCCACGGCCGCTCGCGCCCGAACGCGCGGCTCGCCGCGCGAGGTTTCGCGCCCGCCGGCGCGGCGACAGCGTCGCCTCGGTCGCGCAGCGCTATCGCGTGCCGGCCGAGCAGGTCGCGCAGTGGAACGACGTCGGCGCCGACGCCACGTTCCGCGCCGGGCAGACCATCGTCGTGATGGTCCGGCGGCCAAGCCGCCGTCCGACGTCGCAAGGTCGCCGCCTCAGTCGAGCAAGCCGGCGAATCTGGCTGCCAAACGCTGACCAGCCGCGGGCGCGTCAGCGCCGATCGACGAGCGCGTGGGCGATCGTCGCGAGGTCGACGTACTCGAGCTCGCTGCCGACCGGCACGCCGCGCGCCAGCCGCGTGACCTGGATGCCGCGCGCGGCCAGCGCCTGCGGCGAGCACGTGCGCGGTGGCCTCGCCCTCGGCGGTGAAGTTGGTGGCGATGATCACCTCCTCGACTGCGCCGTCGGCGGCACGCTCGAGCAGCGGCGCACGCCGATCTCGCTCGCGCCGACACCGTCGAGCGGACTGAGGCGCCCCATCAGCACGAAATAGAGGCCGCGATAGCTGCCGGTGCGCTCGAGCGCCGCCTGGTCGGCCGGCGTCTCGACCACGGCCAGCTGGCGTGCGTCGCGCGACGGGTCGAGGCAGATCGTGCAGACCGCAGTTTCGGTGAAGGTGTGGCAGCGCTCGCAGTGGCGCACCTGTTGATCGGCCGCTTGCAACGCCGCGGCGATGCGGCGCGCGCCTTCGCGGTCGTGCTGCAGCAGGTGAAACGCCATGCGCTGCGCCGACTCGCGCCGACGCCGGGAAGGCGGCGCAGCGCCTCGACCAGGTCTTGCAGCGCGCGCTCGGTCACACGCTGGCATCAGAACGGGAACTTCATGCCCGGAAGCTGCGGCATGCCGGCGGTGAGCTTGCCCATCTTCTCCTGCCACCTGGCCTCGGCGCGGCGCACGCCGTCGTTGAAGGCCGCGGCCACCAGGTCCTCGAGCATGTCCTTGTCGTCGCCGAGCAGGCTCGGGTCGATGCTGACGCGCTTGACGTCGTGCTTGCAGGTCATCGTCACCTTCACGAGGCCGGCGCCGGACTGGCCTTCGACCTCGATGAGTGGCGAGCTCCTCCTGCGCCTTGCTTCAGGTTGTCCTGCATCGCCTGGGCCTGCTTCATCAGGCCGGCCAGTTGATTCTTCATCATGGTGAGGGTTCCTTTGAACGGGCTTGATCGAGCCGGGCACGATGCGGGCGGTCTTGAATTGCGCCATCAGCTCGCGCACCAGCGGATCGCTGGTCATGGTCTGCTCGGCTTGCTGCTGGGCGACGCGCACGCGCGGCCGATCGCGCAACGCCGGGCTGTCGGTCGGGCACGCCGTCCACCAGTTCGAACTCCACCGGCGCGCCGTGCACGGCTGCCACGGCGGCCTGCAGCTTGTCGCGCAGCGCCGGCGCGCGCAGGGATTCGCGCTCGACGCGTAGCCGCCAACGCGCGAGTTGCGCGTCACCGGACGATCCGACCCACTGGCTTTGCATCGCGAGCTCGCGCACCATCGCGCTGATCAGGCCGCGCTGCGCCATCGTGCTGACCAGCGCGGCCCAGCGCTCGCCGAGCTCGGTGGGCTGCAACGCGGCCGGCGCCGGATCGACAGTGCGCGAGCCCGGCATGGCGCTGCGCCGTGGCGCGCGTGGAGTCTTCGGCGTCAGGCACGGCGTCGACCCATGGTGGCGCTTCGTCGGTGCGTGCGGCAACGGCCTTCTTGGTGGCGGTTTCCACGACGGTGGCGGCGCCGGCGGTCGCGTTCGATGATGGCGCCGGGCCGCATCGCCAGCGGACCCGGCGGTGCGGCAGGAAATGCCAGCATGCGCAGCAACACCATCGTCAGCGCCGCGTACTCGTCGCTCAGCAACGGCAACTCGTCGCGGCCGTGCACGGCGATGCTGTAGAGCAATTGCAATTCGTCGGCCGGCCACAGTCGACTCAGGCGCGTGGCCTCCGGCGTATCCGGGTCTTCGTCGTCCAGCGCGCCGGGCACCGCCTGGGCAATGGCCATCTGCTGCAGCAGCGTGGCCAGTTCTTCGAGCGCGCCGGCGGCCGACAGACCGCGCTGGCGCACATCGTCCACCGCGGCCAGCACGGCCGGGCCGTCGCGCGCGGCCAACGCCTGCACGAAGGCCGCCGCCACCGAGCGCTCGACGCTGCCGAGCATCGCGCGCACGGCGGTCTCGTCGAGCTGGCCGCCGCCGTAGGCGATCGCTTGGTCGGTCAACGACAGCGCGTCGCGCATCGAGCCGCGCGCCGCGCGGGCGAGCAGGCGCAACGAGCCCGCATCGTGCGCGACCTTCTCGATGGCCAGCACGTGCGCGAGGTGCGCCTGCACCGTCTGCGGCGCCATCGGCCGCAGGTTGAACTGCAGGCAGCGGCTCAGCACCGTGGGCGGCATCTTGTCGGGATCGGTGGTCGCCAGCACGAACTTCAGATACTCGGGCGGCTCCTCGAGCGTCTTGAGCAGCGCGCTGAACGCATTCTTGGTGAGCTGGTGCACTTCGTCGATCATGAACACCTTGAAGCGGCCGAGACTGGGCTTGTAGGCCGCTCGTTCGATCAGGTCGCGCGCCTCGTCGATGCCGCGGTTGGATGCCGCGTCGAGCTCGATGTAGTCGATGTAGCGATCGGCGTCGATTTCGGTGCAGGCCTGGCACTGGCCGCACGGCTCGGCTGTGACACCGCCCGAGCCGTCGGGCCCGGTGCAGTTCAGGCTCTTGGCGAGGATGCGCGACACCGTGGTCTTGCCGATGCCGCGGGTGCCGGTGAACAGGTAGGCGTGGTGCAGTCTGCCGCTGGCCAGCGCGTTGCTCAGTGCGCGCACGACGTGCTCCTGCCCGACCATTTCGCTGAAGCGGCGCGGTCGGTACTTGCGCGCCAGAACCATCGACACCATGCAGCCATTCTACGAGTCGACTCAACGCGCCGACGCGGCCGGCGGCGTCGGTGTGTCGCCGATAATCGCGCGATGAATCCGCTTGCGCCCGCTGTGGTCGGCACGTCGCTCAGCTATGAACAGGCGGGCGTTCAATACGATCTGATCGATCCGCTGAAGGTGCAGGCGCAACGCGCGGCGGCAGCCACCGCGTCCCAGCTCGGCGCACATGGCTTCAACGAGGTGCGCGCCTCGCGCGGCGAGTCGGCCTACGTGGTCGATGTCGGCCCGTTCTACATCGCCACCATCGTCGAGTGCCTGGGCTCCAAGGCGCTGGTCGCCGACGAGATGGCTGCGCTCACCGGCAGGAACTACTACGACGGCATCGCCCAGGACACCATCGCGATGGCGGTCAACGACCTCATCACGGTCGGCGCGACGCCGTTGGTGGTACAGGCCTATTGGGCCGCGGGCGGCTCCGACTGGTTCGGCAACGCCGCGCGCGCTCAAGCACTGGTCGCCGGCTGGAAGAAAGCCTGCGAAGCCTGCGGGGTGGCCTGGGGCGGTGGCGAGACACCGGCGTTGGCCGGCATCGTCGAGAGCGGGCGCATCGACCTGGCCGCGTCGTGCATCGGGATTGATCAACCCGAAGCCGCGGCTGTCGCTCGGCGACCGGCTGGCGCCGGGCGACGCCATCGTGTTGCTCGCATTCGAGCGGCATCCATGCCAACGGCCTGAGCCTGGCGCGCAAGCTGGTCGAGCGGCTGCCCCAGGGCTATCTGACGCCGGTGCTGCCAGGACTCAGCTATGGCGAGGCGCTGCTGGCGCCGACCGCGCTGTATGCGCCGGTCACCGAAGCGCTTTGGCGCGCCGGCATCGTGCCCCACTACTGCGCCAACATCACGGGCCACGGCTGGCGCAAGCTGCTGCGCCATCCGGCGCGTTCAGCTACCGCATCGAGCGCCTGCCCGACGTGCCGGCGGTGCTGCGTTTCATCCAACGCCATGCGTCGCTCGACGATCGGCGAGGCCTACAGCACGTTCAACATGGGAGCAGGCTTCGCGCTGTTCGTGGCCGCCGACGACGCCGCACGCGCGGTGCAGATCGCCCAGGCGATGGGTTTCGGCGCGCTGCTTGCCGGCGCAGTTCACGATGGCTCCAAGCAGCTGACGATCGAGCCCCTCTCGTTGCGTTTCGATGCCGACGACTTGCAATTGCGATGAGCGTCCAGCTCGATCACCGCTCGCCTACAATGACACGCGACGGGCCTCCTCGCATGGAAGCGCGGTCAACCGGGTCAGGTGGGGAACCAAGCAGCCCCAGCCGTTGCGACCAGTGCCGAGGGCAAGGCTCGTCACTTGTCCGTCAGAGTCAGGGTCAGTCGATGACGGGGGTAACCCTAGGTCAGCGCAAGGGCTGAGGCGCCGGCGCAACGAAACGCAACGTTCCTCGCCCGCGTGACCACCCCGTGTGTCAACCGAGGCAACAAGGCGACGTTAAGATGGCAGATTGAGGCACTCGCTCCCTTTGCTGCACTCGCCGCGAAGGCTCCAAGACCAGATGAGGGTTCATGGTCCGAGCGTGATGGCTCCGTCGCGTAGTGTCCGTTCCCTCGACTCAAACCAGGAGTTGCCCACATGAAGATGAAAACCACGCTCTCGCTTGTCGCCGCCGCCGCTGTTGCCCTGCTCTCCTTTGGCGCGATGGCGCAAGAGAAGTCCCGTGCCGAAGTGAAGGAAGAAACCAAGGCCGCGAACAAGGCCGGCCAGATCCCCTCGGGTGAACAATCCGCCCCCACCCCGAAGCCCAAGTCGACCAAAGCCCGGTCTGACGTGAAGTCGGAGACCAAGACCGCGAACAAGAGCGGGGACATCGCGACCGGTGACATGCCCGCGAAGACCGCGAAGCCCAAGTCGACCGCGGCCCGCTCTGACGTGAAGGCCGAAACCAAGGCCGCGAACAAGGCTGGTGAGATCCAAACCGGTGAAGGCGTAGCGCAGCCAAAGAAGTAAGCCGCAAGCGCCTAGACCGCGCTGAGGTGCTGGCGGCCGCCCGATGGGTGGCCGCTTCTGCTTAAGGGCGGCTGCGCCTCAGGCCGCCTGCCGAAACGCCATCACCGCCTGGCTGCGCAGGGTGCGCAACAGCGAGAGTTCCTTCTCGCCTGCGGCAATGGTGCCAGCCTGCGCACGATCGGCGTAGATCAACGCGAAGGTCGCGCCCTTCATCACCAGCGGCAATAGCAGGAAGGTGCGTGCCTGCTCGGTGCGCTGCAGCCAAGACGGCAGGCGCTTGGCCACCTGCGCCGCAGCGGCATCGGCAATCAGCATGTCGGACCCTTTCTGGCACACGGCGGCGAGCAGATCCTGTGCCGCAGCGCGTCCATCGCCCAGCGGCACTGCAAATTGCGACACCAGCGCCTGCACTCCTTCGCCCAATCCAAAGCGCCCGGTCAGCGTGCCCGACCTGGGATCTCGCAACGCGAACACCACGCAGCGAAAACCGAGGGCGCGGTAGATCGTCTCCAGGATCATGCGCAGCACTTCGTTGAGCTGGAACGACTCCTGCGCGAGGGTGTGCGTGATGTCTTGGATGCCTGCGGTCAACACCTCGCTGGGTGGCTGCACCGGCGGCATCGAAGCGTGGGGTGCGATGACGAGCGTCGCTGCTTCGGCGGCTGTCGGATCGGCACCGGCCGCGTTGGCAATGGCATCGGTCGGGCGCTCCATCAGGCGTTGCGCAGGAGAGTCCGCCGGCAGCTTCAGGCCGATGGCATCGGCCAGGCCGCGCAGCTTGGTGCGTGACGCTTGCACCGCATGAATCACGTCTTTCGGCGCCACACCCCACGAGGCGGCATACCCCGCGGCCAACTTGTCCATGGACTGCGACACCGCCGGGCCGCCTTGCATCGCGGCCTCGGCCATCTCGTTGCAGCCGCGCGCAAGCCAGCGCGTGCGCTCCGCGCCGGAGTCAATGCGCCGTGTCGGCGGCTCGCCGGCTGGTGATCGCATGCACTGCTGCAGGCTCTCCGGCAGCCCCCATGCGCGGGCCACCCCGATGCCCAGCTGCTCGAATCCGACGCCGAGCACCCGTTGCGAGGCCTGTTGGGCAGTCGGCGCAGTGGCGGCGCCGGTGCGGGCCGCATGCGGCCGCAGCTCGTCGCGGATCGCGCGAGCCTCCTCGGGCAAGTAGAACTCGGTGAGCAGCCGGCCCAGGTTGTGCAGCAACGCGCCCAGGTACGCCTCTTCGGCCTCCCGGCTTTGCGAGCTCAACTCGCTGGCCAGCTGCCCCGCCATCAATGCGCACAGGAACTGCTCTTTCAGTTGCGCCGCGTGCTGCTTGTCCTTCATGTGGTCCAACAACACCAGCGACAGCGCCATGTTGCGCACGCCGGCAAAGCCGATCAGCGCGATGGCGCGCGACACGGTCGAAATGGTGCCGCCGCCGGCATGCTGAAACGACGCGCTGTTGACCAGGCGCAGCAGCTTGTGCGTGAGCGCCACGTCTTTGAGGATTTCGGCGGCCAGGCTGTTGACGCCTTCGCTGTCCGACGCGGCCACACGCTGGATGTTGGCCACCGCATCCGACAACGCCGGGAAGTCGCTCTTGTTGCGCATGCGCCGCAACAAAAAATCCAGCGTGCCGTGCGATGCGGCAGCCGCCACAGCGCTGTCGCCGCTGCCGAGCCAGCCCTCCAGCGCCGTGGCCATGGCCGCCACGCTGTCGAAACGCGACGCTGGATCGCGCGCCACCGCCCGCAGCACGATGGCGCGTAGCCCGGCATCGACGGTCGTCGCCTCGGGCCACACCACGTCCTCGTCGATCGTGCGCCGCAACGCACGCTGCGCATCGCGCTCGACCAGCAGCGCGTGCCCGCACAGCAACTCGCCCAGGATCATGCCGGCCGCAAACACGTCCATGGCCGGCGTCGGCGCCTGGCCCTGCGCCGCCTCGGGCGACATGTAGCCCGGGGTGCCGCAGATGTGCCCGGCGCCGTCGCTGACGCGCGCCGCGATGCCGAAATCCATCACCCGCGGGCGGCCATCGGGGCCGAGCAGGATGTTCGATGGCTTGAGATCGCGGTGCACGATGCCTTGTGCGTGCGCTGCGCGCAGCGCCTCCAGCACGCCAAGCAACAACGTCACCGCAGCGCGCTCGGGCATGGCGCCGCTGCGCCGCAGCGCTTCGGCCAGCGTCTGCCCACGAACGAGCTCGAACACCAGGTACGACTGATCCTGCGACCTCGTCAGCCTCGAACACCGGCACGATGTTGGGATGCGACAGGCGGCTGACTGCGCGCGCCTCATGCAGCCATTGGTGCACGGAGATGCTCTGTGCGTCGGGCGACAGCAGCTTCAGCGCCACCTCGCGGTCGAGTCGCTGATCGTTGGCCCGCCACACCACGGCTTGGGCGCCGCGGCCCAGCACGTCGAGCAGCTCGAAGCGTCCGACTCGTGCCGCCGGCCTTGTGCTTGGCTGCGGCTTTGGTCTGGGCGGCGCTCATGCCGCGTGTCGAGCCGACCTCGGCTCGCCTCGATCGTCGTCGTCGTCGTGGGGTGACTGGCCTTGCGCCGCCAGTTGCAGGTCGCGCAAGGTCATGCCCAGCGCGCGACCGTAGCGCTGGGCCACTCGCTGCATCGCCGCCGCGCCGTGGCGCGCCGGCAGGCTCAGCGCATCGACCACCTCGTTGGCGCAACTCGCGGTGGCGCGCAGCATGTCGTCGTCACTCTCGATCGCGCGCACCGCAGTGCCTGTGCCAAAGCGCCGAATCATGTGCAGCACCGCATCATCGAGTCCCCAATGACGCGCCACGGCCGCACCGAGCGCATCGATATCCACCCCCAGCACCGCCAGCGACGCGCCCTCTTCGGTCATGCCGGGTTCGTCGGCTTGGCCCTCTTGATCGGCGCTCTCGGGCTGCATCAGTCGCTGCATCTGTGCCGCCTCCTCGGGAAAGTGGTAGCACGTGACCAGCCGGCCGAGGCTTTGCAGCAATGCGACCAGATGCACCACCTCCGCGTCATAGCCGGGCGGACGCAACAACTGTGCGATGCGGGCACCACGCTGAGCACGCGCGATGCTCGCCTCGAGCTGCGTGGCCGCACCGGGGCTGAGCGGACCGGGCCAATCGCGCAGCGACAGTGCAGCCCGGCGCACGCCGTCCAGGCCGACCATCGCGATGGCACGTCGCATCGTCAATACCGGACCGCTGCCGGCGATCATCGCGCCGCGCACCTCGGCAGTGTTCACCGCGCGCAGCAGTTCGAAGCACAGCGCCGGGTCCTGCAGCACGATCTCGGCCAGCTCGTTGGTGCGCTCGCGTTCCATCAGGGCCAGGCGCGCGGCGCGCCTGGCCGCCCCCGGCAGCGACGGCAATGCGCCGATGCTGCGCAGGCGATCGATCAGCAGCGCCAGCGGCCCGCCGTCGGCGGCCTCCTCGGCTCGAATCCAGCCTTCGAGAGCGCGTGCCAGTGTGCGCGCGCTGTGATAACGGTGGCGTTGCTGGCGGTCGGTCGCGCGGTTGGCGATGACGCGCAGCGCCTCGGGGATCGGGCGTGCCGTGGTCCAGGGCAGGCGCACGATCTCGCGGCCCTGGGGTGGCATCAACGCCATCGCCGTCGCGGTGTCGGCCTGCTCCAACGCGTGTTGTCCGGTCAGCGAGTAGTGCAGCACCAGCCCGAAGGCGAGCACGTCGCGCTCGGCATCGCGCCGCTGTGCCTGCAAGCCTGTCACGCTGTGCGCGGGCTCGGCCGTCGACGCCGCGTGGCCCGCGAGGACCGGTGCGATCTCCAGCCCCATCAGGCGGGCGCGCCCGCTGTCGTCGATCGACACCATCGCAGCCTGGATGTCGCGGTGCGCCAGGCCGGCTTCGTGCGCGAAGGCCAGCCCGTCGAGCACCTGCATGCTCCAGCGGGCCACATCGAGTGCCGGCGAACCCTGCGACGATGTCAGCTCGATGAGCGTGTTGGACTCGCCGCGCTCGTAGGCGGCGTACGGCCAGCGATCGTGCTCGCCCACCTCGACGGCGACCGCCAGGCCAGGATGGCTGACGCGCATCGCCTTGCGGGCGGCCTGCAGATGCCGCTGCAGTTCTGCAGGGTCGCCAGCCTGCGCACGCGGCATCACCAGCACGCGCTCGCGGTCGAGCTGCGGGTCGGTAGCCAGCCAGATCAGGGTGTGGGCACTCTTGCCCAGCAGCCGCTGCAGCTTGAAACGCCCGAACGCCGGCGATGCCGCGGGCTGCGCGGGCGCGGCTCGCTTCGCGGCGGGGGCGTGATCGGACGCAGTCATGGGCGCAGCTGGGGCAGTCGACCGGCACCGCCGGTCGTGCGCCGATTGAACCCAATGCGGCACCCCGTCGATCGCCCGAAGTGGCCGGCAAGCGCGGGGCTATTCGACGGCCGGATCGAGAGGCTGCAGTTCGTGCAGCGCGCCGTCGCCGTTGACGAAGGCCGCATGCACCGGCGCGTCGCCGGCGAGCACCTGCACGGCGTTGCGGTAACGCGTCAATTGACGGCACAAAGCCTCATCTGCGGCCGCGTCGAATGCCAGCTTGTAGTCGAGCACCCACCAGCTGGGTCGCTGCTCGGGGCCCATGCGCACCAGGCGGTCGATGCGCAGCGATTCACCGTCGCTCACGATGTCGAATTCGTCGGCGCTCCAGGCCAACTGCGCCGGGTCGAAGAAACGTTGCAGCGCTGGGCTGCTGCGAATCGTGCGCGCATACGAGGCCACGACTTCGGTGACCGCTGGCGGCAGATCGAACTCGGCTGCCGCGGCGGCGGCCAGGACACGAAAATCGACCGCCTGCTGCGTCGCGGTGACCCATTGCAGAACCCGGTGCACCGCCCGCCCGAGTTTCGCGGCCTGCGAGGCCTCGACGGCCGGAACCGCGGGGAGCACGGTGGTCTCCTTCTGCGGCGGCTTTGGCAACTCGATCACGGACACGGTACCCGTTGCGGCCCTGGCGTGCGACGCCGGCGACGCGTCGCCGAGCGACCAGGCCCGGCCGTGCGGCACCGTGCGCGTCCACCAGCTGGTGCGCGGATCGTCACGCCGCGGGGGCGTGCGGCTGAACAGCAGCAAGTCGCGCGCACGCGTCATTGCCACGTACAGCGCGTTCAGCTCCTCGCGTTGTGCGGCCGCCTGGTCTTGTGCGCGCAGGTCGCTCAGCGAAGCGCACGGCGATGCCAGGTCGGCCACGAATGCGACGCGGCGCGGTGCGTCGAGGTCCACCGGCCAGTCGATCAGCACGCCGGGCTTGGCTTCGCGCGCCTCGCGCGGGTCGGCGTCAACCACCCACACGCACGGCGCCTCCAGCCCCTTGACGCCATGGATCGTCAACAGCTGCACCGCATCCTTGCGTGCCGGAGCACGCACCGACAGCGCGCGTTGCCGCAGCGCGCGCACGAAGTTGTAGACACTCGCGTGACGTCCGCCATCGAGCGAGAGCGACAACGCGAGCAGCGCATGCACCGCGGCGATGGCCGCCACCCGGCGCTCGGAGGGCACCGCAGCCGCCAGGCGTGCCATCAGGTCACCCTGGTCGACCACACGGTCGAGCAGGTCATGCGGGGGCAGCGTGCATGCGGCAAGCGACCAGCCGGCCAACAAGCGGCGCGCTCGCGCCAGCGCGGGCGGTGCATCGTGCCAATCTTGCAGAGCGCCCCACCACGGCATCGCCCCACGGCCCTCGGCACGGCGTGCCAGTGCCAGCAATTGCTCGTCGCTGGCACCGAACAGCGGGCTCTTCAACGCCTGCGCGAGCGACAGGTCGTGGCCGGGCGACGCCAGCACGTCGAGCACTGCCACCAGATCGCTCACTTCGATCAGCGAGCCCAGCCGCAATTCCTCGGCAGCGACGCAGGGAATGTGCAATGCCTGCAGCTCCTCGGCCACCCGCGCCAGCGATGCATGACGGCGCGCCAGCACCATCACCTGCCCGGGTTCGACTTCGCCCGCGCGAATCAATTGCTGCACGCCGCGCGCCACGCGGCGCGCCTCATCGCGAGCCCGCGGCTCCTTGGCGTCGTGGCGGGCCACGGTCAGCGAGTCGCGCCAGGCGCTGGTCGGCGGCGCTGCCGCTCTCGGGTCGAGCGGTGGATCGCTCAGGTGTCGAACCTCTCCCGGCGGTTCGCCGGCCCGCTGCGTGCTGTGGGCAATGAATCCTTCGTAGTCGCCATCGGCCACGGCACGACCCAGCACGGCGTTCACCGCGTCGACCACCGCCGTGGCGTTGCGCCGCGTGTGGTTGCACGCCAGGTCGTGGCCAGCGAGGCCCTCGACGACGAAACGCCGCGCGGCGGCAAACACCCGCGGCTCGGCACCCCGAAAGCGATAGATGCTCTGCTTCGGATCGCCGACGATGAAGACCGACATCGGCTGCTGGCCGCTGGCACCGCCTCCCGCGCCGGCATACGAGGTGAGCCAGCTTTGCAGCGCCTGCCACTGCAGATTGCTGGTGTCCTGGAACTCGTCGATCAAGACGTGGCGCAGCCGCGCGTCCAGGCGCTGCTGCACCCAGCCGGAGGTGGCCGGGTCGGCCAGCAACGCCAGCGCACCCCGCTCGAGGTCTTGCATGTCCATCAGGGCGCGCTCGCGCTTCAACGCATGCCAACAACCGAGCAGCAACCGGCTCAGCCGCACCATGCGCTGATGGTCGTCATGCGCGTCCTGCTGCATGGCTTGCTGCTCGAGCTCCCCCAGTGCGGCGACAGCGGCGCTCACCGCCGCGTTGTTGCCGAGCTTGCGCGGCAGGCCCTCTTTCGTGAACAAGGCCTTGCGAGCGTCGTCGAGCGCGACTCGCGCATCGGCAAGGTCGAGCGACGCAGCCAACGCTTCACCTGCCTTGCGCTCGGTCTTGCCGGCGCCGTTGCCCAGGGCGTCGACCGCGCGGCCGAGCAGCCGCCGTAGCGCCGCGTCGCCGGCGATGCGCTGCAGCGGATGGGCGAAGCCGGTGCATGCAGGCCAGCGCTGCGAAGCCGGCTCGATTGCGGGCTGCAGGACGCCGCGGGCACCGGCGCGCTCGATTTCGAGGCGCTTGTCGAGCGCCGCGCGCAGCCACTGGTCGAGCCGCCAGCGCCCGTGGCGTTCGGTCAACGCCTGGTAGTCCGCCAACAAGGCCGGTGCACTCAACACTTCACGCTGAAAGCGCCGCAACAGCTCGCCGAGCTGGTCGTCGACCTCTTCGATCAGCGACATCGCGGGGTGCAGTCCCAGCGCGTCGAGCATCTCCAGCGGCGCCAGGCGCAACAGTTGCGCAAACCAGGCATGGAAAGTGTGGATCTGCACGTCGGCGCCGGCGTTCAACACGCGAGCGTGCAGCTGCGCGAGCGTGGGCTCCAGGCGCTGCGCCTGCACCTGCGTCAGGCCGCGCGCGTGCAGTTGCCGGCGCCGCTCCTCAATACTGGCCGCGGCGAACTCGCGCAGCCACTCATGCAGCCGCACGCGCATCTCGCTGGCCGCCTTGCGGGTGAAGGTGATCGCCAGGATCTCGTCGGGCGCGGCGCCGTCGAGCAGGGCCCGCACGATGCGCGACACCAACATCCACGTCTTGCCAGCGCCGGCGCACGCCTCGACCACGCCGCTGCGCTCGGGGTCGCAGGCCAGTGCATAGAAGCGCCCTTCGTCGCAATCGCGCCCGTCCGCGCGGTAGGCAGGCTCAAGCGGCACCGGGTGCATCCTCGCTCGCATCGCTCCAGTGGTCGCGCCGGCACAAACCGCGCGCCTCGCAGGTGTCGCACACCGGGCCCTCACCCAGCGCCGGCAGCGCAGCACCAGCCTCAATGCGCGCGCGCTCGGCAGCGATTTCGCGAACCAGCACGTTCGCGCTGTCTTGGACTCCGTCATGCACCACCGCCACAGTCTCATCGGCATCGTCGATGGCCAGGTAGCAGGCCTCGATGGACCCGCCACCGCCTTGGCGCGCCAACTGCAGTGCCGCGTAGACGGCCAGCTGCGTGTCCTCGAGCGGCGTGCGCACCTTGTCTTCGAGCGCCTTGCGCGAAGTCGTCTTGTAGTCGATCAGCCGCACCACCTTGGCATCGCTGCCGGCGGTGTCGATGCGGTCGATGCGTCCGTGCAGCATCAGCCCCTTCGACCCGGTGGGTGTGGGCCCGATGCTCACCTCGGCGGCCTCGAACCGCCAGCCTTGCGCCTCTTGCCGACGGAGCCAATGCGTGTAGCGCGCAGCCAGTGCCGGCAACCCCGCGCTGAACGGCAGCATGGCTTCTTGCGAGACGCCCTCGGCATCGGCCAACGCGGCCAGCGCCTCCCGGCCGGCGGCAATGAAGTGGCGGATGTCGTCAAGCTCGGCCCGACGCTCGCCTCGTGCAACGTGAAAGCGCTCCAGCGTCGCATGCAGCCACTTGCCGGCATCGCGTTTGTCGGCGTCGTCGTCGAGCTCTTCATGCTCCGACAGATGCAGCGCGGCACGGCTGAAAAAGCGGTAGGGACATTGGCGCAGGGTCTCCACTGCACTGGCGCTCAGCGAGGCAGGCAGCGCGCCCACCGCCTGCGGCAGCGGACGCGGCGTCGGGTTCGCGGCCACCTCGCGCTGCGGCAGATGCACTTCGCGCTCGATGAGTGCGGGTGCCCCGCGTTGCAGTCGCGCCAGCCGCAAGCGCTCGACCCAGGGGCTGGCCGACAGCAGCTCGTCGCCATCGGCGCGCCGACGCAGCGCCACCACGCGCGGCAAGCGCAGCAGCTGTACAAACGACAACGCGGCGCGGCGCTGCCGATCCGGGCGCTCGGGCAGCCCCAGCCCTCGGCGCAAAACCTCGTCGAGCAACCCAGGCTCCGGCGGCAACGACCCTAACCGCTGGTCGTCCGCGCCAGGCATCACCGCCACGGCGAACTCGCGCCCGATCGCACGCGCCAGCGGCGTCACAACCACCATGGCTGCCTGATCGGTGGACGGCGGCACGAAGACCGCTTCCTCCAGCGTGGCGTCAACCCAGGCGGCGAACTCTTCGAGGGACCACGTCGTGGTCACGGCATCCGACCACGCCGCGGCGCCGCCTTGGCCCTGCTCGTTCAGGAACAACGCGCGGCGCAGCTGCAGCGCGGCCGCGTCGTCGCGCCACCGCGCCGAGTGCGCGGCGCCGAACAACAGGTTGTCGAATGCGCGCAGCCAGCGGGCCAGCGGCCGCTGGTGTGGCCGCGCGAACGCCTCCAGGCGCGCGCGTTCGCGCAACCACAACGCATCGGCCCGCGCGCGCAGGCTGGCGTCCTTGACGCGGGCACCACGCCACAGCTTTTCCAGTGTGGCCAGCTCATCGGCCACCTGCTCGCCGAGATCGGACTTCAGCCAATCGAGCACGTCGTCCGAGCGGGCCGGGGCCCGTGCCGCTCTCAGCGCCGCGGCCGCGTGCGAGCCCGCGCGCGTGGTGGCGAGCGACCAACCGGTCTCGTCGACGACGTCGATGCGCTGCCGCTCGAGCAGCGCACGCACGCGCCGCACCAGCGCGCGATCCTGGGCCACCAGCGCCACAGGCGTCGCGCCGCTGCGCACCTGTTGGGCCACCTGCCACGCGGTGGCGAGGGCCTCCGTCTCGGCATCGTCGGCCACCTCGAACTCGAATGCGCAGTGTTCGGGCCAGTCCTGAAACGGATCGGGCGACGGCGGATCGCCCGACAACTGCAGCACTGGTACACCCCGCGACGCGGCCTCGCGCAGCACGTTGAGCGCGAGCGCATCGTCGCCACCCAGCGTCAGCGCGATCCACGCGCAGGGTCGATGCGCGAAGAGCCGGTCGGCGTCCGCGGTGTCGCCGAGCGCGCACCATTCGATCGCCACGCGCAGCAGCAGGCGGTGCGTGGTGCCCACCGCGCCGCCAGCGGCCACCTGTTGGCGGGCCAATTGCCACCAGGCGACGCGCTCGTGCGGCGGAAGCGAGATGGCCGCGTTGCGCAACGTGTGAGCGGTACGCACCAGACCGTGCAATGCCGCATCGAAAGCGCGTGGATCGCGCTGCAACCAGGCTGCGGCCCACGCCTGGCCGCGCAACAAGTCGCGCGCCGTCGCACGATCGATGGCGGCGTCGCCAGTGAGTTCACCCGCCGTGTGTTGCACCGGCGGGCCCAGCGCGGCGGCCAGCGTGCGCGGCGTGTGCACGCGCGGCAGCCAGCCGCCCGACTGCGCCAGCGCACGGCGAGCCGGCGCCAGCAGTTCTGCAAACGGCAGCAGCAGCACGGCATCGGCAGCGGGCAACTGCCGCTCGGCCAGCCAGGCACGTGTGGCATGGGCCACCGATCGCCACAATTCGTCGGGCCGCGTCGCAGGGGACAACGCCAGCGTCTCAATCGTCGCCATAGGCAAATCGCATTGTGCGTCGTCCTGTGAGGCCAACCCCGATGTGTCAGAATCCCTCGGCGTTGCCTCACAGGCGCGCATGCCCATTGAGGAGGGCACCATGAGCAGCGAGTTGATCAAGCATGTATCCGACGCGTCGTTCGACAGCGACGTGCTGAAGTCCGACAAGCCGGTGCTGGTGGACTACTGGGCCGAGTGGTGCGGCCCGTGCAAGATGATCGCGCCGATCCTCGACGAGGCCGCCAAGGACTATGGCGCGCGCCTGCAGATCGCCAAGATGAACGTCGACGAGAACCACGACGTGCCCGCAAAGTTCGGCATCCGAGGTATCCCGACACTGATGCTTTTCAAAGACGGGCAACTGGCTGCCACCAAGGTCGGCGCGCTGTCCAAGTCGCAATTGACCGCTTTCCTCGACGGTCATCTATAATCCAACCCATCGCGGCGTCAGCGGGCCACCAGCCCCAGGAACTCGCCGCCACAAGATTGCCGCCGCGTCAGTGACTCCCGGCGCGGTTCCGGCCCTTAACCCCGATGCTTCGTTGATCGCCCTGCAACCGTAGGGTGGTGACGCTTCGGAACGTGGCCGGACATCCCGGTCGCACGCCCTTCAGGCATTGGGCCCGATCCTTCAGCGATTCCAAATAGCACGATGCATCTGTCCGAACTGAAGGCGCTCCACGTCTCCGCGCTCATCCAGATGGGCGAGGAATTGGAGATCGAAAACGTCGCTCGCCTGCGCAAGCAGGAGCTGATGTTCGCGATCATGAAGAAGCGCGCCAAGGGTGGCGAGCAGGTGTTCGGCGACGGCGTGCTCGAGGTGCTGCCCGACGGCTTCGGCTTCCTGCGCTCGATCGAGGCCAGCTACATGGCCAGCACCGACGACATCTACCTGTCGCCCAGCCAGATCCGCCGCTTCAACCTGCACACCGGCGACATGGTCGAAGGCGAAGTGCGGGTGCCCAAGGACGGCGAGCGCTACTTCGCTCTCGTCAAGGTCGACAAGGTCAACGGCCTGACGCCCGAGGAGAGCAAGCACAAGATCATGTTCGAGAACTTGACGCCGCTGTTCCCGAAGGAACAGTTCAAGCTCGAGCGCGAGATCAAAGCCGAAGAGAACATCACCTGCCGCATCATCGACCTGATCGCGCCCCTCGGCAAAGGCCAGCGCGCGCTGCTCGTCTCGCAGCCCAAGAGCGGCAAGACGATCATGATGCAGCACCTGGCGCATGCCATCGTCGCCAACTACCCCGAGGTGCACCTGATCGTGCTGCTGGTCGACGAGCGGCCCGAAGAGGTGACCGAGATGATCCGCACCGTGCGCGGCGAGGTCATCAGCTCCACCTTCGACGAGCCGGCCGCACGCCACGTGCAGGTGGCCGAAATGGTGATCGAGCGCGCCAAGCGCCTGGTCGAACTGAAGAAGGACGTGGTGATCCTGCTCGACTCGATCACCCGGCTGGCGCGCGCCTACAACAACGTACTGCCCAGCTCTGGGAAGGTGCTCACCGGCGGCGTCGACGCCAACGCGCTGCAACGGCCCAAGCGCTTTTTCGGCGCCGCGCGCAACGTCGAGGAAGGTGGCTCGCTCACCATCATCGGCACCGCGCTCGTCGACACCGGCTCCAAGATGGACGAAGTCATCTACGAGGAGTTCAAGGGCACCGGAAATTGCGAGATCCACCTCGATCGCCGCATGTCGGAAAAGCGGGTCTATCCCTCGATCCTGCTCAACAAGAGCGGCACGCGGCGCGAAGAGCTGCTGCTCAAGCCCGAGATCCTGCAAAAGACCTGGATCCTGCGCAAGTTGCTCTATCCGATGGACGAGATCGAAGCGATGGAGTTCATCCTCGACAAGATGAAGGCCAGCAAGAACAACCTGGACTTCTTCGACATGATGCGGCGCGGAGGGTGAGGCTGGACGTGAACGAGTCCCTGCGAACTCGTGAACGCCTGCCGAACGACTTGCGGCTTGCAAGCCGCAAGGCCGGGCGTGTACCGGGTAGAATCCCACCCCTTCCCGCTGCGGAAAGTGCGCCCGATGAGATTCCGGCGTGGCTCCCGTGACCCCACAGCATCGAGGCTTCCCATGAAACAAGGCATCCACCCCGAGTACCGCGAAATCTGTTTCGTGGATCTGTCCAACGGCTTCAAGTTCGTCACCCGTTCGTCCCTGCAGACGAAGGAGACGATCAAGATGGACGACGGCCGCGAGTTGCCGCTGGTCAAGCTCGAGACCACCAGCGAGTCGCATCCGTTCTACACGGGCACGCAAAAGAGCGTCGACAGCCTGGGCGGCCGGGTCGAGAAGTTCCGCAACAAGTTCGCGCGCGTCGGCCTCAAGAAGTGAGCCGCACGGCGTTGCTCGACAAAGGCAGCTTCGGCTGCCTTTTTTGTTTGCGGCGGCAACCGCGGGCCGCCCGCGAGGCCTCTTCATCGGCTGCGGCATGATGGACAGGTGATTTCGGCACCGATCCCGGCTCTGGTGACCAGCGACGCCGCGCGGCAGCTGCCACGAGTGGCGCTGCTGATGTTGTGCGCGGCTTATGTGCTGCCGGGCGTATTCGGGCGCGACCCGTGGAAGAGCGCCGACCTCACCGCGTTCGGCCAGATGCTGGCCATGGCCGAGGGCCGCACGTCGTGGTTGACGCCGGCGCTGGGCGGTGTGCCCACCGACTCGTCGCCGCTGCCGCATTGGCTGGGCGCGGCGTTCATCATGTTGACGTCGCCGTGGCTGGACCCGTCGCTGGCGGTGCGCATCCCGTTTGCGTTGCTGTTGGCGCTGACCTTGGCCGCGCTGTGGTACGCCTGCTTTGCGTTGGCGCGCACCGAGGCGGCACAGCCGCTGCCATTCGCCTTTGGCGGCGAGGCGCAGAGCGTCGACTACGCGCGCGCGATCGCCGATGCGTCGATCCTCGCTTTGGTGGCCACGTTGGGGCTATTGCAACTCGGACACGAGATCACGCCCGAGTTGGCCCAGTTGGCTGCGGTGGCGGTTGCCCAATGGGCTCTCGCCGTGGCGCCCTACCACCCGCGCCGAGCGCACATCGGCATCGTGTTTTCGCTGCCGATTCTTGCCTGCAGCGGTGCACCCACGATGGCGGCAGTGCTCGGCGTCGCCGGCACCGCAATCTGCACCCGCTCCACCTACGATGGCGTGCGCCGCTTCGGCTGGTGGGTCGCAGCGTCCACCGTGCTGGCCTGCGTCACGGCGTGGCTGCTCGGCCAGTGGGCCTGGCGCATCACGCCGCCTGCGACCCCGCGGCAGCTGATGCAGATGGGCCTTCAGTGGCTGTGGTTCCTGTGGCCGTCCTGGCTGCTCGCGTTGTGGGCGCTGTGGCGGTGGCGCCAGTACCTGTCGCGCCGTCATGTGGCGATTCCCCTGTCGGTGCTGCTGATCGCTTTGGTGGCCTGTGCGGCGATGGGCGGCTCCGACCGCGCCTTGATGCTCGGCTTGCCCGGTGTTGCGGTGTTGGCCGCATTCGCGCTGCCCACGTTGAACCGCAGCACCAGTTCGGCCATCGACTGGTTCTCGGTCTTCTTTTTCACGCTGTTGGCGATCTGGGTGTGGGTCATGTACATCGCGATGCAGACCGGCGTACCCGCCAAGCCAGCGGCCAACGTGCAGAGGCTCGCGCCCGGTTTCAAGGCCCACTTTGCGTGGCTGCCATTGATCGTCGCGATCGTGGCCACGATCGCCTGGCTGTGGCTGGTGCGCTGGCGCACTGCACGACATCGAGCCGCGCTGTGGCGCAGCCTCGTGCTGCCGGCTGGCGGCGTGGTGTTGGCGTGGAGCCTGGCGATGACGCTGTGGTTGCAGCCGTTGGACTATGCGCGCAGCTACCGCGCCCACGTCGCATTGCTATCGAAGCACATACCTCCCGGTGTGTGCATCACCGCGCCCGGATTGCCACGCGCGCTGACGGCCGCGCTGGAGTATCACGGCCGCTGGCGAGTCGATGCGCGTGCCGATGTCGCTGCCAGCGGCGAATGCCCGGTGTGGGTAAAGGCGGGCACGATCGCCAACCCGCCCGAGGTACCGAAAGGCTGGGAGGTGATCGCCATAGAGCGCCGGCCCACCGACAGGGATGAGGTCACCGGTGTGTATCGACGGGCGCCAACGGCCTTGAGCGGTACCGCGCCGCAGTGACTACGGCGGCTTTCAGCGCACCCGCGACGCCGGCAGCACCAGCCGGAACGCCGAGCCCTTGCCCGGTTCACTGTCCACGCTCAACTCGCCGCCGTGGCGCTGCGCGGTGTGCTTGGCGATCGCCAGTCCGAGGCCTGTGCCGCCGCTGCTGCGCGACCGGCCATCGTCGACGCGATAGAAACGTTCGCCCAGCCGCGGCAGATGTTCGCGCGCAATGCCGATGCCCGTGTCGCGCACCTCGAACACACCGGCACCTTGCGCGCGCCGCTGCCATGACACCGTGATGCGGCCGCCCGCGGGCGTGTAGCGCACGGCGTTGCTCACCAGATTGAGCAGCGCGCCATACAGCTCGCTTTCGGTGCCGGCCACGGCGCCCACGGCGCCTTCGAACACCAGATCATGGCGCCCGGCCGACAACGATTGCGCGTCGGCCTGCACCCGCCGCATCAACGCGTCCACTTCGATCCACTGGTCGACCGGCGGCCGGGGCTCCCCTCGAGCTGCGCCAGCGTCAGCAGGTCGTCGAGCAGGACGCGCATGCGATCGGTCTGCTCTTTCATCAACGCCAGCACGCGACGCCGCTCGGGCGGTGTGAGATCGATTTGGCTCATCGTGTCGACAAAACCAGCCAGCACCGTCAGCGGCGTGCGGATCTCGTGCGACACGTTGGCGACGAAGTCGCGCCGCATCTCGTCGGTGCGCAGCCGTTCGGTCACGTCCTGCGTGATCAGCAGCAGCCTGGCCTTCGCCGTAGGGCCGCACCCACACGGCCAGCGCGCCCCGGCGCGCGGGAATCGCAAAGGTCGAGCGGCTCGTCGGACTTGCGCGGCCTGCAGGTGCGCGACGAAGGCCGGCACGCGAACCAGGTTGGTCAGCGGCTGGCCGACGTCGCGGCTCGGGTCGACGCCGAGGTGATCGGCCGCAGTGCGAGTTGCACCACTCGATCTGGTCGCCGCGCGTCGAGCAGCATCACGCCGTTGGGCGACGCTTCGATCGCCGACAGGAACTGTGCGATGCGCTGACGTTCGCGCTGCAGCTCCTGCTCCCGCGAGCGCAACGCGCGTTCGATGCGATAGCCGAGCTCGCCCCAGAAGCCGGTGTCGCGCGGCGCGTCGGCCGATTGCGCGCCACGCAGCCAGGCCATCAGATGCCCTGCCCGCAAGGCGTCGCGCGCCGCCACCAGCGCCAAGCCGAGCAGCGCGCCGGCGATGGCCCAACCCGTCGTCGGCAGCCCCAGCACGGTGGCCGCCAGATGGCCGATCAACGCAGCCACGGCGGCCACGGCCAGCGCGGTCAGCAGCGGGGCAACAACCAGACCATCGATGCGGCGCATCAGCGCCTCGTTGGATTCGTTCGGCCGGCCTCAGGCGACCACGGAACTCGCCTGCCGTGCGAACCGGTAGCCGACCCCGCGCACGGTCTCGATCATCGCCGCGCATTGCACCGGGCTCAGGGCGTCGCGCAGCCGCTTCACGTGCACGTCGACCGTGCGCTCCTCGATGAACACGTGGTCGCCCCAGACGCGGTCGAGCAGCTGCGTGCGGCTGTGCACGCGCTCGGGGTGCGTCATCAGGAAGTGCAGCAGGCGGAACTCGGTCGGGCCCATCTGCACGTCATGCCTCGGCCGCCGACACGCGACGCGTGCGCCGGGTCGAGCCGCAGTGCGCCGACGTCGACCGGCTGCGTCGAGCGCCTCGGGCGCCTGGCGCCGCAGCACGGCGCGGATGCGCGCCAGCAGCTCGTTGGTGCGAGAACGGCTTGGTCAGGTAGTCGTCGGCGCCAGCGTCGAGCCCGGCGATCTTGTCGGTCTCTTCGGCGCGCGCCGTCAGCATGATGATCGGCAGCTCGCGCGTGCGCGCGTCGGCGCGCCAGCGGCGCGCCAGCGCCAGGCCCGACTGCGCCGGGCAGCATCCAGTCGAGCACCACCAGATCGGGCAGCACGCGCGTCGACCGCGTGCTGGGCCTGCGTCGGCGTCGCCGGCCAACGTCACCTCGTGGCCGGCGTGGCGCAGGTTGATCGCGATCAGCTCGGCGATCGCCGACTCGTCTTCGACCACCAGGATGCGACTCATCGCGCCACTCCTGCTAGCGTCACGAGCGACTCGACCATTTCCGCCGCGAGTTGTGCCGCACGTCGGTGCCCTTGACGATGTAGATGATCACCTCGGCCAGGTTCTTGGCGTGGTCGCCGACGCGCTCGATCGCCTTGGCGACGAACACCAGGTCGATGCTCGCCGAGATCGTGCGCGGATCTTCCATCATGTAGGTGATCAGCTTGCGCATCAGGCCGTCGAACTCCTGGTCGATCTGGTCGTCGTGCTTGAGCACCTCGATCGCCGCTGTCGGTGTCCAGGCGCGCGAACGCGTCGAGCACCTTGCGCAACTGGTGCGTGGCCAGTTCGGCTTCGAACGACAGGTCGGACACCGGCAGGCGCATGCGGCTCGACACGCCGGAGTTGAGCAGGCGCTGCACGGTGCGCGCGATGCGCGCCGCCTCGTCGCCGACGCGCTCGAGGTTGGCGATGGTCTTGGAGATCGCGATCAGCAGCCGCAGGTCGCGCGCGGTCGGCTGGCGGCGCGCGATGATCGTCGACAGGTCGCGGTCGATCTCGATCTCCATCGCGTTGACGCGCTCCTCGGTTGCCAGCACCTGGGTGGCGATGTCGCCGCTGAAGGTGCGTCAGCGCGTGCACGGCCTGCGCGACCTGCGACTCGACCATGCCGCCCATCTCGAGCACGCGCGTGGAGATGCCGCTCAGCTCGGCGTCGAACTGGGTGGACAGATGTTTGTCGGTCATGATCTGCTCTCCGGCCGCCGCGGCAACCGCCTGCACGGATCGTTCACCCGAATCTGCCGGTGATGTAGTCCTCGGTGTCCTTCTTCTTGGGCTTCATGAACACCTCGGCGGTCGGGCCGAACTCGACCAGGTCGCCCAGGTACATGTAGGCGGTGAAGTCGGAGCAGCGCGCCGCCTGCTGCATGTTGTGGGTGACGATCACCACGGTGTAGTCGGTCTTCAGCTCGTGGATCAGCTCCTCGATCTTGCCGGTCGAGATCGGGTCGAGCGCCGAGCACGGCTCGTCGAGCAGCAGCACCTCGGGCTTGATCGCGATGCCGCGCGCGATGCACAGGCGCTGCTGCTGGCCGCCCGACAGGCCAGCGCCGCTCTGGTCCGAGCTTGTCCTTGACCTCGTTCCACAGCGCGGCCTTCTTCAGCGCCCACTCGACGCGCTCGTCCATCTCCACGCGCGGCAGCGTTTCGAACAGCCGCACGCCGAAGGCGATGTTGTCGTAGATCGACATCGGAAACGGCGTCGGCTTCTGGAACACCATGCCGACCTTGGCGCGGATCAGCGCTGACGTCGATGCTTGGCGATCGAGGATGTTCTCGCCGTCGAGCAGGATCTCGCCTTCGGCGCGCTGCTCGGGATAGAGCTCGAACATGCGGTTGAAGGTGCGCAGCAGCGTCGACTTGCCGCAGCCCGACGGGCCGATGAAGGCCGTGACCTTGCTGCTCGGGGATGTCGAGGTTGATGTTCTTCAGCGCGTGGAAGCTGCCGTAGTAGAAGTTCAGGTCGCGCACCGCGATCTTGGGCTTCTCGGCGCACGGCGGGGTCGACCACGGCGTCCATCGGCGTGCCTCGCTCAGTTCTTGTTGCGGAAGAGCACGCGCGCGAGGATGTTCAGCACCAGCACGCCGAGCGTGATCAGGAACACGCCGGCCCAGGCCAGCTTCTGCCAGTTCTCGTACGGGCTCATCGCGAACTTGAAGATCGTCACCGGCAGGCTGGCCATCGGCTCGGCTCAGGTCGCTGGTCCAGAACTGGTTCGACAGCGCCGTGAACAGCAGCGGCGCCGTCTCGCCGGCGATGCGCGCGACCGCGAGCAGCACGCCGGTGACCACGCCGGCGCGCGCCGCCTTCAGGGTGATCGGCGAGGATCACCTTCCACTTCGGCGTGCCCAGCGCATAGGCCGCCTCGCGCAGCGCGTTCGGAATCAGGCTCGAGCATGTTCTCGGTGGTGCGCATCACCACCGGAATGACGATCAGCGCCAGCGCCAGCACGCCGGCCCAGCCGGAGAAGCGTCCTGGTGCGCGCCACGACGACCGAGTAGATGAACAGGCCGATCACGATCGACGGCGCCGACAGCAGGATGTCGTTGATGAACCGCGTCGCGCTGCCCGAGCCAGGTGCTTCTGCCCGTATTCGGCGAGGTAGATGCCGGCCAGGATGCCGATCGGCGTGCCGATCAGCGTGGCCAGCGTCGACCATCGCAAGCGAGCCGAAGATCGCGTTGGCCAGGCCGCCGATCTCGGCCTGCGGCGGCGGCGTCATCTCGGTGAAGACCGACAGCGCTCAGGCCGCCGACGCCGAGGCGCACGCGTCTCGAACAGGATCCAGATCAGCCAGAACAGGCCGAACGCCATCGCCGCCGAGCGACAGCGTCAGCGCGACCGCGTTGATGCGCTTGCGGCGCGCGGTGCATGCGCCAGCTGCGACGCCGTCGCATACGCGGCCGACGGCTCATGTACGTGCTCCCCTCGCCGCGCTTCAGGCGCACCAGCAGCAGCTTGGACAGCGACAGCACGACGAAGGTGATGAAGAACAGCACCAGCCCGAGGTAGATCAGCGAGGCCTGGTGCAGGCCCTCGCCGGCCTCGGCGAACTCGTTGGCCAGCGCCGAGGTGATGCTGTTGGCCGCCTCGAACAGCGACAGCGAGTCGAGCTGGTTGAAGTTGCCGATCACGAAGGTGACGGCCATCGTCTCGCCGAGCGCGCGGCCCAGGCCCAGCATGATGCCGCCGACGACGCCGGTCTTGGTGTAGGGCAGCACCACCTGCCAGACCACCTCCCAGGTCGTCGAGCCCAGGCCGTAGGCCGACTCCTTGAGCATCGGCGGCGTGACCTCGAAGACGTCGCGCATCACCGAGGCGATGAACGGAATGATCATGATCGCCAGGATGATGCCGGCCGACAGCAGGCCGATGCCCGACCGGCGGCCCGGAGAACAGCGCGCCGAGCAGCGGCACGTCGCCGAAGGCGCTTGCAGCGGCTGCTGCACGTAAGCGCGCCAGGATCGGCCCGAACACCAGCAGGCCCCACATGCCGTAGACGATCGACGGCACCGCCGCGAGCAGTTCGATCGCCGTGCCGAGCGGGCGCTTCAGCCAGCGCGGCGACAGCTCGGTGAGGAACAGCGCGATGCCGAAGCTCACCGGCACGGCGATCAGCAGCGCGATGAGCGACGTCATCAGCGTGCCGTAGATCATCACCAGGCCGCCGAAGCGGTTCCTGCACCGGGTCCCATTCGCGTCGCCAGAGGAAGCCGAGGCCGTATGCGCGGATCGCCGGCGCGGCGCCGATCACCAGCGACACGATGATGCCGGCCAGCAGCGCCAGCGTCAGCCAGGCGGCGCCGTGCGCGAGGCACGAGAACGACGATGTCGGCCCAGGGGCGCGGCGCCGGCGCGCACGGCAGGACGCGGCGCCTGTCGGACACTGCGATCGATCTTGCTCCTGTCGGAGCGGGCGTCGCAGGCAGTGTAGCGGCCATGGCCTCGGCCGAGCGACGCTCGGGCCTCGCCGCGCACGGTGTCGACGCGCCTGGCAGGTCACTTGCTAGGCGATAGGCGACCTTGCCGCGAGGCGTCCTTGATGCTCGCGGCCCACTGCTTGCGGACCAGCTCCTTGACCGCGTCCGGCAGCGGCACGTACTCGAGGTCGTCGGCCATCTTGTCGCCGTTGCGCGTAGGCCCAGTCGAAGAACTTCAGCGCGTCGGCGGCGCTGCGCCGGCTTGTCCTGCATCTTGTGCATCAGGATGAAGGTCGCGCCGGTGATCGGCCAGGAGTCCTTGCCGGGCTGATCGGTCAGGACCTGGTAGAAGCGTCTTGGTCCAGTCGGCGCCCGCAGCGGCCGCCTTGAAGTTGGCATCGACGGGCGTGACGAAGTTGCCTGCCTGGTTGCGCATCAGCACGTGTGGTCATCTTGTTCTGCTTGGCGTACGCGTACTCGACGTAGCCGATCGAGTTCGGCAGGCGCTGCACGAACGCCGACACGCCCTCGTTGCCCTTGCCGCCCGCACCGGTCGGCCAGTTCACCGCGGTGCCTTCGCCGACCTTGGCCTTCCACTCGGCGTTCACCTTCGAGAGGTAGTTGGTGAAGATGAAGGTGGTGCCCGAGCCGTCGGCGCGGCGCACGACGGCGATCGCCGCGTCGGGCAGCGGCACGCCCGGGTTCAGCGCGGTCAGCGCCGCGTCGTTCCACTTGCGTGATCTTGCCGAGGTAGATGTCGCCGAGCACTGCACCGGTCAGCTTGATCTGGCCCGGCGCGATGCCCTTGATGTTGACCACCGGCACGACGCCGCCGATCACGGTCGGGAAACTGAACCAGGCCATCCTTGGCGAGCGCTTCGTCGGTCAGCGGCATGTCGGAGGCGCCGAAGTCCACGGTCTTGGCGCGGATCTGCTTGATGCCGGCGCCGGAGCCCACCGACTGGTAGTTGACCCGCGCACCGGTCGCCTTGTTGTAGGCATCGGCCCATTTGGCGTAGATCGGCGCCGGGAACGACGCGCCGGCGCCGGTGACGTCCTGTGCCAATGCGAATGTGGGCGCCAATGTGGCCGCAACCAGAACCCAGCGAACGAGCGTGCTATCCATGAGGCACTCCTTGTGAATGTCGTTCAAGCACTCTAGGCAGGCCCTGTGACAGGTCCGTGACAACGATGCTCACTCGGTCGACGTCACCCTTGTGCCATCGAAACGTCATCAAACCGTCATAGGGTCTTGGCCGCTCACACACGCTGCGCCTGCGGCTACGCCGGGCCGCGGGACAAATCAAGGAGATACTGGCGCCCCGGTTCATGGATGGCTCACCCCACTGGACCGGCACCGCCAGTCAGATCTTCGTCACTGGAGCGTCAAAAAAATGTCACGAAGGCGAGGCAGACTGTCGGCAGTGAAGCTGCCGGCTCCGTCTCAGCTGTTGCATCGCGACCTGGGCGCTCTGGCGTTCAACTCGCGCGTGCTCGACATGGCGCGGCACCCCGATGTGCCGCTGCTGGAGCGCCTGCGATACCTGTGCATCGTGTCATCCAACCTCGATGAGTTCTTTGAGATCAGGGTGTCCGACACGCTCGACGAGTTGCGCCTGGCGAATCCGGGCATCGCGCAGGCCGCGACGGCCGCCGCGATGCGAGACATCTCGCTGGCAGCGCATGCATTGGTCGACGAGCAGTACACGCTCTACAACGACCACCTCGCACCGGCAATGAAAAAGGCCGGGCTGCAGATCCTGTCGCACGGTGAGCGCAACCCAGCCCAACGGCGCTGGGTGGCGGGCTTCTTTGCGCGCGAGGTGCGGCCCCTGTTGGTACCGATCAGCCTCGACCCGGCGCATCCGTTTCCGCAGGTGGCCAACAAGTCGCTGCACTTCATCGTGCGGCTGCATGGTCGCGACGCATTCGGGCGCCAGAACGACATCGCGATCGTGCGGGTGCCGCGCGCATTGCCTCGTGTCATCAAGCTACCCGACGAACTCACCGGGCGACGGCAAGGGTTCGTGCTGCTGTCCAGCGTACTGCGGGCCAGCTTGAATGATCTGTTTCCCGGGCGTCATGTGGATGGTTTCTCACAGTTCCGGCTGACGCGGGATTCCGACCTCGCAGTCGACGAACTCGAAGTCACCAACCTGCGCCAGGCCCTGCGGCTGGAGCTGACGCAGCGCCAGTTCGGCCGTGCCGTGCGCCTGGAAGTCGCCATCTCGTGCCCCGAATCGCTGTCGCATTTTCTGCTCGAGCAATTCCAGCTCACCGAGCAATCGCTGTACCGCGTCGACGGCCCGGTCAATCTGGTACGGCTGCAACAACTGATCGACCTGGTGCCGGCCAAGGCGCTGCATTTCCCGCTGCACACCCCGGCTTGGCCGGCCAGCGTGCCGCCCGGCGGCGCGATGTTCGAGCGGCTTCGTCAAGGCGACGTGTTCCTGCACCATCCGTTCGAATCGTTCGATCCGGTGGAGTCGCTGCTGCGCGAGGCGGTGCAGGATCCGCAGGTGCTGTCGATCCAGCAGACGATCTACCGCACCGGCGCCGACTCGGCGCTGATGGAGCTGCTGCTCGAGGCGGCGCGGCGCGGCAAGGAGGTGATCGTGGTGGTCGAGCTGATGGCGCGGTTCGACGAAGAGGCCAACATCAACTGGGCCGAGCGCCTCGAGGCCTGGGCGCACAGGTGGTGTATGGCATCGTCGGCCTCAAGACCCACGCCAAGATGCTGCTGATCACCCGCCGCGAGGGCCGCCAACTGCGCCGCTACGGGCACCTGTCCACCGGCAACTACAACCCGCGCACCGCCCGCCTGTACACCGACGTCGGGCACCTGACCGCCAACTCGCGCATCACCGCCGACATGGCGCAGGTGTTCCAGCATCTGGCGAGCCAGAGCCGCATGAGCGGCCTGAGGTCGTTGATCGTCGCGCCCTTCACGCTGCACAAGCGCATGATGGAGCACGTGGAGGCGGCCACCACGGCAGCGCGCTCCGGCAAGCCCGCGCGCATCGTGCTGAAGATGAACGCGTTGACCGACGAAGCGCTCGGTCTGGCCCTGGCCGAGGCCGGCCGCGCCGGCGTGAGCATCGACCTGATCGTGCGGGGCGCTTGCATCGTGCCGGCGGGGCGCGCGGGGTTCTCCGACAATGTGCGGGTGCGCTCGATTGTCGGCCGCTTTCTCGAGCACTCGCGGGTGTTTTACTTTCGCATCGGCGAGGACGAGAAGCTGTACCTGTCGAGCGCCGACTGGATGGGCCGCAACATGTTCCGCCGCATCGAACTCGCCTGGCCGGTGGATGAACCCGCCATGCGGCAACGCCTGATCGACGAGACGATCACGCCGTACCTGCACGACGAGCGCGATGCCTGGCAGATGATGTCCGACGGCCACTACGAGCGCGTGGCGCGCCTGCGCGGCAAGTCGGGCCGCTCGGCGCAGCGTGCACTCGGCGAGCGCTACGGCGGCCTGCAGCGGTGAACCCCCGATGGACCTGATCTTGTGGCGCCACGCCGATGCTGAAGACGGTGACGACGCGCCGGCCGACGACCTGAAGCGCAAACTGACGCCGCGCGGCGAGCGCCAGGCTTCGCGCATCGCTTTGTGGTTGCATCGGCAGATGCCGGAGGGCTTGCGCATCCTGGTGAGCCCGGCGGTGCGTGCGCAGCGCACTGCGGCCAAGCTCGAGCGCCAGTTCACCACGGTGGAGTCGATCGGGCCCGGCGCCCGCGCCAAAGACCTGCTGGCCGCCAGCGGCTGGCCCGACGCGCGCCGCACGGTGCTGCTGGTGGGCCACCAACCGGCATTGGGCGAGTTGGCGTCGCTGCTGCTCACCGGACACGAAGCTCCTTGGACCATTCGCAAGGGCGCGGTCTGGTGGCTGCGCAACCGTCCGAGCGAGGCGTCGAAAGACGGCGAGTTGCGCACGCAGACCTTCGTGGTGTGCGTGCAGTCGCCCGAGACGATGTAGCCGATCCGCCGCCGGGCCGCCATCGGTTCAGTCGATGCGCAACTCCAGCGGCCAGGGTGTGCGCGACCACGCTTTTTCTTCCTCGCGCAAGAGATAGATCGATTGCGGGTGGGCGTCGGCCCACGCCGTATCGATGACCAGCAACCAGCCGCCCAACATGCCCGCCAGCCGCAGCCTGCCCGGGTCCGGATCGCGCCGTGCATGGCACAGCACGATCGCAATGCGCAGCGCCAGCGTCTGATCGCGCAACACCGAATCCGAAGCCAGCATGCCGTCGACCTTGCGCAGGCCGCCCCGCTGGGCCAACACCAGCGTGCCCAGGCGCTCGAGCTGATGGTCGGCGAAACCGGCCGCATCGGCGTGACGCACGATGTACTCGCCGTGACGGTGATAGCTCTCGTGCGACACCGCCATGCCGACCTCGTGCGAGGCCGCCGCCCATCGCAGCATCTGGGCAGCGCGCTGCACACGCTCGTCGGGTGCCGGATGCAACGCGGCAAACAGCCACAACGCCATGTCCGACACGCGCTGTGCCTGCACGACATCCACCGCAAACTGTCGCTGCAGCCGCTGCACGCTGGCCGTGCGAATGTCGCGCGCAGGAGCGTCGCGATCGAGCATCTCGATCATCACACCGTGACGCAGCGCGCCGCGCGCGGGCACGACGTGATCGAGGTTCAGCAGATCCATCAGCGCCCGCACGATCGCCACGCCGCCGCCGATCACCGGGCGACGGTCGTCCTTGAGGCCGGCCAGCACGACACGGTCGACATGGCCGGCATCGATCAAACGGCGCACCAACGCGTCGAGCGCCGCCGTGGTGATCGTGCCGTCGGTCATGCCTTCGGCGCGTAGCACGTCGGACACCGCACCCACGCTGCCCGACGCGCCGTATACCGCATCCCAGCGCTCGGCGGCCAGCACGCCCTGCGCGCCTTCGAGCGCAGCCTGCGCGGCCACGCGCGCGGCGGTGAAGCTGCGCGTGCCGATGCGACCATCGGCGAAGTAGCGCATCGACAGCTCCACGCTGCCCGCGCCGTAGGACTCCACCAGCTTGGGTGTCTTGCCACGGCCGAGGATCAACTCGGTCGAGCGGCCGCCGATGTCGAACACCAGCCGGCGCTCGTCGGTGTCGGGCAGGTAGTGCGCGACACCCCCGTAGATGAGCCGCGCCTCTTCGTGGCCCGAGATGACGTCGATCGGCAAGCCGAGCAGCGAGTGCGCGCGCGCCAGAAACGCGTCGCGGTTGAGCGCCTCGCGCAAGGTGGCCGTCGCCACTGCGCGCACCGCACGCGGCTCGAGGTCACGCACCCGCTCGGCGAAGCGCGCCACGCTGGTCCAACCCCGAGTCATCGCCGCGTCGTCGAGCTGGCGCGCGTCGTCGAGGCCCGCGCCCAGGCGCACGGCGTCCTTGAGATATTCCACGCGCAGCAACTGCCCGTGCTCGGCCTTGCAGATCTCGAGCCGGAAGCTGTTCGATCCGAGATCGATCGCGGCCAGCAGGCCCGCTGATTCGAGGTCGGGCATCGACTGCCGCCCTCGTGCCTGTCAGGCCACCGCTGCGCGCGCCAGCCGTTCGGCACAGCCGCGCGCCATCTCGGCGTCGCTGGCCTCGACCATCACGCGCAGCAGCGGCTCGGTGCCGGAGGCGCGGATCAACACGCGGCCGTTGTCGGCGAGGTCGCGCTGCACGGCCTCCTGCTCGGCGGCCAGCACGCGGTTGGCCTTCCAGTCGACATCGGGCGCCAACCGCACGTTGATCAGCGTCTGCGGGAACAGCGACACGCCCTGCAGCAGCTGGGCCAGGCTGCGGCCGCTGTGGCAGACGGCCTGCAGCACCTGCAGCGAGCTGATGATGCCGTCGCCGGTGGTGTGCTTGTCGAGCGCGAGCAGGTGTCCCGAGCCTTCGCCGCCGAGCAGCCAGTGGCGCGCCGACAACTCCTCGAGGATGTAGCGGTCGCCGACCTTGGCGCGCACCAGCGGCACATCGCGCGCACGCAGCGCCAGCTCGATCGCCATGTTGGTCATCAAGGTGCCCACCGCACCTTCGACCTTCTGGCCCTTGGCCAGCCGCTCGGCCACCATCACGAACAGCAACTCGTCGCCGTTGAACACGCGACCCGCGGCATCGACCATCAGCAGGCGGTCGGCATCGCCGTCGAGCGCAACGCCGTAGTCGGCCTTGTGTTGGGCCACGGCCTTGACGAGCGCCGCCGGCGCGGTGGCGCCGACACCGTCGTTGATGTTCAGGCCATCGGGGGCGCAGCCGATCGCCACCACGTCGGCACCGAGCTCGTGGAAGACGTCGGGCGCCACGTGGTACGCGGCGCCATGCGCGGCGTCGATCACGATCTTCAGGCCGCGCAGCGACAGGTCGTGGCGCACCGTGCTCTTGCAGAACTCGATGTAGCGCCCGCTGGCGTCATCGATGCGCCGCGCCTTGCCCAGGCCCGCGGAGTCGACCCACTGCGGCGGCTCGCCGAGCGCGGCCTCGACTGCCAGCTCCCATTCGTCGGGCAGCTTCTCGCCGGCGGCCGAGAAGAACTTGATGCCGTTGTCGGGGTACGGGTTGTGCGAGGCACTGATCACCACACCGAGATCCAGCCGCAGCGCTCGGGTGAGGTACGCCACAGCGGGGGTCGGGATCGGGCCGCTCAACAGCGTGTCGACGCCGGCCGACGCAAAACCCGCCTCGAGCGCCGATTCGATCATGTAGCCGGAGATGCGCGTGTCCTTGCCGATCACCACCGTCGCGCGCGCGCTGTTGCGGCGAAGCACGCGGCCCACTGCGTGACCCAGGCGCAGCAAGAAGTCAGGCGTGATCGGCGCCTGGCCGACCGTGCCGCGAATGCCGTCGGTGCCGAAGTAGCGTCGTGCCATGTCCCCTCTGTCTTTTTGTTGTGGCCGCGCCCGCACTGTCTACGCGACGAGGCCCGAGCTTCGCCACACCGCCAGTGCGTCGACCGTTGCCGACACGTCGTGCACGCGCACGATTCGCGCGCCGCGTTGCACACTGGCCAGCGCCGCAGCCAGGCTGCCCGCGAGGCGATCGGCCTTGGCGCGGCCGGTGAGCGCGCCGACCATCGACTTGCGCGACCAGCCGATCAATAGCGGTTGGCCCAGGGTCAGCAATTGGTCGAGGCCTTGCATCAGCGCCCAATTGTGCTCCGGTGTCTTGCCGAAACCGATCCCTGGATCGAGCACCACGCGTTTTTTCGCCACACCGGCGCGTGCGACCGACGACAGCCGCTCCTGCAGGAACGATCGCACATCCGTCACCACGTTGTCATAGGTGGGTGCCAGCTGCATGGTGGCCGCGTCATCACCCAGCATGTGCATCAGGCAGACACCGCAACTGGCGTGCGCGGCAACCGCCTCCAAAGCACCAGGCAGACGCAGCGCGCGCACGTCGTTGATGATGTCGGCGCCCAGTGCCAGAGCAGCGCGCATCACCTCGGCACGGCTGGTGTCGACCGACACCGGCACACCCAGCGTGCAGGCATGTTCGAGCACCGGCATCACGCGATCGATCTCTTCTTGAACACTTGGCGGCCGAGAGCCGGGACGCGTCGATTCGCCGCCGATGTCGAGCAGGTCGGCGCCCTCGCCGACCAGGCGATCGCAATGGGCCCGCCCAGCGTCGCTGGCCAGGTGGCGGCCACCGTCGAAGAATGAATCCGGCGTGACGTTGACGATGCCCATCACCCGTGGGCGCGACAAATCGATCGTGTGACGCGAGGTCTGCCAGAACATGGTGGCGGAACGGAAGACGGGGCCCGAAGGGCCCCGTCAGTGTCTCTCAAATCGTCGTCAGGCCACCGTGGCCGGGGCGCCGTCGGTGCTCACCGGTGGGTTGGCGCCGCTCGGCTTGGAAGCCGAAGGCGTCCAGTCCTTCGGTGGTCGCGGTGGCTTGCCGGCCATGATGTCGTCGATCTGTTCGCCGTCGATGGTTTCCCACTCGAGCAGTGCGCCGGCCATCGCATGCATCTTGTCGCGGTTGTCCTCGATCAGCTTGCGCGCGATCGCGTACTGCTCGTCGATGATGCGCCGCACCTCGGCATCGACCTTGCGCATCGTTTCTTCGGAAATGTTGGTGGTCTTGGTCACCGAGCGGCCGAGGAAGACCTCGCCCTCGTTCTCCGAGTACACCATCGGGCCCATCACGTCGCTCATGCCGAAGCGCATCACCATGTCGCGGGCGATCGACGTGGCACGCTCGAAGTCGTTGCTGGCGCCGGTGGTCATCTGGTTCATGAACACTTCTTCGGCGATGCGGCCGCCAAAGAGCATCGAGATGCGGTTGAGCATCAACACCTTGTCGGTGCTGTAGCGGTCCTTCTCGGGCAACGACACAGTGACGCCCAGTGCGCCGCCGCGCGGAATGATGGTGACCTTGTGGATCGGGTCGAGCTTGGGCAGCAGCTTGCCGATCAACGCGTGGCCGGCTTCGTGGTACGCGGTGTTGCGGCGCTCGTCCTCGTCCATCACCATGGACTTGCGCTCGGTGCCCATGATGATCTTGTCCTTGGCCTTCTCGAAGTCGATCATCTCGACCACGCGGCCGTTGCGCCGCGCCGCGAACAACGCGGCTTCGTTGACCAGGTTCGCGAGATCTGCGCCAGAGAAGCCCGGCGTGCCGCGCGCGATCAGGTCGGCGCGCACGTCGGAGCCCAGCGGCACCTTGCGCATGTGCACGTTGAGGATCTGCTCGCGGCCGCGGATGTCGGGCAACGTCACGTAGACCTGGCGGTCGAAGCGGCCCGGGCGCAGCAGCGCCGGGTCGAGGATGTCGGGCCGGTTGGTGGCCGCCATCACGATGACGCCGAGATTCGTTTCGAAGCCATCCATCTCGACCAGCAACTGGTTCAGCGTCTGCTCGCGCTCGTCGTTGCCGCCGCCGAGGCCCGCGCCACGGTGGCGGCCGACGGCGTCGATTTCGTCGACGAAGATGATGCACGGCGCGCTCTTCTTGGCCTGCTCGAACATGTCGCGCACGCGCGCGGCACCGACGCCGACGAACATCTCGACGAAGTCGGAACCGGAGATCGAGAAGAACGGCACCTTGGCTTCGCCGGCGATCGCCTTGGCCAGCAGCGTCTTGCCGGTGCCCGGGGGACCCACCATCAGCACGCCACGCGGGATGCGGCCGCCGAGCTTTTGAAACTTCTGCGGGTCTTTCAGGAAGTCGACGAGCTCCTTGACCTCTTCCTTGGCCTCGTCGCAACCGGCGACGTCGGCGAAGGTGATCGAGTTGTTGCTCTCGTCGAGCATGCGCGCGCGGCTCTTGCCGAAGCTGAAGGCGCCGCCCTTGCCGCCGCCTTGCATCTGGCGCATGAAGTAGATCCACACGCCGATCAGCAGCAGCATCGGGCCCCAGCTGATCAGGATGCTCATCAGGATCGACGGCTCCTCGCGCGCCTTGACGTCGAACTTGACGCCGTTGGCAATCAGGTCACCGACCAGCCCGCGGTCGAGATACGTCGCGGTGGAACGGATGCGCTTGTCGTCGTTGGTGACCGCCAGGATCTCGGTGCCGCCGTGGCCTTCTTGCAGCGTGACGGCCTTGATGCGCTTGGCGCGCACCTCTTCAAGAAAGTCGGAGTAGCCGATCAGCGAGCCTTGGCTGACCCCGCGGTCGAACTGCTTGAAGACCGTGAACAGGACCAGTGCGATCACCAACCAGACCGCAACCTTAGAGAACCATTGATTGTTCACCGCGGCTCCTTGTGCCTACGTCGGATCCGCGCGCCTGTACGTCCCCGGCTCCGTGCTCGCTCTTGGTGGTGCGGGCGCACCACGCCTCGCGAGCGCAATTGGGGGCGATTTTAGTCCAGACAAGGGTCGGCGGACGTGCTGTCAGTGGTCACCTTGCGGCAGGTCAACTGCGCAATCGTTGGCGTCCCAAGGGCCGTCAGACCCGCTTTGGGCCGATACCCACCAAAAAGGTTTCGGCCGACTTGTCGCGCGACGCCTTGGGCTTGATCGCCTTCACAACCCGAAACGATTGCTTGAAGCGCTCGACCAATTGGCTGTAGCCGCTGCCATGGAACACCTTGGTCACCAGTGCGCCGTCGTTCTTGAGGTGCTGCCCGGCGAAATGAATGGCGAGTTCCACCAGATCGGCCATGCGCGCCGCGTCAGTCACCGCGACGCCCGACAGATTCGGCGCCATGTCCGACAGCACCACATCGACCGGTCGGCCGTGCAGGCTGGTGGCCAACGCGGCCGCGGTGGGTTCGTCGCGAAAGTCACCTTCGATGAATTGCACCCCTTCGATCGGCTCCATCGGCAGCATGTCCAATGCGACGATGGTGCCATCCAGCTCGCCCACCGCCGCACCGCCGCCACCCGCCACCTTGGGGGCGAAACGCCGCCGCACGTATTGGCTCCAGGCACCGGGCGTCGAGCCAAGGTCGACCACCACCTGCCCTGGCCGCAGGAGGCGCAGCGCCTCGTCGATTTCCTTGAGCTTGTAGGCCGCGCGCGCACGATAGCCTTCCTGGCGCGCCAGCTTGACGTAGGGGTCGTTGACGTGATCGTTGAGCCAGGCTCGATCGACCTTCTTGCTCTTGCTCATGTGGGGGACCGTCGGCGAAAGCCGGCTGCGTCGCAGGCTGGCTTCGCGCAGCCAAGGCAAGGAGCGTCAGTGACTTCCGCAGACATAATACGGCGATGCCAGCGCTCGCCCTTACGACCGAACAACGCAAGACCCTGCGCGCGTCGGCACATCACCTCGACCCCGTGGTGATGATCGGCACCGACGGCTTGAGCCCGGCGGTGCACAAGGAACTCGACGTGGCGCTCACCGCGCACGGCTTGATCAAGGTGCGCGTGCTGTCCGACTCGCGCGAGCAGCGCGCGGCCTTGCTGGCCGATGCGGCGGATCGCCTGAGTGCCGCAGCCGTGCAGCACATCGGCAAGTTGCTGGTGCTGTGGCGGCCACCGGCGCCCAAGGGCCGGGCCACGGAGCGCGGCGATGAGCGGTTGCCGGGTCCACGCACCGTGCGCCTGATCAAGTTTTCGAGCAGCCCGACCCACCGGCCGACGATCAAGAAGGTCAAGGTGCTGGGCAACCAGCGCGTCACCGCTGGCGGCATGATCAAGCGGGCCAAGCGGCGCGCCGCCAGCATCAAGAAGAAACGCCTGGCCTGAAGGCGCGGCGGCGCGAGCGCTCGTCACTCGTAGCGCACGTCGACGATCTCGTAGCTCTTGACGCCGCCGGGCGCCTGCACATCGGCCACGTCACCGCTTTCCTTGCCGATCAGCGCACGGGCGATCGGCGAGCTGATCGAGATCAGCCCCTGCTTCAGGTCGGCCTCGTCGTCGCCGACGATCTGGTAGGTCACGCGGTGGCCGCCGGATTCCTCTTCGAGTTCGACCGTGGCGCCAAACACCACACGGCCATCGGCGTCGAGCGAGGCCGGATCGATCACCTGCGCGGCGGCCAGCTTGCCTTCGATCTCGGCGATGCGCCCTTCGATGAAGGCTTGCTTGTCCTTGGCGGCTTCGTACTCGGCGTTCTCCGACAGGTCGCCCTGCCCTCGGGCCTCGGCGATGGCCTGAATCACGGCATGGCGGTCGACGGACTTGAGTCGTTGCAACTCGCTCCTGAGCAACTCGGCGCCGCGGCGCGTGAGGGGAATCGTGGCCATCGGATGATCCTGTGCAAAGACAAAACGCGCCTGAGGGCGCGTCGCAGAGGTGCCGGCGCGCTTCGCAGCGATGCCGGCGCGCCAGTTTAGTGCAGTTCCGCGTGCAGCTCCTGCAGCGAGGTGACCGTGAGGTCATCCTGGTGCTTGAGCGCCTCGGTGGCGGCCTCGCAACCGGCCATCGTGGTGTAGTAGGTCACCCGGTTGGCGATGGCCGCGGTGCGGATGTGGCGCGAGTCGGCGATCGCCGTGCGCGTCTCGTCGACCGTGGTGTAGACGAGCTGGATTTCGCCGGCCTTGACCTTGTCGGCGATGTGCGGCCGGCCGTCCTTGACCTTGTTGACCACGGTCACCGCGATGCCCGCCGACGCGATGGCGGCTGCGGTGCCCTTGGTGGCGGCGATCTGGTAGCCGAGATCGATCAACTCGCTGGCCACCTTGACGGCGCGGTCTTTGTCGCCGTTCTTGACGCTGATCACCACCGTGCCCTTGTCGGGCAGCCGCGAGCCGGCGCCCAGCTGGCTCTTGAGCATCGCCTCGCCGAAGCTGCGGCCGACGCCCATCACCTCGCCGGTGGAGCGCATCTCCGGGCCGAGGATCGGGTCGACCCCCGGGAACTTGTTGAACGGGAACACCGCTTCCTTGATGCTGAAGTACGGCGGGATCACCTCGCCCGGAACGCGTCCGTTGGGGCCGCGCTGGTCGCTCAAGCGCTGCCCGGCCATGCAGCGCGCCGCAATCTTGGCCAGCGGCTGACCGGTGGCCTTGCTGACGAACGGCACCGTGCGCGAGGCGCGCGGGTTGACCTCGAGCACGTAGACCACGGCTTCGCCAGGGCTGCTGACCTCGCCCTGGATCGCGAACTGCACGTTCATCAGGCCCACCACCTTCAGCGCCTTGGCCATCAGCGTGGTCTGGCGCCGCAGCTCATCCTGCAGTGGCGCCGGCAGCGAGTACGGCGGCAGCGAACACGCCGAGTCGCCCGAGTGCACGCCGGCCTGCTCGACGTGCTCCATGATGCCGCCGATCATCACCTCGCTGCCGTCGCTCACCGCGTCGACGTCGACTTCGATCGCGTCGTCGAGAAAGCGATCCAGCAGCACCGGCGACTTCTCGCTGACGCGCACCGCCTCGCGCATGTAGCGCTGCAGATCGTTGTCGCCGTGCACGATCTCCATCGCGCGGCCGCCCAGCACGTAGCTCGGCCGCACCACCAGCGGGTAGCCGATCTCGTGCGCCAGCTGCAGCGCGGCCTCTTCGGTGCGCGCGGTGCGGTTGGGCGGTTGGCGCAGCTTCAGCTCGTGCAGCAGCTTCTGGAAGCGCTCGCGGTCTTCGGCGATGTCGATCGAGTCGGGCGTGGTGCCGATGATCGGCACGCCGGCGCGCTCGAGCTCGAGCGCCAGCTTCAGCGGCGTCTGGCCACCGAACTGCACGATCACGCCGGTGGGCTTTTCCTTGTCGACGATCTCGAGCACGTCTTCCAGCGTCACCGGCTCGAAGTACAGGCGGTCGCTGGTGTCGTAGTCGGTCGACACCGTCTCGGGGTTGCAGTTGACCATGATGGTCTCGCAGCCATCTTCGCGCATCGCCAATGCCGCGTGCACGCAGCAGTAGTCGAACTCGATGCCCTGGCCGATGCGGTTGGGCCCGCCGCCCAGCACCATGATCTTGCGGCGCGTGGTCGGCTCGGCCTCGCACTCTTCGTCGTAAGACGAGTAGAGATACGCGGTCTGCGTTGCAAACTCGGCGGCGCAGGTGTCGACGCGCTTGTAGACCGGTCGCACACCCATCGTGTGGCGCACCTTGCGCACCTCGTGCTCGTTCGTTGCCAAGCAGCCGGGCCAGCCGGCGATCGGCAAAGCCCATCTGCTTGAGGTGGCGCATCTCCGCCGTCGACAGGCTCGCCAGCGCGCGCCCGCCGAGCTGCCGCTCGGCATCGACGAGCTGCTCGATCTGCGCCAGAAACCAGGGGTCGATCGCGGTCTCGTCGTGGATTTCCTCCAGCCGCATGCCGTTGCGAAAGGCGTCGGCGACGAACAGGATCCGCTCGGGCCCCGCGTTGCCGATCGCCTCCATGATCTGCTCGCGGTCGCCTTCGTGCACCTCATTGCGCTCGGCGAGGCCGTCGATCCCGGTCTCCAGGCCGCGCAGCGCCTTCTGAAAGCTCTCCTGGAAGGTGCGGCCGATCGCCATCACCTCGCCCACCGACTTCATCTGCGTCGTCAGGTGCGGGTCGGCCTCGCGGAACTTCTCGAACGCGAAGCGCGGGATCTTGGTCACCACGTAGTCGATGCTCGGCTCGAAGCTGGCCGGCGTCGCGCCGCCGGTGATGTCGTTGCGCAACTCGTCGAGCGTGTAGCCCACCGCCAGCTTGGCGGCGATCTTGGCGATCGGAAACCCGGTGGCCTTGGAGGCCAGCGCCGAGCTGCGGCTGACGCGCGGGTTCATCTCGATCACGACCATGCGGCCGTCGGCCGGATTGGTCGCGAACTGCACGTTGGAGCCGCCGGTGTCGACGCCGATCTCGCGCAGGATCGCGATCGAGGCGTTGCGCATCAGCTGGTATTCCTTGTCGGTCAGCGTCTGCGCAGGTGCCACGGTGATCGAGTCGCCGGTGTGGATGCCCATCGGGTCGAGGTTCTCGATCGAGCAGACGATGATGCAGTTGTCCGCCTGGTCGCGCATCACCTCCATCTCGAACTCTTTCCAACCGATCAGCGACTCTTCGATCAGCAGCTCGTGGGTCGGCGACAGGTCGATGCCGCGCTTGCAGATCTCTTCGAACTCCTCGGGGTTGTAGGCGATGCCGCCGCCCGTGCCGCCAAGCGTGAAGCTGGGGCGGATCACCACCGGAAAGCCGTCGCCGCCGACCAGCGCGGTGATGCGCTTTTGCACCGCCCAGGCTTGTTCCATCGTGTGCGCGATGCCGCTCTTGGCCGAATCGAGGCCGATCGAGGTCATCGCGTCCTTGAATTTCAGACGGTCCTCGGCCTTCTCGATGGCCTTTTCGTTGGCACCGATCATCTCGACGCCGTGCTTGGCCAGCACGCCGTGCTTGTGCAGATCGAGCGCGCAGTTGAGCGCCGTCTGGCCGCCCATCGTCGGCAGGATCGCGTCGGGCTTCTCCTTGGCGATGATCTTCTCGACCATCTGCCAGGTGATCGGCTCGATGTAGGTCACATCGGCCATCTCCGGGTCGGTCATGATCGTCGCCGGGTTGCTGTTGACCAGGATGACCTTGTAGCCCTCCTGCCGCAGTGCCTTGCACGCCTGCGCGCCCGAGTAGTCGAACTCGCAGGCCTGGCCGATCACGATCGGCCCGGCGCCGATGATCAGAATGCTTTGGATGTCAGTGCGCTTGGGCATTCAGGCCTCCCGCCGGGCTGCCCCAAGGGGGGCCTGCGCCCCACGGGCCGCGAAGCAGCCCCTACCGGGGCCGTGGGGCAGCGAACGCATGTGAGCGTGGGGGCTCATCACTTCTTCTCCATCAGCGCAACGAAACGATCGAACAAGTACCCGATGTCATGCGGCCCGGGGCTGGCCTCGGGGTGGCCCTGAAAGCAGAAAGCGGGCTTGTCGGTGCGCGCCAAGCCCTGCAGCGTGCCGTCGAACAGCGACACGTGCGTCGCCCGCAGCGTCGCCGGCAATGATTTCTCATCGACCGCGAAGCCATGGTTCTGGCTGGTGATCGACACGCGTCCGGTATCGAGATCCTTCACCGGATGATTGGCGCCGTGGTGACCGAACTTCATCTTGAAGGTCTTGGCGCCCGAGGCCAGCGCGAGAATCTGGTGGCCCAGGCAGATGCCGAAGGTGGGCAGGCCCTTGTCGATCAGCGCGCGCGTGGCGCGAACGGCGTAGTCGCACGGCTCGGGGTCGCCCGGTCCGTTGCTCAGGAAGATGCCGTCGGGCGACAGCGCCAGCGCATCGGCCGCCGGCGTTTGCGCAGGCACCACGGTGACGCGGCAGCCGCGGCTGGCCAGCATGCGCAGGATGTTGCGCTTGACGCCGTAGTCGTAGGCGACGACGTGAAAGCGCGCGTCCTTCGGCGTCTCGTAGCCGGCGCCCAGCCGCCACTCGCCCTCGTGCCAGTCATAGGGCTCCTTCACCGAGACCACCTGGGCCAGGTCCTGCCCGGCCATGTTGGGTGACGCACGGGCGCGCGCGATCGCGCCGTCGATGTCGCTTTGTTCGATGCGTGCACCCGTTGTGAAACTCACGATGCAACCGTTCTGGGCACCATCCGAGCGCAGCTTGCGGGTCAGCCGGCGTGTGTCGATGCCGGCGATCGCCACCACGTGTTCGCGCCGCAGATACTGCGCCAGCGTCATCGTCTGGCGAAAATTCGACGCGCGCACCGGCAGATCCTTGATCACCAGCCCGGCGGCGTGCACCCGTGTGGCCTCCACGTCTTCGGCATTGACACCGTAGTTGCCGATGTGCGGATAGGTCAGCGTGACGATCTGCCGGCAATAGCTCGGGTCGGTCAGGATCTCCTGATAGCCGGTGAGCGCGGTGTTGAACACCACCTCGCCCACGGTGGCACCCGGCGCGCCAATCGAGTGGCCGATGAAGAACGTGCCGTCCGCGAGCGCGAGCAGGGCTGGAGGCAGTGCGGGTAGCAAGGGGAGGAACTCCGGCGTTCGCGCGCCCAGCTCCGCTCCTTTTGGAGACCGGAGTCCGAGGGGAAACCGTCGACGGAGTTTCGCTAGGCCGCGTGGGGTGTGTGAAGCCTGCAAATTATAGCGAGGCCCACCGAGCGCCTCGCCACGCGGGCTGACTCTCTGGCGTCGGCCGCAGTCAGGTAGAGCGCGTGCTTGTGGGGACGATCCTCCGTTTGTCAAGTGCGCGGCGCACAAGATGGCCTCGAAAGGCGTTGCGACCCCATGCCCACGACACCAGGTGCCGTGCTCCCTGCAGTCGAGAAGCCATTCGTCGTGCGTCATTCAACCCACAAAGCCAGCAGGAACTTAGAATGCACCCGCGGGTCTGAACCCGCGTCATCCACCCTCGGAGGATCCATGGAACAAAGCCTGCAAACCCAGCCCGGCTACGCCGGCTCCGGCGCGCTGGCCGTCGACCGCAACCGCATCCTGCGCAACACCTACTGGCTGCTCGCGCTGTCGCTGCTGCCCACAGTGCTCGGCGCCTGGGTTGGGGTCAGCACCGGCATCGCGACGGCGATGACACCGGGCATCAGCCTGATCGTGTTCCTGGGGGGAGCGTTCGGACTGATCTACGCGATCGAAAGGACCAAGAACTCGACCACCGGCGTCTATGTGCTGCTGGCGTTCACGTTCTTCATGGGCCTGATGCTGTCGCGCCTGCTGGCGTTCGTGCTCGGCATGAAGAACGGCTCGACGTTGATCATGACGGCGTTCGGCGGCACCGCGGTGGTGTTCTTCGCGATGGCGTCGCTGTCCACCCTCATCAAGCGCGACCTCTCGGGCATGGGCAAGTTCCTGATGGTCGGCGCGCTGATCGTGTTCGTCGCAGGGCTGGTCAACTTCTTCCTGCAGTCATCGGCGCTGATGCTGACGATGCTGGTGCTGTGCCTGGCCGTGTTCTCGGCGTTCATGCTGTACGACATCAAGCGCGTGATCGACGGCGGCGAAACCAACTACGTGTCGGCGACGCTGGCGATATACCTGGACCTCTACAACGTGTTCCAGAGTCTGTTGATGCTGCTGGGCATCTTCGGCGGCGACCGCGAATAACCGGACGCTTCGCGGAATCGACAAGGCCCCGCGCTGCGGGGCCTTGTCCTTTTATGGCCGGTCAAAAATCGCGATGCTTTGGCTCCGGCTCACATCGCTTCGCGATATGAACCCTACGCCGAAGTCTTGCGGTCGAAGACCGCAAGACTTTCGACATGAGCGGTGTGCGGGAACATGTCGACCACGCCTGCCGCTGAGCATCGGTAGCCCGCCTGGTGCACCAGCAAGCCGGCGTCGCGCGCCAGCGTCGCCGGGTTGCAGCTGACGTAGACGATGCGCTGCGGCGCCTGCCATGACGGTCGATGCGGACTGCGCAAGCTCGGCCGCCGCCTTCGCCAACGCGAACGCACCTTCGCGCGGCGGGTCGATCAACCAGCTCTGCGCGTGAGGCAGCGCGATCAGGTCATCGGCGGTCAGTTCAAACAGATTGCGCACGCCGAACGACGCGCGATCCGCCAGCCCGTTGGCTGCAGCGTTGTCGCGCGCCCGCTGCACGAGGCCATCGTTGCCTTCGATGCCCAGCACCGCCGCGGCACGCCGCGCCAGCGCCAGTGTGAAGTTGCCCAGGCCGCAGAACCAATCGATCACCGTTCGTCGGGTGCCGGGTCGAGGTGCCGCACGGCCTGCGACACCAGCACGCGGTTGATGCGCAGATTGACCTGCGTGAAGTCGGTCGGCCGAAACGGCATCGTCAGATGCGAACTCGGGCAGCGCGATAGCACAAGCGACTCGCCGTCTGCGTCGAGCGGCTGCCGCGCTGTCGGGTCCCCTCGGCTGCAGCCACCATTGCACGCCATGCGCGGCACCAAAACGCCGCAGGCGGTCGCGATCGGGTCAGCGAGCGCGTCGAGATGGCGCAGCACCAGCGCGCACACCTCGTCGCCCATCGCGAGCTCGATCTGCGGCAAGCGGTCGCGCGCCGCCATCGAGCCGATCAGTTCGCGCAGATGCGGCAGCAGCGCGCTGACCTTGGCCGGCAGCACCGGGCACTGCGTCATGTCGGCCACGTAGCGCGACTTGCGCTCGTGAAAGCCCACCAGCACCGTGCCCTTTCTTCCCACGTAGCGCACCGACAGGCGCGCTCGCAAGCGATAGCCCCAGGCCGGCCCCTGGATCGGCCGCAGCACCTGCTCGGGCACCACCTTGGCCAGGTGGCCGCAGGTTGTCTTCGAGCACGCGCTGCTTCACGGCCACCTGCGCCGCCGGGTGCAGGTGCTGCATCTTGCAGCCGCCGCAGGCCTGCGCGTGCAGGCCAAAGTGCGGGCACCGTGGCGTCACGCGCTGCGAACTCTCTCGCTGCAACGCGCGACAGCGTGCCCTGCTCCCACTGGTTCTTGCGGCGCGACACCGACACCTGCACGCGTTCGCCAGGCAAGGCGCCTTCGATGAACACCACCTTGCCGTCGGGCCGGTGCGCGACACCCTGCCCTTCGAGGTCGAGCGATTCCACCTGCAGCCACAACGCGTCGCCTTGCATGCCGATCATTATCGGCAGCATGCCTGATGGCCCGAAAGCAAACGGGCTGCACGATGGCAGCCCGCTGCGGCCGGCCCGTCGGTGATCAGGGTGTGGCGTAGTCCGAAATCACCTTCCACTTGCCGTCCTGGATCTGCGACAGCCGCGAGGCGTCGCTGCCCAGGCGCTTGTTCGGGCCGTAGGTGGCCTCGGCGCTGCCGAACATGTCCGTCGGAATCACCATCGTGTCCATCGCCTTGATGAAGGTGTCGGTGGTCAGGTTCGCGCCGGCCTTGGTGGCTGCGCGCGCGAAGGCGTCGACGATCACGTAGCCGTAGGCCGAGAACACGGTCGGGTCTTCGTTGAACTTGGTCTTGTACTTGTTGGCCCAGAAGCGGATCGGCTGCGACGCCTCGTCGAGGTACGGGTGCTGCGTGCCCATGGTCGCGTACAAGCCGTTCATCGCCGGGCCGCCGAGCTTGTGGATCAGGTCGGTGTAGGCGGCGCTGGAGCCCAGGAAGGTCGGGATTGAAGCCGGTCTTGCGCGACTCGCCGATGGTGCCGATGGTCTCGCGGATGATGGTGCCCAGCACCACCAGGTCGCAGTTGGCGGCCTTCATGCGCGCCACCTGCGACGAGAAGTCGGTGGCGCCGCGCTTGTAGGTGGTCTTCTCGGTCAACTCCATGTTGATGCGTCTTCAGGCCGGCCTCGGCGCCGCGCATCACCTCGAGGCCGAATTCGTCGTCCTGGTAGATCGTGCACACCTTCTTGGCGCTCTTCTCCTTCACCAGCCGCGGCAGCATCACGCGCACCTGGTCGTAGTACGGCACCGCGAACGAGTACTTCAGGCGGTGGAACGGCTCGTACATCTCGCGCGCCGCCGTCACCGGCATGAAGTTGATGACGTTCTTTTCGAACTGCACCGGCATCGCCGCCAGTGTTCGGCGCCGTGCCGATGTGCGCCAGCATCATGAAGATCTTGTCCTGGTTGACGAGCTTTTGCGCCGCCAGCACCGCGCGTCTTGGGGTCGTAGGCCGCGTCCTCGACCAGCAGCTTGATCTTGCGGCCGTTGATGCCGCCCTGCTCGTTGATCTCGTCGACGCGCAGCATCATGCCGCCGCGCGTCTGCTTGCCGAAGCGCGGCGATCGGGCCCGGACAGGTCCTGGATCGTGCCGATCACGATCTCGTTCTTGGTCACGCCCTGCTGCTGCGCGAAAGCAGGGGACGGCGGCCAGCGCGGTGGCGGCCAGTACGGCGGCGAGGGATTTCATGCGTGTCTCCTGGTCAGTTGGTCATTGGTACATGGCTTCGATCTGCGGCGCGTACTTGGCCTGCACCAGCTTGCGCTTGAGCTTCATCGTCGGCGTCAGCTCTTCGTCTTCGGCCGTCAGCTGCGTCTCGAGCAGGTGGAAGCGCTTGATCTGCTCGACGCGCGCGAACTTCTTGTTGACCTTGTCGATCTCGCCGTCGATCAGCGCGCGCACCTCGGCCGAGCGCGTGAGGCTCGCGTAGTTGGAGAACGGGATGTCGCGCTCCTGCGCGTAGTGCTCGACGTTCTCCTGAGTCGATCATCACCAGCGCGGTGAGGTACGGCCGCTTGTCGCCGATCACCACCGCGTCGGTGACGTAGGGCGAGAACTTCAGCTCGTTCTCGCACTCGCTCGGCGTCACGTTCTTGCCGCCGGCGGTGATGATGATGTCCTTCATGCGGTCGGTGATGCGGAAGTAGCCTTCGTCGTCGACCGTGCCGACGTCGCCGGTGTGCAGCCAGCCGTCGGCGTCGATCGTCTCGGCGGTCTTCTGCGGCTGGTTCAGGTAGCCCACGAACACGTTGCGGCCGCGCACCAGGATCTCGCCGGTGCCGGCATCGATGCGCACCTCGTTGAACGGTGCCGCCTTGCCGATCGACCCCGGCTTGATGCGATAGCCCTGCATCGAGGTCGACAGGCCGCGCGTCTCGGTCATGCCCCAGACCTCGAACATCGGCACGCCCAGCGCCAGGTACCAGCGAATCAGGTCGGGCGAGATCGGCGCCGCGCCGGTGACGCAGGAAGCGCGCGCGATGAATGCCCATCAGCTTGCGCACGTTGTCCAGCGCCAGCCAGCGCGCGAGCATGAACTTGGCCTTCAGCCACGCGGGCACCGGCTGCCCCTGCACGCACGCGCTCGGCCACCCGGTGGCCGACGCCGAGCGCCCAGCGTAGACCGCCTGCTGCAGCGGCGACGCCTCGCGCACCGCGATGGTCACCGCCGAGTAGAACTTCTCCCACACGCGCGGCACCGCGGTGAAGACGGTGGGCGCGATCTCGCGCACGTTCTCGGGCACCGTGTCGGGGTTCTCGACGAAGTTGAGCTTCGCGCCGGTGTACATGGCGAAGTACTCGCCGCCGATGCGCTCGGCCACGTGGCACAGCGGCAGGAAGCACATGCGCTCGTCGGATTCGTCCTGGCCAACGATCTGGTTGTACCTGCCGCAGCCAGAACGTGAGCCCGCCGTGCAGGTGCATCGCGCCCTTGGGCTTGCCGGTGGTGCCCGACGTGTAGACCAGGATCGCCAGCGTCCTCGGGCTCGCACCGCGGCCACGCGCCCGTCGAGCTCGCGCGGATGCTGCGCCAGGTGGTCGCGGCCCGAGCGCGCGCAGCGCGTCGAGGCTCATCACGCAGCGGGTGCTCGAAGTCGGCGCAGCCCCTCCATGTCGAACACCACGATGCGGCGCAGCAGCGGCAGCTGCTCGCTCGCCTGCAGCGCCTTGTCGAGCTGCTCGTCGTCCTCGACGAACAGCACCGTGGTGCGCGAGTCGTCGCACAGGTAGTGCACCTGGGCCGTCGAGTCGGTGGGGTAGATGCCGCTGGACACGCCGCCGCACGACAGCACCGCGAGGTCGGCCAGCACCCACTCGACCACGGTGTTGGACAGGATCGACGCCGTGCTGCCCGCGCTCGAATCCGAGCGCCATCAGGCCGTGGGCGATCTCGCGCACCGCCGCTGGCCGTGTCGTTCCAGCTCCAGCTGCGCCACAGGCCCAGCTTCTTCTGGCGCAGCCAGGTGCGTTCGCCGCGTGCCGCCACGGCGTGCCAGAACATCGCGGGCAGCGTGTCGCCCGCCACCACGCGGTCGGGCCCGGGCAACAAGCGATCGATGTTCCAGAGGTTGGGCATGGCGCTGTGGTGCACGGTTCGCGTTGCATGCTAGCGCCCGGCTCTGCGAGCGAGCCCCCTGGGAAACGCTGAGCCGGTCGCGGCGCCTCGAAACGATCAGACCCGTGCCGGCGTTCTGGTCACGGCCAGGCCGCCAGGTACTCGGCCCAGTGCGGCTCATCGTTCGCCGCCAGCGTGGCACGCACCATCGCGGTCTCCTGGGCGTGCTCCTCGTCGGTGAGCCCGCCGCGCATCAGCTGAAAGCGGCAATACAGCAGATAGGTGTTCATGACGTCGGTTTCGCAGTAGCGGCGAATGTCTTCGATGCGCCCCTCGAGCCACGCAGCGTGCACCGCCGAGCCGTCCATGCCGAGCTTGCCAGGCAGGCCGCACAACTTGGCCATCGCATCGAGCGGTGCGTTGGCGCGCGGCTGATACAGCGCCAGCAGGTCCATCAGATCGAGGTGGCGATGGTGGTAGCGCGAGATGTAGTTGTTGAACTTGAACTCTCGGTCGTCCTCGCCGAAGTCCCAGTACTTGCTCGCCACCACGCCATGCATCAGGCCGCGATAGTGCAGCACCGGCAAATCGAAGCCGCCGCCGTTCCAGCTCACCAGCTGCGGCACCCGCTTGTCGATGCTCGCGAAGAACTGCTGCACGATGCGCGCTTCGTCCGACGGGCCATCGCGCCCGGAGCGATCGACGAACGAGTGCACGCGCAGGCCGTCGGCGCCGCGGTACACGCACGAGATCGTCACGACGCGCTGCAGGTAGTGCGGCAGGAAGTCGCTGCGGCCGTCGGCCGCGCGCTGCGCCACCTCCTGCGCCAGCACCTGCTCGTCGCCGGTGGCTGCATCGGCGCCGCGCAAGGCACGCAAGCCGGCCGCATCCGGAATGGTCTCGATGTCGAACACGAGCACCGGCCAACTTGCCATCCAGGCCACCTGTCGCTTTGTCGTTGTCGTTCAGAACACGCCGCGATCCTCGACTCGACACGCCGCGAGAGCGCGCCGCCTCGCGGGCTCAGCGCGGTGGCAGCAGCCGCGCCGGGTCGATGGGCCGGCCCTGGCGGCGGATCTCGAAGTGCAGCTGCACGCGCTCGGCGTCGCTCGAGCCCATCTCGGCGATCTTCTGGCCGCGGCGCACCACCTGGTCTTCCTTCACCAGCAGCGCCTGGTTGTGCGCGTAGGCGGTGAGGTAGGTGTTGTTGTGCTTGACGATCACCAGGTTGCCGTAGCCGCGCAAGCCCGAGCCGGCATAGACCACGCGGCCATCGGCCGCCGCCAGCACCGGATCGCCCGCCTTGCCGCTGATGACCAGGCCTTTGGTCTTGGCTTCGTCGAAGCCGGCGATCACCGGGCCGGCGGCGGGCCACGTCCAGCTCACCTCGTCGTCGGGGTCGCGCGCGTTGGCGGGTTGTTCGGCGGCGGGGTGGCGGCGGCCACTGGCGGCAGTGCTCCGACGGCCGGCGCTGACGGCAGCGCGGCGTCGGTGTGCCGCCGGCTGCCGACGCCGTGCCCACGGCCGAGGCGGCCGAGGCCGGCTTGGCATCGAGCGGACGCGGCTCGACGCGCGTGCTGTTGACGCCGCGCGGCGCGGTGGCGGCGGGTCGACGCCGGGCGGCGCCACGCGGATCACCTGGCCCACCTCGAGCGAGTTGGGGTTCTCGATGTTGTTCCAACGTGCGATGTCACGCGCGTTCTGGCCCGTCTCCAGGCCGACGCGGATCAGCGTGTCGCCGGGCTTGATCGTGTAGTAGCCGGGCTTGCCGGCGTTGTCGGCACTCGGTTTGGCCGCTGTGTCGACGCCGCCCGGCACCGCCGGCGAGGCGGCCGACGTCGTCGGGCCGCTCGCCGCCGCGCTCGGCACGACTCGGCGCGGCCGGGCGGTTCACCGGGTTGCGATCTTCCACCGGAGCCGGCTGCCGCGAGGTTGCGCAGCCCGCCGCGGCCACACGCTGTCGCCACCACGAATCGCCCAGTGCACCGCCGTGCGCAGGCGCGCCGTCCTCGCCGCCGCGGCAGCGTCGCACTGGGGCTGCACGGATCGTGCAGGAACGCTAGACATCAAGTCGTGTGCCCTTTGCAGAGGTCAGTCGACGCCCGATTTTAGAGGTACGAAGTGAACGGGCTCGAGATCGAGTCGTTTGTAGCCGTTCAGTTCCCTGTCGACGACCGCCAAGACCTGTGAGTTGACCGACTGCGCACCGGCGCGATCAAGCGGCCGCCGATCGCCAGCTGGTCGAGCCAAGGCTGCGCGGGCTCGTCGCCGACGGCGGCAGCGATGATGCTGTGATACGGCGCGTTGGGCGCGTGGCCGCGCATGCCGTCGCCATGCACGAGACGCACGCGGTCCAGCCGCAAGCGGAGCCAGGTGCGCGCGCGCCTTGTCGAACAGATCCCGCACCCGCTCGACCGACACCACCGAGTCGGCCAGCTGCGCCAGCAGCGCGCACTGGTAGCCGCAGCCGGTGCCGATCTCGAGCACCTTGCCGAGGCCGCCGCGCGCGCGCGCGGCCGCACCGGCCAGCAGCAGCGAGATCATGCGCGCCACCACCGACGGTTTGGAGATCGTCTGGCCGTGGCCGATCGGCAGGCTGGTGTCTTCGTACGCCTGCGCGGCCAGCGCCGTGTCGATGAAGACGTGGCGCGGCACGGCCGCGCAGCGCGTCGAGCACTCCCTCGTGGCGGATGCCGTGCGCGTGCAGGCGTCGCGCCATGCGCGCGCGCACCTGCGCCGAGTCGAGCCCCACGCCGCCGGGTGCAGGCGCGCACCGTGCATCCTGCGCCGCGTCGCGCAGCGGACGTTGCGGTTGCAATGTGTCGCTCGCGCGACGCGCTGTTGCACTCGACAGCTTGGCCAGCGGCAGCGGAAATCGCGGAGTCGCGGCGCCGTTCGGTCATGGACCCCCTTGACCGGGGGCCGCCACCGCCGGGTCGGGCCATGAACACCGCGGAACGGCCACGCGGCGCTCACGGCGCCGTCACCAGCAGGCGTCGCCAATCGGGCAATGCCGCGTGGTCGGTGAGATCCACCTGCAACGGCGTGATCGATACCCGACCCGTGCTCGTGGCGTGGAAGTCGGTGCCCTCACCGGCTTCGCGCGCGCTGCCGGCCGGGCCGATCCAGTAGATCGTCTCGCCGCGCGGATTGATCTGCCGGATCACCGGCTCGCTGGCATGGCGGCGGCCCAGCCGCGTGACCACGCGCGGCAACAGCGGCGCATCGGCCCGATTGGGGATGTTGACGTTGAGCAGCCACGGCCCGCTGCTGCGCTGATGCAGCGTCGGCAGCACGCGCTCGATCACCTCGCGCGCGGTGCGCGCCGCGGCGTCGAGGTGCTGCCAGCCCTTGTCGACCTGCGAAAACGCGATCGCCGGAATGCCGAACAGGTAGCCTTCCATCGCCGCCGCCACCGTGCCCGAGTACAGCGTGTCGTCGCCCATGTTGGCGCCGTTGTTGATGCCCGAGACCACGAGGTCGGGCCGCTGCTCGAGCACACCGGTGAGCGCCACGTGCACGCAGTCCGACGGCGTGCCGTTGACGACCCGAAAGCCCCGCTGTGCCTCGCCGCTGGCGGTGAAGACGTTGAGCGGCCGATTCAGCGTCAATGCGTTGGAAGTGCCGCTGGCGTTGCTCTCGGGCGCCACGACATCGATGTCGCCGAGCCCCTGGCAGGCTTGCACCAGAGCCGCCAACCCTGGGGCCAGGTAGCCGTCGTCGTTGGCGATGAGGATGCGCATGTCAGTGTCCGCCCTGCCGCCCGAAGGTGGCGACGCGCCCCAACGAGCCACGAAGTGGCTCCTTCGGAGCCATGGGGCAGCGAGCGAAGCGAGTGCGGGGGTCTCATTCTCGAGGCGCATTGTAGGCAACGGGCTGGCGCCGCCGTGCGGTGACGCCCTGCGTATCATGCTCGCCGCACCGAGGAGAACCACGATGCACGCCTGGCTTTGCGAACAACCGACTGGTGTCGACGCATTGCAGTGGAAGGAGCTGCCGACGCCCGAGCCGGGCCCGAAGCAGGTGCGCGTGGCGATTCATGCCGCGAGCCTGAACTTCCCCGACATCCTGATCGTGCAGAACAAGTACCAGTTCAAGCCCGAGCCGCCGTTCGTGCCGGGCTCGGAGTACGCGGGCGTGGTCGAAGCCGTCGGCGCCGAGGTCAAGGGCCTGCAGCCGGGCGACGCGCGTGCTGGCACTCGGCAGCAGCGGCGGCTTCGGCACCCACGCGGTGGTCGACGCGTCTCGCGTGCAGCCGCTGCCGCCGGGCTTTCCGTTCGAGGACGGCGCAGCGTTCGCCTTCACATATGGGACTTCATACCATGCGCTGATCGACCGCGCGGCGTTGCGCGCCGGCGAGACGGTGTTCGTGCTCGGTGCCGCCGGTGGCGTGGGCACGGCAGCGCTGCAGATCGCCAAGGCCGCCGGCGCCCGCGTGATCGCCGGCGTGTCGAGCCAGCGCAAGTGCGAGCTGTGCCTGAAGCTCGGCGCCGACGCGGCGATCAACTACACCAGCGACAACCTGCGCGAGGCGCTCAAGCAGCACACCGACGGCAAAGGGCCCGACGTCATCTACGACCCGGTGGGCGGCGACCTCGCCGAGCCGAGCTTCCGCTCGATCGCCTGGCGCGGCCGCTACCTGGTGGTGGGCTTCGCGCAAGGCGGTATTCCTGCACTGCCGCTGAACCTGATGCTGCTCAAGGGCGCTTCGGTGTTGGGTGTGTTTTGGGGCGACTTCGTGCGCCGCGAGCCGGCGGCCAGTGCCCAGCAGATGCAGGCGCTGGCGCAGTGGTATGCGCGGGGTTTGGTCAAGCCGGTGATCGACCAGGTGCTGCCGATGGCCAAGCTGCACGAGGCCTACGCACGCATGGCCTCGCGCGAGGCGATGGGCAAGATCGTGATGGTCAACGCGTAAGGATCGGTTAGTGTCCACTTGAAGCGGTAGCAGCGACGCTTCGCGCGCAGTGCGTTGCGCGGGCTCAACTGCGCTACGATCCCGCTGCACGAAAGAGTTCAGGCGGTATGGCAGTCAAGGTCCTCATCGTCGAAGACAACCCGGTGGCACGCAGCTTCCTGTGCCGCGTGGTGCGCGAGAGTTTCAGCGACTCGCTGACCATCACCGAGGCGGGCGACCTCGAGAACGCACGCCGCCAGATCAACCTCACCGGCGGCGCGCAAGGTCTGCACGGTGTCGACCCGTTCCGGCTGGTGCTGGTGGACCTCGAACTGCCCGATGGCAACGGCATGGAATTGCTGGCCGAGTTGTCGCAGTACCCGGCCACCAAGATCGTGACCACGCTGTATTCAGACGACGACCACCTGTTCCCGGCGTTGCAACGTGGTGCCGACGGCTACCTGTTGAAAGAAGACCGCTTCGAGGTGCTGGTCGAGGAGCTGCAGAAGATCGTGCGTGGCCAGCCACCGCTGTCGCCGGCCATCGCGCGCCGGCTGCTCAACCACTTCCGCGACAGCCAGCGCGGCGACCTGCACGCGGCCGACTCCGGCTTCAGCCGCCCGACCGATCTGGTGACCAGCCGCCCGGTACCGATCGAGAAGACGCCCGATCACGAGCGGCTGACGCCGCGCGAGAACGAGGTGCTCACCTATCTGAGCAAGGGCTTCACGATCAAGGAAATCGCCAACCTGATGGGCATCAAGTGGTTCACCGTCAACGATCACATCAAGTCCATCTACAAGAAGCTCAACGTGTCCAGCCGCGCCGAGGCTGCGGTGCTGGCCACCAAGCAGGGCCTGGTGTGAGGTGGCCGCGGTTCGCGACGCAGGCCTGACGCCGGCGTCGGCGCTGGCGGGCGACAGCGCGGCACACGAAACCACTGGCGGCTTCTCCAGCACCGGCATCGATTCGTTGCTGCCTGGGCGACGAAGCCGGCGCGCGCGGCATCGTCGCCGGCCGCTGGCTCGGCTGGCGGCGACGCGCGCTGGTGGTGCTGGCGTTGCTCGGTTGCGTGGGCCTGTTCACGCTGTTGCGCACGCTGTCGGGCTCGCCGCACATCGACGCCGGGTGGCGCATCAACGCCAACGGCCAGATGGTGCTCGACAGCGCGGGTGACGCGGCACTGCGCGCCCATGTCGGCGAAACCCTGCTCGGCGTGCTGGTGGCCGACGACCGGTTCTTGCCGCCCGAGGTGTTGCTGGCGCGGCGCTCGCCGCGCTGGGTGGTCGACGACGTGCAGCGCAGCCAGCAGCTGGCCAACGGCGCGGCCTTCTCCGGCGCGCTGCGCGACGGCAGCGTGCGTCTGAAACTCGCCGAAACGGCCACCGTGGTGGAGGTGCGCACGGCCCCGCGCGGCTACGCGGGGCTCGGCTCGGTGTTCTGGCTGATGACGGCGCTGGCGCTGGTGTTCTATCTGACCGGAGCGGTGGTCGTGCTGGTGCAGCCCGACGAGCGCAATTTGCTGTTCGGTCTGACCGCACTGGCGCAGACCACGCACCTGTTGCTGATCGGCCTGGACACGTTGCCGGGTTTCGATTTTCCGGCCCAGCTGGCGCCGCTGGATCTGTGGCTGCGCGTGTCGTGCGACATCATCACCGGCGCTGCCAGCGTGCATGCGCTGAGCGTGTATCCGCGGCGCCTGCCATTCCAAGGCCTGATCGCCATCACGTCGTGGGCGGTGGGCGCCGGGTTCATCGTGACGGTCGCGTTCAATCCGGTTCCGGGGCTGTGGTGGTGGGTGCAGGGGCTCCAGCTCAGCTACTTTGCGGTGGGCTGGCTGCTGCTCGTATGGTCTTACCGGCTGACCCCGCACCCGATGGCCATCGTGATGCGGCGGCTCAGTCTGGCGGTGCTGGCGATCCTGCTGCTGCTGACGCTGACGGTGGCGTTGTCGCAAGGCAATGCCGACGTGCAGCGCTTTGCGGCCGGCCCGGGCTCGCTGATCTGGTACGTGTTCCAGGCCTCGGCGCTGATGCTGGTGCCGTTTTTGTCGCGCTCGCAGCAGGTGATGCGCGAGTTCACGCTGCTGGCGGGCATCAGCGCGGTGGCCACCTCGCTGGATCTGCTGTTCGTCGCGGTGGTGCCGGTGAGCCAGTTCACGTCGCATACGCTGGCGCTGTTCCTGGCGCTGGGCCTGTACGCCGGCGCGCGGCAGTGGATGCTGAATCTACTCATGGGCAGCAACATGCTGACCACCGAGCGCATGTTCGAAGGGCTGTACCGCACCGCGCGCGAAATCGAGACCACTGGCGGCGACCACACCGAGCACTTCGCCCGGCTGCTGGGCGACCTGTTCGAGCCGCTGGAGCTCGGCCACACCACGCGCTCGACCAACGGGGCCCGCGTGCTGGGCGACGGCTCGACGATGCAGGTGCCGCTACCGCGTTTGCCCGGCGTGCCCGATGAGCTGCAGCCACGCGGCTCGCTGGTGTTGCGCTTTGCGCGGCGCGGCCGGCGCATGTTCACGCGCGAGGACGCGCGCCTGACCGACCGCGTGCTCGAGCAGATGGTGCGCGCGGTGGCGTTCGACCGCGCGGTCGAACAGGGGCGCAACGAGGAGCGCGCGCGCATCGCACAGGACCTGCACGACGACATCGGCGCGCGCCTGCTGACGCTGATGTACAAGGCGCAGAGTCCCGAGATGGAAGACTATGTCCGCCACACGCTGCAAGACCTAAAGACTCTAACGCGCGGCCTGGCTGCATCGTCGCACTTGCTGTCGCACGCCGGCGCCGAGTGGAAGGCCGACATCGCGCAGCGGCTCGATGCGGCGCACTGCGAGCTCGACTGGTCGTTCGAGTTCGACCGCGACATCAACCTGAGCGTCGTGCAGTGGTCGGCGCTGACGCGCATGCTGCGCGAGCTGATCAACAATGTGATCGTGCATGCGCACGCCACGCGCGCGTCGGTGTCGGCGCACTACGAGCGCAGCCGCTTCACGCTGCAGGTGAGCGACGACGGCGCCGGCCGCCGGCCCGAGACCTGGGCACACGGCCTCGGCCTGGGCGGCATCCGCAAGCGCGTCAAGCTGCTCGGCGGCGAGGTGCGTTGGCGCGAGAACGGCACGCGCGGCATCAGCTGCGAGATTCGCGTGCCTGATCTCGGAGAGCGCGCCTGAAAGCGTCGCCGTCAGCGCGCCGGCAACAGGGCGCGCACCTCGTCGGCGAACGTGGCGACGTCGATCGGCTTGCCGATGTAGCCGTCGCAGCCACCGGCCAGGAACTTCTCGCGGTCGCCCTTCATTGCGTAGGCAGTAAACGCCACGATCACCAGCGAGCGCGTGGCCGGCTGGGCGCGCAGCTGCCGCGTCAGCGCCAGACCGTCCAGGCCCGGCAGCTGGATGTCCATCAGCACGAGGTCGGGTGCGAACGCGGCCACTTGCGCCAGCACGCCGCTGCCGTCGAGCGCGGTGGCCACCTGCATGCCGGCCTTCGTGAGCAAGTAGGTCGCGAGCTCGACGTTGAGCAGGCCGTCGTCGACCACCAGCACGCGCGGCGGGTTGCTCACGCGGACCCCTTGGCCCTGCGGGCCGTCCGCCCACAGGGGAATGAGCGTCTTCGGAGCGGCCACGCGGCGCTCATACGGCCTCGCGCTGCACGCGCCCCGCCCGCCAGGCGCGCAGTTGCTGCACCAGTGCCTCGAGGCCGCCGTCGAGCTTGCCCACCACCGACTGTGCCGAGCGCGACAGCGTGGCCAGTTCGTCGGCACTCAATCGCATGTTGGTCCACACGAACACCGGCAGCTGCTGCGAGTGCGGCCGTTGCCGCAGCTCGTGCAGCAGCTCGAATCCATTCATGCCCTGCATCACAAGATCGAGGATCATCGCATCGGGTGCATGCTGCTCGAGCATCTCGAGCGCCAGCGGGCCGCCGGAGGCCAGCAGCGCCGCGATGCCCATCGTCTGCAAGGTGGCCGCCATCAGCTCGAGCGCAGCTGGGTCATCGTCGACCACCAGCACGCGCAGCGCATTGCCGTCGGCGCGGGCCAGGCGCCGCAGCGCCGCATTCACCTCGTGCTGGCGGATCGGTTTGGCCAACACGTCGCTGACCACGAAGCCAGCCAGCGTCGACGTCTTGGTGACCATCGTGATCACCACCACCGGCACTTCGCGGTTGGGGCCACCTGCGCGCAGCTCGCTCAAAACCTCCAGACCGCTGCGATCGGGCAGCACCAGGTCGAGCGTGATGGCGTCGTAGCTACGCGCCGCGGCCATCTGCAGCGCACGCCGCGCGGTGCCAGCGACCTCGACCTGATAGCCCACCGAGCGCAGGATCTGCGCCAGCCGGGCCTGGTCGACACCATCGTCCTCGATCACCAGCACGGTGGGCGCACCAGGCAGCGCCGGCTCGCTGGCTGGCCTCGCGGGCACGGCCACAGCGCCGAAGCGGCGTGGCAACACCAGATGGAACACGCTGCCCACCCCCGGCGTGCTGCGCACGCCGACACTGCCGCCGTGCAATTCGGCAAGATGGCGCGTCAGCGCCAAGCCCAGGCCGGTGCCGGGGTGCGTCTTGGCCAGGCCGGTGTGCACTTGCTGGAACTGCTGAAACAGCTTGGGCAGGTCGGCCGGCGCGATGCCGATGCCGTTGTCTTGGACCTCGATGCGCACCTGCTGCTCGCCATACGGCATCGCACGCATCAACACGCTGCCGCCCGTGCCGGTGAACTTGATCGCATTGGACAGCAGGTTGTAGAGCATCTGCCGCAGCCGCGCGGGGTCGAGCACGAGGTCGGCTACCAGCGGATCGATGTCGATCTTCAGCTGCACACCCTTGCGCGCCGCCTCGACCTGCAGCACGCCGGCCACCTCGTGCGCCAATTGCGGCAGCTGCAACGGCTCGGGCACGAGATCGAACTTGCCCGACTCCACTTTGGACAGATCGAGCACGTCGTTGATCAGGCGCAGCAGATGGCGCCCGCTGGTCGCGATGTGGCCGAGGTAGTCGACGCGTTTTTCTTCCGCGAGGTCGGGCCCGCTGGCACGCAGGATCTCGGCAAAACCGATCACCGCGTTCAGCGGGGTGCGCAGCTCGTGCGACATGTTGGCCAGGAATTCGCTTTTCAGCCGGTTGGCCTCCTGGATCTGGCGGTTCTCGGCCTCCAGGCGCACGCTGTGCAGGCGCAGGTCCTCGGCCTGCCTGGCCGCGGTGCTGTCGATCACCACGCCGACCACAAAACCGGGCTCGCCCGGGCGCGACAGGAAGGCACCGCGCGATGTCAGCCAATGCACGCTGCCATCGGGCCAGACGACGCGAAACTCGTCCAGCCATGGGCTCCGCTCCTGCGTTGTCTGCCTGATGCGACGCCGCACGCGCTCGCGATCGTCGGGATGGATGCATTCGAAGAACCGATCGAGGTTCCAATCGATCCCTTCGGTGTAGCCGTAGCAGCGGTCGTGCTGCAGCGAGTGGCGGATCGCGCCCGTGCTCATGTCGATATCCCAATCGCCGATCTGAGCGGCGTCTAGCGCCATCTGCAGCCGCGACTGGCTGGCACGCACCGACGCTTCGGCGCTCTGGCGGGCTTCTTCGCGCTGCAGCAGCAGCGCCTGCGCCTGTTGCAGCGCGCGACCGAGCTCGCTCGCCTCGTGCAGCGACGACGGCGCCACCGCCGCCGTGCCGCCGCGCCCGATCGCCAGCGCGGGTCGCACCAGCGCCTGGATAGGCTCGGCAATGCCGCGGCCGATCGCGCGCGCCAGCAACAGGCCAGCTGCCAGCAGCAACGCCGCGCTGACCCCGTACTGCCACAACGAGCGCTGCAGTTGGGCATTGAGTTCGCTCACCGGCACACCGATGGCCACGGTCCAGCCGTGCTTGCCGGCGCGGCTGTACATCGCCACCACGGGCACGCCATCGACGGTGTTGCCCTCGTAGCTGCCCTCGGGCGCCTGGCGCACCACCGACAGAAATTGCTGGCCGGCACTCTGGCCCAGAAAACGCTGCGGCTCGCGCGTGCGCGCCACGAAGACCCCTTGGCTGTCGATCACCGCGGCCGTCCACTGCGGCGCGAAGTTCTGCTGGGCCAGCAGGTCGGCAAAGCGCCGCAGGTTGAACACCATCTCGAGGCGGGCAATCGCCCGGCTGTCGCGCATCACCGGCACCGCCACCGCGATCTGCGGCTGCTTGGACATCTGGCCGACGAAGGCGTCCGACACCGCCGGCTGGCCGCTGGACAACACCTGGGGAAAACGGTCGCGCTGCACCTTCGGCAGCGGCGTGCCCCATTCGTGCGCCGCACTGGCCAGACCGTTGAGCTCGGGGTCGAACAGCACGATGTTGTCGGCGGCCACGTACTGCAGGGCCTGACGCGCCCTTGCATGGAAGCGCCGGTAGTCGCGTTCGTCGATGCTGGCCGAGGTGCCCAGCGCCAGCAGCACCTGAATCGTGGCATCGATCTCGCGATCGACCGACTGCACCAGGTTGCGCGCCGCCTGCAGGTTGGTCTGCAGCAGCGCATCGCGCCCGCGCTGGTACGACAGCACCAGCAACACCACGGCCACCAGGAACACCGGCACGGTGCAGACCACCACCAACCACTGGATCCGTGCGCGGATCGTCGACGCAGATCCGGGGCCGAGAAACCAACGTGCCGGCATCACGCTGAAGCGCCACATCATCGATACCTGCAGTCGTCGACCTGGGTCAACCTCGGTTGAAGTTCACATCTCGAAACGCCGTGTCGGCATTGTCCGACACGCCGACGGGCAGCATTCCGATCGATTGCAAGGGGCAGCTTGCCTATCGTTCGTTAGCCGCCGATCAGGCGGCACCGATGAAGGAGCTGACATGCACGACTTTTTCCAAGCACCCGCTCGAATGCGCCCGATCGCCGCGCTGATTGCCGTCTTGGCTGCAGCCACACTGGCCGCGTGCGACAGGCCGACCTCCTCGCAGACCGCCGGCCAGAAGCTCGACAGCACGATGGCAAACGCCGAGCAGAAGGCCAATGAGGCCAAAGACAGCGCGAAGGCCGCTGCCGGCGAGGTGGCACAAAGCACCGAGCGCATGGCCGGAGAAGTGTCCGACAAGGTCAAGGATGCTGCGATCACCACTGCGGTGAACGCCAAGATCGCAGGCGATCCGAGCTTGAGCGTCATGCGCATCAACGTCGACACGGTCAATGGCCGCGTGCTGTTGCGTGGCACCGCGCCCGACACCACGGCGAGCCAGCGCGCCCAGCAGTTGGCCGCCACCGTCGAGGGCGTGGTCGGTGTGGACAACCAACTGGTGGTCAGCGGCAAGAGCTGACTCGGGTCGCCGTGAACGCGACATCCCACTTCACGGACTGACCGAATCAACTACCACTTGAGAGGTAAACATCATGCAAACCCGCCACATGCTTGCCGCCGCCATGACCGCGATGGCTTTGCTCATGACCGCCGGCTGCGCGGTGCAGCGCAAGCAGGAAAGCGTCGGCAGCTATGTCGACGACACTGCCATCACGACCCAGGTGAAGGCCAAGTTCGCCTCGGACCAGACCGTCAGCGCGATGGCCATCAGCGTCGAGACATTGAAGGGCACGGTGCAACTGTCGGGCTTCGCCAAAACGCTCGACGAAAAGTTGGCGGCCGAACGCCTGGCCCGTACCGTTGCTGGCGTGACCGCGGTCCAGAACGACATCGTGCTGCGCAGCTGATACAGGCCCCATGAGTGAGCGAGCGGTCGATGTGGCCGCCTCGTGCGAGCGAAGACTTGCCAGAAACCACACGGCCCGCGAGAGCGGGCCGTGTGCTTGTGGACTCAACGCGCCGACTTCGCACGGAGCCTGTTGGCCCGCCGATGCGGCACATGGGGTGGCTGATGGGACTCGAACCCACGACAACCAGAATCACAATCTGGGACTCTACCAACTGAGCTACAGCCACCGTCGCAGCGCAAATTATAGCGAGCGGCCTTGCTCGCAGCGGCAGTTCGTGCGCGCCTTCAGCGCGGCGCTTCGGCCGGCGCGGTGTCGAGCACAGCGCCGGCGCGCACCTCGGCCTTGAAGCGCTGCTTCAATGCTTCGAGGTAAGCGCGCGTCTCGGCCGACGACCAGGCCTGGCCGTATTGCTCACGCGAGGGTCCGTCATCGAGTGATTCGCGGGGCAGTACGGCATCGATGCGCGCGACGACGTAGCCGCCCTCACCGAGATCGACTCCCAGTGGCACCGGCAGCTTGCCGGCATCGGCGCGCAGCACGGCATCCACCAGCGCCGTGGGCATGTCCTGCCGCTGCTGGCGCGACAGCGTGGTCTTGTCGGGCAGTTCGGTTGCACTCGCCGCTTTGACCTGCGCCAGCTTGGCCTCGCCGTCTTGGCGCGCCAGTTCGGCCGCGCGCGCGGCGACCACGCGCTCGCGCACCCGCTCGCGCACCTCGGCCAGCGGCAGCGTACGCGTGGGCTGGTACTGCGTGACGTGCGCCGCGGTCAGCTGATTGGGGCCGACCTCGATGGCATCGGTGTTGTTGCGCTTGCTGCGCACGTTGTCGTTGCCGAACACGGCGTCGAGCAATTTGGTCGACGCCAACGCGCCGGTGGCGCCGGCAGCCGGCCGACGCAGCACCGTGGCGCTGCGCTTGTCGAGCTTGAGCTTGTCGATCACCGGCTGCAGGCTGTCGGCTTGTTCGTACACGGTGTTGGTGAATTGTTCGGCGGCCTCGGCCCACTTCTTTGCCGCCTGCTGCCTGCCCACCTCATCGGCGATCGAGGCGCGCACCGAGTCGAACGATTTGGTGTCGCCGCCGCGCACCTCTTCGAGCTTGACCACATGGAAGCCGAACTCGCTTTCCACCAGCGGCCCGATCTCGCCGGGCTTCAACGCAAACACCGCGTCTTCGAGCGCCTTGGACACCATGCCGCCACGCCCCGACCAGTCGAGGTCGCCGCCCTGTGCGGCCGAGCCGGTGTCGGCGGAGTTCTTCTTGGCGAGCTCGGCGAATGCGGCCGGTGCTTTGCGCGCCTCGGCCAACAGCGCCTCGGCGCGCGCGCGGGCCTTGCTCTTGGCGTCGGCCGACGCGTCTTTGTCGGCTGCAATCAGGATGTGCCGTGCGCGCCGCTCCTCGGCCACTGTGTAGCGCGCCTTGTTCTGCTCGTAGTAGTCGTGCAGATCCTTGTCCGACAGCGTGATGCCCTTTTTCAGCGCCTCGAGGTCGAGCACCACGTAGTCGATGGTCGCCTGTTCGGGCGCGGTGAACTCCGACTCGTGCGCCTTGTGGTACGCCTCGATCTCGGCATCGGTGGGCACGATCTTGGCCGCATACGCCTTGGCATCGAAGCGCTGATAGGCGATCGTGCGGCGCTGGAACAGCGCGTCGAGGGCAGCGCCGGCCACACCGGCCGGCGCAACGCCCGATTGCACCACGCCGCGCAGCACCTGCTGCATGCCCAACTCCTGGCGCAACTGAGCGACGAAGCCCTCGCTGGTCATGCCTTGCACCTGCACCATCGTTTGGTTGAGGCTGCCGTCGGGGTTGCGAAATGCGGCGAACTGTGGGTCCTCGACGAAGATGCGCCGCAAGCGTTCGTCACTGACCGTCAGGTGTTCCTTGTAGGCCTCGGCCAGCAACAGCCGCTCGTTGACCAGCGTTTCGAGCGTCTCGCGCCGTGTATTGGGGTTGTCGAACAGCTTGACATCGATGTTGGGAAACTGCTGGCGCAGGCGTTCCACCTGGCGCTGATGCGCCTGGTCCCACTCCGCGCGCGTGATCGCGTGGCCATCGACCTTGGCGACCGTGGCGGCGCCACCGTCCATGAAGCGCGAGTAGCCCTGAATGCCGAAGAAGATGAACGACGGAAAGATCAGCAGCACCAGCATGAACTGCAGTAGCTTGGTGTGCGTGCGGACGAATTCGAACATGGTGGTCCCGGTTGGACGCGAGGCGATGCTGCGGTTTGGGGCGAAAGAGGCGAGGCAACAGAGCTGCCTCAAAGAGCGGCGTCTGGTGCCGCACTGCCTTCGCCACGCACGTCGGCGCCGCGGATTCTAGAGCGTCACGGACGCCGGCCCTTCGCCGCCGCGTGCGCCCGCTGCCGAGCGCCAGGTTGATCAGCGTCGACAGTTGACAGCGCGCCGATCGGACTTCTCTTTGCACGCCTGCCAAGCCTTGGCGTGCTTGCTTTTGGCCTGCTGTTCGGCTGCCGTGAGGTTGTTGGGGTCCACCGGCGGGTCCACCGGCGCAATTCGCTTCTGGCAGGTCCGAAGCACGTCCTGAGCTGCGCCATTGCAGGCCAAGTCCTGGGCACTCTGGGCGTGCACCTGCGAGCCGATGCCAAGGATGAGGGCAGCGAGCGCGAAGCGATGAAGCCTGATGGTCATGGCGCGATCATATGGGCTGCGCACGAGTGACCGGTGCCGAGAGCACCCCGTTGCAGCGCTTGCACTGCGTGTTCGTTCACGTCTTGTGCAGCGGCGCCAAAATCGCTGTGCCGTGCGCGGCGATGGGCCTGGGGGAAGTGGTGGGTGCTGACGGGTTCGAACCGCCGACCTACGCCTTGTAAGGGCGCCGCTCTACCAGCTGAGCTAAGCACCCTCAGTTGACGGCATCCTTCAACGCCTTGCCCGGGCGGAACTTCGGCACTTTGGCAGCCTTGATCTTGATGGCCGCGCCGGTGCGCGGATTGCGGCCGCTGCGTGCGGCGCGCTTGCTCACCGCGAAGGTACCGAAGCCGACGATCGACACGTTGCCGCTTTTCTTCAAAGTCGACTTCACGCCGCCGATCAAGGCCTCCAACGCGCGCGTGGCGGCCGCTTTGGAGATGTCGGCTTGTTTGGCGATGTGTTCGATCAGCTCGGACTTGTTCACGAAGGTACCCCCTCTCGAAGAGTGTCTCGAAGAATTGCTTTGGTTTGCCTGGTGGGAGGACGGATTACAACGACGGCCCCAGGTGGTGTCAAGCAGCGCGCCGGGGAATTCTAGGCGCATCGATTGCGCCGGTGGTTGACATTGCTCATGGTGTCACCCCGCTTGACAACCGACTGTCACAACCCTACCCACGCCGCACCAGGAACACCGCCATCGCGCACAGCGCCATGCCAAGCAGCATGCTGGGCGTGACGGCTTCGCCGAATCCAAGCCACGCCATCAGCGCGGTGCACGGGGGCACCAGGTACAGCAGGCTCGTTACCTCGGTGGCGGTGCCGCGCTGGATCAGCAGGTACAGCAACGAGCTGCCGCCCAGCGTGAGCGCGAGCACCGACCAGGCCATCGCCAACCCCAGTTGAGCGTTCCAGTGCATGGTCTCGTGCTCGAGCAACGCCAGTGGCAAGGTCACCGCCAGCGCGGCGATCAGTTGCACCAGGTTGGCCGAGCGCACGTCCACCGGTGCAACAAAGCGCTTCTGGTACAGCGTGCCCACCGTGGCCGACAGCAGCGCGCCGACGGCCAGCGCCAGCGACACCGTGCCGATCTCGCCGCCTTGCATGCGGCGCCACAGCACCAGCGTGAGCCCGCCCAGGCCGAGCCAAAGGCCCACCCATTGACGTGGCGCGACGCGGTGCGCCGTGCTGCGCCACGACAGCCATGCCGCGGTGAGCACCGGTTGCAGGCACACGATCAGCGCCGCCAGCCCGGCAGGCATGCCCATCTTCACGGCAGCCCACACGCCACCGAGATAAGCCGGCGTGCTGCAAGGTGCCCAGCACCGCCAGGTGCAGCCACTGCGCACGCCCGCGCGGCCACGACACGCCGCGCGACAGTGTGATCCACGCGCCGATGGCGATGATCGACAAGCCATAGCGCCAAGCCAGAAAGCCCATCGGCGGCGCATGAGGCATGCCCAGGCGGGCCACCACGAAGCCGGTGCTCCAGATCAGGACGAACACCACCGGCATGGCGCGCAGCCATGCGCCTTGTTGATCTCGCGTCATTTCGCGCGGGCGCGAATCTCGGGCAGCGCCTTGCGCAGGTAGTACACCATCGACCAGATGGTCAGCACGGCCGCCACGTAGATCAGCACGGTGCCCCACACGCGGGTGTCGATGTACTGCAGCAGGCGGCCGTCGTACAGGAGGAACGGGATCGCCACCATCTGCGTGACAGTCTTGACTTTGCCCAGCATGTGCACCGCCACGCTGCGCGAGGCGCCGATCTGCGCCATCCACTCGCGCAGCGCCGAGATCGCGATCTCACGCCCGATGATGATCAGCGCCACCAGCGTGTCGACGCGATGCAGCCACACCAGGATCAACAGCGAGGCGCAGACCAGGAACTTGTCGGCCACTGGATCGAGGAAGGCTCCGAACGACGACACCTGGTCGAGCCGCCGCGCCAGCCAGCCGTCGAGCCAGTCGGTCAACGCGAAGACGATGAACATCCCGGTGGCCACGACGTTGCGCGTGGCGTCGTCGAACGGCAGGTGAAAGACACCGGCGATCAGCGGAATCGCCGCGATGCGCGCCCAAGTGAGGATCGTCGGCAGCGTGAGAAACATGCGCCGATTGTGCCCGCGTCCGTGGCAACGCACGGGCGGCACTCCGCAATGCATCGCGATCGAGTGAACGCGGGGGGCCATCAGTGCAGCTGCGCGGCTCAGTGCAGCGCGCGGTAGATCTCCTCGGCCAGTTCACGCGAAATGCCGTCGACACCGGCCAGCTCGTCGACGCTGGCCGCGGCGACGCCGCGCACACCGCCGAAGCGCTGCAGCAGTCGCGCACGCTTCTTCGGGCCCGACACCGGCGATGTCCTCGAGCCGGCTGCCGCCGGTGCGCACCTTGGCACGCCGCGCGCGCATGCCGGTGATGGCGAAGCGATGCGCCTCGTCGCGGATCTGCGCCACCAGCATCAGCGCCGCCGAGTCGTGCGCCAGTTGCAGCTTGGGCCGTCCGTCGGCGAACACCAGTTCTTCCAGCCCCACCTTGCGGCCCTCGCCTTTTTCGACGCCGACGATCAGCGACAGATCGAGGCCGAGCTCTTCGAACACCTCGCGCGCCACCGCCACCTGGCCGCGACCGCCGTCCACCAGCACCAGCCCCGGCAACTTGGCGCGCACGTTGGCGTCGCCTCCGGCGTGCTCGGCCAGCTTGGTGTAGCGCCGCGTCAGCACCTGGCGCATCGCGGCATAGTCATCGCCCGCGGTGACGCCTTCGACGTTGAAGCGGCGGTAGTCGGCGTTGCGCATCGCATGGTTCTGGTACACCACGCACGATGCCTGCGTCGCTTCGCCGGCCGTGTGGCTGACATCGAAACACTCGATGCGAAGGCTATCGATGTCGTCGGCCGCCAGATCGAGCGCCTCGACCAGCGCGCGCGTGCGCTCGCGCTGCGAGCCCTCTTCGGCGAGCAGCCGCGCCAGCGCGATCTCGGCACCCTTGATCGCCATCTCGAGCCAGATGCGGCGCTGTTCGCGCGGCTGGTGCTGCGCGGCCATCTTGACGCCGCACTGCTCCGACAGCGCCTGCAGCAAGCCGGCATCCAGCGCATGGCTGGTCACCAGCGACGGCGGCGGCGGGCTCGCCAGGTAGTGCTGCGCGACGAACGCTTCGAGCACCGCTGCTCGGCACTGCGCGGCGCTCGTCGTCGTCGTCGTCACCGTCGAACGCGCCGTCGGCCCCATGCGCCGGAAAGTACGCGCGATCGCCGAGGTGGCGGCCACCGCGCACCATCGCCAGGTTGACGCAGGCCCGGCCGCCCTGCAGCTTGACGGCCAGGATGTCGACGTCGCGCTCGCGCGCCGACAGGCTGCTTTCGTCCATCGACTGCTGGTGCAACACGCGCGACAGCGCGCCGATCTGATCGCGCACCGCAGCAGCCTGCTCGAACTGCAGCGCATCGGACATCGCCATCATGCGGCTCTGCAAGCGTCTGCATCACCTCGTCGGTCTCGCCGAGCAGGAATCGTCTCGGCATCGGCGACGTCGCGCGCGTAGTGCTGCTCGTCGATGAAGCCCACGCACGGCGCACTGCAGCGCTGAATCTGGTACAGCAGACACGGCCGCGAGCGATGCGCGAACACCGTGTCCTCGCAGGTGCGCAGGCGAAACACCTTCTGCAGCAGCTGGATCGTCTCCTTCACGGCCCAGGCGCCGGGATACGGTCCGAAGTACTTGTGCCGACGATCGACGCTGCCGCGGTAGTACGCCACGCGCGGGTACGGTGCGACACCAGCTTCAAGATAGGGGTAGCTCTTGTCGTCGCGAAACAGGATGTTGAAGCGCGGCGCCAGCGTCTTGATCAGGTTGTTCTCGAGCAGCAGCGCCTCGGCTTCGCTGCGCACCACCGTCGTTTGCAGCCGCACGATGCGGCCCACCATCACGCCGATGCGCGTGCCCTCGTGGTCTTTGTGGAAGTAGCTGGAGACGCGCTTCTTCAGGTTGCGCGCCTTGCCGACGTACAGCACCTGGTCGGACGGCGTCGAAGAACCGGTAGACGCCGGGCAGCGACGGCAGGGCGGCCACTTCGGCGAGCAAGGCCTCGCGCACGGGTCGGCAGCCGGATTCTCGGCCATCGATCGATCGATTATCGGCGGCGCACCGCGACAATGCCGCCCGTGCGCTGGGACCTCTTCTGCCGCGTGATCGACAATCTCGGCGACGCCGGCGTGTGCTGGCGGCTGGCCGCCGACCTCGCCAGCGCGCGGCGACACGGTTCGTCTGGTGATCGACGATGCGAACCGCTGGCGCGCATCGCGCCCGCCGGTGCGGCGCACGTCGAGGTGCTGCCGTGGCGCGATGACATGACACTGCCCGCCGCGGTCGACGTCGTGATCGAGGCGTTCGGCTGCGACCCGCCCGCGCCGTATGTCGAACAGATGGCGCGCGCGCACGCAGCCGCCGTGCTGGCTCAACCTCGAGTACCTGAGCGCCGAGCCGCATGCGGCACGATCGCATGGCCTGCCGTCGCCGCAAGGCAGCGGCCCCGGTGCCGGCTTGACCAAGTGGTTCTTCCATCCCGGATTCACGCCCGACACCGGCGGCCTGCTGCGCGAGCCGGGTCTGCTGTCGAAGCGTGAGACCGTTCGAACGCGACGCGTGGCTGCAGGCGATGGGCTGGCCGCGCGGGCACGATGAGCAGGTGTCGGTGCTGTTCAGCTACGAACATGCCGGCATCGCCGCCTGGCTCGACCGCGTTGGCGGCACGACCGACGCTGCTGTTGGTGCCGCAGGGGCCCGCGCAGCAGCTCGTTCGCCACGTGCTCGGACCTTCGTTGCAGTTGAACGCGTTGCGCGCGCTGCTGCTCGACTGGCTGCCGCACGCGCAGTTCGACCGCCTGCTGTGGAGTGCCGATCTCAACGTGGTGCGCGGCGAAGACTCGCTGGTGCGCGCGTTGTGGGCCGGCGCGCCGTTCATCTGGCAGCTGTACCCACAACACGACGGCGCGCACCGGCGCAAGCTGCAGGCCTTTCTCGAGCGCTGGCAAGCGCGATGGCGCCGTCGCACCGCCGGCGGAGGTGATCGAGGCGTTCGTTTGGTGGAATGCGACGCGCCGCGCCCGGCCGACCCCGGCCACCTTGGCCACCGCCGGCGCGTTGGCGCGAGGCCGTGCACGGCTGGCGTGCAACAACTCACCGGGCAGAGACGACCTGACGACCCGGCTCATCGGTTTCGTCGCCGGCAAAAGGTAGAATGCTCGGGCTCTTCGCGGCGAGCGCCATTTCCATGGCCGCCGCGCAATCGTTGAGACCCTGGCCGGCTGCGACTTTGACCGGCCTTTCGGCCTGTGCACAGGCCAACCCCGAAGGTGTGCCATGAAACTCGCTCAGGAAATCCGCGCCGGCAACGTGATCATGCAGGGCAAGGACCCGATGGTCGTGCTGAAGACCGAATACAGCCGCGGTGGCCGCAACGCCGCCACCGTGCGCATGAAGTTGAAGAGCCTGCTGAACAACTCGGGCGCTGAAGTCGTCTTCAAGGCCGACGACAAGATGGACCCGGTCGTGCTCGACAAGAAGGATTGCACCTACAGCTACTTCGCCGACCCGATGTACGTGTTCATGGATCCGGACTACAACCAGTTCGAGGTCGAGGCCGAGAACATGGGTGACGCGATCAGCTACCTCGAGGACAACATGCCGGTCGAGGTGGTGTTCTACGACGGCAAGGCGATCTCGGTGGAACTGCCCACGACGGTCGTGCGCCAGATCAAGACCGAGCCCGCCGTCAAAGGCGACACCTCGGGCAAGGTGATGAAGCCGGCGCGCCTGGTGGGCACGGATTTCGAGATCTCGGTGCCGCTGTTCGTCGGAGACGGCGACAAAGTCGAGATCGACACCCGCACGCACGAGTACAAGAAGCGCGTGTAACGCCTGCGGCAAGAAGGAGAGCCGGCACCCGGTGGGTGCCCTTTCCTTTGTCTTGGCATCATGGCGCCATGTCGTTCGACTTCGACGCCGCGGTCAACGCGCCGTTTCGCATGCAGCCGGCGTCGCATTGGGCGCCCGAGCGCAAGGTGGGTCGCTCGTTCGCCGAGGTGCATGCGCCGGTGGCCGACAACCGCCTGATCGCCGGCGCCGCGTCGCATCTGGCGCGTCTGGTGACCAGCAGCGAGCGCTGGGAGCGTTTCGTGTGGACGATCGCGCGCCACCCTCGCCTGCACGCGCATCCCGATCGCGTCGATCCCGCGCCATGGCCCGATCACGTCGAGGGCGACGCATTGGCCGCGACGGCCTGGTGGCGCACCGAGCGGCAGAGCTTCATTCCGGTCGAGGGCATGCAGCAGGCCGTGTTCGCGATCCATGACTACCGCGGCCTCGCTGCGGTGCGCGATCGTCAGCTGCGCTGGCTCGCCAAGCGATCTGCGCGATGACCGAACCGCTGCGCCCGGCGCGCGTCGACTTCAGCGATGCGTCGGCGCCGCGTGCACCCGACTACGACGACGTCTACCACCCGCATGGTGGCGCGTTCGAGCAGGCGCGTCATGTCTTCCTCGCCGGCAACGGGCTGCCGCAGCGCTGGGCCCAGCGCCATCACTTCGTGATCCTGGAGACCGGCTTCGGCCTCGGCCACAACTTTCTCGCCACGTGGGCAGCGTGGCGCGACGACCCGCAGCGCTGCGCGCATCTGTGGTTCCTGTCGGTCGACAAGCACCCGTTGCTGGACGCCGACCTGCGGCGCGCGCACGCGCACAGCGCCGAGCCGGCGCTGGCACGTGAGCTGGTCAATGCGTGGCCGCCGTTGACTCCCGATCTGCATCGGCGCGACTTCGCACACGGCCGCGTTCACTTGCTGCTGGCGTTCGGCGAGCTCGCCACCTGGATGCCGCAGTGGGTGGCCGAGGTCGATGCGTTCTACCTCGACGGCTTTGCGCCGGCCAGGAACCCGGCGATGTGGGAGCCGCGGCTGTTGCAGCGGCTCGGTCGCCTGGCTGCCGTCGGCGCCACCGCGGCCACCTGGAGCAGCGCGCGCGTGGTGCGCGATGCGCTCGAGGCTGCCGATTTCGAGGTCGCAGCGCAGTGCGGGCTTCGATGCCAAACGAGACATGCTGCGCGCGCGCCACGCGCCGGCCCATCGGGCACAACGGCCGCCCGGGCGTCGATTCGGGGCAACCGCGCGCGAGGTCGCGATCGTCGGCGCCGGGCTGGCCGGCGCTGCCGCAGCGCGGGCGCTGGCCGCGCTGGGCGTGCGCTGCCGGGTGTTCGACGCGTTCGCATGCCGTGGCGCAGGGTGGCTCAGGCCAGCCCGCCGGGATTGCTGCACGGCACGCTGCATGCCCAGGACTCGCCGCACACCCGGTGGTTTCGCGCCGCGGCGCTGCGTGCCCATGCCGCCATCGCACCGTTGATCGCGCAGCAGTGTGTGCCAGGGGCGACTCGACGGCCTGCTGCGCGTCGAACACGCGCTCGATCACACGCCTCGATGCTGGAGCCTGCTGCGCGCCCAAGGCTTGCCGGCCGACTACGTGCAAGCGCTGTCGATCGACGAAGCAAGCGAGCGCGCCGGTTGTGCGCTGGTCAACCCGTCCTGGCTCTACGCCGGCGGCGGCTGGGTCGAGCCGCCCGGCCTGGTGCGCAGTTGGCTCGATCATGCGTTGATCGATGTCAGCCTGAATGCCGCGGTCGATCGCATCGAACGCGATGCGCAGGGCCGTTGGCGTCTGCTCGAATCGAACGGCGGCACCTTGGCGGAAAGTGATCACTTGGTGCTGGCCAACGCGGGCGGGTTCGAACGGCTGGTGGCCGACGAACTCGTGGCCGCTGCTGCACAGCCGCGGCCAGGTGACCTGGCTGCCGGCACCGGCCGATTGGCGCCCCGCACTGCCGATTGCCGGCGACGGCTATGCGATCCCGTTGCCGCATGGGCAATTGATGTGCGGTGCGACCAGCGACCTCGACGACCCGACGCGCGAACTGCGCGAGGTCGACCATCGGCGCAACCTGGCCGCTCTGCAACGGCTGAGCGGCCGGCCGTGGTCGCACGACGCCCGCACGCTCGGCGGCCGCGTGGCATGGCGGCTGCACGCGCGCGATCGTTTGCCGCTGCTGGGCGGCGTGCCGCTGCCGGCGGGCGAACGAGCCGCCGCACCGCGCCAGGAACAGCCGCGCTTCATCGCGCGCCAGCCAGGGCTGCACGTGCTTGCCGGGTTGGGGTCGCGGGGCCTGACGCAAGCTGCACTGGCCGGCGAACTGGTCGCGGCGATGATCGCGGGCGTGCCGCTGCCGGTGGGCAGCGCGCTGCTCGACGCCGTGGACGCGGCCCGCTTCGGCGCGCGCGAGCCGCGAGCCTGACGGCCCGAGCAAACACCGCGGATCCGGCTTCGCCGGTCCGCCGGTGTTGCCCCCTTGAGGGGGAAGCGGCCGCCAGGCCGCTTCGGGGTGGTCAATAACGCAGCGTCACCACCCCTTGCGAGCGTGCCCAGCAGGCACAGGCTCGCCTGGTGGCGAGCGAAGATGCCGACCGTCACGACGCCGGGCCATTGGTTGACCTCGGTCTCCATCGCCAGCGGATCGGTGATGCGCAGGCCGTGCACGTCGAGGATCAGCTGGCCGTTGTCGGTGCGCACGCCGTCGCGCACGCGCGCCTGGCCGCCATAGGCGGCGGCGAAGCGCCGCGCCACCTGCGCGGCGGCCATCGGGATCACCTCCACCGGCAGCGGGAAACGCCCCAGCACGTCGACGCGCTTGGATTCGTCGGCGATGCAGATGAAGCGCTCGGCCAGGTCGGCCACGATCTTCTCGCGCGTCAGCGCCGCGCCACCGCCCTTGATCATGCAGCCGTGCGGGTCGATCTCGTCGGCGCCGTCCACATACACCGGAACGCGCTCGACCTCGGCGGCATCGAGCACACGAATGCCGTGCGCGCGCAGCCGCTCGGTGCTCTTGTCGGAGCTCGACACCGCACCGGCGATGCGCGAGCGCATCGTGGCCAGCGCGTCGATGAAGTGGTTCACCGTCGAGCCGGTGCCGACCCCCACCACGGCGTCGGGCACCACGTGGTCGAGTGCGGCGCGGCCGACCAGCGCCTTGAGTTCGTCCTGGGTCATGAGGTGGGCATGCGAGACTTGGGGCTCGATTATGTCGCTCGTTCCGTATGCGCTGACTCGCCCCTTCCTGTTCGGACTCGATGCCGAGCGCGCGCACGAGCTGACGCTCGATGCGATCGCCACGCTGCAAGGCACGCCGTTGCAGCGCCTGTGGCAGCAGCCGCGGGTCGACGATGCGGTTCGAACTTGCCGGCTTGAAGTTCTCCAATCGCATCGGGCTGGCCGCCGGCCTCGACAAGAACGGCCGCTGCATCGATGGCTTCGGTGCCATGGGGTTCGGCTTCGTCGAGGTCGGCACCGTGACGCCCAAGGCACAACCCGGCAACCCCAAGCCGCGGCTTTTTCGCCTGCCGCGGGCTAACGCGCTGATCAACCGGCTTGGCTTCAACAACGAGGGCTTACAGGCCTGCCTCAATAACGTGCGCCGCTCGCGGTCGTTTCGCGCCAACGGCGGTGTGCTGGGACTCAACATCGGCAAGAACGCCAGCACGCCAATCGGGCGCGCGGCCGACGACTACCTGCTCGGGCTTGACGCCGTGTTCCCGCACGCGGACTACGTGACGGTCAACATCTCGAGCCCCAACACCAAGGACCTGCGCACCCTGCAGGGCGATGCCGCACTCGAGGCGTTGCTGTCGGCGCTGGTGTCGCGGCGCGCTGCGCTGGCGCGCGCCCAAAGCCGCCAGGTGCCGCTGTTCCTGAAGGTGGCGCCGGACCTCGACGACGCGCAGTTGCGGCTCGATCGCCGCCGCCGTGAAGCGCCACGGCATCGACGGCGTGATCGCCACCAACACCACGGTGGCGCGCGATGCGGTGCAAGGGCTCGCGCACGCCGGCGAAGCCGGCGGGCTCTCGGGCGCTCCGCTGTTCGAGCCCAGCAACCGCGCGATCCGCGTGCTGCGCGGCGAGCTCGGCCGCGCCGTGCCGATCATCGGCGTCGGCGGTGTGCTCAGTGGCGCCGACGCCTGCGCCAAGCTCGAGGCCGGCGCGGATCTGGTGCAGATCTACACCGGCCTCATCTACAAGGGCCCGGCGCTGGTCAGCGAGTGCGCCCGCGCGATGCGTGCGCATCGATCTGTGCGTTAGGGCGCCGCACCCGCTCAGGCCTTGCGCGCGCGCAGGCGCAACATCAGGCGCAAGTATTCCAGCTGGGCGTTGAGCTTGACCAGCTCTTCGTGCAGCAGCTGCATCTTTTCCTCGCGCGACAGTGAGCGCGGGTCATCGCGTCGGCTCGGAGCGGGCGGGGGCGTGTCGGACATCGTTGGGCCAGCAGGAATGTGCGCATCCTCCGGTGCGCGCGTGCGGGCGGCAACCCCGCGGCCGGGGGCCGGTGCAACCCCCAATCCCCATGGCAGCGCGAAACTCATTCGCCACGCACGACACCCTCGCGCCGCGGGTCGGCGCCGCCGAACCAGCCGTCGCGCGTGCGTTGCAGCACCTGCAGACCACTGGTCATGTCGATCTCCCGCACTTGGTGGCCACGGGCTTTCAGCGCCTCGACGGTCGATGCCGGAAAGCGCGCGCGCTCGAGCAGCGTCGGCCCGTTCAGGCTGCCGAAGTTGGGCAGCGCCACCGCCTGTTGGGCGTCGAGCCCCCAGTCGAGGCTGGCGATCACCGCCTTGGCGGTGAAGTGGATGATCAGCGCGCCGCCCGGCGAGCCCGCGCTCAGCAGCAGGTGGCCGTCGCCGCGATCGAACACCAGCGTGGGCGTCATGCTCGAGCGCGGTCGTTTGCCGGGCTGCACGCGGTTGGCGATCGGGCGGCCGCTGGCGTCAGCGGGCGCGAGCGAGAAATCGGTCAACTGGTTGTTGAGCAGATAGCCACCCGGCAACCCGGTACCGCCATCGGCCAGGATGCGCGAGCCCCACCCCGCCTCGATGGTGGTGGTCATCGCGATCGCCTGGCCTTGCGCGTCGACGATCGAGATGTGGCTGGTGCCGTACTCCGGCTGCTCGGGCTGCGGCGCGAACACCGCGCCGCTCTCGCCCGGCACGCCCGGTTGCGCCCACTGCATGCTCGTCGGCCCGATCGCCTGCGCCCGCTGGCGCAGGTAGGAGTCGTCGAGCAGGCTGCTCCAACGGCCTCCCGGCGGGCTCACGAACGCCGGGTCGGCAACGTACTGGCTGCGATCGGCGAATGCCAGCCGCGCCGCCTCGGTGTACAGGTGCAGCCACGCCGCTGACGGCACGCCCCCCTGCAACGGCGCGTCCACCGCAGGGCTGAACGCCATCAGCTTGAGCATCTGCATCAGCGCCAGATGGCCTGACGACGGCGGCGGAAAGCCGCAGACACGCCATCGTGCCTTGTAGTCATCGCACATCGCCTCGCGCAACTCGGGCCGATAACTTTCGAGGTCGGCCTCGCTGATGCGGCCCGGGTTGCCGGGAAAGGATCGCACGCGCTGGACCAGGTCTTGCGCGATCGGGCCGCGATAGAACGCGTCGCTGCCGCGTTGTGCGATGGCACGCAGCACCGCGGCCAGCGCCGGATTCTTCAGCCGATGTCCGACCGACCAGGCTTGGCCATTGGCGTCGTAGTAGAACGCCGCGGCCTGTGGCTGCAGGCGCAGCGCGCGCTCGACCTGCAGCAGTTGGTGCAGACGCGGGCTGACCGCGAACCCTTCGTCCGCCAACGTGATGGCGGGTTCGAACAGACGGGCCCATGGCAGCTTGCCGTGGCGCGCGTGGGCCATCTCGAGCACCCGCAGGGCGCCGGGCACCCCAACCGAGCGGCCGCCCACCACCGCTTGTTCAAACGGCATCGGCTGGCCGTCCCTTTGCAGGAACAGACGTTCGTCGGCCAACGCCGGCGCGGTTTCGCGACCGTCGAAGGCCTCGACACGCGCGCCGTCCCAATGCAGGATGAACGCGCCACCACCGATGCCGCTGGATTGCGGCTCGACCAGCGTGAGCACCATCTGCACCGCCACTGCGGCATCGATCGCCGAGCCACCGGATTTGAGCATCCGATAGCCGGCCTCGGTGGCCAGCGGGTTGGCCGCGGCGACGGCAAAGCGTTGGCGCTCCAGCCCGGCTTGCCGCTGAAGCCTGACGGCGGCTCTGGCTGCAGCGCCGCTGCATCGGCGCCGTCGGGCGCCCGCTGCGGCGGCGCGGCGCAAGCCAGCCAGCGCGACCAGCAGCGCCAGCCGAAGCCAGCGAATCAGGGTTCGGCGGGTCTCCATGCGCCGATCGTCTGATGAAAGTTGCCCACTGGGCGCCCGCGGAGCAACGGCCCCACAGCGCGCGCGGTGGCCGCAACCGGCAGCCAGCGCCTCAGTGCAACGACACGCCGGTCTTGCCTGCAGCTCCGCGCGCGTGACGCCGGGCGCCATCTCGACCACCTTCAGGCCGTGCGGCGTGACGTCGATCACCGCGAGGTCGGTGATGATGCGGTCGACCACGCCCACGCCGGTGAGCGGCAGCGTGCACTGCGGCAGGATCTTGAGGTCGATGCGTGCCGTCCTTCTTGGTGGCCACGTGCTCCATCAGCACGACCACGCTGCGCACGCCGGCCACCAGGTCCATCGCGCCGCCCATGCCCTTGACCATCTTGCCGGGGATCATCCAGTTGGCGAGGTCGCCCTTCTCGCTGACCTGCATCGCGCCGAGGATCGCGAGGTTGATCTTGCCGCCGCGGATCATGCCGAAGCTGTCGGCGCTGCTGAAGATGCTCGAGCCCGGCAGCGTGGTCACCGTCTGCTTGCCGGCGTTGATGAGGTCGGCGTCGATCTCGTCCTCGGTCGGGAACGGCCCGATGCCGAGCAGCCCGTTCTCGCTTTGCAGCAACACCTCCATGCCCTTGGGCACGTGGTTCGCCACCAGCGTCGGCAGGCCGATGCCGAGGTTGACGTAGAAGCCGTCTTGCAGTTCCTTGGCCGCGCGGGCGGCCAGCAATACCTGAACTGAACCAATAGACGACATACAC
>CAVZEK010000025.1:0-60958 GCA_963774185.1 uncultured beta proteobacterium
GCCTTTTGCGAGATGGCATTGCGCCGCAAGGCCGTCACGCAGTCGACGACCGAATTCAGGCCCAGTTGCACCGCAAATGACTCCCTGTACTGGTACATGTCAAGCCATTACCTTCAGGCCTGCCGTCACAAGCGCCACGCACAACAGCGTGCGCACCAATCGCTCCGGGAATGCCTTGGTCAGTTGAGCTCCGATCCAGATGCCTGGCAGCGAGCCGATCAGCAGCGATACCAGCAGTTGCCAGTCCACAGTGCCCAGGCTGGCGTGGCCGATGCCGGCCAACAGCGTGAGCGGCACCGCATGCGCAATGTCGGTTCCCACCAGACGCTGCGCGGGCAGCCGCGGGTACAACAGCAGGATCAGCGTGGCGCCGATCGCCCCGGCACCAATCGAGCTCAGCGAGACGAGCACGCCCAGTGCAATGCCGCTGAACACCGTGGCGGTGACCTTGCGCCGCTCAGGCAGCCATCGCTCAAGCCGCAGACCCACTGCATGCCACGCCTTGCGATAGGCCACCGTCACCGCGGTCAACAGCAGCCCGACACCCAAAGACCAAGTCAAGGCCGCCATGCCGCTGCGGGTGACGCCGGACCAGTGCATCCACGCGATGGTGGCGACGCAGGCCGGCAGGCTGCCAGCCAGCAGCAGCAAGGTGATCCGGAGATCGACGTGGCCATGCCCGTGGTGCGCCCAGGCACCGACAGACTTGGTGCTGGTCGCAAACCACAGGTCGGTGCCGATTGCCACCGCCGGGTTGAGCTTGAACACGCCAATCAACAGCGGAGTCATCAATGACCCACCGCCCACGCCAGTGACGCCGACGATGACTCCAACCCCGAAGCCGATGGCGATGGCAATCCAATCCATGATCCCTCAACAATCTCTTTGTTCGTAGACCAATGTGCCGGTCGAGGTCGGATTGCGTCGGCGGCCCGCTTCTGCGGGGTCGCACGAAGGCACTGCAGCTGCTGTGAGCTTGCTGATGCCCTGCTGCCCGTGTTCGGGTGTCACACACATCGTTGGATTGGAGTTGCCCCTCACAACTCGCTGATGCATTGAAGACCGGGCGCCGTCGATCGCGCAATCTGTAAGGTCTTACAGCTTTACGGGGTGGGGTAATTTGTGGCCATCGCCGACGTGCCGTGCACCGGGCGTTTCGGCGTTCGTTCACAATCGGTCGCAACAGCGACGAAACGCGCAGGACATAGGTGATTACCAGCGATTCGCGCATCGAATACGAGCGGCGGATGCACCGGGTGATCGAGGCCATCGATCGCCGACTCGACCAGCCGCTGGATCTGGCCTCGCTGGCCGCGGTGGCGCACTTTTCGCCGTATCACTTCCACCGACTGTTTGCCGCGTGGACCGGCGAAACATTGGGTGACTACTTGCGGCGGCGCCGCGTCGAGCAGGCCGCGAGCCGGCTGGCATCGCAGCCGCGACTGTCGGTGCTGCAGGTGGCGCTGTCGGTCGGGTTCGGCTCGGGTGAGGCTTTTTCACGCGCGTTCAAGGCGCGATTCGGTTGTGCGCCGAGCGTATGGCGATCGCGCCCGTTTCCTGACAGCAAGCGCGATCAGGCACAACGCAAGGCCGATCAGGCGGCGCCGGCTCGGCGGCCAACACTGCAGGCTCCTTTCCGCAACGCCAGGAGCTTCCCATGGATGTGAAACTGATCGAGCGGGCGCCACAGCGGGTGGCGTACATGCGGCACGTCGGGCCCTACGGCGAGCCGGTTTCTCGCTTTTGGATGCAGCAGGTGGCACCGTGGATGGCGGCCGACGGCTTGATGGGGCAGGCACGCTACGGCATCAGCCACGACGACCCGAGCATCACCGAGCCTGCACAGTGCCGCTACGACGCCTGCGTCGAGGTGGCGAGCGACTACACGCCGTCGGGCCCCGCGCTGATCACCACGCTGCCCGGCGGGCGCTACGCGGTGATGCCCTTCAAGGGGACCTCTGAGCAGGTGTTCATGGCGTGGACACGCCTGCTGCGCGACTGGTTGCCCGCGAGCCAGTTGCAACTCGACAGCCGCCCCTGCTTCGAGTTCTACCCGCGGGGGTCGGCTTACGACACGGCCAGCGGCGTGTTCGACTGCCAGATCTGCATCCCGGTGGCGCCGCTGTAGCATGGCCGACGATGCGACCGCACCTGGAGCCTGCGCCGATCTGTGTTGCCGCCGCGCCAGGTGCGATGCACACGCTGTCCAACGGCGTGCGGGTGGTGGCGTCGGCCACGCCGCACCTGCAAACGGCCGGTGTCAGCGTGTTCGTGCGCGTGGGCAGCGCGCACGAGAGCCGCGCGCTCAACGGCATCGGCCACGTGCTCGAGCACATGGCGTTCAAGGGCACGCGTGCAGCGCGACGCGCATCGCGTGAACCTCGACGCCGAGATGCTCGGCGCCGAGGTCAACGCGCACACCGATAAGGACCACACGGCCTACCACATGCGTGGCCTGGGCGAACACGCACCGCGCTTCGTGACGATGCTGGCCGACATCGTGCGCCACGCCACGTTTCCGCAAGACGAGTTGACGCGCGAGCGCGAGGTGCTGTTGCAGGAGGTGGCCGAGGTCGAGGACGACCCGATCACTGTGGCCTATCAGTTGTTCGACCACGTCTGCTGGGCGGAGCATCCGGCTGCGCAACCGGTGATCGGCCAGCGCCGCGTCATCGAGCGCTGCACGCGCGAGCAGTTGGCCGCGCACGTGCAGCAGCACTACACCGGGGCCAACATCGTCGTCGCGGCAGCCGGCGCGATCGACCCCGGCGCCGTGCTGCAGGCGGCCGTTGCCGCTTTCGGCGACATGCCGCATGGCCAGCCCAACAAGCTGCCTGCCGCCGGCTATGCGGGCGGCACACGCGTCAAGCGCATGGATGTCGGCCGCCAGATGCACCTGGTGATGGGTTATCCGATCGCCGGACGCGCCGCCGCCGACGCGGCGGTCGACGTCGCCGCTGCGGTGCTGGGCGATGGCATGAGTTCACCGCTGTTGGCCGAGCTGCGCGAGAAACGTGGCCTGGTCTACCACGCCGCCTGCAACGCCGACCGCTTCGAGTTCGGCGGCCAGTTGGCGATCGAAGCGTCGTTCGCGCCGGAGCACATGGACACCGTGCTCGCACAGGTGGTGCTGCTGATGCGCGGCCTGGCCGAGCGCATCGACGCGGTCGACCTGGAGCGCGCCCGCAACCAAGTGACCGTGCGCTTGCTGCGCCACGACGAACGCCTGACGCAACGCCTGGAAGACGCCGCGCTCGACCTGTTCGCGCTGCAGCGGGTGCGCAGCGTGGCCGAGCGGTTGGCGCTCGTGCGCGAGGTGTCGGCTTCGCAGGTGCGCGCGGCTTTCCGGCGCATGCTCGACGCTGGTGCTTCGGTGGCCATCACCGGCAGCGTCGGCCGCGGTGCCTCTCGGCGGGTTGAGAGGCGCTGGCGCAAACCCCGCCGCGCCGGCGGTCCCGGCGCCGCAGCGAGTAGCGCGCCGGCTCAGTCGGTGCGCTCGACCATGTTGAGCAGAAAGCCGGCACCGCTGCGCCCGGCCGCTGCGGCCTGCACCAGAAACACCTTGGCGCGCTCGACGTCGCGGCGCACCTGGTTGCCGTACATCGGCTCGCCCATCAGCAGCATGAAGCCGGCACATTCGGCCGCCTCGGCGTTGCGTTGCGCGGCCAGCTTTCGAACAGGTCCAGCGAGTGGCGGTACTGCCCGACGTGGTAGGCATGCTGCGCCTCGTCCATCGAGGGCCGCTTGTCCGACGCCCATGAGCCGAAATCGCCATCGCCAGACAACGGCATCGAGAATCCTTCGTCGCATGCGGGTCCTTCGATTCAGGGTGACAGAGGCTGGCGTGGCACGCCACTACCATCGACAGTCCCACGCGGTCGCCGTGCCGAACCGGCCATTGGCAGCCGGCCTCGCACCCCCTAGAAAAGAATCCCCGGGCTGTCGATCCGACGCGCGGCGAACCGTCGTTGTCATGGCGGCGCAGCAACTGCGCGCCACCAGTCATCAACCTGAGACGAGGTACCTCACCATGCCAAGCAAGTCCGTCCATCCGATCCCCCAGGGCATGCACTCGCTGAGCCCGCACATCGTTTGCACCGGCGCCGCCAAGGCGATCGATTTCTACAAGGCCGCCTTCAACGCCGTTGAACAAGGACGCATGCCCGGCCCCGACGGCAGGCTGATGCACGCGGCTGTGAAGATCGGCGATTCGACGCTGATGCTGGTCGACGAAATGCTCGAGTACGGCGCCAAGAGCCCGAAGACACTCAACGGCTCGCCGGTGACGATTCACCTGTATGTCGAAGACGCCGATGCCACGTTTGCGCGTGCGGTATCGGCCGGCGCGAAGGTGACGATGCCGCTGGCCGACCAGTTCTGGGGCGATCGATACGGCCAGGTCGAAGACCCGTTCGGCCACAAGTGGTCGATCGCCACGCACATGTGGGACATGACGCCCGAAGAGATGAAAGAGGCGATGAGCAAGATGGCGTCGAAGTGACGACGCGCCGGCGCCCGGCCGGTCAACCCCCTGCGCCACGATGACGCCACAGCGCTGCGATCGCTGGGGTGCTCCCAACTGGGAGCACCCCGCGCTGGGATACGCACCGACTTTCCGTGCGCGTCCGGTCTCGATGCAATGGCACCAAGCCATGACACCCCATCGAGACCGCCGCCATGACCACCACGACCCGCTCCGCTTGCCCGGCATCGCTGCCGGACGCCGCGTGCGAGCCGTTCGCGATCGGCGCGCACCTGGTCACGCCGCGCCGCGGCTACACCCACCACGGCATCTACGTGGGCGCCAATCGGGTCGTGCACTACGCCGGCTGGTCGCGCGCCGCGCTCACCTGCCGCCCGGTGGAAGAGGTGTCGCTCGAGGAGTTCGCCGGTGGCCGTGGCGTGCGGGTTGTTGCCGACTCGCAGGCGCGATATGCTCCGGCAGATATTGCGGCCCGCGCGCGTTCGCGCCTCGGTGAAGACCGCTATCGCATCGCCAGCAACAACTGCGAGCATTTCTGCCACTGGTGCCTGTCGGGCGAAAGTCGCAGCGTGCAGGTTGATCGCCTGCTCGGCTGGGTGTCGACTGTCGCCGCCGCGTGGGATCGCTTCGCCGGCTCTGCATTCGGCACCAGCGTGAAGCTGCGCGCGCACAGCGTCCGTTGCTGAAAAGGTCCTTCGCTTTTTTGCATCGCTGTCTCGCTTGCGACAGTTTGATCTCGGGCGTATAACGCAACCCCCACCCCGGGCGCGGCCAAGAAAAACAACTCCCTCTCATTGAAGGCGGCCCCGGAGGGCTCAACAACGAGGAGACACCATGAAGTTTCGTCATTCGGCGATGGCTGTTGCGGCCATCTTGGCCGCCGGCTGCGGTAGCACCCCCATGGCCGCCGACGTCACGTCCGACCGGCTGCTCAAGGCCGACAGCGAGCCCGGCAACTGGATGACCTACCACGGCACCTACAAGTCGTGGCACTACAGCGCGCTCGACCGAGATCAACACGAGCAACGTCGGCAAGCTGCAGGAGGCGTGGTCGCACGTGCGCCAGCCGCGTCGAACCGCGGCCTGCAGCGTATCCCGCTGGCCATCGACGGCGTGCTGTACTACTCCAGCTCGTACAACCAGGTCTACGCGCTCGACGGCGCCACCGGCGAGGTGCTGTGGAGCTACAAGCAGAAGCTCAACGAGGACCTGGTCGCCAAGCAGACGCACTCGCCGTACAACCGCGGCATCGCGGTCGGCTACGGCAACATCTACATGGGCACGCTCGACGGCAAGCTGGTCGCCATCGACATGAAGACCGGCAAGCTCAACTGGGAAACCAAGCTGGTCGACTCCGAGAAGCTGACGGTCGGCTTCACCGGCGCGCCGCTGCTGGTGAAGGACAAGGTCATCATCGGCGCGCAGGGCGGCGAATGGCCCTACCGCGGCCCGATCTTCGGCGTCGACGCCAAGACCGGCAAGAAGGTGTGGCAGTTCTTCACCGTCGGGCGGCAACGACGGACAACGGCGACGCGCGCAACACCTGGGGCAACGACTCGTGGAAGACCGGTGGCGGCGGCGGCTGGATGGCCGGCGGCTACGATCCCGAGACCAACACCGTGTGGTGGGGCACCGCCAACCCGGCGCCGCTGTACGACTGGGCCGGGGCCGGACTGGAAGACCAAGGGCGCGCGTCCCGGCGACAACCTGTACACCACGTCGGTGCATCCTGCTCGACCCCGACACCGGCAAGCTGAAGGGCTACCACCAGGAGCTGCCGCACGACGCGTGGGACTTCGACTCGCGCGACGGGCGAGTTCATGATGATCGAGCACGGCGGCAAGAAGTACGTCGTGCACCCGAGCAAGGGCGGCTTCGTCTTCGTGTACGACCGCAACGGCAAGGTGCAGAACGTCTAGCAGGGCTGTGAAGAACATCAACTTCGTTCAGGACATCAAGCCCGACGGCACGCTGGTCGGCCGGCGCGACCTGACCGAGGGCAAGCACGAGAACCTGTGCCCGTCCATCGCCGGCGGCATACAGCTGGAACTCGGGCACCTACAACCCGAAGACCGGCCTGTTCTACAAGGTCGGCAACGAGTGGTGCATGGACCTCGAGGTGCGTGAAGACCGAGCCGATCACTCGAGCCGATGGCGCAGCTCAACATCGGCGCGGACTTCACCATGCATCGTCCCGCCCGAAGGCGACAAGGCGCGCGGCCACATCCGGCGCGCGACCCGATCACCGGCAAGGTGAAGTGGGAGATCAAGTACCCCGCGCCGCCGCACGCGAGCCTGCTGTCCACCGGCGGCAACCTGCTGTTCGTGCCGGACGCGCGCGGCTGGCTGCGCGCCTACGACGCCAGCACCGGCAAGAAGCTGTGGAGCCACAACAACGGCCAGGGCCACAACGGCGGCATCATCACCTACACGGCCAAGGGCAAGCAGTACGTGGCGGTGATGACCGGCTGGGGCGGCCTGGTCGGCGACGACTACGCGGCGTTCTTCGGTGGCTCGTTCGCGCAGATGCCGAAGGACTCCGGCGTGCTGAAGGTGTTCGCATTGCCCTGAACGCCTGAGCGACCTAGCGCGACAGGCGCTCGCTCGCGGGCGCCTGTTTTTTCGACGATGCGTGCTCCAGTCACTCGTGCATCACCCTCGCGGCGCAAAGGTCGCCGCCGTGTCGGCTGCGCGGTTGTGCTTGCGTGCGCGCCCTTCGCGGCGCGCGCGCAAGCCCAACAAGCCCGGCCCGATGCAATCGGGGGCGCACGTTCGGCACGCCCGAGGCCGCCAGCGCGCCCGACAGCCGACCCGCGTCAGTCCCCGACGGCGCCGCCGGCTTCGATCCCAGGCAGTTGTTCGCCAACGTGTGCGGCTGGTGCCATTCACAGCGGCGGCCGGGAAGCCGGCAAGGGGCCCAAGCTGATGGACACCACGCTCACCGACAGCGAGATCGTCTATCGCATCAAGATGGGCAAGACCGGCCAGATGCCTGCGTTCGGCTCGGCGCTGAACGACCAGCAGATCGCGGCGGTCGTGGCCTACATCCGCAACCTGAAGCCGGAGGGCTCGCAATGAAGCCGCATTGCGATCGTGGCCTGCGACGGGCGTAGCTGGCGCGCGCTGGCGGCCGCCGTGGCGACCTGCGCGTGCGCGCTCGCGCCCGCACGACCTCTGGCCGAAGTACGTGCCGGCAAGCAGTTGTCGCTGTGCGCGAACCCGAACGCACTGCCGTACGCCGCCGAACGCGGCGAGCTGCCGGGCTTCCAGATCGAGATCGCGCGTGCACTGGCGCAGCGCATGGGACTGCAGTTGCAGGTGCTGTGGATCGTGCCGCGCTATCGCGCCGCGACCGTCGACTGCGACATGCTGATGGACACCATCCTCAGTCCGGGCGTCGAGCAGCGCGGGTTGCGCCCCTCGATGCCGTACCAGGTGGGCGGCGTGGGCCTGGTGTTCGCGCCCGGCCAGCCGACGGTCGCCCGACTACAAGTCGCTGCGCGAGGGCATGCGCGTGGGCGTAATGATGAACTCGCTGGCCAGCCTGATCGTCAGCCGCACCGGCGCGCGCGATGGTGCCGTTCGGATTCGAAGACGACATGCTGGAAGCGGTCGCGCAAGCGGCGAGGTCAATGCCGGCGCCGTCTCGCCGGCGTCGGCCGGCTACTACAACCTGCGTCACCCCAACCGGCCACTGACGGTGGTGCGCGCGCAGGACACCGAGCCCGAGTTGCGATGGACCGTCGCGGTCGGCCTGCGCCGCGCCGACGACGCGCTGCTCGACGCGGTGAACGTCGCATTGAAGGCATTGCTCGACGACGGCACGATCCGCACGATCTACGCGCGCTACGGCATCGAGCACCGGGCCCGCTGACGAGCGTGCAGGTCGGCCGCCTCGCGAGGCATTCACCGCGCAGGCCCGACAAATGCCGACGCTCAGCCCTTCCAGATGAAGGGAAAGGCGAGCTGCTTGAAGAAGCCGTTGGGCACGTAGTCGCCGACGCACGCCGTAGCGCTCGGGCCACTGCGCGGTCGGACTTCACCGCGGTGCCGAACAGGTAGTCGAGGAACGCGAAGTGCGCCGCGTAGTTGCGGTCGATGCGCCTCCTCGTCCTGCGAGTGGTGCCAGTGGTGGAAGTTGGGCGTGACGATCACGTAGCGCAGCGGCCCGAGCCGCACGCTCACGTTGGCGTGGTTGAACACCGCCTGGAAGCCGACGATCACGATGTAGGCGTCGATCACTTCCTTGCTGAAGCCCGAGCACGTAGATCGGCGCCAGCACCAGCGTGCGGGTGATCAGCAGCTCGATGATGTGCTGGCGCGAGCCGGCCAGCCAGTCCATGCTCTTGACGCTGTGGTGCACCGCGTGCAGCCGCCACAGCAGCGGCACCTCGTGGTACGCGCGGTGCGTCCAGTACTGCACCAGGTCGGCCACCAGCACGATCAGGAACAGCGCGACGAAGAAGTTGAGGTCGCGCACCCAGCCGCGCACGCCGTCGTTGGCGGCCCAGCCGAACAGCTTGTGCACCAGCAGGTTGGTCGCCAGCAGCACGAAGCCCACCACCATGTGGTTGACGATGAAGTGGTGCACGTCGGTCTGCCACTCGGGCCGGAACACCGGCTGCTCGCGGCGCAGCGCGAACAGCTTCTCGATGAAGATGAAGATCAGCGACGAGCCCAGCAGGTCGAGCACGAACCAGTCCAGCCCGATGTACGGCGTGTTCTCGGCGAAGTCGTTCACCGGCACCTTGTGGCCGCCCAGCAGCGCGCGCCAGCGCGATCAGCACGAACGCAGCGAGCGCCAGCCAGCGCGCGCGGCTGCGCACGATGTTGAACAGCGCCAGCCCGCCCGCGATCACCATCGACCAATACAGCAGCTGGCGCATGCACGTCGACGTTGTACGACTTGCGCAGCTCGGGCGTCGTCAGGTACTCGGGAAAGTGAAAGGCGAGCACGCCGAGGAAGCACAACACGGCCAGCACCAGCGCGATGACGCCGGAGACCATGCCCTTGCCGGCGCGCAGCTCACCGTGCGACTCGCTCAGCTGGTTCAGCTTGCGCAATGGATCCATCGGTGTGCTCTCCCTCACTCACACAACGCGACGCTCGATGATACGGCTGGCCGGCGCGCGCCGCCGCGCACCATGGCGCAACTCAGATCGTGCGGCGGCGCTTGTCCTGCAGGCGCTGCTCCAGCATCTCAATCACCTCGGCCGTGCCGGTGAGGCCGGGATTGATCTTCAGCGCGCGCTCGAAGAACTCCAGTGCGCGCTCGGTGTTGCCGAGCTTCAGGTGAATCTGCCCGGCGCCCGACAGGGCGCCGAAGTGATTGGGGTTGCGCGCGAGCACCTCGTCACAGTCGCGCAACGACCGTTCGTTCTCGCCCATCAGGAACAGCACGGTGGCGCGCTTGTTCCAGCCTTCGGCAAAGGCCGGCTTGCGGCGGACGATCTCGGAGAAAGTGGCCAGCGCCGCGTCGAACTGTCCGGCCTGCATCTGCTCGACACCGCGGTTGAACAGGATGTCGATGGCGCGCTCGCCCGAGCGGCTCCAGATCTGCCACATCGCCGCGCTGGCGACTTCGCGCACCCAACCGTTGTCGTCGGCCAACCGCGGCACCAGGCGGTCGGCGTCGGCCATCGTGCCGATCTCGGCCAGCCGCGCGATTCCGGCCAGCCGCTGTTCGGGGTCGCGCTGCTCGATCGCCTGCAGCGCCTGCGACCGAGTCATGGGCGGCGCGGCGGCCGCGCCCAGCGCGACGGCCAGCGCCAGCACCAGGGTCAGCGGATTGCGAGCGCCGATCATCACCTGCACCTTCAGCTCAGGCTGCATCAGGCCACAACGGCGCGGCGTCGGCAACCACCGCGTGGCAGGCCACGCGGCCGCTCTCGTGCGGCAGCAGCTTCGGCGCCTCGACCCGGCAACGGGCCATCGCGATCGGGCAGCGCGGGTGAAAGGCGCAACCGGTGGGCGGGTTCAGCGGCGAGGGCAACTCGCCCTTCGAGCATGATGCGGGTGCGCCGCGACGCGGCATCGACCGTCGGCGTGGCCGACATCAGCGCGCGCGTGTACGGGTGCTGGGGCGTCGCGAACACCGCGTCGCGCGGGCCCTGCTCGACCACGCGGCCGAGGTACATCACCAGCACCTCGTCGGCCACGTGGCGCACCACCGACAAGTCGTGCGAGATGAACACGTAGGCCACGCCGAACTCGCGCTGCAGCTCGGCCAGCAGGTTGAGCACCTGCGCGCGCATCGACACATCGAGCGCCGACACCGGCTCGTCGAGCACCAGCACGCTCGGGCCGCGGCATCAGCGCGCGAGCGATCGCGATGCGCTGCCGCTGGCCGCCGGAGAACATGTGAGGCCAGCGCTCCGAAGTGCTCGTCGCGCAGACCCACCTTGCGCAGCATCGTGCGCGCGCCGGCGTTCGCGCTGCGTGCGCATCGCCCTGACGCTGCACGAGCAGCGGCTCCTGCAGCGCCGCGCCCACGTCGCTGGCGCGGGTTCAGCGAGCCGTAGGGGTTCTGGAACACGATCTGCACCTGGCGGCGCAAGCGCGCGCGTGTGGCGCGTCGGCCGCTGGCCACGTCGATGCCGGTGATCAGCAAGCGGCCCGCCGTCGGCGGCTCGACCATCGTCAGCACGCGCGCCAGCGTGGACTTGCCGCACCCCGATTCGCCCACCACGGCGAGCGTGCGGCCGGCCGGCCAGCGTGAACGACACGCCGTTGAGCGCGAACAGGTCCGACGCCGCGAACAGGCCGCGCCGCACGCGGTAGTGACGCTGCAGATCCGACGCGACGCAGCACCGGCGTGGTGGTCGCTCACGTCGCGGACCCCGTGACGCCCGTTTGCTGCGCAACACCGTGCTGCAGCGGCGTGTGGCACAGCGCGCGGCCCCACGCCGCCGGCGCGTGGGCTCGGTTGCTCGCGATGGCAGCGCTCGGTGGCGTGCGCGCAGCGCGGCGCGAACAGGCAACCCGGCGGCCGATCCGACAGCCCGGGCACGACGCCGGGAATCGCTGCCAACGCGCGACCGCTGGCGCGCTCCGGCAACGCGGCCAGCAAGGCCGCCGTGTAGGGATGGTGCGGATCGGCAAAGAGATCGTCGGCGCGCGCCGCTTCGACCTGGCGCCCGCGTACTGCACGCTCACCTGGTCGGCCGTCTCGGCCACCACGCCGAGGTCGTGCGTGATCAGCACCAGCGCCATGCGCGGTCTCGCGCTGCAATCTGCAGCAGCAGGTCGAGGATCTGGGCCTGGATCGTCACGTCGAGCGCGGTGGTCGGCTCGTCGGCGATCAACAGGCGCGGCTTGCAGGCCAGCGCCATCGCGATCATCACGCGCTGGCACATGCCGCCGGAGAGCTGGTGCGGGAATGCCGACATGCGCCGCGGTGCATCGGCAATGCCCACCTGCTCGAGCAATTCGAGCACGCGCCGGCGGCGCGCGCGCGCGGTCGAGATTGAGGTGCGCACCCAGCGCCTCGCCGATCTGCCAGCCGACGGTGAAGCACGGGTTGAGCGAGCTCATCGGCTCTTGGAACACCATCGCCAGGTCGCGGCCGATCAACGCCCGGCGCTGTCGCGGCGACAACGCCTGCAGCTCGTGGCCCGCGAAGGCCATGCGCTCGGCGCGCACCGTCGCCGTCCAGGGCAACAGGCCCATGACGGCCAGCATCGGCCACCGACTTGCCCGATCCCGATTCGCCGACGATGGCCAGCACCTCGTCGGATCGCACGACGATGTCGATGCCGTCGACGGCCTTGAAGGCGCCGCCGCGCGTGGCGAAAGCGACGCTCAGGCCGCGGACATCGAGCAGGGGCGTCGTCATGACCTGCGCATCTTCGGATCGAGCGCGTCGCGCAGACCGTCGCCCGCGAGATTGATCGACACCACGGTGATCAGGATCGCCAGTCCCGGCAGCGTCACCTGCCAGGGGTTGGAGCGAATGAACTCGCGCGCATCGGCCAGCATCGTGCCCCACTCGGCGGTGGGCGGCTGCGCGCCCAGGCCGAGAAAGCCGAGCGCCGCCGCTTCGAGGATCGCGTCGCTCACACCCAACGCGGCTTGCACGATCAACGGCGCCAGGCAGTTGGGCAGCACGGTCGCGAACATCAGGCGCGCACGGCCCGACGCCGGCCACGCGCGCGGCGGTGACGTAGTCCTTGCCGAGTTCGGTCAGCGCAGCCGCTCGCAGCAGCCGCACGTAGCGCGGCAGGTAGACGATGGTCACCGCGACGATGGTGTTGGTGAGGCTCGGGCCCAGCACCGCCACGACGAGGATCGCCAGCACCAGGCTCGGCACCGCCATGATCAGGTCCATCACGCGGGTGATCGCCACGTCGACCGCGCTGCCGAACGACACGCAGGCCAGGCCCAGCAAGCACGCCGATCACGAACGACACGCCCATCACCGACAGCCCGATGAACAGCGAGATGCGCGCGCCGTGGATCAGGCGCGACAGCATGTCGCGGCCCAGGCCGTCGGTGCCGAGCAGGAACCGCAGCGCTGCCGCCATCGGCCCAGGCCGGCGCGGCACGCACCGCGTCGCGAAACTGCTCGTTGGGCCCATACGGCGCGATCAGATCGGCAAAGATCGCCACGGCAACGATCACCATCACCAGCGCGAAACCCGCCACCGCGCCGCGGTTCTCGAGGAAGGCGTGCCAGAACGCGCGCAGCGGCCCCGGCGGCGCGCGCACCGGCCGCATCGACGACCGCCATCGCCTGCGCTCAGTTCAGCCATGTCGTATGCGCGGATTGATGAAACCATAGGTCAGATCGACCAGCAGGTTGACGACGATCACCATGGTGGAGATCAGCATCACGCCGCCCTGCAGTGCCGGGTAGTCGCGGCGGCCGATCGACTCGATCAGCCACTTGCCCACGCCGGGCCACGAGAAGATGGTTTCGGTGAGCACGGCGCCGGCCATCAGCGCGCCCACCTGCAAGCCGATGATGGTGACCACCGGGATCAGCGCGTTGCGCAGCGCGTGCAGGCCGACCACGCGCCAGGCCGGCAGGCCCTTGGCGCGCGCCGTGCGCACGTAGTCTTCGCTCAAGCACTTCGAGCATCGACGAGCGCGTCATGCGCGCGATCACCGCCAGCGGGATCGTGCCGAGCACGATCGCCGGCAGGATCAGGTGCCGCAGCGCATCCTTCAATGCGCCCGGCTGGCCCGACAGCCAGGCATCGATGGTCATGAAGCCGGTGACGGGCTCGAAGTAGTACTTGATCAGGTCGATGCGGCCCGACACCGGCGTCAGGCCCCAACGCTCGCCGACGAACATGATCAGCAGCAGGCCCCACCAGAAGATCGGCATCGAGTAGCCGGTGACGGAGAACCCCATCAGCGCCTGGTCGTACACGCTGCCGCGCCGCGCCGCCGCGATGGTGCCGGCAGGCATGCCGAGCAGCACCGCGAACAACATCGCGGTCAGCGAGAGCTCGATGGTGGCCGGGAACAATGCGGCGAACTCGGTGAGCACCTTCTGGTTGGTGGCCAGCGACACGCCGAAGTCGCCGTGCAGCAGCTGCCACGCATAGTCGGCAAACTGCTTCCACACCGGCTGGTCGAGGCCGAGCTCGTGGCGAAACTGCGCCAGCCGCTCCGGCGAGATGCCGCGCTCGCCGACGCGCACCTCCACCGGATCGCCCGGCACCAGCCGGATCGCCACGAAGGTGACGAACATCAGCGCGACGAAGGTCGGGATCGTCAGCGCCAGGCGACGCAGCAGGAAGCGAAGCATCGAAGTCGCCGTCGCGCTGGTGCCTGTTTCAAGTGGACCCCGATCGGGCTTTGCTGGTCCGCAAGGGACCTGACCGCCACCGCGCCACTCCAGTGGCGCGTCCCCCAGCGGACGCCGCGGATCCGGCTTCGCCGGTCCGCTGGCGTCGCCCCCTTGGGGGAGGCGGCCGCCAGGCCGCTTCGGGGGTTACTTTATTTCCACGCCATTGAACTGGTGCGCGCCGAACGGGCTTTGCTTGTAGCCCGTGACCTCCTTGCGCATCACCTCGTAGACCACCGAGTGCGCGATCTTCATGTCGGGCGCGTCTTCCTTCTCGATCGCCTGCATCTCGCTGTACAGCTTGCTGCGCTCCTTCATGTCGGTGAGCGTGCGCGCCTTGTCCAGGCGCTCGTCGAAGGCCTTGTTGCACCACTTCGAGAGGTTCTGGCCACCCGGCCGCGCGGCCGCGCAGCCGCGCAGGAAGAAGAAGTTGTCGGGGTCGCCGTTGTCGCCCGTCCAGCCCAGCATGCCGGTGATGTGCTCGCCCTGCTGCATGCGCTTGCGGTACTCGCCCCACTCGTAGGTGACGAGCTTGGCGTTGACGCCGATCTTGGCCAGGTCGGCCTGCATCATCTCGGCGATGCGCTTGGCATTGGGGTTATAGGGCCGCTGCACCGGCATGTACCACAGGTCGATCTCCAGCGGCGTCTTGACACCGGCCTTGGCCAGCATGTCCTTGGCCTTGTCGGGGTCGTACGGGTAGTCCTTGACCGCGTCGTTGTACGACCACAGCGTCGGCGGGATCAGGTTCTTCGCCGCCTGGCCGGCGCCGAGGTAGACGTCCTTGATGATCGCGGCCTTGTCGATCGCCATGTTGAAGGCCTGGCGCACCTCCTTCTTGTCGAACGGCGGCTTTTGGGTGTTGAACGCCCAGTAGGCGATGTTCAGGCCCGGCTGGTTGATCACCGTGAGGCTCGCGTCCTTCTGCATCTCGGGCAGGTCGGCCGGGCGCGGCGCGATCACGAAGTGGCACTCGCCGGCCTTGAGCTTGCTGTAGCGCGCGGTCGGGTCGGGCGTGATCGCGAACACCAGGTCATCGACCAGCGCCTTCTCGCCCCAATAGGCCTTGTTGGCCTTGAAGCGGATCACCGCGTCTTTCTGATACGCCACGAAGCTGAACGGCCCGGTGCCCACCGGCGCCTGGTCGAACTGCTCCTTCTTGTTGGCCTTGGCGAGGAAATCGGCGTATTCGGCCGAGTGGATCGACGCGAAGTCCATCGCCAGGTTGGCCAGGAACGGCGCGTTCGGCTCCTTGAGCTTCATGCGCACCGTGTTGGCGTCGACCTTGTCGATCGACTCGAGCAGCTTGGGCATGTCCATGTCGGCGAAGTAGTCGTACTTGCCGCCCGACACCTTGGCGTACGGATGGTCGGCCTTCCACTGGCGCTCGAACGAGAACAGCACGTCGTCGGCGTTGAAGTCGCGCGTCGGCGTGAAGCCGTTGACGCCGCGAGTGGAACTTGACGCCCTTGCGCAGCTTGAAGGTGATGGTCTTGCCGCCGTCGGCGACCTCCCAGCTCTCGGCCAGCCCCGGCTCCACCTGCGTGCTGCCGCGCGCGAACTGCGTCAGCTTGTCGTACACCGGGCGCGCGGCGTCGAAGCTGGTGCCGGTGGTGTTGAGCGCGGGGGTGAAGTTCTCGGGCGAGCCTTCGGAGCAGTAGACCAGCGTCTTGGCGCGGCGGCGGACGCGGCCGTCAACGCGGCGGCGGCGAACGTGAGGGTGAGCCAGGCTGGCGAGCGGCGAGCGATGGCAGTTGGCATGACGAGAATCCTCCACAGAAACGGTGCGCCGATCGTACGGCTTGCCCGCCGCATGCAAGCGGCGGGCCACCACGAGGATTCCCTAAGCGCAGCCGCTGTCCGCGGCCGACGGCGGGCTCAGGCGCGGATCAGCGTGACGTCGCTGCGCTCGATGTGCAGCGAGCCGTCGTCGCGCTCGTCGACGAAGCGGCCGTCGGCCAGCCGGTATTCACTGGTGCCGGTGCTTTGCCAGTGCTCGAGCGCCACCGGCACCGACTCGTCGCGTGCCATGCGTTCGTAGCCGAACACCTTGTAGGTCTGCCCATCCGATCCGTGGGCGTGAAAGGATTCGAGCAACTGCAGCTTGATGTCCACTGCGCGCCTCCTGGTGGTTCGTGTGCCAAAGGCAGACTGACCAGTGCAGGCCGCTCCGAGTTCCGCGCAGCGTGACGGCTTTGCAAGCAGTCACAACATCGCTTGACATGCCTCAAGTCGGGCTCGGATCGCCCGCTGCGGCGGGGTCGCCCTTGGGCAGCACGTCGCGGAACATCTCGAAGCGCTTCCAGGCCGCCGGCGGCGGCTCGTGGTTGTCGCACGGCGCGTACGGCGACGTCTCGAGCCGCTGCATGCGGTGGATGTAGCGCGGGCAGTTCGGAAAGATGCGTTCGGCGCGCACGCGAACCACACATTGCGCGCCCGGCCATGGCGCCAACTCGTCGCCATCGAAACTCAATGTCGCGCGGCCCTGCACGCGCAGGCGGCGCGGCTGCTCGAAATCGATGAACAGCAGGCCGACGCGCGGATTCGTCACCACGTTGCCGAGGCTGCGAAACATGCCGTTGCCGTCGTAGCTCGGAAACGCCAGCGTCTGCGCATCGAGCACCCGCACGAAGCCCGGCACGCCGCCCTTGTACGAGCACTCGGGCCAGCCCTGTTCATCCGCAGTCGACAGAAAGAACATCGCCTGGCTGGCGATGAACGCGCTGTCTTCGTCGGTGAACGCGGTGCGCGAGAGCTTCTCCGCCAAGCGATCGGCCAGTCGCCGGGTGTCGAAGCGGTCTTGCAACTGTCGTGAGGCGTCGTGGTACATGCGGCGCATTGTTGCAGCTGGCGGCACACGCCGCCATGCGCAGCCTTGCGTACCGCGCGCCCGGACCTCCGGGATCAGCGCCAAAGATCGACCACCTGCCCCTGCTCGCGCAGCCGCTCGGCCTTGTCCTGCAGGAAACGCTGGAACTCGGGCTGCGTGCGGTAGGCGCGCTGCGCCACGTAGTCGAACGCGCCGACCAGGTGGAACGGCCGCAGATAACCCTCCAAGCGAAAGACCTCGCGGTTGCCGTCGTCGAAGAACACGACGGTGGGTGTGTAGCTCACCTTCAGCTCGCGCGCCCACGCCGACGCGCTGAGCCGGCGCCCGGTGGGCGTGGTGATCTCGCTGGCGTCATGGAGTGCGAAGCGCGCCATGTCGAAGCGCGGTATCAAAGCGCGCATCTCGGCGCGCTGGAAGCCTTCGGCATGCATCTCGTCGCAGGCGCGGCACGAGCGGGTTTCGAACAGCACCGCCAGCGGCTTGCCGCCCGCCTGGCGGCGCAGGTCGAACGGCGGCTTCATCAAGAACGGCTCGTCGTTCAGTTCGTCGCGCGCAGCCTCCTTGGCGTTGCGCTCGAGGTACTCGGCCAGCGAGAGCCGGGCCGATTGTCGCGTGATCACGTAGTCGAGCGCGGCCTCGAAGCGGTGCGGCGGCCAGTAGCCGTTCAAGCGCGTGTCGATGCGGCCCTGCTCGTCGAGAAACAGCAGGGTCGGCGTGAACTGCACCTTCAATTGCCTGGCCAGCTGCTTCTCGGTCGTGCGGCGGCCATCGGTCCACGTGACTTCGAGATCACCCCAGATGTCCAGTGCGATGGCGCGAAAGTTCGCGCGGGTCTTGTCGACGATGGCGCGTTGGCTGAAGTTCACCTCCATCAGGCGCCGGCAATACGGACAGCCGTCCTGGCCAAAGTACAGCAGCAGCCGTTTGTGCTCCTGGGCCGCCGCCTGCAGCTCATCGTGCAGATCGAGAAAACTCTGCGTGAACCACGGCGGGATGTCGATCGGCCGCGGCACCGCGGGCTGCGCAGTCGCCTGCGCAAACACCGCCGGCACCACGATTGCGAGCAGCGCGATCGCTCCACGGGCGAGCCGGCACCATGCCGCGACGGGCGTCACGAGGTGCGGTCGATCGGCGCTTGCATCTTCGCGCCGCAGTGTCTCAAGGTATCAGCACGGTCGACCCCGTGGTCTTGCGCGCCTCGAGGTCGCGATGCGCCTGCACGGCCTCGGCCAGCGGATAGCGCTGGTCGATGCGGATCTTCACCGCACCGCTGGCCACCACGGAGAACAGATCGTCGGCCATCGCCTGCGTGCTCTCGCGCGTGGACGCGTGCGTGAACAGCGTCTGGCGCGTCAGGTACAGCGAGCCCTTGGCGCCGAGGATGCCCGGCGCGAACGGCGGCACCGGCCCCGACGCATTGCCGAAGCTCGCCAGCAGGCCGAACGGCCGCAGGCAGTCGAGCGAGCCCTCGAAGGTGTCCTTGCCCACCGAGTCGTACACCACCTTGACGCCCTTGCCGCCGGTGATGGCCTTGACGCGCTCGACGAAGTTCTCCTTCTTGTAGTTGATGACGAAGGCCGCGCCGTGCTCCTTCGCGAGCTGGCACTTCTCGTCGCTGCCCGCGGTGCCGATCAGCTGGTAGCCGAGCGACTTGGCCCATTGGCAGGCGATCAGGCCGACGCCGCCCGCGGCCGCGTGCCACAGGATGGGGTCGCCCGCCTGCAGGCCACCCTGCGGCAGCGTGCGTTTGAGCAGGTACTCCGCGGTCATGCCCTTGAGCATCATCGCCGCCGCGGTGTCGAAGGCGATCGACTCGGGCAGCTTCACCACGCTCATGGCCTTCATCACGCGGGCCTCGCAGTACGCGCCCGGTCCGCCGCCGGCGTAGGCCGCGCGGTCGCCCACCTTGAGGTGCGTGACGCCCTCGCCCACCGCCTCGATCACCCCCGCGGCCTCGTTGCCGAGGGCCAGCGGCATCGGGAACGGATAGAGCCCCGTGCGCTGGTAGACGTCGATGAAGTTCAGCCCGCACGCGTGGTGCTTGATGCGGATCTCGCCCGGGCCCCGGGTTGCCCACCGGCAGATCGACCAGCTTCATGACCTCGGGGCCGCCGGTTTGCTGGATCTGGATCGTCTTGGCCATGCGTGCGCTCCTGCTGTGCGTGGGATCGAAGGCCGCAAGCGTACGCCATTCGCCGACGCACGCGCTGCCGGATGGGCTTGCCGGCCGAATGCCGTGAAGCCGCAGGCATGATGCCGGCATGCATCTGACGCCACGCATCGCCCTGCTGCTCACGCTGCCGCCGCTGATGTGGGCCGGCAACGCGGTGATCGGCCGCCTGATGGTGGGCTACGCGCCGCCGGTGCTGCTCAACCTGATCCGCTGGATCGGCGCGCTGCTGTTGCTGCTGCCGCTGGGCTGGCGCGCGTTCGGCACGCCCGAACGGCGTGCCGAGGTGCGCGCGCGCTGGCCGCATCTGGCGATGCTCGGGCTGCTCGGCGTGGGCATGTACAACGCGATGCAGTACATGGCGCTGCACACGTCCACGCCGTTGAACGTGACGCTGATCGCCGCCAGCATGCCGCTGTGGATGATGCTGACGGGCCTGTTGATGTTTAAGGCGCGGCCGGGCCCGCGCGATCTGCTGGCGGCCGCGCTGTCGTTGGCGGGCGTGGTGACGGTGCTGACGCGCGGCCACCCTCTGGCGCTGGCGCAAATCCAGTTCGTGCCGGGCGATCTGCTGATCCTGGTGGCGATCACCTGCTGGTCGGTCTACAGCTGGCTGCTCGCCAGACCGCCGGCCTCGATGCGCGGCGAAGCGCGGCCACGCTGGAACTGGGCCGAGTTCCTGCTCGTGCAGGTGGTGTTCGGCATCGCGTGGGCCGCGGCCGGCGCGGTGGTCGAGTCGGCCGTGCTCGCCGACGCCGAAGAAGGCGTGCGCTGGGGCTGGCCGCTCGCGTTGGCGCTGCTGTACCTGGCCACCTGTCCGTCGTTGATCGCGTACTACGCATGGGGCACCGGCGTGGCCAGCGCAGGGCCGGCAATGGCGGCGCTGTTCTCCAACCTCACGCCGCTGTTGACCGCGCTGATCTCCGGCGCCGTGCTCGGCAGCTGGCCCGAGACGTATCACCTGGTCGCGTTTGCGCTCATCGTCACCGGCATCATGTGTTCGGCGCTGAGGCCCTCTGCACGATGAAACGCATCACGCAGGCACCCAACCTCGCGCTGGCCACGTTGTGGGCCGATCTGCTGCGGCAAGGTGGCTTCGACGTCAGTGTGCAGCGCGCCTATGCGAGCAGCATCGCCGGCGAGATCCCGCCCGATCAGGCGCTGCCCGAGGTGTGGATCGCCGACGACGAGCAACTCGACGCGGCGCGCACGCTGCTGCACCAGTTGCGCCATCCGCCGTTCCGGCGCTGGGTGTGCGCGGGCTGCGGCGAGCTGATCGAAGGTGGGTTCACCCAGTGCTGGAAGTGTGGTCGGGTCAGCACATGAGATGGCCAGCAAAGTGATGAAGAAGCTGCAGGAGCCGCACAACAAATAGCGTGCATCGCCGCCGCGACCTGCGCGAGATTCACGAACGCACGACCTCTCGCACTTGCGCCCGTCGGCTGGAAACCGCCGACCGAGGGCTGCCCATAGTGCGCGTCGACTATTCTGATGACGCCGTGCGGTGCAATGGCCAGACGGCCCTCGCCGCGCAATGTCACCAACGTGCCGGCAGCCGGCCCAGCACCGAGATTCGCCCATCGCGCTGGGCGACATAGCCGCCTCGCTCCAGGTCCTTCATCAACCGGCTCACCATCTCACGCGAGCAGCCGAGGCGATTGGCTGCATCCTGGTGGGTCAGCCGCTCTTGCACCAACCTGCTGCCGTCGGGCTGCGGCACCGACAGGTCGTTGAACAACGCCACCAGCCGCCCATAGACGTCGTTGAGCGCCAGCTGCTTGGCACTCAACGTGGCAGCCCGTGCGCGACGGATCACCTTGCTCAGCAGCTCGAACGCGAACGACGGGTTTTCGCCGATGTAGCCCTGCAAGGTGGTTCGTGTCACCACCGCACAGGTCGTGGCCTCGGTGGTGACGACGCTCGCAGAGCGAGCGCCGCCGTCGAGGCTCATTTCGCCGACGTACTCTCCGGGCCCGTAGGTGCCATGGGTCACCTCCCGGCCCCGCTCTCCGCTGGAGTAGATGCGCACGCCGCCGCTCAAGATGATGTACAGCGTGTCGCTGACGTCCCCCTCCTCGATCAGCACCGTGCCCTTGCGGTAGCGCCGCACCACTCCGCGCGCAGCCAGTGCGCTGAGCGAACTGCCAAGCGTTGTGTCGTCCAGTTTGTTGCCTGCCCCGCCCCGCATCCCAACAATCCCCTGGCGGCCAGCCATCCAGCGGCTGGCTCGGCCCGCATGCCTGGCGCCAGCGATCGTCATTTTGCCTACGTATGCGCCGCCAGTACACCCAATTGGCGGATGCGCGCGCCGATGCCTTGTGTTCGACGACGCATCGCCGGGCACGTGGATCACGCCGACGCAAGAAGTTGTGGAAAGCCTGGACCATTGTGATCACCTCGCTGCGCGTGACTCCCGCGAGCAGTGCAAGCGCGCCCTCGCTGCGGCAAGTCAAAGCGTCGCCATCTCCCTGACTTGCATCCACGGCAGGGAACCGTTGCGCGGCACCACGACGGCCCGGCGCTGGCCAGCCAGAGATCCAGTGGACACTTGACGCAAGGCACTGACCATGGGAGGCAGCATGGCGACCATGCGAACGAGCGAGCTGATGTTTTCCGTCCCTGTCTTGGCGCGAATGCTGCTGACCTGGGTTCGCACGGTCGAGAGGGCCACGCCGTGGTTCATGGCGATCTCCGTCGGGCGGGTACCGCTGCAAAGCGCCATCAGCACGGCGGTTTCGGTCGACGTCAGCTTGTGACAGCGGGCAAACGCTTCGACCGACAGCGCTTGGCACACCTGCCGCTTGCCCAGCATCACGAGGGCGCCCGATGGTGTGGTTTGATCGATCGTCGGCACAGGAACCACGGCAATCGTCACCCGTCTGCGGTTCTTCGCCAAGCGTCACCAAGCGCCGCTTGCCTCGTTGGCAGGCGCCCACGATGGCTTCATGCAGCGGCACGGCGTCGCGTGGATGGCGCGCATGCAACTCGCCGCGCCTCCATCTGCAGCGGATGCTGGTCGTCCAGGTCGGCACTCGCCACGTGGTTGGCGTGCAGGACGCGCTGGTTGTCGGCAATCAGCAGCATGCCGTAGTCGATCTCGTTGAGCATGGCCGCCAGCAGATGCGCAAGCGAGGTTTCCTGCGCGCAGGCTCTCGGCCACGGCTCGGCATGGTGGACCGGCACTGCAGCAGGACTCGGCTGCGGTGCTCCGGGCAGGTTGATGGGCTGGGCATACATCTCGGTTCTCCTTTGGGCGGCGACGCACCGGTTCCGGAACGTGCCGCCCGAAGGCTAGGTTGGTGTCGCCGCGCCAGGTGGTAAGGAGTGCCGGGCCGTCTTGTGATTTATTGACATTGGCATGCCGACTCAAAGGCCAAGAGTTCGCCACACGCGCGCAGGAGCGCGCTGCGCCAGCCGCTACCGTGAGCCGTCACCACCCGCTCAATACGTGCCCGGATACGCGCCGCCGTCGAGCAGGATGTTCTGCCCGGTGAGGTAACTCGCCTGCGCGCTGCAGATGAACGCGCAGATCTGGCCGAATTCCTCGAGCGTGCCGTAGCGGCCGGCCGGCACGGTGGCACGGCGCGCGGCCTTCAACTCGTCGATCGACTTGCCGGTCTTGGCGGCCTGGCCCTTGAGCGTGGCGAGGATGCGGTCGGTGTCGAAGATGCCCGGCAGCAGGTTGTTGATCGTCACGTTGCGCGACGCCAGGCGCGACTGCCGCGCCAGGCCGGCGACGAAACCGGTGAGGCCGCTGCGCGCGCCGTTGCTCAAACCCAGCACGTCGATCGGCGCCTTCACCGCACCCGAGGTGATGTTGACCACGCGGCCGAAGCCGCGCCCGGCCATCTGGTCGACGGTGGCCTTGATCAGCTCGATCGGCGTCAGCATGTTGGCGTCGACCGCCTTGATCCAGTCGTCGCGTTGCCAGTCGCGAAAGTCGCCCGGCGGCGGACCCCCCGCGTTGTTGACCAGGATGTCGACCTGCGGGCACGCGGCCAGTGCCGCCGCGCGCGCCGCGGGTGTCGTGATGTCGCCCGCCACCGCGATCACCTGGCCGGCACCCGCAATCTGCCGCAACTGCTGCGCAGTGGCTTCCAGCGCCTCGGCGCCGCGCGCGGTGATCACCAGGTTGACGCCCTCGCCGGCCAGCGCCAGCGCGCAGCCCTTGCCGAGGCCCTTGCTGGCCGCGCACACCAATGCCCAACGTCCCTTGATGCCCAGATCCATCGTGTGCCTCGCGTGTCAGAGATGCCCGCGGCACCATTCGCCGCTGCGGCTTGGGTCGCCACTATATCGGCGCACGGCGCACGACTACAGTCACCGCGCGCGCGCCAGCACCCAGATGCCCGCCAGCACGAACGCGGTGCCAACGACCGTCCAGCCCGTGAACGGCTCGCCGAGGATCAGCACACCCATCGAGATGGTGCTCAGCGGGCCGATCATGCCGGTCTGCGCCGTCAGCGGCGCGCCGATGCGCTCGATCGCCATCATCACCATCATGATCGGCGCCACCGTGCACACCACCGCGTTGAGCAACGACAGCCACACCACTGGCGGCGCGACGTCGGCCGCCGACAACGGACGCAGCAGCACGAACTGCACGATGCACAGCACGCACGCCACGGTGGACGCCCAGCCGGTGAGGCGCAGCGAGCCGATGCGCTTGACTTCCTCCGAGCTGATCACCAGGTACAGCGCATAACTCACCGCGCTGCCGAACACCAGCGCGGCGCCCAGGCCGGTGTCCGGTTGATCCAGAGTCATCTCGTGGCCGAACACCAGCGCGATGCCGACGTAGCTCACCGCCATTGCGCTCAACTGCCGCAGCGTGACGCGGCGGCGGTAGATCAGCAGCGACAGCAGCAGCACGAGCGTCGGGTTCAGGTACAGCACCAACCGCTCGAGGCTCGCGGTCACGTAGCGCAGGCCGGCGAAGTCGAGATAACTCGCCAGGTAGTAGCCGAAGAAGCCGAGCGCGCCGCACACCCACCAGTCGCGTGAACTCAAGGCCGGCTTGCCGCGGCCGGCCCACCACGCGAGCGCGAGGAACATCGGCAGCGCGAACAGCATGCGCAGCATGATCAGCGTCACCGCATCGACGCCGTATCGATAGGCGAGCTTGACGATGATCGCCTTGCCCGAGAACGCGATCGCGCCGAGGGCCGCGAGCGCCAGGCCGGGGCCGAACTGCCGGTTGCCCGCGGCGGCGCCCGGCCCCGGCGCGCTCACTGCGCCTTGGCCGAGGTGGCGGTTTCGATCCAGCCGCCGCCGAGCACCTTGTACAGCGTGACCTGGTTCTGCGCCTGTGCGAGGCGCGACTGCAGCGCCAGCGTCTGGGTGGTGAACAGCGAGCGCTGCGCATCGAGCAGGTCGAGGCTGCTGGCCACACCGTTGCGGTAGCGCAGATCGACCAGGCGATAACGGTCTGCTTCGGCCTTGCTGGTCTCCTGCAATTGGTACGCCTCTTCGCCCAGCGTGTCGCGGCCGGCCAGCGCATCGGCCACCTCGCGAAACGCGGTTTGCACCGTCTTGTCGTACTGCGCCAGCGCGACGTCGCGGCTGGCGTCGGCCAGCCGGTTGGTCGCCTGGTTGCGCCCGGCGTCGAACAGCGTCAGCAGGATCTGCGGCGCCACGCTCCAGCCCCAGGTGCCGCCCTTGAACAAGTTCGAGAACTCGCTGCTGACGCTGCCCGCAGCGGCGGTGATCGACACCTGCGGGAAGTACGCCGCCCGCGCCGCGCCGATGTTGAAGTTGGCGGAGATCAGCTGCTGCTCGGCAGCCAGCACGTCGGGGCGCCGTTGCAGCACGCTGGCCGGCAAGCCCACCGGCAGCGCGGGGAACGCCGCCATCTCGTCGAGCGTGGCAGCGCCGGTCGGCAGGTCGGCTGGCAACGGCGCGCCCACCAGCAGCACCAGCAGGTTCTCGTCGAACGAGCGCCCACGCTGCACCTGCGCGAGCGCCGCGCGTGCGCTGGACACCACCGACTGCGCCAGGCGCAGGTCGAGCTCCGAGACGGCGCCGTTGTCGAAGCGCAGCTGCGTCAGGCGCAGAGACTCGATGCGCGTGTCCAGCGTCTGTTGGGTCAGCTTGAGCAGCTCGTCGTCGGCCAGCAGCGACTGGTGAACAGCCGCAACCGAGGCCACCAGCGCGATCTGCGTGGCGCGGCGTCCCTGCTCCGACGACACCGCCTGCGCTTGGGCGGCCTCGCTCAGACTGCGCAAGCGACCGAAGAAGTCGAGTTCATAGGCCGTGGTGAGAACGCCAGCGCTGTAGGTGGTGAGCGATCGGCCGTCGCCGAGGTTCTGGCGGCTGCCGCCGACACCGGCGCTCACGGTGGGCCACAGGCTCGATCCTTGGATCTGCGCGCGCGCCTGCGCCTGCTCGACGTTGAGCGCGGCCACGCGCAAATCGCGGTTGTTCTGCAGCGCGAGTTCGATCAGGCGCTGCTGCCGCGGATCGACGAACACCTGTCGCCAGTCGAGGTCGGCGGCGGCGGGGCCGGTGGCGGTGTCAGGCACGGTGGTGGGGAAACTCTCGGCCACCGCCGGCGGCGGCCGTTCATAGGGCGGCGCCATCGACGCGCAGGCGGCCAGCAGCACTGCCGCCGACAGCGACAACCACGCGCCACGACGCGGCCGTGCGGTGCTCATTCCTTGGCCGCCACGTCGGCCGCAGGCGCGCCACCGCCGATCTCGTGGGCGTACATGCGGCGCTGTCGCTCGCTGCCCTTGAAGATGCCGCGGATGAAGACGAAGAACGCCGGCACGAAGAACACCGCCAGCACGGTGGCGCTGATCATGCCGGCCATCACGCCGGTGCCGATGGCGCGCTGGCTGGCCGCGCTGGCGCTGGAGGCCACCACCAGCGGCGTGACGCCGAGGATGAACGCGATCGAGGTCATCAGGATCGGCCGGAAGCGCATGTGACAGGCCTCGAGCGTGGCCTCGATGAGGCCCTTGCCCTGCGCATGCAGGTCTTTCGCGAACTCGATGATCAGGATCGCGTTCTTCGACGACAGGCCGATCACCGCGATCAGGCCGACCTTGAAGAACACGTCGTTGGGCATGCCGCGGATCGTCACGCCGAGAATCGCGCCCAGCACGCCCAGCGGCACCACCAGCATCACCGACACCGGGATGCTCCAGCTCTCGTACAGCGCAGCCAGCGCGAGGAACACTGCGAGCAGCGAAAACGCGATCAACGCCGTGGTCTGCGAGCCGGCGAGCTTTTCCTCGCGCGACAAACCTGTCCACTCGAACGCGAAACCAGGCGGCAGCTGCGTGGCCAGGCGCTCCATCTCGTCCATCGCCTCGCCGGTGCTGTAGCCGTGCGCCGCGTCGCCAGCCAGCCGCATCGCGGGGTAGCCGTTGTAGCGCACGGTCTGCATCGCGCCGACCACCCAGCGCGTGCTGGCAAACGCCGACAGCGGCACCAGCTTGCCCTGCACGTTCATCACGTTGATGTTCAACAGGTCGCCCGGCTGCATGCGCGCCGGCGCGTCGGCCTGCACCACCACGCGCTGCAGGCGCCCCTTGTTGGGAAAGTCGTTGACGTAGGCCGAGCCGAGCGCGGTGGTCAGCGCGACGTTGATGGCGTCGAACGACACGCCGAGCGCAGCCGCGCGGTCGCGGTCGATGTCGATCTGCAGCTGCGGCGCGTCTTCCAGGCCGTCGGGCCGCACGCCGGTGATGATCTTGCTCTGGCTGGCCATGCCCAGCATCTGGTTGCGCGCTGCCAGCAGCGCCGCGTGGCCGTTGCCGCCGCGATCCTGCAGCCGAAAGTTGAAGCCCGTGGCGGTACCCAGCTCGGGGATCGACGGCGGCGCCAGCGCGAAGATGAACGCGTCGCGCACGGCCATCAGCGCGCCGAATGCACGGCCGGCCAGCCCCTGCGACGAATGCTCGGCGCCCTTGCGCTCGCTCCAGTCCTTCAGCGGCACGAACGCCAGGCCCGCGTTCTGGCCCTGGCCCGAGAAGCTGAAGCCCATCACGCAACCATGCTCTGCACTTCGGGCTGCTTGAGCATGAAGCCCTCGACCTGCTGCATCACCGCCAACGTGCGCCCCTGAGTGGCGCCAGGCGGCAGCTGCACGTTGACGATCAGGTAACCCTGATCCTCGTTGGGCAAGAACGACGCCGGCAGCCGCAGGAACATCCACACCACCAGCGCCACCAGCAGCACGAACACCACCATCACGCGGCCCACCCGTTTGAGCACCCAGGCGACGCCACCTTCGTACCCGTGCGTGGTGCGCTTGAAACCGCGGTTGAACCAGCCGTAGAAGCCGCGCTTCTCGAGGTGGTGCCCGGCCTCCACCGGCTTGAGCAGCGTGGCGCACAGCGCCGGCGTGAGCGACATGGCGAGGAACGCCGAGAACATCATCGAACTGACCATCACCAGCGAGAACTGGCGGTAGATGTTGCCCACCGAGCCGGCGAAGAACGCCATCGGGATGAACACCGCCGCCAGCGTGACCGTGATGCCGATGATCGCCGCCGTGATCTGGCCCATCGCCTTGCGCGTGGCTTCGCGCGGCGGCAGACCTTCCTCGCTCATGATGCGCTCGACGTTCTCGATCACCACGATCGCGTCGTCGACCAGGATGCCCACCGCCAGCACCATCGCGAACATGGTGAGCACGTTGATCGTGTAGCCGAGCGCGAACATCAGCGTGAACGAGCCCATCAACGCCACCGGCACCACGATGGCCGGGATCAGCGTGAAGCGAAAGCTCTGCAGGAACAGGAACATCACCAGGAACACCAGCGCCATCGCCTCGAGCAGCGTCTCGACCACCTGGGAGATCGAGATGCGGATGAAGCGCGAGCTGTCGTACGGGATGTCGTACTTCATGCCCGGCGGGAAGTAACGCGACAGTTCGGTCATGCGCTGGTGCACCGCGGTGGCGGTGGCCAGCGCATTGCCGGTGGGCGACAGCTGCACGCCGATGCCGGTGGAGGGGTTGCCGTTCAGGCGCGCCGAGGTGGCGTAGTTCTGGCCGCCGAGCTCGATGCGGGCGACGTCGCGTAGCCGCACCGTCGAGCCATCGGTGTTGGCGCGCAGCACGATGTCGCCGAATTCATCGACGTTGTCGAGCTGTCCGTTGACGACCACCGTAGCGCTGATCTGCTGGCCTTGCACGATCGGCAGGTCGCCCATCGAGCCGGAAGACACCTGCGCGTTCTGCCCGCGGATCGCGTTGTTGACGTCGTTGGCCGACAGGCCATACCCCACCAGCTTGGCGGGGTCGATCCAGATGCGCATCGCGCGCTCGGTGCCGAACAGCAGCGCCTGGCCGACGCCGGCGATGCGCTGGATTTCGGGGACCACGTTGCGCGACGCATAGTCGCCCAGCGCCACCGGATCGACCTTGGGGTCGCTCGACGACAGGATCGTGAACAGCAGGAAGTTGCTGCGTGCCTTGTCGACGCGAACACCCTGCTGAGTCACCGCTGCCGGCAGCCGCGGCGCGGCACGGCTCAGCCGGTTTTGCACGTCGACCTGCGCCAGCGCGGGGTCGGTGCCGGTTTCGAAGGTGATCGTGATCTGTCCCGAGCCGTTGGCCTGCGCCACCGACTCCATGTAGATCAGCCCCGGCGAGCCGTTCATCTCTTGCTCGATCACGCTGAGCACGGTCTCTTCGAGCGTCTGCGCCGAAGCGCCGGGGTAGAACGCCGACACGCTGATCGACGGCGGCGCCACCGTCGGGTACTGCGCGACCGGCAGCAGCTTGACCGAGACGCTGCCCATCACCAGGATGAACAGCGCGATCACCCAGGCGAAGATCGGCCGATCGATGAAAAAGCGCGGCATGCGCTGCAGCCCTTACGAGGTCTTGCCGCCGTCGGCGGCCGATGCGGGCGGCGAAGTGCTCACGGCCCCCGAGGCCGCGCCGGACGCACGCGGCGCGGCCGGGCTCGCGGCGCCCGGCGACCACGGCACCGGATTGACCGGCGCACCGGGCACCATCATTTTCTGGAAGCCCTCGACGATCACGCGTTCGCCTTGCTGCAGGCCACTCAACACGACCCAGTCGTTGCCCTGCGACTCGCCGAGCTGGATCAGTCGCGTCTGCGGCTTGTTATCGGCACCCACCACCAGCACGCTGTCGCCCTGCGCGGTGCGCGTGACCGCCTGCTGCGGCAACAACACCGCGCCGGGCAACTCGGCTTGCGACAAACGAACACGCACGTACTGCCCGGGCAGCAGCAGGCCGTCGACATTCGGCACCTCGGCGCGCAGCGTCACCTGGCCCGAGGTGGGGTCGACCGACAAGTCGCTGAACAGCAGCTTGCCAGAGCGCGGCAGCTCGCTGCCGTCGTCGAGCACGATGCGCACTTCGGCCGCCATGCCGTTGCCGACCTTGCGCAACTGGTTGGCCGCCATCGCCTTGCGCAGGCGCAGCACCTCGACATTGGGCTGCGTGAAGTTGACGTAGACGGTGCCGATCTGCTGGATCGTCGCCAGCAGCGTGGCCTCGGCCGCGCTGACCAGAGCGCCCTCGGTGACCGTGGCACGGCCGATGCGCCCGGCGATCGGCGCCGTGACGTGCGCGTAGGCGAGATTCAGTTTCGCGGTCTGCACTGCCGCGTTGCCGGAGGCCACGTCGGCCTCGGCCTGCAGGCGCTGCGATTCGGCGTTGATGTAGTCCTGCGCGCTGATCGCCTTGGCCTCGGCCAGCGGCTTGTAGCGAGTGGCCAGTTCGGTGGCCATCGCGCGGTTGGCCTGCGCCTTGGCCAGCATGGCGCTCGCCGAATCGAGCGCCGCCTGGTACGGCGCGGGGTCGATCGTGAACAGCGGCTGGCCCACCTTGACGTCGCTGCCTTCGGTGAACAGCCGCTTCAACACCACGCCGTTGACGCGCGCGCGCACCTGCGCCACGCGCAGCGCTTCGACGCGTCCGGGCAGCTCGGTGCGCAGCGCCACGCTGTGCGGCTGCACGGTGACGACACCCACCTGCGCCGGCGGCATCGCGGGCCGACCGCCTGCGGCAGCGGGCGTGGCCGCAGAGGCGCCGTCCTTGGCGCCACAGGCGGCCATTGCGGCCGCGATGACGAGCAACAGCGCACGCTCGATGGCAACAACACGACTGACAGCCGACCAGGGCAATCTCATGTAGGGGGCAGCGCGCGCAACGCCGAGTCAACGAAACTGCGGCGGATGATAAAGGCAAGGCTCGCCGTCTCACCCTCAAGGGCTATGACGGCGCCACCTTCAGTGCGTCTCGAAACCGGCGTAGCCCTCGCGCGCCACCTCGGCACAGCGGTCGGCATAGGCGGGGAAGCCGCCCGCCAGCGGCATGAAGATGCGTGGCTTGCCGGGTATGTTGGCGCCGAGGTACCACGAGTTGCAGTGCAGGAACACGGTCTGCTCGGCGATCTGGTTGACCCGCCGACCCACGCCGACTCGGCCTCGCTGCTGGCTTCGATCGTGCGGTGCCCGCGCGCGTCGAGCCATCCGATGCACTCGGCGATCCAGTCGACGTGGTGCTCGATGGCCACGATCACGCTGGTGAACGCCGACGGGCTGCCCGGCCCCGACCAGGTTGAACAGGTTCGGAAACCCCGCCACCGCGAGGCCGAGGTAGTTCAGCGGCCCGCCGCGCCACTTGTCGTGGATGTGCAGGCCGTCGCGGCCGCGCAGGTCGATGCGCGTCAGCGGGCCGGTGAAGGCGTCGAACCCGGTGGCCAGCACCAGCGTGTCGAAGTGGTATTCGCGGCCGCCGGTGACGCAGGCCGTCGGACGTGATCGCGTCGATCGGATGCTGGCTCACGTCGACCAGCGTCACGTTGCGGGCGGTTGTAGGTGTCGTAGTAGCCGGTGTCGACGCACAGCCGCTTGCAGCCGATCGGGTGCGTGGGGCACAGCCGCTGCGGCCACCGCCGGGTCGCGCACGATGCCGCGGATCTTGCCGCGCACGAACTCGGCACACAGCTCGTTGGCGCGCACGTCGGTCAGCAGTGTCGACAAAGGCGCCGAGCAGGCTGAAGCCGCCGATCGCCCAGCGCTGCTCGAACATCGCGCTCGCGTTCCTCGGCGCTCACCTGCAGCGTCGGCAGCGGATGCGGCGGCAGCTCGCAGCCGAAGCCGGCGCGCATGCGGCGGTTGCGCTCGCGAAAGCCCGCGTAGTCGGCCTTGATGCGCGCCTCGCACGCGGGATCGAGCGGGCCGTTGTGCGCCGGCACCGCGTAGGCCGCGGTGCGCTGGAACACGGTGAGCGTGCGTGCCTGCTCGGCGATGATCGGAATCAACTGCACCGCCGACGATCCGGTGCCCACCACCGCCACGTCGCGGCCGCTGAAGTCCACCGGCTCGTGCGGCCACGCGGCCGTGTGCAGCACCGGGCCCGCGAAGCTGTCGAGCCCATCGAACGCCGGCGTGTTCGGCGTCGACAGCGGTCCGATCGCCATCACGACGAAGCGCGCCGACCAGTGGCCGGCCATCGTCGCTGCGCACGCGCCACAGCGCCGCGGCCTCGTCGAAGTGCGCCGCCGTGACGCGCGTGTTCAGGCGGATGTCGCGACGCAGGTCGAACCGGTCGGCCACGTGGTTGGCGTAGCGCAGCAGCTCGGGCTGCGACGCGTAGCGCTCGCTCCAGTGCCACTCCTGCTGCAGCGCCTCGGAGAACGAGTACGAGTACTCCAGGCTCTGGATGTCGACGCGCGCACCGGGATAGCGGTTGTGGTACCAGGTGCCGCCGACGCTCGGCGCCGCGTCGAGCACCAGCGCGTTGAGCCCCATGCCGCGCAGCTTGTGCAGCACGTACAGGCCGCCGAAGCCGGCGCCGACGATCAATACGTCGAGCATGCGCTAGGTGCTAATGAGGTTTGGCAAAAGCCCGCCGGGCTCGGCCGGCAGGCCGAGCTACTTTCATTTGCGGCGCCCAAATGAAAGTAGCCAAAGCAAAGGGGCTCAATACGATTTGGCTCGTTGCTGTGGCAACAACCAACGAACAGCGCCGGCTCGGTTCGCCGCACTGGCATTCGCGGATGCGATGCATCCGCGGCCAGCGAGCGGTTGCGTTGAACCGATGCGGTTCGTGGGTTGCAGACAGATGAGACGGTCAAATCGATGTTCAGGCCCTTTGCTTTGGTTACTTTCATTTGGGCCAGCAAATGAAAGTGACCGCCGGCGGGGCGTGACCCGCGGGCTTTCACAAACTGCCGGTTGAACAACGGAGGCACGCCTAGCTAGAAACCAGCTGCGAGCCCATCGCGCCGCGGATCGCTCGCCGCCACGTAGCCCTCGACCGCCGGATCGCCCAGCCGCCAGATGAACTGGCCGGCGCCGAGGTCCATGTAGCTGTCGAACTTGGGCTCGATGCGATGGCCGAGGCGATCAGCCCAGCCACCGTGTCACGGTTCATCTCGGGCTCGACCTCGACGCTCAAAGCCGCCGTCGACTCGCCAGCGCGGCGCGTCGCACGCGGCCTGCGGGTTCTGTTTGTGATCGAGCATGCGCACCAAGGTCTGCAAGTGGCCCTGCGGCTGCATGTTGCCGCCCATCACCCCGAAGCTCATCTGCGGCTTGCCGTCTCGGGTGAGAAAGGCCGGGATGATGGTGTGGAACGGCCGCTTGCCCGGCGCCACCACGTTGGGGCTGGCCGCATCGAGCGAAAAACCGTGACCGCGGTTCTGCAGGCTGACGCCCCACTCGGGCACACAGATACCCGAGCCGAAGCCCATGTAGTTGCTCTGGATGAAGCTGACCATCATGCCGCGCTCGTCGGCGGCGGTGAGGTAGATGGTGCCGCCCTTGGGCGGCGTGCCGGCGCTGAATTGCTGCGCCCGCTTGGGATCGATCAGCTTGGCGCGCTGCGCGAGGTAGTTGCGATCGAGCATCTGTGCCGGCGTCACGCTCATTGCGGAGGGCTCCGCCACGTAGCGGTAGGTGTCGGCGAAGCCGAGCTTCATCGCTTCGATCAGCAGGTGCTGCGCGGCCACGCCGTCGATCGGCAGATCGGCGATGCCGAAGTGCTCGGCGATGCCCAGCGCAATCAGCGCCGCGATGCCCTGCCCGTTGGGCGGGATCTCGTGCAGCCGGTAGCCGCGGTAGTCCACGCCGATCGGCTCGACCCACTGCGGCTCGAAGCCGGCGAGATCGGCGGCGCGCAGCGCACCGCCCTGCGCTTTGGCTTGGCGCTCGATCGCGTGCGCGATCTCGCCTTGATAGAACGCAGTTCCCTGCGTCGTCGCGATCGCGCGCAGCGCGTTCGCATGGCCCGGCATGCGCATCAGCTCGCCGACCTCGGGCACGCGGCCGCGCGGCAGGAAGACCTCGGCGAATCCCGGCTGCGAGATCAGTTCCTTCACCGCGAACGCGAGCTGCCACTTGTGCTGGATGACCACCGGCACTGCGTAGCCACGCTCGGCGATGTCGATTGCGGGCGCCAGCAGGTCGGCGAACGCCAGCTTGCCGAAGCGCTGGCTCATGCTCACCCACGACGCCACCGCGCCCGGCACGGTCACCGAGCCCCAACCGCGCGCGGGCGGTGTGGCGCCGCCGCCGTGATGGTCGCGAAAGTATTGCGGCGTCCACGATGCAGGCGCGGGGCCCGACGCATTGAGCCCGTGCAGGCGCTGACCATCCCAGAGGATGCAAAACGAATCCGAGCCCAGGCCGTTGCTGCAAGGCTCGACCACGGCCATCACTGCGGCCGCCGCAATCGCCGCATCGACCGCGTTGCCGCCGGCGGCGATCATGCGCAGGCCGGCCTGTGCCGCCAGCGGGTGCGAGCACGACACGATGTTGCGGGCGAACACCGGGCGGCGCGGCGTCGCATAAGAGACTTGGAAATCAAACGGCTGCGTCATCGAGAAAAGACCTTGTGGCTGCGGATGCGTTGGGCAAGGCGAGATCGTAGTCGGTCGGCGCGCGGCGGCTCGTGATGGCGTGGGCCCATCAGTCGATCAACGTCTCACCGACCAGGCGCCGCACCACGGGCGGCTGCCCGCCGACATGAAAACTCAAGCGGCGCTCGCGCAGGCCAGCGTCGCCGGCGGTGAAGCGCTCGATGCGGCGCTGGTGCTCGAACCAGCTCTCGTCGACGAAATACTCGACGTAGCGCCCCGGCACCGCCGCGTCGCGAAACAGGCCCCACGACAGCGCGCCCTGGCGCAGCCGTGCGCGACGCGTCAGCTGCATCACCTGCGCAAACTCGGCCACCCGGGCCGGATCGATCTGGTACTCGATGGTCACCATCACCGGCCCGTCGTTGCCGTCGATCGCGATCGCCGGTTCGGGCAGCGCCGCCACCGGCGCCGGCAGGTTCTCGTCGGGGTTGCCGCGTTCGAGCGACAGACGGTGCGTGATCAGCACGGTGAGCACGCCCAGCGCCGCCGAGGCCAGCACCGTGCCGCGCACGTCCAAGCCCACCGCCACATGACCCCACAGCGCCGCGCCGGCGGCGGCGCCGCCCATCAACGCCATCTGATACAGCGCCATGCCGCGTGCGCGCACCCAGTCGGGCAGCATCAGTTGCGCGGCCACGGTGATCGAGTTGGCGGTGAGGATCACCGCGCCACCGGCCACGAACAGGCACGGCAGCATCAGCCACAGGTTGGGCGCCAGCGCCGCACCGGTGGCCGCCAGCGCATGCAGCAGCGCGCCGGCGCTCACCGAGCGATCGCGTCCGACGCGCTCGCGCAGCCGGCCCATGAACATCACCACCATCACCGCGCCAAGGCCGGTGGCGCCGAGCAACGCACTGAAGGCGCCGGCGCCGCCCTCGGGCAATTGCTTGGCCAGCAGCGGCAACAACGACATCAGGCCCGACACCTGCAGCATGAACAAGCCGATGCGCAGCAGCGTGATCTGCAGACGCGGCGCCTGACGCACGTACTGCAGGCCCACCCGCATCGCGCCGACGAACCGTTCGCCGGGCAGCGCACTTTCCTTGCGTGTGGCCTTCCAGCGCAGGATCGTGAGGAAGGCTGCCACCGACACCACCGCGTTGAGCGCGAACACCAGCGCGCTGCCGACGCTGGCCAGGATGGCGCCGGCGATCGCCGGGCCGACGATGCGCGACACGTTCATCGCCGCGCCGTTGAGTCCGAGCGCCGCCGACAGTTGTGAGCGCGGCACCAGGCTGGGCACGATGGCGGCGAACACCGGCCAGCGCATCGCCATCGTGATGCCGTTCAAGAACGTGAGCAGCAGCAGCAGCGGCGCCGACAGCTTGCCGGCCAGCGCCAGCGCCATCAGCAGCAGCGCGATCGCGGCCGCCCACAACTGCGTGCCGGCGAAGTAGCGGCGGCGGTCGACGATGTCGGCCAGCGCGCCGCTGGGCAGCCCGAGCAGGAACATCGGCAGCGTGGAAGCCGTCTGCACCAGCGCCACCAGCGCAGGGTCGGAGGTCAGCGTGGTCATCAGCCAGGCAGCCGACACGTCGTGCATCCACAGCGAGATGTTGGCCGCCAGCCAGGCCGCCCACAGCATGCGGAACGTGGCGTTGCGCAGCGGCGCCATCGCACCGAGGTCGGTGTCCTCCATCGTCGCGCTCATGCTGTCGCGGAGCATAGTGCAGACAACCACCGCAGGCGGTTGCGGTGAAGGCTCACGTCGCGCAGCGACGTGATGCCGGCACCACAATGGCCGCACGCCGTTGCGATGCAGGCTCATGTCGCGCAGCGACGTGATGCCGGCACCAATCGTCGAAGCCCCGGCCTGCCGGGGCTTCGACGGCGAGTCACGCGCGTGTCGAGCTCAGTCGGCTTCCTGGAAAGCCTCTTGCCGCTTGGCCTTGATCGACGGCAGCGCGACCACCACGACCATCGCCAGCGCCGCCAGCAACAAGCCCGGCCGACAGCGGCCGCGTGACGAAGGTGCCCCAGTCGCCGCGCGACAGCAGCAGCGCGCGGCGCAGGTTCTCTTCCATCATCGGACCCAGGATGAAGCCCAGCAGCAGCGGCGCCGGCTCGCAGCCGAGCTTGTAGAACGCGTAGCCGACGATGCCGAAGAGGGCGCCGATGTAGACGTCGAAGCTCGAGTTGTTCAGCGTGTACAGGCCGATGCCGCAGAACACCACGATGGCCGGGAACAGAAAGCGGTAGGGCACCGTCAGCAGCTTGATCCAGATGCCGATCAGCGGCAGGTTCAGCACGATCAGCATCAGGTTGCCGACCCACATGCTGGCGATCAGGCCCCAGAACAACTGCGGGTTGCTGGTCATCACCTGCGGGCCGGGCTGGATGCCCTTGATCGTCATCGCGCCGACCATCAGCGCCATCACCGCGTTGGGCGGGATGCCCAGCGTCAGCATCGGGATGAACGACGTCTGCGCGCCGGCATTGTTGGCCGACTCGGGCCCGGCGACGCCGCGGATGTTGCCCTTGCCAAACTGGATCTCGCCGGCCCGCCCGGGTGACTTCTTTTCGAGCGTGTAAGCCGCGAAGGACGCCAGCAACGCGCCGCCGCCGGGCAACACGCCGAGGATCGACCCCAACGCAGTGCCTCGGAGCACAGCCGGCCAGGCCGTGAGAAAGTCTTCCTTGGTCGGCCACAGGCCCTTCACGTCCTTGGTGAACACCTCGCGGTGTTCGGCCGGCCGACTGAGGTTGGCGATGATCTCGCCGAAGCCGAACACGCCCATCGCGATGGCGACGAAGCCGATGCCATCGGTCAGCTCGGGAATATCGAAGCTGTAGCGCGGCACACCAGAGATAACGTCGGTGTTCACCTGGCCGAGCAGCAGGCCCAGCAGGATCATCGAGATCGCCTTGATCAGCGAGCCCGAGGCGAGCACCACCGCGCCGATCAGGCCCAGCACCATCAGCGAGAAGTATTCGGCGGGGCCGAACTTGAACGCCAGCTCGGTCAGCGGCGGCGCGAAGGCCGCGACGATCATCGTGGCCACCGAGCCGGCGAAGAACGAACCCAGGCCTGCGGCCGCCAGCGCGGCGCCGGCGCGGCCCTGGCGCGCCATCTGGTAGCCGTCGATCGCCGTGACCACCGAGCTCGACTCGCCCGGCACGTTGATCAGGATCGCGGTGGTCGAGCCACCGTACTGCGCGCCGTAGTAGATGCCGGCCAGCATGATCAGCGCCGGCGTGGCGTCGAGCGCGTAGATCGATGGCAACAACATCGCGATCGTCGCCACCGGCCCGAGGCCCGGCAGCACGCCGATCAGCGTGCCGAGCACGGCGCCGAAAAATGCGTAGAGAACGTTTTGGAAACTCAGCGCGACGCCGAAGCCGAGGGCCAGGTTGTTCAGCAGGTCCATGTCGTGTCCTCAGCCAGCGCCGCCAATGAAGGTGGGCCACAACGGAATCACCAGCTTCAGGCCGACGATGAAGATCGCCCACGAGCCGATGGTGAGCACGACGCAGTTGATCAGCACGTCTCGCCAATGAAACTCGTCGCCGGCCAGGCTGCAGATGATGATCAGCACCGGCAGCGACAGTGCCATGCCCAGCCGCGGCAACAGCCAGCCGAACACAGCGATCGACAGGCAGATGGTGACCAGCGGCTTGAATGCCCACTTGCCGATCGGCTCGCCGTCTTCGGTTTCGATGGTCAGCGCTTCGAACAGCACGAGCGAACCGAGCAGCGCCAGCAGGATGCCCAACCCGAACGGGAAGTAGGCGGGCCCGGGTCGGGCCGATGAGCCGAAGCTGTAGAACTGCGCACCCCAGGCGAAGCCCAAGCCCGTGGCAACGAACATCAGCCCGGACCAGAAGTCTTTTTGGCTCTTGATCTTCACCGCTGTCTCCTCGACTCGACAGGCACCGGGTCCAGAGCCATTCTATTCAGGCTGCAGACAGCCTCGGTTCAGGTTTCCCCCCTTGTTGCGCCTCGCGCAGTGACGATGGGCAGGCATGCGCCGCACCACGGCCGACGGCGTGGCTGGCTTTCAGCCCGCGGCGTCCGCCGCGGGGCACGGTGGATCAGGACTCTTCCTGAAACGCCACTTCGCGCCTGGCCCGGATCGACGGCAGCGCGACGATCACCACCATCGCCAGCGCGCCCAGCAGCAGGCCGGCCGACAGTGGCCGCGTGACGAAGGTGCCCCAGCTGCCGCGGCTGAGCAGCAGCGCGCGGCGCAGGTTCTCTTCCATCATCGGACCCAGGATGTAGCCCAACAACAGCGGCGCCGGCTCGCAGCCGAGCTTGTAGAACACATAGCCGACGATGCCGAAGAAGGCGCCGATGTAGACGTCGAAGCTCGAGTTGTTGAGCGTATACAAGCCGATGCCGCAGAACACCACGATGGCCGGGAACAGAAAGCGGTAGGGCACCGTCAGCAGCTTGATCCAGATGCCGATCAGCGGCATGTTCAGAATCACCAGCATCAGGTTGCCCACCCACATGCTGGCGATCAGGCCCCAGAAGAGTTGCGGGTTGCTGGTCATCACCTGCGGGCCGGGCTGGATGCCCTTGATCGTCATCGCGCCCACCATCAGCGCCATCACTGCGTTGGGTGGGATGCCCAGCGTCAGCATCGGGATGAACGAGGTCTGCGCGCCGGCGTTGTTGGCCGACTCCGGGCCCGCCACGCCGCGGATGTTGCCCTGGCCGAAAGGCACCTCGCCGGGCTTCATCGGTGTCTTTTTCTCCAGCGTGTACGACGCGAACGACGCCAGCAGCGCACCGCCGCCGGGCAACACGCCGAGAATCGATCCGAGCGCGGTGCCGCGCACCATGGCGGGAAATGCGTCCTTGAAATCCTGCAACGTCGGCCACAGGCCGCGCACATCCTTGGTGAACACCTCGCGATGTTCGGCCGGCATGCCGAGGTTGGCGATGATCTCGCCGAAGCCGAACACCCCCATCGCGATGCCGACGAAACCGATGCCGTCGGTGAGTTCGGGCACGTCGAAGCTGTAGCGCGGCACGCCGGAGATGACGTCGGTGTTCACCTGGCCCAGCAGCAGGCCCAGCAGGATCATCGAGATCGCCTTGATCAGCGAGCCCGAAGCGAGCACCACCGCGCCGATGAGGCCGAGCACCATCAGAGAGAAATATTCAGCCGGGCCGAACTTGAACGCCAGTTCGGTCAGCGGCGGCGCGAACGCCGCGATGATCACCGTGCCCACGCAGCCGGCGAAGAACGAGCCGATGCCCGCGGCCGCCAGCGCCGGGCCGGCGCGGCCCTTGCGCGCCATCTGGTAGCCGTCGATGCAGGTGACGACCGAACTCGACTCGCCCGGCACGTTGATCAGGATCGACGTCGTCGAGCCGCCGTACTGCGCACCGTAGTAGATGCCGGCCAGCATGATCAGCGCCGGCGTCGCGTCGAGCGAATAGATGCTGGGCAGCAACATCGCGATCGTCGCCACCGGCCCCAGGCCCGGCAACACGCCGATCAAGGTGCCGAGCACCGCGCCGAAGAAGGCGTAGAGCACGTTCTGGACGCTCAGCGCGACGCCGAAGCCGAGAGCGAGGTTGTGCATCAGGTCCATCGCTTCGTCCTCAGGCGCCGCCGACGAAGCTGGGCCACATCGGTATCACGAGCTTCAAGCCCCAGATGAAGATCACCCACGAGCCCACCGTCAGCACGATGCTGTTGATGATCACGTCCTTCCACTTGAACTCGTCGCCGGCCAGGCTGCACACGATCACCAGCACCGGCAGTGCGACCGCCATGCCAAGGTGCGGCAGCAGCCAGCCGAACACGCCGATCGACAGGCAGATGGTGATCAGGGGCTTCCACGCCCAGCGGCCGATCGGCCGGCCGTCTTCGGTTTCGATGGTCAGCGCCTCGAACAGCACGAAAGAGCCCAGCAGGGCGAGCAGCACGCCCAGTCCGAACGGAAAGTACCCCGGCCCCGGCCGCGCCGAAGAGCCGAAGCTGTAGTACTGCGCTCCCCACGCAAACCCCAGGCCAGTGGCCACGAACATCAGCCCCGACCAGAAATCTTTCTGGCTCTTGATCTTCACCGGAGCCCCTTCGCCGGCCGAGCGCGGCCTTGTGCAGTTGGCCGAGCGGCCTTTGCAATCGATTAGGGCAGGCGAAACTGAACAGGAGCTTAGTTTTCCGACCAGCTGGGCGTTGCGCGCAGCACCTCGTCGATGGTGGTCACGCCCTCGGCAATCTTCATCGTGCCGGCCAGCCGCAACGGGCGCATGCCGTCGCGCAAGCCCTGTTGGCGCAACGCGGTGATGTCGAAGGTCGGGTGCACGTGCTCGCGCGCGGCCGGCGTGAGCAGCATCAGCTCGTACAGGCCGACGCGCTTGCGGTAGCCGGTGTGGCGGCACTCCAGGCAACCCACCGGCTTGTACAGGCGCATGTCACCGGTCAGCCGCCACGGCTTGGCGACCTCGATCAGCATGTCGCGCGACGCCTCGCTGTCGGGCTGCTTGCACGACGGGCACAGCGTGCGCGCCAACCGCTGCGCCAGCACGCCGATCACGGTGGCGCTGATCGAGATACGGCGGCACCCCCAGATCGGCCAGCCGCGTGATCGCCGAGGCGGCGTCGTTGGTGTGCAAGGTGCTGAACACCAGGTGGCCGGTGAGCGCGGCCTGGATCGCCATCTCGGCGGTGGCCAGATCGCGGATTTCGCCGACCATGATGATGTCGGGGTCCTGCCGCATCAGCGCGCGCAGGCCTTCGGCGAAACCCATGTCGATGGCGCTGTGCACCTGCGTCTGGTTGAACGCCGGCTCGATCATCTCGATCGGGTCTTCGATCGTGCAGACGTTGACCTCGTCGGTGGCCAGCTGTCTTCAGCGTGGAGTACAGCGTGGTGGTCTTGCCGCTGCCGGTGGGGCCGGTGACGAGGATGATGCCGTGGGTCTGGCTGATCAGCTGGTTCCAGCGCTCGCCGTCGTGCGCCGAGAAGCCCAGCGCCTCGACCGTCTTGACCGTGGTGTCGGGATCGAAGATGCGCATCACCATCTTCTCGCCGAAGGCGGTGGGGATGGTCGACAGCCGCATCTCGACCTCGGCGCCGGCGCCGGCCACGCCGTCGGGCCGCTTGGTCTTGATGCGGCCGTCCAGCGGGCGGCGCTTCTCGATCACGTCCATGCGACCGAGCAGCTTGATGCGCGCGGTCATCGCGCTCATCACCGTCATCGGCACTTGGTAGACGGTGTGCAAGACGCCGTCGATGCGAAAGCGGATCAGCGCCCATGTCGCGCCGCGGCTCGAGGTGGATGTCGCTGGCGCGCTGGTCGAACGCGTATTGCCACAGCCAGTCGACCACCTGCACCACGCCGGCGTCGTTGGCGTCGAGCTGCTTGTTGGTCTTGCCCAGCTCGACCAGCTGCTCGAAATTGGCAGCGGCCGAGTTCTCGCCGGTCTTTTGCGCCGCCCGCACCGACTTGGCCAGAGAGAAGAACTCGGTCGTGTAGCGCGCGACGTCCAGCGGGTTGGCCAACACCAGGCGGATCGTCTTGCGCGTGTGCGCCTCGATCTCGGGCACCCAGGCGTTGTCGAACGGCTCGGCGGTGGCGATCGTCACCTCGGTGGCGCCCACCTTCACCGGCAGCACGTGCCGCACCTCGGCGTAGTGCACGCTCATCACGTCGGCGACGCGGCCGACGTCGACCTTCAGCGGGTCGATGCGCAGGTAGGTCAGGTTGAAGCGCTGCGCCAGCCATTGCGTCAGCACTTCGGTGTCGAGCGCGGTCTGCGTGCCGGCGCGTTTGAGGCCGGCACTGCCCAGACGCACCAGCGGATGTTGGCTCGAGTCGGCACCGCCGAAGCGCTTGATCACCGCCTGCACGTCTTCGCCGCCGATCCAGCCGTCTTCGCGCAGCCAGCCCAGCAAGGCGCGCCAGTCGAGCTTGCCGCGCACGGCCGCGGCACGCACAACGCTGCGAGGTTTGGTCGCGGTGGGACTCATGCAGTCTTGGCGGGTTCTGGCTGCCACGGCCGCACCAGGCGCAACCATTTGCGCGCCGGCAACCCGTAGCGGGACTCGATGTTATCCGCCCGCGCCAGCCAGATGTGACGATCTGGAACGACGGCCGCGTGTGTTGCTACCGCAATCGTGTTGCCTTCGCGGGTCGGCTTGAGGTGCCACAGGCGGTCGGTGCCGAAGGCCGCCGCGATGTGCGCCATCGAGCGTTCGAAGCTGGCCTGACGGCCGAACAGGTTGACGCTCATCACGCCGCCCTCGCACAACAGCGCGCGGCAATCGGCGTAGAAGCCCTCGTCGTCGAGCACCGGCGCCGCGGCCTCGTGGTCGTACAGATCGACACACAGCGCGCTCACTTCGCCGCGCGGCGCGTCGGCGCTGCACAGCCACGATGCCGCATCGGCTTGCACCACCGACAGCCGCGCGTCGTCGGCGCCCAGCCGAAACCAGCGACGGCAGGCCGCGATCACCGCCGGGTTCAATTCGACTGCGGTGGTGCGCATGTGCAGCGTGCGGTGCGTGAAGCGTGTGATGGCCGCGGCGCCGAGGCCCAGCTGCACCGCATGCCCGAGTCCCAGCGCCTCCTGCGGGCGCCACAGCATCCACGCCAGCATGCGCTGCACGTACTCCAACACCACCACGCGGGGCCGCTTGATCTGCATCGCGCCCTGCACCCACGGCGTGTCCAGGTGAAGGTAGCGCACGCCGTCCATTTCGGAGATCGTGGCCTCGGGCAGCCCGGCGTCGCGTGGAACGGTCATGCACACAGTCCGTGCCGGGAGAACACCGCGCGCCAGGCGTCCACCTTGCGCGCCAACGACCAGCTGGCGTTGGCCGGGCTGCTCGAAGGCAGCCGCACGACCTCGCTGGCCAGGCCACGGGTCCATTTCATCGCACGCGCCGACTCGCCACCGTTGTGAGCGATCGCGCGCAAGGCAGGCAGCGTGGCCACCAGCGCCGCCAGGTCATTCGGCCGCGGCCTCTTCGATGGCGCTGTCGAGGCTGCCTTCGCGCCGGCAGCTGGCGTAGACATCCCACAGCCCCATGCCGCGGCGGCGCATTTCGGCCAGGCGGGAGGCGTACGGCAGTGCGCGCAGCTCGACGCCCCACAGCGCCGACAGGATCACCCAGAGCTGGTTGCGCGGGTGCGCGTAGTACTGCGCCGCGGCCAGCGATGCGGCGCTCGGAAAGCTGCCGAGCACCAGCAGCCGCGTGTCGGCCGTCACCACCGGGGCCAACCCGCGCAGCAGGGGTGTCGCCGGCGCTGCACGCGTGGTCAACCCGGCTCCATCAAGGCCTGCAGCCGCGGCAACGCGACGCACGCGTTCGCCGCGGTGCGCGCAGCCGTTTGCTCGAGGCTCCAGCCGCGCAACTGCGCCAGCGTCTGCGCGATGCGCGGCAGCTCGGCGGGCTCGTTGCGCGCGACCTCGCCGCGCGCGCGCTGCTCGGCACTGCGATACAACCAATGCGGCGGAATGTCGGGCGCGTCGGTCTCCAGCACCGGTACGGTGTCGGGCAGCGTGGCCGCCAATTCACGAATCTGGCGCGCGCGCTCGAACGTCATCGCGCCGCCAAAGCCGAGCCGCCAGCCGCGCTCGACGAAGGCCTGAGCCTGCTGCGCACTGCCGTTGAACGCGTGGGCAATGCCGCCGGCCACATCGATGCGCCGCAATCCGGCCAGCAGGCCATCGGCCGATCGGCGCACATGCAATATCGCCGGCAGCCCGGCATCGCGCGCGAGCTTCAACTGCGCGACGTAGAAGCGCTCCTGCTTGTCGCGGTCGAGCCCCGGCACGAACCAATCGAGCCCGATCTCGCCCACCGCGACCAAGTGCTTGTCGCCCGCGTGACGCGCCAGCGCGTCACGCAACACCTCGAGGTCTTCGTCGGCTGCCTCGCCGATGCACAGTGGGTGGATGCCCAGCGCATACGCCAGCCCGTGCCTGTGCGCGAGGTCACGCACGCGCTCGAAGTGCGCCGCCTTCACCGCCGGCAGCACGCCGATCACCACCCCGGCGGCGAGCGCGCGTTGCCACACTGCATCGCGGTCGGCGTCGAACTCGGTGGCATCAAGGTGACAGTGGGTGTCGATCCACGACATCGGGGTGACCCGGGCAATCTCGCCGTTGGCGTTCACGTACACGGGCGTGCTGCGTATCATCGCAGCCGCGAACAAGGCCTAACACAGGGAGCAGATGATGCGCATTCGCCACCCGGCCGCAGCGGCCGCCATTGTTGCAGCGGGATTTTTGTGGGCCTGTGCCACCACACCACCGGCCCCCGTCAAGGACGGCGAACTGATGGTGCCGAGCGACTACAAGACATGGCCGAAGTTCTTGTCGGCCGTGCAGCGACCCGACGCCAAGCAGGTGCGGGAAATCTACATGAATCCGGTAGCGCGCAACGCCACGGCCGCAGGCGGGTTCGGCAACGGCACGATGTTCGTGATGGAAAACTACGCCGCACGCGCGCGCGCCGACGGCACGCTGGAAACCGGTGCCGACGGCAAACTGGTCAAAGGTGACTTGCTGCGCGTGTTCGTGATGGGCAAGAACGCCGGCTGGGGTGCCGACGCGATCGAGCCGCTGCGCAACGGCAACTGGGTCTACGCCGCGTGGCTGCCGAGCGGGCAAAAAGCACCCGAGGACACCAACACCTGCCGCGCCTGCCATTTGCCACTGTCCGGCAAGGACTTCGTGCACCGCTACGACGAGTACTTCGCCAGCCGGCCCTAGCAGCTGCGCGTCGGAGCATGCACGGCGGCGCGCTCCGTGGTACCTTGGCGGCTCGCAGCGCAACGCCACGCAACGCGCGCTGCAGGAGCAGTCGACGATGAAGCGCGTGCCTCTGTACAGCCGGGCCCCTGAACGAACACGCGCCCCGGCGCTGCGCACACCGAGCACCAGCCGGTACCCCGGCACCGAGCCGGACGCCGAGTTCGACGAGGCGCCGAGCTCGTGGTCGCGCGCGACCGCGCGTGTGGGCGCAACGCTGCGCCGCCGTGAGCGCTGGGCCTGGGGCACGCTGGCGCTGCTGCTGGCCTTGGTGGCAGGCTGGCCGGCCTGGACACACCACGAGCCGCGTGTGCCGACTTTCGAGCAGATCGACTCGGCCATGCGCGAGGCCATCAAGAAGGAACCGTTGCAATCGGCCGCGGCAAACGCGTACGAGGCCGTCATCGACTCCGTGGTGCGCGTGGTCGGCGAGTACCCGACCGATCGCCCCGACCCCAAGGAAGGCGAAGAGAAGAAGAGCGTCGGCACCGGCGTCGTGATCGTCGACAAGGGCATCATCCTGACCAACCTGCACGTGGTGCATGGCGCCGCGCGGATCAAGGTCACCTACACCAACGGGCTGGTATCCGAGGCCACGCTGATCAACGTGCAGCCCGAGAACGACCTGGCGGTGTTGCAGGCTGCGTCGCGGCCCGACGAGCTCGAGGCGGCCACGATGCGCTCGACCGGCGACCTGCGGCCCGGCGACGAGGTGATCGCCATCGGCCATCCGTTCGGCATCGGCCCGTCCGCATCGCAAGGCGTGGTGTCGGGCCTGAAGCGCGAGTTCCGCTCACCCGAGGGCAAGCGCATCCTGACCAACTTGATCCAGTTCGACGCCGCGGCCAACCCCGGCAACTCCGGCGGTCCGCTGGTGACGATGGACGGCCACGTGGTGGGCATCGTCACCGCGATCATGAACCCCACCGAAGCCCGCACCTTCATCGGCATCGGGTTTGCGGTGCCGATCGAGAACGCCGCCAACGCGGCCGGATTGCCGCCCTTCTGACCTTCAACCTGCCCAACGCACAAGTGCCCATGACGCCTAGCCCCAACGCCGAATCTGCCAGCTTGATGGAACGCATGCTCTACGAGGTCAAGCGCGTCGTGGTCGGGCAAGACCGCTTCCTCGAGCGTGTGATGGTCGCGCTGCTGGCGCAGGGCCACCTGCTGGTCGAGGGCGTGCCCGGCTTAGCGAAGACGCTCACCGTCAAGACGCTCGCGGCGGTGATTCGCGGCAGTTTCAGGCGCATCCAGTTCACACCCGACCTGGTGCCCGCCGACCTGGTGGGCACGCGCATCTACAACCAGAAGACCGGCGAGTTCAGCACCTCGCTCGGGCCGGTGTTCGCCAACCTGCTGCTGGCCGACGAGATCAACCGCGCCCCGGCCAAGGTGCAGAGCGCGCTGCTCGAGGTGATGCAGGAGCGCCAGGTCACGATCGCCGGCGAGTCGCACAAGGTGCCTTCGCCCTTCGTGGTGATGGCCACACAAAACCCGATCGAGACCGAAGGCACCTACGCGCTGCCCGAGGCGCAGGTCGACCGCTTCATGATGAAGGTGCTGGTCGACTATCCGAGCGACGACGAGGAGTTCGTGATCGTCGAGCGCGTGATCGGCGCGCCGACCGTGGTGTCGGCGGTGGCGTCGACCGGCCAGCTCGCCGAGTTGCAGCAGGAATGCCGCAAGGTCTACGTCGACCCCAGCCTGATCCAGTACGCCGTGCGCGTGGTCGGCGCCACGCGGCGCCCCGACCAGGCCGGCGTCGCCGACGTCGCCAAGTACCTGAGCTACGGCGCCAGCCCGCGCGCCAGCATCTCGATGGTCGAGGGCGCGCGCGCCCTTGCGTTCCTGCGCGGCCGCAACTACGTGCTACCCGAAGACCTGACCGATCTGGCAGTGGACACCCTGCGCCATCGCCTGGTGCTGTCGTACGAGGCCTTGGCCGAAGGCCTGGACGCCGACGCCATCGTCGCGCGCGTGATGGCCAGGGTGCCGGTGCCCGACAAGCCGCTGCAGCATCCGGAACAGACCGGCACCCATGGCTGAGCTGGCCGCGACCGTCGCCACGCCCGACCAGCTGCTGCGCCAGCTGGAGTGGACGGTGATCCGCCGCCTCGACGGCCTGCTGCAAGGCGACTACCGCACGCTGTGGCGCGGCGCCGGGCTCGACCTGGCCGATCTGCGGGTGTATCAACATGGCGACGACGTGCGCCACATCGACTGGAACGTCACCGCGCGGCTGCTCGAGACGCACGTGCGGCAGTTCACCGAAGACCGCGAACTCACCGCGTGGTTCTTGCTCGACCTGTCGGGGTCGGTCGACTTCGGCTCCAACGAGCGCACCAAGCTGTCGGTGTCCGAAGGCTTCGTCGCGGTGCTGGCGCGGCTGCTCACGCGCCACGGCAACCGCGTCGGTGCGCTGCTGTACAGCCATCGCGTCGACGGCATGTTGCCGCCGCGCGCCAGCCGCAACCACGTACTCGAATTAATCCAGCGCATGCGCAAGCGCCCCACCGCTCCGGCCCCGCGCCGCTCGCGCCGCGGCGCGCCGCCGCCGCCACGTCAGACGGTGCTGGCCGATCTGCTGAAATCGGCCGACACGCTGATCCGCCGCCGCTCGATGGTGTTCGTGGTGTCCGACTTCATCAGCACACCGGGCTGGGAAGAGGCGCTGGGCCGGCTGGCGCGCCGTCACGAGGTGCTGGCCGTGCGGCTGTACGACCCGCTCGAGCTGAAGCTGCCCGACGTCGGCCTGGTCACCCTCGAAGACGCCGAGAGCGGCGAGCAACTGTTCATCGACACAAACGACCCGGCGTTTCGTCAACGTTTCGAGGCGCTGACCGCGCAGCACGAAGCCGACTTGCGCGCGGCGCTCGGACAGGCGCAGGTCGACACGCTCGAGCTGGCCACCCACGACGACCTGCTCGACTCGCTGCTGCGCTTCGTCGCCTTGCGCCGCCAGCGCGCGCGCCAGCGCAGCGGCGCGCACATGCCGGCACATCTGCGCGGCGCGGCAACCCCGATCGCGCGAGAATCGCATCATGAAGTTCCTGTGGCCTGAGGCGCTGTGGGCCGCTGCGCTGCTGGCGCCGCTGTTGGTGTTGCTATACCTGTGGTTGCTGCACCGGCGCAAGAAAAGCACGGTGCGCTTTGCCAGCGTCGCGCTGGTCAAGCAGGCACTCGGCAAGGGCCCGGGTTGGCGCCGCCATCTGCCGCCCTCGTTGCTGGGCTTGGCGCTGTTGGTGTTGATGGTCGCGGTGTCGCGGCCCACTGCGGTGATCAAGCTGCCGTCGCAGCAGGAAACCATCATCCTGGCGATGGACGTGTCGGGCAGCATGCGCGCGACCGACATCAAGCCCAGCCGCCTCGTGGCCTCGCAGGAGGCCGCCAAGAACTTCGTCAACGATCTGCCGAACTCGGTGCGCGTGGGCGTGGTGTCGTTCGCCGGCACTGCCGCTGTGGTGCAGGCCCCCACGTTGAGCCGCGAGGACGTGGTCGCGGCGATCGACCGCTTCCAGCTGCAGCGCGCCACCGCCATCGGCTCGGGCATCGTGCTGTCGCTGGCCACGCTGTTCCCCGACGCGGGATACGACCTGTCGCAGATCACCGGCGCCAAACCGATGCCGCCTGGGTTCAGCAACAAGAAGGACGACAAACCCGCGTTCAAGCCAGTGGAGCCCGGCTCCTATGCGTCAGCGGCGATCATCCTGCTGACCGATGGGCAACGCACCACCGGCCCCGACACCCTGGAGATGGCCAAACTCGCCGCCGATCGCGGCGTGCGCATCTACACCGTGGGCATGGGCACCAAGGAAGGCGAGATCATCGGCTTCGAGGGCTGGAGCATGCGCGTGCGGCTCGACGAGGAGACTCTCAAGCAAGTGGCGCTGCTGACACGCGGCGAATACTTCTTCGCCGGCACTTCCGAAGACCTGAAGAAAGTGTACGAGGGCCTGTCGAGCAAGCTGGTGGTGGAAAAGCGCGAAACCGAAATCACCGCGATGTTCGCAGCGCTCGGTGCGCTGCTCGCCGTCGCGGCTGCAGGCTTGAGCCTGTGGTGGTTTGGCCGCGTGACCTGAACGACGTCAGTAGATCAACCGGCCATCGGCGTTGACCACGCCGATGTCGACAAAGCCGCTACCGGTGTTGTTGCGCGCGAAGTTGACGCGAAAGCCCCCCATGTCGTACTCGCCCATCGCGCGCAGCGACTTGGCCACGCTCTCGGGTGTCACGTCCTTGCTGCGGCGAGCCGCTTCGGCGAACACGCGGGCGCTGATGTAGCCCTCGAGGTGGAACGAGGTGTAGCCGGTGACCTCGGGGAACGATTGCTTCATCGCCGCCTGAAACTCGCGCTGCAGTGGTGACGAGATGCCCATCGGGTTGGGATAGGTCTGCGCCAGCGCCACGCCGCGCGAGGCCGTGCCCGCCACCTTGGCCACCAGACCGGCCGGCACATACGACAGCGCGAACACGAACTGGCTGGCGGCACCGGCCGCACGCAGTTGCGCGATGCCATCGGCCATGAAGCGCGGCGCGCCGACCACCAGCACCGCCTTGGCGCCGGAATTGACCACGTTCTTGGCCGCGGCGGCCAGGCTGGGGATCTCGGCGGTGGCCTCGAACGGCACGATCTTCAGCTTGCCGCTGGCTGCGGCCGCCGCCTGCGTCATCGACAAGCCCGAGGTGCCGATCACGATGTTGTGGTACAGCACCGCGAGTTCGCTGACGCCCAGCGTCACCGCGTGCGCGACGATCTTCTCGATCTGCTGGCGGTCGCCGGCGCGGATGTGAAACAGCTTCGGATGCCCCGGGTTGCGCAGCGCCTCGGCGCCTGGGATGGCGTTGAGCACGATCACGTCGGACTGGTCGAGCATCTTGTCGTCGAGCATGCGCTTGAGCGCCGCCGAGCCCACCGGGTCGAGCAGAGCCACGGGTTTGCGCTGCATCGCCTGGCCGAAGGCCTTGGCGAAGCCGTCGGCCGAATAGGTGTCGTCGACGTCGAAGAAAGCAACCTTGCGCCCGCCGATGCCGCCACGCTCGTTGATCTGCACGAAGCAGGCCTTGATGCCCTGATTGAGTTGCAGCGCATCGGGCACCGGGATGCCGGTGAATGGTCCGATCTGGCCGACCACGATGTCGCCGTCGGCGGCCAGCGTCAGCGTCGGCTGGGCCGCGGCCACCAAGACGCCTTCGCACAGACGTCGTCTCGTCAAACCCATGGCATTCCCCCGTGCCTGCTCCAATGCAGGCCAGGGGCCATGCTACGAGTGAACACCAACATGGCGCTTTTTCGAAGCGGCCGGAGCGTGAACTGGTTCGCCAAGCCCGACACCGGATCTTCAGGTGTTGTGCCGGTGATTCGAGTGCCGCGAGGCCGGTGCCGCGGCCGGCTGCGCTGGGGGTGGGCGCGTACCGTGGCACCACAATGCGCGAAACGACTCGTTCTGGAAAACGTGCCATGGATCACACCGCCAACGGCCTGCATCGCATCGTGGTGGTCGGCGGCGGCGCCGGTGGGCTCGAACTGGTGACGCGGCTGGGCAACCGCCTGGGTAGGCGCGGCCGCGCGCACGTCACGCTGATCGAGAAGGCACGCACCCATTTCTGGAAGCCACATCTGCACGAGATCGCCGCGGGCAGCATCGACATCCACGATCACGCGATCGACTACCTCGCGCAGTCGCACTGGAACGGGTTCCGCTATCGGCTCGGTGAGATGACGGGGCTCGATCGGGCCCGCCGCGAGGTGCACGTGGCGCCGGTGCTCGACGACGAAGGCACGCCGATCACGCCGCCCTACACGCGCGGCTACGACACCCTGGTGCTCGCCACCGGCAGCCACACCAACGACTTCGGCACGCCCGGTGTGCATGAACACGCGATCGCGCTCGAGACGCCCGAGGAGGCCGAGCGTTTTCACGTGCGCATGGTCAACGCCTGCATCCGCGCCCACGTGCAAGGCACGGCGGCAGGGCCGCACCAGGTGGCGGTGGCCATCGTCGGTGCCGGCGCCACTGGTGTGGAATTGGCGGCCGAGTTGCGCAAGGCGTTTCGCCTGCTGGTGACCTACGGGCTGGACCAGATCGATCCCGAGCGCGACATCCAGATCCATTTGATCGAAGCCGGCCCGCGCATCCTGCCAGCGCTGCCCGAGCGCATTGCCAACGCCGCGGCCGAATTGCTCAAGAGCCTGGGCATCCAACTGCGCTGCGGCACCAAGGTGAGCGCGGTGCGTGCCGACGGCGTGGAGCTGGCCGGCGGCGTGTTCGTGCCGGCGCAGCTGGTGGTGTGGGCGGCCGGTGTGAAAGCCCCTCAGTGGCTGCGCGAGCTCGACGGCCTGGAGTCCAACGCGCTGAATCAACTCGTGGTGCGCCCGACGCTGCAGACCACGCGCGACGACGCGGTGTTCGCCATCGGCGACTGCGCCGCCACGCCGTGGCTCGGCCACACCGGCAATGTGCCGCCGCGCGCGCAGGCTGCGCACCAGCAGGCGTCACACCTGGCGGCGCAACTGCCGCGGCACTTGAGAGGGCAAACGCTCAAGCCCTGGCGCTATCGCGACTTCGGCTCGCTGGTGTCGCTGGGCCAGCATTCGACAGTGGGCAACCTGATGGGCTCACTGGTGGGTGGCAACCTGTGGGTCGAGGGCCTGTTCGCGCGCGCGATGTACCTGTCGCTGTACAAGCTGCACCAGCTCGCGGTGCACGGCTGGTGGCGCACCACGCTCGGCACCGCGTCGCGATTGCTGACCCGGCGCACCGCGCCTCGCGTCAAGCTGCACTAGCAGCTCGCCGGCGCAGCGACGTGTGCAGCGCCGCCTGGTGCGGGTCGAGGGTGGATTCCCCAATGACGGTCGTGGCGCGCCTATGCAACGATTGATTCGACCGTCAAACAAAGTGAGGCTTCGATGAAGCGTACGAAGCTGCTGGTCGCCGCCGCGGCGCTGTGCTCGATGCTCGCGGTTTCGGCCGAGGCTGCCACGGTGCGCTGGCTGCACATCGAGCAGAACCCCGATGTCGCCGCGTTCTACGCCGACGTCGCCAAGCGCTTCGAGGCGGCCAATCCGGGCACGACGGTCGAGATGCAGTACCTCGAGAACGAGTCGTACAAGAAGAAGCTGACGACGCTGCTGCAGTCGCCCGATCGGCCTAACATCATCTACAGCTGGGCCGGCGGTGTGCTGCGCGAGCAGGTCAAGGCCGGCGTGATCGAGGACATCACCGCGCCGGTGAACAGCGGGTGGCGCGAACGTTTCAACCCCGCGGCGCTGAGCGTCTACACGCTCGACGGCAAGATCTACGGCGTGCCGATGCTGATCTCGCAGGTCGGCTTCTTCTACAACAAGGATCTGTTCGCGAAGGCCGGCGTCGACGCGCAACGCGATCAAGACATGGGACGATCTGCTGGCAGCGGTGAAGAAGCTGAAGGCGGCCGGCATCACGCCGATCGTCGTCGGCGGCGCCGACAAGTGGCCGATCCATTTCTACTGGACGCTACCTGGCCATGCGCAACGGCGGCAAGCCGGCGTTCGACGCCGCGCTGCGCGGCGAGGGCGAGGGCTTCGCCGCAGCGCCATTCGTCAAGGCCGGCGAGCATGTTCAGGCAGCTGGCCGACCTCGAAGCCGTTCCAGCCCGGCTTCCTCGGCGTGACCTTTCCGCAGTCGTCGGGCCAGTTCGGCGACGGCAAGGGGGCGATGGATGCTGCAGGGCAACTTCATGCTCAACAGCATGCGGCGAACGCGGCCGACAAGAACGGCATCCCGGACGACAAGCTCGGCTGGTTCCCGTTCCCGACGCGTGCCTGGCGGCAAGGGCGCGCCTCCGACACGCTCGGCGGCCTCAACGGCTGGCTGGTGACCAAGGGCTCGCCGAAGGAGGCCGTCGAGTTCCTGAAGTTCTTCTCGACGCCCAGAGCTCAGCGCGAGGCGGCCGCGCGCGGCTTCTACATCCCGGTGGTGAACGGCGCCACCAGAATGCCTGCCAAACGGCCGCTGCTGCGCCGCATCGCCGAGAACCTCGGGCCGCTCGAAGTACCACCAGATCTTCTACGACCAGATGCTCGGGCCTTCGGTGGGCGCCGTGGTCAACGACGTTTCGGCCGACATCGCCGCCGGGCGGATGACGCCCGTCGACGCGGCCAACAAGGTCCAGCAGGCCTGGCAGCTGGCCAACTGACCGCCGCTGCCGCGCCGGCGCCGCGTGCCCAGCTCCGCTGCCACCCTGTCGCCGCGCGCACGCGGGCTCGCGGGCTGGTGGCGTCGGCTCGAGGAGCCCGGGCCGCCGATCGGCGAGCGGGCGGCGGTGGTGCTGCTGTTCCTGCCGCCGGCGCTGCTCCTCTTCACACTGCTTCGTCGCGCTGCCGATGGGCGAGGCCGGCCTGGTACAGCTTCTACAACTGGAACGGCTACGGCGCGCCGAGCGACGTTCGTCGGCCTGACGCAACTATCGCGCTGCTGCTCGAGAACCGCGCGACTTCCGCACCGCGCTCATCAACAACCTGCTGATCATCGTCGTGTCGCTCGCGATCCAGCTGCCGCTCGCGCTCTGGCCTGGCGGTGCTGCTGGCCGATCGCTCCGCGGCGCCGTGACGGCTTCCGGATGATCTTCTTCCTGCCCTACGTCCTGGCCGAGATCGCCGCCGGGCTGATCTGGCGCTTCGTCTACGACGGCGACTACGGCCTGCTGGCCAAGATCTGGTCGAGACCTTCGGCGTTCGCACCGCCGCACGTGCTCGCCGATCGCGATCTGGGCGATGTACCGCGATCCTGGTCGTCATCGTCTGGAAGTACTTCGGCTTCCACATGATGCTCTACATCGCCGGGCTGCAGCAGATCGACCCGAACCTCTACGAAGCGGCGCACATCGACGGCGCCACCGCCGGCAGATGCTTCTGGCGCGTCACCGTGCCGCTGCTCGGCCCGACGATCCGGCTGTCGGTGTTCTTCGCGGTGCTCGGGCTCGTTCCAGCTGTTCGACCTGATCATGCCGCTCACCAAGGGCGGGCCCGTCGGACAGCACGCAGACCATGGTGACGTACCTCTACAACTTCGGCGTCACGCGCATGCGGATCGGCTTCGGCAGCGCGGTCGGCGTGGTGCTGTTCGTGATCTGCGTGCGCTTCGCGTTCGGCTACAAGCGCCTGCAAGACGCGCGATGACTGAGCACGCGCCACGCTACGACACGCGCCGTCACGGTCGTCATCACGCCGGTCCTGCGCTATGCGATGCTGTTCCTGATCGCGGCGCTGGTGCTGATTCCGCTCGTGGCCACCGTCCTGGGCGGCTTCAAGTCGCTGGGAGACCTGCGGGTCGAATCCGTTCGGGCTGCCGGCGCAGTGGGAATGGAGCAACTACTGGTCGATCCTCGCCGGCGGCCCGCTACTGGCAGCTGCTGTGGCAACTCGCTGGTGATCGCCGTCCTGACCGTGGTGCTGACGCTGGCGACCGCGGCGATGGCCGCCTTCGTGTTCGCGCACGTGCAGGTTCTTCGGCTCGACGCTTTCTCTGCAACTATCTGCTGCTCGGGCTGATGTTCCCGGCGGCCACGGCGATCCTGCCGCTGTTCATCAAGATCCGCGACCTCGGCCTGCTCGACACCTACTGGGGCGTGGTGCTGCCGCAGGTCGCCTTCGGGCTGGCGATGAGCATCCTGCTGTTTCGCAACTTCTTCCGCCAGCTTGCCGGGCGAGCTGCTCGACGCCGCGCTGATCGACGGTTGCGGCTACATTCGCTTCTTCCGCTACGTCACGCTGCCGCTGTCGCGGCCGATCCTCGCGACGGTGGCGGTGATCGTCTTCGTGCACAGCTGGAACAGCTACCTGCTGCCGCTGGTGGTGCTCAACCGCGAGCGCATGTACCCCTGGCCGCTCGGCATCATGGCGTTACCAGGGCGAGTATTCGACCGACTGGCAGCTGGTGCTCGCCTTCGTGACGCTGACCATCCTGCCGGTCGATCGTGATGTTCTTCGCGGCGCAGCGGCACATCGTCGCGGGCCTGACCACGGGCTCGGTGAAGGGCTGAAGTTCATGAACAAAGTCGGCATCGGCATCATCGGCTGCGGCAATATCAGCGGCGCCTACCTGAAGGCGATGGCGGGATTTCCCATTCTCGAGATCCGTGCGCTGGCCGACCTGAAGCCCGAGGCCGCGCGGGCCGCCGCCGCGCCGCTGGGCCTGCGCGCCTGCACGGTCGACGAGTTGCTGCGCGACGATGCGATCGAGATCGTCGTCAACCTGACGATCCCTGCGGCCCATGTCGAGGTCGGACTGCAGGCCATCGCCGCCGGCAAACATGTGCACTCGGAAAAACCGTTGGGCTTGAACGTCGCCGACGCGCGCCGCCTCATCGACGCCGCAGCGCGCCGCGGCCTGCGCGTGGGCTGCGCGCCCGACACTTTCCTCGGCGGCGGCCATCAGGCGTGCCGGCAACTCGTCGACGCCGGCGCGATCGGCCGCGCGGTCGCCGGCACGGCCTTCTTCATGTGCCCGGGCCACGAGCGCTGGCACCCGGCGCCAGCCTTCTACTACGCCGCGGGCGGCGGGCCGATGCTCGACATGGGCCCGTACTACATCACCGCGCTGGTCAACCTGATCGGGCCGGTCGCGCGCGTGGCCGGCATCACCTCGCGCGCGCGCGCGCAGCGCACGATCACCAGCGAACCGCTGCGGGGTCGGACGATTCAAGTCGAGGTGGCCACACATGTCGCCGGCACGCTCGAGTTCGCAAACGGCGCAGTGATCTCGATGGCCACCAGCTTCGACGTGCCCAAGCACCGCCACGCGCCGATCGAGCTGTACGGCACCGAGGCCAGCCTGATGGTGCCCGACCCCAACCACTTCGGCGGCCCGGTGGAGCTCACGCGCGCTGGTGAAGGTGCCTGGCAGGCGCAGCCGATCGCGCACGGCTACGCCGACGGCAACTACCGCGGCATCGGCGTCGCCGACTTCGCGCTCGCGTTGCGCAACGAGCGGCCGCAGCGCTGCTCGGGCGATCTTGCGCTGCACGTGCTCGAAGTGATGGAGGCTTTCCAGGTCTCGTCCGACAGCGGCCGCCACGTTGCCATCGCCAGCCGCCCGCCGCGGCCCGCGCCGTTGTCGCCCGCAGGTCTCGACTGAACACCGGAGACGACACCATGAAACAAGCCTTGATCGTCTGGGGTGGCTGGGCTGGCCACGAGCCCGAGGCCTGCGCGCACATCGTCGCCGGGCTGCTGAAGCCGCACGGCTTCGAGGCGCGCTTCGCGACCAGCACGCAGGCATTCGCCGACCCGGCGCTGAAGAACCTCGACCTGATCGTGCCGATCTTCACGATGGCCAAGATCGAGAAGGCCGAGGCGACGAACCTGAGCGACGCGGTGCGCGCGGGTGTGGGCATGGCCGGCTTCCACGGCGGCATGTGCGATGCGTTCCGCGATTCGGTCGACTACCAGTTCATCACCGGCGGCCAGTGGGTCGCGCACCCGGGCGGCATCATCGATTTCCGCGTCAACGTCGCGCGCCGCGACGACCCGGTGATGCAGGGGCTGGACGACTTCGACTACCGCTCCGAGCAGTACTACATGCACGTCGACCCGTCCAATGAGGTGTTGGCGACCACGACCTTCGGCGGCCAGCACGCGCCGTGGATTGAGGGCGTGGTGATGCCGGCGGTGTGGAAGCGGCGGCACGGCAGCGGCCGCGTGTTCTACAGCGCGCTCGGCCACGTGGCCGCCGAGTTCGACCACCCGTCGATGCGCACGATCATCGAGCGCGGCATGTTGTGGGCCGCCCGGTGATCCGCGACGACGAACAAGTCAGCAGTTGACGATCTTGAACTCGACGCGCCGGTCGAGCGCGTCGCTGACGTCGTCGGTGCCGGTGCCGATGATGTTCTCACGCCAGCCCATGCCGCTGGCCTTCGTGCGGCTGGCCAGATCGGGCGCATCGGCATCGAGCTTTTGCTTGATCACGGCGGCGCGCGCTTGCGACAGCCGGTCGTTGGTCTGTTCCGAGCCCGTGTGGCTGGTGTGGCCGACCACGTTCATGCACACCTTCGCCGCGCTGGCCTGGCGCGCGATCTGGCGCAGCCACAGCGCATAGGGCCCGTTGACTTTGGGGTCCGACCAGAACTCGGTGCTGCCCGGGTTGAACAGGAACTTCACGCCCAGGTTGCGCTGGCTCAGGCCGAACGCGACCACGCGGCCGAAGGCCTGTTCGGCGTCGGCGGTGCGGCCCGAGCTTCCAACTGGCGAGGTACACACCGTTGAGCGCGCGCAGCTGCTCGCCCGCCGAGGTGGTCAGTGCGTTGCGGTACAGACCCAGCGCATCCTGGTACTGGCTGGCGTTGTAGGCATTGGTGCCGTCGTTGATCAACACCGCCGCGCTCAGGCGCTCGATGTAGTAGGCGTCGGCCGCCTGGCCCGGTGGCGTCTGCGCGGTGCGGATGTAGCCCTCGACCACCTGGTCCTTCACCAGAACCGGGCTGTCCTGGTAGTACGGGGTCGGGCTGGTGTCGAGTCCGTCGTCGCGCGCCAGCGCGCTGGCTTGCGCGAGCACGCTGCGCGTGCTCAGCTCCACCAGCGCGAGATTGATCTGGAACGGCTTGCGCGCGCCGCCGGCGGCACCGCCGGCGCTGCGCACCATCGTGCCGGTCAACAGATACTGCGCGCGCGCCAAGCTCGCAGCCTGGAACGGCAGCACTTCGAACTGTGGATGCTGGCTGCCCAAACGGTCGGACACCTTCTGCTCGAGCTGGCGGGTGACGCGCGTCTGCTGGCCCGAAGACGCATCGATCATCGGGTCGATGATCAGCGCCTTCTTGGCGACCTTGGCCTCGACCTTGGCGAGGAACGCGGGCAGCTTCTGCGTTTGCGCCACCAGCCCATCGGTGGCCTCGATCACGGCCTGGTCGAACGGCAACTCGTTGCTGATGACCGTGGGGCCGGTGCTCTGGCAGCCGGCGCCGCCGAGCATCACCAGCGCACCGGCCACCGCACCCCACTGCAGCACCAGGCGCGCGATCGACGGCATGTTCATTTGCGGCACTCCCTCTCCAGCGTCGCATGGTCTTGCGCACTCAGCTCTTCGCCGAGCGACACCCGCGCAATGATGTCCGTGCAGCGCGGGTTTGGCGAATTCTTTTTAGGGATCGGGCGCGTCGACACCGCCGTGGCCGGGGGCCGCTCGCGCGCAGCGGGCTCAGGGGTCGCCGCAGGGCCCAGCGGCACCGGCGCTGCAGACGGCGCAGCCGACGTCGACCCCGTCTCAAGCGCCGGTGCGGGCGCGGTCGTGCCGAGAGCGCGCGGCACTGCGCCGTCGTCGGCTGCCGACGCGGCAGGCAGCGCCGTGTTGCGTTCGTCGGTCGCGGCGGCCGCATCGGGTGTTCGCGCGCGCTGTCGCGCTTGCGCGGCCGGCGCCGCGCCCGCGCCAGGATCCGACAGCCACCACCAACCCAGGCCCGCGGCCGCAGTCAATCCGAGCCCGGCCACGAGCAGCCAAGCAACCACTTGCGACTGAACGCGAGGCGCCAACGTCTGGCGCGGCACCGCCTCAGGCGCCACGCGCTGCAACGGCGGCAACGGCTTGAGCAGCGGCGGTTGTCTGAGCGGTGGCACCGTCACCTCGTTCGCCACGGACGCCGTGCCCTCCAGCGGCATCGGCGCAGTCGGAATCTGGCCGGACTTGCGCGCGCGTGAGCGCCGCTCTTCAACACCGAGCTCGGTGCGCATCTCGGCGGCACTGTGCGGCCGATCGTCGGGCCGCACAGCGAGCGCGTGGTCGATCGCGTGCAGAAAGCGCTCGCTGTAGCGGCCTGCGGCAGCCTTCGCCAGCGGCACCATCGTGTCGTTGATCAGCCGCGCCACCGACTCCGGCGGCGTGCGGCCGGTGATCGCGTAGTGAACCACCGAACCGAGCGCGTACAGATCGGTCCACGGGCCCTGTTTCATCGACGGCATCTCGGCGTACTGCTCGATCGGCGCGTAGCCGGGCTTGAGGAACGCCGTCAACGCGTGCGTGCTGTCGCCGATCACGCGCCGCGCCGCGCCGAAGTCGAGCAGCAGCGGCGTGCCGTCGTCGAGCAGCAGGATGTTGTCGGGCGCGATGTCGCGGTGGTACAGCGCCCTCGCCGTGCATCACGTCGAGCACGTCGAGCAGGGACTCGATGACGCATCGAGCCAGCCCTCGTCGGGCGGCGGCTCAGTGCAGGCCAGCGCGTCCTTCAGCGTGCCGGCCGGAGTAGTACTGCATCACCATGTAGGCGGTCCCGTTGCCTCCCAGAACCGGTGCACCTTGACCAGCGACCGGTGGTCGAAGCTGGCCAGCAGCCGGGCTTCGCTGAGGAACGTTCGAGTCCCGTGGCGAAGGTGTCGGCGAAGCCTTGCGCGCGCAGCGACCACAGCGTTGGCGTGCGCGCCGCGGCCAGCGAGCGCCGGCATGTACTCCTTGATCGCGACGTCGCGCAGCGAGCACTGGTCTCAGGCAAGGTAGACGATGCCGAAGCCGCCCTCGCCGATGACGCGGCCGATCTCGAACTCCGCCAGGCGAGTGCCTTCGGGCAATGCGTTGCCGCTGCGCCGCGCCGCGTTGGCGGGCACGGTGTCATCGGGTGGCTGCGGGGGCGGCGTGGTGGTCATGTGTGCCCCGCGACGGTCGGGTACGACCATCGGCCCCCCGAGGGGGCACTCGCTTGCTTGGGGCGGCCCGGCGCTGCGCTCATCGCCGCGGCAGGATAGCGCGAGCCGTGCTGTGCTTGGCTCAGTACGTCTCGAGGTGCAGCCGGCCTTCGCGCTGCAGCGCGCCGCGCAGCGTGTCCCAGTGCAGACCGGCTTGCTGGGCGACGTCGCGCAGCGCCAGCACAACGCCCTCTTCCATCGCCTTGAGGCCGCACACGTACAGGCACGTGTTGGCGTCCTTCAGCAGCTCGCCGAGATCGGCCGCACGCTCGCGCATCAGGTCTTGCACGTAGCGCTTGGGTGCGCCTTGCGTGCGCGAGAACGCGAGGTGGATGTCTATGAAGTCCTTGGGCAGGCTTTGCAGCGGCCCGAAGTACGGCAGCTCTTCCTTGGTGCGCGCACCGAAGAACAGCATCAGCTTGCCGCCCTCGAACTTGCCCGAGGCGCGCAGGCGGCGGCGCCACTCGGTCATCGCGCGCATCGGTGCGCTGCCGGTGCCGGTGCAGATCATCACGACATTCGAGCGCGGGTGGTTGGGCATCAGGAAGCTGGTGCCGAACGGCCCGATCACCTGCACCGTGTCGCCCACCTTCAAGTCGCACAGGTAGTTGCTCGCCACGCCGCGCACCGGCCGGCCCTGATGGTCTTCGAGCACGCGCTTCACGGTGAGCGACAGGTTGTTGTAGCCGGGCCGCTCGCCGTTGCGCGGGCTGGCGATCGAATACTGGCGCGCATGGTGCGGCCGTCCTTGCGGATCGGTGCCCGGCGGCACGATGCCGATCGATTGGCCTTCGAGCACCGGGAACGGCATCGCGCCGAAGTCGAGCATGATGTGGTGCGTGTCGTACTCGCGGCCGACCTCGGTGACGCGGAAGTTGCCCACCACCGTGGCGGTGGTCGGACTCTTGGGTCCGTACAGGTTGGTGTAGGCGTGCGCCGCCGACCACGGCGGCAGCGTGGCGTTGCAGTCGGCGCTGGAGAACCCGGTTTCGCCCGGTTCCATCTGAGGGGCCGGCGGCGCCGTGGGTGCGGCTTGGGGAGCGGGCGCGCCAGTGTCGCGCAGCTGCTCGGCCGGCAACTCGGCGGGCAACACGTCCCACCCCAATTGCTCGGCCACCGAGTAGGCGCGGATGCGCGGCACGCGCCGCCAGTTGTCGATCGAGCCGGTGGGGCATGGCGGGATGCAGGCCATGCACAGGTTGCACTTGTCGGCGTCGACCACGTAGTTGCGCGAGTCGTGCGACACCGCACCCGTCGGGCAGGTGGCCTCGCAGGTGTTGCAGCGAATGCAGATCTCGGGGTCGATCAGGTGCTGGTTCAGCACCTCGTCGGCAACGGCCATGTCCATCAAGACCTCCGCATTCGCATCATGCCTCGCGCAGCCGCGGGCGTGTTCCAGCGAACACCGCGGATCCGGCTTTGCCGGGTCGCTGGTGTTGCACCTTGAGG
>CAVZEK010000026.1:0-109793 GCA_963774185.1 uncultured beta proteobacterium
GCCTTCCTTGCCGAAATTTGCAAGGAGAAGGAGGAGTTCGGGCGAGGCGCTTTTCGCTTGAATTGAACAATTGATCGATCAAGTCCTCTTCAATTCGACTATTCCGCGTCAACAGATACGACATGAACAATTCAGAAAACCCCGGCTCTTTATGAATCGCGGCGATCATGGTCTTCCTTTCCAAGCGGGTAATCACGCATGCATCGACCGCCCGAGCTGTCGCGATGCGCAGTGGATGGCCATTCAGACATCCTTCGCCAAAAAAGTGGCGGGGTCCTAGAATAGCGACGACTGCTTCCTTGCCGTGCTTGGAAACGACGACGAGCTTGACATTGCCCTGCTGGATGTAAAAAACCGCGTCCGCGACCTCTCCCTGTGAGAAGACAACTTCATTCTTCCGATAGTTGGATATCGCTTTTCCGTCGCCCACCTTGGCGAGAAACTTTTTGGGATCAAACGAGGCTTTGACTCTCTTCCTCGACCAAGGACTTCCTGCGGTCGATAGGAGGCGCCCTTACCTGGACGAACCCTTTTTCGTTACATTGTCGGCTGCCTCTTTGGCCAACCGAAGTTCCCTTAACTGCGCGGTCTTTGCGCGTACAGCATGACCCTCGGCGACGTAATCCGCAGTGGCCTGTCCGCCTTCCGTGGTCGGCCGGGGGGCCGGCCGTGGCTTCTGCGCCTGCTTGAACTGGGCTTCGGCCTTAGTGCGCTCTTTCGAATGTTGGGCCAAGGGGGCCTCCTTTCAGGCGAGGTCTATGACGGCCTGCGCCGAGCTGAAGTGGGACGACTGGGGGCAGGGGCCATTTTAAGCAGTCCCCGCCGACGCACATCATTGCCACCGACGCGCGTACCGCGCTTCCAGAAACAGCGCGTCTTCCACCTGAGTGGTTGCGGCATCGATGCTGCCGCCGTGCTCCGCAGCGAGGATCACCAGCTCAGCGGCTTGATGCCAAGAACCGCGGTCCTGGATATGCTCGGGCTGCTTCAGGATAAACCTTCGCACGTCAGCGAGCGTAACAAGCCGGGTGCCATCCTTGAGCACAATCGAGCGGGTGAGTTTGGCCGACCATCCCCAGACGGTCTTTATCGGGGAGTGGGTACGAACCACCGCCTCGCCAGTCATGGTGTGGTCACGGCGGATCACCGCTAATCAAATAGCATCTTGCTTTGCGTCACCTCGGTTCCGCATGTGAGACAGGCGAGCTTGGTGTGCTCCTCGCCTTTCACGACCTCGATTGTCCCGATACGCATGAGCTTTTCACAGATGGGACAGATCCAGATGGGCGCTGGCAACGGTCGGTCAGGCTGGAGAGGAGGCACCGCGTTTTCTTTCGACCTTCTGCTTAGGTGGCCCTGTGCTCAGGCGGACTGCCGCTGACGACAAAAATGCGTTCGCTCTGCACCGCAGCTTCGGTCCATGTGCGGGCAAGCTCGATGAAGGATTCTTTTTCTTTTTGGATTTTGGATCGATCGGCCGAGCGCATCGCTTCCTCGGCATATTGCCGGAACTGATTGGACTTCGACATCGCCACCCTCCGTGACAACGCCCCCCTTTAGTTATTTACCAAGTCTGCGCCTATTAACGGTGGCAGTCTGTATAGAATTGCTCATTCGAAGTTCATGGCCCCACTGCCAGCCGATCTACCGCTCCGGCCCGATCGCCGGACTGGCTCGAGATGAAGACCCCGACATGGGGCCGGTGGCCTCGGGCCCCTCGGCGAAGTCATCCGCCGTAGCCTGTCCGCCGGCTGCAGCCGGCGGTGCCCTTGACGGCCAGCAACGAAGGCATCACGCCCGGCGACGGGGCAACACGAAGCCCCAATCAGTTCACTTCTGCTTTCATGATCGGGCGCACCACGCTGAGGTCCCGATCCGCGTCCGGGAGCAGCAAAGGCCGCTTCATAAGGGAGCGATAGACCTGAACGTAGTCCTTCGCCATGCGGGTGACGGAGAAACGTTCCTCGAAGCGCCGGCGCACGGCGCGCCGGTCGAGCGAGAGGACGTGAGGTAGCTTCCTTATTGCCTCCTCCTCCGTGTCGACGATCTGGCCGGTCACCCCGTTGTCGACGATTTCCGGCACCGAGCCGCAGCGAAAGGCCAGCACCGGGGTGCCGCAAGCCATGGCTTCGATCATCACGATGCCGAAGGGCTCCGGCCAGTCGATCGGAAACAGCAGGGCACGGGCGTCGCCGAGAAACGTCGCTTTCTCGCGCTCGTTGATTTCCCCGATGAACTCGACGCCGGGCCGCTGCAACATCGGCTCGATTTGCTCGGACGGAAATAGGCTTCGTCGGCGCGGTCGACCTTGGCCGCAATCTTGAGAGGAATGCCCAGGGTCTGGGCGATCCGGATGGCGCGGTCGGGCCGCTTTTCCGGCGAGATGCGCCCAAGGAACGCAACATAGCCCCCGCGAGGAGCGAAAATCGGCGCGTATAAATCGGAAGGAATTCCATGATGTACGGTTGCCACGAAGTTGGCTTTCGGCACCGGCTCTCGCTGTGCACCCGAGATCGAGACCAGCGGCATATTGGAGAAGCCTAGATACAGCGGCTTGAGGTCCGGGATGTCCTGGCGGCCGTGCAGCGTCGTGACTGTCCGGTTGGCCATCGATTTGAACAGTGGGAAGTGAAACTGGTCGATATGGAAGTGCAGAATGTCAAAATCCTCGGCGCGGTCGCGCACGCGGTCAAGCATCAGCATGTAGTAGGGAATCGGATCGTGGATATTGGCATCGAGCCGGAGCGCCGTGGGAACGCAGCCGACGAGCTGCGCGCCGGTGATGGAGTCACCGCTGGCGAACAGGGTCACTCGTGCCCCATCCGCACCAACTCTTCGGTCAGGTACGACACGATACGCTCGGTTCCACCATAGAGCCGCGGCGGCACGCTCTCCATGAGCGGCGCGACTTGTCCAATTTTCATATTCACGGCTCTCGCAATTCAGCGCACCCGCGGTGCGCGCTCATCCTTATGATCATGCAGGAAGCGAGCTATTTGTCTCTTGAGGGGCGCTTCTTGCTGCAAATCGCCGATAGAACTGGCGCAGTCGAAAAGCTCCTTCTGGAGCTTCGTGGGAACCGTATTCCAACGCATGATCACGGCACCGCCCAGGCACTTCAAGATTTGCTCTTCGACCTCAGAAAGCACGGCGCCGTCGTCGCCGGGCTTTCTGCGTTGAACCGTCCTATCGAGATGAATTGCCATCCATTCCTCGTTTTCGGCCAGCGTCGTGTAGGTCTGCGCTAGATTGCGAAACTCACTCGTTTCGTTGGGCGAACGCGGTGAGTTGGCGAGGAATGCATTGAATTCGGCTGCTTTTGCTCGGTATTGCTCCGCGGTGAACATTTTGACACGCCCTTTCTGGGGCAGGCGGGACCAGAGTTGGTCTGCCGCCTTCCGGCGTCCTGGTTTGCATTTATCTGCCGGTGACAATGATATGGGAACGATCGCGCCATTAGCGAGATCAGCAGTTGAACTTTCGTCGATGAGGATTTTCTTTCGCGCCAAGGACCGCGCGGCCAAGTGAGCATTTCTATACAGACTCTGCTACGGCAACGGACCTACGTTGCAGCAATGGCCGGACTAAAGGGCGAGACCGCCGCGCGCTGCACTTATCGATGGGCGTAGCTCGACAGAGCTTCGTGCGGGCCATTGGACCGGGCTGAGTAACTGGAGCCAGATTTGAGGTCACAGTCGCGCGCATTGAAGTACCCGTCAGGTGATGGGCCTTCGACCCTTCCGGCGTTCTCACCCGGACGCTGTGGCCTCCGCGCAAAAGCTCAATAACAAATGGGCACTTCGTGGTGCTGCCGGTAAGGATTGAACTTACGACCTCTCCCTGACCAAGGGAGTGTTGCGATCTGCGTTGCTTTCTCGCGCGGGTGCAGCACGCGATCGCGCGGCTCGCCGGCGCGAGCCCGCCGATCGCCGCCACTGCGCTATGCCACCGAGACGACTTATCGTCTGATGTGGTTAAACTTCGCGCATCTCTTTTCGGTGTCGCTGCTTCCGCTCTCCACCGCTTGGATGGCCGTGAGCGAATTGGCGCCGCAGCCCGTTGCCTTCTACGCGGCGGTCTTCTTCCTGGTAAACCTGACCTACATTTTCTTGATCTGGGAGTGCATTGACCGCACGCCACTTGATCAGGCGTCGCCGCGCGTGCGGCGTATCATGCGTATCCGATCAATCGTGACCTTGTGCGTTTTCGGCCTGGCCGCGATTGTAGCGCTTAGGCATCCTCTCGTCGGACTTGGAATGTGTTGTTGTTGCCTCATCGTCTATCTGAAGCCGGATGCACCGGGAGCGTCGACGTAACCGCCTGTTCGATCCATCCAACTTGCCCGAGCCTGCGCCTTCGGCGGAAGCTTGTGCGCGAGCTCCGGCCACAGGTCCTCGACCAGTTCGCGCATCGCGTCGCCGCTTCCATCAACTTGCCTTGAAGACTTGCGCGAGTGTGTAGACGCGGCGCTTCTTCATCGCCGTTTTTCCCGCTCCTCCTCGGGCTTGCGCCGGACGGTCGGCGCATCCGGGTTCTTCGTCTTGACCCAATGCGGCGAGCGGCCGGATTTGTACCGCGACCAAAGCCGTTTGGACACGATCCCTCGAGGCCGAGCTTGCAGGCATTGCACGTTCCGGCGTCGTTCTGCGCTCGCTTGCAAAGTTGAGTGCGAGATGACCGCCGCTGCCAGCCTTGCACGCCGCGGGCATCTCCAAAAAAAGCCCCCGGGGGTTGCCCGGGGGCTTGCAGAACACCTCCATCCCAAGGGGGATAGGAGATGATGGAGTTGTACAAAGTTGCCGCGCAAGTCGCAACGATCTTTGTGCAACTTCTTGATCTTTAGCTTAACCCAACCGAGTACTGACTGGATTTTCGCTCCAATCCGGCACTCGCCGTTATGACCCATAACCATTGGTTTCTAGTCGCTTCGAAATCCACACCAACCAGCCAGGCAGCGTCTGCTGTGGTGATGCAGTCAATCTACTGCGAGCATGGAAGGAGGCAGCGCGCCGATGCGGGGCAACCCCGAGATCGACCGCTATTGGGCGGGCTCCATCGACGCCAAGACTCAAGGGCCTCTCCGATCTGTTCGAGCGCGAGCGCAACGAGCGCGTCGCTCAGTTCAACGAGGGCCGCAAGGAGCGCAAGCAGTACAACCAGAGCGTACGCAACGTGATTGAGGAGCAGACCTGGGCCTGTACGCACGCCTCGGCGGGCGAAGCAGTTCGCGGCCGGGAATGCTCGCACGATTGCGGCCATTGAGCAGCAAAGCGGAGTTCCAGCAATGTGCTGCGTCTGCGATTTGGCTGCGCGAGACTGACCCAGTCGCCCGCAGATTGTCCAAAAGCAGCATCACCGATGCGCAGACGCGTCCATGCCTATGACCCAAAATTCAAATACCTCGGTCGAGACGCGACCATTGACGAAGCACGCGTCACGCCTCGCAATATTAAGTCTCCATCGATCGTGCTGAAGTTCGGCGTGTGCCAATCGATCGTGAACCCAGGGGGGTGTCACTCGGCGCAGTGTGCGCTTGGCAAATGAAGCGTGTTGCCCCCAATGGCGACAACGGGCTTCCATGGTGCTGCCGGTAAGGATTGAACTTACGACCTCTCCCTTACCAAGGGAGTGTTTGAGCGAGGGCATCTATTTGATCCTCCGCAATTTTTGCCCGCTCGCTGCCGCTCGCTTGGTGCAAATTTGGTGTTCCATCCGGCCAATCCGGCGTCGATCGACGGGGCGAGTTGGGACACGTTGACGTGCGCGTACCGCAACACCATGCGTTCGGATTTCCAGCCGCCGAGCTTCATGAGCGCGATAAGGTCGCGGTTCGCTGCATAGTGCCACGTCGCCCAAGTGTGGCGGCAGTCGTGCGGAGTGAAATCTTGGATCACGGCCCGCCGGCACGCGCCCCGGAAGGCCGTTTTGATCTGACCGCCGCCGTGATCCTTATCGGAGTATGGGACGCTGGCATTTGTTCGAAAAACCCGACCTTGTTGGTGGCGCAAGCTGCGCAGCTCGGCGACCAGGCGGGCATGCAACGGCACGCCGCGAGCCTCGCCGTTTTTCGTCTCAAGGAAGGTAACATGGGCGGCGTCGAGGTCGAGTTCGCGCCATTCGAGCGAAAGCGCCTCGGACATGCGTGCGCCCGTGCCGAAAAGGAACATGACGAGCGGCCGAATATGCGGCGCGCAGGCGTCGAGCAACCGCTCTGCCTCGTCGAATGTCAGCCATCGAACGCGGCCCTTCGGCTGCGCCGGCCGCTCGACCACGCGATGCGCGCAAGTCCGCGCTTGGCCGCATGATTGAGCACGGCGGCGATCGGCGTGAACGCCTGACGGTTGAGCGTCGCCGGCGAGGCGTTCGGATAGAGCGCGCGGGCAGTCTTTTCGATCATGGCTTGGTCGATCCTAGACAGCGGCATAGACCCGATTTTGCAATGATCGGTTTTAAGTAAAGGCGCTCGCCCCCGGCCTCGAGATAGTTCACGGCCGCCCCGACGAAGGTTGCCGTTGCCTCGGCCCCAAAGACACTACGTTGGATGATTTCCCACTCGCGCCGCGCGCGGATCGCTTCGGCGACCTTGGCGTCAGCAACTCCTGTGCTCTCGCGTATGCTGACGCCTCGGACGGTTCCGAACATATACCAGTGCGGGCGGCCGGGTCTTCGCTTGAGCTTGAGGGACATTCTAGGGCCTCATAGAGCGCGCGGATATCGGAGCGCGTGAACAACAAGCGGCCGCCGAGCATACGGCAGAACGGAAATCGCTTTACGAACCCGCGCATGGTACGCGGCGAGACGCGGAAAGTCTTGGGTCAGCTCCACCGAAGCGATCGATGCGATGGGCCACAAGGCTGCAGCCAAGCGGCTGATGCTCGCCGCCGGCGTGCCCTGCGTGCCCGGCTACGACGGCGATGATCAGGCACCTGAGCGCCTGCGCGCCGAGGCTGACCGCATCGGCTATCCGATCATGATCAAGGCGGTGGCCGGCGGTGGCGGCCGCGGCATGCGGCTCGTCGCGGCGGCGCGCGAGTTCGCCGACGCGCTGCGCAGCGCGCAGTCCGAGGCACAGCACGCGTTCGGCGACGCCGCGGTCATCCTCGAGCGGGCGATCGTCGAGCCGCGCCACATCGAGATCCAGGTGTTCGCCGACCGCCATGGCCACGCAGTCCACCTCGGCGAGCGCGACTGCTCGGTGCAGCGTCGCCACCAGAAGCTGATCGAGGAGGCGCCGTCACCCGCGGTGAGCGCCGAGCTGCGCGAGCGCATGGGCGCTGCCGCGCTGGCCGCGGTGCGAGCGATCCGCTACGAGGGAGCGGGCACGCTGGAGTTCCTGCTCGACCGCGACGGCCAGTTCCATTTCATGGAGATGAACACGCGGCTGCAGGTCGAGCACCCGGTGACTGAATTGATCACCGGGCTGGACCTGGTCGCGCTGCAATTGAAGGTGGCCGCCGGCGAGCCGTTGCCGATCCAGCAGCACGATGTGCGCCGAGACGGGCACGCGATCGAAGTGCGGCTGTGCGCCGAAGACGCCGAGCAGGCGTTCATGCCGCAAGGCGGCGTGCTGGGCCTGTGGCAGCCACCCTCGCGGCTGCGTGTGGAGCATGCGCTGCACTGCGGCGCCGAGATCACGCCGCACTACGACTCGATGATCGCCAAGATCGTGAGCCACGGCGCCACGCGCGATGAAGCACGCCGCAAGTTGATCGCGGGCCTGGCCGACACGGCGGCGCTGGGCGTCAAGACCAACCAGGCGTTCCTGGCGCGCTGCCTTGGGCACCCGGTGTTTGCGGCCGGCGACGCCACCACCGCGTTCATCGAGCAGCATGCCGCTGCGCTGTTGCGCCGGGACGAGGCCGCCGATCGGCGCGCCATTGCGCTGGCCGCGGTGCTGCTGCTCGAGACGTCGCCGGGCGCCCGGCGCGATGCGGGCGGTGCCCTGACGCCTGCGCTGCCGATCGCGTTGCGCTGCGAGATCGACGGCCACGCACAGACGGCCACGTTGACGCGGTGGGGCGCATCCGGCCATGAGGTGCTGCTGGGAGCGCAGCGCACTGTCATCGACGTGATCGAACTTGCCGCGTCACACGCGCGATTCGTCTGCGAGGGTGTGATGGAAACCGCCGCCTGGCTGCGCGATGACGAGCGCCTGTGGCTCGCGCATCGCGGCGTGTCGTTCGAGATCGTCGACACCACGCGTGCGCCGAGCGCACGGCACGCCGGCACTGGCGGCGACGGCCAGTTGCGCGCGTCGATGAACGGCCGCGTCGTCGCGGTGGCGGTGGCGCTGGGGCAACGCGTCGCCGCGGGAGATCCGGTGCTGACCCTGGAGGCGATGAAGATGGAGCACGTGCACGCAGCTCCGATCGCGGGCACCGTGAAGGCGCTGCACGTCGCGGCCGGCGATCAGGTCGCCGCCCATCGCGTGCTGGCCGAGATCGACAACGCAGCGCTTCAGCCTGCCGCGGGTGCAGGCGCCGCGACCGCCTGAACCGTCTGGCCACAACCCAAGGAGACCGCCCGATGAGCGACACCGCCGCCGCCGTGCTGCACGACAAGCGCGGCCATGCCTTCTGGATCACGATCAACCGGCCGGACAAGCGCAATGCGATCAACGCCGACGTGATCGCCGGCATCCGCGCCGGATATCGCGCCGCACATGCCGATGCCGACGTGCGCGTGATCGTGCTGACGGGCGCCGGCGAAAAGGCCTTTTGCGCCGGTGCCGATCTGCAGCCGGGCAAGGGCTTTGCGTTCGACCCCGCGAAACCCAACCTCGACTACGCCGACCTGATGCGCGACGCGCACAACGCCACCCTGCCCAGCATCGCGCGCATCAACGGCGTGTGCATGGCCGGCGGCATGGGCCTGCTGTGCATGACCGACATGGCGGTGGCGGCCGACCATGTGCAGTTCGGTCTGCCCGAAGTGAAGGTCGGCGTGTTCCCGATGCAGGTGATGAGCCTGCTGCAGCAGATCGCGCCGCGCCGCCGGGTGCGCGAATGGGCGCTCAGCGGCGAGCCTTTCGATGCAGCGCAGGCGCTGCAGGCCGGCCTCGTGAACCACGTGGTGCCTGCGACCGAGCTCGATGCCAAGGTCGACTGGCTGGTCGGCCGCATCGTCGACAAATCGCCCACCGCGATCCGGCGCGGCAAGTACGCGATGCGCGCGATCGAGGCGATGACGTTCGACCAGGCGATCGCCACCACCGAGAGCCAGATCGCGTTGCTGGCATTGACCGACGACGCGAAGGAAGGACTGGCGTCGTTCAACGAGAAGCGCAAGCCACAGTGGACCGGGCGCTGAAGCAGCGCCGAGTCGCCGTCAATCAAGAGCCAGGAGTCAGAGCCGCGCCGCCAACGACGCTGGCACGGCCACCGGCATGTCGAGCAGCATCTGCGCCATGCCCTTGCCCAGCGGATCGAAGCGCGCCGAGGCCGGGCCGCCACCGTCCAGTGCGTCGTGCAGCATGAAGTTCATCGCATCGATCCCCGGCAACGGAAAGCGCTCGACGCGGCCCTTCACGAGGTGCGCGAAGTGGCGCTGCACCGCATCGGGGGTGACGCGCTGCCACAGCAGCGGCAGCCACTCGGGCCGGCGCGCGATGACGCCGATGTTGGAGATGTTGCCCTTGTCGCCGCTGCGCACCGAAGGCCAGCTTCACGAGCGGCACTTCGATCAGCACTCTCGTCGGGCGGGTCGACCCAGGCCGCAGGCTCGCGGGTCGGCGCAGGCGCGAGCGGCGCCGCCTCGCCGGCCGGCACGTTCGACCGCCACGCGCTCGGCGCCGATCGACACCGCCGCAGGAGCGCGCGGCCTTGTCGAGCAGGAACGAGAACGGCTTGATCAGCGGCGACGGTGATGGGCGGCCGCCGCCCGAGGCCATCGTCGTGCCCGGCGACCACGACGTGCCCGCCGGCGCGATCTCGCGCGCGAACATCTCCAGCGCCTGCCTCGAGCGGGTGATCGACCACCACGCGCACCATCGCTTCGCGGCTGGCGCGCGTGCGCGAATGCGGCCCGTACAGCGACTCGGCGCCGAACAGCTCGATGTGCACCGCGCGTGTAGTCCGGCAGCCCCATCTGCTTCAGGATGCCGCGCGTGCGCTCGACGATCGCCTCGCCGGTGCGCTGCGCCTTGGCCGCCGCGTCGATGCCGACGATGGCCATCATGCCGGCGCAGCGATAGCCGTCGAGCTGCGTGGCCGACACCTTGTAGGTGGCCGGTCGGCGCGCGGCCGCGCGCGCCGCCGACCTGCACGTGCTCGGCGTCGATCTGCTCGATGCGCACGTGGCGGAAATCGCAGACTCACGTCGGGCAGCAGGTACGCGCGCGGGGTCGCCGATCTCGTACAGCAACTGCTCGGCCACGCACGCGCGATGCACGATGCCGCCGGTGCCGGCGCCTTGCTCAGCGACGAAGCTGCCGTCGTCGGCGCAGTCGACGACGGGATAGCCGATGTGCGCCCAGTCGGGCACCTGCTTGCCAATCGGTGAAGAGGCCGCCGGTGGCCTGGCAGCCGCATTCGATGATGTGGCCGGCCAGGCTGCCGCGCGGCCAGCCGGTCGTAGTCGTCGGCGCGCCAGCCGAACTCGTGGATCAGCGCACCGAGCGTCACCGCGCTGTCGACGCAGCGGCCGGTGATGACGATGTCGGCGCCGGCCGCGAGCGCTGCGCGCGATCGGCAGCGCGCCGAAGTAGGCGTTGGCGCTCAGCACCGGCGGGCAGCGCCTCGCCGGTGTCCATGTCGCGCGTGCCGGCGTCGCGCAGTGCCGGCATCAGCGCGCTGACGTCGTCGCCCTCGACCACCGCGATGCGCGGCGCCACGCCCATCGCGGCGGCCAGTGCGCCCAGCGCATCGGCACAGCCGCGCGGGTTGATGCCGCCGGCGTTGGCGACGACCTTGATGCCGCGGCGCATCACCTCGGGCAGCACCAGCTTCATCGCGCTGTCGACGAAGTCGGTGGCGTAGCCGAGCTCGGGCTTCTTGGCGCGCGCCGCCGCCAGGATCGACATCGTCGTCTCGGCCAGGTAGTCGAACACCAGGTAGTCGATCAGCCCCGAGTTCGACGAGCTGCGGCGCGCCGACCATGCTGTCGCCCCAGAAGCCCGAGGCGCCACCGATGCGCACCGGCGCATCGCCACGGCGACGGCGGGTGTGCGCTGTGCGCGAAGTGTCTGGCATGGCAGCTCCTGTGCGCCGCAGCGGGCCGCTACAGGCCAGCGGCCTGCAGCGTGCGGGAAAACCGCTCGGCGCTCTGAAAGCCGATCACGCGCAGGCCATCGAGCTCGCGCCCATGCGCGTCGAAGAAGATCGTGCCAGGAGGCCCGAAGAGATGAAACCGCTTGAGCAGCTCGCGGTCGTCGCGGTTGTTGGCGGTGACGTCGGCCTTCAGCAGCAACGCGTTGGACATCATCCTGGCCACCGCCGGATCGCTGAACGTGAAGCGCTCCATCTCCTTGCACGAAACGCACCAGTCGGCATAGAAGTCGAGCATCACGGGACGATCGGACGATCGCAGCAGGCCGTCGAGCTCGGCACTGCTGCGCACCGGCTGGAAACGCACGGCGTCGCTGCCCACCCCGACCGCGGCGCCGCGCGCCAGATGCGACAGCGGCTGCAGCGGGTCGTTGCCGCCCGAGCCGGCGCCGACGATCTGCATCGAGCCGAAGATCAGCGCGACCACACCCAACGCCTGCTTGAGCCACGTGCGCGGTGCAGCCGCGTGAGAGCTGTGGTGCTGCGCATCGAACGGCCGCAGCATGAAGCCCGCCGTCAGCAGCAACAGACCCCACGCGCCGAGCGCGGCCGGCGCCGGCAGCACCGGCTGCACGATCCAGATCGCCACCGCGAACAACAGCACGCCGAACGCGCGCTTGACCGCTGTCATCCACGCCCCCGACTTGGGCAGCCACTCGCCGGCCGAGCCGCCCACCACCATCAGCGGCACGCTCATGCCCGCGGCCAGCGAGAACAACGCGGTGCCGCCGAGCGCCACGTCGCGCGTCTGGCTGATGAACACCAGCGCGCCGGCCAGCGGTGCGCTGACGCAAGGGCTGACGATCAGCGCCGACACCGCGCCCATCGCGAACACGCCGGCCGCCTGGCCGGCCGGCAAACGCTTCGAGTGCGCTGTCATGCGGGTGGCCAGTGCCGCGGGCAGGCGCAGCTCGTAGACGTCGAACATCGACAGCGCGAACCCGGCCAGTGCCAGCGCGAACAACGCCAGCACCGGCGGCGATTGCAGCCGCGCGGCCAACCCCTCACCCATCAGGCCGGCGGCGATGCCGAGCCCCGCATACACCAGCGCCATGCCCAGCGAATAGCACGCTGCGAGCGCGAACGCGCGAGCGCGCGACACCGGCACTTCGCTGCCGGCGATGATCGACGACAGGATCGGCACCATCGGCAGCACGCACGGCGTGAACGACAACGCCACGCCCATCACGAAGAATGCGCCCACCACGAGCCAGAAGCGGCCGCTCTTCAACACGCCCTCGACGGCGCTGCCGTCGAACCAGGCGCCAGCGCCGGTTGCGCTGCTGGTGGCCGCTGTGGCCGCAGGCAGCGCCAACGCACCGGCATCGGCCGCCGCGAGCTGCACGCGCGCGCTGCCGTCGCCGCCGAAGGCGGCCAAGCTGACTCTGGCGCTGCTCGTCATCGGCGGGTAGCACAGGCCCGCATCGGCGCAGCCTTGCGACACAACGTTCAACACGAAACTGGCCGGTGCCTTGTCCACCGGCACGTCGACACGCAACTCGCCGCGATAGGTTTCGACGTTCTTCTGGAACGTCTCGTCGAACTTGACCTTGCCTGCAGGCAGCGTCACCGTGCCCAGCGCGGCCTCGGGCGCCGCGACGCTCAAGCGCTCGCGGTACATGTAGTAGCCCGGCGTGATCTGGAACCGCACTTCGACGTGCCGCTCGTCGGCGGCACGCGCGGAGAACTGAAACGCCTTCTCGGGCTCCAGGAACTGCTCCTCGGTCGCGGCTGCGACGCCGGCCCACAGCGCAGTCACCAGCGCGAGGCCCGCCAACAGCCAAGCCGGCAGGCGTTGCGCAACGAAGCTGAAGTGCGGTGTCATCGGCTGCTTAGGCGCACGGGCCCGGCGCAGGGTTCCATTGGCGCCATTGTGGCGCAGGCACAAAAGCATGAAAGGCCGGAGGCCGGCCTTTCATGAACTCTGGCGCAGGGCTCGGTCGCCCCGGTCAATCGACCTTGCCGGCACCCTCGGCCTTGGCCGCATCGGCAGCCGGCTCGGGCCTGTCGACCAGCTCGACGAAGGCCATCGGTGCTGCATCGCCGACACGAAACCCCATTTTCAGGATGCGGGTGTAGCCGCCGGGACGCTTGTCGTAGCGCGGGCCCGAGCTCGGCGAACAGCTTGACCACCGCGTCGCGATCGCGCAGCCGCGAGAAGGCCAGGCGCTTGTTGGCCAGGCTCGGCGCCTTGCCCAGGGTGATCAGCGGCTCGACCACGCGGCGCAGCTCCTTGGCCTTGGGCAACGTGGTCTTGATCGCTTCGTGCGTGAGCAGCGACACGCACATGTTGCGCAGCATCGCCAGGCGATGCTCGCTGGTGCGGTTGAGTTTGCGAAGTCCGTGACGGTGGCGCATGGCGCTTTCCTTTGATAGTGGCGGCCCCGGCCGGATCAGGTACCGAGGCTTGCAAGCCGGCCCTTCTTGGAGGGCCTTGGGTTGATGGCTTGTCGGTTGTTGCTTATCGCTTGTCGAGGCCTTGCGGCGGCCAGTTCTCCAGGCGTGCGCCCAGAGTCAGGCCGCGCGAGGCCAGCACTTCCTTGATTTCGTTCAGGCTCTTGCGGCCGAGGTTGGGCGTCTTCAGCAGCTCGGTCTCGGTGCGCTGGATCAGGTCGCCGATGTAGTAGATGTTCTCGGCCTTCAGGCAGTTGGCCGAGCGCACCGTCAGCTCGAGCTCGTCGACCGGACGCAGCAGGATCGGATCGAACTGCGTCTGGCGGCTGGCGGGCTGATCGATCATGTCCTTGATGTCGCTGCCCTCGAGCCCGGTGAACACCGCCAGCTGCTCGACCAGGATCTTGGCCGACGCGCGGATCGCTTCTTCGGGGCTGATGGCGCCGTTGGTCTCGATCTCCATCACCAGCTTGTCGAGGTCGGTGCGCTGCTCGACGCGCGCGTTTTCCACCGCGTAGCTGACGCGCTTGACCGGCGAGAACGACGCATCGAGCACGATGCGGCCGATGCTCTTGGTGGGCTCGTCGCCGAAGCGGCGCAGGTTGCCCGGCACGTAGCCGCGGCCCTTCTCGACCTTGATCTGCATGTCGAGCTTGCCGCCCTGGGCCAGGTGCGCGATCACGTGATCGGGGTTGATGATCTCGACGTCGTGCGGCGTCTGGATGTCGCCGGCGGTGACGGGACCTTCGCCCTCTTTGCGCAGCACCAGCGTCACCTCGTCGCGATTGTGCAGGCGGAACACCACGCCCTTGAGGTTGAGCATGATGTTGACCACGTCTTCGGCCACGCCGTCGACTGTGCTGTACTCGTGCAGCACGCCGGCAATGGTGACTTCGGTCGGCGCATAACCCACCATCGACGACAGCAGCACACGGCGCAGCGCGTTGCCCAGCGTGTGGCCATAGCCGCGCTCGAACGGTTCGAGCGTGACTTTGGCGCGATGGCCGCCCAGCGGCTCGACGTTGATGGACTTGGGTTTTAGTAGATTGGTTTGCATGGAGTCCTTTGTTCCTCTCAATACCCTCGGCTCGTTACACCGATAAGGCTGACGGACCATGCCGGGCTGGAAGGGTGACGCTCCGGCCCGGCAAGCGGGGTGTCACCGAAAAGGGTTGGTGGCCGACTGCGCCGCCAACCCGCGATCGTTGTTGGCGTTACCGCGAATACAGTTCCACGATCAGCGCTTCTTTGATGTCGGCGCCGAACTGGTCGCGGTCGGGCAGTTGCTTGAACACGCCCTCGAACTTGGTGGCATCCACCTGCACCCAGGCCGGCAGGCCCACCGACTCGGCCAGCTTGAGCGCGTCTTGCACGCGCAGCTGCTTCTTGGCCTTGTCGCGCAGCGTGACCTTGTCGCCCGTCTTGACCTGATACGACGAGATGTTGACCACCTTCTCGTTGACCATCACGGCCTGGTGCGACACCAGCTGGCGCGCCTCGGCGCGCGTGGAGCCGAAGCCCATGCGGTAGACCACGTTGTCCAGCCGCGATTCCAGGATCGCCAGCAGGTTGGAGCCGGTGTTGCCCTTGCGGCGCTCGGCCTCGGCGAAGTAGCGGCGAAACTGCCGCTCCAGCACGCCGTACATGCGCTTGACCTTCTGCTTTTCGCGCAGCTGCAGGCCGAAGTCGGAGGTGCGCGAGCCCGAGGTGCGGCCATGCTGGCCGGGCTTGCTGTCGAACTTGGCCTTGTCGCTGATCGCGCGGCGAGCGCTCTTCAGGTAAAGGTCGGTGCCTTCGCGGCGGGAGAGTTTGGCCTTGGGGCCGAGATAGCGTGCCACTTGATTTCCTTCAATGTCTATCTGACGCGAGCCCGGTGCTTTTCAAGCGGCCGGTTCGCGCGAGTCTGGCGAGTGTTGTGGGTATGCGCTCAGACAGTGGGCTTGATCGCGCTGCGGTTCGCTTGACGGCGACGGCTTGCCAGATGCGCCGCGCTCTTCTGCGGCCGGCAACCGTTGTGCGGGATCGGCGTCACGTCGCTGATCGAGTTGATGCGGATGCCCAGCGACGCCAGCGCGCGCACCGACGACTCGCGCCCCGGGCCCGGGCCCTTGATGCGCACGTCGAGGTTCTTGATGCCTTGCTCCTGCGCGGCGCGGCCCGCGGTCTCGGCAGCCACCTGCGCGGCGAACGGCGTGCTCTTGCGCGAGCCCTTGAAGCCCTGGCCGCCCGAGGAGGCCCAGGCCAAAGCGCTGCCCTGGCGGTCGGTGATCGTGATGATGGTGTTGTTGAACGACGCGTGCACGTGCGCGACGCCGTCCGCAACGTTCTTGCGGACCTTCTTGCTGACGCGTCGCGATGCCGTGTTGACTGGGGGTTTGGCCATTGTTCAGTGCCTCGAATGCTTGCTGGATCAGGACTTCTTGAGCGCCGCGGCGCCCTTCTTCGGGCCCTTGCGCGTGCGCGCGTTGGTGCGCGTGCGTTGGCCACGCACCGGCAGGCCGCGGCGATGCCGCATGCCGCGGTAGGTGCCCAGGTCCATCAGGCGCTTGATGTTGATCGAGATCTCGCGGCGCAGGTCGCCTTCGATCGTCAGGCGCGCGATCTCTTCGCGGATGCGCTCGAGCTCCTGGTCGGTGAGGTCCTTGATCTTCTTGGAATACGCGACGCCCACCGTGTCGCAGATCTTCTGCGCGGTGGGACGGCCGATGCCGTAGATCGAGGTCAGCCCGATCTCGGCGTGCTTGTGCACGGGAATGTTGATACCGGCGATGCGTGCCATGGTGGTCCCTCAATCAGCCTTGACGTTGCTTGTGGCGCGGGTCGGTGCAGATCACGCGCACGACGCCCTTGCGCCGGATGATCTTGCAGTTGCGGCACATCTTCTTGACCGATGCTGCGACTTTCATGCTTGGCTCTCCATCTCTCTCACTTGGCGCGGAACACGATGCGCGCGCGCGTCAAATCGTAGGGTGTCAACTCCACGGTCACCTTGTCTCCCGGCAGGATGCGGATGTAGTGCATGCGCATCTTTCCGGAGATGTGGCCCAGCACGACGTGCCCGTTTTCCAACTTCACTCGGAACGTGGCGTTGGGCAGGTTCTCGAGGATCTCGCCCTGCATCTGGATAACGTCGTCTTTGGACATGGGTGTTCGTGTCGTGGCCCTTCTTGTGTCAGCTGGTTTTGAAGTTCGCCTTCTTCAACAGCGACTCGTACTGCTGGCTCATCACATAACTTTGCACCTGGGCCCAGAAGTCCATCGTGACCACCACGATGATCAGCAGCGACGTGCCGCCGAAATAGAAGGGCACGTTGTACTTGAGCACCAGAAACTCTGGCAGCAGGCACACCGCGGTGATGTAGATCGCTCCGGCCAGCGTCAGGCGCGACAGGATGCGGTCGATGTGCTTGGCGGTCTGCTCGCCGGGGCGGATGCCGGGAATGAAGGCGCCGCTCTTCTTCAGGTTGTCGGCCGTCTCGCGGCTGTTGAACACCAGCGCCGTGTAGAAGAAGCAAAAGAAGATGATCATGCCGGCATACAGCAGCACGTAGATCGGCTGGCCCGGAGACAACGCCTGCGAGATGTCCTTCAGCCAGCGCAGCCCTTCGCCGGTGGCGAACCAGCCGACGATGGTCGCCGGCAGCAGGATGATCGACGAGGCGAAGATCGGCGGGATCACGCCCGACATGTTGAGCTTCAGCGGCAGGTGCGACGACTGGCCGCCGTAGACCTTGTTGCCGACCTGTCGCTTGGCGTAGTTGACCAGGATCTTGCGCTGGCCGCGCTCGACGAACACCACCACGAAGGTGACGGCCCCGACGACCAGGATGATGAACAGGGCCACGATGATGCTCATCGCGCCGGTGCGCACCAGCTCGGCCAGGCCGCCGATGGCGTTGGGCAGGCCCGCGGCGATGCCGGCGAAGATGAGGATCGAGATGCCGTTGCCCAACCCGCGTTCGGTCACCTGCTCGCCGAGCCACATCAGGAACATCGTGCCGGCGGTCAGGCTCACCACCGCGGTCATGCGAAAACCGAAGCCGGGGGCCAGCACGAGGCCGGGCGAGCCTTCGAGCGCCAGCGCGATGCCCAGCGACTGGAACAGCGCCAGGCCCAGCGTGCCGTAGCGCGTGTACTGCGTGATCTTGCGGCGGCCCGACTCGCCTTCTTTCTTCAGCGCCTCGAGCGTCGGGATCACGTAGGTCATCAGCTGCATGATGATCGACGCGCTGATGTACGGCATGATGCCCAACGCGAACACGGTGAAGCGCGACAGCGCGCCGCCGGAGAACATGTTGAACAAGCTCAGGATGCCGCCGGATTGGCGGTTGAAGAGGTCGTGCAACTGGCCCGGGTCGATGCCTGGCACCGGGATGTGCGCACCGAGGCGGTAGACCACCAGCGCGAGCAGCAAGAAGACCAGCCGGCGACGCAGATCGCCGAACTTGCCGCTCTTGGCCAGTTGGTTCGCTGAGGTGGTGACCACGGTGCCGCTCTTTGCCGATGCTGCGTCGTGTGCGCTCGCGGACTCGGCCGCGGGTACGGCTTCGATCGTGCCGCCGGCAGCCTCGATCGCCGCCTTCGCGCCGACCGTGGCGCCGATGCCCTTCAGGCTGACCTTGCGCTTGAGTTCGCCGCTCTTGATGACCTTGACCGTCTTGACCAGTTCGCGCACCAGACCCGCGGCCTTCAGCGTGAGCAGGTCGACCTCGTCCTTGTCCAGGCGCTGCAACTCGCCCAGCGTGATCTCGGCCGCGTACTTCTTGAGCGCCGACTTGAAGCCGCGCTTGGGCAGCCGGCGCTGCAGCGGCATCTGGCCGCCCTCGAAGCCGACCTTGTGAAACCACCGGCGCGCGACTTCTGGCCCTTGTGGCCGCGACCGGCCGTCTTGCCCAGGCCCGAGCCCATGCCGCGGCCGACGCGGCGGCGCGCCTTCTTGCTGCCCGCGGCGGGCTTGATCGGTGTTCAGTTGCATGTGCGTGTCCTCGGCGGCGCGGGCCGCTCCCAAGTCGACGACCAGCGCCCCTCAGGGGGGCAGCGAACGCAGTGAGCGTGGCGGGTCAACATCAAATCACCAGGACCAGGTACGAAATCTTGTTGACCATGCCGCGCACGGCCGGCGTGTCTTGCAGCTCGCGCACGCTGTTCAGGCGGCGCAAGCCCGAGGCCGCGCACGGTGTCGCGGTGCGACTGCTTGCAGCCGATCGGACTCCTGACCAGCTTGACCTTGATGGTCTTGACGTCAGCCATGGTCACTTCCTCCAGTCGTGTGCGTCAGCCGAAGATGTCTTCGACGGTCTTGCCGCGCTTGGCAGCGATCTCGGCCGGCGTCGACGAATGCTTCAGCGCGTCGAGCGTGGCGCGCACCATGTTGTACGGATTGGTCGAGCCCAGGCTCTTGGCCACGATGTCGGTGACGCCCATCACCTCGAACACCGCGCGCATCGGGCCGCCGGCGATGATGCCGTCGACCGGCCTTGGCCGGCGCCATCAGCACCTTGGCCGCGCCATGCTCGCCGCGCAGGTTGTGATGGATCGGTGCCGTTCTTCAGCGGCACCTTGAACATGTTGCGGCGGGCCTGCGTCCATCGCCTTTTGCACCGCCACCGGCACTTCGCGCGCCTTGCCCTTGCCCATGCCGATGCGGCCGTCGCCGTCACCGACCACGGTGAGTGCTGCGAAGCCGAGGATGCGACCGCCCTTGACCACCTTGGTCACGCGGTTCACCGAGATCATCTTTTCCTTCAGGCCGTCGTCGCGGCCTTCGTCCTGAACACGCGGTTGGAATTTCGCCATGTTGGGTTCCTTGAATGCCGTTGCGCTCAGAACTGCAGGCCGGCTTCGCGCGCCGCTTCGGCCAGCGCCTTGACGCGGCCGTGGTACGCGAAGCCCGAACGATCGAACGCCACCTGCGCGATGCCCGCCGCCTTGGCGCGCTCGGCGATGCGCTTGCCGACGATCGCCGCGGCGGCGGCGTTGCCGCCCTTGCCCGCGGCACCGAGTTGCGTGCGCAGGTCTTTCTCCACGGTGGAGGCGGTGGCCAGCATGCTTGCGCGCCATCGTCGGAAATGATGTGCGCGTAGATGTGCAGGTTGGAGCGGAACACCGTCAGCCGCGCCACGTCTTGCTTGGCGATGCGCACGCGCGTTGGCGCGCGCGACGCTGACGTTGGTCTTTCTTGTTCAGCATGCGTCGGCGGCTCCTTACTTCTTCTTGGTTTCCTTGAGGGAAACGCGCTCGTCGGCGTAGCGGATGCCCTTGCCCTTGTAGGGCTCGGGCGGGCGGATCGCTCGCACCTCGGCGGCGATCTGGCCGACGGCCTGGCGGTCGGCGCCCTTGATCACGATCTCGGTCTGCGTCGGTGTCTCGACCTTGATGCCGGCGGGCATGTCCTTGACCACCGGATGCGAGAAACCGATCTGCAGGTTGAGCTTCGGCCCTGGGCCTGCGCACGAAAGCCGACGCCCACCAGCGTCAGCTTCTTCTCGAAGCCCTTTGATACGCCGTTGACCATGTTGTCGACCAGGGCACGCATCGTGCCGCTCATCGCGTTGGCTGCGACGCTCTCGTTGGCCGGCGCGAACGCGACCTTGCCGTCTTCGTGCGTGACGCTCACCAGGCCGGTGGTGGCGCGCGTCAGCGTGCCGTTGCTGCCCTTGACGGTGATCTTGTCGGCGCTCACCTGCACGTCGACGCCCTTGGGCACGTCGATCGGCATCTTTGCTACGCGGGACATGTGCAATCTCTCCTGAATGCGGGCCGGTCAGGCGACGTAGACCAGCACTTCGCCGCCCACGCCCGTGGCGCGCGCCTTGCGATCGGTCATCACGCCCTTGGGCGTGGTGACGATGGCCACACCCAGACCGTTCATCACCTGCGGGATCGCGTCGCGGCCCTTGTAGACACGCAGGCCCGGGCGGCTGACGCGCTCGATGCGCTCGATCACCGGACGCCCGGCGTAGTACTTGAGCACGATCTCGAGCTCGTTCTTGCCGGTGTCGCTCTTGACGGCGAAAGCCATCGATGTAGCCCTCGTCTTTCAGCACCTGCGCGATCGCCACCTTCAGCTTGGACGACGGCATCGACACCATGGTCTTCTCGACGCCTTGCGCATTGCGGATGCGCGTCAGCATGTCGGCGATCGGGTCACTCATGCTCATATGTGATCTCCTGCAACCAGCGGCTTACCAGCTGGCCTTGACGACGCCGGGAATGTCGCCCTTGAACGCGAGTTCGCGGATCTTGCTGCGCCCCAGACCGAACTTGCGGAAGGTGCCGCGCGGGCGGCCCGTGATGCCGCAGCGGTTGCGCAACCGCGTGGGGTTGGCGTTGCGCGGCAGCTGCTGCAGCTCCAGGCGCGCGGCATAGCGCTCTTCGTCGGAGCGTTTGGCGTCGTTGGCGACCGCCTTCAGCTCGGCAAACTTCTTGGCGTACTTGGCGACCAACTTCTCGCGCTTTTCTTGGCGCTGCGTGAGGGACGTTTTCGACACTGGAGCAACCCCTTAGTTCTTGAACGGAAAGCGGAAGGCGCGTCAGCAGCGCCCTGCACTCGTCGTCGTTCTTCGCGCTGGTCGTGATGCTGATGTTCAGTGCCGCGGATCGCGTCGATCTTGTCGTACTCGATCTCGGGGAAAGATGATCTGTTCCTTGACGCCGACGTTGTAGTTGCCGCGGCCGTCGAACGAGCGCCCCGAGATGCCGCGGAAGTCGCGCACGCGCGGCAGCGCGACGGTGACGAAGCGGTCGAGGAACTCGTACATGCGGATGCCGCGCAGCGTGACCATCGTGCCGATCGGCACGTCCTCGCGGATCTTGAACGCGGCGATCGCCTTGCGGCTCTTGGTGACCACGGGCTTCTGGCCGGAGATCTTGGTGAGGTCGCCACCGCGTGGTCCATCACCTTCTTGTCGGCCACCGCCTCGCTGACGCCCATGTTGAGCGTGATCTTCTGCAGGCGCGGCACCTGCATCTGGGTCTTGAAGCCGAACTTCTTCATCAGGTCGGGCACGACCTTCTCGCGGTAGTAGGTCTGCAGGCGCGGCGGCTGCGTCGGCTTGGTCTCGCCGGCGGTCGAAACCTTGGCGACAGCCTTTTCCTTCGGCGCCTTTTTTTCCTTGGGTGCCGCCTTGCTGTCCTTGGGCGCGGCCTTTTCCTTGGCTGCTGCTTTCTCGTTGGTGGCCATGCTTGCCCCTTACGCCTTGATCTCTTGGCCGTTGGACTTGAAGACGCGCACCTTCTTGCCGTCGGTGCCCACCTTGATGCCCACGCGGTCGCCCTTGCCCGACGCCGGGTTGAAGATCGCCACGTTGGACTGGTGGATGGGCAGCGTCTTGTCGACCACGCCGCCGGTGGTGCCCTTCAGCGGGTTGGGCTTGACGTGTTTCTTCACCACGTTGACGCCCTCGACGACGATGCGCTGCTCGTCGACACGGCGCGCGACGGTGCCGCGCTTGCCCTTGTCGCGACCGGTGGTCACGATGACCTGGTCGCCCTTGCGAATCTTGTTCATGGCCAAAGTCCTTGCGGGCGGTGCGTTACAGCACCTCGGGTGCCAGCGACACGATCTTCATGAAACGCTCGGTGCGCAACTCGCGCGTCACCGGGCCGAAGATGCGGGTGCCGATCGGCTCGAGCTTGGGGTTCAGCAGCACGGCGGCATTGGCGTCGAACTTGATCAGCGAGCCGTCGGGACGGCGCACGCCCTTGGCGGTGCGCACCACCACGGCGCTGTAGATCTCGCCCTTCTTGACGCGGCCGCGCGGCGCGCACTCCTTGATCGACACCTTGATGATGTCGCCGATGCCGGCATAACGGCGCTTGGAACCACCGAGCACCTTGATGCACATGACGGACTTGGCGCCCGTGTTGTCCGCGACGTCGAGCCGCGATTGCATTTGGATCATTGCTGTCCCCAACTTGTCCCGGATGCCGCCCTGGCAGGGCGGCGGCCGGTCAGTCTTGGGCCCGTTTGCCGCTCAGGGCGTGGCGCTGGATGCGCCGCGCCCGCACGGTGGGTTTGGGCTGTGAGCCGAGCAGGCCTGGGCCAGCTCGACGAAGCTGCGGATTATGCCCTGCCGGCTGGCAGGGCGTCAACGTTGGCTAGCGCAATTCCTTGGCCTGGCGCAGCAGCGTGTCGGCGTCGCTGACCTCGAATTTGCCCGGCGCCTCGACGTTGAGCGACTTGACCACGCCATCCTTGACCAGCATCGAGTAGCGGTTGGAGCGCAGGCCCATGCCACGCGTGGTGAGGTCCAGCGTGAGGCCGGTGGCCTTGGAGAAGTCGGCGCTGCCGTCGGCCATCATGCGCACCTTGCCGGCGGATTTCTGGTCGCGGCCCCAGGCGCCCATCACAAAGGCGTCGTTGACCGACACGCACCAGATCTCGTCGACTCCGGCGGCCTTGAGGTCCGCCGCACGGGCCACGTAGCCGGGCACGTGCTTGGCCGAGCAGGTGGGCGTGAAGGCGCCGGGCAGGCCGAACACCGCGATGGTCTTGCCGGCGCTGGACTTCTGAATGTCGAAGCCGTTGGGGCCCACCGAACAGCCGTTGCCCTCGACCTCGATGAACTCTTGCAGCGTGCCCGCGGGCAGCTTGTCGCCTACCTTGATCATGGATGCGTCTCCTTGGAAGCAATCAGGCCGGGCGCCAGTATTCCAGCGCTCGGCCTTCGGGCGCGCGCACGGCGGGAATGGCCCCTCCCTGCGCTCGGTATGTCGGGCCTGTCAGACGATGCGAGCCTTCTGCACCAGCCGGGTCACCACCCAGCTCTTGGTCTTGGAAATCGGCCGCGACTCGGCGATTTCGACCATGTCGCCCATCTTGAATTCACCCTTTTCGTCGTGCGCGTGGTACTTGCGCGACTGCCGACGATCTTGCCGTAGAGCTCGTGCGTGACACGACGCTCGACCAGCACGGTCACCGTCTTGGCGCGCTTGTCGCTGACCACGCGGCCCACCAGCGTGCGCTGGATTTCGCATCTGTGGTTTGAGCCTCGCTCATTTGGCGGCTCCCTTCTTCTTCTGCGGCAAGGATGGTCTTGGCGCGCGCGATGTCGCGCCGCGTGCGGCCCATCTGTGCGGTGTTGGTCAATTGCTGGGTCGCCTTTTGCATGCGCAGGCCGAAGTGGGCCTTCAGCAGCTCGGAGACTTCCTTCTCGAGCGCGGCCACGTCCTTGGCGCGCAGTTCGGATGCTTTCATCGGTTGAATCCTCCCGGGGCTCAGGTGCCGACGTGGACGCGACACGAACGTGCAGCGCAGCGGCAATTTGGCTGCGGCCAGCATGAACGCCTCGCGCGCCAGCGCCTCGGGCACGCCGTTGAGTTCGTACAGCACCTTGCCCGGCGTGATCTCGGCCACGTAGTACTCGGGGTTGCCCTTGCCGTTGCCCATGCGCACTTCGGCGGGCTTTTGCGAGATCGGCTTGTCCGGGAAGATGCGGATGAAGACACGGCCGCCGCGCTTGATGTGGCGCGTGATGGCACGGCGCGCCGCTTCGATCTGGCGCGCCGTGAGGCGGCCGCGCTCGGTGGCCTTCAGGCCGTACTCGCCGAATGAGACTGCGGCGCCGCGCGTGGCGACGCCGGTGTTGCGGCCCTTCTGCTCCTTGCGGTACTTGCGACGAGTCGGTTGCAGCATGCTTATTCTCCTTTGCCCTCGCCGGCTTTGGGCGTGACGACCTTGCGCACGCGCTTGACGGCGGGCTTGGCCGGGCGTGCGCGGCCGGCGCGACGGCTGCGACAGCCTCCACCGGCTTGGCCACTTCGGGCGCTTCGCGCGCGGCGCACGCTCGCCTGGACGGCCACGGCCCGGCGCGCCCGGGGGCGCACCGCGCGGTGTGCGGCGCGACCGACGATCGTCTTCTTGCGATTCGGGTTTGGCCAGCCGGCACCGGGCGCGTCGGCGCGACCGAGGTTGTCGCCGCGATAGACCCACACCTTGACGCCGATCACACCGTAGGTGGTCTTGGCCTCGGAGAAACCGTAGTCGATGTCGGCGCGCAGCGTGTGCAGCGGCACGCGGCCTTCGCGATACCACTCGGTGCGCGCGATCTCGATGCCGTTCAGGCGGCCCGAGCTCATGATCTTGATGCCCTGCGCACCCAGGCGCATCGCGTTTTGCATCGCGCGCTTCATCGCGCGGCGGAACATGATGCGTTTTTCGAGCTGCTGCGTGATCGATTCGGAGATCAGTTGCGCATCGATCTCGGGCTTGCGAACCTCTTCGATGTTGACCGCCACCGGCACGCCCAGTCGGCGCGTCAGTTCGGCCTTCAGGTTCTCGATGTCCTCGCCCTTCTTGCCGATCACCACGCCAGGGCGCGCCGAGTAGATGGTGATGCGCGCGTTCTTGGCCGGACGCTCGATCAGGATGCGCGAGACCGCGGCGTTCTTCAGCCGCTTCTTCAGGTATTCGCGCACCTGCAGGTCCTCGGCCAGCATGGTCGCGAAGTTGCGGCTGCCGGCGTACCAGCGCGACGACCAGGCCCGCGTGACGGGCAGTCGAAAACCGGTCGGATGGATTTTTTGTCCCATGGGGTTCCTTGGACTGGCCTCAGTTGCCGACGGTCACGTAGATGTGGCAGGTGCCCTTGCTGATGCGGTTGCCGCGGCCCTTGGCGCGTGCGCGAAAGCGCTTCAGCGTCGCGCCCTGCTCGACGTAGATCGACTTGACCTTCAACTCGTCGATGTCGGCGCCGTCGTTGTGCTCGGCGTTCGCGATCGCCGACTCCAGCGCCTTCTTGATGATGACGGCGGCCTTGCGCGGCGTGAACGTCAGGATGCTCAGCGCCTGGTCGACCTTCTTGCCGCGAATGAGATCGGCCACCAGCCGGCCCTTGTCGGACGACAGTCGCACGCCGCGCACGATCGATTTGGTTTCGATTGCCATGTGGCGCCCCTTACTTCTTCACGGCTTTCTTGTCCGCCGGGTGACCCTTGAAGAGCCGGGTCGCCGCGAACTCGCCGAGCTTGTGGCCGACCATCTGATCGGTCACGTACACCGGCACGTGCTGCTTGCCGTTGTGCACCGCGATCGTCAGGCCGATGAAATCGGGCAGGATCGTCGAGCGGCGCGACCAGGTCTTGATCGGCTTCTTGTCCTTGGTGGCCGAAGCCTTCTCGACCTTGCCCAACAGGTGATGGTCCACGAACGGACCCTTCTTCAGTGAACGTGCCATGTCGTCGGCCTCACTCTCACTTCTTGCGGCGCGAGACGATCATCGTCTGCGTGCGCTTGTTCTTGCGGGTACGGTAGCCCTTGGTCAGCGTGTTCCACGGCGACACCTGCGGCTGCGCCTCGCCGGTGCGGCCTTCGCCGCCGCCGTGCGGGTGATCCACCGGGTTCATCGCGACGCCGCGCACCGTCGGGCGAATGCCTTGCCAGCGGATCGCACCGGCCTTGCCGTAGTGGCGCAGGTTGTGCTCTTCGTTGCTGACCTCGCCGATGGTGGCGCGGCAGTCGATGTGGATCTTGCGCACTTCGCCGGAGCGCATGCGCACCTGCGCGTAGGTGCCTTCGCGCGCCATCAGCGTGACCGAGGCACCGGCCGAGCGCGCGATCTGCGCGCCCTTGCCGGGCAGCATCTCCACGCAGTGGATGGTCGAGCCCACCGGGATGTTGCGGATCGGCAGCGTGTTGCCGGCCTTGATCGGCGCCTCGGCGCCCGACAGCAGCGTGGAGCCCACCTCCAGGCCGCGCGGCGCGATGATGTAGCGGCGCTCGCCGTCGGTGTAGCACAGCAACGCGATGTGCGCCGTGCGGTTGGGGTCGTACTCGATGCGCTCGACCTTGGCGGCGATGCCGTCCTTGTTGCGCTTGAAGTCGACCACGCGGTAGTGGTGCTTGTGGCCGCCGCCCTTGTGGCGCATCGTGATGTGGCCGTTGTTGTTGCGGCCGGACTTCTGCTTCTGCGGCTCGAGCAGCGACGCTTCGGGAGCACCCTTGTGCAGGTGCTTGTGCACCACCTTCACCACGGCGCGGCGGCCGGGCGACGTGGGCTTGACTTTGATGACGGCCATTTAAGCGGCCTCCCCGGAGAAGTTGAGCTGCTGGCCTTCCTTCAGCGACACGTACGCTTTCTTGACGTGGTCGCGGCGGCCGATCGAACGCCCGAAGCGCTTGGTCTTGCCCTTCTGGTTGATCACGCGAACCGAGGCGACCTCGATCTTCTGCGCGGCGAACATCAACTCCACCGCAGCCTTGATCTCGGGCTTGGTGGCGTTGCGCAGCACCTTGAACAGCACCTGGTTGTGCTTCTCGCCGACACGCGTGGCCTTCTCGGAGACGATCGGCGCCACCAGGATCTGCGCCAGGCGGCTCTCGTCGTACTTGGTCTTGATGGGAGCTGGAGCAGCGGCAGTGCTCATGCGTACATCTCCTTGAGCTGCTCGATCGCGCCCTTGGTGACCAGCACCTTCTTGTAGAACACCAGCGACAGCGGATCGGCGTAGCGCGGCTCGACGATCAGCACGTTGGCCAGGTTGCGCGAGGCGAGCGCCAGGTTTTCGTCGACTGTGTCGGCGATCACCAGCACCGAGTCCAGGCCCATCGCCTTGAGCTTGGCGGCCAGCAGCTTGGTCTTGGGCGAATCGACCTTCAACGCATCGACCACCGCCAGACGGCCATCACGGGCCAGCTGCGACAGGATCGACGCCATGCCGGCGCGGTACATCTTCTTGTTCAGCTTGTGGCTGAAGTTCTCGTCGGGCGAGTTCGGGAAGATGCGGCCGCCGCCTCGCCACAGCGGCGAGCTGGTCATGCCGGCGCGCGCGCGCCCGGTGCCCTTCTGGCGCCACGGCTTCTTGGTGCTGTGCTTGACGTTGCCGCGGTCCTTCTGCGCCCGCGTGCCCTGGCGTGCGTTGGCCTGGAAGGCCACCACCACCTGGTGCACCAGCGCCTCGTTGTAGTCGCGTGCGAACACGGTGTCCGGCGCGTCGACCTTCGAGGTGGCCTGGCCTTGTTCGTTCAGGAGCTCGAGCTGCATCACTGAGCTCCCTTCTTGGCGCGCTGACGCACCGCCGGATGCACGGTGACGAAGCCGGTCTTGGAGCCCGGGACCGCACCGCGGACCAGCAGCAGCGAGCGCGCTTCGTCGACGCGCACGACGTCGAGGTTCTGCGTGGTCACGGTCTCGTCGCCCATGTGGCCCGACATCTTCTTGCCGGGGAACACGCGGCCAGGGTCCTGTGCCATCGAGATCGAGCCCGGCACGTTGTGCGAACGGCTGTTTCCGTGCGAGGCGCGCTGCGAGCTGAAGTTGTGACGCTTGATCGTGCCGGTGAATCCCTTGCCGATCGAGGTGCCCTGCACGTCGACCTTCTGGCCGGCGGTGAACAGCGTCACCGGCACGGCCGAGCCCGGCTTGTATTGGCCCACGACCTCGGCCGAGACGCGAAACTCGCAGAGCAACTCGCCAGCCTCGACGCCGGCCTTGGCCAGGTGTCCGGCTTCGGGCTTGTTGACACGGGAGGCCTTGCGCGACCCGAAGGTCACTTGCACGGCGTTGTAGCCGTCGGTCGCTTCGGTCTTGATCTGGGTGACGCGGTTGTTGGACACGTCCAGCACCGTCACGGGCACGGCGTCGCCGTCGTCCGTGAAGATGCGCATCATGCCCACCTTGCGGCCCAGCAAACCGAGACGATGGCCATGTTCGGCAGTCGTCATGATTCTTCTCCAGCACCGGGCTTGTCCCAGCGCCTTTGTTTCACATGCCCGACATCGATTGGCCGGGCTGGTTGAGCGCCGTCAGGTGCCTCACTGCAATGCAATGACGCCCCGGCGGCGAGTCAATGAGTATAGCTGATGCAGCTTGACGCCACACCGGCCACGCACCAGCGCATCACTGCAACTTGATCTCGACGTCCACACCCGCCGGCAGGTCGAGCTTCATCAGCGCATCGACCGTCTTGTCGGTCGGGTCGACGATGTCCATCAGCCGCTGGTGCGTGCGAATCTCGAACTGGTCGCGGCTCGTCTTGTTGACGTGCGGCGAACGCAGGATGTCGAACCGCTGCTGGCGCGTCGGCAACGGCACCGGGCCCTTGACTATGGCGCCTGTGCGCTTGGCGGTGTCGACGATCTCGAGCGCCGACTGGTCGATCAGCTTGTAGTCGAATGCCTTCAAGCGGATGCGGATTTTCTGCTTTTGCATGACGATTCCTTAAAGAGCGATGCGACGGCAAGACCGTCGCGGATGAAGCGAAAAGGACCGGCACCGCGAAGCGCCGGTCTTCGTCACGCGACCTCTACTCGATGATCTTTGCCACGACGCCGGAGCCCACGGTGCGGCCGCCCTCGCGGATGGCGAACCTCAGGCCCTCTTCCATCGCGATCGGTGCAATCAGCTTGACCGTGATGGACACGTTGTCCCCGGGCATCACCATCTCCTTGTCCTTCGGCAGTTCGACTGCCCCGGTGACGTCGGTGGTGCGGAAGTAAAACTGCGGCCGGTAGTTGTTGAAGAACGGGGTGTGCCTTCCACCTTCCTCTTTGCTGAGCACGTAGATCTCGGCGGTGAAGTGGGTGTGCGGCTTGATGGAGCCGGGCTTGCACAGCACTTGCCCGCGCTCGACTTCTTCGCGCTTGGTGCCCCGTAGAAGAATGCCCACGTTGTCGCCGGCCTGGCCCTGGTCCAGCAGCTTTCTGAACATCTCCACGCCGGTGCAGGTGGTCTTCTGGGTGGCGCGGATGCCCACGATCTCGATTTCGTCGCCCACTTTGACCACGCCGCGCTCGACGCGTCCGGTGACCACGGTGCCGCGCCCGCTGATGCTGAAGACGTCTTCCACCGGCATCAGGAAGGCACCGTCGATGGCCCGCTCGGGCTGCGGGATGTAGCTGTCCAGCGCGTCAGCCAGCTTCATGATGGCTTGTTCGCCCATCTCGCCTTTGTCGCCGTCCATGGCCATCTTGGCCGAGCCTTTGATGATGGGGGTGTCATCTCCGGGGAAGTCGTACTTGGAGAGCAGTTCGCGCACTTCCATCTCGACGAGTTCGAGCAACTCGGCGTCGTCGACCATGTCGCACTTGTTCATGAAGACGATGATGTACTTCACGCCCACTTGGCGGGCCAGCAGGATGTGCTCGCGCGTCTGGGGCATGGGGCCGTCGGCGGCCGACACCACCAGGATGGCGCCGTCCATCTGCGCGGCACCGGTGATCATGTTCTTGACGTAGTCGGCGTGCCCGGGGCAGTCGACGTGCGCGTAGTGGCGCTTGCTGGTCTCGTATTCGACGTGCGCGGTGTTGATGGTGATGCCGCGGGCCTTTTCTTCGGGCGCCGCGTCGATCTGGTCGTAGGCCTTGGCCTCGCCCCCAAACTTGGCCGCCAGCACCGAGGTCATCGCCGCCGTCAGCGTGGTCTTGCCGTGATCCACGTGCCCTATCGTGCCCACGTTCACGTGCGGCTTGGTCCTAGCGAATTTGCCTTTTGCCATCTCAATATCTCCGTCTCAAAAGAGCGTTGCCAGCGGCTTGTTTAAGGTCTCTGCGCATCGCACCGCCGCTGACTGCAGTGCTCCAAGGCCAAAGACCATCCAAGGAAAGGGCTCGCGCGAGCGAGCCCGCTATCGTCATTTGGTTCGTGACGTGATGATCGCCTCGGCCACGTTCTTCGGAGCCTCGGTGTAGTGCTTGAACTCCATCGTGTAGGTAGCACGACCCTGCGACATCGAACGCAGCGTGGTCGAGTAGCCGAACATCTCCGACAGCGGCACCTCGGCCTTGATGATCTTGCCGCCTCCGGGCATGTCGTCCATGCCCTGTACCATGCCGCGGCGTGACGACAGATCGCCCATCACGTTGCCTGCGTAGTCTTCCGGCGTCTCGACTTCGACGGCCATCATCGGCTCCAGGATGACCGGCACAGCCTTGCGACAGCCGTCCTTGAAGCCGAACGATGCGGCCATCTTGAAGGCGTTCTCGTTCGAGTCGACCTCGTGGTACGAACCAAAGGTCAGTGTGACCTTCACGTCCACCACCGGGTAGCCCGCGAGAACCCCATTGGGCAGAGAATCTTCCACGCCCTTCTTGACGGCAGGGATGAACTCGCGCGGCACCACGCCACCCTTGATGGCGTCGACGAACTCGAAGCCCTTGCCGGGTTCCTGCGGCTCGATCTTCAGCACGACGTGGCCATATTGGCCCTTGCCGCCCGACTGGCGCACGAACTTGCCTTCGATGTCGGACACCGCCTTGCGGATGGTCTCGCGGTACGCCACCTGCGGCTTGCCGACGTTGGCTTCGACGCCGAACTCGCGCTTCATGCGGTCGACGATGATTTCCAGGTGCAACTCGCCCATGCCGGAGATGATGGTCTGGCCACTCTCTTCGTCGGTCTTGACGCGGAACGACGGGTCTTCCTGGGCCAGGCGGCCGAGCGCCACGCCCATCTTCTCCTGGTCAGCCTTGGTCTTGGGTTCGACGGCCTGGCTGATCACCGGCTCGGGGAACACCATCTTCTCGAGCGTGATGATCGACGTCGGGTCGCACAGGGTCTCGCCAGTGGTCACGTCTCTCAGACCGACGCAGGCGGCGATGTCGCCGGCCAAGATCTCCTTGATCTCCTCACGCTGGTTGGCGTGCATCTGCAGGATGCGGCCAATGCGCTCCTTCTTGCCGCGGATCGGGTTGAACACCGAATCGCCGGACTTGAGCACACCCGAATAGACACGCACGAACGTCAGCTGGCCGACATACGGGTCGGTCATCAGCTTGAACGCCAGCGCCGCGAACTTTTCCTTGTCGTCGGCCTTGCGCGAGGTTTCCTTGTCGTCTTCATCGGTGCCCGGAACGGGCGGGATGTCGATCGGCGAGGGCATGAACTCGATCACCGCGTCGAGCATGCGTTGCACGCCCTTGTTCTTGAACGCGGTGCCGCACAGCATCGGCTGGATCTCGCAGGCGATCGTGCGCATCCGCAGGCCCTGCTTGATCTCGGCCTCGGTCAGCTCGCCGGTCTCGAGGTACTTGTTCATCAGCGGCTCAGAGGCCTCGGCGGCGGCCTCGATCATCGAGTCGCGCCACTTCTTGCACTCTTCCATCAGTGCGGCGGGCACTTCCTCGTAGCTGAACTTCATGCCTTGCGAGGCCTCGTCCCAGATGATGGCCTTCATCTTGAACAGGTCGACCACGCCGACGAAGGTGTCTTCCGCCCCGATCGGCACCACCACCGGGACGGGGTTGGCCTTCAGGCGCGCCTTCATCTGCTCGTAGACCTTGAAGAAGCTGGCCCCCGTGCGGTCCATCTTGTTGACGAACGCCAGCCGCGGCACCTTGTACTTGTTGGCCTGGCGCCAAACGGTCTCGCTCTGCGGCTGCACGCCGCCCACCGCGCAATAGACCATGCACGCGCCGTCGAGCACGCGCATGCTGCGCTCGACCTCGATCGTGAAGTCGACGTGGCCGGGCGTGTCGATGATGTTGATGCGGTGCTCAGGGTAGGACAGATCCATCCCCTTCCAGAAGCAGGTGGTGGCTGCCGAGGTGATGGTGATCCCGCGCTCCTGCTCCTGCTCCATCCAGTCCATCGTGGCGGCACCGTCGTGCACTTCACCGATCTTGTGGTTGACACCGGTGTAGTACAGGATGCGTTCGGTGGTCGTGGTCTTGCCGGCATCGATGTGCGCCGAAATACCGATGTTTCGGTAGCGCTCGATGGGGGTCTTGCGGGACATGATTCACTCCAAATGCAGGGGCCGCCCGAGGGTCGGTAACAACCCTGATGAGCGGCCGGTGCGGGTCTGAAAGGCAGTCGAACTAGAAGCGGAAGTGCGAGAACGCCTTGTTGGCCTCGGCCATGCGGTGCACCTCGTCGCGCTTCTTCATCGCGCCGCCGCGGCCTTCGCTGGCTTCCAGCAACTCGTTGGCCAGACGCGCGGCCATCGACTTCTCGCCGCGCTTGCGCGCCGACTCCTTGAGCCAGCGCATCGCCAGCGCGACGCGACGGATCGGCCGCACCTCGACGGGCACCTGGTAGTTCGCACCACCGACGCGCCGCGACTTCACCTCGACCATCGGCTTCACGTTGTTGAGCGCGGTCAGGAAGATTTCCATCGGGTCCTTGCCCGCCTTCTTCTCGACCTGCTCCAGCGCGCCGTAGATGATCGACTCGGCCACAGCCTTCTTGCCGGATTCCATGACGACGTTCATGAACTTCGAGAGATCCACCGAGCCGAACTTCGGGTCGGGCAGGATCTCGCGCTTGGGTACTTCGCGACGACGTGGCATTGGAGTCTTCCTTCCTTCGTTTCAGTTGGCGCGAACCCTATTCGAGTCCGCTCCTCGAAGGGTCAAACGACCCTTCACTTACTCGGCCGGTCTGTTTTCAGGATCCGGCCTGCTGCGCGAGCACGCCCCAGACGGCGGCTCGCAAAGAAAATTGCGACCTGCGGCCGTCAGGCCTTCTTCGGACGCTTGGCGCCGTACTTCGAACGCGACTGCTTGCGATCCTTGACGCCTTGCAGGTCGAGCGAGCCGCGCACGATGTGGTAGCGCACGCCCGGCAGATCCTTCACGCGGCCGCCGCGCACCAGCACCACCGAGTGCTCCTGCAGGTTGTGGCCCTCGCCACCGATGTACGAAATGATCTCGAAGCCGTTGGTCAGGCGCACCTTGGCCACCTTGCGCAGCGCCGAGTTCGGCTTCTTGGGCGTGGTGGTGTACACGCGCGTGCAGACGCCGCGCCGCTGCGGCGAGTTCTGCATGGCGGGCGACTTGCTCTTGGTCGCTTCGACCTTGCGGCCGAGGCGCACGAGCTGGTTGATGGTGGGCATGGCTTTGACGGTTCCGGTGAATGTTCGCTCGAGGCTCTTCGACAAAGGCCAAGCGCTCCCGGCGATCGCGGCCCCGAAACGCTGCTGGCCTGGGACCGCTCGACAAAGAGCGCGGCAGAATGTGCCGAAAAGCTGCGGATTATATGCTGCCGACTGAAGGCGTCACAAGGCTCACCGGGTCGTCCCCGCGGGATGCCACCGCCGGGTGCCGGCCACGCATCAACGGAGGCCGCAGTGAGCCGGTACGGGTGGTGCTCGACACCAACATCGTGCTGGATTGGCTGGTGTTCGCCGACGCATCGGCCGCGGCCGTGGGTGCGGCCATCGCGGAGCGGCCGCCTGACGTGGCTGGTCACGCCGCGCATGCACGCCGAGCTGCGGGCCGTGCTGCGCGGCCCTTGTCCTCGCGCTGGGACCGCGCCCGCGAGCTTGCGCTAACTACCGACTGGCTCACGCCTGGCCACGGAGTGCACGAAGCCGCAATGCCTGCCGGGCAGTCGACTCGTGTGCCGCGACGCCTCCGACCAGGTCTTCATCGACCTTGCGCTCGCCAGCGCGGCCCGGCCGTGTTGTTGACCCGCGACCGCGCGCTGCTGTCGCTGCGCCGGCGCGCAGCGACCTTCGGCGTCGAGGTCGCGGCGGCACCGCGGTGGCCTGGGTCACGACCGTGCGGCCGCAGAGTGAAAAGGGCGGCCCGAAGGCCGCCCCAAGGACTGCAACCGGGCGAGCAAGTCGCCCGTTGTTCTTGTTTCTTTTTATTCGGTCGTCTCGCCGGCGCCCGCCGCTGCCGCCGTGGCGGCGTCGACGTTCGCCAGCTGCGCAGCGGCCAGTTCTTCGGCCTCCTGCAGCGCGATGGCGCGGCGCTCGGTCTCGTCCATCTCTTCCTTGGCCTTGCGCGCCTGGTGGTACGCCATGCCGGTGCCTGCGGGAATCAGGCGGCCGACGATGACGTTTTCCTTCAGGCCGCGCAGCTCGTCGCGCTTGCCCATGATCGCCGCCTCGGTCAGCACGCGGGTGGTCTCCTGGAAGGAGGCCGCCGAGATGAACGAGTCGGTCGACAGGCACGCCTTGGTGATGCCCAGCAACAGGTCGTTGTAGGTGGCCGGCAGCTTGCCTTCCGAGCGCAGGCGGTCGTTGGTGTCGAACAGCTCCGAACGCTCGACCTGCTCGCCGGCGATGAAGTTGCCGTCGCCCGGGTTGGCCACGGCCACGCGACGCAGCATCTGGCGCACGATCACCTCGATGTGCTTGTCGTTGATCTTCACGCCCTGCAGGCGGTAGACGTCCTGCACCTCGTCGACGATGTAGCGCGCCAGTTCCTCGACGCCCAGCAGACGCAGGATGTCCTGCGGATCGGCCGCGCCGTCGACGATCAGCTCGCCGCGGTTCACCACCTGGCCTTCGTGCACCAGGATGTTCTTCTCCTTGGGCACCAGCTCTTCGTAGACCTTGCCGTCCGGGTCGGTGATCTGCAGCCGCACCTTGCCCTTGGTCTCCTTGCCGAACGACACCGTGCCGGTGATCTCGGCCAGCGTGCCCTTGTCCTTCGGGCTGCGGGCTTCGAACAGCTCGGCCACCCGCGGCAGGCCGCCGGTGATGTCGCGCGTCTTCTGGCCTTCGACCGGGATGCGCGCCAGCACTTCGCCGGGCGCGAGATCCTGTCCGTCGCGGATCTGAATCAGCGAGCCGACCGGGAAGCCAATGGTCACCGAGTGGTCGGTGCCGGGGATCTTGACCTCCTGCGCCATCGCGTCGAGCAGCTTGACCTGCGGGCGCACCACCTTGATCGCGCCACGACGCTTGGGGTCGATCACCACCAGCGTCGACAGGCCGGTCACTTCGTCGACCTGCTTGGCCACCGTGACGCCTTCTTCGACGTTCTCGAACTTCGCGCGGCCAGCGAACTCGGTGATGATCGGGCGGGTCAGCGGGTCCCACGTGGCCAGCACCGTGCCGGCCTTGATCGGCTGGTCGGCCTTGACGTTGAGCGTGGCGCCGTACGGCACCTTGTGGCGCTCGCGCTCGCGGTGGTGGCTGTCGAGGATGATCACTTCGCCGGAGCGCGCGATCACCACCAGCTCGCCTTTGGCACTGGTGACGTAGCGCATCGTGGTGTTGAAGCCGACGCTGCCGTCGGACTTGGCCTCCACGTTGTTGGCCACCGCCGCACGCTGCGCCGCACCACCGATGTGGAACGTGCGCATCGTCAGCTGCGTGCCCGGCTCGCCGATCGACTGCGCGGCGATCACGCCCACCGCCTCGCCGACGTTGACCAGCCCGCCACGGCCGAGGTCACGCCCGTAGCACTTGGCGCAGATGCCGAAGCGCGTTTCGCAAGTGAGCGGCGTGCGCACCTTGACCTCGTCGACACCGGCATTCTCGATTGCGTCGAGCGCCTCTTCGTCGAGCATGGCGCCGGCGCCGAGCAGGGGCTGTTGCGTCTCGGGGTGCAGCACGTCGACCGCCGCGACGCGGCCGAGGATGCGGTCGCGCAGGCTTTCGATCACCTCGCCACCTTCGACCAGCGCACGCGTCGCGAAGCCGTTGCCGGTGCCGCAGTCTTCCTGCGTCACCACGAGATCCTGCGTCACGTCGACCAGGCGGCGCGTCAGGTAGCCGGAGTTGGCCGTCTTCAACGCCGTGTCGGCCAGACCCTTGCGGGCGCCGTGCGTGGAGTTGAAGTACTGCAGCACGTTCAGGCCTTCGCGGAAGTTGGCCGTGATCGGCGTCTCGATGATCGAGCCGTCGGGCTTGGCCATCAGGCCGCGCATACCGGCCAATTGCCGGATCTGCGCCGCCGAACCGCGCGCGCCGGAGTCGGCCATCATGTAGATGGAGTTGAACGACTCCTGCTCCACCGACTTGCCGTTGCGGTCGAGCACCTTCTCCTTGGAGAGCTGCGCCATCATGACCTTGCCGACTTCGTCGCCGGTCTTGCCCCAGATGTCGACCACCTTGTTGTAGCGCTCGCCGGCGGTGACGAGACCCGAGACGTACTGCTGCTCGATCTCCTTGACTTCCTTTTCGGCGCGCTCGATCAGGCCGGGCTTCTCCTTGGGCACCAGCATGTCGTCGATCGAAATCGAGATGCCCGCGCGGGTGGCCAGCCGGAAGCCGCTTTGCAGCAGCCGGTCGGCAAACACCACCGTCTCCTTCAGGCCGCAGCGGCGGAACGACGTGTTGATCAGCCGCGAGATCTCTTTCTTCTTAAGCGTCTTGTTGATGTTGGAGAACGGCAGGCCCTTGGGCAGGATCTCCGACAGCAGCGCACGGCCCACGGTGGTCTCCACCAACTGGGTGTCGGGCACGAAGCCGCCGTCGTTGTCGCGGTCCTTCACCCACTCGGTCAGGCGCACCGACACGCGGGCGGTGATCTCGACCATGTCGTTGTCCAGCGCGCGCTGCAACTCGGCCATGTCGCTGAACACCATGCCTTCGCCACGGCCATTGATGCGCTCGCGCGTGGCGTAGTACAGGCCCAGCACCACGTCTTGCGACGGCACGATGGAGGGCTCGCCGTTGGCCGGGAACAGCACGTTGTTGGACGCCAGCATCAACGCGCGCGCTTCCATCTGCGCCTCGATCGACAGCGGCACGTGCACGGCCATCTGGTCGCCGTCGAAGTCGGCGTTGAACGCCGCGCACACCAGCGGATGCAGCTGGATCGCCTTGCCTTCGATCAGCACCGGCTCGAACGCCTGGATGCCCAGGCGATGCAACGTCGGCGCGCGGTTCAGCAGGATCGGGTGCTCCTTGATCACCTCTTCCAGGATGTCCCACACCACCGGCGTGCCTGACTCGACCTCTTTCTTCGCCGCCTTGATGGTGGTGGCGATGCCCATCGCCTCCAGCCGCGAGAAGATGAACGGCTTGAAGAGTTCCAGCGCCATCAGCTTGGGCAGGCCGCACTGGTGCAGCTTGAGCGTCGGGCCCACCACGATGACCGAGCGGCCCGAGTAGTCGACGCGCTTGCCCAGCAGGTTTTGCCGGAAGCGGCCGCTCTTGCCCTTGATCATGTCGGCCAGCGACTTCAGCGCCCGCTTGTTGGCACCGGTCATCGCCTTGCCGCGACGGCCGTTGTCGAGCAGCGAATCCACCGCCTCTTGCAGCATGCGCTTTTCGTTGCGCACGATGATCTCGGGCGCCTTCAGCTCCAGCAGCCGCGCCAGGCGGTTGTTGCGGTTGATGACCCGTCGATACAGGTCGTTGAGGTCGGAGGTCGCGAAGCGGCCACCGTCCAGCGGCACCAGCGGACGCAGGTCCGGCGGCAGCACCGGCAGCACCGACATCACCATCCACTCGGGCTTGATGCCGCTCTTCTTGAAGGCTTCCAGCACCTTCAGGCGCTTGGAGTTCTTCTTGACCTTGAGCTCCGAGCCGGTCATGTCGCCGCGCAGCTTCTCGATCTCGGTGTCGAGTTCGATGTCGCCGAGCAGCTTTTGCACGCCTTCGGCGCCCATCAGCGCGACGAACTCGTCACCGTACTCGGCGCGCTTGGCGTCGTAGTCCTCCTCGGTCATGATGCTGAACTTCTTCAGCGGCGTCATGCCGGGGTCGACCACCACGTACGCTTCGAAGTACAGCACGCGCTCGATGTCGCGCAGCGTCATGTCGAGCACGAGGCCCAGACGCGACGGCAGGCTCTTCAGGAACCAGATGTGCGCGCAGGGTGCTGCCAGGTCGATGTGACCCATGCGCTCGCGGCGCACCTTGGTCTGCGTGACCTCGACGCCGCACTTCTCGCAGATCACGCCGCGGTGCTTCAGGCGCTTGTACTTGCCGCACAGGCACTCGTAGTCCTTGATCGGGCCGAAGATCTTGGCGCAGAACAGGCCGTCACGCTCGGGCTTGAAAGTGCGGTAGTTGATCGTCTCGGGCTTCTTCACCTCGCCGAACGACCACGACCGGATCTTCTCCGGCGACGCGATGCCGATGCGGATCGCGTCGAAGTGCTCGTCGGGGGTGAATTGCTTGAAAAGGTCGAGTAGTCCCTTCATCCTTTTCTCCTTTAGTTACGCTCGAGTTCCATGTCGATCCCGAGCGAACGGATCTCCTTGACCAGCACGTTGAACGACTCCGGCATGCCGGCTTCGATCGCGTGCTCGCCCTTGACGATGTTCTCGTAGACCTTGGTGCGGCCGTTCACGTCGTCGGACTTCACGGTCAACATCTCCTGCAGCACGTAGCTCGCGCCGTAGGCTTCGAGTGCCCACACCTCCATCTCGCCGAAGCGCTGGCCGCCGAACTGCGCCTTGCCGCCCAGCGGCTGCTGGGTGACGAGCGAGTACGGGCCGGTGGAGCGCGCGTGCATCTTGTCGTCCACCAGGTGGTGGAGTTTGAGCACGTGCATGTAGCCCACGGTCACCGGACGCTCGAATGCCTCGCCGCTGCGGCCGTCGTGCAGCATCGCCTGCGTGCGCGTGGCGCCCAGGCCTTTGCGCGCGGCGATGTCTTCCGGGTACGCCAGGTGCAGCATGCCGCGGATTTCGCTCTCAGCCGCGCCGTCGAACACCGGGGTCGCGAACGGCACGCCCTGCGCCAGGTTCTCGGCCATCTCGAGCAACTCACCGTCGGACATGCGCTCCAGCGTCTCGCTCTTGCCGCCCGAGCGGTTGTAGAGCTGGTCGAGGAACTGGCGCAGTTGCGCGACACGCGATTCGCTCTGCAGCATGTCGCCGATGCGCTGGCCGATGCCCTTGGCGGCCCAGCCCAGGTGCACTTCGAGCACCTGGCCCACGTTCATGCGCGAGGGCACGCCCAGAGGGTTGAGCACGATGTCCACCGGCGTGCCGTCGGTCATGTAGGGCATGTCCTCGACCGGCACGATCTTCGACACCACGCCCTTGTTGCCGTGGCGGCCGGCCATCTTGTCGCCAGGCTGCAGGCGGCGCTTGACGGCGAGGTACACCTTCACCATCTTGAGCACGCCGGCGGGCAGCTCGTCGCCCTGGGTGAGCTTCTTGCGCTTCTCCTCGAACGCGAGGTCGAAGCTGTGGCGCGTCTGCTCGAGCGAGTTCTTGATGCTCTCGAGCTGGTTGGCCAGGTCTTCGTCGGCCGGACGGATGTCGAACCAGTGGTACTTCTCGACCTCGGTCAGGTACTCCTTGGAGATCGGCGTGCCCTTCATGATCCGGTTCGGGACCGCCGTTGGCCGGCTTGCCGATCAGCAGCTTCTCGATGCGGTCGAACGCGTCGGCCTCGACGATGCGCAGCTGGTCGTTCAAGTCCAGGCGGAAGCGCTTGAGCTCGTCGTCGATGATCTGCTGCGCGCGCTTGTCGCGCACGATGCCTTCGCGGGTGAACACCTGCACGTCGATCACCGTGCCGTTGGTGCCCTGCTCGACGCGCAGCGACGTGTCCTTCACGTCGCTCGCCTTTTCGCCGAAGATCGCGCGCAGCAGCTTTTCTTCCGGCGTCAGCGTGGTCTCGCCCTTGGGCGTGACCTTGCCCACCAGCACGTCGCCGGGGTTGACCTCGGCGCCGATGTAGACGATGCCGCTCTCGTCCAGGCGCGCCAATTGCTGCTCGCTCAGGTTCGGGATGTCGCGCGTGATTTCCTCGGCACCCAGCTTGGTGTCGCGCGCCATCACCACCAGCTCCTCGATGTGGATCGAGGTGTAGCGGTCGTCGGCGACGACGCGTTCGCTGATCAGGATCGAGTCTTCGAAGTTGTAGCCGTTCCACGGCATGAAGGCGACCAGCATGTTCTGGCCGAGCGCGAGCTCGCCCAGGTCGGTGCTGGCACCGTCGGCCACCACGTCGCCGAGCTCCACCTTGTCGCCGCGCTTGACGATCGGGCGCTGGTGGATGTTGGTGTTCTGGTTGCTGCGCTGGTACTTGATCAGGTTGTAGATGTCGACGCCGACTTCGCCGGACACGGTTTCGTCGTCGTTGACGCGGATCACGATGCGGTTGGTGTCGACGTAGTCGACCACGCCGCCGCGTCGCGCCACCACCACAGTGCCCGAGTCGACCGCCGCCACCCGCTCGATGCCGGTGCCGACGAACGCTTTTTCCGGGCGCAGCGTCGGTACCGCCTGGCGCTGCATGTTGGCGCCCATCAGCGCGCGGTTGGCGTCGTCGTGCTCGAGGAACGGCACCAGAGACGCCGCCACCGACACGATCTGCGCCGGCGCCACGTCCATGTACTGCACGCGCTCGGGCGAGGTCAGCACCGATTCGCCTTTCTCGCGCGCCGAGACCAGCTCGTCGGTGAGGCGGCCGTCGGCGCCCAGTGACGCGTTGGCCTGCGCGATCACGTACTTGCCTTCCTCGATCGCCGACAGGTAGTCGATCTGGTCGGTGACCTTGCTGTCCTGCACACGGCGGTACGGTGTCTCGAGGAAGCCGTACTCGTTGAGCTGCGCGAACAACGCCAGCGAGTTGATGAGGCCGATGTTCGGCCCTTCCGGCGTCTCGATCGGGCACACGCGCCCATAGTGCGTGGGGTGCACGTCGCGCACTTCGAAACCCGCGCGCTCGCGCGTCAGGCCGCCCGGCCCCAGCGCCGAGACACGCCGCTTGTGCGTGATCTCCGACAGCGGGTTGGTCTGGTCCATGAACTGCGAGAGCTGCGACGCACCGAAGAACTCCTTCAGCGCTGCGGAAATCGGCTTGGAGTTGATCAGGTCGTGCGGCATCAGCGGCTCGGCCTCGGCCTGGCCGAGACGCTCCTTCACCGCCTTTTCGATGCGCGCCAGGCCCGAGCGGAACTGGTTCTCGGCCAGTTCGCCGACGCAGCGCACGCGACGATTGCCCAGGTGATCGATGTCGTCGACCTCGCCGCGGCCGTTGCGCAGCTCGACCAGGATCTTCACGACGTCGAGGATGTCCTCGTTGCCCAGGGTCATCGGGCCTTCGGGCGTGTCGCGGCCGACGCGGGCGTTGAACTTCATGCGCCCGACGCGCGACAGGTCGTAGGTGTCTTCGTTGTAGAACAGGCGGCCGAACAGCGCCTGCACGGCGTCTTCGGTCGGCGGCTCGCCGGGGCGCATCATGCGGTAGATGGCCACGCGCGCGGCCAGCTCATCGGCCGTCTCGTCCAGGCCCAGCGTCTGGCTGATGTAGGCGCCCTGATCGAGCTCGTTGGTGAACAGGCAGTGCAGTTCTTTCAGATTGGCGACACGCAGCTTCTTCAGCAGCGCTTCGGTCAGCTCGTCGTTGGCCTTGGCCACGATCTCGCCCGACTCGGCGTCGACCATGTTGCGCGCGACGATGCGGCCGACCAGAAAGTCTTCCGGTACGGTGATGTACTGCGTGCCGGTCTGCTCGAGCTGGCGCACGTGACGCGCGGTGATACGCTTGTCTTTCTCGACGATCACGTTGCCTTGCTTGTCGGTGATGTCGAATCGCGCCACTTCGCCACGCAGCCGGTCGGCCACGAACTCCATCTGCGCGCCGGTGTCCATCAGCCGGAAGCTGTCGGTCACGAAGAAGTGCGCCAGGATCGCCTCCGGGCTCAGGCCGATGGCCTTCAGCAGGATCGTCACCGGCATCTTGCGGCGGCGGTCGACACGGAAGTACAGGATGTCTTTCGGGTCGAACTCGAAGTCGAGCCACGAGCCGCGATAGGGAATGATGCGGGCCGAGAACAGCAGCTTGCCGCTGGAGTGCGTCTTGCCCTTGTCGTGCTCGAAGAACACGCCCGGCGAGCGGTGCAGCTGGCTCACGATCACGCGCTCGGTGCCGTTGACGATGAACGAGCCGTAGTCGGTCATCAGGGGTATCTCACCCATGTAGACCTCTTGCTCCTTGATCTCCTTGACTACCTTGGCCGGATGCGACTCGCGGTCATAGATGATCATCTGCAGCTTGGCACGCACGGCCGCCGCGTACGTCAAGCCGCGCTGCTGGCACTCGCGCACGTCGAACGGCGGCTTGGCCATGTTGTATTCGATGAACTTCATCTCGACCATGCTGTTGTGCGACACGATCGGGAAGGCCGAGATGAAGGCGGCCTGCAAGCCTTCGGGCTTGCGCTTTTGCGGATGAACGTCTTTTTGCAGGAAGGCCACATAGGCCTCGCGCTGCATCGTCAGCAAGTACGGCACGTTGAGCACGCTCGCACGCTTGCCAAAGCTCTTGCGGATGCGTTTGCGCTCGGTGTAGCTGTAGGGGGTAGCTTGCGCCATTGATCACTCCGGTTCGACCTGTGCATGCCCCAGGGCGATAGGGCACACACCAGTCGGCGACTGGCGACTTTGGGCTTTGCGCCCCAAGCTTGGTGGCTGGCCACTACCAGCCTCTGGCGGACAACCCGGGCGTTGCACCCAGGCCCGACCAAACCGGTTCCCTGCAGTCGGATCAGAGAACACTGCGAAGGGCGGCCTCGGCCGCGCTTCGCGCTGCTCTCGAGCGGGCTTGCGATGCATCGCAAGCCCGCTCTTGCGCTTACTTCAATTCCGCTTTCGCGCCAGCGTCCACCAGCTTCTTCAGCGCGGCCTCGGCGTCGGCCTTGGCGATGCCTTCCTTCACCGGCTTCGGCGCGCCGTCGACCAGGTCCTTGGCTTCCTTCAGCCCGAGGCCGGTGATCTCGCGCACCGCCTTGATGACCTGCACCTTGTTGGCACCGGCCTCGTTGAGCATCACGGTGAACTCGGTCTTCTCCTCGACCACCGCGGCGGCAGCGCCGCCACCGCCACCCGCGGCGGGTGCCGCCATCGCGGCGGCGGATACGCCGAACTTCTCTTCGATCGCCTTGACCAGGTCGTTGAGTTCCATCACCGACATGCTGTCCATCGCCGACAGGAATGCGTCTTTGTCGAATGCCATTTGGGATTCCTCGATTTCTTGAACTTGAATGGGTTGGATCCGGCCGCGCGCGTCAGGCGGCGGCGCCCTTTTTCTCAGCCACCGCGGCCAGCACGCCGGCCAGCCGCTGGATCGGCGAGCGCAACATGCCGGCGATCTGCGCGATCAGCACCTCGCGCGACGGGATGGCGGCCAGTGCCTTGACCCCTTGCGCATCGAGCGCCTTGCCGGCGTACACGCCAGCCTTGACGACCAGCTTGTCATTGCCCTTGGCGAAGTCGGAGATGACCTTCGCCGCCGCGACGGCGTCTCTCGAAAAACCGTAGATCAGCGGGCCGACCATCGCGCCCTGGGCCACCTCGAACGAGGTGCCGGCCACAGCGCGACGAGCCAGCGTGTTCTTCAGCACGTGAAGGTACACGCCCTTGTCGCGCGCCTGCCTGCGCAGCGCGTTCAAGTGCTCCACGGTGAGACCGCGGTATTCGGCCAGCGCGAGGGTCTGAGCGCCGGCAATGTGCTTGCCCACGTCCTGCACCATCGTTGCCTTGTCGTTTCGACTGAGACTCAAGGTCTACCTCCTAACAATTCGCGCCGAGCCCCTCGTTGCCGAGAGCCAAGGCGCATCGGGTTGCAGCGACCTGGCCTTGCGGAACATTCGACAGTGGCCTCACCCAAGCTGCCACTGCTGCACTGTCCTTCGGTCGGGACCGCCATCTGCGCTGGCTTTGAACCGCCCGTGCCTTGCGGCGCGTTGAGTTCGCGATTACGGCGCCGTTGGGCACCACCAGCGGTCTTCGATGGCGCGCGGCGGCCCTGCAGACCGACACGCCCCACCATCCTTGCGCCGCCGGCAGCACCGGCGGCAAAACCTTCGACTGTCCTTTCTGCGATCACGCGGCGGTGAGCGACGACGTGTCGACGCGCACACCCACTCCCATGGTCGACGACACCGCGAGCTTGCGCAGGTAGATGCCCTTGACGGTCGACGGCTTCGATTTGTTCAGCGCATCGAGCAGCGCGATCAAGTTGCCACGCAACTTGTCGGACTCGAACGAGCGGCGGCCGATCGTCGCGTGCACGATGCCGGCCTTGTCGACCCGGTACTGCACCTGGCCTGCCTTGGCGTTCTTCACCGCGGTGGCCACATCCGGCGTGACCGTGCCGACCTTCGGGTTGGGCATCAGCCCGCGCGGCCCGAGGATCTGGCCCAACGTGCCCACCACGCGCATGGTGTCGGGCGATGCGATCACGACGTCGAAATTCAGATTGCCCGCCTTCACTTGCGCGGCCAGGTCGTCCATGCCGACGATGTCGGCGCCGGCGGCCTTGGCCTCTTCGGCCTTGGCTCCCTGTGCGAAGACCGCCACGCGCTTGGTCTTGCCGGTGCCGTTGGGCAGCACGACCGCGCCGCGCACGACCTGGTCGGATTTCTTGGCATCGATGCCCAGCTGGACCGCCACGTCGATCGACTCGTCGAATTTGGCCTTGGCGCATTCCTTGACCAGCGCCAGCGCGGCGTCGATCGCGTAGAGCTTGTTGGCGTCGACCTTGCCGGCCACGGACTTTTCGCGTTTGGTGATCGCCATGTCAGACGCCCTCCACCGTGACGCCCATCGAGCGGGCCGAGCCCGCGATGGTCTTGACCGCGGCGTCGAGGTCGGCGGCCGTGAGGTCTTTCATCTTGAGCTTGGCGATGTCCTCGAGCTGCGCACGAGTGATCTTTCCCACCTTGTCGGAATTGGGCTTGCCGGAGCCTTTTTCAAGCTTGATCGCCTTCTTGATCAGCACGGTGGCCGGCGGCGTCTTCAGCACGAAGGTGAACGACTTGTCGGCGAATGCGGTGATCACCACCGGCAGCATCAGCCCCGGCTCCATGCTCTGCGTCTGCGCGTTAAACGCCTTGCAAAACTCCATGATGTTCAGCCCGCGCTGGCCCAATGCCGGGCCGACAGGCGGCGACGGGTTGGCCTTGCCGGCCGGGATCTGCAGCTTGATGAAGCCGACGATTTTCTTTGCCATGAAAGGCTCCTCGAGTTCAAACGCCTTTGGCGCTCTAAAGCCGCCGCGGGCTCCTCGTCATTCGACCCGATTCACTTCGAGGCCAGCGGCGCCGGGTCGGTCGCGCCGCAAGCCGACGTTCAAACCTTTTCGACTTGCGAAAAGTCCAACTCGACACCGGTGGCGCGTCCGAAGATCGTGACCGACACCTTGACCTTGGACTTCTCGTAATTCACTTCTTCGACGGCGCCGTTGAAGTCGGTGAACGGCCCTTCCTTCACGCGCACCAACTCGCCCACCTGCCACTCCACCTTGGGCTTGGGCTTGTCGATGCCTTCTTGCATCTGATTGACGATCTTCATCACCTCGGCTTCGGAGATCGGCGCCGGGCGATTGCGCGCCCCGCCGACGAAGCCAGTGACCTTGCTGGTGTGCTTGACCAGGTGCCAGGTGTCGTCGTCGAGCAGCATCTCCACCAGCACGTAGCCGGGGAAGAAGCGCCGTTGCGTGACGGCCTTCTTGCCGCCCTTGAGCTCGACCACTTCTTCGGTGGGCACCAGGATGCGGCCGAACTTGGCCTGCATGCCCGAGCGATCGATGCGCTCCTTCAGGTTGCGCTCGACCGCCTTCTCCATGCCTGAATAGGCATGCACGACGTACCAGCGCAGCCCATGCGCGGCGGCGGTGTCGGTGGCCAGTTGGGGATCACTCATGCTCGACATACTTTCAGCGCTTCCAGCCCAGGACCAGGTCGTACAGCACCCACTCCAGCGTCTTGTCGGTCAGCCACAGGAACAGCGCCATCACCACGACAAAGGCAAACACATAGCCGGTCATCTGCACGGCCTCTTTGCGGGTCGGCCACACGACCTTGCGCACCTCGCGCGCCGCGTCTCGCCCGAAGGCGATCAGCTGACGACCGGACTCCGAGACGAAGAACATCGCCACCGCCGCGGCCAACAGCACCAGCAGCGTCGCCACTCGCAGCCACATGTCCTTTTGGCCAAGCAGGTAGAACGCGGCGATTGCACCCACCACCAGCAAGCCGGCAGTGGCCAGCTTGGCTTTGTCAGCGGCGGTAGAAACGGTTTCGACGGATGCGGGTGCGTTCATGGACGTTTGCGGACTGCGGATGGCTGTTCCCGGTTGGCAGGGGCAGAGGGAATCGAACCCCCAACCTTCGGTTTTGGAGACCGACGCTCTGCCAGTTGAGCTATACCCCTGCTGGAACCTCTTCACTCGATGATTTTTGCCACGACGCCGGAGCCCACGGTGCGGCCGCCCTCGCGGATGGCGAACCTCAGGCCCTCTTCCATCGCGATCGGTGCAATCAGCTTGACCGTGATGCTCACGTTGTCCCCGGGCATCACCATCTCCTTGTCCTTCGGCAGTTCGACTGCCCCGGTGACGTCGGTGGTGCGGAAGTAAAACTGCGGCCGGTAGTTGTTGAAGAACGGGGTGTGCCTTCCACCTTCCTCTTTGCTGAGCACGTAGATCTCGGCGGTGAAGTGGGTGTGCGGCTTGATGGAGCCGGGCTTGCACAGCACTTGCCCGCGCTCGACTTCTTCGCGCTTGGTGCCCCGTAGAAGAATGCCCACGTTGTCGCCGGCCTGGCCCTGGTCCAGCAGCTTTCTGAACATCTCCACGCCGGTGCAGGTGGTCTTCTGGGTGGCGCGGATGCCCACGATCTCGATTTCGTCGCCCACTTTGACCACGCCGCGCTCGACGCGTCCGGTGACCACGGTGCCGCGCCCGCTGATGCTGAAGACGTCTTCCACCGGCATCAGGAAGGCACCGTCGATGGCGCGCTCGGGCTGCGGGATGTAGCTGTCCAGCGCGTCGGCGAGCTTCATGATGGCTTGTTCGCCGATCTCGCCTTTGTCGCCGTCCATGGCCATCTTGGCCGAGCCTTTGATGATGGGGGTGTCGTCGCCGGGAAATTCGTACTTGCTGAGCAGTTCGCGCACTTCCATCTCGACGAGCTCGAGCAACTCGGCGTCGTCGACCATGTCGCACTTGTTCATGAACACGATGATGTACTTCACGCCCACTTGGCGGGCCAGCAGGATGTGCTCGCGCGTCTGGGGCATGGGGCCGTCGGCGGCGCGACACCACGAGGATGGCGCCGTCCATCTGCGCGGCACCGGTGATCATGTTCTTGACGTAGTCGGCGTGCCCGGGGCAGTCGACGTGCGCGTAGTGGCGCTTGCTGGTCTCGTATTCGACGTGCGCGGTGTTGATGGTGATGCCGCGGGCCTTTTCTTCGGGCGCCGCGTCGATCTGGTCGTAGGCCTTGGCCTCGCCCCCAAACTTGGCCGCCAGCACCGAGGTCATCGCCGCCGTCAGCGTGGTCTTGCCGTGATCCACGTGCCCTATCGTGCCCACGTTCACGTGCGGCTTGGTCCTAGCGAATTTGCCTTTTGCCATTTGCGCGCTCCTAGCGAAGGACTCTCGTTCGTTGTTCCGTTGCGGCGGGTGGTGCCCATGGCGCGGATCGAACGCGCGACCTCTCCCTTACCAAGGGAGTGCTCTACCACTGAGCCACATGGGCATCGACACGGGTCTGGGTACCTCGGGCGCTTGCCCAGACCACTGACGATGAAGTGTGTGGAGCGGGAGACGGGAATCGAACCCGCGTCATTAGCTTGGAAGGCTAAGGTTCTGCCATTGAACTACTCCCGCCTCGAGCCACCTTCAGTTGCTTTGTGAATCGAGGGCCTCCTGACTGGAGCCGTTCGTTCGCTGCTTTGGTGGAGGAGGTTGGATTCGAACCAACGTAGGCGTAAGCCAACAGATTTACAGTCTGCCCCCTTTAGCCACTCGGGCACCCCTCCGCAGCGAACCGCAGAGTTTAGCACGGGAGGTATGGCCGTCCTGACAGTCGGGCTCTCCAATCGATGGGCTGGCCGCCCGAAGTGCCCACAGCCGATGAAGGGGGTCGGACCGCGGCGCGGCGACAGCGGAGACGCGTGATTGGCTGCCAGGATGCAACGACTCGCCTGGGCACCCCCACAACATGACCGCCATCGGCTACTCCGATCCAGCCAATGCGCTAATCACGGCGTCAGTGAGCACTTCCAATCTCCATCTGGAGTGGCCGGCCGATCGGCCGTCTTCGACCGTCCGCACGCTGTTCAGTCGTCGCCCCGGCGGCACGGCGTGCCTCGACGCGCTCGAACAGAGCAAGGCCCGCAGCACTGTCGCGCCACCTCGTCACGACGTCATGACAATCGCCCGACCCACGAGCCAGCGACGCCGACAACGGCTCGCGCAACCGATTGTCTGGCGATTCAAGCGAACAGCTGCGCCAGCGCCTGGCCCGGGTCGGCCGCGCGCATGAACGCCTCGCCCACCAGAAACGCGTGCACGCCGGCGGCGCGCAGCCGCTGCACGTCAGCCGTGGCCCCGATGCCCGACTCGGTGACCAGCAGCCGATCGGCCGGCAACCGACGTTGCAGCGACAACGTGGTCTGCAGCGACACCTCGAAGGTGCGCAGGTTGCGGTTGTTGATGCCCACAAGCGGCGTCTTCAGCTTCAACGCCCGCTCGAGCTCGGCCTCGTCGTGCACTTCGACCAGCACCGCCATGCCGAGCTCGTGCGCACACGACTCGAACTCGGCCATCTGGGCGTCGGCCAGGCAGGCCGTGATCAACAGGATGCAGTCGGCGCCGATCGCGCGCGACTCGTGCACCTGGTACTCGTCGACGATGAAGTCCTTGCGCAGCGCCGGCAGGTCGCACGCCGAGCGCGCATCGTGCAGAAAAGCATTCGAGCCCTGGAAGAACTGCTCATCGGTCAACACGCTCAGGCACGCGGCGCCATGGCGGGCGTAGCTGGCGGCGATCTCGGCCGGCATGAACCGCTCGCGCAACACCCCTTTGCTCGGGCTCGCCTTCTTGATCTCGGCAATCACCGCGGCCTGACCACCCGCCGCGCAGCGACGCAAGGCTTGTTCAAAACCCCGCACGTCGCGCCGCTCGCGCGCAGCCACGCGCACAGCGGCGAGATCGCGCGCCGACTTCGCTTTTGCGACCTCCTCGCGTTTGACCGCGACGATGCGCTCCAGGATGTCGCTCATCGGTGCGACCCGGGCGCGGTCCGCCAGCTCATGCCGCCGGCCTGAAGCGCTGCGTGACCTTGACGAATTGCTCGAGCTTGGCCGCCGCCGCGCCCGTGACGACGACCTCGCGCGCATGGCGCACGCCCTCGGCCACCGAGCCGGCCGCGCCTGCGCAATACAAGGCGGCACCAGCGTTCAGCAGCACCACGTCGCGCACCGGACCGTCTTCATTGGCCAGCGCGCGCTGGATGCACGACACCGACTCCGCCGTGTTGGCCACCTTCAGCGCACGCGAGTCGTACACAGGCAGGCCGAAGTCGCTCGGGTGCACCACGTACTCGCGCACCTCGCCATTCTTCAGCTCGCCCACCATCGTCTCGCCGGAAAGCGAGATCTCGTCCATGCCGTTGGTGCCATAGACCACCATCACGTGGTCAGAGCCCAGCCGCTGCAGCACGCGCACCTGGATGCCTACAAGATCAGGGTGGAACACGCCGAGCAGCTGGTTGGGTGCGCCCGCCGGGTTGGTGAGCGGGCCCAGGATGTTGAAGATCGTGCGCACGCCCAGTTCCTTGCGCACCGGCGCCGCATGCTTCATCGACGCGTGGTGGTTCGGCGCGAACATGAAGCCGATGCCGGTCTCGGCCAGGCATTGAGATACCTGCTCGGGCTTCAAGCCGATGAACGCACCGAGCGCCTCGAGCACGTCGGCGCTGCCCGAGGTGCTCGATACGCTGCGCCCGCCGTGCTTGGCCACGCGCGCGCCCGCGGCGGCCGCCACGAACGTGGCCGCGGTCGAGATGTTGAAACTGTGCGAGCCGTCGCCGCCGGTGCCCACGATGTCGAGCAGCCGCGTCTTGTCGGGTACCTCGACGCGCAGCGCGAACTCGCGCATCACCTGCGCGGCGGCGGCGATCTCGCCGATGGTCTCCTTCTTCACGCGCAGGCCGATCGACACCGCGGCGATCATCACCGGCGTCATCTCGCCGCTCATGATGCGCCGCATCAGCGCCAGCATCTCGTCGTGAAAGATCTCGCGGTGGTCGATGACGCGGGTCAGCGCCTCGGTGTTGGTGATGCTCATCGCCTGCCCCTCTGTTCAAAGCGTCTCGCGCAGGATGGTCACCGCACGCTCGATGTCGGCGCGTGACACGTCCAGGTGCGCGACCAGCCGCAGCTTGTAGATGCCCGTGCACAACAGGCCGCGCTCACGAAGCCGCCCCACCGTGTCGGTGCGCGAGCCGCGGCCCGGCGCCAGCTCGACGAACACCATGTTGGTCTGCGCCGGCGCGCTGGCCACCGCGGGCAGGCCGCGCAGGCCGTCGGCCAGCCGCTGCGCGTTGGCATGATCGTCGGCGAGGCGATCGATGTGGTGGTCCAGCGCGTACAGCGCCGCAGCGGCGAGCACGCCGGCCTGGCGCAATCCGCCGCCGAGCATCTTGCGCGCGCGGTGCGCGCGCGCGACAAGCTCGCGGCTGCCCACCAGCGCCGAGCCGACCGGCGCACCGAGCCCCTTGCTGAAGCACACCGAGACGCTGTCGAACAGCTGCGCCATCTCGCGCGCCTTGGCACGTGCGTCACCGCCGGGGGCCAACGCCACCGCGGCGTTGAACAAGCGGGCGCCGTCGAGGTGGGTGGCCAGGCCGTGGCGGCGCGCCAGCTCGGTGGCCTGGCGCAGATAGTCGATGCCCAGCACGCTGCCGCCGAACGTGTTCTCCAGGCACAGCAGCCGCGTGCGTGCGAAGTGCGCGTCGTCGGGCTTGATCGCCGCCTCGATGTCGGCCAGCGCCAACGAGCCATCGGGCTGGTTGGTGATCGGCTGAGGCTGCACGCTGCCCAGCACCGCGCCGCCACCGGCCTCGTAGCGATAGGTGTGCGCGCCCTGGCCCACGAGGTATTCGTCGCCGCGCTGGCAATGGCTCATCAAGGCCGCGAGGTTGCTCTGCGTGCCCGACGGCATGAACAGCGCCGTCTCCTTGCCGAGCATCGCGGCGATGCGTTCCTGCAGCGCGTTGACGGTGGGGTCGTCGCCGAACACGTCGTCGCCCAGCGGCGCGGCCATCATCGCGTCGCGCATCGCCGGCGTCGGGCGGGTGACCGTGTCGCTGCGCAGATCAATCGTTGCGGCGGCCATCAATGCACCTCCATCGACAAGAAGTTGCGCAGCATCGCATGCCCGTGCTCCGACAGGATCGACTCTGGGTGGAACTGCACGCCCTCGAGTGCCACTTCGCGATGGCGCACGCCCATGATCTCGCCGTCTTCCGACGTGGCGGTGACTTCGAGCTCGCGCGGGCAGGTGTCGCGCTCGATCGCCAGCGAGTGATAGCGGATCACGCTGAATTCGCCGGGCAGCCCGGCGAACAGCCCGCGCCCGTCGGTGGTGACGGTGCTGGCCTTGCCGTGCATCAACCGCTGCGCGCGCACGATGCGGCCGCCCAGCGCCGCGCCGATGCTCTGGTGGCCCAGGCATACGCCGAGGATCGGCAGGCGGCCGATCAGCGCCTGGATCGCCGGCACGCACACGCCGGCTTCGGCCGGCGTGCAGGGCCCCGGCGACAGCACCAGCCGGTCGGGCTCGAGCGCGACGATGCCGGCGACGTCGATCTCGTCGTTGCGAAATACCCGCACCTGCTGGCCCAGCTCACCGAAGTACTGCACCAGGTTGTAGGTGAACGAGTCGTAGTTGTCGATCATCAGCAGCATGGGCGCGCCTCCCGTGCGATGGATCGCACGCAGCGCGGTCGCGCCGTCGCCAGGCGGGCGAAGGGCCCGCCGGCCGGGCCTACTTGCCGGCCTTGGACCAGTCTTGCAGCGCGCGCAGGGTCTTCTCGACGTGCCGCTCGGGGTTGAGGCTCACGTAGTTGTAGACCACCGACCCGTTGGGCGCGATGACGTACGAGATGCGATTCGCCCAGTCCGGCCTCGCGCCCCAAACGGCGTCGTAGGAGGTGACGACCTTCTTCGATTCGTCCGAAGCGACCGGGAACTTGCTCTGGCAGGCCTGGGTGGAGAACTTCGACAGCGTGCCGATGTCGTCGGTCGACACCCCCACCACGCTGGCGCCCAGCGCCTGAAACTGCGCCGTCGCCTCGGCGAACTGGTGCGCCTCGAGCGAGCAGCCCTCCGAGAAGGCCAGCGGAAAGAAATACAGCACCACCGGCCCCTTGGCCAGCGACTCCGCCAGCGAGAAGGTGAACACGTTGCCGCCGAGCGCCGCCGGGACGCTGAAGTTCGGCGCGACGTCGCCGACGTCGAGCGCCGCCCACGCCGAAGACCCGCCCGACAACGCCAAGCCCAACGCCAACCACAGTTTCTTCATGCCGACCTCCAGATTGCTGGCCGCGAGCGCGCGATCTTGCCAGAGCGCGCGGTTGCCTCATATACGAAGGCCTTTGCCGGATGGATTCGAGGTCAATGCAGGATTCCATTCAGAAGCCCTCCTCGACCAGTTCGGCAGCGCGGATCAGCGCCCGCGCCTTGGCCTCGGTCTCGCGCCACTCCATCTCGGGCACCGAGTCGGCCACCACGCCGGCCGCGGCTTGTACGTACAGCGTCTGGTTCTGCACAATGCCGGTGCGGATGGCAATCGCCACGTCCATGTCGCCGGCGTAACTCAGGTAGCCGCAGGCACCGCCGTAGATGCCGCGCTTGACCGGCTCGAGCTCATCGATGATCTCCATCGCGCGGATCTTCGGCGCGCCGGTCAGCGTGCCGGCCGGGAAGGTGGCGCGCAGCACGTCCATGTTGGTCATGCCCTCGACCAGCAACCCCTCGACGTTGCTGACGATGTGCATCACGTGCGAGTAGCGTTCGACCACGAACGCCTCGGTCACCTTCACGCTGCCCGTCTTGGCGATGCGGCCGATGTCGTTGCGCGCCAGATCGATCAGCATCAGGTGTTCGGCGCGCTCCTTGGGGTCGGCCAGCAGCTCGGCCTCGGTGATGCGATCGCGCTCAGGCGTGGTGCCGCGCGGGCGCGTGCCGGCCAGCGGCCGGATCGTGATCTTGTCGCCGTCGGGCGTGTGCTCGTGGCGAACCAGGATCTCGGGCGACGCGCCGACGATCTGGAACGAGCCCATGTCGTAGAAATACATGTACGGGCTCGGGTTCAGCGAGCGCAGCGCGCGGTACAGGCTCAGCGGCGATTCGGTGAAGCGCTTGCGCAGGCGCTGCCCCACCTGCACCTGCATCATGTCGCCGGCGGCGATGTAGTCCTTGGCCTTGAGCACCGCGGCGATGTAGTCGTCCTTCGCGAACTCGCGCTCCACCGCGTAGGAAGGCCCGCGCTTGACCGCCGGCGCACTGACCGAGTAGCGCAGCTTGTCGGCGAGCTCCGACAGTCGCCGCTTGCCGATGAAATAGGCCTCGGGTGTCGCCGGGTCGGCGTAGACGATCAGATACAGACGCCCCGACAGGTTGTCGATCACCGCCAGCTCTTCGCAATGCAGCAGCGCGATGTCGGGCGTGTCCAGGCCGCCGGGCTTGGTGAATTGGGCGAGCTTGGGCTCGATGTAGCGCACGGTGTCGTAACCGAAGTAGCCGGCCAGCCCGCCGCAAAAGCGCGGCAGCCCCGGGCGCAGCGCCACCTTGAACCGTGCCTGGTACGCGGCGATGAACTCCAGCGGATTGCCCTCGTGCGTTTCGACTACCGCGCCGTCGTTCACGACCTCGGTGCGTGAGCCATTGACACGCAGCAGCGTGCGCGCAGGCAGCCCGATGAACGAGTAACGACCGAAGCGCTCGCCGCCGACCACCGACTCGAGCAGGAAGCTGTGCTTGTGCCCGCCGGCCAGCTTCAGGTACAGCGACAGCGGCGTCTCGAGGTCGGCAAAAGCCTCCGCGATCAGCGGGATGCGGTTGTAGCCGTCAGCCGCGAGGCTCTTGAATTCAAGTTCGGTGATCACAGCGATGTTCCTGGCGATGTCGCCGGGCGATGCGGCCGCGCGGCGTTGGGTCATCGGTGGCTGGTGCTGCGGCGACTCGAGTCGCCCTGCAAGCTCCGGCCGGCTGCACCGGCGTGGCTGCCGCTGGTCGACGCGATCAGCGACAGCGCGCCGGTTTCAGGCGCTCAGGCGTCGCCAGGGCCAAGCTCCTCGGTCGAGGGACCTGGCGGCTGTGCGGGCGCGCGCTGCGAACATGGGCGGCAGTGTAGCGGACTTGGCCGGCAGGCGGCCCGTCGCCGGCTCCGTCAATCGCGATACGACGCGTCGATGCGATCGACCAGCCGCACCATCGCGTCGAACACGTCGCGCCCGCCACCGTGCTCGGGATGGAACTGCAGCGCGTCGACACTGGCCCTGCGCTGGATGGCCTCGGGGATGGCAATCGTCGGCCCCAGCGCCGCACCGGCCACCTGCACCTCGCAGGCGCGCTGCAGCGTCCACAACACGACGAACGCCTGCTCGATCGTGCGGCCCCAGCTCAGCAGGCCGTGGTTGCGCAGGATCACCGCGGGCCGCTGGCCAATCGAGCGCAGCAGCCGCGGCCCCTCCTCGGCGTGCACGGTGATGCCTTCGAAGTCGTGATACGCCACGCGGTCGTGCAGTTGCGCCGAATAGAAGTTGTCCATCGACAGCCCGGCCTGGGCGCCGGCCACCGCGCAGCCGGCGGTGGTGTGGGTGTGCATCACGCAGTGGGCGTCGGCAATGCCGCGGTGGATGGCCGAATGGACTGTGAACCCGGCCGGATTGACCGGCCAGCGCGACTCGCCGATCACGCGGCCGTCGATATCGATCTTCACCAGGTTCGACGCCGTGACCTCGCTGTAGTGCAGGCCGAACGGGTTGATCAGGAACTGTCCGTCGGCGCCCGGCAGCCGCACCGTGATGTGGTTGTAGATCATCTCGACCCAACCCAACATCGCAAAGATGCGGTAAGCCGCGGCCAGGCGCATGCGCAGTTCGCGTTCGGTGCTCATCGGCTTCTCCGCAGATCGCGAGGCGGTTTCCCGCCGAATGCCGGGAATCTTGCCAGAGCACGCGCCATCGCGATTCGGCGAGCGCCGGCGCCGGCCCGACGAGCCAGTTGTGTACACGTAAACAAACGTGAAATCCACACCTGACGAAGTGCGGCGCGATCAATAGACTTTCGGCTGTTTGCGCCGCTTCCGTCGAATGTGGGACCGGTGTTCGAGATCTGAGGAGTTCGCACCGTGTTCCATCGCTCTATGCTGGCCGCAGCGTGGCTGTGCCTTGCCGTGTTCGCGCATCACGCCACTGCGCAGACCGTCGAAGTCAACGGCGTCAAGTTCAGCCAAAACGTGGCACTGGGTGGCACCGCGCTGCAGCTCAACGGCGCGGGCACGCGCTACAAGGCCATCTTCAAGGTCTACGCCGCCGCGCTGTACCTGCCGGCCAAGACGGCATCGCCCGAAGCCGTGTTGTCGGCGCCAGGACCCAAGCGCATGCAGGTGGCGATGTTGCGCGACATCGACGCCAACGAACTGGGCAAGCTGTTCACGCGGGGCATGGAAGACAACTCGTCGCGCGAGGAGTTCAGCAAGACGATCGCCGGCACGCTGAGGCTGGCCGACATGTTCGCGGCGAGGAAAAAGCTCGTCAGCGGCGATCAATTCACGATCGACTACCTGCCCGGCCGCGGCACCGTCATTGCCATCAACGGCCAGCCGCAGGGCGAGCCGATCAAGGAGCCGGAGTTCTTCAATGCGCTGATGCGAATCTGGCTGGGCAGATCGCCCGCCGACATGCTGCTGAAGAACGCACTGCTGGGCATCAGCGCGCCCGAGCGCACGGTCGGCGGCTGAGCCTCCAGCCGGGTGTCAGGGGGCGCCGAGTTCGCGCCGCATGGCGCCGATCACCGCGCCGTAGTCGCGCTGGCCGAAGATCGCGCTGCCGGCCACGAAGGTGTCAGCCCCCGCGGCCGCCACGCGGCCGGATGTTGTCGACCTTGATGCCGCCGTCGACTTCGAGCCGGATGTCGCGCCCGCTGCCGTCGATGCAACCGGCGCAGCCGCTCGATCTTGCGCAGCGCCGAGTCGATGAAGCTCTGGCCGCCGAAGCCCGGGTTGACGCTCATCACCAGCAGCAGATCGACCTTGTCGATCACCCACTCGAGGCCGTCGATCGACGCCGCCGGGTTGAACACCAGGCCCGCCTTGCAGCCGGCGTCGCGGATCAGCTGCAGCGTGCGATCGACGTGCGTGCTGGCATCGGGATGAAAGCTGATCCAGTCGGCACCCGCCTTGGCAAATGCCAGCGCTAGCGCGTCGACCGGCTGCACCATCAGGTGCACGTCGATCGGCACGCGCGTGCCGTCGGCCTTGGCGGCATGTTTGCGCAGGGCCTCGCAGACCATCGGGCCGAAGCGTCAGGTTCGGCACGTAGTGGTTGTCCATCACGTCGAAGTGGATCCAGTCGGCGCCGGCGGCGATGACCGCGCGCACCTCGTCGCCGAGCCGGGCGAAGTCGGCCGACAGGATGCTCGGGGCGATGCGGTGGGTGCGGATCATGCGGTTCGATGTGACAGAAATCTTCACGAACAACTTGCGCTCACGCGGGGGTCAGCCGGTGGCACACATTGTCGCAGGGCATTGGACGCCGCATGGATCCTCCGGGGCCGGTGCCTAGAATGCCGGCCATGTCCCAGCCGCAGTTCACGTGCCAGCGTGGCGGTGCCGCCGCTGCCGGAGCAGTCCGACCGCGGCTCAGGAGCCAGTACGCCTTGCCTACACGATCACCATCACCAACACCGGCGACATCGCCGCGCAGCTGATCGCGCGGCACTGGTCGATCACCGACGCCAGCGGCCACGTGCGAGGAGGTGCGCGGCCTGGGCCGTGGTCGGCCACCAGCCGCTGCTCAAGTCCGAGCGAGACCTTCGAGTACACGAGCTGGATGCGCATCGCCACCCCGCACGGGCACGATGCGCGGCACGTTCTTCTGCATCACCGACGACGCCCACCGTTCGAGGCCGCCGGTGCCGCGAGTTCGTGCTGCTCGCCGACGCTGCACTGGCCGCGCTTGCATTCGAGCGGTCGGGCACTCGCTCGTCACGCCGTTCACCGCGGCGGCGGCCGGAGAACATGGTCCACCAGACGATAAAGCAGCAGCGCGGCCAGCGCGGCCAGCGTTTCCAGCACGAATGACCCACATGCGGCTAGACGGCGCGGCAGCGCTGCGCCCGAGTGTCGGTGATGCGTCGCTTGCGCGGCAGCGCAGTGGCGGCCGATTCTCGGCGTCGCGGTCGGTTGCGCCGTGCCGACGCCCCCGCCGCGCCGGCGCGCACCGCGCCTGGCCACGCGTGGCGCCAGCGAGCAGCACCGACGACGACCGGGCGTCGCGCCCGCGCACGCTGGGTGCCGGCGTCGTGGAGCCGAGTTGCCCGGCTGGGACGACGACCGCACCGCGCGAGTTGTGGCCGGCGCTGCTGGCGCGGCTGCGGCAAGCCGGCCGCCGGGCTGGGCCTCGCTGTGCGCGCGGCGCGCGCGCTGCAGCCGGCCGACGACGCCGCAGGCGCGCGACTGGCTGCAGCGCAGCTGCAGCCCTATCGCGTCGAGGCGCTCGACGGCGCAGGCCGTGGGCCTGGCCACCGGCTACTTCGAGCCGCTGGTCGACGCCGCCGCGTGCCGCGCGGCGCGCAGCAGATTGCCCTGTTACGCCCGCCGGCCGACCTGGCCACGCGCAAGCCGTGGTGGACGCGCGCGCAGCTCGACACCGTGCCGGCGGCGCGGCCAGCGCTGCGCGGCCGCGAGATCGCCTTCGTCGCCGACCCGCTCGACGCGCTGCTGCTGCAGGTGCAGGGCTCGGGCCGACTGCGGCGTGACCGAAGCCGATGGCAGCGCAGCGGCTCGTTGCGCCTGGCCTATGCGGGCCACAACGACCAGCCGTACCAATCGGTCGGCCGCTGGCTGATCGAGCAGGGCGAGCTGCGCGGCGACGAGGCGTCGTGGCCGGCGATCCGCGACTGGGCGCGACGCTACCCCGAACGCGTCAACGAGCTGCTGTGGAGCAACCCGCGCGTGGTGTTCTTTCGCGAAGAGCCGCTGCCCGACGCCGGCCGTCGGCCCGCGCGGCGCGCAGGGCGTGCCGCTGACGCCGACCCGCTCGATCGCGGTCGATCCGCAGGCGTGCCCTACGGGACGCATGCTGTGGCTCGACACCACCGAGCCGCTGGCGCACACGCCGCTGCGCCGCGCGGTGATGGCGCAGGACACCGGCAGCGCCATCACCGGCGCGGTGCGCGTCGACTACTTCTGGGGCTGGGGCGACGCAGGCCGAACAGCAGGCCGGCCGCATGAAGCAGCCGCTGCGCGTGTGGGCGCTGTGGCCGAAGTGATCGACCCACCCCCGATGCGGCCTGGCGGCCGCCCGCCTCCACAAGGGGCAACACCAGCGGACCGGCAAAGCCGGATCCGCGGTGTTCGCTTGGGGATGCGACGCTGGAGCGTCGCATCGCTCGCTCGTCGGCCTGCGCTAGCCTGCCTCGACGCGGTTGCGGCCGTTTTGCTTGGCTTGATACAGCGCGCGGTCGGCGCGGTCGATTGCTGCATCCTGTGATTCGCCTTCGGCCACCTCGACCACGCCGGTCGAAAAGCTGACCTTCAAATCGGTCGTCGCGATGCCGTTGAAGGCGTCGCCGGTGCAGACCTGGGTGCGCAGGCGCTCGAGCACCACGCGGGCGTCATCGAGCCGGGTGCCGGGCATCAGCAGCAGGAACTCCTCGCCGCCCCAGCGCGCCAGCGCATCGGCGGCGCGCAGCTGGTCCTTCAACACCGTGGCAAAGCGGCGCAACACCTCGTCGCCGGCGCCGTGGCCGAGGCTGTCGTTGATGCGCTTGAACCAGTCAATGTCGAGCAATGCCACCGCCAGCGGCCCCTGGCCGCGCTCGATGCGAGGGTGCTCGCGCGCGAGCAGCTCGACCATCGCGCGGCGGTTCAGCAGGCCGGTCAGCGCGTCGCGCGTGGCGAGCTCGCGGTTGAGCGCCAGCGCATCGCTGAGCTCGTTCTTCTGCGTGGCCAGCCGCGCGCGCAACCTGCCCAGACGGATCGCCAGGCTCGAGGTGCCGCTGAGCACGACCACCGCAAACAGAAAATGCAGGACCTCCACGCGTGGCGCATAACGCGGCGGCGACGTGCTCGCGCGCCAGACCATCACACTGGCCAGCAGCACGCCGGCCAGCAGCGCCAGCGTGCGCGCCTGCCGCGGCTGCAGGATGAACATGCCGAACATGATCACCAGGATCATGTTCGCGATCACGCCGCCGCGCGCCGGGCCGGTGATCGAATACGACCAGGTGGTGCTGACGATGGCAAACACCATCTGCGGCATCGTCAGCGACGGCTCGCGCGACAGCCGCAGCGACAGCTCGCTGCGCACCAGCGCATAGAAGCCCAGTGCGCCGCACAGGTTGAACAGCGTCAGCCAGTTCGATTCGGTGCGGTCGATCAGCCCGAGCATCACCTCGCCGTGCTGCAGCAGCGCGAACACCGAGTACACCGCCAGCGCCATCAGCGCCATCGACGAGCGCACACGCAGCGGCCCGGCCGGCCCCAACAGCCACCCGGCCAGGCGATCGCGCCTTGCACTTGCCTCCATCCGTACCCGTATCGACCTGTTCATGGCCCACTTGAGCCATGAACACGCGGTGCGGCTGCTTCCCCGCGTGCATTGTGCAGCCGCGTGGCCTACGCGCGCAGGTGCGACAGCGGCAGTGCCGCGCCCGATTTCACTTCGCCGAGCGAGAAGCTGGTGTGGATGTCCTTGACGTTGGGCAATTTGAACAAGGTGTCGCGTGCCCAGCGCGAGTAGGCGTCGAGATCGGTGACCACCACGTGCAGCTCGAAGGTGCCGGCGCCGCTGATGTAGTGGCAGGCCACCACCTCGGGCAGCGCGCGGATCGCCTCTTCGAGCGCGCGCGTGGCGCTGGCGTTGTTGCGCTCGGCATCCACGCGCACGAAGGCCAGCACGCCCAGGCCGACCCGCCGGCGATCGAGCTCGGCGCGGTAGCCGGTGATGTAGCGCTGCCGCTCGAGCCACTTGACCCGCCGCCAAGTGGGCGCGGCCGACAGCCCGATGCGCGAGGCCAGCTCGGCGTTGGACAGCCGCGCCTCGCGCTGCAGCTCGCCCAGGATCGCGATGTCGTAGCGGTCGAGCTCGGGGCCATGGGCCTCGTCAGGCGGGCCCGCTCCGTCAACCGCGCGCGGCGCCGCTGCAGAAGGCGCGCGCGCGGACGAACGCCGCTTCGAAACGGCCCCATTGCGCGTGTTTCTTTCCTTGACTGCCATGGATCGAGCAAGATCGTTGCGCAAAGTATCGCCTTGCGGGCATCAAAAGAAAAGACTTCAATTTGCGCGGCGCCTACACTGACGCACTCGCCGTCGTCGAAACGCCCACTGCCGCCCCAGGAGACGCGCACCCCATGAACGCCCCGCTGCCCGAGTCCATCCGCAAGGCTTTGGAAACCGTCACACTCGACGACAAGTACGCGCTCGAAACCGGGCGCGCGTTCATGAGCGGCGTGCAGGCGCTGGTACGGCTACCGATGCTGCAGCGCGTGCGCGACGCCAAGGCCGGCCTCAACACCGCGGGCTTCGTCAGCGGCTATCGCGGCTCGCCGCTGGGCGGCTACGACCAGGCGCTGTGGTCGGCCAAGAAGCACCTGGCCGCCAACCACGTGGTGTTCCAGCCCGGCGTCAACGAAGAGCTCGCGGCTACCGCGCTGTGGGGCACGCAGCAACTGGAGTTCGACGCCGCCAACAAGAAGTACGACGGCGTGTTCGGCATCTGGTACGGCAAGGGCCCGGGGGTGGACCGCTGCTCAGACGTCTTCAAGCACGCCAACCTCGCGGGCACCGCGCCGCACGGCGGCGTGATCGCGGTGGCCGGCGACGACCACGTGGCCAAGAGCTCGACCGCCGCGCACCAGAGCGACCACATCTTCAAGGCCTGCGGGCTGCCGGTGTTCTTTCCGTCGAGCGCGCAGGACATCCTCGACTTGGGGCTGCATGCGTTCGCGATGAGCCGCTTCGCGGGGGTCTGGACGTCGATGAAGACGATCCAGGAGGTGGTGGAGTCGGCGGCCAGCATCGACGTCAGCCCTGACCGCGTGAACATCGTGGTGCCGCAGGATTTCGCCATGCCGCCGGGCGGCGTGCACATCCGCTGGCCCGACACCGCGCTGGTGCAGGAGGCGCGGCTGTTCGACTTCAAGTGGTACGCGGCGTTGGCGTACGTGCGTGCGAACAAGCTGAACCACAACGTGACTCAGGGTCCGAACGACCGCTTCGGCATCATCGCCAGCGGCAAGGCGTTCAACGACACGCGCCAGGCGCTGGCCGACCTGGGGCTGGACGAAGACACCTGCCGGCAGCTCGGCATCCGGCTGCACAAGGTGAACGTGGTGTGGCCGCTGGAGGCGACCATCACGCGCGACTTCGCGCAAGGCTTAAACGAGATTCTGGTGGTCGAAGAAAAACGCCAGGTCATCGAATACCAGTTGAAGGAAGAGCTCTACAACTGGCGGCCCGACGTGCGGCCCAACGTGCTGGGCAAGTTCGACCAGTCCGACGGCGACGAGGGCGGCGAATGGAGCCGGCCCAACCCGAGCGGCAACTGGCTGCTGCGTGCCAACGCCGATCTGACGCCGGCGATCATCGCGCAGGCGATCGCCAAGCGATTGAAGAAACTCGGCGTGCCGCAAGACATCGTGGCGCGCATGGATGCGCGCATCAGCATCATCGATGCCAAGGAGCGGGCCCTTGCCACCGGCGCCACCGGCGGCGCCGAGCGGCAACCGTGGTTCTGCTCGGGCTGCCCGCACAACACCAGCACGCGCGTACCCGAAGGGTCGCTGGCGATGGCGGGCATCGGCTGCCACTTCATGGCGGTGTGGATGGACCGCGCCACCGTGGGCTTCACGCAGATGGGCGGCGAGGGCGTGCCGTGGGTCGGCCAGGCGCCGTTCACCAAACGGCCGCACATGTTCGCCAATCTCGGCGACGGCACCTACTACCACTCGGGTTTCCTGGCGATCCGCCAGGCAATCGCCTCGGGCGTGAACGTCACCTACAAGATTCTGTACAACGACGCGGTGGCGATGACCGGTGGCCAACCGATCGACGGCATTCTCACCGTGCCCCAGATGACGCGCGAGCTCGAGGCCGAAGGCGCCAAGCGCATCGTGGTGGTGACCGACGAGCCCGAGAAGTACAAGGCGCCGCTGAACCTGGCGCCCGGCACGACGGTGCGCCACCGCGACGAGCTCGATGCCGTGCAGCGCGAACTGCGCGACACCGCGGGCTGCACGATCCTGATCTACGACCAGACCTGTGCGACCGAGAAACGCCGCCGCCGCAAGCGCGGGAAGATGGTGGACCCGGCCAAGCGCGTGGTGATCAACGAGCTGGTGTGCGAGGGCTGCGGCGACTGTTCGGTGCAGAGCAACTGCCTGAGCGTGGAACCGGTGGAAACCGAGTTCGGCCGCAAGCGCCGCATCAACCAGAACACCTGCAACAAGGACTACTCGTGTCTGAAGGGCTTTTGCCCGAGCTTCGTCACGGTCGAGGGCGGGCAACTGAAAAAGCCGACGAAGAAGGAAGTCACCCGCCCGGACCCGAGCACGCTGCCTGACCTGCCCGAGCCCACTTTGCCGCTGGCTGAACAGGCCTGGGGCATTGTCGTGGCCGGCATCGGCGGAACCGGCGTCATCACGATCGGGCAGCTGCTCGGCATGGCCGCGCATCTCGAAGGCAAGGGCGTGATCACACAAGACAGCGCCGGTCTTGCGCAAAAGGGCGGCGCCACCTGGAGCCACATCCAGATCGCCAATCGGCCCGAAGCGATCTACACCACCAAGGTGGACACCGCGAAGGCCGATCTGGTGATCGCCTGCGACGGCATCGTGGCCGCGGGCAAGAGCACGTTGAGCCTGATGCGCGAGGGACGCACGTACGTGGCGCTGAACTCGCATGCCACACCGACGGCGGCGTTTGTGGGCAACCCTGACTGGCAAAACCCCACGGGTGGCTGCGAGGCCGCGCTGCAGGCTGCGGTGGGGGCGACCAAGCTGGGCTTGCTGGATGCCGACACCGTGGCGGTGCAGCTGCTGGGCGACAGCATCTACACCAATCCGCTGCTGCTGGGCTATGCATGGCAAAAGAGCCAGGTCCCGCTGAGCCGCGCCGCGCTGCTGCGCGCGATGGAGTTGAACGGCGTGCAAGTGGACAACAACAAGGCCGCGTTCGAATGGGGCCGGCGCTGCGCGCACGACATGGCCTCGGTGACCGCTTTGTTCAAGACCGCGCAGGTGATCGAGTTCGTGAAGAAGCCGTCGCTCGACGAGATGATCGCCAAGCGGGTGGAGTTTCTTACCGGGTACCAAGACGCCGACTACGCCGCCCAGTACAGGGCTTTTGTCAACAAGGTCCGTGCGGCCGAAGCGCCACCGAACGCCGGCACCAAACTCAGCGAAGCGGTGGCGCGCTATTTGTTCAAGCTGATGGCCTACAAGGACGAGTACGAGGTGGCGCGCCTGCACACCGACCCCGCCTTCACCGCCAAGATCGAGTCGATGTTCGAAGGCGACTACAAGGTGGTGCACCACCTGGCCCCGCCGTTGACGGCCAAGCGCAACGCCAAGGGCGAGCTGGTCAAGCGGCCGTTCGGCCCGTGGATGCGCAAGGTGTTCGGCGTGCTGGCCAAGCTGAAGGGTTTGCGCGGCACGCCGCTGGACATATTCGGCCACACCGAAGAGCGCAAGACCGAGCGCATGCTGATCGATCAGTACAAGGCCTGCCTCGACGAGCTGCTGCGCGGTGGGCTCACCACCCCGGAGAAGCTGAACCTGGCCACTGAGATCGCCCGCATTCCCGAAGAGATCCGCGGCTATGGCCACGTGAAGGCGCGCCATCTGGCTGCCGCGCGCAGCAAGTGGGAAGGCTTGATGCAGCAGTGGCGCTACGCTGGCGCCACGACGGCGCCCTCGACCAAGGCAGTGGCCTAAAAGGGGCCACCACCCGGCCCGCCTCTTTCTCTTCTTCTGTGTTGCTGCTCACGCGCGCCCGCTGACCGCCAACCTGGTGCCGCGCGCGCCGCCTGCGCGCCGTCCCGGGACGAGGCACAGCGCGAGCACCCCATTCACATGCGGTTTCGCCCAGTGCGGCGCGAGTCGTCAGAATGGGTGCACGCCCCCGCAGCGCCACGACCCATAGACGAATGAACCGGCAGACATCGACACGAATGAAACTGACGACGACGCGCAGGCTGTTTCTGCGCCTGGCCACGCTTGGCGTCGGTGGTGCCGCGTTGTACGCCTGTGGTGGAGGCAGCACGCCAGCCGAGGCTGCGGGAGGCCCCGGTGCGGGTGCCGCCACCCCCACGCCCCCGCCAGCACCTGCACCCGGCCCAGGCGCGCCGCCCGCGCCCGCGCCGGGTGGCCCAGCGGGCGTGGTGATTCAGGCTGACCCGTCCAACTATCTAGCCAAACTCGCGGCGCTCAACGCAGGCGACACGTTGTTGCTGGCGCCAGGCAACTATGGCGTGGACAGCCAAGGCAACGACACCGCCGATGCGCCGGGCTTGCCGATATCGGGCCTGAACGGCACCCCGAGCGCGCTGATCGTGATCACCGGCCCTGCCAGCGGGCCGAGGCCGGTGCTGCTGGGTCGCAGCACGCACAACACGATCCGTCTGTCCAACGCCAGTTTTGTGGTGATCCGCCGGCTCGAGGTGGACGGACGCGGCCTCGATGGCTTCGGAGTAGCCACGCAGGGGCCGACGCACGACATCACCGTCGAGGACAACTACTTTCACGGCCACGGCGGTGACCAGCAAATCGTGGCGATCTCCACGACGGGCTACGCCACCTGGAACTGGGTGATCCGGCGCAACCGCATTGTCGGCGCCGGCACCGGCCTGTACCTGGGCAACTCCACCGGCGACGGCCCGTTCGTGGCGGGGCTGATCGAACACAACGTGGTCGTCGATACGATCGGCTACAACATGCAGGTCAAGCATCAGGTCGCGTGGCCCGCAACGATCCCGGCCGGCATGCCCACGGGCAAGACCACCACGATCATCCGCCACAACGTGTTTTCCAAATCCGCCGGCAACAGCGCCACCGGCGGATTGGCGAGGCCCAACCTGCTGGTGGGCGATTGCCCCCCGAGCGGGCCAGGCTCAACGAATGGCTTTGCTATCTATGGAAATTTCTTCTTCCAGAATCCAAGTGAGTCGCTATTTCAGGGCGAGGGCAACATCGCGTTTTATGACAACGTGATGGTGCAGGTCGCCGGCGGCGATGCCGCGGTGCGGGTGCAGCCGCAAAACGGACTGGTGCGTGACGTCAGGATTTTTCACAACACCGTGCTGTCGGAGGCCGGCCCGGCCATCGTGGTATCGGGCGGCAGTGGTGGTGGCGGCGGCAGCAGCAGCTACACGCAACGGGTGCTGGCCAACGCGGTGTTTTCGCCCGCGACGCCGGCGATCAGCGTGACTGGCAGCGGGGCGACGGCAGTGCAGAACACGACCGACAGCCAGGCCAACGCAGTGATGTATGTGGCCAATCCGGCGGGCGCGGTGGGTTCCTCGCTCAACCTGTATCCCAAGAACAACTCCGCTCTCAAGGCGACACCTGTCGACCTGAACGGGCTCGACGGATTCCCGGACTGGAATCGAGACTTCAATGGCACGGCCCGCGCCGACGCCACTTACCGCGGCGCCTACTATGGTGGCGAGGGTGTCAATCCCGGATGGCTGCTGGCGCTCGATTTCAAGCCTTGACGACGGTTGCGTTGCTATTGCTGTTGTTGTTGTTGGTTCGCGCCTCATCGCCGCACCGGTGCCGAGCGCCCGCGACCACAGCCGATGACTGGCAGTAGCCCATCCAACGAGCCGACCGGCGACGCTAGTAATCACAGCGACGGTGCGAGCGGTGGTTGTCAGCCGATTTGGTCGAGCGGACTGCGCACGCCGCGCCCGCCGCGATTGAGCACGTGCGTGTAGATCATGGTGGTCTTGACGTCGCTGTGGCCCAGCAGCTCTTGCACGGTGCGAATGTCGTAGCCGGCCTGCAACAGGTGAGTGGCAAACGAGTGGCGCAGCACGTGCGGCGAACATGGTTTGACGATGCCCGCACGGCGCGCCGCGCCGGAGACTGCCTTTTGAACCGTGGTCTCGCTGAGGTGGTGACGATGCTCGGCTCCGCTGCGCGGATCAATCGAGCGCACGGTGGACGGGAACACCCACTGCCATCCCCACTCGCGTGCGGCATTTGGGTACTTGAACTCCAGCGCGTCGGGGAGCCAAACGTCGCCGCAGCCAGTGGCGAGATCACGCAGATGCAGCTGCTGCACGCGGGCCATGTGCGCATGCAGCGGCAAGAGCAGATTCTCGGGCAGCACGGTGACACGATCCTTGGCGCCCTTGCCGTCGCGGATGACAAGCTCGCGGCGCTCGAACTCGACGTCCTTGACGCGCAGGCGCAGGGCCTCCAGCAGGCGCGCACCCGTGCCGTAGAGAAGCGAGGCCACGAGCCCCATCGTGCCGTTCAAGTGGCCCAGCAGAGCGCGCACCTCGGTGGGCGTGAGCACCACCGGCAAGTGACGCGACAGCTTGGCGCCGACAATCTCGTCGAGCCATGGCAGCTGAAGGCCCAGTACCTCGCGATAGAGGAACAGGAGCGCCGACTTCGCCTGGTTCTGCGTCGGCGAGGCCACTGAGCGCTCGACCGCCAAGTGGGTAAGGAAGGCCTGCACCTCGGCAGCACCCAAGTCAAGAGGATGGCGCTTGCCATGAAAGAGAATGAATCGTCGCGCCCAATCGACATAGGCCTGCTCGGTGCGGATCGAATAGTGGCGCACGCGCAGGGCATGACGCAGGCGGGCCAACAGCTTGCGCGGCGGTGGCAGCGACAGCGATGGATCGCCTTCGCGGTCACTGCCGGCGTCTGTTTTGTCGCCTGTGGGGATGGCGCCAGCAGCGGTGGCCATGAGGTGGTCTTCAAGCGGGCGCGTTGGCTTTCGGCGTGTCGTGGTCGCCCGCGCAACGGTACTGGCAGCCTCAACCGCAACACCGATGGAGCGTTCGGGCGGATCTGGCAACGGTGGCGGTGGCCGCAAGGCCGGCGCTGCCTCTGGCGCCTTCGCAGGTGACGAGTGCTTGACGTTCACCCTCTTGGTGTCCGACAGTCGCGGCGCGCGCGAGCCAGTGGGCTCAACTTTGCCCAGGGTGGATTCCGCGCCGGGAGTGCCAGAGGTGACGGTGGAAGCGGTCGAAGCGGCGATGGAGGGAGGTTTGACGCTCACATCGGGTTGCTGTTTGTGCTTGGCCATGCCGGAAAATTTAGGCTGGCCATTGCACCGGCGCATCGCCCTCAAGAATGAGCCGAAGTGGGCACCCGAAAGGGGGGCCCGCCATGCTGTCGGGCCCTCTGCAAGGCAGATTGGGCAGAACACGGGGCCGCTGATGCGCCCGTCTATTTAACGTTAGAACGCACATCACCGAATGCGCAATCTCGTGGTCCTTGTGATCCTCGCCTTGGTCGGGTGGCAGGGCTACCAGCACTACCAAGCTCGCACCGCGAAGGCTGGAGCGCAAACGGAGCAGCCTGCGCCTTTTGCTCCTGCCGCGCTTTCGTCGCCTGTTTCACAGTACAAGTGCGACGGTCGTATCTACTGTTCGCAAATGACTTCCTGCGAGGAAGCAACCTACTTCCTCCGCAACTGCCCAGGAGTCAAGATGGACGGCAACAACGACGGTGTTCCCTGCGAGCAGCAATGGTGCAGACGCTAGGTTGCGCCATGCCTCGGAAGAGCACTGTGCGTTCTAACCCTTCGTGCCACACCGACGTGCGAAGGCTGGCTGCGCCAGCCTTCGCACGCGAGTGAACTCAAACGTTAGACCGCACATGACACGGCCGGCGACCTTGTCAACGTCAAGCCAGGCTATTGGCCTTCTCGTCTGGCTGTTGGTTGCGTTTGCCGCCGCTGCCGTCGGTGGGTTCGCGTCGGCAAGTGCAAGCGAGTTTTACCGCGATCTTGTCCGCCCATCGTGGGCGCCGCCAGGCTGGCTGTTTGGTCCAGTCTGGTCGGTTCTATACGCGCTCATGGGCGTCGCTGCATGGTTGGTTTGGCGAGCGCACGGGTTCGGTGGTGCTCGCAACGCTCTGCTCGTTTTCGTCGTCCAGTTAGCTGCCAATGCCCTATGGACCTGGTTGTTCTTTGCGTGGCGTCAAGGTGGGCTGGCCTTTGCAGAGATACTCGTACTTTTGGCTCTCATCCTCGCAACCATTGTCTTGTTCCGGCGGGTCAATAGCGCTTGCAGCGGTGTTGCTCTTCCCCTATCTCCTGTGGGTGTCGTTTGCGTCAGCGCTTACGCTTTCCACATGGCGGCTCAACCCAGGGCTACTGGGGTGAGTTCTGAGCGAATGCGGTCTAACCCATCGTTCCACCTGACGTGCTACGGCTGGCTACGCCAGCCTCCGCACGCGGGTGAACTCAAACGTTGGGCGTCATGAGCAACCAGTCGAGCCGCGATCTCTTCTTTTCTGGCATCGCATTTGTTGTCGCGTCGCTGGTCGCGGCGCTAAGTCTTACTCTCGCCGGCTTCGTACGGCAGGCTGGCGTCGCCAATGTGGACCCTCTTTCCCTCTACGTCTGGACGTTCTTCGCCTACATGTACACCACCCTTGCCACAGTCGTATTCGCGCTGCCCGCGTTTCTTGTGCTTCGCAGGCTCAGCCTTGTCCGCTGGTGGACGGCCGCTGCCGTTGGGCTTTGTATCGGCGTTCTGCTCCTAGTCATCGTCTCTCCGCGCGGTTTTTCGGCAGTGATCGTCGAGCCCCAAGCGGCCGTCCTTTGGGGCGGTGTTGGGATGCTCTCAGCCTTTGTGTTTTGGCTCGTCTGGAGGCAAGGGCAGCGTCCGACGCCGGCGAAGCCTTAGCATGACGCCTAACCCTTCGCTCCAGCCGACCTGCTACGGCTGGCTTCGCCAGCCTACGCAGGCGGCTGAGCTCAAACTACAAGGGCTTCCCCGTCTGTCAAGCGAATGAATCCCCTCGAGCCGCGCAGCGGCTCGATTCACATCTGATTTGCATGTCGTCGCGCGCGTCGCGCGTGGTGCACGTTGCGTCGATTCGATCGAGCAAAAGGTTGCGGACTGACAAACTACAACCGGTCATCGATGCAGCAGTTGTGTGCTGCGGACCCTGATGCAAGACGCAGCGCGGGCGACCCATTCGTTAGCCGGCAGCCAGGGGCTGCCCCAGAGCTCAACGGTCACTGCCCGCGCAGGTCCAACCTTTGCTCATCAACGCTCAAGCGTTCACGCGGTGAATCGGAGTGGGGTGCGTCTAGGCAGGCATCTTGAAGGCCTCACCTCGACGCAGCACTGCCCAGGCCAGGCGCGCATTCTTCGCCGCGATGGCCACGACCGTGCGCCAGTAGCCGCGGCGCTGCTGCAGCGCCAGCGCCCAGCTGCTGAGCGCATCGCTTCTGCCCTTGGCCAACGCCAGCACCGAACGCGCGCCCAGGATCAGCAGACTGCGCAAGTAGCCGTCGCCGGCCTTGGTGATGCGCCCCAGGCGTGTCTTGCCTCCAGAGCTGTACTGCCCTGGTGTCAGGCCCAGCCAGGCCGCGAACTGCCGGCCGCAGTTGAACTCGTGGCCGCCGCCGATCATGGCCACGACGACAGTGGCGGTGGTGGCGCCGATGCCGTTGAGTTGCATCAACTGGCGTGCGCGCACATCGTCCCGCGCGATCTGCGCGATGTGCCGATCGTACGCGGCAACGCGCTCGTCGAGCCGGTGCACCTCGCTGAGCAAGTCACCGATCACGGTGTTCGCCCAGCCCGGCAGATCCTCGAGCAAGGCGTGGGCTTGCCGACGAACCGAGTCGGCCTTCAGAGGCAGCACGTGGCCAAACTCCGCCAGCAGGCCACGGATTCGGTTGATGCACGCCGTGCGCGACTGCACGAAGCCCTGGCGAGCCCGGTGCACCATGAGCTGGCTTTGCTGCTGCTCGGACTTAATCGGCACGAAGCGCATCGCTGGACGCTGCACCGCTTCGCAGATCGCCGCGGCATCAGCCGCGTCGGTCTTGCCGCGCGTACCGCTCATGCGGTACGGGGTGACGAACTTCGGGGCGATCAAGCGCACGGTGTGCCCGTGCGCGGCGAACAGCCGTGCCCAATGGTGCGCGCCAGTGCATGCCTCCATCGCCACCGCGCAGGGCGGCAGCGAGGCGATCAGCTCGTGCAGCTTGGCTCGCGGCACTGCCGGCCGTACCAACGCTGCCTTGCCACCTTCATCGACACCGTGCACCGCAAACACGTTCTTGGCGAGATCGATGCCTACGTAGACAATGGTCATGGACTTCCCCTTCTGAAGTGAGTTGATGAGAGTTCGCACTTCCCATCGTGGCACTTCGTTGCCGTACTCCGCTTTACCGCGGACACCTCGGGACGGGGAAGTCCCTTCCATTCGTTAGGCCGCACGATCTGAGCTCTTGTGCCAGCGAGCGGCTTGTCGAAAATGTGGACTTGGCCCGCGAAGATCAGCACCCACATTTCACCGGGAGCAACTATGAGCGCCAGCGATCTACGGCTACCAGCGTCGCATCAGGCGGGTTCCATCGCTCCAAGCTTGCACATTGCGGAGCTTTGGCGCTATCCGGTGAAATCGCTCTTGGGAGAACGACTACCTGCTCTGAATTTGGTTGACGATGGGATCGAGGGCGATCGCGCGTGGGGTATTCAAGATCGTAGTGATGGTCGAATCCTTACCGCGCGGCGCGAGCCGCGCCTTCTCTTTGCATCCTCACGTGTGGCAGCGCGTGGGATTCCGGTGATCACCCTGCCTGACGGTCAGGAAGTGGCTGGATCTGGCTTGGCCACGGATGCCGCACTGTCTACGTGGTTGGGCAAGGCCGTCACGCTGGTGGCCGCCGCCGATAGTGACGCTGCGCGCGCCGAGTACTTTGCTGACGCAACCGATGACACGAGCCGCGCTATTGAATGGACAATGCCGAAGGGCCGCTTCGTCGATGCGTTCCCTGTCCTGATAATGACCACGGCCGGCTTACTTGGCGGTGCTTCCGCCTATTCCTCGGGCACCTGGAGCGTGCGCCGTTTCCGCCCGAATCTCTTGATCCACATTGCCGGCGAGGGCTGGCTTGAGGACGCTTGGACAGACCGTCAGCTAAGCGTCGGCTCGGCACTGCTCGTTCCACGTCGGCGGTGCATACGCTGCACGATGGTCAACCGAGCCCAGCCGGGGCTGGATAAGGATGTGAACATATACAAGACGCTGCATCGAACCCATGGGGGCGAGGCCGGGATGTGGACTCAGGTCGTGCGACCCGGGTCAATCTCGGAGGGCGACTTGGTATACGTTGAGTAGAACTGCTGCAAAGCGTGACCGACGCTCGCGACAGTTGCTTACCCCGGTGTTGAAAGGAATTGCCGTCGTTATGTTTCGCACCTGTCGCCTACCGGAGCTGACACCGCGGCCTAGCCCCAGGCTCCACTGGACTCGCTGCAGTCAGCTTCGCCTCCGTCCGGGCGCCGCTTAGCCGCAACGTTAGCCCACACAGGACACCTACGCTCGCCCCCGGAGCAGACGAATGCTGAAGACATACCAAGGCAGTTGCCACTGTGGCGTCGTCAAGTTCGAAGCCGACCTCGATCTGACGCAGAACACCTATCGCTGCAACTGCTCTATCTGCCGCAGAACCCGCTTTTGGCCCGCCGTGGCAAGAGAAGGTGCGTTCCGCTTGCTAGCGGGTGAGAGTGAACTGACCCAATACCTGTTCAACACCAAGAAGAACCAGCACTACTTCTGTCGGCACTGTGGTGTACGCGCATTCGGCGTGGGGACCGAGACGCCCATCGGCAAGATGTTTGGCGTCAACCTGGGCTGCCTGAGCGGCATCACTGAAGAAGAACTCTCACACCTGTCCATCGTCTACGTCGACGGCCGCAACGACAACCATAGCCCGCCTGAGTTCCTTGGCCATCTCTAGATCGGTCGTTTCGCCTACAGTGTGCGGCCTAACCCTTCGTTCCACCCGACGGCCTACGGCTGGCTTCGCCAGCCTCCGTCCGCGGGTGAACGCAAGCGTTAGGCCCCTGAAACACAGGAGTGGCACATCATGCGACGCTTCTACCCTTCACTGTGTCTCGCCCTCCTTTGCTCGTGCGGTGGTGGTGCAAGCGACCTGCCACAAACACTCGACGGCAAGTGGAATGCGACTTCGCAGCCTGTCGGCAGCGAAACCTCCATGACGCTCCAAGAGCAGAACTCTCAAGTCGCTGGCGTGGGTACCTATCGCATCGAAGCCGGTGCCTCGGGCGCTCTGGCCGTGGCGGGAGTCCACAGCGGCGCAGCAGTGACAATTGAGCTTGCATACGACAACGGAGACAAAGCAACCTATGCAGCGCTGCTCACTGACTCTTTGCACATGAAAGGCACACTTGCCTTTCAGGGCGCTGGTACCTCCACCGTCGAGTTCGCCCGGCAGTAACAGGTGCCTAACCCTTCGCTGCAGCCGCCTGCTACGGCTGGCTTCGCCAGCCCGCGCAGGCGGCCGAGCTCAAACGTTGGGCGTCATAGAAGTCGCTCAGAACTCCTACGCTCCCATTCCGACAATTGACTAGAGCGGTCGCTTAACGACGCCGCCCGCGCGGCTAGTCAACGACATCGGCGGCGACTCAGAGGAGCAGTACGATGAAACTTCCCCGTCGACAATTTCTGCATCTGGCCACAGGCGCTGTCGCGCTGTCGGTCGTCTCCCGCATTGCACGGGCGCAAGCCTATCCGACGCGGCCGATCCGGCTCGTGATTCCTTTCCCCCCGGGTGGTGCATTCGACGCCGTCGGACGCCCGTTGGCGGATAAGATGAAGTCGCTGCTCGGCACGGTGGTGGTTGACAACATCGGTGGCGGCGGCGCTTCGCTAGGTGCCGCCGCCGTCGCGCGCGCCCGGCCTGACGGCTACACGCTCCTGCTCGGCGGGACGCTGCCGCACGTCAACGAGGCCCTACTCAAGAGCCAGCCGCTCTATGATCCGATCAAAGACCTGGATCCGATCGCGGCCGTGGCCGCCAATGTTCTCTGCATCGCCGTGCATCCTTCGGTGCCGGTTCAGACCCTGAAGGAGTTCATCGCTTATGCGAAAGCCAATCCCGGCAAGCTGTCCTATGGGCACGCCGGTGTCGGCTCGATCCAGCATCTGACCGGCGAGTTGTTCAAATCGCTCGCCGGAACGCCTGACATCGTGCAGGTGCCCTATCGGGGCACCGGCCCGCTGGTCGCAGACCTAGTCGGCGGACAAATTCCGATGGGTACGCCAGGCGTGACCGGGCAGGTGCTCGAATTCCATCGGTCGGGCAAGCTGCGGGTTCTTGCCGTGACCAGTACCACGCGGCTCATCGCTGCGCCTGAGCTTGCCGACGGCGGCCGAACTGGGCTTCCCCGGCATGACCGTGAAAGGCTCCATTGGGCTGCTCGCACCGGCTGGGACGCCGAATGGGATCATCGAACAGATTGCGCAGGCGACGCGCACGGCGGTCGCGGAACCGGCCTACCAGCAGATGTTGATCGACGCGGGAATCGAACCCACTCTCAACTCGAATCCCGAAGAATTCCGGCGATCCCTGGCAGCCGATGTTGCTCTCTGGACACCAGTCGTCAAAGCGCTCGGGCTAAAGATCGACTGACGGATAGGAGAATCTGTCTGACGCCCAACCCTTCGTTGCACCCGACCTACTACAGCGGGCTTCGCCCGCTTCCGCACGCGGCTGAGCTCAAACGTTAGGCGCCCAGCATCAAGCGAGGAGCACTGTGAATATTGAGCAGTTCATGCGAGGGTACAAAGCTGCCTGGGAGCAGCGCGACGAATCGATGTTCTCAGCGCTCTTCAGTGCCGATGGCGAGTACCACAACACACCGTTTGCTGTGCAGCGCGGTCACCTGCAACTCGCCGAGTACTGGCGCCGCGTCAAGCTTCAGGAAGACGTAAACGTCACGTACGAAGTCGTAGCCTCCACTGCAACGGGTGGCATCGCTCACTGGCATGTCGTTTACCAGGTCGCATCCGAGGAGCTCTTCCAAATATGGGCCAAATCCACTGGCACGAACTTGCTTGCGAGAAAGCCTGGCGATCCGCTGCCAAGGATGGTCCTCGACGGCATGCTAAAGGCCGAGTTCACTGGCGGCCTGTGCAGGAGGTGCGAAATCTGGTGGCACAGCGTGCCCGAAGCATCATGAATTTCCAGGCCGCGGCGCCTAACCCTTCGCTGCAGCCGACCTGCTACGGCTGGCTTCGCCAGCCTCCGCGCGCGGGTGAGCTCAAACGTTAGGCGTCACCAAAGCAACCCATGAAGCGTCGAATCTTTCTGGACACTGAATGGACCGCCCCGCCGTGGTCAGAGCAGTCAGAGCTGATGTGGATTGGCCTTGCGGATGAAGAAGGGCGCTCGTGGTACGGCATCTCGTCAGAAGTGGAGATCGATCCGTCCACCAATGACTTCATCTCCGGCGCCTTTCGGCTGATCACCCCGGACGAGCCGCGGATGTCGAGAACCCAGCTCGCCGCAGCGGTCGTGGACTTCTGCGGCGGTGTCGACGAGTTTTGGGCGTGGATCCCAACAGTCGAGAGGTTCGCGGAGTGGTTTGGTTTGGGAGACGAAGCATCCGAAGTGTTTGACCGGTGCTGGAACATCGATCTTCAGATGCTTCAAGCCCTTGTAAATCCTTGGCCACCCGGTTGGCCTAACCGCTTGCACAACCTCAACGCAGCTGCAGTCGCTGCTGGCGTCCAGATTCCACTTAGGGCCGCAAACCACCTTCATCCACGCGTCCACGCCGAATGGAATCGGCAACTGTTCGAACTCATCCGCGCGACAGGCAGCCTTTGAAGGTTGTCTACCCCTCTGGGAGAACTGATGGAGGTTCAGCCGAGTGACGCCTCGTATCTTCCCGACGCCCGTTCAATCACCAAGAATGCAGGTGTTGACTAGGCCGGTCGGGATGACGCCGGTGACGCCTAGGGCTGAAAGCGACTTTAAGCCCGTGGGTTAGATAGGTGCTCCCGGCCGTTTTGTCGCTCAACAAGACCGAACGGTAACTTGGGCCAGTGGCCGAGCTTGCGTGTGAAGGCCGCCAAGCCCGCATACGAGGAAGGTCCGATGCGATGAACGGGAGCACTGGCCACTGGGTTGGCATCGATGTGGCCAAGAGCAAGCTCGACGTGGCTCTGCTGGACGAGCGCGGCAAGGTCAAGAGCCACGTCTTTGCCAACGATGCCAAGGGTCACGCGGCACTGATGGCGTGGCTGAGCCAACGCGGCGGCTCGCCGCAGCACATCCGCGTGTGCATGGAAGCCACCGGCTGCTACAGCGAGGCGCTGGCCATCTCGCTGGTGGACGCCGGGTGGTGCGTCAGTGTCGTGAACCCGGCGCGCATCAAAGGCTTCGCGCAAGGCGAGATGGTGCGCAACAAGACCGACCGCGCCGACGCGGCCTTGCTGGCGCGCTTCGGCCAAGCCTTGCAGCCCGAGCCTTGGGCGGCGCCCTCGCTGGAAGTGCGCCAGTTGCGTGCCCTGGTCGATCGATTGCACAGCCTCAAGGAGATGCATCAGCAAGAGGCCAACCGACTCGAAGCAGCGATGAACCAGGTCGGCATGCGCGAGTCCATCGAGAGTCACATGCAGTGGCTGCAGGCCAGCATCAAACAACTGCAGCGCCAGATCGACGACCACATCGACGGGCACCCGGGACTGCGCGAAGACGCCAAGCTGATCACCAGCATTCCCGGCGTTGGCAACACCACCGCGGCCAAGGTGATGGCCTATCTGGGCGATGTGCGGCGATTCAAGAACGCCAAGGCGCTGTCGGCCTTCATTGGAGTGACGCCACGCATCAGGCTATCAGGCAGCTCGGTGCGAGGGCGCAGCATGATCAGCCGCAGCGGTCATGCCGCGATCCGGCACGCGCTGTACATGCCAGCCCTGGTGGCGTTGAAGCACAACGCCATCGTCAGGACCTTCGGCGCTCGCCTGAAGGCCGGCGGCCTGCCACCCAAGGCGGTGGTCGCAGCGTGCATGCACAAACTCGTGCATCTGATCTATGGCATTCTGAAGTCAGGCACCGCGTTCAATGCAAACTTCCTGGTCGCACAGCTTGACATCCAAGACGGTATCTAACCCGTACGGGTTCGCCTCGACAATTTCCTCCGGGGCATCACCGAGTACGCTCCAACCTCGTGCCTCATGAAGACTCACAACGCTGATCTTCCGCATGGTTGGTGGACGTACGGGGCCTACGGGCCTCACAACATTTCTATGTTGGAGCCAGAGTTCCGCTCCCGTGGGTTGCCGCTGCCCAATACGGCCGACGGCTTGGTCGTCGCAGTTCCACAACCTCAGTTCCTGCCCGAACTGCGCGGTCGCACTATGCTGCTCGAGAATGGCGCCCTCGCTTTGTCAGTCTCGGACGATGGCGCCTAACCCTTCGCTGCAGCCGACCTTCTACGGCTGGCTTCGCCAGCCTCCGCAGGCGGCTGAGCCCAAACATTAGGGCGCTTCCGCAATGATCGATCCAACTCTCCTCGACTTGCCATCGTCCATCGAGACCAGGCGCCTGCTGTTGCGGTCTCCGCAGGCTGGCGATGGGGCCTTGCTCCTCCCAGCTCTGGTGGAGTCTCTGCCTGAACTGCGTCGCTTTCTCGCTTCATTGCCTTGGGTCGCGGCCGAGCAGACGCTTGAGTCGGCTGAGATCTACTGTCGCACGGCGCAGGCCAACTTCATAGCGCGCAAGGATCTGCCCTTCCTCATACTCGAGCGAGTCACCGGTCAACTTGTGGGCGCCGCCGGGCTCCACCGAATGGTGTGGACAACGCCCAAGGTTGAAGTTGGCTACTGGGGTCGAACGTCCCGGGTTGGCAATGGCTTCATCACGGAGGCCGTATCGGCGATCACCGAGTATGCGTTCAATCGATTTCACGCGGCACGGGTTGAGCTCATCACGGACGAAGAAAACAAGGAATCGAGAAGACTCGCTGAACGCTGCCAATTCAAGCTGGAGGGCATACTTCGCAATGAGCGCCGGGCGCCGGATGGTGCTCTACGAAATACTTGTATCTATGCTCGGCTGCCCGCGCCCTAACCCTTCGTTGCAGCCAACCTGCTACGGGTGGCTTCGCCAACCTGCGCAGGCGGCTGAGCTCAAACGTTGGGCGTCATTAGCTCACGGATCACTCTTCGACGCGCAGTCGCGTTGTCCTAAACGGAGGCCGTCATGAAGCTCTCGAGAAGCGTCGTTGCGCTGACCGCAGCAAATCTCGCGCTTCTGCTCCTATTGGTTGTGCAGCAGTTGCGTCCTGGCTTCGCCCAGGGTGAAGCCCCAGTTCTACGGGGCCGCGCGCTTGAGATTGTCGATTCCATAGGCCGCGTCCGCGCCAGCATCAATGTGCTTCCGTCGAGCAAGTCACCGAGTGGCGAGGACCAAGCTGAAACGGTATTGCTGCGTCTCATCACTGAGCGCGGTCGTCCGTCCGTAAAGATCGGATCATCGGAACCAACTTCAGGGCTGAGCTTTGCCGGTCCGACTGGCACGAAGGACACATATTTGATCCTCCAGGCCAAAGGAACCACGAGCTCTTTGAAATTAAGAAATGAAGATGGTCGTGAGCAGGTCGTCACTCCGTAGCGGCGAGTTGATGACGCCCCACCCTTCGCTCCAGCAGACGTGCTACGGCCTGTGGCCTTCGCACGCGGCTGAGGTCAAACGTTAGACCGCACTAGGCACCATCGTGGTCATCCCTCCGTCTATTCAGGCCTTCTGGGACACCTTCACCTCCGCCCTCGGTCACGACCCCTCGGATCGCTTCTATGAGGCCTTCCACTTCGATGACAACGCACCCAGCGCCGACGAGCTTGCCGCTCTGGTGCTATCCGGAAGGAAGCGGGCGACCGCGGGGCTTCTATGGGCCTACGAGGCAGACGGAAAGCCTACCCCAAAACCAGGCGACCTCAGCGTCGTCACGCTGTTCTCCGGCAAACCTGTGTGCGTCATCGAGACCCAGGAGGTCAAGATCGTGCCGTTCTCCAAGGTGGGCGCAGACTTCGCGGCAACCGAAGGCGAGGGGGATGGTTCGCTTGCCTACTGGCAGCGGGCCCACACTGCATTCTTTGGACGCGAGTGCCGGCGTCTTGGCCGTGAGTTCAGCCTCAGCGCACCGGTGGTCTGCGAGAGGTTTGCAGTCGTCTACCGAGGCGCCGGCGAGAATGCGGTCTAACCCATCGCTCCAGCCGACTCGCTACGGCTGGCTTCGCCAACCTCCGCGAGCGGCTGAGCTTAAACGTTAGACACCCGAGGTCACCGTGTCTGCAGCGCCTACGGACCTGACACCTGAGATCGTTCGTCGGGGCTACTTTCACGCCAAGGACGAAAACCGTCCACACATATTGGAGCGCGTGTTCGAGCCCGACGCCGAGTTGGTCGTTGTCAACCACGCGAGCACCATTGCGTTTCCCGCCCGCACGGTAGGGCGCGACGCGATCACCGACGTGCTGGTACGCAACTTCACCCAAACATACGAGAACATCTACTCCTTCTATCTGCGGCGTCCCGCGGCCCGGGTTGCGGAGTTCTCCTGCGAATGGCTAGTCGTCATGTCGGAGAAACACAGCAAATCTGCGCGCGTGGGCTGTGGTCGGTACGACTGGTCGTTTGCCAAGGTTGCGCCGCACTTGGCAACGCAGCTCACTATCACAATCCATGCGATGCAGCTGCTCCCGCCAGCAGAGCTTGCTTTCGTTCTCGCATGGGTCCAAGGCCTCAGCTACCCATGGTGCAATGCAGAGCAAGTCGCGCGCGCTGCGCCAAGGAGTGAGCTCTTGGTGCCAGTGCTGGGGCACCTTTCCGCCTATGATCCGCGCGTCTAACCTTTCGCTGCAGCTCAAACGTTAGGCGTCTCACGCAGCATGGCGTACGACCTCGATCTCGCTCAGCGTGTTCGTAGCGCTCTTGGCCAGCGGCCCGGGCTCTCGGAGCGCAAGATGTTTGGCGGTCTGGCCTTCCTCGTCGACGGAAAGATGTTCGTTGGGATTTCTGGCTCCAAGCTCATGGCGCGAATAGGGATCGAGCACTACCAGCATGCACTGGCTCTACCAAATGTTCGCGAGATGGCATTTACCGGACGTCCAATGAAGGGCTACGTGTATGTCGATCCTCCCGCCCTCGAATCGAGCCACGATCTTGAGGCATGGGTCACTTGGTGCGTCAACCATGTTGCTGCCCTTCCACAGAAGGTGGCGAAGTGAGCCACGGCTGGTGTACTTGCGCTCTGCATGGCCCAACTGGCTCGACGCCTAACCCTTCGTTCCACACCGACGTGCTACGGCTGGCTGCGCCAGCCTGCGCCCGTAGGTGAACTCAAACGTTAGGCGTCGCTCCCCCTATCCCTACACTCCATGCTTTCCACCCTGAGGCGCCCGGATGTCCAGCTATGTAGAAGGTGCGTTGATCAAGGACGAAAGGCTCGTCCACATTGGTCATATCAGCCTATGGTCCCTGTGGCATCTCATAGCCGCTGGCGTCATCCTGCTTCCCGCTTTCGGAGTCGGCTTGATCTTTCTCGTCATTGCCTATGTGCGCTACAAGTCGGTCGAACTGGCTGTGACCACGAAGCGTGTCATCGTCAAGCACGGTTTTGTCAGCCGGCAAACAGTCGAGATGAACCTGAGCAAGGTTGAAAGTGTTCAGGTCGAGCAGAGCGTGATCGGTCGGCTGTGCAACTTCGGCACACTCATCGTTTCTGGCACCGGGGCTTCCCACGCCCCTCTGTCGGGCATCGCAGATCCAATGGGGTTTCGCAAGGCCTTCATCGAGGCGCAAGACGGTGGCAAAAGCGACGCCTAACCCTTCGCTCAAGGCGACCCTCTACGGCTGGCTTTGCCAGCCTAAGCAGGCGGCTGAGTTCGAACATTAGGCCCCCGAAGTCATGTACCTCGGCAACGGCCCAGCGATCCTCTATCCGATGTTCGGGCTCGCGGCGTTAACTGCACTTGTCCAGGCGCTCATTCCTCTGGTCAGGGTTCGCGCAGGCATTCGCGGCCAGATCAAGACCCAAGACTTCGCGCTTGGCGAGTCTTCCTCGGTTCCACCCAAGGTGAGCCTTCCGAACCGCAACTACATGAACTTGTTGGAGTTTCCTGTCTTGCTGTACGTGGGGTGCATCCTGGCACACGTGGCAGTGCCGGTGTCTGCCTCAATGTTGCGCTTGCATGGGTGTTCGTGGCCCTTCGTGTGCTACACAGCGTCATCCACCTCACGTACAACCGTGTTTCACACCGGGCCTTTGCATTTGGTGCTAGCAATGTCGTTCTTGTCTTGCTTTGGGTGCAAATTGGCGTCCGCATCCTGCCGGGCGCGGGGGCCTAACCCTTCGCTGCAGCCGACCCGCTACGGCTGGCTCCGCCAGCCTTCGCAGGTCGGCTGAGCTCGAACGTTAGAAGGCGCATTTGAAAGCTGAGGGACGCTCCCATCTTTGCCAAATTGGAGATTGCGATGGACCCTGTTGTTCACTTTGAAATGCCCTACTCAGATCACGTGAGAATGTCTAGGTTCTATGAGCAGGCCTTTGGCTGGCAGACCCAGGCGCTTGGTGAGGAAATGGGCAACTATGTCCTCGCCACAACAACCGCAACTGCGGAAGGTCGCCCAAAGGCACCCGGTGCAATCAACGGGGGCTTCTTCCCGAAGAAGGCCGACTGGCCTGCTCAACACCCGTCGATCGTGGTCGCAGTCGACAACATGGCCGCCTCAATCGCGAAAGTGCAGGCGGCTGGCGGCACCGTGCTTGGTGATCCGATGGAGATACCGGGTGTGGGGAAGGTATGTGTCGTTCATGGATCCCGAGGGCAATCGGGTCAGCATGCTTGAGCCCCTACCGCGTGCCAGATAGTCCGCCCGCCTGCAAACCCGTTTCAGCAGGGGCCGCGCGAAAATGAGCAAGACGCCGTCTAACCCTTGGCTCCAGCCGACCTACTATGGCTGGCTTCGCCAGCCTTCGCGGGCGGCTGAGCTCAAACGTTAGGCCGCACACCCACTACCGAGGAAGCTGGCGTGGCGAGCTCCAAGGAAATTGCAGGCTTAGTCGGCCCGACGCTGGCCGTGATGCTCATTGCAGAGTTTCCGCTCGTTCAGCCACACCTGTACGACACCCAAATTCCACCGGTGGTCTACCTGTCCGGCGTACTCATGTTCGTCGCCGGTCTTGCGGTCGTGCGCGCCCACAATCGTTGGGTGCGCAACTGGACCGTTCTTGTCACGCTGACTGGCTGGTTCTTCTTGTTCCTCGGCCTGATTCGCATGTTCGCCGCCAGCCAGTACCATCAGGCCGTGGCGAGCACCAGCTCAGTGGTATTCATGGTGTTTGAGGGCGTCTTGTTGGTCTTCGCCATCGTCATCACCTACTACGGGTATCGCCGCCCGTCTCAGTAGCATGCAACGATGGAGGCGCCGTCTGCTGCCTAACCCTTCGTTCCGCACCGACGCGCTACGGCTGGCTACGCCAGCCTCTGCGCGCGCGGGTGAACTCAAACGTTAGACCTCGCATGCCGTCCTACGATGCATCTCTCGCCATTGGCGCTCCGCGCGAGTCGGTTTGGCGCGCGCTCGCTGCGGTTGTCGCGTGGCCAAAGTGGCTTCCCACCGTCAGCGGCGTTGAAGCGCTCGACGGCGAGCCTCTGCAAATCGGATTCCGATACACAGTGCGTCAGCCCAAGCTGCGCCCAGCCACCTGGGTCGTCACGGAGCTTGAGCCGCCACGCTGTTTCGTGTGGCAAGCGCGCTCGCCTGGGCTTCTGATGATCGCCTCTCACACAATTGAAGAGAGTTCACGTGGAAATTGCCTTGTGACCCTTCGCTTTTCGTTCGCGGGCTTGCTTGGCATGCCCATAGGCTTGCTCTTTCGCTCCACTACCGAACGTTATCTGGCTCAAGAGTTGGCATCCCTCAGATCCGTGGCCGAGGGGCAGCAATGAGCGCGCGGCCTAACCCTTCGCTGCAGCCGGCCGGCGACCGCTGGCTTCGCCAGCCTGCGCAGGCGGCTGAGCTCAAACGTTAGGCCCGTGAAGCCGCAGCTGCGCCAGGCTCAGAGTGCCGACGCGTCGGCGGTATCTGCCCTCGTTCAAGCCGGCTTCAACGAGTTTGTCGCCCCGGACTGGGAGCCGCAGGCGCAGCGGGTCTTTATGGCTCAATCTTCGGCCGAACGCTTCGTGTCCCTCATTCCCGAGGCGACTTTTGCAGCGGTGGCAGAAATCGAAGGCCGGATTGCCGGCTTCATTCTGCTAACGCAGCCCACCCTGCTGTCCTTCTTGTTTGTCGAGGCGGCGATGCACAAACGCGGTGTCGCGAGGCTGCTCTGGGAAGCAGCTCGTGCACACATCGAAGTTGCACATCCAACTGTGAAGACAGTCGAGCTCAACTCATCGCCGCATGCGGTCGCAGCCTACAGGGCACTGGGCTTCTACCCCATCTCCGAACCATTTCGAAGGGGTGGTTGTTTGGCCACGCGCATGGCATGCTGGCTACCAGGAAGAGCGCTTGGAAATAACGGGCATGCGGCCTAACCCTTCGCTGCAGCCGGCCTGCTCCGGCTGGCTTCGCCACCCTGCGCGGGCGCCTGAGCTCAAACGTTAGCCCTCACGGAGGGAGTCGTGTACCTCTGCCCCCACTGCAACAAACCAGGCATCTCCGCGCTACGTCGGGCGTGTCTCGGCCCGGGAATTCCAGCAACCTGTACGGCCTGCGGCGCGAAGGTTGGAGTTCCGCGGGGCAAGAGCGCAATGGCGTTTCTTCCATTTCTCCTCGCCATTCTTGTTGCGCCGTTCATTCCAAGCTTGGCCCTGGCGGTACTGGTCTGGTTGGTTGGAGCGCTTGCGATGTTCGTTCTGGTCTTCACGATCGTGCCACTTGTCAAGAAGTGACCTCCTCTCCCTCGAAGCTGCGGTGTCATCGTGGAGCACATGTGTAGCCGCACCGTTTTATCGACGGTGGACATCAGACAGGATGGGTATCAGACATGACGGTGCTTTCGGGAAAATGCCTTTGCGGGCAGGTGCAGATTTCCGTTCGCGGCGAACCCCTTCGCGTCGGCATCTGCCATTGCACCGACTGCAGGCTAGAAAGCGGTTCGGCTTTTACCTTCTATGCTGTTTGGCCCGCCCACCAGTTTCAACACGCGGGCGCAACGTCCGAATTCCACGGTCAGCACTTCTGTCCTCGCTGTGGGTCTCGACTATTCTCTGCCGATGATCGAGAGGCGGAAATCAAGCTCGGGATCCTGTCAGTCGTCCCCACCCCTCTCGTGCCGAGCTATGAGCTATGGATCAAACGTCGCGAGCCGTGGCTACGACCGATCGAGGGAGCCGAGCAGTACGAGGAGGACCGAAAGTGACCGGACGCGCAGGGAACCCTGCCGTGAGACCTAACCCTTCGCTCCAGCCGCCCTGCTACAGCTGGCTTCGCCAGCCTCCGCAGGCGTCTGAGCTTAAAGGTTAGGCGTCAAAGAGAGCCCAGTGCTCCTCAACCCGTTGAAAGTCCCACCATGCCCACCAGTCCTGAGCAGAATCGTCAGAATGCCATGGCGTTCTACGACCTCATGTTCAATCAATGCAAGCCGAAAGAGGCAGTCGATCGCTACGTCGGAGCGAGCTACACGCAGCACAATCCCCACGTCGCAGATGGCAAGGTCGCCTTCATAGAGTACTTCGAGCGCATGACGCACGAGTACCCAGGCAAGCAGGTAGTCTTCAAGCGCACAGTGGCCGAGGGACAACTTGTCGTACTTCACTGCCATCAGCTGTGGCCAACGGACCAAAACACAGACTGGGCTGGCATCGACATCTTTCGCTTCGACGACGATGGCAAGATCGTGGAGCACTGGGACGTACTGCAGGTGGTTCCTGGCGAGTCGAAGCATTCGAACACCATGTTCTAGCAATGCTTTCAGCTTGCGCTCAAGAACGGTTGCCTCAGCGAGTGCGCGATGACGCCTAACCATTCGCTCCAGCCGACATGCTACGGTCTGCGGCTTCCGCACACGGCTGACCTCAAACGTTAGGCGTCGCAAACGCGCCGGCCGCTGCGCTCGAACGCTGCTTCCACCATCATCTGGACTTTCTTGCCCACCCCGTAGGAACGAAGCATGGCAACCCCGAAGCACGTCCTCATTGTCGGCCTACAGCCTCAACTGATTGACTTCTCAGGCCCTGAATTCGCAGCCTTCCCCGGCTTGAACGCGGACAAGGTCATGGAAGGGCTAAACGCCGGGGCAACGAGCCTTCGCGCGCTAGGGTATGCGGCGGCTCTTTGCCTTACTGACTTTGGCGGTACTGCAGAAACCGTGCTGCGGAACGAACTGAAGACCAAGACATACGACTGCGTCATGGTCGGCGCGGGAATCAGGGCCGTTGCCACACACTTTCTTCTCTTTGAGAAGATCATCAATGTCATTCACGAGCACGCGCCGAGCGCGCGGATTTGTTTCAACACCAAGCCTAGCGACACTGCAGAGGCAGTGAAACGCTGGATATAGAGGAGCCTGATTGCATGAGATTGCCGTGCTGCCAGGTAGCGCCGCCTAACCCTTCGCTCCAGGCGACTCGCTACGGCTGGCTTCGCCAGCCTCCGCGAGCGGATTGAGTTCAAACGTTGGGCCGCACGTGTGGATCGGTGCTCCTTCCAATGCCAAGTCTGCTCACGCGACTCCTGTCGTGGAACGCTGGACAATGCTTGCCCGTTCAAGCCAACCCGGTAGCGAGGCGCACATGTTCTCCACAAGTACCAGCATCAGCGACATCAACCATGCCATCCAATTGGCCTTGGCACCTGTCTTTCTGCTAACAGGCGTAGCAGGCATTCTCAATGTCATGGCCGGTCGCTTGGCTCGCATCATCGACCGCGGACGCCACGTCACCGAGGGCAATCTGCGCCTCGATCTCGCTGCGCGCGATGCCTTGCGTCATGAGTTGCTCAACCTCGAGCGTCGCAGACATCTCGCAAGTTGGGCAATCAACGCTTGCACGTTTGCCGCGCTGCTCGTCTGCACGGTCATTGCCACGCTCTTCGCTGAGGCACTGCTTGAACTGCCGCTTCAGTGGCTTGCCGGGGTTCTCTTTACTGGGTCAACGGCCGCTCTCATTGTTGGCCTGGCGTCATTCCTGCGTGAGGTCCAGCTTGCCACTCAAACGGTGCGTATCCCGGTGTCTCTGCTGCAGGGCTAGGCAAATGCAATCAGCCTCCAATGCGGCCTAGCCCTTCGCTCCAGCCGACCTGCGCAGGCGGCTGAGTTCAAACGTTAGCCTGCACGGGACCTGCCAGTGACCTACGTCTACAGGTTTCTGTTCCCCTCGCTGTGGCTGGGGTGGGTCGTTTATTGGTTTTTGGCCTCTCGCACGGCCAAGCCGACAGAACGTCGGGAACCCTTGGGTTCGCGACTGCTTCATGTGCTACCTCTGCTTGTTGCCGTGTGGCTCCTCTGGGCAGAGAAGATGCCGGTTCCGTTTCTCAACGAGAGGCTCTATCCCTGGGCACCCTGGGAATTCTGGGCGGCCGCTCTGATAACTGCGCTCGGACTGCTCTTCACTGTATGGGCCCGAGTTCACCTCGGGCGCAACTGGAGCGGGACGGTCACAATCAAAAGAGAACACGAGTTGATTGCAAGTGGCCCGTACACGATAGTTCGTCATCCAATCTACACGGGGCTGCTAGTTGCTTTCATTGGCTCAGCCATGGCCCGGGGAGAGTGGCGCGGAGTATTGGCTGTCTTCATCGCCTGGGCGGCGTTGTGGCGCAAGCTCCGGCTGGAGGAGCGCTGGATGGTCGAGCGCTTCGGGGAGCGGTACACGGCGTACTGCCGCCGCGTCCCAGCACTTGTGCCGTTTTCCAAGTGGGGAAGCCGTGAGCCGCCGAGTGCGGGCTAACCCCTTGCTGCACCCGACGCGCTACTGCTGGCTACGCCAGCCTGCGCGCGCGGGTGAACTCAACCGTTAGGCCTCGCCTGACGCCACGTGCCTTCGCTCGAGCTCAAGATCCCACCACCCGCCGTCGCCGTCTTGGTTGGCGTGGCAATGTGGTTTGCTTCGCGTTCTGGCCCCTCCGTTGAGTTGCCGCTACTCGTGCGCAGCATCGCCTCCGTTGCTTTTGCACTCGCCGGCGGCGCCACGGCGCTGGCTGGCGACCTGGCATTCAAGCGTGCCCGAACCACGATCAACCCCTTCAAGCCGCAGAACACCTCGTCGCTGGTGACTTCGGGGATCTATCGCCTCACGCGCAATCCGATGTACCTCGGGCTGCTCATGGTTGTCCTCGGATGGGCCACCTTTCTCTGCTCGGCCTTCGCGCTTCTCGGTCCCGTCGCATTCGTCGCTTACATCGCTCGCTTCCAGATCGTCCCTGAGGAGCGGGTGTTGTCGGCCAAGTTCGGTTCGGGTTACTCAGAGTACCTGGCGCGTGTACGCCGGTGGCTGTGAGGCTAATCCTTCGCTGCGCCCGACGCGCTACGGCTGGCTGCGCCAGCCTACGCAGGCAGGTGAGCTTCAACGTTGGGCGTCACAAATCGCACGTCCCACGCGCAAGGACGCTGCCAGAGACGACTCTGCTAGTCTTCCAACTCTTCCACTCGCGGAGGCGACTATGAAGACAGAATTGCTGTACCTCGCGTTGGTCACGGCACTCACGGGGCTGCTGTGGGTGCCTTACATCCTCGACCGAGTTGTGGTTCGAGGGCTCCTCGATGCCGTGGGGTATCCGGAGAACCCCAAACCTCAGTCGGCCTGGGCGCAGCGACTGATGAAGGCCCATGCAAATGCAGTCGAAAACCTTGTCGTCTTTGCATCGCTCGTGCTATTGGCAAACGCTCTCGGCATTTCCGGTCCAGCGATTGCATCGTCTGCTGTCGTCTACTTTTGGGCTCGCGTGGTGCACGCCTTGTCCTATACCTTTGCGATACCGTGGGTGCGAACGCTGGCGTTCACCGTGGGCTTTCTTGCGCAGGCTTGCATCGCTTGGCAGATCCTGGCGCACTGAGGCAATCGACTGTGCGGCCGCCTAGTGATGCCTGGCCCATCGCTGCAGCCGCCTGCTACGGCTGGCTTCGCCAGCCCCCGCAGGCGGTTGTGCTCAAACCGTTAGGCGTCAGGTCAACCACCAGAGGTAGGCAATGACCGTTCACCCACTTGAAGCCTGGCATCTGCTTGTCCGCACTCACGATCCATCCGGGCTCAATGCCTTGCTCGCGGAAGATGCGGTTTTCCATTCGCCGGTAGTGCACACGCCTCAGCGTGGCAGGAAGCTTGCGTCCTGGTACCTGAGCGCAGCGTTCCACGTATTCTTCAACCCGACCTTTCGCTACGTCCGGGAGATTGTTGGGCCTTCGGACGCCATGCTCGAGTTCGAAACCGAGATCGACGGAATACTCGTCAATGGCGTCGACCTCATCAAGTGGAACGAGTCTGGCCAGATCGTGGAGTTCAAGGTCATGCTCAGGCCGCTGAAGGCAATCAACCTCATTCACCAGCGAATGGCGGCAATGCTGCAGTCCATCCAATGAGCGCGCTGCCGCCTAACCCTTCGCTGCACCCGACGTGCTACGGCTGGCTGCGCCAGCCTACGCACGCGGCTGAACTCAAACTACAAGGGCTTCCCTGTCTGTCAAGCAATAGCGCGCCATGATGAATCGCGCCAGCGATTCATCGGTGTGTCTCTCAATCATTCACTGCGTTCAACGATCGCGCGCCGACCATCGAGCAGGGTGCGGACTGAACAAACTACAACCGGTCATCTATGCAGCGTTGTCGTGCTGCGGACCCTGATGCAAGACGCAGCGCGGGCGACCCATTCGTTACTCGGCAGCCTCGAGGCCGCCCAAGAGTTCAACGGTCACTGCCCGCGCAGGTCCAACCTTTGCTCATCGACGCTTGGCGTTCACGCGGTGAATCTGTTGTGCTGCCGGCGTGTGCTACGCCGGCATTCTGAAGTTCTCGCCTCTGCGCAGCACCGCCCAGGCCATGCGCGCGTTCTTCGCCGCGACGGCCACCACCGCCTTCCAGTAGCCGCGGCGTTCCTGCAGCGCCAGCGCCCAGCTGCTGATCGGATCACTCCTGCCCTTGGCCAGCGCCAGCACTGAGCGGCCCCCCAGGATCAACAGGCTGCGCAGGTAACCGTCACCGGCCTTGGTGATGCGTCCCAATCGGGTCTTGCCCCCGGAGCTGTATTGCCCCGGTGTCAGACCAAGCCAGGCGGCGAACTGCCGGCCACACTTGAACTCATGGCCGTTACCGATCATCGCCACGATCGCCGTCGCGGTGGTGGTTCCGATGCCGGGCAGTTGCATCAGATGCTGCGCTCGCTCGTCCTCGCGCGCGATCTGCGCGACGTGGCGGTCATAGTGGGTGATGCGTTCGTCCAGGCGATGCAGCTCGCTGAGCAGATCGCCGATGACGGTGTTGGCCCAGCCCGGCAACTCTTCGAGCAGGGGCCAGCGGCCTGGCGGCGCACCGTGTCGGCCCTCAGTGGCAGCACGTGGCCGAACTCGGCGAGCAACCCACGGATGCGGTTGATGCACGCGGTGCGCGCCTGCACAAACCCCTGGCGCGCCCGGTGCACCATGAGCTGGCTCTGCTGCTGAACGCTCTTGATCGGCACGAAGCGCATGTTCGGGCGCTGTACCGCCTCGCAGATCGCCGCCGCGTCGGCCGCATCGGTCTTGCCTCGCGCACCGCTCATGCGGTAGGGGGTGACGAACTTCGGGGCGATCAGGCGCACCGTGTGGCCGTGGGCCGCGAACAGCCGCGCCCAGTGGTGCGCACCGGTGCACGCCTCCATGGCCACGGTGCACGGCGGCAGGCCAGCAACGAGCTCGCGCAACCTGGCGCGCGACACGCTCGGGCGCACCAGCGCGGGCTTGCCCGCTTCGTCGACGCCGTGCACGGCAAACACGTTCTTGGCCAGATCGATGCCGACGTGGACAATGGTCATGGACTTCCCCTTCTGAAGTGAATTGATGAGAGTTCGCACTTCCCATCGTGGCACTTCGTTGCCGTACTCCGCTTTACCGCGGACACCTCGGGACGGGGAAGTCCCTTTCATTCGTTAGGCCTGCCACAACCATCCCTCAGTTTGCAATTGAGGCAATGCGATGGCATTCCAATGCAACGTCAGCTCCCTGGCAATTCATCTTGGCCGCGGAACCGCAGGGCCGTCGCCGCACGCAGCATGCGTCGCCGTGTTCGTGGTCTCCAGCCTCGCAGCCGGCTGCGTTGCTATCGGCGCAGACGCTGCCTACTCGGCCGCATTTCGAACTAAGTTCGTGGATGCGACCCAACTCTCAGAACATGAGCGCCAACAACTGGGCGCAATGCGCATCTACGACTCATCCGAGGCGCTGACCTTCGCTTCGCTAGGAAAGGTTACAGGACTTGCTTGCAGCCTCTCTGTCGCGCCTCTGGTTCCAGTCTTCTACTGGAATCCTCCGCTGTCAGACATAAATGGGAAGACTCCGCAGGAGGTGGCAATGACACAAATGAAGCTGAAGGCATTGAAGCTCGGCGCAAGTGCAGTGGTCGCGCCTTCCTGCGAACACCATGAGTGGGTAGATTGGGGAAATAACTGCTTTGAATCGTGGGCCTGCACTGCCGAGGCCGTGCAACGCATTCAATGACTACTTGCCCGCCAGGGTTTTGAGCGAATATGCCTAACCCTTCGATCCAGCCGACGCGCTACGGCCTGCGGCCTCCGCTCGCGGCTGGGCTCCAACGTTAGGCGTCGAAGGCACGCCTCACCAACATCCCCAGGAAGATCGTGCCTCTGCTTGGATCAGCAGCAATGCTCTTGTCGTTCGATGTTGAAGCTGGCGCCATAGAGGAACACGATCGCTGGCATACGCACGAGCATCTGCCCGAGCGTCTGTCGATTCCGGGCTTCCATCGGGGCACACGTTGGGTAGCTTCTAAGGGTGGGCCTCGCTACATGGTCCTCTACGAGGTTGAGAGTCTGGAGACGCTAGCGTCGGAGCCATACCTCACGAGGCTGAATAACCCGACGCCCTGGACCACAAAGATGATGCCGCATTACAGAGGCATGATCCGCGGACTCTGCGCCGTACTCGGCAGCTTCGGCTTCGGCCAAGGCGGCGCAGCGGCCCTCATCCGTTTCACGCCCGAGGAAGCCCGCGCCGCACCGCTCCACCGCTGGCTGCTTGAGGAAGCCCTTCCGGCTGTTCCCCATATGCCAGGTCTCGGCAGCGCCCACCTGTTGCAGGGTGCGCAGGCGGCCGCGATGACGAACGAGCAACGTATCAGAGGCGCCGATCGCGGGGTTGACTCAGCGCTCATCCTCACGGGGTACGACAGTACTGCTGTTGCCGAGTATGCGAAGAAGCTGAGCGACGATGGCGATCTCACAGGCCGAGGAGCAGCTGTGCTGAGCTGTGCAACCTATCGCTGGAGCTACTCGCTTGACCGCGCCGAAGTCGACGCCTCGTATCTTCCCGACGCCCGTTCAATCACCAAGAATGCAGGTGTTGACTAGGCCGGTCGGGATGACGCCGGTGACGCCTAGGGCTGAAAGCGACTTTAAGCCCGTGGGTTAGATAGGTGCTCCCGGCCGTTTTGTCGCTCAACAAGACCGAACGGTAACTTGGGCCAGTGGCCGAGCTTGCGTGTGAAGGCCGCCAAGCCCGCATACGAGGAAGGTCCGATGCGATGAACGGGAGCACTGGCCACTGGGTTGGCATCGATGTGGCCAAGAGCAAGCTCGACGTGGCTCTGCTGGACGAGCGCGGCAAGGTCAAGAGCCACGTCTTTGCCAACGATGCCAAGGGTCACGCGGCACTGATGGCGTGGCTGAGCCAACGCGGCGGCTCGCCGCAGCACATCCGCGTGTGCATGGAAGCCACCGGCTGCTACAGCGAGGCGCTGGCCATCTCGCTGGTGGACGCCGGGTGGTGCGTCAGTGTCGTGAACCCGGCGCGCATCAAAGGCTTCGCGCAAGGCGAGATGGTGCGCAACAAGACCGACCGCGCCGACGCGGCCTTGCTGGCGCGCTTCGGCCAAGCCTTGCAGCCCGAGCCTTGGGCGGCGCCCTCGCTGGAAGTGCGCCAGTTGCGTGCCCTGGTCGATCGATTGCACAGCCTCAAGGAGATGCATCAGCAAGAGGCCACTGAACCGGACCCCGTTCAGTGGACGCCACGAAGCACGATGAGCGTTATCCACGGACGGCCGGTTCGGTCGCTTGCGACGAACCGGAAACCGGCCGTCGGTGGGTAACGCGGTGCCTCACGAGCGCGAGCGCCTTGCTCTTTGGGTTCGATCCCGGCGCGCCAGCGCCGCTCGAATTCCGCCGGTGCAATGTTGCCGAGCGAGGAATGGCGCCGCTCGGTATTGTAGTAGCCGATGTATTCGACGATCGCTTGTCGTGCCTCGTCGCGCGTCTGGAAGTGCACGTCGTTGACGCACTCGACCTTCAAGCGTGCCGTTGACCGATTCCATCGGCGCGTTGTCCCAGCAGTCGCCCTTGCGACTCATCGATACCGTGATGCCGCGCGCCTTCAGCTTCTTTCGGTAGTCCTTGGCCGCGTACTGCGACCCGCGGTCCGAGTGATGCACCAGGCCCGCATCGGGATCGCGCCACCCCAGGGCAACGTCCAACGCGCTCAGCGTCAGCTCCTGCGGCATCGTCTCGCTCATCGCCCAGCCCACGAGCTTGCGCGCGTACAGGTCCAGCACCAGTGCAAGGTACAGCCAGCCTTCGTCGGTCGACACGTACGTCATGTCGGCCAACCACTTCTGGTTCGGCGCCGTCGCTTCGAAGTCGCGTTCCAGCACGTTGGGCGCAACCGGGTGCGCGTGCTTCGAGTCCGTCGTTACCACCCGGAAGCGCCGCCGCTTGTGGCTCTGCAGCCCATGCTCGCGCATCACCCGGGCGACGCGCTTGTGATTGACCGCACGGCCCTGCGCCTCGCTGACCTCGGTGGTCATTCGCCGTCGGCCGTAGCGGCCTCGATGCTTGCGCTGGGAGTCGCGAACCTGCTCGACCAACTGCTCGTCGTCCTGCGCGCGCTTGGAGAGTGTCCGCACGCGCGCGGCGTTGAGCCCGCTGCGCGAGACCGACAGCAACTCGCACATCATCGTCGTCGAATACGTTTGTCGATGCTTTCCAATCCACGCGTACTTCACATCGACTCCCTGGCAAAGTACGCCGCCGCTTTTTTTAGAATCTCCTTCTCGAGCTTGAGCTTGGCGTTCTCCTGCCTCAAACGGCTCAACTCGGCCTGCAGCTCCGACACCGGCTGCGCCGGCGCCCGCTTGACCAACTCCTGGCCCTTGCGGGCGCGATACACCCAGTTCGCCAGCGACTTGTTCGACATCTCCAACGAACGTGCCACGGCCGATACCGACCGCCCACCCTCGATCACCTGCTTCACCGCCGAGTCCCGAAACTCTGCCGTGTACCGCCGATCTGGTCCTGCCTTCATATGTCCTCCACAAGGTCAAAATAACAGACCTCGTGGCGTCCACTTTTCGGGGGCCAGTTCAAACCGACTCGAAGCAGCGATGAACCAGGTCGGCATGCGCGAGTCCATCGAGAGTCACATGCAGTGGCTGCAGGCCAGCATCAAACAACTGCAGCGCCAGATCGACGACCACATCGACGGGCACCCGGGACTGCGCGAAGACGCCAAGCTGATCACCAGCATTCCCGGCGTTGGCAACACCACCGCGGCCAAGGTGATGGCCTATCTGGGCGATGTGCGGCGATTCAAGAACGCCAAGGCGCTGTCGGCCTTCATTGGAGTGACGCCACGCATCAGGCTATCAGGCAGCTCGGTGCGAGGGCGCAGCATGATCAGCCGCAGCGGTCATGCCGCGATCCGGCACGCGCTGTACATGCCAGCCCTGGTGGCGTTGAAGCACAACGCCATCGTCAGGACCTTCGGCGCTCGCCTGAAGGCCGGCGGCCTGCCACCCAAGGCGGTGGTCGCAGCGTGCATGCACAAACTCGTGCATCTGATCTATGGCATTCTGAAGTCAGGCACCGCGTTCAATGCAAACTTCCTGGTCGCACAGCTTGACATCCAAGACGGTATCTAACCCTTCGCTGCAGCCGACCTGCTACGGCTGGCTTCGCCAGCCTGCGCGCGCGCGTGAGGCCGCTTGAGGAGAGATCGCTTCATGCAAATGTCCGCTATCCCGTTCGGCACCACCGATTGGTCGCAGGTCGAGCGCACCGAACACGAAGGTGAGCGCGGCCGCGCCTACTGGCGCACCAAGGTCTTTGGCGGCATTCGTGTTCGCATGGTGGAGTACACACCGGGCTATTTGGCTGACCATTGGTGCGTCAAGGGGCATATTCTTCTATGCACAGATGGTGAGCTTCACACCGAGCTCAAGGATGGGCGCGTGTTCACGCTGCGGCCAGGCATGAGCTATCAGGTCGCTGACAACGCCGAACCTCATCGGTCATACACAGATGTCGGCGCCAAGCTGTTCATCGTCGATTGATGGGACGGCCCAACCCTTCTGCGCTGGCGCATCGAGGTGACGCCCGGCGCCCCGCGCGTCGACGACGTCTTCCTGCACGTCCTCAGCACGGACGGCCCGAAGGCCGCGGCCCTCATCGGCAAGGGCAGACGGTCCCGGCGTGAGCGTGGACGGATGGGAGGTGCGGTTCGCGCCCGACGGCGGCTGCAAGGTCCAAAGAAAAGGGGTATGACATGCGACGCGTTCTGACGGTCGCGGTGCTTCTGGCGGTTTCCTGCATATCGGGATCGTCGCGCCTCTGGGCGGGAGACGGCACCATCGCGGAGACGGAGGCCTACTACCTCCACAGCCTATCCGGGTTGGGCGGCGCGCGAAAGATGGTGGCGACGAACGATCGGAAGACCGTCGTCGTCTTCTACACGCAGAGCAACTCGAGGCTCGTCTACAAGGCGACGACGGACCTCGGGGACACGTGGCCGGAGAGGCCGGCCGTCGTCGGAGCGTCTCTCGCCGGAGGGATCGCCGCGTGGATCGACGAGCAGGACAACATCTACCTCGCCTACTGCGACCAGCGCAACACGTTCTGCTTCCGCAAGCTCACGTTCAAGGGCGACGCGACCTGGGAGCTCGGCGAGCCCGGCAACGGCGGCAAGTCGCTGGCGGAGTTCCGGGGCTATTATCATTCCGGCATCTGCAAGGAGCCCGGCAAGGACGGCCCCATCTGGGCCTGCTGGTGGGAGCACGGCAAGGACGGCGACAAGACGGGCACCGTCAAGCGGCTGCGCGTGTCGCACTCGACCGACCCGGACGGCAAGGACCCCTGGTCGGCCCCCGTCGACCCGATGCCCGCGAACGTCGCGCTGAACGAGAACGAGGGGAACACCGTGACGATGCTCCTCGCGGGCGGCAAACCCGCGGTCTTCGTCTATCAGCCCGCGACCTACGGGTTCAAGAGCGGGCTCTGCATCTACGACGGCAAGGAATGGTCGTGGCACGAGGTGGACACGAAGCCCACGCCGAAGACCACGGTCTTCCCGCAGGCGGGCTACGCGGTCGCCGCCGACGCGAAGGGCGTCGTGCATTTCGTCTGGAACGCCCAGGCCGAGACGGGGAGCATTTTCTACTCGAGGTTCGAGGACGGGAAATGGTCCCCGGTCGAGACGCTGTCGTCGCTGTCCCTTCGACCGCTTCCCCACGATCACCGTGAACGCGAACGGCAGTCCGACGGCGCTCTGGTGCCACCCCGTCAAGGAGGACGCGCTCAAGGAGGCGAAGGGCGGAGAGCCCAAGGCCAACTACAACATCGTCTACAAGAAGTGCGTCGGAGGGAAGTGGGCCGCCGACGAGAGCACGGCCGTCACCGACCGCGACGATGAAGGACGGCGTCACGAACCTCTATCCGAACACGTGCCTCGCGACCGGCGAGGCGGTCTTCTTCGTCTGGCAGTACGGCAAGACCGAATCCGGCGGCTTCAAGCGGCTGCTGAAGAGCGCGACCATCAAGTAAGGGACCCGCCATGAGAAGGGCCTGCATCTCGCTGTGCGTCGTGTGCTGCGCGGCCGCCGCCGGGGCCGCCGACTGGCCGCGGTTCCGCGGGGCGAACAACGACGACGTCGTCACCGAGACGGGACTCCTCGCCGAGTGGCCCGCGGAGGGGCCGAAGAAGCTGTGGAGCGCGCCGCTGGGCGACGGGGGCGGCGGGACGTTCGCGGGCGCGGCGGTGGTCGGCGGACGCGTCTTCATCCCCGGCAAGACTCGGCGAAACGACGTCGTCTATTGCCTCGACGCCGCGACCGGCGACGAGATCTGGAAGTTCGAGTGCGCGACGAAGGGCGACATCGGCTACGGCACCGGCTGCCGCGTCGTTCCCACCGTCGCGGACGGGAAGGTCTACGTGCTCAACGCCTACGGGATGCTGTGGTGTCTCGACGCGGCGAAGGGCGACAAGCTCTGGGAGCGCGACATCGTCGCGGACTACAAGGGCACGCGTCCCGTGCAGGGCATGTCGCAGGCGCCCCTGATCGAGGGCGAGACGCTCATCTGCCTCCCCGGCGGGCCCGACGCTTCCATCGTCGGACTCGACCGCAACACGGGGAAGGAGCTCTGGAAGACCGCGAGCGACAAGGCCGCCTTCGCCGTCGCCCGAGACCGTGACCCTCGCCGGCGTCCGGCAGGTCCTCTGCTACACGTGGGACGGGCTTGTCGCGGTCGAACCGAAGACGGGCAAAGAGCTCTGGCGCTTTCCGTTCGAGGACAAGGGCGTCGGCCGGTGCTGCGCCGTCCCGCTGGTCGTCGGCGACGTGGTCTACGTGTCGAACCCCCAGAGGTACGTCACGGCCGTCAAGGTGACGAAGGACGGCGACGCGTGGAAGGCGGACAAGCTCTGGGACAAGCCCGAGCAGCTGTTCTTCCTCAGCTCCCCGGTGCTCGGCGACGGATGCTTCTACTATCAGACAGCAAGGGCGACGTCGTCTGCATGGACCTCAAGGACGGCGCCGTCCGGTGGTCGGTCCCCAACGTCGGCAAGGATCACGCGGGGCTCGTGCGCCTGAGCGGCAATCGCCTGCTCGCCACGTGCGACAACGGCGAAGTCGTGCTCCTCGAAGCGACGCCCGCGGCCGGCAAGGAGCTCGCGCGCTTCCGCGCCGTCGAGAAGAAGCAGTACGCCTACGCCCCCGCCGCCGTCGCCGACGGCCGGCTCTTCGTCCGCGACGACAGGATGCTCTACTGCTACGACCTCAAAGGCAAGTGAGGGGGAGTGACATGAGGACGTTCTGCTATGACCGGTCGCGGACGCCGGAGGCGCTGCGCGCGGCGCTGAAGCTCGTCGCGGAGGACTTCCCCGTCGCGCCGGACGCACGCGGGATGCGGGTGGAATTCCGCCTCGCGGGCGAAGGCCCGGCGTTCGAATTCGACGGACGCCGCGCGGTCGTGTCGGGGAAGACAGTGCCGCAGGCGCTCCGGGCGCTCGCCGGGCTGCGCGGGTTCGCCGAGGAGGAAGGGATTCCCGAGCGGCATGCGGAGACGCCGCGGTTCGACACGCTCGGGCTGTCGATGGACTGCTCGCGGGGCGCCGTGATGAACGTCGAGACGGTCCGGCGGCTCCTGCGGCGGATGGCGCTCATGGGACTCAACGCGCTCACGCTCTACACGGAGGACACCTACGAGATCCCCGGCGAGCCGTTCTTCGGCTACCTGCGCGGGCGCTTCTCGCAGGACGAACTGCGCTCGCTCGACGACTACGCCCACGCGCTCGGCATCGAGATGTTCCCGTGCATCCAGACGCTCGCGCACCTCTTCCCGATGCTCCGCTGGCCGGCCTACGGCGACATCGCCGACACGTATTACATCCTGCTCGCGGGCGAGCCGAAGACCTACGCGTTCATCGAGAAGATGCTCCGCGCGGCCAGCGCGCCCGTACCGCTCGAAGCGCATCCACCTCGGCATGGACGAGGCCGGACGAGGTCGGCCTGCACGAGTACCGCAGAGCGCCACGGACTGCGCCCGCGCATGGACGTGATGCTCGAGCACGTCCGCGAGGTCGTGAAGATCGCGAAGCGCCTCGGCCTGAGGCCCATGATCTGGGGCGACATGCTCCACCCCGACCACCGGCAGGGGCCGCCGAAGGACCTCTACCTCCGTCGGCGGGCGGACCTCGCGAAGCGCCTGCCGAAGGACGTGCAGATCGTCTACTGGGATTACTACCGCAACGACAGGGAGCGCTACCTTCGGACGATCGACGGCTACCGCGCGATGGGCAAGGAGCCGATCTTCTCGCCGGGGCTGTGGACGTGGCACTTCTTCTGGCAGAACTTCCCCAAGGTGCGCGTCGCGTGCGGCGCCGGGATGTCCGCGGCAAGGAGAAGGGCGTCCGCGAGGCGCTCATCACCTGCTGGGGCGACGACGGCAACGAGTGCGATCTCTGGTCCATCCTGCCGGGGCTGCAGTATTACGCCGAGCACGGCTACGCGGACAAGGTGAGCGACGCGGCGCTCGCGCGGCAGTTCCGCGGGTCGTGCGGGGCGGACGTGCGCGATTGGATTCGTCGGCAGCGACATCGACGTGATCCCCGGCGTGACGCGGGAGCGCTCGGGCCTGCACCCGGCGAACCCGAGCAAGTTTCTCCTGTGGCAGGACCCGCTCGCGGGCATCCTCGAGAAGCACCTCGAAGGCATCCCGCTCGCCGCGCACTACCGCGCCGTGTCGAAGCGCCTGCGCCGCGTCGTGAAGGTGCGCGCCGGCACGGAGACCGCCCGGCACGTGGCGCTGCCGCTCGCGCTCTCGGAGGTGCTCGAGGACAAGGCGGAGTTGGGGCTTCGGCTCGTGAAGGCATATCAGCGGAAAGACCGGAAGGCGCTGCGGCAGATCCGCGACGTCGTGCTGCCGCGCGCGATCGCCCGCGTCGAGCGGCTGCACTCGGTGCACCGCGCGATCTGGTTTGAGATCTACAAGCCCAACGGCTGGGAGACGATCGACAACCGCTACTCCGCGCTCGCCGGACGACTGCGCTCCGCCCGCGCGCGGCTCGACGACTACCTCCGCGGACGCATCGCGGACATCCCCGAGCTCGCCGAGACGCGACTCCCCTGCCTCGGCTGGCCCAAGGGCACGCTCTCCGACACCGGAATGCCCTGGCGCTACCTCGTCAGCGCGGGGGTCGTGCCGTAACGCGGCGCGCTCACTTTCCCTTTGGTACGTGCCGAACGGCCCGCCCGCGGGGACCCAGCCGAAGGGCTTGCCCCAGGCGGCGATCTCGCGGGAGGCGGCGTCGAGGTCGGCGGGCTTGGGGCGCTTCTGCGCGAGGAGCCAGGCGATCATGCGCCCGAGTTCCGGCGCGCCGCGCTCGGCCCACGGCAGCAGGCAGTTGTGATCGGCGCCCTTGATCTCGCGATAGATGCAGCTCTCCGCTTTCCTCATCGCCTCGGCGTCGGGCAGATCCTTGAACACCGTCACCTTGCGGCCGATGGACTCGAGCTCCTTCACCGCGAGCCGGCTGCGCGACGCGGGCACCGACGCGTCCAGCTCGCCGTGCATGATGTAGATCGGAATCCCCGCGAGCAGCTTCACGTCGGGCTTCGGCGTCGGCGCGTACCACCCGGAGATGGGGCCGAGCGCCGCCCAGACGTCGCGTCCCACGGCGCCGAGGCACCACGTCCCGCCACCGCCCATCGACACGCCGACGAGGTAGAGCCGGCACGGGTCCACGCGGTACGTCTTCGCGACCTGCATGACGACCTTGATCACGTAGACCATCTCGTCGGGATAGTTCCACGCGAGGAGCTCGCGCCGCAGCGCGTTGGGGTAGACGCTGATGACGCCCTTCGCGGTGAGCCCGCCGCGGAAGAAGGTGGTGACGTCGTCGGGGCCGTTGCCCGCGGGGCCGCCATGGAGCACCACCATCAGCGGCCATTCCTTCTCGGGCGAGTATTCCTTCGGCACGGCGAGGTGGAACCACGCGTTCGGGTCGTTGGCACCCTCGACGGCGACCTTGTTGATCGCCCCCGTCGCGGGCGCCTTGGGCCATCCGCCCGCGGGCTCGGCGAACGGCTTCGCCGCCGGCTCCGCGGCAAAGACCGCCGGAACCGCGATGCACGCCGCGACGAGCAACGCCCTGAAGCGATTCACGCTCCGCTCCTCCGGTTATCCGCGGTCCCGGGACCAGCGTTCGGCGCGACTTCAGCAGCGCGCGGGCGGAGTCCTCGTCGTCGCACCAGGTGTGGATGAAGAGCCCGCGGGCGCCGAGCGCGTCGAGCGCGGGCTTCACCTCCTCGGGCGCGATCGTGATGTGCAGGTTCTTGCCCGCGGCCTGGACCTTCTTCAGCACGTCCATGTAGTGGAGCGGGCTGGGCTTGCCCGCGCCGGGCAGGATCTGGAGCGCCTGCAGCCGCGGCAGCTCCACAGCGCGTCGACGTGCGCGAACGCGCCGACCCCGTCGACGTGGTAGATCGCAGTGGTCGAGGAACGCGGTCTGCCTCTCGATCGTCGGCAGGAAGAGGTCGCGGAACATCTTCGGGCCGATCATGTAGGAGAAGTCGTTCTGCGCCGCGTAGAACTTCCCGGGCGACCAGAGGTCGAACCAGCAGGTCGAGCCCTCCGCCGCGCCGCGGATGATGTCGTAGAAGCGCCGGTAGAACTCGATCCAGATGTCCATCAGGTACTGGTCCGCGGCGCGCACCTCGTCGGGACGGTCCATGACGTCGAGGAGCAGCCGGTCGGTCCCGCGGAGCGCCGCCAGCGTGTCGCCGCAGCCCCCGATGGCGCCGACGCCCGGGATGCACTTCCCCTTCGCGTCCCTCGCGCCGCGCCTCAGCCAGCTCGATGTGCCAGCGGTAGTGCGGCTCGTCCTCGTCGATGCGGAGCGACCGCCAATCGAGTTCGTCGCCGGTCAGGATGGGGTCGTTCCAGCCCGTGTCCCAGGCGAGCGTCGACCGGCGAGCCGAGGAACGCGGGGATCCACGCGTGTCCGGGATAGCCGTAGCCCCAGCCGGGAAAGGCCTCGCCGCCGAAGAACGTGCGGGAGTTCTCCCAGTCGCTCTTCGCGCTGATGTAGTCGAGGTCGGTCCAGCGCAGTTCGGGCGTCGCCGGGCGCGCGGGCTCGGGGGTCTCGGGGGCGTGCTTCTTCGGCGCGGTGACGGCGAACGCGCAGCGGCCGAAGTACTCGTGCGCCCACCACGCCTTGAAGCGCTCCTTCGTCTCGTCCCAGTCGGGTTTGTAGAGAAGCTTCATCACCGACCTCCGGCTGCGCCCGTCCCTCCTCTTTGTCCAGGTCCTTGGCGCGAGGGCACAGCAACAATGGGGACAGTCCCCCACAGCGGGACAGTCCCCTTGGTCGCTACATCGGGATCTTGAGCCAGTCGAAGAGGAGGAACTGGACGCGGCCGATGAGGAGGGACATGCGGCCCATGACGGTGTAGCCGAACGAGGCGCCGAAGGCGACCATGAGGAAGAAGATGCCCGTCTTCGCGAGACGGCGTTGCCCGCGCGCTTGTGCTCGACGGAGAAGAAGAAGTAGAAGAGCACCGCGACGGTGCCGACCATGACGACGACGGCGCCGAAGACGGGAAGGATGACGGTGAGCATCACTTCCCAGCCGGTCGGCGCGGGCGCGCCGGCGGCGGTCTTGGCGATGGCGTCCTGGAAGGGCGCGACGGCCGAGTAGAGCTGCTTCAGGATGTAGCTGTGCGTCGTGACCGGGATCGCCATGCCCGAGCCGAAGCCGACCATGAAGGCGTAGGCGTAGCGGCTGAGCCAGCCGTACTTCCGCGACAGCCGCGTCATGAGCAGGATGCCGAGGATGATGGGCACGGCGCGGTGCAGCGCCGCGTTCCAGAAGGCGCCCGCGGTCGGGGCGTTGAAGAGCGGGTCGTAGACCTCCGGCCGCAGCGACTCGCTGCCAGGTGATGATCGCGCCGTAGCCGAGCGCGACGCCGACGTAGAGGTTCTCGGCGATCTTGAAGAGGGCGTTGTCGCGGTAGAGGAAGCTGTACATGACGAGCGTCAGGCCGGCCGCGAGGATGATGCCGACGGCCTTGACCGAGTCGGCGTCCTTCGCGAACGGATTCTGCATCGATCAGGCTGACGGTCAGGAAGACGACGACGAGCAGGGCGACCACGCCCATCTCGACGGAGTGTCTTCTTCTCGTCAGGTTTGGCCTGCGGCTCGGACATCCGCTCAATCCTTTCGCTTGCGGCGCATCAGCCCGACGAAGAGCCGGACGTTGGCGACGACAATCAGGACGATCATGCAGCACGTGCGCGGCGGACTGCGCGAGCATCCCGCGGGTGGCCGTCGCCGGGAGTCGTCCAGCGAGCTTCTCGTAGTCCGCCGCCCCGCGCAGCCCGCCGAGCATGCCGACGAGCTGGCCGGAGTTGCAGGAACGGGTACAGGTCCGGCGCCTGCACCGCCGTCGTGCCCACGCCCAGCGGGAAGCCGAACCGGTCCGAGCCGTAGGCGATCCACATCCCGACCGTGGCGCCGGCGGCCAGGTCGACGCGCCAGGTCGATGTCCTTCAGCGAGTTGACCCCTTCCAGCGCCGGCATGCGCCGCGTGGGCTTGCCGTAGAAGTCCTTCTCGAAACGCGCCCTTGAGGTTCTCGCCCATGTTCAGCGACGAGGTTCGAACGCCGCCGGGCTTGAAGCCGAGGAAGACGTAGTCGCGTCCCCGACTCGAACTCCCGGCCGAACTCCTTCTCGGCGCTCGGCCGCGGCCTCGCGGCAGATCTTCTCGGCCATGTCCAGGCCGGTCGATCCAGTGCGTCATGACGACGGGGATCAGCCCCTTCTTGAAGCAGTGGCGCAGGATGCGCCTGGGCCATCGGGTTCAGCTCCGCCTGCGGCGGCCGGGTCGTAGTCGAACGCCAGCAGCACGTGGGAGCCGGGCTTGAGGGCGTCGACGCGGTCGTAGAGCTTCTTCGCCAGCGGGGACGGCTTGAACGGCAGCGGCAGCGGAAGGAAGTACGGCACCAGCGACCACCAGCGCGACCAGGCAGGTAGATGATCCGCCGGCGAGCGGTTGAGTCTTCTGCAGATCGACCTCGGAGGGCTCATCAGTCGCTGCCCTCCCAGGTACGACCGCTCGATGCCGAAGAGGATTCGCAGCGACTGCGAGATGCCGCCGAGGCTGATGCCCAGCATGATGCCGCGCTGGGCCGCGAGGTTCGGGTAGTCCATGATCAGGTCGGTGGCCTTCGGGAAGACCTGGGCACGGTGTCGCCGAAGCAGCCAGTTCGCGCCCGACGGTCTCGCTGATGGGGACGCGGCCGAACATCACGATGATGGCGGCGACCAGCAGCAGCGCCGCGCCGACGTTCCGCGCGCGGAACGTGCGGAACGCGGCGCTGGCCATGAAGAACGCGAGGATCGAGAAGATCGTCGCCGCGCACGGGACCTGGATGTAGTCGTAGCCCCAGTCGAACCAGTCGTCAGCCTCCCGGCGTCCGGCGCCAGCGGCCCGGCGCCGCCGTTGTAGAGCCCCACGACGATCATGCCCGCCGCGCCGATGAACACGAAGACGCTGTAGCCCCACCCGGGCATCTTGCGGCGGATGCGCGCGACGTGCATGTGCAGCAGGCTGTAGGCCCCGAGGAACAGCGCGAAGCCGCCGATGATGCGGAACCACGTCGGTCATCTCCTCGCGGAACTCGCCGGCGACCGGGTGCGGCACGAACTCCTGCGCGAAGGCCGAGGAGCCCGATGACGCGACGACGAGGATCAGCGGAATGGTGGCCGCTTGTAGGATCATGTGTCCGCTCCGTCCTACTGCACCGCGCTCGAAGAGGTCCCGCAGCCAGGCCAGGTCGAGTCGCCAGCGACGCGACCGCGACCGTCAGGACGACCGACACGACGACGATGGCGATCATCAGGAACGCCTTGCCGACGTCCTGCCCGCGCAGGCTGCCCAGCAGGCGCGGCTCGCGCGACAGGTAGGCCGACGCGGCGTAGAGCTCCTCGCCGATCAGCGTGTAGTCGCACGTGGTGATGAAGAACGGCAACTGCGTGTAGGCGTCGGTGCCGGCCACCTGGATGGCGCCCGGTGGACGCGCCGGTCTCGGCCAGCAGCAGCGACTCGGCGAAGAACGTAGCCCAGCAGGAAGATCGCGCCCGGGCTGCTCGCGGACCATGTTGCCCGAGACGGCCGCCACGTAGGCTGAACTGGTCGCTCGCCACCAGCGACACGTCGTCGGCGTTGTAGGCGTCGGGACGGCCCGGCCTCGGTGTAGGCCTGCTGCACGACCTCCTGGCTGACGGCGGTGACGATCGGGTCGTTGTTCATCACGCGGACGCGGCTGTCGTGCTCGGCGGTGCGGCGGGCCACCTGCGAGCAGGATGTTGACCGAGGCGATGGTCGCCATGTCGCCGATGCCGCCGAGGCCGTGCACGAAGAAGACCGGGCGGTCCATCTCGGTGGACGCGGCCGATGGCCTCGTCGACGGCGTCCAGGCCGGCGATCTGGCGGATGAACAGGTTCGGCCGGCGCTTGGCCACCTGGATGAACGCGAGCACGATCGCGCAGAAGACCAGCGAGAAGACGAGGTTGTTGAGCTTGTCCCACTTGAACAGGTTCGGCTCGGCCGCGGCCGACACGACGACCGGCCGGCCGTCCCTGCGACAGGTACGTCTTTCGCCGTCCTCGCACGACGGCCAGGCGGAAGTAATACGTTGCGCCGTTGATCTCGGCCGTCTGCTTCGGCGTCCTCTTGCTGTCACCTTCAGCCAGGAGCTCAGGTTCGAACCATTCCGGTCCGCGCGCTGGGCGATGAGCGTTGTCGGGCTCATGTCCTCAGCGTCGGAAGGGCGAGGTCGGCCTTGGCGTCGTCCTTCGACGGAGACGCCTTGAGCCGTCCGCTCCCGACTCAGGACGGCAGGCGCTCGAACCATCGCGGTCCAGCCTGCTCGGAGGTGATCGTCGTCGGGCTTCGGTTCTCCAGGGCAGCGACGGCGCGGGCCAGTTGGGCGTCGGTAACGTCCTTGCGGGAGGCGAATCCTTGAGCTGCAGGTAGCTCGGCAGACGGTCGAACCACTTGCGGTCGGCCACTGGTCGGGGGTGATCGTGTCGGGCTTGTGTCGTCGAGGACCGAGCGGCTGCGGGCCAGTTCAGCGTCGGTGCCGCAGGCGATCTCGGCCGCAGTAGCCCGGCAGGCGGTCGAACGGCTTGCGGTCGGCCGACTGGTCAGGCGACGTGCGGCTTCGTGTTTTCCAGGACGGCGACGGCCCTGGCCGTTCCGCGTCGGTGATGAGCTTGCGGGCGGCGAACTCCTTGAGCCGGCCGGCCGTCAGGTCCGTCGGGCACCGGCGCCGAAGAGCACGGCGGGGCCGATCTCGGCGAAGTAGAGGTTCCTGGTCTTCCTGACGTCGCCGAAGTACTGCGGCTTGGACGCGAGGCCAGCGCGCGCCTTCGGCGAGGGACCACGACCTTGGTCCTGAAGTTCCCGTTATCGAAGTCCGCCTCGCGACGCGGCGACCTCGACAACGTACTTCACGTCCTTGGGCTCGTTGTCGGGCCTGGCCCACATGACGAGCGATCGCCTTGCCGTCGTCGCCGGGCTTGTCGAATCGCCTCGAAGCTTCGCGGGATCGGGCAAGGCGCTCGGCCGAGGCGGTCGGCCGCCGCGCAGAACGCGAGCGCCAGAACGAGCGTGATGGCCGCGGGCTCGGACGCTTCATCACGATCCGATCACCTCGACGTTGGTCCGGGGGACGATCATCGTCTCGCCGCTCGGGGAACTCGAGCTCCACGACGCGGACCTTGGCTTCCGACTCGACGCGCCGGGCCTCGGGCGGCAGGCTCTTGACGACGCCCAGCCGGCCGAAGCCCGGCTCGCGGATGATACGCACCGTGGCAGCCGATTGTCAACCCGCGCATTCGACGAACGCGCGCTCGCGCCTTCGCCGCCCGCGGCCGCCGCGCCGCCAGCGGGATGATGATCTCCGGCCGCAGCACGCCCGCGCGGATCTGCGTGGCGCCGTTGGCCGAGGCCCGGTGCCCGGCGTGCGAGGCCAGCAGCGTCGTGCGTGCCCGCGGCCATCGCGATGTCGCCGAAGCCCTCGGTGATGATCAGCGTCGGCCGGATCGTCTCGTGGCCGGTGATGGCGACGCCGAGGTCGTAGCCCAGCAGCGCGCGCAGGTCCGCGTCGTGGAACCCGCCGCAGACGAGGGCCGCGACGCCGATCCTGCGTCGCGCGGTCGAAGACCTCGCGCGTGACGAGCGCCCCCGCCACGACGATCTTGCCCGCGAGGTCGTCGGTCAGGTCGTCCGGGCCGATGACGTCGGCCGGGCCGTCGCCCACGACGGCCAGTCTCGCCGGCCACCTCGCCGCCGATGCCGAGGATGCCCTGCACGAACGCCGCCGGTCGGTCTCGACCGCGACGCCCTCGCCCGGCCAGACCTCGACGACCGTCCCGTCGACGTAGGCCAGGACGTCCACCGGCTTGGGGGCCGTGCGGACGATGACCTGGCCGGTGATCTCCGACACGGTCTCGATGGTCCCGTCCGCCGGGCGAGCGCGGCCTCGCTGCGGAACCACTTGATCAACGGCTGCGTCTCGGCGATGACCTCGTCGCGCTGGACCGCGTCGCCGAGCTTCTTCAGCATGCAGGCCGCGGCAGCTCGGCCGGCGGTGATGCCGAGCAGGTTCACCACGTTCACCGTCGCGACGTCGCCGGGCAGCTCGGCGTGCGCGACGACGTCCTCGGCGCGGACGCGCGCGCCCTTGCTCGACGAGCACCTGTCCCGGCGATGGGCAGCCGCCGCTCCTTGCGCACGACCGCGCGCTCGGTCACGCGCAAGCCCGGAGTATAGGCATGTTCCTGGACATCGCACTCCGTTGCGCTCAGACATCCGCTCTCACGTTCTTCAGGTCTGCAGTTCGTCACTGCCGGGATACGCGTCGAACGCCTTCGCCCACCGGGCGACGACCTCGGCGCGACCGGTCTGCGGGAATCACGAGCGGCCGGCCGCGGCCGTCGAGAGACCGCGCCGACCACGCCGCCGTGGATCGTCGTCTCGAGGGTCTTGCCCGCGCCCGGCGCCGACGTCGACCGACCGCGCGCGGCTGGACGATCAGCTCGCGCCGTCTCGCCCGCGCCCAGCGGCTCCAGCACCACCTCGCCCGCCGGCACCGCGCCCGTTGCGCGTCTCGCCGCCGACCGTCAGCTCGTACTCGAAGCACGTCGCGCCGGGCTTGCCCTGGTTCAGCGGCGAGACGCACGTGCCGAGGTGGATCAGGCAGTCGCGCTCGAACACCTCCGCGGCCGCCGCCTCGTGGACCTGCGCCAGCACGCCGAGGTGCGGCATCATGAAGATGCTGTCCACGGCGATGCGCGTGACGCCCTCGGGCTCGAACGCGTCGATCAGCATCATCATGGCCTGCGAGCGCCGCGGCGCGTGCGACAGCATAAGCAGCGGTTTTTCCCGCTGTGGATAGAGTAGCACCTCAAGTAGCAACGTCGTACTTGATGGATCACCGTGAACTTGATAACATGGTTAGCGGGTTGGAGGCAATAAGGAAAATGCCTGACCCTTTGACTGCCACTAGGGCGACAGCAGTGCTAAGCGTGCATTTGCGAATTCACTTAAACAAGGAAGACTCTCATCTTTACGTGATTCTTAGAGAACGAACAAGCGAAGATGAACAGGCAGCCATAGGCGTCCTCATGTCACGAAGCGTGCCATCTGAAAAGATTTCCAGTGATGATTGAGTGGTTATTTCCCTTACTTGACCTTAGGTGATCAAGCCATTGTTATAAAAGGATGGATGAACCTGATGCCGCCACAGGTTTTTTCTAGCATCCGACCATTGGTGGAACAGGCAGTTCCTGGAAATTGGGCCGAGTTAACCAAGCTAATCCCGGAACTGGAGCAAAAATAAGGCCTCACGAGACTTTCCGAGATGGCTAATTTGCCGCGGTTGAATAGACGGTTTGCTTGTTCTCTTAGGACATTTCCGAATGCGATTCAAGCATGCTGTTGAACATTAGCAAAATCAACTTTCCATTGCGCGCTAAGGCTTGGGAAGATTATTTGATCATCGCAGAAAACCGCGAGCTAGTAGAAATTTTGTTCCGGACGTTTCCATAGACTATTTTTTGATCCTGTTGACCATCCGTATTGTTTCTCGCATGAATGCGGGCAAGTCCCCAGGATAGCGTGACGTGACAAGGTTACCATCAACAACTACTTCTTTGTCCTCGTATATGCCACCTGCTTTCTTTATGTCCTCTGGAACGCCATCATGCCAGTAAGAAGTCAAGCGTCTTCCATTTACTAGGCCTGAGGAAGCCAAGAGCCAAGGACCATGACAGATAGAGGAAACAGGTTTATTGGAGTTGAAAAACGACTTTGCAATAGCTTGAGCCCTGGTGTCCTTCCTAACCACCGACGGGGCTCCATCTGGCGACCCGCCAGGAATCAACAATAGATCATAATCATCTGGATGGATATCGTCAAAGGTCTTCTCGACTTCGAATCCGTAACCGTGCTCTCCTTCGATATGTCCCTTCTTGGGCGCAGCTATATCGACCTCTAACCCTTCTTCGAGTAAGCGGAAATATGGAAAGAACAACTCCATGTCCTCAAACTTGTCAGCAGTGAGAATAAGTGCTTTGATCCTTTTTGGCATACTTGTTTGTTCCACAGTAAGATATATTAAATTTATCTGTCATTTGTGGGAAATACTCGGAGCGCTCGCAGGGCTACTGTTTCTTCTTCTTCGGTTTAGCCCTCAGGAGTAGGACGATGGCGACGATCTGGGCCACGACGACAAAGCAAAGAATCGATAGAGGCGACACTGAGGCGTCCAGCATGTAGCCAAAGGCGGCTCCGCTGATGAAGGTACCAACACCCAGAAGAACGTTGAAGAAGCCGTACGCGGAGCCCCTCCTCCCGAGGGGCACTATGTCGGTTACTGCGGCCCTGTAGGTTGACTCCTGCATGCCGAGGACAAGACCGTAGGAGACACAGGAGAGAATTGCCCCAGGTAAGCCAACGAGGGACTGAAAAATGAAGGGCAGTACTGACAGGGCGAATGGTACGGCGAGGAACCTTATCCCGACCTTATCGTAGATGTAACCGGAGATTAGGGCCATTGGTGCGTCGATCAGCTGGACGACAACGTAGAGGAAGGGGACTAGCCAGAGCTGACCACCCGACTCGAGGATTCTGGCGCCGTTGTAGAGTATCAGGGCGACTGGCATGAGTCCTACCGTGTTCATTAGTACGGCGCCGGAGTACATCCAGAATCCCCTGCCGAGTTTTTCGTTGGTAGCTACAGTCTGCCTCCTGATCTTCTCGACTGGTGCCCCCGATCTTACGGTAGGTGAGGTAGAGTACTGCCATCATCAGGATGTAGAAGGGAAACAGTGACTGGAGGGAGAGGCTGAAGTTATTCGCGGTCCAGATCATCATGAATCCTAGGAAGGCGGGACCAACGACGGCGCCTATCTGGTCGATGAACTCGTGCAGTCCGAAGGCTTTCCCTGATCCCATGCCCTTGCTCACGACGGAGACGACGGCGTCGCGCGATGGTGACCTGAATGCTTTTCCGAGTCTTTCAATTATTACGAGGGCGATTATGAGCCATATGCTGTTGGTGAGGCCCATCAGGGGTATGGCGAGTATGAGGCCGTATCCGAGGAAGATGAAGAGCCAGTAGGCGTGGCTGCGATCCGCGAGGGGCCCACTGACTAAGCCTCATGCCGTAGCCGACGAGCTCACCTATTCCGGAGGTTAGGCCGACGAGGAGAGCTGATGCTCCGAGGAAGTAGAGGTAGTCGGGGGCGATTCCTCGCCCGGACTCGTAGACGATGTCTCCCGAGCATGCTTACGACGCCCATGAACATGATGGCGATGTATGCTTTTCTCTCAAGGTCCTTCTGTTCAGTCAACTCGTTTCACATTTTAGTTTGTATTGTAGAAGCTATCAGCTCCCCCTCTTGGGGGCGATTAAGGCGAGCCTCATCGCCTTCAACGAATTCGCTATATGCTTGGTTTTAGCTTTGTTTGTCATTATTCTGCGATATAGATCCACTGCTTGATGACCATTGACCTGATAGTTCACGTCGGAGAGACCAAAGCCCAGCCCATTGGATGACCACAAATCCAACGACGAGCCTAAACCCTAACGTCACTATCCTTATCAGAATCGTAGCCGCGGCGGCGATTGAGGAGGGTACGCTGAAGATGCCAAAGACAGTCGCCATGACAATCTCGCTCACGCCAACTTCTGCAGGCACCCCAACGGGAACTGATTTCAGTCCTAGGACAAGAGTGTATACTATGATGAGTGTTCCCCAATCTGGTATGTACCCGACGGCTGCAAAAACCAAATAGAAGATAAAGACATCCGAGAACCAAGAGATCAGGGAATATACAACAGGTAGAACCAGGTTTGTAGGTCTAGAGCTGAACGCTCTGAGCGCTTCATGGAAGTCGCTATTACCCTTTCTGGCCTTATCCAAGTAGCAAAATTCCATCGCCTGCCGCCGATTTTTTCCACAAGGATGAAAAGATTGTCGATCACTTTTTGCGCCCAATACTCCTTGGCGCATAGTACAAGGA
>CAVZEK010000027.1:0-136848 GCA_963774185.1 uncultured beta proteobacterium
GGAAGCCGCACCTGCACGAGATCGCCGCCGGCAGCATCGACATTCACGACCATGCGATCGACTACCTGGCGCAATCGCACTGGAACGGCTTTCGCTACCGGCTCGGTGAGGTGACCGGGCTCGATCGGACACGCCGTGAAGTGCAGGTGGCCCCGGTGCTCGACGACGAAGGCACACCGATCACGCCGCCCTACACGCGCGGCTACGACACGCTGGTGATCGCCACCGGCAGCTACACCAACGACTTCGGCACGCCCGGAGTGCACGAGCATGCGATCGCGCTGGAGACGCCCGAAGAGGCTGAGCGATTTCACGTGCACATGGTCAACGCCTGCATTCGCGCCCACGTGCAGGGCACCGCGGCCGGGCCGCACCAGGTGACGGTGGCCATCGTCGGTGCCGGTGCCACCGGCGTCGAGCTGGCCGCCGAGCTGCGCAAGGCGCTGCGCCTGCTGGTGACCTATGGGCTCGACCAGATCGACCCCGAGCGCGACATCCAGATCCACCTGATCGAAGCCGGTCCGCGCATCCTGCCCGCGCTGCCCGAGCGCATCGCCAACGCGGCCGCCGACCTGCTCAAGGGCCTCGGCATCCGCCTGCGCTGCGGCACCAAGGTGAGCGCGGTGCGCGCTGACGGCGTCGAGCTGGCGGGCGGCATCTTCGTGCCGGCTCAGCTCGTAGTATGGGCCGCCGGCGTCAAAGCGCCACAATGGCTGCGCGAGCTGGGCGGCCTGGAGAGCAACGCCCTCAATCAGCTGGTAGTGCGGCCAACGCTGCAGACCACGCGCGACGACGCGGTGTTCGCGATCGGCGACTGCGCCGCCGCCCCGTGGCTGGGACACAAGGGCAATGTGCCGCCACGCGCGCAGGCCGCGCACCAGCAGGCCTCGCATCTGGCCGCGCAACTGCCACGGCACATGGAAGGCAAGCCCCTGAAGCCCTTCCAGTACCGCGACTTCGGTTCACTGGTGTCGCTGGGTCAGCATTCGACGGTGGGCAACCTGATGGGCGCGCTGGTGGGCGGCAACCTGTGGGTCGAGGGCCTGTTCGCGCGTGCGATGTACCTGTCGCTGTACAAGCTGCACGAGCTCGCGGTGCACGGCTGGTGGCGCACCACGCTCGGAACTGCCTCGCGCCTGCTGACACGCAGGACCGACCCTCGAGTGAAACTGCACTGACCGCTGCGCGCCAACCAGCGCGTGCACACGCCCAAGTGAACACCGCGGATCGGGCTTTGCCCGGCCGCTGGTGTTGCCCCCTGGAGGGGGACGCGGCCGCCAGGCCGCGTCGGGGATGATCAACAACCCACGATCTTGAATTCGACGCGCCGATCGAGCGCGTCGCTGACGTCGTCGGTACCGGTGCCGATGATGTTCTCGCGCCAGCCCATGCCGCTGGCCTTGGTGCGCGCGGCGAGGTCGGCCGCCTCGGCGTCGAGCTTTTGCTTGATGACCGTGGCGCGCGCCTGCGACAGGCGATCATTGGTCTGTTCCGAACCGGTGTGGCTGGTGTGGCCGACCACGTTCATGCAGACCTTGGCGGCGCTGGCCTGGCGCGCGATCTGGCGCAGCCACAACGCATACGGGCCGTTGACCTTGGGGTCCGACCAGAACTCGGTGCTGCCCGGATTGAACAGGAATTTCACGCCCAGGTTGCGCTGGCTCAGACCGAACGCGACCACGTGGCCGAAGGCCTGCTCGGCGTCGGCGGTGCGGCCGAGCTTCCAGCTCGCGAGGTACACGCCGTTGAGCGCACGCAGCTGCTCGCCGGCCGAGGTGGACAGCGCGTTGCGGTATAGGCCGAGCGCGTCTTGGTACTGGCTGGCGTTGTAGGCATTGTTGCCATCGTTGATCAGCGCGCCCGCGGCCAGGCGGTCGAGGTAGTAGGCGTCGGCAGCCTGGCCCGGCGCCGTCTGCGCCGTGCGGACGTAGCCGTCGACCACCTGGTCCTTCACCAGCACCGGGCTGTCTTGGTAGTAGGCGGTGGGGCTGGTGTCGAGGCCGTCGTCGCGTGCCAGCGCACTGGCTTGCGCCAGCACGCTGCGCGTGCTCAGCTCGACCAGCGCGAGATTGATCTGGAACGGTTTGCGTGCGCCAGTGCCGGCGCTGCGCACCATCGTGCCGGTCAGCAAGACCTGCGCGCGTGCCAGGTTCGCGCTCTGGAACGGCAACACTTCGAACTGCGGGTATTGGGTGCTCAGGCGCTCGGACACCTTCTGCTCGAGTTGGCGGGTGACGCGCGTCTGCTGGCCGGACGCGGCGTCGATCATCGGATCGATGATCAGCCCCTTCCTCGCGACCTTGGCCTCGACCTTGGCCAGAAAGGCCGGCAGCTTCTGCGTTTGCGCCACCAGGCCGTCGGTGGCCTCGATCACCGCCTGGTCGAACGGCAACTCGTTGCTGATGACCGTGGGGCCCGTGCTCTGGCAGCCGGCGCCACCGAGCATCACCAGCACAGCAGTCACCGCGCACCCCTGCAGCACCCGGCGCGCCATCGACGGCTTGTTCATTTGCGGCACTCCCTCTCCAGCGTCGCGTGATCCTGCGCACTCAACTCTTCGCCGAGCGACACGCGGGCAATGATGTCGGTGCAGCGCGCGTTTGGCGAACTCTTTCTAGGGGCGGAACGCGTCGACACCCCCGAAGCCGGGGATCGCTCGCGCGCCACCGGCACGGCGGTCGCCGCGGAAGCGAGTGGCGATGGCGCGGTCGGCGCCGTCGATGCCGGTTGCGGCTCGACCGACCCGGCCGGCGCGTTCGGGGTCAGCGCACGTGGCATGGCGTCGTCGGCGGCCGACGCAGCCGGCAGCGCCGGATTGCGCTCGGGATTCGCGGTCGGCGCCGCGGCGGGCGCCGTCACCGGCTGCGGCACAACGCCCGAGTTCGGATCGGACGACCACCACCAGCCCAATCCGACGGTCGCGGTCAGCGCGAGGGCCGCCACGAGCAGTCCGATGACCACCCGCGGTCTGGCGCGCTGCGCGCGCAACAGCGGCGGCGCGGCGGCTGGCTCCCCGTCGGGCGGCTGCAGCAGCGGCTTGAGCGCCGGCAGCGGCTTGATCGGCGGCACCGTCGCACCGTCGGCTGCGCCCGAGGCGCCTTCCAACGGCACCGGTGCCGTCGGGATCTGGCTTGATTTGCGCGCGCGCGAGCGACGCTCTTCGACACCGAGCTCGGCTCGCATCTCGGCGGCGCTGTGCGGCCGATCGTCGGGGCGCACGGCCAGCGCGTGGTCGATCGCGCGCAGGAAACGCTCGCTGTAGCGGCCAGTGGCGGTTTTCAGCAGCGGCACCATCGTGTCGTTGACCAACCGCGCCACCGACTCGGGCGGCGTGCGGCCGGTGATCGCGTAGTGCACCACCGAGCCGAGCGCATACAGATCGGTCCACGGCCCCTGCTTCATCGACGGCATCTCGGCGTACTGCTCCACGGGTGCGTAGCCGGGCTTCAGGAACGCGGTCAGCGCGTGCGTCGCGTCGCCGATCACGCGCCGTGCGGCGCCGAAGTCCAGCAGCAGCGGGGTGCCATCGTCGAGCAGCAGGATGTTGTCGGGCGCGATGTCGCGGTGAAAACAGTGCCCGCGGTGCATCACCTCGAGCGCTTCGAGCAATGACCCAAGCTGGCGCAGCAGCCAGCCCTCTTCGGGCGGGGCCTTCAGCGCGGCCAGCGCGCGCTTCAGCGTGACGCCCTGGTAGTAGGGCATCACCATGTAGGCGGTGCCGTTGGCCTCCCAGAAGCGGTACACCTTGAGCAGCGACGGGTGATCGAAGCTCGCCAGCAGGTGCGCTTCGTTGACGAAACTGCGCAAGCCGAGCGCAAACGTCTCGGCCGATTTTTCGGTGCGTGGCGCCACCCGGTTGGCCTGCGTGCGCGCGGCCAGCGTGGCCGGCATGTACTCCTTGATCGCCACTTGCCGGTGCAGTGAACCGTCCCACGCCAGATAGACGATGCCGAAGCCCCCCTCGCCGATGACGCCGCGGATCTGAAACTTCGCGAGTCGTGCGCCCTCGGGCAACGCGTTGCCGCTGCGATGCGCCGCGCTAGCGGGCACCGTGTCATCGGGCGGCGGCGGGGGCGGCGTGCTCATCGCCGCGGCAGGATAGCGCGCTCAGTACGTCTCGAGGTGCAGGCGGCCTTCGCGCTGCAGCGCGCCACGCAGCGTGTCCCAGTGCAGGCCCGCCTGCTGGGCGACATCGCGCAGCGCCAGCACGACGCCCTCCTCCATCGCCTTGAGGCCGCACACGTAGAGGCACGTGTTGGCGTCCTTCAGCAACTCGCCCAAGTCGGCCGCGCGCTCGCGCATCAGGTCTTGCACATAGCGCTTGGGCGCGCCCTGTGTGCGCGAGAACGCGAGGTGGATGTCGATGAAGTCCTTGGGCAGGCTTTGCAGCGGCCCGAAGTACGGCAACTCTTCCTTGGTGCGCGCGCCGAAGAACAGCATCAGCTTGCCGCCTTCGAACTTGCCCGATGCGCGCAGGCGACGGCGCCACTCGGTCATCGCACGCATCGGCGCGCTGCCGGTGCCGGTGCAGATCATCACCACGTTCGATCGCGGGTGGTTGGGCATCAGGAAGCTGGTGCCGAAAGGCCCGATCACCTGCACCGTGTCGCCCACCTTCAAGTCGCACAGGTAGTTGCTCGCCACCCCGCGCACCGGCCGGCCCTGGTGGTCTTCGAGCACCCGCTTCACGGTGAGCGACACGTTGTTGTAGCCCGGCCGCTCGCCGTTGCGCGGGCTGGCGATCGAATACTGACGCGCATGATGAGCGCGGCCTTGCGCGTCGACACCCGGCGGGACGATGCCAATCGACTGGCCTTCGAGCACTGGAAACGGCATGGTGCCGAAGTCGAGCATGATGTGGTGCGTGTCGTACTCGCGGCCGACCTCGGTGACGCGGAAGTTGCCCACCACGGTGGCGGTGGTCGGGCTCTTGGGGCCGTACAGATTGGTGTAGGCGTGCGCGGCCGACCACGGCGGCAGCGTGGCGTTGCAGTCTGCGCTCGAGAACGCGGTTTCGCCCGGCTCCATCTGCACCGCTGGCGGCGCCGCGGGTGCGGCCTGCGGAGCCGGCGCGCCGGTGTCGCGCAACTGCTCGGGCGGCAGCTCGGCGGGCAGCACATCCCACTCCAGTTGCTCGGCCACCGAGTAGACGCGGATGCGCGGCACACGCCGCCAGTTGTCGATCGAACCGGTGGGGCAAGGTGGGATGCAGGCCAGGCACAGGTTGCACTTGTCCGCGTCGACCACGTAGTTGCGCGAGTCGTGCGACACCGCGCCTGTCGGGCAAGTGGCCTCGCAGGTGTTGCAGCGAATGCAGATCTCGGGGTCGATCAGGTGCTGGTTCAGCACCTCGTCGGCAACGGCCATGTCCATCAAGGCCTCCTGGATCGCATCATGCCGTGCGCTCAGCCGAAGCGCACGTATTCGAAGTCGACGGGTTGCCGGTTGATGCCCATCACCGGCGGGGCGATCCAGTTCGCGAACTTGCCGGGCTCGACCACGCGGCCCATCAAGCTGGCGACGAAGGCGCGGTCTTCGTCGGTGGCGAGCCAGTTCGAGACGTTGGCGTGCCACTCGGAATCGCTGACGACGCGGCCATCGGGCGACACTTTCACGCCCGACAGCGTGCCGATCTTGCGATTGAACGCCTTGTGCGGCACCGTCAAGCGCACCGGGATGCCAGCCTTCTCGATCACCTTGTTCCAGCGGCCGATGCCGGCCACCGAATCCTTGATGAAGTCATCGCGCAGCACCTCGTTGAGCGCGTTGAGCATCGGCACGGCCTTCTCGACCAGCTGGCCGCCCTGCACTTCGAGCACCGGGTAGGTGGCGCCCTTGAGCACATGGTCGTCGGCGCGCTTGCCTTCTTCGAAGCGGCCCTTCAGGCCCGAGCTGTAGAAGGTGGCCGCGTTGCTCGACTGGTCGGCGCCGAACAGGTCGATGGTCACGCTGAAGTGGAAGTTGAGATAACGCTGGATGTTCGGCAGGTCGATCACGCCGGCCGCACGCAACTTGGCCGGATCATCGGTCTTCAACTCGTTCATCACCTGGCAGGTGCGCTGGATCACGCGCGACACGCCGCTCTCGCCGACGAACATGTGGTGCGCTTCTTCGGTCAACATGAATTTCGTCGTGCGCGCCAGCGGATCGAACGAACTCTCGGCGAGCGCGCACAGCTGGAACTTGCCGTCGCGGTCGGTGAAGTAGGTGAACATGAACAGGCTCAGCCAATCGGGCGTCTTCTCGTTGAAAGCACCGAGGATGCGCGGGTTGTCCTGGTCGCCCGAGCGGCGCTCGAGCAGCGCCTCGGCCTCTTCGCGACCGTCGCGGCCGAAGTACTTGTGCAGTAGATACACCATCGCCCACAGGTGACGCCCTTCCTCGACATTGACCTGGAACAGGTTGCGCAGGTCGTACAGGCTCGGGCAGGTGAGACCGAGGTGGCGCTGCTGCTCGACGCTCGCGGGTTCGGTGTCGCCCTGCGTGACGATGATGCGCCGCAGGTTGGCGCGGTGTTCGCCGGGAATGTCTTGCCACGCGGCTTCGCCCATGTGGTCGCCGAAGTGGATCTTGCGGTTCGCATCGGCGGGGTTCAGGAAGATGCCCCAGCGGTACTCGGGCATCTTCACGTAGCCGAACTGCGCCCAGCCCTGCGGATCGACGCTGACCGCGGTGCGCAGGTAGACATCGAAGTTGCGCGAACCCTCGGGGCCCATGTCCTGCCACCAATGGATGTAGTTGGGCTGCCATTGCTCGAGCGCGCGCTGCAGCGTGCGGTCTTCGCTCAGGTTCACGTTGTTGGGGATCTTTTCGCTGTAATCAATGCTGCTCATCGGATGTCCTATTCAAATGTCCGCCACGCGCGGCAGTACGGTTCAAGCAGACGCCGCGGATCCGGCTAAGCCTTGCCGGTCCGCTGGCGCGCGCCCCCTGGCAGGGGGAAGCGGCCGCCAGGCCGCATCGGGGGTGGGTCATACTCGATTCCAGTCAAAGGCGGCCTTCTCGCCCTTGCCGTAAACCTTGAGCGCGCCCTTCTCGCCCACCGCGTTGGGGCGGATGAAGATCCAGTTCTGCCAGGCGGTAAGGCGGCCGAAGATGCGGCTGGCCATGTTCTCGTGGCCGGCGAAACGCAGGTTCGCCTCCAGACCCGTCAGCGCATCGGGCGACATCGCCACACGCTCTTCGACCGCGATGCGCGTCTCGTCGGACCAATCGATGTCGTCCGGCGCCGCGGTGACCAGACCGAGCGCGAGCGCGGCGTCGGCACCGAGTGGCGTGCCAATCGCCGCTGTCGCTGCGCGCAGCGGTTCGGCCTCGTCGTAGAAGCGACGCACCAGGCGCGTCTGGTCGTTGGCCATCGGGTAGGCGCCGAAGTTGGCGTCCGACAGCGTGAGCTTGGGCGCACGCGCCGCATCCTCGGGCAGTGCGAGCATGTAGGCGCGGTCGGCCGCGAACGCCAGCTCGGCCAGCGTGCCGGCGAAGCACGAGCCCGGCTCGATCAACGCGAACAGCGTGCGCGCGCCGACACGGTCGAGTCGCGCCAATGTGCGGCGCAACAGGCCTTGCGTCTCGCGCACGAACCAGTGGTCGGCGTGCTCCGCCAATGCCTGATCGCATGCGTAGGACGTGGCCGCGCTCGCCTTCGGGTCTCGTGCAGCCACAGCCCGAGGTCGAGTTCGTTGGTTCGCAGGTGAAGGATCGCGTCGTCGAGCTGTTCGCCATCACGGCGGCCACCACGCGGCGCCGGCGGGTCGATGCCGGCGATGTCGCCCGGCTGCGCGACAGCGGGGGCTTGACGGTGAGTGGTGGGCCGTGCGGCGCGCGCGATTGATTCCGCACTTTGACGTGTTCGTAGTGCAGCGCATCGTCGCTTTGCGGCGCGCTCGACGCGCGGCAGCGGCACTGCCCTGGGTTGCGCGGGCGGCGCTGCCTTCGGCGAGCTTGCGCGCGCGCTCCTGCACTGGCGGCGCCGACCTGGCCGGCCCGTCGACGGCATCGACCAGCCGCCACTGCACCGCGCGTTGGCCGCGCACACCTTCGGTCGTCGTGCAGAAGATGTCGGCGAGGTCGTGCCGAACGTGGCGCTTGTCGGTGACGCGCGTCAGGCCACCGGTGCCGGGCAGCACGCCGAGCAGCGGCACCTCGGGCAGCGAGACCGATGACGAGCGGTCGTCGACCAGCACGATGTCGTCGCACGCCAGCGCGAGCTCGTAGCCACCGCCAGCACACGAGCCGTTCAAGGCCGCGACGAACTTCAGCCCCGAATGCTTCGAGCTGTCTTCGATGCCGTTGCGCGTCTCGTTGGTGAACTTGCAGAAGTTCACCTTCCAGGCATGGGTCGACAGCCCGAGCATGAAGATGTTGGCGCCCGAGCAGAACACGCGGTCCTTGGCGCTGGTGATGACGACGAGCGCACTTCGGGGTGCTCGAAGCGGATGCGCTGCAGCGCGTCGTGCAGCTCGATGTCGACACCGAGGTCGTAGCTGTTGAGCTTGAGCTTGTAGCCCGGGTTGATGCCGCCGTCCTCGGCGACGTCCATCGCCAGCGTGGCCAGCAGCGCCGTCGAAGCGCAGCTTCCAGTGACGATACAGCGAGGGGTCGGTGTGATAGTCGACCGCGGCAACCGAGGTGTTCATGCAAATCTCCTGGAATCGGCACTATAGTGCATCAAATTTGACGGCCGCTGCTGCAATTTATGCATCATAGTGCATATCGCTGTCGGTGTCAACATCGGGCCGCCCGGCAGGCATTCAAGCGTGCGCGCCGGCGCGGCATCACGCAAGCCGGGGCTTACGGTGGCAACTGCAGGGAGCGGCGCACCAGCGTGCGCAGCGCCTGGAAGGCCTGCTCCAGCGGCTGTGCGCTGGTGTCAAAGGTCAAATCGGCCTTGGCGTAGAACGGCAGCCGCCCGGCGAGGATGCGCTTCAAGTCGTCCATTGCCTCGGCGCTGGCGGCCATCGGCCGCATGTCGCCCTGGGCGGCCACACGCTGCATGTGGTCTTCGGGTTCGGCCTTCAGCCAGACGGTGGTGCAGTGCGCCAGCAACTCGTTGAAGGTGGCGGCGTCCGACACGATGCCGCCCGGCGTGGCGATCACCACATCCGGGTAGATCTGGATCGCCTCCTCGAGCGCTCGCCGCTCGTAGCGGCGATAGGCATTGGTGCCGTAGAGGTCGTGGATCTCGCGGATCGTGCAGCCGGCGAACTTCTCGATCTCGCGCGACAGCTCGACGAACGGATAGTCGAGGTCGTCGGCCAGCATCTGGCCCAGCGTCGACTTGCCGGCGCCGCGCAGGCCGACCAGCGCGATGCGATGGCTGCGCGCCCGGGCATCGCCGCGCGTGCCGAACAGCTCGGCCAGCGCGATGCGCGCACGCCGCAGGTCGGCTTCGCTGCGCGGCTCGAGCAGCTCGCGGATCAACAACCACTCGGGCGACGACGTGGTGACGTCGCCCACCAGTTCGGCCAGCGAGCACTGCAGCGCCTGCGCCACCTGCTGCAGGATCAGGATCGATGCGTTGCCGGTGCCCGATTCCAGGTTGGCGAGGTGGCGCTCCGACACGCGAGCCAGCTGTGCCACCGCCTTGCGGGTCAGCCCGCGTCGTGCGCGCAGACTGCGAGCGCGCTCGCCGAGCGCCTTCAGCAGCGGCTCATGCTCGTCGGGCCGCATGGTCGCCTTGCCGGCCGGTCGCGTGGGGCCGCGACTCGGCTTCGACGGTCGGGTCCGGACCGATTTCTTCGCCGGCCCGGAGGTGGCAACCTCGGTCCTGGTGGGTCGCGGCGGTCGCGAGGCTGCAGATCGGCTCATGCAATATAGTGCTTGACAGGCGGCGACTCGAAAACTATCGTGTCGTCGCACGCACAATAATGCATGCAGGCCCGCGCCGCAAGGCGCGCGCAACAGCCGTTCTGCAGGTTCGGCCGCGGGCCCGTCGATGAGTCGCACGCATGCGTTGTTCGTTGCCGTTGGAGTCCACCATGTCTGCCGCTGCCCCACCCGCCACCTACAACTTCGCTGCCGATCTCTTCCAGCGCAACGCCGCGCGCGCACCGAAGCTCGCCTATGCCGACGACCACGGCCGACTCACCTACGGCGAGTTGGAACGCCAGTCGCGCGGCCTCGCGGCCGCGCTGCTGGCCGCCGGCGTGCGCCGCGACGAACGCGTGCTGCTGGCGATGCAGGACAACAACCTGTGGCCGGTGAGCTTCCTCGGTTGTTTGTTCGCCGGCGTGGTGCCGGTGGCCGTGAACACGCTGCTCACCGCCGAGGACTACAGCTACATGCTGGCGCACAGCCGCGCGCAGTTGGTGCTGACCTCGAGCGCGACGCTGCCCGCGCTGCGCGCGGCGATGGCGGCCTCGCCACACGAGGCGCGCGAGCTGTGGGTAGCGCAGCCAAGCGCACCGCTGGCGCGGGGCGAGGCCGATCTGGCGCAGCGCATCGTCGCCGCAGACGCGTTGGGCAACCCTGCCGCCACTGCGCGCGACGAGCCCGCGTTCTGGCTCTACTCATCGGGCTCGACCGGCCGCCCGAAGGGCACCGTGCACACGCACGGCAACCTGTACTGGACTGCTGAGTTGTATGGCCACGGCGTGCTCGGCCTCACGGAGCGCGACGTGTGCTTCTCGGCGGCCAAGTTGTTCTTCGCCTACGGGTTGGGCAATGCGCTGACGTTTCCGCTGTGGGCCGGCGCGTCGGTGGTGCTGATGGCCGAGCGACCGACCCCCGACGCGGTGTTCAAGCGCTGGACCGGCGGCGCCGGTCCGAAGCCGACGCTGTTCTTCGGCGCGCCAACCGGCTACGCGGGCATGCTGGTGTCGCCGTCGTTGCCCCAGCGCAGCGAGGTCGCGCTGCGGCTGTGCTCTTCGGCTGGCGAGGCGCTGCCGCGCGAACTCGGCGAGCGTTTCAGCGCGCATTTCGGCTGCGAACTGATCGACGGCATCGGCTCCACCGAGATGCTGCACATCTTCCTGTCCAACCGGCCCGGCGACGTGCACTACGGCAGCACCGGCAAGCCGGTGCCAGGCTACACGATCGAACTGCGCGGCGACGACGGGCGCCCTGTGCCCGACGGCGAAGTCGGCGACCTCTACATCGGTGGCCCGAGCGCTGCACTGATGTACTGGGGCAACTGCGACAAGTCACGCGACACGTTCCAGGGCGCGTGGACCAAGAGCGGCGACAAGTACGTGCGCAATGCGAACGGAACCTACACCTACTCGGGCCGCAGCGACGACATGCTCAAGGTCAGCGGCCAGTACGTGTCGCCGTTCGAGGTTGAAGCCACGCTGGTGCAGCACGCCGCGGTGCTGGAGGCCGCGGTGATCGGTGTGCCCGATGCTGAAGGGTTGACACGGGCCAAGGCGTTCGTCGTGCTCAAACCTGGTCACAGCGCAGCGCCAGCGCTCGAGGACGAACTCAAGGTCTTCGTCAAGTCGCGACTGGCGCCGTTCAAATACCCGCGCCAGATCGAGTTCATCGCCGAGCTGCCGAAGACCTCGACCGGCAAGATCCAGCGGTTCCGCCTGCGCGAGCTCGAGGCGGCCAAGCCGCACTGAGGCCACCGATGCCGCATCCGGTGCACTTCGTCGAGCTGCCGTGGTCGGGACGGCGTGTGCGCATCGAGGTGCAGCGTGTCGAGCCGGCGTCGCTGCGTGCTGAGGCACCGACGCTCGTGTTCCTGCACGAGGGCCTCGGTTCGGTGGCGATGTGGCGCGCTTTTCCGCAGCGGCTGTGTGATGCCGTCGGCGCGCGCGGCATCGTCTACTCGCGCCCGGGCTACGGCCGCTCGACACCACGCGAGCACAGCGAGCGTTGGGGTTTGGACTTCATGCACCGCCAGGCCCACGAGTTGCTGCCCGCGCTGCTGGATGAATTGCACGTCGATCGCGACGTGCACCCCCCTTGGCTGATCGGGCACAGCGACGGCGGCTCGATCGCGCTGCTGCATGCCGCGCGCTTTGGCCAACAAGTGTCGGGCGTGGTCGCGATGGCGCCGCATCTGTTCGTCGAAGACGTGTCGATCGCCAGCATCCAGCAGGCGCGCCACCACTACGAACGCACCGACCTGCGGCAACGGCTGGCGCGTTACCACGACGACCCCGACTCCGCGTTCTGGGGCTGGAACGACATCTGGCTGCATCCGCCCTTCGCCCACTGGAACATCGAAGCCGAAATCACCACCATCACCTGTCCACTGCTGGCGATGCAAGGCCTGGACGACGAATACGGCACGCTGCAGCAGATCCGCGCGATCGCGCGCAGCGTGCCGCACGCCGTGCTGGTGGAGTTGCCGTCATGCGGCCACTCGCCGCACCGCGAGCAGCCCCCGCGCGTGATCGACGAGGTCACGCACTTCATCGATGCGCACGATCGAGTAAGAAGTTCCCAACCCGCAGACCAACGCGCGGCCTGAACGCCCGCCACAGGAGACAAACCATGACCCTCACAACAACATCGCGCGTCGCCGCTCTGATGGCCGCCGCGGCGGCAGCGCTGATCAGCGCAAGTGCCAGCGCCCAATCGACGAAGCTCAAGGTCGGACTGATGCTGCCCTACACCGGCACCTTCGCCGCGCTGGGCGTGGCGATCGAAAACGGCTTTCGACTTCGGGTGAACGAACAGGGCGGCAAGCTCGCTGGCCGCGAGATCGAGTTCGTCAAGGTCGACGACGAGTCCGATCCGGCCAAAGCCACCGACAACGTCAACAAGCTGATCAAGCGCGACAACGTCGACGTCATCGTCGGCACCGTGCACTCGGGCGTGGCGATGGCGATGGCCAAGGCCGCCAAGGACAACGGCACGATGCTGATCGTGCCCAACGCCGGCGCCGACGCGGTCACCGGCGCGATGTGCGCCAACCACATCTTCCGCAGCTCGTTCTCCAACTGGCAGCCCGGCTATGCGATGGGCGAGGTGGTGGCCAAGAAGGGCTACAAGAAAGTGGTGACGATCACCTGGAAGTACGCTGCGGGAGACGAGTCGGTGAAGGGCTTTCGCGAGGCGTTCGAAAAAGGCGGCGGCCAGATCGTCAAGGAGCTCAGCCTGCCTTTCCCCAACGTGGAGTTCCAGGCGCTGCTGACCGAGATCGCGTCGATCAAGCCCGACGCGGTGTACACCTTCTTCGCCGGCGGTGGCGCCGTGAAGTTCGTCAAGGACTATGCCGCGGCCGGGCTTGAAGAAGACGATCCCGCTGTACGGCGCGGGCTTCCTCACCGACGGCACGCTCGAAGCGCAGGGCGCCGCCGCCGACGGCCTGCTGACCACGCTGCACTATGGTGACAGCCTCGACACGCCGCGCGACAACGCGTTTCGCGCTCGAGTACGTCAAGGCCTACAAGCTGCAGCCCGACGTCTACGCCGTGCAAGGCTACGACGCGGCGCAGATGCTCGCCATCGGCCTCAAGGCGGTCAACGGCGACATCAGCAAGAAGGCCGATTTCGCCGCCGCCGTGGAGAAAGCCAAGATCGACAGTCCGCGCGGCCCATTCACGCTCGGCAAGAGCCACAACCCGGTGCAGGACATCTACTTGCGCCAAGTGATCGGCAAGGAGAACAAGGTGATCGGCGTGGCGAGCAAGTCGCTGGCCGATCCGGGCCGCGGCTGCAGGATGTGACCCTGGGACCCCCGGCCGTCTGGCGGCCGCCCCCCAGGGGGGCTCGCGCGACGTCCGGGCAACCCGTACGCCGCGCGCCCGGCCATCACGGTCGCTCCCCTGGCCGCTTCGCGGCCTGTCCCGAGGGACAACCCGCACCGGCGTCCAACTTGTGAGTCTCGAAACGTTCCTCGTGCAATGCCTCAACAGCCTGCAATACGGGCTGTTGTTGTTCCTCGTGGCCTCGGGCCTGACGCTGATCTTCGGCATCATGGGCGTCATCAACCTGGCGCACGGCAGCTTCTACATGATCGGCGCCTACATGGCGTATGCGCTGGCGCCGCTGGTGGCCAGCACGCTGGGCGGCGGCTTTTTCGCCACGCTGTTGATCGGCCTGGCGCTCGCAGTGGCGCTCGGCTACGTGCTCGAGTGGGCGTTCTTCAGCTTTCTCTATGAGCGCGAACACCTGCAGCAGGTGCTGATGACCTACGGGCTGATCCTGGTGTTCGAAGAACTGCGCAGCATCCTGGTCGGCGACGACGTCCACGGCGTGCAGCCGCCGGCGTGGCTCGCCGGTTCGATCCCGCTCGGCGAATTGATGACCTATCCGGTCTATCGTTTCGTTCATGTCGGCGGTGTGCCTGGCACTGGCGCTCGGCATGTGCTTCGTGCTCGCGCGCACGCGCCTGGGCATGACGATCCGCGCCGGCTCGACCAACCGCGAGATGGTCCAGTCGCTCGGCATCGACATCAAGTTTCTCTACCGCGTGATGTTCGCCGCCGGCGTCGCGCTCGCGGTGCTGGCCGGCATGGTGGCGGCACCGGTGTCGAGCGTGTACCCGGGCATGGGCAACCAAGTGCTGATCATCTGCTTCGTGGTGGTGGTGATCGGTGGCATCGGCTCGATTCGCGGCGCGCTGCTGGCGGCGCTCCTGATCGGCTTCGTCGACACCTTCGGCAAGGTGGTGTTCCCGCAGGCCGCGGGCGTGCTCGTCTACGTGCTGATGGCGTTGATCCTGCTGTGGAAGCCGGACGGTCTCTTCAAGGCAGGATGAGATGGCTCCCCCCGAAGCGGCCTGCGGCCGCCTCCCCCCAAGGGGCAACACCAGCGGACCGGCGAAGGCCGGATCCGCGGTGTTCGCTTGAATGGTGATGCCGCGTGCCGAAGTCGCCTCGGGCTGCTCGGCGCAGTGGCGCTGGCGTTGTGGCCGCTCGCGACAGGCAGCTTCGGCGTCGACCTGGTGACCAAGACGATGATCTACGCCGTCGTCGCGCTGAGCCTGGAGTTGCTGGTCGGCGCCACTGGCCTGGTGTGCTTCGGCCAAGCCGCGTTCTTCGGCCTGGCCGGATATGCCACGGTGAAACTCTCGCCCGAGGGCTCTGCCGCGTCGTTGTGGTGGCTGCTTCCGGCGGCGATGGCGGTGGGTGCGGCCTACGCGCTTTTCATGGGCACCCTGTCGCTGCGCACCAAGGGCGTGTACTTCATCATGGTGACCTTGGCCTTCGCGCAGATGGCTTACTACGTGGTGCACGACACGCCGCTGGGCGGCGGCACCGACGGCATCTACCTCTACGTGAAGCCGGTGGCGGCGATCGGCTCGACGCCGCTGCTCGATCTCGAGCGGCCGCTCGCGCTGTACTACTTCGTGTTCGGCTGCCTGGTGGCGGTATTCGGGTTTCTCGCGCTGCTGCAGCGCTCGCGCTTCGGGCGCGCGCTGGCTGGTATTCGCGTCAACGAGCAGCGCATGCGCGCCACGGGTTTCTCGACGTACCCGTACAAGCTGGCTGCCTTCGTGCTGTCGGGTGCGATCGCGGGGCTCGGTGGCTTTCTGTTCGCGGTGAAGGACGGCTTCGTCAACCCTGAATTGCTGAGCTGGCATTTCTCCGGCGCGGTGCTGATCATGATCATCCTCGGCGGCATCGGGCATCTGCGCGGTGCGGTGATCGGCGCTTTCGCATTCGCACTGCTGCAGGAGTTCTTCAAGTCCGAGGCGATCTTCGGCGCCTTTGCCAAACACTGGCTGCTCGGGTTGGGCTTGGCCATCATCGTCAGCGTGGCGCTGCTGCCGCGCGGACTGATCGGCGCAGGATCATTGCTGACGCATCGGTTGACCCGCACGCCAAGGGCAGAAGCATGAGCGGCGCCGCGGGAGAGGTCCTGTTGCGCGCCACCGACGTCACGCGCCGCTTCGGCGGCCTGGTGGCAGTGGACCGCGTGTCGCTCGAGCTGCAGCGCGGCACGGTGCATGCGGTGATCGGAACCAACGGCGCCGGCAAGTCGACGCTGATCAACATCCTGTCAGGCGAACTGCCCGCCAGCGCGGGCAGTGTGCAGTTGCGCGGCACCGACGTCACACGTTGGACGCAGGCGCGCCGCGCGCGCGCCGGTGTGGGCCGCAGCTACCAGCGCACCACCATCTATCCGACTTTCACCGTGCTCGAGAACTGCCGCCTCGCAGCACAGGCGCGCCACCAGCGGCCCTGGGTGTGGTGGGCCGATGCGTCGGCGTGCACCGTGAGCGTGGCCGCGGCGCGCGACGTCGCAGCACGCGCCGGCCTGGCCGACGTGCTGGATCGCCCCGCAGGCACGCTGTCGCACGGCCAGCGCCGCCAGCTCGAGATCGCGATGTGCCTGGCCACCGCACCCGAAGTGCTGCTGCTCGACGAGCCGCTGGCCGGGATGGGCGCTGAAGAAACCGAGCGCATGCTCACACTGCTGGCCGAACTCAAATCCGGCCACGCGATCGCGCTGGTCGAACACGACATGGACGCGGTGTTCCGCATCGCCGACCGCATCACGGTGATGGTCAACGGCGCGGTGCTGGCCAGCGACTCGCCCGAGGCGGTGCGGCGCAACGCCGACGTGCAAGCAGCCTATCTCTGGGGACCACGTGTGAGCACCAAGAGCCTGGTCGATGCGCAGGGCGTGCACGCCTGGTACGGCAGCAGCCATGTGCTGCACGGGGTGGATCTCACGATCGAACGCGGCGAAACGCTGGGTCTGCTCGGCCGCAATGGCATGGGCAAGAGCACGCTGATTCGCACGCTGCTCGGCCATGTGACGCGGCGCGAAGGCCGCATTACCATCGACGGCCACGACATGTCGCGCGCCCGCCCGTACCAGGTTGCGCGTCGTGGTGTGGCCTACGTGCCCGAGGGCCGCGGCGTGTTCCCCAACCTGTCGGTGCACGAAAACCTGGTGATGGCTGCGCGCCCCGGCCGCGCCGGGCGCAGCGCTTGGGACCTGACCGCCGTGTTGAAGACGTTCCCGCGCCTGGCCGAGCGGCTCGACCATCTGGGTGGGCAGCTGTCGGGCGGCGAGCAGCAGATGCTGTCGATCGGCCGCGCGCTGATGACGCAGCCGGATCTGCTGATTCTCGACGAAGCCACCGAGGGCCTGGCGCCGCAGATCGTGGCTGACATCTGGCGCGTCATCGGCGACATCCGCGGCACCGGCATCGCCACGCTGATCGTCGACCGCAACTACCGCAAGGTGGCGGCGCACACCGACCGCTTGCTGGTGCTGCAAAAAGGCCAGGTGGTGCTGGCCGGCGCATCGCCCGCGTTGCGCGACAGCGCCGAGTTGGCGTCCTACCTCGGTGTTTGAGTGAACTGCGTCGAAAGGCCTGCGATGACACTTCCACTGTTCGGCGATGCGGGGTCGCTCGCCACGCCCCGAGTGCAACGCGAGCCCCTGCCCGGTGGCGGCTTCGTGCTGCGCTCGGCCGATGCGCTGCAGCCGCATGCGCGCTGCGTCGGCGATTGGCTGGAGCATTGGGCGCTCACCACGCCCGATGGGCTGTTCCTCGCCGAGCGTGATGGCACCGGTGTCTGGCGGCGCCTGAGCTATGCGCAGGTGCGCGAGCAGGTCGGGCGCGTCGCGCAGGCCCTGCTCGAGTTGCGCGTCAACGCGTGGCATCCGGTGGTGGTGCTGTCGGACAACTCGATCGACCACGCGCTGCTGGCGTTGGCGGCCATGCACATCGGCCGCGCCGTGTGCACGGTGTCGAGCGCGTACTGTCGCCTGACCAAGGACTACGGCAAGATCAAGAGCATCCTCGACGCGCTGCGCCCGGGGCTCGTCTACGCGTCGGACCCGGCGGTCTACGGCGCAGCCATCAAGGCGTGGGGCGGCAAGGCGCCGGTCGTGTTCGGCCGCGACGCATCCGCTCATGCGGGTGCGCTGCCCTTCAGCGAGCTGACGGCGGCGACCGAAACGCCTGCAGTGATGCAGGCCTTCGAAGCCATCCGCCCGGAGCACCACGCCAAGTACCTGCTGACCAGCGGTTCGACCGGCACACCCAAGGTGGTGATCAACACGCATCGCATGCTCACCGCCAATCAGCAGCAGATGGCTCAGGTGTGGCCATTCCTGAACCGCCACCGCCTCAACCTGCTGGAGTGGCTGCCCTGGAGCCATACCTTCGGCGCCAACCACAACTTCAACATGGCGCTGGCCCACGGCGGCGCGATCCACGTCGACGAAGGGCGGCCCGCACCGGGCCTGATCGAGAAGACGGTGAAGAACCTGCGCGAGGTGAAACCCAACTTCTACTTCAATGTACCTCGCGGCTTCGACATGCTGCTGCCGTTTCTGGAACAGGACGAAGCGACCGCGCGCGACGTGTTCGAGCGCCTCGAAGGCGTGTTCTACGCCGGCGCCGCGTTGCCGCAAAGCGTGTGGGAGCGCCTCGAAGGCGTGGCGCGCCGGGTGCGCGAGCGGCCGGTGTGGTTCACGTCGTCGTGGGGTGCCACCGAAACGTCGCCGGCGATCACCAGCGTGCACTGGCGCATCGACCGCGCGGGCTGCATCGGTGCGCCGTTGCCGGGCATCGAACTGAAGCTGGTGCCCAATGCCGGCAAGCTCGAGATGCGGGTGCGCGGGACCACCGTGTTTCCGGGCTATCGGGATGCGCCCGAGCTCACCGCCAAGGCCTTCGATGAAGACGGCTACTACCTGATCGGCGACGCCGGCAAGCTGGTCGACGACGCGCGGCCTGAACTCGGCGTGAGCTTCGACGGCCGCGTGGCCGAGGACTTCAAGCTGATGAGCGGCACCTGGGTGTCGGTGGGCACGCTGCGCCTGCGCGCCATCAGCGCACTGAGCCCGCTGGCCGCTGACGTGGTGGTCACCGGCCACGACCGTGAGGAGGTCGGCCTGCTGGTGTTCGCGTCGCCCGCCGCAGTGGCGATGTCTGCCGAAGAGAAAACCCGGCGCCTGCGCGACGGCCTGGTGGCGATGGCGACCGCCGGCGGCGGCTCGTCACAGACGCCGACGCGCGCCCTGCTGCTCGCGGAACCGCCGAGTGCCGATGCCGGTGAGATCACCGACAAGGGCTACATCAACCAGCGCGCCGTGCTGGCGCGACGCGCGAGCGACGTGCTAGCGTTGTACTCGCCGGTGAAGGATGCTCAGGTGGTGAGAGTCTGAGCGGCGCAGCGGTATGAGCGCGCACGGCCGCTCTGAAGCGCTCATCCTGGAGCGCGCAGCGCGAAGGGTCGTCCAATGAGCACCGTTGCCGCCGACATCGTCGCTTTGCTCGAGCGCGTGGCTCGCACCCGAGCGTTGCCACGCGTGCAGGCGCTGCACCTGCCGCCACCGTCGGCCGACGGCACACGCGCGGGCGAGTTCTGCGCGGTCGAGCTCGAGGATGGCGCGCTGGGTCTGAGCTTCGTGCTGCTGGGCGACACGTTGGCCACGCTGCGCACCGCGCCTGGCCGCGCCGCGCTGGCCGGCACGTCGTCACTGGCTCTTGCGCGCAGCTACGCGCAAAGCACGGGCGCCCAGCGCGCGCTGGGCTTCGCAGCCGTCAATGCGCTGACGCGGTATCTGTTCGACCAGGCACGCTTCGAACCGCGTGCAGCCGGCGACTCGATCGGCGACCTCGATCTTCAATCCGGCGATCACCTCGGCATGGTCGGCCTGTTTCCGCCGTTGGTGCAGCCGGTGCTCGCCACCGGGGCGCGACTGACGGTGGTCGAACTGCGTGCCGATCTTGCGGGCCCGCGAGACGGCTGGCGCGTCACGCTCGACGCCGCTGAACTCGCCCACTGCAACAAGATCCTGTCGACCAGCACCGTGCTGCTCAACGACACGCTGGACGCGATGCTCAGCCATTGCCGGCGGGCGCAACGGGTGGCCCTGGTCGGCCCCGGGGCCGGCTGTCTGCCCGACCCGTTGTTCGCGCGCGGTGTCACGCTGCTGGGAGGCAGTTGGATCGTCGACGCGCACGCATTCAAGGCGGCGCTGAGTGCCGGCGAGCCGTGGAGCGCCTTTGCCAGAAAGTGTGCGATCGACCGTGACGACTATCCCGGCTTCGATCGGCTCTTGGCCAGCGCGACCCCGGAACCTCGATGACACGCCTGTGTGCAGGTCCGCCGAGCCTCGGCGATCAGGCCTGCGATACGCTCGCGTGTGTCCACTCGTTGGCGTCGCCAGGAGCATCTCGATGAGCAACCTGTTTTCACTGCAAGGCCGCGTCGCGCTGGTCACCGGCGGTTCGCGCGGCATCGGTCGCATGATCGCGGCGGGTTTCCTCGCGCACGGCGCGGCGCGCGTCTACATCTCGGCGCGCAAGGCGGAGGCGTGCAACGCCACGGCCAAGGCGTTGTCGGAATGGGGCGATTGCGTGTCGATCCCGGCCGACGTGTCCACCGTGGCGGGCGCGCAAGCACTGGCAGCCGAGATCGGCAGGCGTGAGCAGCAACTCGACATTCTCGTCAACAATGCCGGCGCGGCCTGGGGTGCGCCGTAGCCGATGTCCCGGAGAGCGGCTGGGACAAGGTGCTCGACCTCAATCTCAAGTCACCCTTTTTCCTGACGCAGGCTCTGTACGCCGACATTGAAGGCCGGCGGCTCGCGGCACGCCCGTCGAAGGTCATCAACATCGCGTCGATCGACGGCATCTCGGTCAATCCGCAGGAGACGTATTCCTACGCGGCCAGCAAGGCAGGTCTGATCCATCTCACGCGACGCATGGCATTGCACCTGGTGAAGGAGCACATCGTCGTCAGCGCGATCGCGCCGGGCGCTTTCGCCTCCGACATGAATCGGGCCGCGCGTGACGAGGCCGAGCGCGTGGCCCGACACATCCCGTCGCAGCGCATCGGCGTCGATGACGATATGGCGGGCGCGGCGATCTATCTCGCGTCGCGCGCCGGCGATTACGTGGTCGAAGCGGCCTCGCGGTCGATGGCGGCGTGTCGATGGCACGCGGAGACTGAGCGAGGGGTTGATCTGCCGCAGAGTCGGGCGGGCTCGAACGCCGAGAATTCCTGCCTGCTGGCCAGCGTGATGAACTTCGCCGAGGGCACTCGCTTCACGCCGCAAAAACACCAGGCCCAGGGCTCGCCCTGACCGCCACTTGCTCAAGCCGATAGGCGGGTGCCCTGGCGCTGGCGCTGAACGCGATGGGGCGAAGTTCCGCTCGCTCCTCGACGTGACGATCGTGTATCCCGACGGTGCACCCACGTTCTGGCAATTTCTCTGCGGCCGCACGCGCACGGTCGTCGTTCGCGTCACGCAACTGCCGATCCCGGCCGAGTACTGCGCCGGTGACTTGCGAGCCGCGCGACACCAGCGACTCAGTGAACACCGGGCGCCGCACGCGGCGCCTGGACCTCGCGCGAGCGTCGCGCTCGCCGCACCACCGCAGCGAGGAAGCCCATGAATCCCAGCGCGCCGATGACGCCCACCGCCGAGGCGACCCTCACCGCGGTCGCACTGTCGAGTGCGATCGCCAACGCCAGCAGGGCCAGCGCCGCTGCATGGCAGCACCGATGCACCGTCAGCGCTCGCTGGTCGGTCAACGACGACGGCGTCGGTGCGCGCCGGCGGCTGCCCGCCAGATGCATCGACACCAGGAACGGCACGATGCGTTGCAGCATGCCGAACAGAAAGCTGAGCAGCCAACCCGCCAGCGCGCAGGCGAGCACTGCGGTGGACAGGCCTTCGCGCCCGCCATCGAGCGCCCACCATGCAGACAGCGCCAGCGCCGCGATCAAACCACCCCAGCCCAGGCGCACCAGCGCGAACGAGCCGCCGAGTTCGCGTCGCATGCCTTCACGCAGCACCTGACGCATCGAATGCAAGTGGACTGCTGCGGCAGCAGCAGCCGCCATCACGGCGGGCGCCAGCGCGAGACGGGCAGCAGATGGGTCGCCACTGCCGCGGCGAGCGCCAGCGCGGCCGCGGCCAACGCGGCCACGCCGAGCGTCGCGCGCTCGGGCGGCACGGGGCCGAGCGCGAACATCGGCACCAGGATGTTCGAGAACCCGAGCGCGAGCAGCCCCATGAAGCCGAATACCGCGAACACGATGTGCAGCATCAGCAGTCCTTCGCGTGGCCACGCGGCCACACCGGCCCAGGTGGCGAGCATGCCCAGCCCACTGGCCAACGCCACGGCCAGCGAGGCGAGCGCGAGCCAGCCCATCGTGCGCACCCCAGGCATCGAACCGCGCACGCCGACCAGGTTGCGCGCCATCAGCAGGCCGAACAGCAAGAGCCCGGCGGCCACCGGCAGCGCGGCGATCGCCGTCGCCAGCGGCTGCTGCAGCGCCATCGCCGCCACCACCGCGGCCACGCCCGGCGCGTACAGCCACCACACGGCGAGCACCGCGCGGTGTGAGCGCAGCGGCTGGCGCGTGGCCACCGGCATCAGCTGCAGCGCGGCGCCCATGGCGCTCATCGCCAGCACGCCGAGCGTCAGCGCGTGCAGCGCGGCCAGCGGCCAGCCGATGCCGCCGGCGAAGCGCGGTACCTGGCCAGCACCGACGCCGAGTGCGCCCCACGCGATCACGTGGAAAGCTGCCGCCGCAGCGAAGAAGCGCATCGGCAACGACAGCGGCAACAAGCGCCCGCTCGCGCCTTGCGCAAACGCCGCGCCGGCGCCTCGCGCAGACGGCGCGGCACGCGCCGGCGGTGCAGGAGCGCGCAAGATGCGGTCAGCGACGCGGCCGCCGGGGCATCGGTGTCAATTGCCCTCGAACACCGGCTTCTGCTTGGCCGCGAACGCGCGGTAGGCGCGTTCGAAATCCTGCGTCTGCATGCAGATGGCTTGCGCCTGCGCCTCGGCCTCGATGCATTCACCCAGCCCCAGCTCCACTCCTGCCACAGCATGGTCTTGGTCATCGCGTGACCGAAGGTCGGGCCCTCGGCGAGGTCCTTGGCCAGCGCGTTGGCTTCGGCGAGCAGCGCATCGGGGTCGACCAGACGCGTGTGAAAGCCGGCGCGCTCAGCCTCCTCACCGCCGATGGTGCGCCCGGTGTACAGCCAATCGGCCGCGCGCGACAGCCCGATCAACCGCGGCAGCAGCGTGCAGGCACCCATGTCGGCGCCGGCCAGCCCGACGCGCACGAACAGGAACGCGAGCTTGCTGCGCGCGGTGGCCAGTCGCATGTCGGAGCCGCAGGCGATCATCGCGCCGGCACCGGTGGACACGCCGTCGATCGCCGCGATGATCGGTCGCGGGCAAGTGCGCATCGCCTTGATCGATGTCGCGGTCATGCGCGGGAACTCGAGCAGCCTCGGGCATGTCATCTTCACCAGCGGCCGATGATTTCGTGCACGTCGCCGCCGGAGCAGAAGTTGCTCGCCAGAGCCGGTGAACACGACGGCCTTGACGTCGGTGGCGTAGGCCATGTCGCGCAACAAGTCGCGCAGTTCGCCATAGGAATCGAAGGTCAGCGGGTTCTGTGTTCCGGGACGATTCGAGCGTGATGGTGGCCATTGCCGTCGACCGAGCAGCAAAGTGACGGGCCTCGTAGCGGGCCAGCTGGATACGCTTCATGGTCGGATCCTCGGATCGAGTTCGATGGCAGCCGAGAATCCGTGACCGCCTTCAAAGGATGCTGGATGAGCAAGACCACGACCATGACCGTCGAGATCCGCTTCGGCGACTGCGATCCGGCCGGCATCGTGTTCTTTCCGCGCTACCACCGCTGCACGGACGCGGCCTCTGCATCTCTTTATGACCTGTGGTGTTCCGAGCTCGTGGCATGTGCTGGAGCACAGCACCGGCATCATCGGCACGCCGTTGCTCGAACAACCGCACGCTTCATCAAGAGCGCCACCTACGGTGAGAAGCTGCTGATCAGCACGCACATCCAAGAGTGGCGCAACAAGGTCTTCGTGCAGAAGCACGTGGTCACGCGTGGTGACGACCTGATCTGCGAAAGCAGCGAGACCCGCGTGTTCTGCGTGCGCGACACCGAAGATCGCCGCCGCATCCACGCAATCCCGGTGCCGCGAAGACATCCGCCGCATGTGTGAGTGAGCAGCGCGCCATGATGGTCAGCGCTCGCGGTGCGGATCGGCCGCCCAGGGAGCGGCTGGACGCTCGCTGCGTGCGCGAGCCAGTTCTTCGATGGCCTCGACGTGCTCGGTCTCCTCGGCCGCGAATTCGGCGGCCAGGCGCTGACCTCGGGGTCGGTGGACGACTCGCCTGCGCCGGCGTAGTACTGGATCGCCGCAATTCGTTCTCGCGCGCATACCGCAGCGCGTCATAGGCGTTGAGCGTGTAGTCGAAGGCCTCGTCGCCGCCCGCCTCGGGTGGCGTGCGCCAGAAGTAGTCCCACGGTCCGATCGTCGGTAAGACGATGCCGCCCGCGCGCTCGACGATCGAGTCGTGGTGCAGGCGCGAGTAGCGCACCATGTCGCGGAACAGCGCCGACACCTCGTCGTTGCGATGCGACTCCATCATGTCCGCCAGCTCGAGGTAGCGCTCGGCGGCTTCACGTTCCAGCGTAATCGCGTGGGCCAGGAATTCGGGCAGGGTGTAGTCCATCGCCGACCTCTCGAGTCAAGGTTTGCCCGCGTCGCGCGTCAACCGCAGCTGCACTTCGCCGGGCGGCAGCGCTCACCCGTTGCGGCCACCCACCCGCGCTCGGCCAGCTCGGGATACAGCATCAGCGGGTCACGGTCCAGATGCGCCACCACGGCACGCGCATCATCGATCGTTTCGATCAGCCGCACGATGGCCACCAGCGGTTGCGGCGGCGACAGGCCCCGCACGTCGATGTGCTCGCCGTCGGCATCGGCCCAGCGCCGCGCGCGTGCATCACCTCCCGCTGCGCCGGCGCATCCGCACAGAGAGGAATCGTTCATCTCAGTTCTCCGTGGCTCAGTTCATCGCGATGGCCGCAGGTCGGCAACGGATACCAAGTGGTCGCCGCGGAACCGGCTTTGCCGGCCGCTGGCGCGTCTCCTCGAAGGCGTAAGCGTGGACGCGAGGGTCTGCCTGCGCAGACCCGAACGCCTCGCGAACCGCGCGAGCTCTGCGAGCGCGTGGCGAGCGGCCGCCAGGCCGCATCGGGGTGGTCCATCTACCCCGCCATCGTCAGGCCGCCGCTCACGCTGAGCACCTGGCCAGCGACGTAGTCCGCGGTGTCGGCGCAGAAGAACAACACCGCAGCGGCCACCTCTTCGGGCTTGCCCAGGCGGCGAAACGGAATGGCCTTCTTCAGCGCCTCGGTCACCTTCTCGGGCACCGCGGCCATCAGCGGCGTGTCGGTGGGGCCGGGGCACACGCAGTTGACGTTGATCTGGTAGCGCGCCACCTCGCGCGCCAGCGACTTGGTGAACGCGATCAGGCCGCCCTTGGTGCCTGAATACACGGTCTCGCCCAGGCTGCCCACGCGGCCGGCGTCGCTCGCGATGTTGACGATCTTGCCGCCGCCACGCTGCATCATCGCGGGCAGCAGCGCCTTGGTCAGGCGCATCGGGCCGATGAAGTTCAGGCCGATGATGCGGTCCCACAGCTCGGGCGTGCCCTCCCAGAACGGATGCGTCGTGCCCCAGCCGGCGCCGTTGACCAGCACGTCCACCGCACCGAATTGCGTTTGCACCGCATCGGCGAAGGTGGCGATCGACTTGGCGTCGGTCAGGTCCACATACAGGTACTTCGCCTTCGCGCCGGTGTCGCGCAACGCGGCGGCCTGCGCCTCGCCTTTGTCCTTTTGCACGTCGGCCACGATCACCGTGGCGCCGGCGCCAGCCAGCAGGTTGGTCGTGGCGGCACCGATGCCCGACGCGGCACCGGTGACGATGGCGATCTTGTCTTTCAGGCTCATGATTTCTCCTTGGCGTGGGTGGCACCCGGGTCGAAGAAGGCCGACACCAGACGCCGGGTTTCAGGGTGTTCGTACAAGCGCCGCGTGGCGGCGATCTCGGCGGCGAAACCGTCGCCGTGCGGTGCACTGGCCAGTGCGATGCAGCGTTTGTTCTCGGCCAGCGCGACGCGGGGTATGCGCGCGCAACGCTGCGCCAGCGCGCGCGCGGCGTCGCCGAGCTGGGCGCGCGGCACCGACCACTGCACCAGGCCCAGGCGCTCGGCCTCGATGCCACTCACCGTTTCGGCGCCGAGAATCAGCCGGCGTGCGATGCCGGGCCCGACAGACGCGTGAGCCGTTGCGTGCCGCCGCCGGCGGCCAGCAAGCCGAGCCTGACTTCGGGCAGGCCGATGCGCGCTTCGTGCGCCGCGACGCGCCTGTCGCAGGCCAGCGCGAGTTCCAGCCCGCCGCCCATGGCCGCGCCGCCGATCTCGGCCAGCGTGATGACCGGACGGCCTCGAGCCGCGCAACAGGCGCTGCATGCGCCGCACGAGGTCCACCATCGCATCGCGGCCCTGCGGCGTGGCAAAGCACTGCATCAGCGCGAGATCGGCGCCGGCGCAAAAAGCTTTCTGATCGCTGCGGATGTGCAGCACGGTGACGTGCTCGTCGGCCTGGCCTGATCGAGCACGGCATCGAGCTGCGCGATCAGTTCGTCATTGAGCGCGTTGACCGGCGGGCGCGACATCGTGGCCACCACGACGCGGCCGCGTTGTGCTGGACGGGGGCGATCAGCTCATGGCCTCATCCCAGCGCGCGGTGCAGGTCCTGCAGCTTGCGCCGCAGCAGCTTGCCGGTGGGCGTGCGCGGCAGCGCTCGACGGCGGTGCAGCCAGCGCGGCCGTTGGTAGGGCGGGAGGGTCCTCGGGCGCTCGCAGGCGCGGCGCCGCGCTCGTCGCGCGCCACGAAGAAGAACGCCACCGCGTCGACGCCGTCGCCGTCGGGCACGCACACGGCGGCGGCCTCGGCGATGCCCGGGCGTGCGAAGCCGAACTGCTCCTCGAGTTCGACCAGGTTGACCCAACGGCCGTGGATCTTGACCAGCGAATCCTCGCGGCCGGCGAAGCGCCAGCCGCCGCCGCGTCGCGCAGGAACAGGTCGGCCGGGCAGAACGCGCCGTCGCGAAAGGCCTCGGCCTGGGCCTGCGGCCGGTCGAGGTAACCGAGCGCCAGCGTCGGCACGCGGATGCAGAGGCGCGTCGGCACGCCGTTCGGCGACATCGTCCAGCGGCCGGATGTCGACGCCCGGCGAGGTGCCTGAAGCCCTGCTGGCCGTCGCTGCGCGAGCATGACCAGGATCAGCGTCTCGGAGGCGCCATAGCCGTTGACGATGGCCAAGCCCGGTCTGCGCGCCAGCCTCTCGCGCAGCTGCGACGGCAAGGCCTCGCCGGCCGACACGCACAGCCGCACGCCGGCGCGTGCGATGCCGCGGCGCCAGGCCTCTCGTGCAGCAGGTTGCGGTACAGCGACGGCACGCTGAACAGCACGGTCGGGCGCTGCGCGGCCACGGTGGCGGCCACGCTGGCCGCCGTGGGCCACTGCGGGTCGAGGATCACGGTGGCGCCGAGCTTCAGGCCGGCGAACAGGCTGTTGGTCTGCGGGTACGGAGAAGAAGAGCTTGGAGCTCGCGAACAGACGGTCGTCGGCGCGGATGCCCAGGCCGTCGCGCGAGACCTGTTCGATTTGCCGCGCGAAGCGGTGCGCATGCACCACGGCCTTGGGCTTGCCCGAGGTGCCCGATGAGTGGCACCAGAAGGCCGGCGCCTCTTCGTCCATCGGTTGCGCGCGGCGACTCGGCGTGCGCTGCGCACCTCGCGCCGCCAGTCGTCGAGCAGCATGCACGCGTTCGCGCCAGGGCGAGGGCGTGTCGTCGTCGATTCGGCGAGGATCGACGCTGAAGCCGGCCTCGTCCAGGATGTAGTGCCACTCGGGCGCGGGGATGCGTGGATTGACCGCGACCGCGACGCCACCGGACCAGATCGTGCCGAGGAAGGCGCCGACCCAGTCGCAGCCGTCGGGCAGCTTGACGGCGACGCGGTCGCCGGCCTGCAGGCCGCGCGCGCGCCACAGCCGCGGCGCACGCGCCACGCGGTCGCGCAGCGCGCCGTGGCTGATGCTCTCGTCGCCGCAGACGCAGCGCGGTGCGCTGCGGGTCGTGGCCGCCGAGCACCACGTCCGCCGCGTTCATTGGCGGCGGCCCTGCCGGTCACCGGGGCGCTGCTCCATCGCGATCGCCTGCGAACGAGCGCGGCTTGCCGGCGCGCCAGCGCTCGTACTCGGTGGCGAGGCACAGCGGCGTGTTCGCGCTCCTCGGCCGCCAGCTCGCGGTACAGGTCGCTGCTCGGCCGAGCCCGCGTCCGCATCGACCGGCAGCTCGGTGAAGAACTCGGCGGCGCGCTGCTCCAGCGCGATCGCGATGCGAAACAGGTTGTCCGGGTCCTGCGGGCGGTTCTCGACGCCGGCGAAGAGCGCGGCCAGTTCCAACCTGCAAGCCGGCGAGCGGCGACGGGACCGTCGGACGTGGTAGCGGCGCGCCAGCGTCTCCATGTGCTCGCCCTCCATCACCGCGAAGCGGCCGAACAGGGCGCGCAGCGCGGGTCGGTGCTGTCGGCGGCGGCGCGCTGGTAGAAGGCGCGGCCGCCGAGCTCGATCTCGAAGGCCATGCGCACGCCGGCCAGCGCGACGCTGTCCGACGCCGGCGCGCAGCGTCAGCGGCCACCAAGGCCGCCGCAGGACGGGCAGGCACCGTAGGCGAACGCAAAGCCCTCGTGTTCGACCTCGCAGTCCAGGCAACGCCAGCGCCGGCTCGCCGCCGCGCAGCAGATGTAGAGGCCCTCGGCGGCGAATTCCAGGGGCGTGTGGCATTGCGGGCATCGCATGGAGATTCCTCAGTGCGGCTCGGCGGGTGCGGGCATGGCCGCCAGCTCGCGCACCAGACGCTGCGCCAGCGCCGCGGCCACCTGACGCCGGTAGTTCGACGGCGTGACCGTGCTGCGCATCGGGCTGACCTGTTGCTGCACCCGTTTGCCGAGCGCGGCGAGCAGCGCGTCGTCGACGCGCTGGCCGATCAGCGCATCGAGGCCCTGCAGCGCGATGGGTCGCGAGTTGGTGCCGCTCAGGCCGACGCCGATCTCGGCCAGCACGCCCTCGCACAGCGACAACACTGCAGGCCACGCCGGCCAGCGGGAAGTCCATCGATCCGCGCACGCGCGCCTTGCGATAGCCGCTGCGGCGCGCCGTGTCGGCGGCGCCGCACGCGCACCGCGGAGCCAGAACTCGCCGACGGCCAGCGTGAGGTGCGCCGCGCCGTCGTCGCGGTACAGGTCGTCCAGCGGCATGCGACGCGTGCCGTGGCGTGGCGATCTCGACCTACGGCGCGAGCAGCCAGCAGCACCGGTGCCACGTCGCCGCTGAACGCGGCGTGGCAGCGCTGGCCCTGCGGCGCCACGTGGCAGGTGTCGCCGCCGCGCTTCAGGCACCAGCCGTTGCTGGCGCGCCACCACTCGCTCTGGTTGTAGTAGACGCAGCGCGTGTCCTGGCACAGGTTGCCGCCCAGCGTGGCCACGCTGCGATGGCCCGGGCCAGCCACCGCGCGTGCGGCTTCGCGCCAGCGCCGGCAGGTGCTGCGCGATGCGCGCGTCGTCGGCCAATCGCGCCAGCGTCGACGCCGGCACCGATGGTGAGCGCACCATCGTGCAACTCGATCACGTCCAGACCCGCGCACGCGCGTCAGATCCACCAGCTGCGCCGGCTGCTCGAGGCCATGGCGCAGGTTGGGCAACAGGTCGGTGCCACCGGCCAAGCGCACGCGCGCCGGCGGCGAGCAGCTCGGCCGCTTCGCGCGGTGTGGTGGGCCGTTGCAGCACGAACTGTGGCAAGGCGCTCATGCTTGCTCCGTTGCCTTCGTGACCGCGCGCCGCGCGCGCAGCCGTTGTTCGCGTTGGCGCGCATGGATCGCATCGAACACGCGGTCGGGCGTGATCGGCAGCTCACGCGGCCGGATGCCGATGGCGTCGCACACGGCAGCGGCGAGCGCGGGCGCGAAGCCGTGCAGCGCGCCCTCACTGGCTTCCTTGGCGCCGAACGGCCCCAGCGGATCGATGCTCTCGATCAGCGTCACGTCGATCGGCGGCGACTCGGCGATCGTCGGGATGCGGTAGTCGATGAAGTTGGCGCGCAGGTGCAGGCCCTCGTGGTACTGCGTCTCCTCGCTCAGCGCCTGGCCCATGCCCATCCACACCGCGCCTTGCACCTGGCCTTCCACCGCCAGCGGGTTGAGCGCACGGCCGCAGTCGTGGGCCACCCACACCCGCTCGACCGTCACGGCGCCGGTGTCTTCGTCGACGCTGACCTCGACCACCTGCGCGGCATACGAGAAGCCCGCGGTCGAGCCGACCGCGGCGCCGCGGAACTTGCCGCCCTGCGTTTCGGGCGGTGTGGACCAGGCGCCTTTCACGGTGAGCGTGCCGCTGTCGGCGAGCGCGGCCTGCACCACCTGCGCGAACTCGATGCGACGATCGGTGCCCGAGACGCCGCACGACTCGCCCTGCCAGTCGATGTCGTCGGGCTGCACCTCGAGCCGCTTGGCAGCGGCTTCGACGAGCACGCGTTTCATCGCCTGCGCGGCGCGCAACGCGGCGTTGCCGACCATGAACGACACGCGCGACGAATACGAGCCGTTGTCCTTGGGGGTCAGCGCGCTGTCGGTGGCCACCACGCGGATGCGCGCCATCGGCAGCAGCAGCACTTCGGCCACCACCTGCGTCAGCACCGTGGTCGAGCCCTGGCCGATGTCGGAGGCGCCGGTGAGGATGGTGATGCCGTTGTCGAAGTCGAGCTTCAGGTTCACCACCGCATGCGGCTCGCCGCTCCAGTGCACCGGCTTGGCCGAGCCCGACACGTAGTGCGAGCACGCCATGCCCAGGCCCCTGCCCTTGCCGAGCCGGCCGTGCCTGGCATGCCAGCCCGACGCGGCCTCCACCGCATCCAGGCATTGCGGCAGGCCATAGGAGTTGACCTGCAGATCGTTGAGCGTGCGGGTCGGCGGCACCAGCAGGTTGGCACGTCGCAGCGCGAACGGGTCGAGCTTGAGCTGCGCCGCCATCTCGTCGAGCAGCGATTCGAACGCGAAACGCACGTTGACCGCGCCGTGGCCGCGCATCGCGCCGCACGGTGGCAGATTGGTGTACACCCGATAGCCGCGATAGCGCACCGCGCCCACCCGGTACAGCGCGTGCAGCAGCGCGCCGGCATAGAGGATCGTCACCAGGCCGTAGCCGCCGTAGGCGCCGCCTCGCTGCACCACCTCGGCCTCCACCGCGGTGATCTCGCCGCTCTTCTTCAGGCCGATCTTCAGCCGCGTCTCGGTGGCCGGGCGGCCACGGTGCGTGAGAAAGCCTTCCTCGCGCGTCAGATGCAGGCTCACCGCACCGCCGGCGGCACGCGCCAGCGCCGCGCACACCATCTCGAAGTTCAGCGGCTCCACGCGGTGGCCGAAGCCGCCGCCGACGAAGGGTTTGATGACGCGGATCTGCGACGCATCGAGACCGAGCGTCTGCGCCAGCGTCAGGTGCAGGTAGTACGGCACCTGCGTCACCGAGTGCACGGTCAACCGTTCGCGCTCGGGCTCCCACTGCGCGACGGTGCTGTTGAGCTCGATCTGGCCGTGCGCGACCTCGGCGCAGTCGAAGTTCCGCTCGAGCACCAGGTCGGCTGCGGCGAAGCCGGCGTCGACGTCGCCGAAGTCCTGTTCGACCCGACGTTCGATGTTGCCGGGCTTGTTGTCGTGCAGCAGCAGGGCGCCGTCGGCGCGCGCGTCGGCGACGGTGAAGTACGCCGGCAGCGGATCGATCTGCACCTGGACGGCGGCCAGCGCGGCCTGCGCGCTCGCCTCGTCGTCGGCCGCCACTGCGAACAGCGGCTCGCCGCGGTAGCGCACCTTGTCGCGCGCCAGCGGCCATTCGTTCTGCGCGATCGGAATCACGCCATAGGGCGCGGCGAAGTCGGCGCCAGTGATCACCGAGCGCACGCCGGGCAGCGCGAGCGCGCGCGTGGCGTCGATGCGGCGGATCACGCCGTGCGCCACTGCGCTGCGGCCGATGCGGCCCACCAGCGTGGGACCGAGCGGCAGATCGGCTGTGTAGCGCGCGCGACCGGTGACTTTTTCGATGCCGTCGACCAGTGGCGTGCGCTCGCCGATCGAATGCGTGGCCGGCGCCGGAGCGCGCACGGGTGCAGGTTGTTCGTGCTTCATGCGCGCGCCCCTGCGAGCGGTCAGCGCCGCCGCACGCACCGACTCGACGATCTTCACGTAGCCGGTGCAGCGGCACAGGTTGCCGGCCAGCGCGTCGCGGATCTGCACGTCGCTGGGCTGCGGCTCGCGACGCAGCAGCGCCTCGGCGGCCATCACCATGCCGGGCGTGCAGAAGCCGCATTGCGTGCCGAGCTTCTCGTGGAAGGCCTGTTGCAGCGCGCTCATCCGGCCCCCTTGGCCCTGCGGTCCGTCCCCGACGGGGATCTCGCCCTTCGGAGCGGCCGTGCGGGCTCGAGCGCCCGCCTCCCGCGAGGCCCTCGATCGTCTCGACCGCACGGCCTTGCACCGACGCAGCCAGCGTGATGCACGCGAGCCGCGGCTGATTGTCGACCAGCACGGTGCAGGCGCCGCACTCGCCGCCGTCGCAGCCTTGCTTGGTGCCGGTCAGCAGCAGGTCATCGCGCAGCACGTCGAGCAGCAGCTCGTGGTCGGACACCGCCACCTCGCGCGTGCGGCCGTTGACGTTCAGGCTCAGCAGATCGTTTGGGCATGGCATCAGCCTCCATGGACACGCAGGTCGCGCACCCGCACCGCCTTGCCTAGCGATCGCGGCAACGTGCCCGGCGTCTGGATCGACGACGTCGGCGCTGACGCCGACCAGCGACTTGATGTGGTGCGCCACGTCGCGCGCCAGCCATCGAAGGCATCCGGCGGTGCACGCCGGAGCTGCGCCTCGATCTCGACGCGCAATTGGTCGAGCTGGCCACGGCGACTCCACCACCAGCTGGTAGTGCGGCGCCAGCCCCGGGCGGCCGACCAGCACAGCCTCGATCTGCGACGGATAGACGTTGACGCCGCGAATGATCAGCATGTCGTCGTTGCGACCGGTGACGCGCAGCATGCGCAGGTGCGTGCGTCCGCAGTCGCAGCGCTCGCGTGGTCAGGCGCGTGATGTCGCTGGTGCGGTAGCGCAGCATCGGCAGCGCTTCCTTGGTCAGCGTGGTGATCACCAGTTCGCCGGCCTGGCCCTCGGGCAGCCGGCCGGCCGCGTGTCGGGATCGATCACCTCGAACAGGAAGTGATCCTCCCAGCCGTGCAGCCCATTGCGGCTTCGCATTCGCAGGCCACGCCCGGCCCCATGATCTCCGACAGGCCGTAGATGTCGATCGCCTTCAGGCCCAGTCGCGACTCGATCTCGTCGCGCATCGCTTCACTCCACGGCTCGGCGCCGAACATCCCCACCGAGCGCGGCTGCGCCCGCAGGTCGACGCCCTGCTGTTCGGCGACTTCGGCAATGGCCAGTGCATACGACGGCGTGGCACACAACACCCGCGCGCCGAAGTCGATGATCAGCGCCACCTGGCGTTCGGTGGCGCCGCCGGACATCGGTACCACCCGGCAGCCCAAGCCGCTCGGCGCCCGCGTGCGTGCCCAAGCCCCCGGTGAACAGGCCGTAGCCGTACGCGTTGTGCACCACGTCGCCGCGGCGCACGCCGGCGCAGTGCATCGAGCGCGCCATCAGGTCGGCCCAGGTGCTCGAGGTCGGTCTGCGTGTAGCCGACCACCGTGGGTTTGCCGGTGGTGCCCGACGACGCGTGCATGCGCGCCAGCGCTCCGCGCGGGCGCGCGAACAGGCCGAACGGATAGTGATCGCGCAGATCGTTCTTGACCATGAAGGGCAAGCGCTTCAAGTCGTCCAGCGTGCGCAGGCGCAGTCGGGGTCGGCAGCTCGGCGGCTTCGAGCCGCTCGCGCTGCCAGGGCACGTGCTCCCAGCAGTTGCGCAGCGTGCGCGCAGGCGGTCGAGCTGCAGCGGCGCCAGTTGCTGCGCGACGCCATCTAGGCAGCGGGTGCGGAAGTCGGCCGTGCGGGTCGCAGGTCGGCTCGATTCGACGACGAGATGCCATGGCGAGCGCCTGAACTGCGACGCACGCCGCGCACCGGCAGACGCACCAGCGCGAAGCCTTGATTGAAGGCGCCGCGCGTCACCAGCGTGAACTTGAACCACGCGCCGCCGGCCACCGCGAGCACGCCGCTCGCTACCTGCAGCGCTCGTGACCGCATCGGCGGGCAGCGACGCAGTGATGGCGAGCAGCGCGATCGCGACCGGCAGCAGCGGTGCAGGCCCTGAAGACCACACCCGCGCGGTCGAGCGCGATCAGTGCCGGCCGCGCCGCGCGGATGCGTTCGCGCCAAGGGACCCACGCCAGTGCGCGAGCCAACAGCGCGAGCGCAAAAAATGCCCATTGCGCCCAAGTCGCGGCGTCGCTGAACGCCACCAGCAGCAGCAACAGGCCGGCGCCTTCGGCCAGCGCGGTCGCCACGATCAGCGGCACCAGGCGCGGCTCACGCCAGGCCGGGATGCCCTTGGCCGCCTGCAGGATGCGGGCCTGGCAAAACACGAAGATTGCGGCGAGCAGCCTGCCGCGACGTACGGCATGAACGGCACGTCGAGCCACGCTGCAAGCACGGCGGCGAACAGCAGCGGCGCGACAATCGCCTCGCGCGACATCCAAGAGGTGCGCGGGTTCAAGTAGACATGCATCGCGCGCCACGGCCGGCCGATCTCCAGCCACACCGAGCCCAGGCCCAGGCCGACCAACACCGCGCCCCACAGCAACAGCCCGTGCGGCGCATCCAGCAGCACGGCGCACACGATCAGCCCGCCGCCGACGCCGCCGCAGATGAAGTTGCCCGCTGCGCGCCAGTCCCAGCTCTGCTGTTGCCACGGATTCGGACCGAAGCTCATCGCACCTGCTCCTGTTTGTCGTCGAAGCGCGCGTCGTTGCGGTCCCACAGGTAGAAGAAACCCGGGCCGGTGCCCAACTCCTCATGCATGCGGAAGTGCTGGTTCTCCGCCAGCAGGCGCGACACCTTGCTCGCGGGATCGTCGGCATCGCCGAAGGCCAGCGCGTCGGCGATGCAGGCGTTCACGCAGGCCGGTGTCGCCTCGGGGTCGATGCCGGGGGTAAGTCCCTTGTCGAGCCCGGCGTCGATGCGATCGACGCAGAACGTGCATTTGGTCGCCACCGCCAGTCGCGCGTCGTCGCGGCGCTGCACCTCGTGCTCGCTGGGTGCACCGTAGGCGAACGTCGCGCGCTCGGTCTTGTAGCGCGCCTGGTACGGGCACGCCACCGCGCAGTATGCGCAGCCGATGCACAGGTCGTAGTCGATCGTGACGATGCCGTCGGCGCGCTTCTTGGTCGCGGTGGTCGGGCACACCGACAGGCACGGCGGATCGTCGCAGTGCTGGCAACCCACGGGCACGAAGGCACGCTGCACGTCGGGGTACTCGCCGAACTCCATGTCGATCACGCGACGCCACTGCACGCCCGGCGGCGTCGCGTTGGCGTGCTTGCACGCTGCGGTGCAGGTTTGGCAACCGACGCAGCGCCGCAAGTCCGCGACCATCGTCCAGCGGGTCATGACCTGGCCCTCCGCACGGCCACTCGCACGATGTCGGCGCTCGAGCCGGTGGCGTCGGTGAGGTCCATCGACATCGTGGCCAGCGTGTTCAGGCTCGGCACGCCGAAGTCCTTGGCCAGCGGCGTGGCCCAGTGCTGGAACTGGCCGATCAACAGCAGCGTGTCGGGACGGATGCCCTGCCGCACCACGGCCTTGCCGCGCACGCTGCGCTTGGGTGTGAAGAGCTCGATCTCGTCGCCATCGGCGACGCCCAGCTTTTCGGCTGCGCGCGTGTTGATGACCACGCCGCGGTGGCCGGTGATGTTCTCGGCCACCTCGCGAATCATCTGCACGCCGGCATTGCCGCCCCACGCGTATTGCATGCTGCGCGCAGTGAGCAACCAGAACGGATAGTCCTCGCCCTTGCCGCCCGCGGCGGTGACGATGCCTTCCCACAGCGCCGGGAAATCCTTCCACGCCGGCAGCGCCTGGTACTCGGCCATCTGCTTGTCCCACCAGTGCATGTCGTGCTCGTGCAGCCGGCGTTGCAGCTCGGCACCGACACGCTGCAGCCGCTCCTGGTAAGGCATCTCGAAGCGCAGGCCGCGCTCGACCATCGTCGGGTACAGATACCACTGCAGGCGCGGGAACGGCTTGGTCGCCAGGCCCACTTCCTTCCACCAGTCCAGGCCGTGCGCGTGCGCGCCGTCGCTCAGCTCGGCGCTCGCCGCGCGGCACACGGCGTCCCAGATCTCCTCGCGCGTGTGGGCGCGGTCGGGCTGCAGCGAGAAGTCGCCGTGCTCGCCCTTCAGCGCCACACCGCCCGCACCCTTGTTGATGGCGGCGTTGTAGCGATCGAGCAGGCCGCAGCGGCGCGCCAGCTCGGTGGCGATGTCGGTGAAGTCGCGCGCTTCGCCGCGCATCGGCACCACAGGCTGGCGCAGCGCGAAGCCTTGCTGGTCCCAGAACTGCTCGACGTACTTGGTGCCGCCGATGCGGATCAGTTGCAGGCCCTCCAGATCGGTGGCGTCAGGCAGCAGGATGTCGGCGAAGTGATTGGTCTCGTCGCGTGTGTAGGCCATCGCGACGACGAACGGGAAGCGCGCGATCTTTTCGCCGAGCGCCTCGGTATCCCAGAACGAGATCGCCGGGTTGGTGCGGTAGACGAACCAGACGTCGGGCAACGTGACGGTGGGCAGCCCCTTGGGTGTCTCGTCGAGGAACATCCACGAGAAATGCGTCGGCCCCAGCGCCTGACTCCATGCGCCGTTGCCCACCAGCGGCACCATGCTGCGGTAGGCGTTGCGGATGTTCGGCCGCGGCGACCAGTGCGCCTTGTCGGTCGGGTTCATCGGGTAGTTCATGAACCCGTCGGGTCCGGGCTGCGCGCTTTGCAGCCGCTCGGACATCGGCCGCACCAGCCGCACCGTGGTGCCCAGCGTGCCGCCCGGCACCTCGAGCGCGCCGACCAGGCACGCCAGCAGCGTGCGCGCCCAGCAGCTTTCGTAGCCGCCCCAGCCGTTGTTGACCGTCTTGCCCAGCGTCACGGCCACCGGCCGATAAGGCAAGGTCTGGCCTTCGATCTGAATCGTCTGGCCGACGCACGCGTGCTCGACGTATTCGTGCGCGATCATGCGCATCGTTGCGGCCGACACGTCGCACACGCCCTGCGCCCACTCGGGCGAGTAGTTGCGCATGTGCGCGACCAGCTTGTCGAAACCGGTTTCGCCGTCGAGCAGGCCGTCGGCCAGCACCTCGTCGTCGGCGCCGATCTCGATCGCGTCGACCTTCACGCGGCCCTCGAGCCGCTCGGTGATGCCAACGGTATCGTGCGGCACCGCACGATTGCTGAGCGTGTCCCACACCAGCGGTTTGCGCGTGGCGCGATCACGCAGGTAGGTGCCGTGCGGGCCGACCAGGTAGGGCGACGCGGTGCGCTGCTTCAGGTACGGCAGATCGAGCCGCTCGCGTGGCATCTCGTGCAGCATCACGTGGATCAGCGCGAACAAAAACGCCGGATCGGTCTTCGGCTTGATCGGCACCCATTGCGCCGAGCAGGCGCCGGTGACCGACAGGTGCGGCTCGACCTGCACGCGCTTCATGCCGCGCACGCGCGCATTGGCATGGCGCCAGACGCCGACCACGCCGCCCGAGGCCTCGATGTTGGAGCCGCACGAGATCAGGTAGCGCGTGGTCGGCGTGTCGGCGGCGACGATGAACGCGCGGTGCCAGAACTCGCCGTACAGATGCTCGGAGTGGTCGCACTTGACGCCCTGCCCCGAGCCGAAGCCCATGTCGACCGGCCCCCAGGCAGACAGGAACGCGGGGAACGTGCCCATGTAGAACTGCGGCGTGCCGCCGCCGCCGAAGCTGGCGGCCAGGCGCGGGTAGCCCGAGGCGTCGGTGAGGCCCGCGGCGCGGATGGCGTTGAGCTTGCCGGCAATGAGGTCGAACGCCTCGTCCCACGAGATCGGCACGAAGCCTGGGTCTTGATCACGACCCTTCTTCGGGTTGCTGCGCTTCATCGGCGTCAGCACCCGGTTGGGGTTGTAGGTCTTCTGGATCAGTCCGAATGCCTTGACGCAGACCTTGCCACCGCCCGGATGCACTTTGGCCGCGCAGAAGTTCGGCTCGACCTCGGTGGCAACACCGTCTTCCACCTTCACCGTGAGCAGGTCGGGGCCGGCCACGCACTGGTAGCAGTACGTGGGGACGCGGCGCGTGACCGGGCTGGCGACGGTGGACATGTGCGGCATCTCGTCAAGCGCCCTAGGCGGCCTTGGCCTTTTGCGCCTTGGTGGCCAGGCGTTGCGCGGTCTTGGCCACGTCGACCACGAAGCGTCCGTGGCGCCCGCGCACGATCGGCTCGACCGGGTCGCGGCCCTCGACCTCGAACACCACCGCGCGCCCGTTGATCTCGACCACGCGCACCGTCAACTCGACCCGCATGCCCAGCAGCGTCGCGCCGATGTGGTCGATCTCGACGCGTGTGCCGACCGAGTCTTCGCCGGCATCGAGGTGCTCGAGCAGCAGGTTGCGGCACGCAATCTCAATGTCACGCACCAGCATCGGCGTGGCATAGACGCGCGCCGCCTCGCCCATGAAGTCGATCGTGCGATCACGATCGATGTCGAAGCTCACCTTCGAGGTGAGGCCGGTCTGCAGCGTGGATTTCATCGGTGGATCCTTTTCGTGTGTGTTCGGGTTGAAGCTCACAGCCCCATGTAGGCCTGCTGGACCTTGGGGCTGCGCAGCAGTTCGGTGGCCGCGTCTTCGAGCACGATGCGGCCGGTCTCCATCACGTAGCCGCGATCCGCCACTGCCAGCGCGGCGCGCGCGTTCTGGTCGACCAGCAGAATCGTGGTGCCGCGCGACTTCAACGCTGCGATGTGCGCAAAGATTTCGGCCACCAGCCGCGGCGCCAGGCCCATGCTGGGCTCGTCGAGCAGCAACAAACGCGGGTCGGCCATCAGCGCACGCGCGATCGCGAGCATCTGCTGCTGACCGCCGGACAGGTCGCCCGCGGGCAATGCGCGCTTCTGCCGCAGCGCAGGAAAGAGCGCGAACACGCTGTCGAGCGTCGTGGCCTTGCCGCGCGCGAAGGCGCCCAGCCGCAGGTTGTCTTCGACGCTCAGCGGCCCGAACACCTGCCGCCCCTCGGGCACCTGCACGATGCCCAGTTGCACGCGGCGGCGCGCACTGAGCGCGGTGACTTCCTGGCCGTCGAAGCCGATCGCGCCGGCGCAGGCCGGCTGCACGCCCGAGATCGTGCGCAGCAGCGTGGTCTTGCCGGCGCCATTGGCGCCAACCAGCGCGACCAGCTCGCCGGCGGCCACGCGCAGGTTCACGTCGGCCAGCGCCGGGATGCGGCCGTAGCGGCTGCTCAGTGCTCGCACGTCAAGCATGCTCGGCCTCCGGTTCGACGTCGGCCACGCCGAGATAGGCTTCGATCACCGCCGGGTTGGCTGCGAATCTCCTGCGGCGTGCCCTCGGCCAGCTTGCGGCCGTGGTCGAGCACCAGCAAGTGATCCGACACGCCCATCACCAGCTTCATGTTGTGTTCGACCAGGACCACCGTGGTGCCGTCACTCGCCAGGCGCTTGATCAGCGCGTCGATGTCCTGCGCCTCGGTGGGGTTCAAGCCCGCGGCCGGTTCGTCGAGCAGCAGCAGCTTGGGCTGCGCAGCCATCGCGCGTGCGATCTCCAGCCGCTTGAGCGCGCCATAAGGCATCGCGTCTGCGGGCGAGTCGGCCCAGCCGGCCAGGCCGACTTGCGCCAACAACTCCAGCGCGACCGCGCGCGTGTTCGCCTCCGCGCGTACCACCGATGGCATGCGCACCAGCGTGGCCCACAACGCATCGCGCTCGCGCAGGTGGTGCCCGGTCATCACGTTCTCGAGCGCCGTCATGTTGAAGAACACCTGCAGGTTCTGGAACGTGCGGCCAATGCCGGCGGCGGCCCAGCGGTGCGGCGGCGCACCGGTGAGGTCTTGCCCGTCGAGACGAATGCGGCCCCGGTCGGGCACGTACAGCCCGGTGATCAGGTTGAGCAAGGTGGTCTTGCCGGCGCCGTTGGGGCCGATGATCGAATGCACCGCGCCACGCTCGAACGCAAACGACAAGTCTTCGATGGCATGCACGCCACCGAACGATTTGCTCAGCCTCTCGACCGCGAGCAAGGTCATCGCGTGCCCCCGAGACCGCGACGCGACGCAAACACGCGCGCCAACGTCGGCACGATGCCCTGCGGAAAGAACACCATCGTGGCCACCAGCACCGCGCCGAAGACCATCATCTCGTAGTCCTTCAACGCGGTAAGCAGCTGCGGCAGCGTGGTCAGCACCAGCGCGCCAACGACGGCGCCGAACACCGAGGCCATGCCGCCGAACACCACCATGATCACCAGCTCGACCGAGTGCATGAACGAGGCCTTGGCCGGCGTGATGAAGCCCGCGTAGTGCGCCATCAGCGCACCGGCCACCGCGGCGAACACCGCGGAGATCACGAACACGCGCAATTTGTGCCGCGCGGCGTCGATGCCCAGCGTCTGCGCCGCGGTCTCCGAGCCGTGCAGTGCGCGCAACGCACGGCCGGCGGGCGACTCGATCAGGTTCAACGCCAGCCACACCGCCAGCAGCAACGCGCCGCCAACCACCCAGTACCAAACGCGCTCGCCTTGCAGCACCCAGCCGGCCACGACCAACGGCGGCACCGTCATGCCGTCGGGCCCGCCGGTGATCTTGTCTTCGGTGGCGAGCACGATCGAGACGATGACGCCCAGCCCGAGCGTGGCCATCGCCAGGTAGTGGCCCTTCAGCCGCAATGTGGGCCGCCCCACCACGTAGGCCAGCAGCGCGACCGCCAGCGTGCTCGCCGTGAGCGACAACGCGCTGGGCCAGCCGTGCTGCGCGCTCAGGATCGCCGAGCCGTAGCCCCCGAGCGCGAAGAAGCCCGCGTGGCCGAGGCTGATCTGCCCGGCGTAGCCGATCAACAGGTTGAGCCCGACGCAGACGATCGCGTTCAGCGCGACCAGGATCGCGATCTCGTAGAAGTAGTTGTTGGCCAGTAGCAGGGGCAAAACGGCGATCGTCAGCGCCAGCGCGAGCAGGCCACCGGTGCGCGGTTGCATCCAGCGACCGCGCGTCAGCACGGGTGGCATCGAGTCACGCACCGCCGCGTGCGACCCCGCCTCGCGTGCCGCCGTGCCCAGACCCACCGGGGGCTCAGACACGTTCGATCCGGCGCCCACCGAGCAATCCTCCGGGCATGAAGAACAGCACCGCCAAGATGATCAGGAACGCGGTCGCATCCTTGTAGGCTGAGGAGACCCAGCCGGCACCCAGCGCCTCGATCAGGCCGAGCAACAGGCCGCCGAGCACCGCGCCGCTGAAGTTGCCGAGGCCGCCGAGCATGGCGGCGGCAAACCCCTTCAGCCCGAGCATGACGCCGGCGTCGTACGAGGTGAAGGTGATCGGCGCCGTGAGCACACCGCCCAGCGCACCGAGCAGCGCAGCGAGGCCAAAGCTCACCAGCAGCACGGTGCGGGTGTTGATGCCCATCAGCCGGGCGGCGAGCGGGTTGTACGAGGTGGCGAGCATCGCCTTGCCGAACAGCGTACGGCCGAAGAACCACGACAGCGCGGCCACCGCGAGCGCGGCCACACCGAGCACCCACAGGCTTTGCGGCAGGACCGTCGCACTCAGCACGTGGATCGGTTGGTCACCCGAGAACGCCGGCAGCGCGTGGATGCGCTTGTCCCACACCAGTTGTGCCAGCCCGCGCAGGAACAGCGACGCGCCGATGGTGATGATGATCAGCGTCACGGTGCCGGCGTGGCGCGCCGGCTCGATGGCGAGCTTGTCGAGCAGCAGGCCCGACGAACACCGCGGCCACCAGCGCGAACAGCACCGCCAGCGGCAACGGCATGCCGGTGGCCAGCAGCGTCACCGCGCTCATGCCGCCGATCATCACGAACTCGCCCTGCGCGAAGTTGATGGCGCCGCTGGCGTTGTAGACGATGGAGAACCCGAGCGCGACCAGCGCGTAGATCGCACCGACGGTCAGCCCGCCGGCAACGAACTGCAACCACTGGCCGGACATCGCGCCATCCTCTTGATGTGCGTCAGTTGACCAGCGCCCAGGTGCCGTTCTTCACTTCGAGCATGCGAAAGGCACTCAGATCCAGGCCCATGTGATCGCTGGCCGACATGTTGACCACGCCTCCAGTGCCCACGTAGCCCTTGGTGGCCTCCAGCGCGTCGCGCACCTTGGCCTTGTCGGCCGAGCCCGCGCTCTTCATCGCGCCCACCACCAGCATCAGCCCGTCGTAGGCATGGCCGCCGAAGGTGGAGATCTCGCTCTTGTATTTGGCTTCGTAGCTGTCGCGGTAGCCGATCACGACGGGCTTCTGTGCATCCTCCGCCGACAGGAGGTCGCCCACCAGCACCGCCGCGGCCGGCAGGCGCACGCCCTCGGCGGCCGGGCCCGAGAGCTTGATGTATTCCTTGGATGCCACGCCGTGCGACTGGTACAGCGGTTGCGTCAGCCCCAGCTGTTTGTAGTTGCGCGTGACGATCGCCGGGCCCTGGCCGAAGCCGGCGTTGAGCACCGCCTGCGCGCCGCTGGCGCGGATCTTGGTGAGTTGCGGCGTCATGTCGGTGTCGCTGGCGCCGTAGGTCTCGTCGGCGACGATCTCGATGCCGCGCTGGCCGGCGACCTTGAGGCACTCCGCGTGCATCGATTTGTCGAAGCCGCCGCTGCCCGAGATCAGCGCGGCCTTGGTGGTGCCGCGCGCCTTCATGTCCACGAAGATCTTCTCGCACGCCATGCGGTCGGTGTGCGGCGTCTTGAACACCCACTTCTTCACCGGCTCGACGATCACCACCGCGCCAGCCAGCGACACGAACGGCACGCCGGCCGCTTCGGCCAGCGGCACCGCCGCCATCGTGGTGCCGGTGGTCGAGCCGCCGACGATGGCGTCGACCTTGTCCTGCTCGAGCAGCCGCTTGGCGAAGGTGCGCGCCTTCTCGGCGTCGCCCGCGTCGTCGTAGGCCACCAGCTGCAGCTTGCGACCGAGCACACCGCCGGCTGCGTTGAGCCGCTCGACGTACAGTTCCAGCGTCTTCAGCTCGGGGTCTCCAAGAAAGGAGGCCGGCCCGGTGACCGACAGGAACGCGCCGATTCGAATCGGCTCTTGCGCCGCAGCGCCGGCGGCGAGCAGCAGCGCGGCCAACGCCGACCCCACTGCACGAGAGAAAACACCCCTTCTGGATCGTTGGCCCATGGCGGTCTCCACTTTTCGGCCTACTGCACCCGCTCGGGGCTGCTCGCCCGAAGCGGACCACGCCTTGCGCGGCCGCAGTCGCAACCGCCGCTAGAATCCCAATCGTTGGCTCATTCTGGTACCGGAATGCGCTTATTAAATTGATCTGGGTCATGCTTTTCCCGCTGACACCTTGAGAGCGCCGACACCCAAGCCAGCCACTCGCCGCGCAGCGCCAGCCGTCGCCGCCGACCCGGTTGCCGTGCGTCCGGTGCGCCGCGGCGATCTCGACCAGGTGATCGCGCTCGATGCCACCGTCACCGGGCTGGAGAAGCAAAACTACTGGCGCTCGGTCTACCGTCGCTACGGCACCGGCCAACACGAGCAGAAGCACTTCCTGGTCGCAGTGGCGGGGCGGCGCATCGTCGGCTTCCTGATCGGCGAGGTGCGCGACTGGGAGTTCGGCTCGCCGCCGTGCGGCTGGGTGTTCGCGATCGACGTGTCGCCGCAGATGCGCCAGGCCGGCATCGGCACGCAGCTGCTGCAGGCGGTGTGCACGCTGTTTCGGAGCGAGGGCGTGGGCAAGGTGCGCACCATGCTGTCGCGCGACAACACGTTGATCCTCTCGTTCTTTCGCAGCCAGGGCATGATGGCCGGTTCGCTGATCCCGCTGGAGATGGACCTTGATTGAACACTGGTCGGGCGGATGAAGCTGCAGAAGAACACGCTGCTCGCGCTATACAGCGTGTTGGAGTTCGCCGCGGACCCCACGCGGCACATTGCCGCGGCGACCATCGCCGAGAAGTACAGCGTGTCGCAGCACCACCTGGCGAAGGTGCTGTCGGAGCTGGCGCGCGCCGGCGTGGTGGAGTCGGTGCGCGGCGTGGGCGGCGGCTACCGCTTCGCGGGCAACCTGCGGCGCATGACGCTGATGGACATCATTCGCCTGTTCGAACCCGATGGCCTGGGCACCGAGGCCGAGCCTGCGCCCAGCGGCACCACGCCGGTGGACCTGGCGCTCGACGCCGTGTTGTCGGAGATCGACCAGTTCGCGCGCGCCACGTTCAGCTCGATCACACTGGCCACGATGCTCAAGCTGATGCAACGGCAGGGGAAGAGAACATGATCGTCGAGCACCCGTTTGCCGACCACATCGCGCTGGTGGTGAATGAGCAGCATGGCGGCCACAGCCGCTGCACGCTGCAGGTGGCGCCGCATCACCTGAACCCGAACGGCGTCGTGCATGGCGCGGTGCTGTTCGCGATGGCCGACACCGGCATGGGCGCTGCGCTGTACCCCACGCTGGCCGCGGGCGAGTCGTGCGCGACCATCGAGGTCAAGATCAACTACTTCAGGCCGGTGCGTCACGGCTTGCTGAGCTGCGAGACCACGTTGGTCAATCGCGGCAAGTCGGTCGCCAACCTCGAGTCGCGCGTGATGCTCGACGGCAAGGTGGTGGCCTCGGCGAACGGCAACTACGCGATCCTGCGGCCGAAAGCAGACGGGTGAACCGGCTTCAGCGTCGCGGCACCACGGCGGTGGCCTCGAGTTCGATCTTGCCTGGGCTGTCGAGCAGATCGGCCACGAAGATCATGCTCATCGCCGGGAAGTGTTGGCCCATCAGGCGGCGCCAGACCGCGCCGATCTCCTTGCGCGCAGCCAGGTACGCCGGTTTGTCGCAGCAGTAGGCGGTGATGCGACAGATGTCGCTGGCCCGGCCGCCGGCCTGCGCGAGCACCTCGAGCACGTTGCGCAGCGCCTGCTCGAACTGCGGTGCGATCTGTTCGCTGTGAAAGCGCTGCTGCGCATCCCAGCCCACCTGGCCGGCGATGAACACGAGGCGCCCACCCTGCACCGCGATGCCGTTGGCGTAGCCGATCGGTGGCGCCCAGCCCGGCGGCAGCAACACGTCCATGGTCGGGCTACTCGTCAATCGTTGTAGCGCGGCGGGTCGGGGTCGTTCGCCCAGTCGGCTCCGGGCACCGGAAAGCGCGTCATCCACTGCTTGACCATCGCCACGTGCTCGGCCTCTTCCTCGCGCAGCGCGATCGCAGCGCGGCGCACCGACTCGTCGGTTGTCAGTTGCGCCAGCTCATCGAAGAAGGCCTCGGCGCGCTGCTCGGCCGCCAGCGCCAGGTCCAGCGCATGCCACGGATGCATCAAGTAGTGCACCGCGTCGCTGGGAATCATCTCGGGCGACTCGGTCGCCGGCCACGCGCCGGGCGGCACACCCGGCGCCTCGACCCAGTTCATCTCGCCCATGATCGTCTCGGCGTGTTTGGCCTCGTAGCCGGCCATGGTGCGAAACAGCTGCGCCACCTCGCGGTTGTTGTGCGTCTCCATCGCGTCGGCGATCTCGTTGTAGCGTTGTGCGGCCTCGCGCTCCATCGCCAGCGCCGTGGCCATGAACTCTTCGAGGGTCTGCGGCGTCTTCACAGCATGAACTCCGTTTCGAGCTCGGCCACATCGCGCGCGGCCCGCCCGGGTTGCAATGGATAAGGCTTGCGATTGCCGGCGTAGAGCACGCCGATGTTGAAGCCGTCGTCGGTCATGATGCGGCGCGCCGCGCGCGCGGCGTCGTCGGTGGCCTCGACCGACGCCGGGTGCACCATGCTCTTCCACTCGCGCTGCTCGGGGCGGAAGGTGACGCACGGGCTCAGGATCTCGATGAACGAGAAGCCGGGGTGGCGCATGCCTTGCGCGATGATCTGCGCGGTGCCGCTCTGGTCGCCTCCGAACGCGCGCGCGACGAAGTTGGCGCCCGAGGCGAGCGCGATCACCAGAGGATGGAAGGCGCGGATGCCGGTGCCGCCTGGCGACAGCTTGTTGTCCCAGTCGGGTTCGGTGGTCGGCGAAGCCTGGCCCTTGGTCATGCCGTAGACGTGGTTGTCCATCACGATGTACGTGAGGTCCACGTTGCGCCTACAGGCATGCAGAAAGTGGTTGCCGCCGATCGAATAGCCGTCGCCGTCACCACCGGTCACCAGCACGTTCAGATCGGGCCGCGCCACTTTCAGGCCGGTGGCCGCGGCCAGCGAGCGGCCGTGCACGCCGTGGAAGCCGTAGCACGCCGTATAGGCCGGAATGCGCGAGCTGCAGCCGATGCCCGACACCACCGCCACCTCGTGCGGCGGCACCTGCAGCAGCGCCAGCGCTTTGGTGATGGCACCGAGCACGGTGAAGTCGCCACACCCCGGGCACCAGATAGGCTTGGTGCCCGACTTGTAGTTCGCCGCGCTGAACGCGGCCGGTTGCGTCATGTCGTTCATTGAGCCCCCTTCGCCCTGCGGGCCGTCCCCCCGAGGGGGAGCGAACGCCTTCGGAACGGCCGTGCGTCGTTCATGCCAAGGCTTCCTCGTCGCGATGCGAATGGGCCCAGGACACGATGCTTGCCGCCAATTCGCCGGGCCGCAGCGGCAGCGGGCCGGGTTTGTGAAAGGTCGCGGGCCGGCCCGGCAGATCGGCCACGCCGCGCAGGTAGCGATACAGCTGCCCACCGTGGTTCTGCTCGACCACGATCACCTCGCGCACACCCTCGAGCGCCAGCGCCATGCGGTGTGGCTGCAACGGCGCCAACAGGCGCAGCGCGATCAGCCGCACCGCAGTGCCCAGCGCGGCAGCACGCTGCACCGCCTCGCGCACCGGGCCGGTGGCCGAGCCGAAGGTGATGACCGCCAACTCGCTGTCGCCTTCGACGTCGGCCCAGAAGGCGCCGAAGTCGTGCTGCATCAACTTGCGCTCGCGTTTGTCGAGTTGCACGCTGTGGTCGCGTGCCTGGCTGCTGGGCACGCCTGCCTCGTTGTGCTCCAGGCCATCGGCCGTGTACACGGTGCCCGGCGTGCCCGGCACCGCCATCGGCGAGACACCGGTGGCGGTGTCGCGATAGCGCTTGTAGTCCGGCGTGTGCGCTGCCGTGGTCAAGCGCGACGCAGTGCCGCCGCTGTCGGCCGGCCGGTCGATGATGGCGCGTGACTGGCCCATGAACTGGTCCGACAGCACGATCGCGGGGGCCTGCAGCGCCTCGGCCAGTTGCACCGCCCATTGCGTGGTGGCCAGGCAGTCGGCGATCGAAGTCGGCGCCAGCACCAGGCGCGGTGCATCGCCATGCAACCCGCTGACTGCAAACGACAGATCACTTTGTTCGCTCTTGGCCGGGATGCCGGTGGAAGGCCCGCCGCGCATCACGTCGACCACGACGATCGGCACCTCGGCACTCACCGCCAGCCCGATGCCCTCGGTCATCAGCGACAGGCCTGGGCCCGCGGTGGCGGTGAGCGACGGCACGCCGCCAAATGACGCGCCGATGATCATGTTCACCGACGCCAGCTCGTCTTCGGCCTGCAATAGCGAGCCGCCCACCTTGGTGAGCGCGGGCGCCATCCACTCGAGCATCTCGGTGGCCGGCGTGATCGGGTAGGCGGCGACGAAGCGCACGCCGCCGCGGATGGCACCGTAACCCGCGGCTTCGTTGCCGCTGATCTGCCAGCGGCCGGCGGGCGCCGCGGCGCGCATGGCCAGCGGCGCCGGGCGCTCCAGCGTGGCGGCCATAGCCACACCGGCGCGCAGTGCGGCGAGGTTGGCGTTCAACGCATCGGCGCCGCGCTTCCACGAGGCTTTCAGCGCCGCCTCGAGGGCCTGCGACGGCACGCCGCTCCATGCACCGGTCAGCCCCAGCGCGAGCATGTTGATCCAGCTGCCGGCATGCGACTTGGCGGTCTTCTTCAGCGGCAACGTGACCACGCGCGCGCCGGTGACCTTGAAGACCTCGGGCACCTCACTCTCGTCGGCGTCGCCGATCAGCAGACTCTCAGCGGTGAGCGGAATCTCGTCGGCAAAACGACTGACGTTCTGCCAGTCGATCGCCAGCAGCAGGTCGAAGCTGTCGTCCAGCGACTGCACCGGCCGAGTCGACAAACGCACCAGCGCCGCCGCCTCGCCGCCACGGATCTGCGGCCCGCTCGTGCGCACCATCAGCCCGTACAGGCCTGCGCGCGCCGCGGCATCGAGCAACAGCGTGCCCGCGGTCATCACACCGCTGCCGCCGCTGCCGGCGATGGCGATCGACAGGCTGCCATGCGCCCCAGGTGGAGCGGGCGGTTGCGCGTCGGATGTGTGCAGCGCCATGGACTGGAGCCTCCTCACGTAATGCCTGGCGCGACAGACTCGCCCGCCGGCAGTTGAAGTGAAACGGCTGGAGCCGTCGCGGTACTTGACGCGGATCAAGGAATTCGCGTTCAGCAAGCCAAACACTACGCGTCATTGACCCTAAACCGGTATTACGGTACCACATTACCTCTTCACTGCCGAAAGGATCCTGCGATGAACGCCCCCGAGACCCTGGCTCCGTTGCGCGAGTTCAAGAATCACGACCTGGTGGGTGACATCAGCAAGCCCGGCGTGCGCTACGAGAAGCGCCCGGCGCGCAAGCCCGACGGCAGCGTGGTCCCGGGCCTGTACAACGCCTGGATCTGGCTCGACAACCCGGGCCAGTACAACAGCTACACCACCGACATGGTGAAGGGCGTGATCCTGGCCATGCGCGCGGCCAGCAACGCGCGCGACGTCAGCTGCGTGGTCTTCACCGGTGTCGGCGACAAGGCCTTCTGCACCGGCGGTAACACCAAGGAGTACGCCGAGTACTACGCCGGCCACCCGCAGGAGTACCGGCAGTACATGCGGCTGTTCAACGACATGGTGAGCGCCATCCTGGCCTGCGACAAGCCGGTGATCTGCCGTGTCAACGGCATGCGCATCGGCGGCGGACAGGAGATCGGCATGGCCTGCGACTTCTCGGTCTCGTCGGACCTGGCGCGCTACGGCCAAGCCGGCCCGAAGCACGGTTCGGCGCCGATCGGCGGCGCCACCGACTTCCTGCCGGTCGCCGTGGGCGCCGAGCGCGCAATGGCCGCCTGCGTGCTGTGCGAGCCGTTCTCGGCACACGAGGCGTACCAGATGGGCATCCTCACCGACATCGTGCCCGCGCTCAAGGTCGACGGCAAGTTCGTCGCCAACCCGTTGGTCGAAACCCAGCGCCTGTACGACGAGTACGGCCGCATCGCCTTTGGCAAACCCAAGACGGGGGCTGCACTTGAAGAAGGCAAGGCGCTGATGAAGCGCGGCACCGTGGACCTGTCGATGCTCGACGCCAAGGTCGAGGAGCTTTGCGCCAAGATCCTGCTCACCTTCCCCGACTGCACGACCAAGACGGTCGAGGAGTTGCGCAAACCCAAGCTCGAGGCCTGGAATCGCAACAAGGAAGACGCGCGCGCGTGGCTGGCGCTGAACATGGTGACCGAGGCGCGCTCGGGTTTCACCGCGTTCAACGAAGGCCCGAAAGACGACCGTGAAGTCGACTTCGTCGCACTGCGCCGCAAGCTCGCCGCCGGTCAGAGCTGGGTCGGTTCGCTGCACGACGAGATCCAACCCAACGCCAGGCATTGAGCATGTGATGGCACCGCTCAAGGACTGGCTAGAGGCCGACAACGCGCTGCTGCGGCTGCGCCTGTCGCGGCCCAAGGCCAACATCGTCGACGCCGAAATGATCGCCGCGCTGCATGGCGCGCTGGTGGCGCACGGCTCCAACACCGCGCTGCGCGGCGTGCTGCTCGACGCCGAGGGCCCGCACTTCAGCTTCGGCGCCAGCGTCGAGGAACATCTGCCGGCCAAGTGTGCCCAGATGCTGGGCTCGCTGCATGCGCTGATCGTCGCGATGGTGGAGTTTCCGGTGCCGATCGGGGTGGCGGTGCGCGGGCAGTGCCTGGGCGGTGGGCTGGAGGTTGCGCTGGCCGGCACCTGGATCTTCGCGGCGCCCGACGCTCAGTTCGGCCAGCCCGAGATGAAGCTCGGCGTGTTTGCACCTGCGGCCTCGGTGCTGCTGCCCTATCGCGTCAGCCTGGCCGTTGCCGAAGACCTGCTGTATTCCGGCCGCTCGATCGCGGCGGCCGAAGCCAAGAACTGCGGCTTGGTGCACGCGGTGGCCGACGACCCCGAGTCGGCGGCGCTCGGCTGGTTCCACGAACACCTGCAAAGCAAGAGCGCGGCGGCTTTGGCCTGCGCCACCGCCGCTGCACGCGGCGCGATGCGGCGCGACGTACGGCACCGCCTGGCCGAGGTCGAACGCCTGTACCTGGATCGCCTGATGGCCACGCGCGACGCCAACGAAGGCCTGGTCGCATTTCTCGCGAAGCGCAAACCGAGCTGGGAGCATCGCTGATGGTTACGGCAACGAAACCCCGCGTCATTGAAATCGTCGAGCGCTGCGAAGCGCTGTTCGAGGATCTGCACTTCAATGCCGTCCAGAAATGGAAGGCCGCCGCGCCCGGCCGCAAGGCGATCGGCTACATGCCGGTGTACGTGCCGCGCGAGCTGATCCACGCCGCGGGCATGTTGCCGGTGGGCATCCTCGGCGGCGGCGACGCGCTCGAGGTGATCCAGGGCGATGCGTACTACCAGAGCTACATCTGCCGCATCCCGCGCTCGACCATCGAGCTGGGGCTGACCGGGCGCCTGGACTGCCTCGACGGCATGCTGTTCCCGTCGATCTGCGACGTCATCCGCAATTTGTCGGGGATGTGGCAGATCCTGTTCAAGGACAAGTACGTGCGCTACGTCGACGTGCCGCAGAACTACCAGGACGAGATTGGCGGCAGGTTCTACATCGAGGAGATGCAGCAAATCCGCGACGACCTCGCAAAGCTGCGCGGCAAGCCGATCACCGACGCCGAGTTGAATGCGTCGATCGACGTCTACAACGACAACCGCCGCGCGATCCGCGATCTCTACACCTACCGTGCCAGCAAGCCCTGGCAAGCACCGACCTCCGAGGTCTACCTGTTGCTGCGCGCGGGCATGGTGCTCCCTGTAGAGGAGCACACGGCGCTGGTGCGCGAGTACCTCGGCGTAGTGGAGCAGTTGCCGCGACCCAAGCGCGACAACGCGCGAGTGGTGATCAACGGATCGTTCTGCGAGCAGCCGCCGCTGGCGCTGATCAAGTCGATCGAGATGTCAGGCTGCTACATCGTCGACGACGACTTCATGCTCGTCACACGCTGGCTGCTCGACGACGTGCCGGCCGATCGTGATCCGCTGGACGAGCTGTCGAAGGCGTTCCTGCACCGGTCGGCCACCACGGCGGCCAAGTACGAGACCACGCGCGAAGAAAAAGGCGTGTTCCTGATGAAGCAGGTGAAGACCCGCGGCGCCGAGGGCGTGATCTTCGCGGCGCCCTCGTTCTGCGACCCCGCGCTGCTCGAGCGGCCGATGCTGCAGGACGTGCTGGCCAAGCAGAAGATCCCGTACACCGCATTCAAGTACGCCGAGAACACGGGGCAGATGGCGCCGATCCGCGAGCAGGCCGGCACCTTCGCCGATTCGATCAAGCTGTGGAGCGCCGCATGAACATTCCCATTGCCATGCCCAAACCCACGGGCACTGCCAAGAGGCCCGCCGCGCCGGTGCAAAAAGACGATGCGATGAACCTGCAGAAGGAGCTCATCAACCGCAACTACATGGAGCTCGCCACCGCGCGCGCCAACAACCGCAAGGTGTCGGCCACCTTCGTGCCGGGCAACCTCAACGAGTTGCTGATGTGCTTCGACTTCGCGCGCAGCCTGCCCGAGACCAACGCATTGCAGAACGGCATGCGCAAGAAAAGCGGCAAGATGATCATGGACGCCGAGCGCGACGGCCAGAGCGAAGACGTCTGCACCTACGTGAAGGCCGACCTCGGCATGATGATGGGCGGCGAGATCGGCCCCACCGGCGACGTGCTGCCGCGCCCCGACATTCTGCTGCTCAGCTACACCGGCTGCTTCACGTTCATGAAGTGGTTCGAGCTGATCCGCCACAAGTACGGCTGCGAGACGGTGATGCTGCACGTGCCTTACCAGGGCGAAGGAAAGATCGCGCCCAACATGCGCAACTACGTGGTCAAGCAGCTCAAGGAGACGGTGATCCCGACGCTCGAGCGTGTCTCGGGCGTCAAGTTCGACATCGACCGGCTGCGCCAGTACATGCGCGAATCGGTCAAGGCCGAGGAAGATCTGGTCGCGGTGCTGCAAAGCGCCAAGCACCGGCCGAGCCCGATCGACGGCTACTTCGGCGCCGTGTACTACATCGGGCCGATCTTCACCGCGTTTCGCGGCACGCCCGAGGCCACCGAGTTCTACCGCGTGCTGCGCGGCGAGATCGAAGAGCGCATCCGGCTCGGCAAGGGCCCGGTCACGCCCGACGGCGACATGGGCGAAGAGAAGTACCGCCTGATCGTCGAAGGGCCGCCCAATTGGACGAGCTTTCGCGAATTCTGGAAGATGTTCTACGACGAGGGCGCGGTGGTGGTGTCGTCGACCTACGCCAAGGTCGGTGGCCTGTACGACTTCGGCTTCCGCCACGACCCGGATCATCCGCTGGAGTCGCTGGCCGACTACTGCCTGGGCTGCTACACCAACCTGAACCTGCCCTCGCGCATCAACATGATCTGCAAGTACATCGACGAGTACCAGGCCGATGGCCTGCTGATCAACTCGATCAAGAGCTGCAACAGCTTCTCGGCCGGGCAACTGCTGATCCTGCGCGAGGTGGAAAAGCGTACCGGCAAGCCGGCCGCCTTCATCGAGACCGACCTGGTCGACCCGCGCTACTTCTCGGCCGCCAACGTGAAGAACCGGCTCGAGAGCTACTTCCAGATGATCAAGCAGAAGCGCACGTCGGGCGCGGGGCTTGCAGCGCCGGCGTTCATCCCGATCGCGGCTGCGAACTGAAGCGGAAGAATCACCATGCGCTGCTTCATCGGCATCGACCTCGGCTCGACCACCACCAAGGCGGTGGTGCTCGACGAGCAACAGAACGTGCTCGGACGCGGCATCACCAACTCGCGCTCCAACTACGACACGGCAGCGGCCATCGCCAAGCAGGAGGCGTTGGTCAACAGCCGCTTCTATCTGTTCCGGCAGGCCCTGGGCAGCACCCAGGCGCTCAACGGCTCGCTCGACGCCTTTTTGTCGCAACTCGAGCGCGACTTCCGCTCCGAGCAGTACCTCGAGCAACTCGCCGATCTGAAGGACACCTGCCGGCGCAGTCTGGCGACGGCGCACTTCGGCGACGCCTCGGCCGCGGTGGGCGAGGCGCTGACCGAGGTATTCGCGCGCCTGCAGGCCGAGGCCCCGCTGCAGTTTGCGCCCGGTGCCAAGCGCAAGTCGGACTTCTTCCGCGACATCGCCGGCAGCCAGTACCTGGCCGCGGGCGAGGCGGTGGCCAAGGAAGCCGGCATCCGCTACGACTTCCTGCTCAACCTGTTCGACCGCTCGATCATCGAAGTCGAGAACCGCGTCTATGGCGACTCGATCAAGCGCCACCTGCTTGCGGCGTTGGAGCATGCCTTCGTCGCGCTGCCCGAAACAGCGACACGACGGGCGCAGGTGGAAGCGCCGATCAAGGGCATCCTCGACACCGAGATGGAGGAGACCTACACGGTGGGCACCGGCTACGGCCGCGCGCGGCTGCCGTTCAGCAAGGAGCACATTCGCAGCGAGATCCTGTGCCACGGCCTGGGCGCGCACGTGATGTACCCGGGCACGGCCACCGTGCTCGACATCGGCGGCCAGGACACCAAGGCGATCCAGGTCGATCCAGCCGGCATCGTCGAGAGTTTTCAGATGAACGACCGCTGCGCCGCCGGCTGCGGCCGCTACCTGGGCTACATCGCCGACGAGATGAACATGGGTCTGCACGAGCTCGGACCGCTGGCGATGCAGTCGACCAAGACGATCCGCATCAATTCCACTTGCACCGTGTTTGCCGGCGCCGAACTGCGCGACCGCCTGTCACTCGGCGACAAGCGCGAAGACATCATGGCCGGGTTGCACCGCGCGATCATCCTGCGCGCGATGAGCATCCTGGCGCGCTCGGGCGGCATCCGCAACGAGTTCACCTTCACCGGCGGCGTGGCCAAGAACGAGGCCGCGGTCAAGGCGCTGAGGGAACTGGTCACCGAGAACTATGGTGAGCTGAGGCTCAACATCGACCCCGACTCAATCTACACCGGCGCGCTGGGCGGCGCCACCTTCGCATGGCGTGCGGTGGTCGAAGAAGGCAAGACGGTGGAGGCTAGGACATGAGCTCAGTTCATACGATCGGCATCGACATCGGTTCGGGCGCGGTGAAGTCGGCGTTGTTCTCGTTCGACGAGCAGGGCAACCCGACCTGGCTGGCCAAACGTTGCGAGCGCATCCGCCGGCGCGACCCGATGACGCTGGCCAGCGAAGGCCGCGATGGCGTGCTCGCCGACGCGGGGCTCGCCGCCAACGCCGTCGACTACATCGCCACCACCGGCGAGGGCGAGAACGTCAAGTTCGCCACCGGCCACTTCTACTCGATGACCACCCACGCGCGCGGCGGCGTCTTCCTGCAGCCCAAGGCGCGCGCAGTGGTCGATATCGGTGCGCTCAATGGCCGCGCGATCTCGGTGGACGAGCGCGGCAAGGTGCTCAGCTACAAGATGACCAGCCAGTGCGCATCGGGTTCGGGGCAGTTCCTGGAGAACATCGCGCGTTACCTCGGGGTGGCCATCGAGGAGATCGGCCCGCTGTCGCGCACCTCGGCCCACCCCGAGAAGGTGAGCTCGATCTGCGCAGTGCTGGCAGAGACCGATGTCATCAACATGGTCAGCCGTGGCATTGCCACCCCAGACATCCTGAAGGGCATCCACCTGTCGATGGCCTCGCGCGTGGTCAAGCTGCTCAAGGTCACCGGCGTGAAAGACGGCGTGGCCCTGCTGACCGGCGGATTGGCGCTCGACACCGGATTGCTGGCGGCAATCCAGGAAGAGATGGTCAACGAGAAGGTGCAGGTCAGCGCCGAGTCGCACCCTGACTCGATCTACGCCGGCGCGATCGGCGCGGCGCTGTGGGGTGCCTACCGCCATGCCAAGCTGCAGCAACTGGAGGCGGTCGCCGCCGCGTGAAGATGAACGCGGTCGCCGCCGCGTAAGGAGCAAACATGGCCTTGCTGATCAACGACAACTGCACCGCCTGCGACGCCTGCAAGCCGGTGTGCCCGAACGAAGCGATCTCGGTCGGCGACCCGATCTACGTGATCGACCCGCTGCGCTGCACCGAATGCGTCGGCGCCGAGGACGAGCCGCAATGCAAGCTCGTGTGCCCGGCCGACTGCATCGTGCAGCACCCCGACTTCGTCGAGTCGCCCGACGAACTACTCGCCAAGTACGAGGGGATGCACTGACCTGCGCCGCTCAAGCGGCGCCATCGGCTGGAAAGCGCCGCCCTCGGATCACTGCGGCGACGGTAACGAGCACGAAAAGCCAGCGCAGTGGCCGCCGGCAGAGCGCCCGAGCGCTGCCGCGCTGCGCCGATCATGGCATCGCCGGTCATCAGCTTGCAGCATACGAAAGGGCGAGTTGCTGATCGGTCTCTTCATCGAGGAGCTCGTCGAGCATCGGCAGCAGGGCCATGGCCTCTTTTTGGATGTGCGCGACCTGCCGCTCCACCATCTCCAAGGCGGCGCGTCGCAGCCTGCGCAAACCCTCTGAATCGAGTGTGCCGTGGATGGCGGACTCGGCCTGCGGCACCAGTTCGCTCGCCAGTTCGCGCATTGCGTCGTGCTCCTCGCGCAGGAGCAGCACGATGTCACCATCGCCGCTGTCTTCCAAACGAGGAAACAGCTCGCCCTCCTCGAATTCGAAATGGCGGGCGACATCACATGCCAGGTAGTGGACAAAGCGAGCGATCAACGCGCCGAGCTCCGGATCTGTCGGCACTGAGCTACTGGATAGCCGACCCAGGCGCTGCTCGACCTGACACAAGAGTTCGAGGCTAGCGTTGTGTTCCTCGTCGAGCAAGCGACTGACCTGTCGCGACCGTTCCATCTGACTCGCTCACCGAAATTGGTATGGAGGTACCAGAATAACGGCGGAAAGCCTGGCGCGGTTGATACAGATCAGTGGCGCTGTGCAATGCGCGGGCGTGCACGGTCAGGGATCTCCAGTTGCTGCGCCCACCTGTTCTGCGCGCTGGCGATTGCGCACCGCGCCGCGATGCAATCGGGTCTCCGCGTTTCCGCCCCGTTCTTGATCTCCATCAGAGAAATCGGTGGGCGCTTTCTCTAGTGTCCCGGTACTCGCCTGACCCCATGATCCCACCTCAATCGCAGCGGTTGCTCGATGCCAGCGGCGTCGCCCCGATGCGGCTGGCCGGGAGAGCACTGTTGCCGATCGTGCAAGGTGGCATGGGGATCGGCGTTTCCGCGCACCGCCTTGCGGGGCACGTCGCCGCTGAAGGTGGCGTCGGCACGCTGAGCTCCGTCGAACTGCGCCACCATCACCCCGATCTGCTGGCACACACCCACAGCGTTGGGCTGAGGGCGACGACCAAGGCCTGCGTGGATGCGGCCAACTTGGAGGCTCTCCGCAGGGAAATCGCGGCCGCTCGCCGGATTGCGGGCGGACATGGATTGCTTGCGGTGAACGTGATGCGAGCAGTGAGCGACTACGCAGCGCACGTGAAGCAGGCGGTAGAAGCCGGCATCGACGCCATCGTGGTCGGCGCCGGATTGCCCCTCGATCTGCCCGATCTGACTTCCGATCACCCCGGCGTCGCATTGGTGCCGATCCTGTCGGACGCGCGAGGCGTGCAGGTCCTGCTGCGCAAGTGGGAACGCAAGAAACGAATGCCGAACGCCATCGTGCTTGAGCATCCGGCGCTCGCCGGCGGCCACTTGGGGGCAGCACGCGTGGAAGACTTGGGCGATCCGCGATTCGACTTCGAGCGCAGCGTGCCGGAGACATTGGCGCTGCTGCGCGCGGCCGGCATTGAAGAGACGACCCCGGTGATCGCTGCAGGCGGCATTCGCGCGCGAGTCGACATCGTCCGGCTTCAGGGTCTAGGCGCCGCAGGCGTACAGCTGGGTACGCCCTTTGCAGTAACGATCGAGAGTGATGCTCATCCGGAGTTCAAGCGCATCCTTGCCGAAGCACGGGAGGAAGACAAAGTCGAGTTCATGAGCGTCGCCGGGCTACCTGCACGTGCAGTGGCGACGCCATGGCTGATGGGCTACCTCAACGCGCTGCCGCGCCTTCGGGCGCAAGCCCGCGTCCGGTCGCGCTGCACCAAGTCGTTTGATTGCCTCGCCCAATGTGGACTGCGCGACGGCAACGCCAACGTCGGTCAGTTCTGCATCGATCAGCAGCTCTCGGCCGCGTTGCGCGGCGATGTACGTCATGGTCTCTTCTTCACTGGCCGCGGCGCGCTGCCGTACGGCGCAGAAATTCGAAGTGTCCACGACTTGATCGCGCGGTTGCTCGAAGGCACGACCGGGACGTGGCGATGGCGTAGAGGTCGGGAGAGCGCCAGGTTGCCCTTGACCAACCCGAACACAAGACCCGAGAGGCGAGTGCAATGCTGTCTGTGTGGTGGTGGAGGCGCCTGACCATCGTCGTCGCGCTGGCCGCGCCGCCTGGGTGCGCGTTCGCGGCCGACACGGCGACAACACCGAAAGCTTCCCGACTGGTTGGCACGTCGGTGCCGGTGACCGAGGAGATGGCCGGAGCTGGAATGGTGTCGAGCGGCGTGACATTGCCGGCGATTCCTCCGGTCACCGGCAGCCGCGACAAGCCGGTGCCTTCGTGGGGCAAGCCTCTTCCTTATCCGATCGTCATCGCCGATCGGCGCAACAACCGCCTGATCGAGATCGCCCCGACCAAGCAGGTCATCTGGGAGTTTCCGTCGCCCAACCTGAAGATTTACAGAGGCAACGACGACGTGTTCTTCTCGCCGGACGGCAAGAAGCTGATGGTCAATGAAGAGGACAACTACGACATCCACATCATCGACTACGAAAAGCGTCAGCTCGAGTGGTCCTACGGGATTCCCGACACGCGAGGCTCGGGCCCCGGCTTGCTCAACTACCCGGACGATTCGCACCTGCTCGCGGACGGCACCGTGCTCACCGCCGACATTCGGAACTGCCGCATCCTCTTCATCGATCCAAAGACGGCCAGGGTGCTGCAGCAGTGGGGTAAGCCAGGGACGTGCCGCCACGACCCGCCGCGCTTCCTGGACCTGCCCAACGGATCGACTCCACTGGACAACGGCGATGTGCTGATCACCGAGATTCGGGGCTCATGGATTTCCCGCGTGACGCGGGACGGCAAACTGGTGTGGTCGGCCCAAGTGCCGCACGTCAGCTACCCATCGGACGCTTACCCGACCCGCGACGGGCAAGTGATCGTCGCCGACTTCGCCAAGCCCGGTCGCGTGGTCATCTTCGATCCGCATACGCACAAGCTCAGTTGGGAATACTTCATCTCCAGCGGTGACGGCATGCTGGATCACCCTTCACTGGCCCTCGAACTGCCCAACGGCGACGTCATCCTCAACGATGACCGTCGGCACCGAGTTCTGGTCATCGATCGAGAGACGAAGGCGATCATCTGGCAATACGGCGCAACAGACCAGGCAGGGCACGCGCCAGGCTATCTGTTCTATCCAGATGGAATGGACCTCGATGTCTTCCGAGACTGGAAGGCCGCGCTCCAACGCTGAAATTGCCTTGTTGCTCGCCCTTGGTTTGGGCACTGGCCCGCAGACTCGCCACCCAGCAGCGCGCGGTAGCGAAGGACGTCAGTCATACCTACTCGCGCCCGAGTCCTCGAAGCGACCCGGGCTCTCGCAGCATTGGATGCCCCGACGAGTTCGACAAGCGTCGGCGCCGCAGCGCTATGCTTTCGGGTTGCATGATCACGCGCAGGCGGATTCGGTACCCGCGACGAATGGCGCTCAAGCTGCATCAGCACTTGGCCGCGAAGGTCGAGTGACGATTGCGCTGTAGCGCTACGAAGCCAGGGAACAGCCATCTCAAGGAGAGACACCATGCCATTTGTGAACGTGCGGATCCTTCAAGGCCATTCGCAGCAACGCAAGGACGAGATGTCGCGCCGCATCACCGCGGCAATCAGTGAAGTGGCGGTGCTGCCGCCCGAAGCGATCTGGGTCGTCTTCGAGGATGTCGCGGCCGAGGATTGGTATGTCGGCGGCACCACAGTGGCTGAGCTCAAGAAGGCTGGCAAGCTATGACACTCGAGATACGCGATCCACGTTTCACCGCCTTGGTGGGTCACGCCGTCGAATGCGAGAAGGTGGCCACCGGCTTTGGCTTCACCGAAGGGCCGTTGTGGAACGCGCAGGAGGAGTGCCTGCTGTTCAGCGACATCCCGGGCAGCCGCATCCATCGCTGGAGCGCGAGCGCCGGCGTGACCGTCTTTCGCGAACCCAGCCACATGGCCAATGGCCTCACTGCCGATCGCCAGGGGCGGCTGATTGCCTGCGAGCACGCCACCAGCCGCGTCACACGCACCGAAGCGGACGGCCACATCACCGTCCTGGCCAGCCATTACGAGGGCAAGGAGTTGAACAGCCCCAACGACGTCGTCGTCAAGTCAGACGGCGCCATCTACTTCAGCGACCCGGGCTATGGCCGCATGGCCTACTACGGCGTCGAGCGCGAGCCGCAACTGGCGTTTCGCGGCGTCTACCAGATCGCTGCCAACGGCGCAGCGCTGACGCTGCTGGCGAGCGATTTCGGGCAACCCAACGGGCTGTGCTTCTCGGCCGACGAAACCCTGCTCTTTGTCAACGACACCGAGCGCCAGCACATCCGCGTCTTCGACGTCGCGCCCGACGGCACAGTGAGCGCCGGCCGCCTCTGGGCGCAAGTATCGGGCAAGGGTCCAGGCGCGCCCGACGGCATGAAGATCGACGGCCAGGGCAACCTCTACTGCACCGGACCCGGCGGCATCCACGTGTTCGACCGTGCGGCCAAGTGCCTGGGCGTGATCCACGTGCCGGAGAGCGCGGCCAACTTCACCTGGGGTGAGGCAGACCGCTGCAGCCTGTTCATCACCGCCACCCACAGCCTGTATCGCGCCCGAATCAGAGTGCCCGGCCGCGGCCCCTGATTGGAATCCAGGGCTGGCAATCGCAGCGACTCGCTCTTCCTCAAGCTACTGCAGACGTGGCTCAATGTCCTTGCTCAGTGGCGAAACGGGGCCACGCTCAAGCCGCTCGCCGCTTGAGGCCGACAGCAGGCCGCGAGCCGCTTGCCTCACGTCGGGCGAGGAGAAGCGGAAGGCAGCGCGATCCAGCAGGTAGTGGATGAATCCGCTCGCAAAGCCCAGGGCCAGCAGCGCTGGCACGAAGGGCGATGAGCGCAGCCACCACGCCGCGGCGCCGAAGATGCGGTCGGCGTAGACGTATGGGTCGGACACGGCCTCCACCTCCAACACCGGCAGCAGCAGGGTGGAGACCACGGCGAGCACGAGCAGCACAGCCCAGCCGCGCCGATTGATGGGTGCCAGCAGCCGCTGCCAGTGCGCGCCGGACTCCTGGGTTCCACCGGAAGCCGCGAGCGAGGCGAGCCCCATCGCGGCGCTCCAATGCTGCACGCTCCACAGCACGACGAACAGGAAGGGGTCGCGCGCGAGGAAGGCGAACAGCACCATGGCCGAGACGCCGAGGACGTAGGCCACGCGCGGCAGCGACGGGCGTTGCGAGCGCAGTTCGGCGCGCAGCATCAGGGCGGTCAGGATCACGACGAGGGCGATGCCGCCGTCATGTAATGTGCGCGCGAACAGGTCGGACGCGACCGCTCCCAGCAGCGGGTCGATCCAGCGGTCCTGGAAGGCGATCGATCCAGCCAGCGCCTCCGCCAGCACGACGAAACCGCCGCCCACGACAAGCGCGAACCACCGATCGAGCCGTCGCGTAGTCGCGTCCGCGGCTCGTCCCGCGCGCGCGCGGTAGAGACTGAGCAGCCCGAAGTGCTGGGCGGCAAAATGGTAACTCACCAGCAGGTAGTCCAGGACGGCGAGCCAGACCACGCGCTCGGTGAGGGACATCGGCAACACGCTCTCGGGAGCCAGCAGCACGGCGAAGCAGGCCACGGCGACGGCCAAAGGGGCCACCACGAAGCGCAGCCGCTGCGTGGCGAGCAGGGGGCGGTAGGCCGGGGTCGCGTAGGCCAGCCAGGCCGACGAGACGCGGTGGCCGAACCACAGAGGCACCGTGAGGGCGAAGTACAGCCCGTCCACTGGACTGGTGCGCACATCGTCGTGACCCTGCGCCAGCAGAAGGACCAGTGGGGCCAACCACACCGCATTGAGGATCCAAACGAAGTCCCAGGTCGGGCTCTTGATCCAGCGCATGGGGGTAGAAGGTAGCGCATTGACCCAGTTTGATGTTTCCCCGACCCGCCAGCTGCAGGCTTGCCAGCATCGACGGAGCATTCGCAGACCTCAGTTGTTCCAGAGGGCGCGTTGCTTTGGCCTGCTCTGCCAGCGGACGCTCGTCACCAGTCAAGATCGACCGGGCAACGGCAGATCAGCCTCGATCGTTGCTCTGGCCACGTTGAAAATCGCAATCACGGTGCGTCGTCGCGGGCGAATGCGACGGCGTCGATCTCGGCATCGTTTAGCGCCGTGCCCTCGGCCTGCAGCCGCACGATCGTGGCGTCGTCGAGCGAGTGCCGCGCGAGTTGCAGTGCCCGCTGCGTGGCTGCGGTTTCGTTCTGCTCGCGGGCCTCATTGCGCGCGCTGTACAAGGCCTGGGAATACGCCGCCAGCCGCACGGCTGCGCGCGGCCGCCCCTCGATGGCCGCGAGCAGCGCCAGGTAGGCCGCCGCAACGTGCTGCAGCTCGAACGCGGCGGCGCGCGCCCATGCCTCGCAGGCCACAACGCGCGCCTGCACCGCGTCGTCCAGTGCCAGCAGCGCGGCCAGCAGGTTGATGCGCGCGAAAGCCAGGCTGTATTCGTGGCGCGTGCGGCGCAGCGACTCCACCAGTTCGTCGCCGAGACGTGCCGCGGCCTGCGCGTGGCCAGCCGCGAGCTCGGCATCGATCAGGTTGCCCGTCGCGATCGACGCGTGGCTGCCGCGGGCCCGGTCCAGCGCGAGCAGGCGTCGCCCGCTTTGCAAGGCCTCGGCGGTGTCGCCGCCCATGCGGGCGACCCACTGTGCCGCCTCGGCTCCCCACAGCAGCCGCTGCGGCGGCCACGCCGGGTCTTCGAGGGGTTGCATTTCAGCGAGCAATCCTCGCGCGGCCGGCAGGTCGTCGGTCTGCGCAGCGGCGCTCGCCGCCCGGGCCAGCGCGTGGTAGAGCGCAAAGCGGTCGGGCTGCGTGGGATCGAGGCGGCGCGCAATGGCCAGCGCGCGGTCGGCTGCGGCCCGGCTGCGTGCCTTGCGGGGGTCGGCGAGCACGCAGTTCAGCTCGATCCACGCCTTCATCTGCAGCGCCTCCGGCAGCTGCTCGACCACACGCGCCTCGACGGCGTCGGCCAACGCGAGGCGCTCGGGGTGCAGCGACGGCGGCAGTGCGCGCAGCATCGTGGTGCCGATGCGCAACTCGAGCTCGGTGTCGCCCGCCGCGCGGGCCCAGTGCAGCGCCTCGCGGGCGTTGTCGAGATCGGGCTCGCGCTGGTGCAGCCAATCGTCGGCCCCGACCCGGCCGCTGAAGTATTCGTCGTAGGCAGCATCGAGTATTGCGGCGACCGCGAGTGCGCGGCGCCGCTGCAGTGTGGCGCGTTCACCGGAGCGATCGAGGCACTCGAGCGCGAACGCGCGCGGCGTCTCGAGCAGCCGGTAGCGTGGCTCCGTCTCGCCAGCCTCGCTCGGCGCCAACACCGCGACCAGCGAGCGGTCGACCAGCGTGTCCAGTGCGTCGAGCACGGCCCAGACGTCGTCATCACCATCGACGAGCAGCGCCTCGATCATGGCCAGCGACGCGCTGCCGGCCAGCACGCCCAGGCGCCGGAACACCCGCTGCTCGCGCTCGTCGAGCAGTCCATGGCTCCACTCGAGTGTGGCATGCAAGGTGCGCTGGCGTTCGGGCGCAGCGCGGTTGCGCCCTTGGGTGAGCAGCGCGAAACGATCGCGCATCGAGGCCAGAAGCCGCGCCACGCCGAGCAGCGGCGCCCGCGCAGCGGCAAGCTCGATCGCGAGCGGCAGGCCGTCGAGCGCGCGGCACAACTCGATCACCGCTGCGACGTTCGTGTCGGCAAGCTCGAAGCGTCGGTCGAATGCGCGCACCCGCTCGACGAACAGCGCGATCGACCCGAAAGCTCAGCGCTTGCGCTGCCGGCAACCCGCGCTCAGGCACGGCCAGCGGCTGGATCCTGAGCACCCGCTCCGCGGCCAGGTGCAGCGGAGCCTGGCTCGTCACGAGCAGGCGCAGGCCGGGCACCGCGTCGTGAAGCGCCTGGCACAGCGAGGCCGCGTGGGCGAGCAGGTGCTCGGCGTTGTCCAGCGCGAGCAGCAGGGTCAGCGGCCGCACTGCATCCACCAATGCGGCCATCGTGTCGCCCGCACCGCTTTCGATACCGAGCGCGGCGGCCACTGCGCCGGGCAGCGCCTCGGCATCCGCCACTCCGCCGAGCTCGATCCAGCAGACACCATGGGGGTAAACGTCTCGACGTGTCGCCAGCAGATGCTGCGTCAGCAGCGACTTGCCAACGCCGCCGGCGCCGACCACGCTGACGAGCCGGTGGCGGTCGACCAGCGCGCCGAGCGTGGCGAGCTCATCGGCGCGGCCGAGCAATGCCGGCAGCTCGACCGGCAAGTTGGTGCGCAATGCCGGGGCGGCTGGTGTGACGGCCGGCACCGTCCGCGCAACGGCCTCTGCCGGCTCTGACGAGAGGCGCGCGACGAAGCGGTAGCCGCGCCCGGGGATGGTCGCGATGACGCCGTCGCCGAGCAGCTTGCGCAGCGCACTGACTTGCGCCGCCAGGTTGTTCTCCTGCACGACCAGACCTGGCCAGACCAGATCCATCAGCGTCGCCTTGTCGACGAGACGGCCTTGTCGCTCGATCAGGACAACCAGCACGTCGAACGCGCGCGCGCCCAGCGTCGCGACTTGGCCGTCCACCAACAGGCGCCGCTCGCGCCTCTGCAATTCGAAGCTCCCGAAGCGCAGCGGTGCATCGGTGGCCGGCGTGTCCATGGCGGTGGCCAGCTTAGCGCTTTCAACGAAATGGAGAACGTTTCATCGCCGCTTCAAGACGCGCCAGGGCGCCCGGCATGAAAGTGCTGCCCACGCGCCAACGTGGGCGTCCCCGATCGACACAGGAGACAACGATGAAGCCGAGACCCCGCCTGTTGCTGGCAACGACCTTTGCATTCGCGCTGGCCGCTACCGCCGCGAGCACCCTGGTCGCGACCGCGCGCATTGCCCAAGCCGGTGCGCCAGCGCGGCCTTCGGGCGCTCGCCTGCGCGAGGCACCGGCGCTGGCACCGATTGAGACTGTTCATTCGCTGTTCCTCGCCCGCCGCTACGCCGACGCGTACGGACGCTACGCCGACCTGGCCGATGCCGGTGACCCCGCAGCGGCGTCGCTGGCGCTGGCGATGGTCATGCACGGCCCGGCGCTGTTCGGTTCCGACTGGTCGGCCACCAACGGCCAGTTGCAACGCTGGAGCACGCTGGCCCAACAGTTTGCGCTGCAGCGCGTCGGTTCGATCTCTGCGCAAGACCGCGGCGAATGAGGTGCCCTGGTCGCGCCATCTTTCCATTCGAGAGGACCCCATGAACACGCTGACCTGCAAGTTCCTCGCCGCCTCGATCGCCGCATTGTGTGCGCTCGCGCCCGCCGTGTCCCGTGCCGACAAGGTGGCGCGGGTGGTCGCCGACTACACCGTCTTCATCGACCCACCGACCGGCTTCGTTTTCGTCAAGCTGCCGGTCGGCTGGAAATTTGTCGGCACCGTGGATCCGATGGATGTTGCGCGTGCCCCCGCCAATGTGGTGACGGCCATGCTTGTGAACGCGGAAGAGAGCGTCGCCACGAACAGCGTGGCGCCGAGCCGGGATCAAGCCGCGCAACCGTGATGTGCCGGACGAACGGCGTCGGGAACAAGTCCTGATCGGCGACCGGCACCGCGTGTCCACTTGAGTGCTCGGTCTGCTGAGCGACGCAGTGGCCGCGCGGGAGCCCGGACGACGCCGCACGCTGAGGTCGCTGCAGGCCGCCGTGCGACCGTATCGCATCGCCTTAGAACCCATGGGGCTGGCGCCGACCGGCGACAATCCCGGCCCTGGTTCAAGGAGTGAGCATGAAGGCTGCCTCGACGATCCCATCACGGCCTGCGCTGCTGCCGGTGGCCGTGCTGTCGGCCGTGCTGGTCGCCTGCTCCCCCAGCCCCGCACCCCAAGCGGCCGCTCCGGCCAATCCGACACCGGTGGCCGCGCCGGCGGCGCCGGCTCCCGCGCCCGTCGCGGCGGTGGCGGCCGAGGCGCCCGCGCCCGAGCCGGCGGCGTCCCGGGCACCGGTCAAGCCCGCCGCAGCCAAGGCGCCCAAGAAGCATGCGACCGAAGTCGCCGCCGCGCCGGCCCCGGTCAGCGCCGCGCCGGTCGAGAAGGTGGCGCAGCAACCACCACCTCCGCTACCGCCCATGCCGGTGTGCGCCGTCTGCGGCACGGTCGAAGCCGTCACTCCGGTGGAGGTCAAGGGCGAGTCCAAGGGGGTCGGCGCGGTGGCGGGTGTGCTGCTCGGCGGCGTGCTCGGTCATCAGGTGGGCGGCGGACGCGGCAAGGACGTGGCGACCGTGGTTGGCGCCGTCGGCGGCGGGCTGGCCGGCAACGAGGCCGAAAAGCGCTACAAATCGACCACCCGCTATCAGCTCCAGATCCGCATGGACGATGGCAGTACCCGCGCGGTCACGCAGGACGCGCAGATGATGGTTGGGCAGAAGGTGATTGTCGAGAATGGTCAGGTGTCGTCGGCGCAATAGGCGACCCTCGACCATTGGGCCCAGTTCGACTTTGCGGCTAGCGGTAGAAGATGTAGGCGGCTGAGTACGGCACACGTGCCTGTTGCTTGAGTGTCGACGCATCGCAGCCGACCGCCGGCGCAACGCCTCCGACAGTGGCAATGCGTTGGACGAACGTCGCATCGGCGAACGTACCCGCTCCCGAGTGCGACTTGGCGCCAAGCAACAGCCAGGGAATTGCCGTCGCGGTTGGGCCCGGATCGCGCGCCCTGATCTCACCGCTCACGGCACTGCCGTCGTTCGCTTCCCACGTCGGGCCGGCGTAGTGCTTGCCCAGCGGGTGCCCGGCGCGATCCGAAAGAGTCGCCTCCGGCGCCTTGAACGCCCATTCAAAAGCTGAATCGGGACGCATGGAGCACTCGTAGATCTGCACTCCCGATGCAAGGGCTTCGAGATAAAGGTGGGAACCAGGCGGGGCCTGGAGCGAGGCCGGTACGCTCGGCATTGCAACAGGAGGTGAGGTTGCACAGCCCGTGAATAGAGCGGCAAGAACGGCGAACGGCGCGAAAGAAGGAAACCTATGCATCGAAGTCGCACTCCAGAGTAGACAGACCTCTGGCACCTACGACCGCCACGCGCCAGCGGACGCATCGACATCAGGTCCATCTGCAAAGCCTGAACCTGTCTTGCGGCCAGCTTACTGCCGGAATCCGTGCTTCCAGAGTTGAAGTCAGTTGGCCGACGCCTTCTCCGCCGGCGGAATCCACACCTCGACCACGCCCGGCGTCGCGCGCAGCCGCGGCGACAGCGACTCGACCACCCAGCCGCTCTTGCCCACCGCCTCGGCCAATGCCTTCGCGCAATCGCGCGAGGCTGCGTCGTGCACGCGCACGGTGGGTCTGGCGACCGGGCTGGCGGCGGCGCGGCCCGCAGAACGCGCCGACGCAGTGACGTCCTCGATCGGCGGCACCGAGGCGCCGAGCTGGCGCCAGGGCTCGCGGTAGGACCGTGCCTCGTCGCGCTGCTGCGGCCCGTAGATCTGGATGTAGACCGTGCGGCCTTCGCACAGCTTGATGTCGAGCTTCGCAGTGGGCGCGGGCTTGGCCGCGATGGGCCCCGTCGCGGTCGAGGGCTCGGGTTTGTCGACCTGCGTCACCACGCCGGTGGGCGGCGGCGGCTGAGGCGCGGCCGGCTTCTCTGGCGCGGACCTGTCGGCGGCAGGCTGCTGTGCGATGGCAGCGAGCGTGTCGTCCAGCGGCTCGCGCACGCCGGTGAACGATGCCAGCAGCTGCGCCACCTTGGTCGCCCTGGCGCCGCACTCCTTTGGCGTGACCGCGGCGATGTCACTGGGGTCGCTGCTGTAGGCGGCATCGAGCTTCAACCGTCCCGAGCGGTACTTGTCGTCCGCGACCTTGCGCTCCAACGCCAACGGGTCGCACGGGTGCGCGTTCGCGAACGGCGCATCGACGGCGTAGTCGAACACCCAGTAGCGCGGCGGTGGGATCGCCAGCGTCAAGCCCTCCTGCGGCACCAGGCAATCGGGCAGCTTGCTCTGCAGCGTGGGGTGCGCCGCCTCCAGCAGGGCCGTGCATGGCTGCGGCCGGTCGTTCTTGTCAAGGCTCGCACATTGCCTGAGCGCCGACTGGTACACCGTTTCGGCGACCACCGACTTCTGGAACCAACCCGCTTCGTTGGCCGGGCACAGCGTATCGGCCGTCCGCACGATCGCCGAGGCCAGCGCGCCGATGCTCGCGACGCCGGAGGCCGGCGACGCCGCGGGCAGCACCTTGGCCCACAGGTCGGTGAGCTCTTTCAGCGCCGCGCGCTCGTCGGCCACTTGCTTGGCCGACGCGGTGCGATAGCTGTCGATCGCCTGCCACAACGACACGCCGAGCGTCGCCGCCGCGCCGAGGCCGAGTGTCGCGCCGACCGCGGTGGCCGCGCCGATGCGCGCGGGCAGGCGTGCCGATGCGGAGGCCGCCTTGTCGGCTTCGGTCTTCGACTTCGTGTCCGACGCTTCGAGCGCAGACTGCTCGTCAGCCTCGAAGTACTCGCTCCACTTGTCGGGCAGGCTCTCGACGAACTCGCGCGTCAGCTGGCCGCCGAGGAACTTGCCGAGCGAGTAATAGCTCTCCCACTGCGCCTCGGAGAAGAACTGGTCGGCCGTGGCCTCCTGCGGAAACACCGGGTTGTGCGCCTTGAAGTTCACCAGGTCGACCGGCAACCCGTCCGACACGTTGGGCTTGACGACGATCAGAATCGCCTGCTTGTCTTCGCCGCCTCGGTAATCGACGCGCGCGAGCGCGAGGCAGCACGTTGACGTGGGCGACGCCAAGTCGTTGAGCGAGCCGAACACCTTCATCTCATGAGGCCATGGGGCGGCCAGCGCCGGCGCGCTCGTCGCCACCGCAGCAGGCTTCTTCTTCGGCCGCAGGAACGAGATCTCGGCCTGCAGGTCGATTCGCGCCTTGCGTACCAAGTTCTCGAGGTCCTTGAACGCATACTCCGGATCGGCGCCGCAATCGGCCAGGACGATGATCTCGGCGCGTTGCGCGAGCAGGCAGTAGGCCGCGGTGTTCTCGAAGTGGCCGCCATCGGTGAGGAACCAGTCCTGACGGTCGGCGCCGCGGAATATGCCAAACGTCTCGCGCACGAGCCCGGCCGACTTGGCCAGCAGCGAGGGCCGCGTGGTCGCGGTCGGTTCGTTCGGCGCTTCGTCCTTGTTCCACCAGTAGCCCAGCCGCAGGCCGGCGAACATGGCCAACGCGGAGATGCCGCCGCGCGACAGGCTGCCCAGGCCCGGCGCGATCGCGGCCCCGGAGATCGCGGTCCATCGGCCCAACGTCAACGCATTGGGCGCCAACGGTTGCCACGCCTCCTGCGACACGCGCATGTGCCCGCTGGAGGCGATGCTCATCGCCAGACCTCGGCGGTCCTGATTGAACAGGCCGCCGCGCGGGTCGCGCGTTTGGTTGACGCAGACGTTGACGATGTGGATCGGCCCGCCGTGCCGCTGCGGGGCGTATTGGCCGAAGGCGATGTCGTCGTCACGCTGGATGTCACTGACGCCGATGAGGGTCGGCGACACGGGCATCGGACGCGGCAACTCGTCGATGGCACCGAGCTGTGCCGCGCCCTTGAAGCGCATGCTGTTGGCGGCCCCCAGGTAGCTGCGCACCAGGCGTGCCCAGTAGAACGCGTGCAGCGACGACAGGTTCAGGAACTTGAGGTTGCGTCCGGTCAGCAACAGATAGGCGATCACCGGCACGCCGATCACCGCCAGCACCACCAGCGTGGCGGTGAAATTGGGGCTGTGGCGCTGGAACGCCGCACCGAGCGCGGCGCGGTGCACGAGCGACACCCACCACGAGCACAGCAAGAACGTCAGCGCGTAGCCGGCAATGCGCCCGATGATCAGCGGCGGCGGTTTGGCGCGCTGCTGCAGCAGATTGGCGATCGACGGCAGCACAGAGCGCACGATGGCCGCCAACGCGGCCAGTGCCAACCCCGCGCCGGCTTGCGCGGCGGGCGACGCCTCGAAGGCGAGAAACCAGGCGAAACGGTCAACCAGCCCGACCAGCACCACCACGGCCCCGGCGCGCAGCGCGTTGGCGATCCAGCGCGTCAGCCGGTTGCGCGCCAGGTCTGCGCGCAGGCGCGGGTCCGGCTCGTACTCTTCGGCCCCTTGCAGCACGTAAGCCGCCATCGGGATCGAGAACAGCCACGCGGCCACGATGATCATCGCGGCCCACCACAACGCGCTGCGCAGCGATGCGCCGACGTCGGTCTGCACGGTGTCGAGCCAGCCGTGAAAGGCCCGCAGCGAGAGGGCGCAGACGACGCCGGCGCCCCAGTACGACAGCGCGTGCCAGCGCTTGAGCGTGGGGTCGGTCAGCCAGGGGATGCACCAGTACGCGCTGGCCTCGACGGCGCCGATCAGCATCACCACGGGCAACAGCAGCGCGACCGCGGGCAGCCACTGGGGCACGTAGCGCGCCGCGTCAAAGAACCAGTCGGCCGCGTAGCCCAGGTAGCCCAGTGCGCCCCAGGCCAGCAGGTCGAACAGCGCAAGCGCGACGCCGAGCAGCAGCGCGATCAGGCCGAGCTCGAAGTGCACGCTGGTCAGGTTGCGCAGGTACAGCGCAATCGCGAACGTCGTGTCCTTCGCGCCGCGCGGGATCAAGTAGCGGCCGTTGGCGCGCAGCCACCAGGTGAACCAGCGGCCGTCGGCGTCGCCGAATGCCGCGGCCACCGCCTTCACGTCGGCAGCGCTTTTGGCCCGGCTGAGCAGGCGACCCAGAGTCGCGCCGACATAGCCACCGCCCGACACGGTGGACAGCAGGTCGAAGCGCAGCAGCATTTTCTGCTGCGCCAGCGCCTTCAGCAGGCCGAAACAGAAGGTGGCGCTGCGGATGCCGCCGCCGGACAGCGCGAGCCCCCAGATGCGCTGGCCGTTGGCCGGCGGCACGTCGGCCGAGTCCAGCGCCTGCCGACGCTTCTCGACGAGCTTCTCGAACGACTCAGGCTCGACCATCGTGTGCACCTCCGTCGCTGCCGGTTGGCCTCGAACGGCCTGCCGGTCGGGCGCATTGCACCACGAACCGAGGCGCTGACGCATCAATCAACGGGACCGGTTCGTCGATCCATCTGTTCGACTGCCGACCCTCAGGCCTGGGTCCGACCTGCTGGCTGCGAACAGCTCAGCCACGGGGCTCGCGGGTCCACACGCCTTGGGGTGTTCTCAAGTATTGAAGGCCGGCCGGCCATCCTCACGCGCAACGCCAGACAGCGCGTCCACCAGCAGCGCGCAGACGTCGGAAAATATCAAGCTCTCGCCCAGCGACATCTCGGCGGACAGCATTTCCGGTGGCAGCCTCGCCTCGAGGGCGCCCAGCGTCGCTCGCGCCATCCGATCCTCGTTGATTTGGTACAGCTCGCGACCGGTGCGTTCGCGAGCGGCCCGGGCGCCCAGCACGCGCGCCGCCGCCTCGGGCCGGCCCAGCTTCCACAGCAGATACGCGCAGCCCTCGAGTCTGAATTTTGGCATCCGTCGCATCACCGGCAGCGCCTCGCGTGCCGCGTCGGTGGCCTCGTCGAGCCGACCGCTCTCGGCGAGAACCCAAGTGCGCATGGTCTTGACCTCGACCAGCTCGTAGTCAGAGACTGGCCGCCGACGCAGTGCATGAACCAATTCGAGCAGTTCTTGCGCGGCCTCGTCGTGCTGACCCAGCTCCCAGCGCAAGTCGCAGGCATTGGTGCGCTCGATCACCTCAAGGCGCCAATCACCGGCATCCCGGGCAAGCCGGATCGCCTCGCGGTACAAGCTTTCCGCAACTTCGCCGTGCCCGATCTGCCGGCTTGTCCACGCCCGAAATCGCAGAATGACGATGCGGAATTCGGCAGCCCAGTCGGGTTCGATCAACGACGCGGCCTCGTCCAGCGCGTCGTGCGCGCCGCCAATGTCCCCGCGACTTCTCAGCCATATGGCGACCAGGCGCAGCGCAGAGAAGAGCCGCCGGGGCCTGCGCAGCACGCGGTAATAGGTCGACGCGCGCTGCGCGGCGTCGAGCAACTCGGCAGTGGTCAGCGTGCCCAGCATGTTGATCGCGGCCATCGCGCGCCAGAAGCGCGCGATGGTCGGATCGTCCACGACGCCCGGCTGCAAGTACCCTCTCTGCCTCAGCAGCCACTCGGAGATCTCGGTGCTGTAGTCGATCAGCGGACCGGCGTGTGCGGCCAAGCCGATCGCGATTGCGCGAGCGCCGCCATCGCCCGCGGCCCAGGCATACGCTGCGCGCAGATTGTCCAGCTCGGGCAACACCAGCGCCGCATACGCGTCGGTGCGAAGCGTGCTGTCCATGTTGCCATCGTCGGCATGCTGTAGGAACTTCAGCATCGTGACCGCATGACGCTGCATCAGCGTTGCGGTCTCGCCGGCGGCAGTGAGCTGCTCCAGTGCGAAGGCGCGCGCTGACTCGAGCAGGCGGTACCGAACAGGCTCGCCGGCATCGGCCATGACCAGCGACTTTTCCACCAATGTCGCCAACTGTTCGAGCACCACCCACTCGTCGAGCTCGTCGTCCACGCACAAAGCCTGCGCCAGTTCGATCGTGAAGCCGCCGCTGAACACCCCCAGGCGCCGGAAGACGACGCGCTGCGCCTCGCTGAGAAGGCCATGGCTCCAGTCCATCGTCGCCCTGAGCGTCTGGTGTCGCCGCAGCCCCGTGCGGGCGCCGGCAGTCAAGAGCCGGAATCTTTCGCGCACCCGCTCGTGCACCGCGCGCAGGCCTATCATCGAGACGCGCGCGGCAGCGAGCTCGATGGCAAGGGGAAGTCCGTCGAGTTGCCGACACAGGTCGATGGCAAACGGCAGATCCTGCTCGGTGAGCGTGTAGCGAGGCTCCGCGGATTGCACGCGTGACTCGAACAGAGCCAGCGAGCCGAAGCCACGTGCACCCGCCTCGGAAGCGTCGCGTGGCACGGCGAGCGGATCGACCCGGTACTGCTGTTCGACGGCCAATCGCAACGGTTCCTGGGTGGTGGCCAGTACGCGCAGCCCCGAGGCGGCCTTGAGCATGCGGTCGACCAAGGTCGCCACCGGTTCGACAAGGTGCTCGCAGTTGTCGACGACGAGCAGCATCTCTTTATTTACCAGCGCGTCGGCGAGAGCCTGGACACTGGCATCGCCCTCGGGAACGTGCAGGCCCAGAGGCTGCGCTATGGCGTGCGGCAATAGCGCGGCATCAGCCAGGCCCGCGAGTTCGACCATCCACACGCCGTCCGACCAGCGACCGATCCGGGCATGTGCCACTGCCTGCGCGAGCCTGCTCTTGCCAATGCCGCCGGCGCCGACCACGGTGACGAGCCGGTGAGATTCAACGAGGGCCCCGAGCAAGCGCAAGTCGTCTTCGCGTCCCAGCAGCACTGGAATGTTCGCCGGGAGGTTCGTCGCCGCAGCTGTCTCCGGCACTGATGGGCCGAGCTGCGAGCCACGCGCCCCGGATGATTCGACCGAGCGCGCCAGCGCGGCGGGTACGTCGCGCAATGGCGCCACGAAGCGATAGCCCCGTCCGGGGACGGTCGCGATGGCCTGAGGTCCGAGCAGCTTGCGCAGGCTGCTGATGTGCACCTGCACGTTGTTTTCCTCGACCACCACACCCGGCCAGACGAGGTCCAGCAGCTCGGTCTTGGTGACGAGCCGATCGCGCCGCTGGGCCAGGGCGAGCAACACGTCGAATGCTCTCGCCCCGATGGCCTGGGGCACGCCGTCAAGCAGCAGACGGCGTTGTTCAAGGTGCAATTCGAAGGGTCCGAAAGCCAGCACCCGGCAATCCTCCAGACACGTCGGACAGTCCATCCATCAAGAACGCGCTTCTGCGCACATCCAGGAGAGCCCGATGAAGACCTCGCTCATGACACGCATTGTCTGCCTGGCGGCGGCCATTGTGTTCACCCTCAGCACTTGGCAGACGGCAAGAAGATGACCATGCTGAGGCTCGTGATCGAACGCCCGTGCTGCGCGACCTCGCGCCGCTCCGACAGCGATTGCCAAAGCAGACGGGGCAACAAGTCCTAACTAATGGCTCGTATACACCAGCGCCGGATGGGTGAAGAACCCGTGCAGCACGTGGTAGGCGAGCAGGTGGTTCTTCTGCTGGAAGCTGGCGTGCGAGATGCCGGACATCACGGTGAATTGCTTGTCCGGGTTGGGCAGCTTGTCGAAGAACGACAGCAGATCGCCCATGCCGGCGATGCCATCGAATTGGCCGCGCATCACGAGGGTGGGCACGGTGATCCTGAGCGGGTCGACCACCGGCAGCTTGGAGCACATGTCGATGTAGGTGCCGTTGGGCATCGACGAATCGAGCGCGAGGATGGCGTCGGCAAAGGCCTCGACCGTCGTCGCATCGGCGCAATCGGGATGGTCGCGCTCGAAGATCGAGCGCACGAATGCGCGGTCGATCGGGCGGCGCTTTGCCTTCAGGAACTCCGGCAACTTCTTGCGCCGCTGCTCCAGCGTCGGGCTGCCTTCGCCCGTCCAGACGAAGGCGTCGAGCGCCAGCCGCGACACGCGCTGCGGGTGGCGTTGCGCAAACAGCGCCGCGCGCAGAGCGCCCGAGCTGATGCCATAGGCCAGGAAACTGCGGATCCCCCGTGTGCGAACGATGTAGTCGGTGGCCGCGGCCAGGTCGTCGGCGCCGTTGGCGATGTCGCAGGTGATGTCGCGCTGCTTGTCGGAGCGACCATAGCCCTCCATGTCGACACACCAGCAACTGAAGCCGCGTTGCGCGAACCAGTCCATCACCGACGAATCGGGCCGACCAGGCACCGTGAGGTCGAAGGTCGGCTGCGAGGCCATCGACGATCCGTGCACGAACAGCACGGCCGGCTTGTCCTGCGGCGAGTCGATGAACTTCTCCCACATGAACAGGCGCACGTCGCCATCCGCAGTTTTCTTGTGGGTCCAGTGCTCGTGGGCCGTGACGGGGGTGCTCATGGGTCGGCAGTGTCTGTCGTGGTTGCGGGCGACGCGAAGCTCTTCAGTCGAGCTTGGCGCCGGTGGTCTGGATCACGCGGGCCCAGGTGTCTCGTTCGGCGCGGAAGTACGCGCCGAACTCAGCGGGTGTGGAGCCGAGCGCCTCGATCGACGCGTTGGCCATGTAGCCCTTGACCTCGGGCGTGCCCAACGCGGCCAGGACTTCGCGGTTCAGCATGTCGATGATCGCCGCGGGCGTGCCCTTCGGCGCCAGCAGCCCGAGCCACACGTAGGCTGAATAGCCGGGGTACCCCGATTCGGCGAGCGTCGGCACGTCGGGCAGCTGCGGCGAACGGTGCGAGCCGGTAATCGCCAGCGCCCTCAGCTTGCCGCTCCGGATGTGCGGCAGCATGCCCGCCAGTCCCGGCACGCCGACCTTGACCACGCCAGCGATCAGATCGGTTGTCGCCTGGCCACTGCCGCGATACGGCACATGGTTCAGCTGCACTCCCGCCATCGAAAACAGCTGGGCCGCAAACAGGTGCTGCCCGCTGCCGTTGCCCGACGAGGCGTAGTCGATCTGGCCGGGCCGGCTGCGGGCGAGCTCGATCAACTCCTGCACGGTCTTGACCGGCAGCGACGGATGCACCACCACGACGCCAGGCTCGCGCCCGATCAGCGAGATCGGCGCGAAGTCGTCGATCGGGTCGAACGACAGCTTGGTGTACAGCGTCGCACTGATCGCATTGGTCTGCGATGCCAGCAGCAGCGTGTATCCGTCGGGAGTGGATTTGGCCACCGCCTCGGTGCCGATCGTGGCACCGGCACCAGGCCTGTTGTCGACCACCACCTGTTGCCCCAACCGCTTGGTCAGTTCGTGCGCCACCACGCGGGTCGGCCCGTCGACCGCGCCACCCGGCGAGAACGGCACGATGATGCGCACGGGCCGGCTGGGAAAGTCCTGCGCCCAGCTCGGCACGACGGCCAGCGCGGCGCACAGCGAGGCCACCCCCATGTGCAAATGCCGCCAAGCGAATTGAGGCCGTGTGGTCGCCACAGTGCGACTCTAGCGCGCGCCGCGGTGGCGGTAGGGCGCGGGAGGCTGGCGCGCGCGTCCTGCCTGCTGTCTTGCTTGACGTCGACCGGGATGAAGTCTCTCCTTGTCTGCTGAGGCCACCGACTGAGTCCTTAGCAGGCCCAGTCCGCGGAAACGACGCCCGTTGGCACGCAGGTAGGTGCGCGGACGACCTCATCGGCCTGACGCCCGCGCTCGAGCGTCCGCCAGAGGACAGCAGAATTTTGATACAGGTCAACTGCCGTCACGCCAGACCTGCCTATCTTGAAGTGTTGTGGTGACCGATGCCATATCCCGTACGTGCCCGAGGTGCCCGAGTCGACAGGTAGGCGTAGTCTCTTGAAAGACCTCATCCGCCGCAACTGAGTCAGCGAATAGTTTGAACACGCCGCGGACCTCGGGACTTCGGGCGATATGTCGTGCGGGTGCTGGCGATGCTATAGGAGCACTAGGAATGAAACTCAAGCTACTGGCCCCTCTGTTTGCCATCGCGTTCCTTGCCTTTTCCTTGTCAGGCTGCAACAAGGAGCCGCCCAAAGCGTCTGCACCCAAGCCTCCCACTGTCATGAAATTTGACGAAGCAGCCCTCTTTGACTTCGACAAGGCAGAACTGAAACCCGAGGGAAAAGAACAACTGAACGCATACAACGAAAAGGCGAAGGCCGATTTGAGCAGTGCCGAGAAGGTGAGAGTCGTCGGCTACACCGACAACACCGGTACTCCAGAGCACAACTCGGCGCTGTCAAAACAGCGTGCGGAAGTGGTTCGCGACTACCTGGTCAGCCTTGGCGCCGACCCCAAGAAGATGGACGCCATCGGGGCCGCCGACGCCAACCCGGTCGCTGACAACAGCACGAAGGAAGGTCAGGCGAAGAACCGCCGTGTGGAGATTGAAGTGACTGGGTTAGGAAAGTGAGGGAGTCGGGCGCGCTACAACGGCGCGCCTGCCCACTCAAAGCCATTCGCCGATGAACGACCCCCACGGCCGCCTCACCGCCGCCGACTTCCACCCCGAAGTCCTGCGCCTGTTCGACCAGTATGTCCACGGATTCATCGATCGCCGCGGCTTCCTCGAGGGCGCCGGCAGATTCGCCGTTGGCGGCGTCACGGCCGCCGGCCTGCTGCAAGCGCTGAGCCCGAGGTTCGCGCAGGCGCAGGTGGTGAAACCCTCCGACACGCGCATCAAGACCGAGGTCGTGCAGATCGACTCCCAGTCGGGCAACGGCAAGGTGCGCGCGCTGGTGGCACGGCCGGCGCAGGCCTCGGGGCCACTGCCGGTGGTGCTGGTTGCGCACGAGAACCGCGGACTGAACCCGCACATCGAGGACATTGCGCGCCGGCTGGCGGTGGACAACTTCATCGCGGTCGCGCCCGATGCGCTGACGCCGCTCGGCGGCTACCCCGGCGACGAGGACAAGGCGCGCGGCCTGTTTGCCCAGCTCGATGCGCGAAAGACGGCCGAGGACTTCCTCGCCGGCGCGCGCTACGCGCTCAGCATCAGCGGGGGCAACGGCAAACTCGGCGTGGTCGGTTTTTGCTGGGGCGGCGGCATGACCAACCTGCTCGCCACGCGTGTGCCACAAGTGCTCGCGGCCGCGCCGTTCTACGGCGCGGCGCCAGCCGCGGATCAGGTCGCCGGCATCAGGGCGCGGATGTTCATCGTCTTTGCCGAGAACGACGATCGCATCAATGGCATGTGGCCGGGCTACGAAGCGGCGTTGAAGGCCGCGCACGTCGACTACGAGATGCAGAAGTTCCCCGGCACTCAGCACGGCTTCAACAATGACACCACGCCACGCTTCGATGAGGCAGCGGCGAAGGTGGCGTGGAGCAAGACCGTGGCGCTGTTCAATCGCGTCCTGCGAGGCTGAGCGCCGACGCACCTGGGCCAAAGAGTCGCCGCGGCGAACGGCGACGTGGGCGACTCCGCGTTTGCGATACGCTGCTGTGCGCGGAGGTCGCTGATGCCACGTCACATCCTTGATGAATCGAAGATCCACCCGGCCATTCGCGAGCGGGTCGCGAAGCACCATGAATCCCTGGTGAAAGAGGTTCAGGACGCGCTGGTCGCACACCCGGTGGTCGTGGTGGGCATGCGCCAGAACCCGTCGGTGCGCAAGGCGCGGCAGGCGTTGGCCGCAGCGGGCATATCGTTCCACTACATCGAGCATGGCAGCTACCTGTCGCAGTGGCGGCGCCGCAATGCGTTGAAGATGTGGACCGGTTGGCCGACGTTTCCGATGGTGTTCGTCAAGGGCACGCTGATCGGCGGGTACGACGATTTGTCCAAATTGGTCGCCAACGGCGAACTCGACGCAATGCTGGCCCCTTGAGGGCATCTCCATCGCACGCTGAAGGGCCGGCAAGGCGTGCCGTGGCGAGCCGCCTGGCGTGATCGCTAGCTGGAATCACGGTGATGGCGTTTTCCGATTCGGGCGTGATCGTGCCCACGCCATTGCTGACGGTTGTCTTCACTGGCGGCCCTTTGTCAGAGGCAGATGCAGATCGAAGGTGGCGCCATGCTGCAGCGTCACGGTGTAGCGTCGATGCAATTGGCCCAGACGAACGGTGACGTGGTAGGTACCCGCCGGCAGACGGATGTCGATCGGCGCCCGGACATCGTCCGAAGCGAAGAGCGGCCGGTCTTCCAAATCGTCGACATGCAAGCAGGTTGGCTCCCGACGATTCGGCCGCAGCCCGCGCGAGAGCAACGAGCGCAGCCATGAACGCACGCCGGCAAGGATTCCGCGCCCCGCGCTGTCGTCTTCGCCAGCGCAGATCAGCAAGCGCGCCGACGCGTGCGTCGTCGCGTCCGGTTGAAGTGCCACGGTTGCGCCCGGCTCGCCCTGGCCCATCCTGGCGGGTTGCGCGTTGGCCGACACTCGCGCTGCGCCGGCCGATGCTGCACAGAGGGGACCGATCCGGGACATGGCTTCTTGCGCGTGCCGAGTCGGGGCCGAGTCGGCTCAGTTCGAACGCCGCGCTGCGGCGTCGATCGGCGGGGCACCGGCATGACGCGATCGCGTGCGCTGCAGCAGCACCGTCAGCAGCATGGCCGCGGCTGTCGAAGCCGACAGGACGGGCGACGCCGTCAGCACCTGGGCCAGCCCATCGACCGTCTCGACGCTGACTTGCTGGGCAAAGTCGACCAGGGCAGCGACATGGTCCGCGCGGACGTTTTGAATGTCCTCGATCCGAACCTTCGGGTCCGGCCACCCGCCGCGAAATCTGACGCCTGCAAAGATGCCACCCGCCACTGCGAAGAGCGAGAGCACGCCCAAAGGTCGCAGCAGCTGCTCGAGCAAATGGCCCCGCTCAGCGGCAGGCGCGACCTCATAGACCTCGGCGACTAACTCCGGAATCGAGGGCTCCCGCACGTCCGGCTCGCGAGTGCCGCCGGCACTTGAAGCGTCGAGAGCGTCCATGAACGAGTCGCCTCCGCGTTGAGTCGCCGCCGTCGCGCTGGATTGGTCACCCGGCGTGGTCACAGCCACATGCGTCGAAAAGACGCCAGCGCGCGGCGCATCGCAGACGTCGCTTCGCTCTGATAGCGGTTCATCGCCTGCTCGGCAGCGCCAACGCTTCTCGCGCCCGCCGTGGCATCGATGCCGTGCCACAGGGGTTGCGCTCGAGCGCCGGAATCGATTGACTCGGGCACGTTGACGATGTCTTGCGGCATGGAATGCGCGCCCGTGCGCCGCCGTGACAGTTTGCTCATGAAGACTCCTTCGAGACACCGGAGGTTTTCCGACGCACTCGATGCTCATGTGACAGCCGCGCGGTGGCGTGTGACAGATGCAATGTGGCGCGCTGCCTCAGGCCAAGGCCTCGGCCAGCACCCTGGCCAACTCGACACGTCGCAGTGGCTTGGTCAGCACACGCGTGACCCCCGCCGAGGCAGCGCGCTGGGCCAGCAGTGCGCCGCCGTAGCCGCTGACCAGCAGCACCGGCATCTCGGGCGCGAACACCCGCAGGGCCCGCGTGAGCTCGATGCCGCTCAGGCCAGGCATCACCTCGTCGAGGATGACGGCGGCGAAGCTCTGCGCGCGCGCGCGCAACGCCAGCAGCGCGGCGGCGGGATCGATGGTGCCCTCGGGCTCGTAGCCGAGGCCCTGAAGCATCTCGACGGCGAGGCCGACCAAGTCGGGTTCATCATCGACCACCAGCAGCCGCTGCCCGGCCCCTCGCATCGAGGCACTCAGCATCGAGTCGGCAGCGCCGAGCGGCTCCGTGCACTCCGGCAAATACAGCGTGAAGCGCGCACCGCGACCCGGGCTGCTCTTCACATCGATCGCACCGCCGACCTCGACCACCACACCATGCACCACGGCCAGGCCCAAGCCGGTGCCCGACTGCGCACGACGCGTCGTGAAGAACGGCTCGAACAGGTGCTCCATCACGTTGGGCGTGATGCCGCTACCCTGGTCTGCCACCGTCAGCACCAGATAGTCGCCGGCCACCAGTGCGCTGTGCGAGAGCACCCGCGGTGCCGGCACGTGCTCGCGCCGCAAGCGAACGCTCAACATGCCACCCTGCGGCATGGCCTGCATCGCGTTGGTACATAGGTTCGTGACGGCTTCAAAGGCCTGTGTGGGATCGCCGCGCAGGCGCGCGCCATCGGCCTCGAGCGCGTGCTCCAGCACGACGCCGGGCCGCAACGACGCCGCCAGCAGGCCGAGCACTTCTTCGACCACCGGTGCCAGTTCGAACACCGCCGACGTGCGTGCGCCGCCGCGGCTGAACGCGAGGATGCGTTCGATCAGCGCCTTGCCGCGTGAGGCCGCTTGCAGCACTTTGTCGAGATGCCGTGCCTGGTCGCTGCCTGGCGGTGCGGCGTCGTGCGCCATCTCGCCGAATCCGACGATGCTCGCGAGCACATTGTTGAAGTCGTGCGCCACGCCGCCGGCGAGCGTGCCCAGCGACTCGAGCTTGCTTGAGCGCGCGAGCTGCGCCTGCAGCGCCAGCTGGGCCTCGTCGCGGCGGCGATCGGCAAGCTGAACCAGGTAGACAGGCGCCGCCATGCTGGCGAGCAGCAGGGCCAGCGCAATGCCGGCGCCCTCGGCCGACTGGCGCCAGGACATCAGCACCGCCGACATGTCGCGCGAGACGAACACCTTGATGTCGTAGCGTGCAATGTCGTGCAGCGCCACCAGGTTCTCGCTGCTGTCCAGGAACTCGCGCATTTCCATGTCGGGCCGATTGGCCAGCCGCTGTGCCACGCCGGCTTCGTCGAGCGTCGGCGGCGCCACGTTGGCACCGGCCAGGCGCACGCCGTCACTGCGGAACACCGCCATGCGCGCGTCAGCGGCCGGCAACGCCGCACCAAAGGCACCCAGCAGGGTGCTTGCCGGCAGCGCTGCAAAGATCCAGCCGTCCGACGTGCCTGGCGCGTCGCTCATGCGAATGGCCAGCGCCACCATCGGCTCCTTTGCGCCCGAGACCCGGAACGGGCGACTCAACGAAATCGCATCAGCGGCGAGCTTGTCCAGCGCCGGCGAGAACGTCGCCAGATCGGGGGCGGCTGTTGCGTCCGACGCGGCGATCACGCGCCCGCCACGGTCCACCAGCCACAGCGTCTCGACCAGCGGCATCAGGTCGGCGCGCGTGTGCAGCGATGGCGTGGCCTGCGCCCCGGTCACCGGCAGGCGACCTTCGTGCAACTCGGCCCGCATGGCGTACAGGCCCTCTTGCGCGCCGCGCAGGCCGCGGTCGATCTCGTCGGTCAATGCGAGCGACAGCAAGCCAAGTTCGCGCGTCTGGCTGCGCACGGCATCGCGCCGCAGGTGCCACAGTGAGAGGCACGCGACCGCGGCGATCGACAACCACAGCGCCAGTGCAATCAGCCACGGTCTGTGGGGCTTGCTGGAGCGCGGCTGCACGTCAGGATCCATGCGTTGGATTGGCCGACCGCAACACTACCTCATCGTCGGCCGCACCGAGCAGGCCGGCGATGTGTGCGTTCGACTGGCGACGGCGCTGTGTCGCGTGCCGTGCATGCGCTACGATCTTCGGCAGTGCCACGCCAACGGTGTCGATGCGGCGTGCGCGCAACGAAGCCGTGAGCGCCAGCTCTCTTTGCCCACATGTGCTCGTGGTCGACGACGACCCCGACGTTCTCGAGCTGGTGGTCGAGTACCTGGGCAAAAACGACATGCGTGTCAGCGCGGCAAGGTCCGGGCGCGAGATGTTCGATCTGTTCGAAAGGGAAGCGATCGACCTGGTGCTGCTGGACCTGAAGCTGCCCGGAGAAGACGGCATGCAATTGGCTCGCGCTCTGCGCGAGCGCGCCACCGTGCCGATCGTGGTGTTGACCGGCCGCAACGAGGAAGCTGACCGCGTCATGGGCCTGGAACTCGGCGCGGACGACTATGTCACCAAGCCGTTCAGCCCCCGCGAGTTGCTGGCCCGCGTGCGTGCCGTGATGCGGCGTTATCAGGTGCAAGCCACCCTGCCCGAGCGCGACAACAGGCGCCGTGCGTTTCGCTTCTCGGGCTGGGAGCTGAATCTGCGCACGCGCCGCCTGCTGTCCCCCGATGGGGCCTCGGTGGACCTGTCCAACGGTGAATTCAGCTTGCTCGCCGCGCTGTGCCGGGCGCCTCAGCGTGTGTTGTCACGTGACCAGCTGCTGTCCATGTCACGGCTGCACGAGGCCGAGGTTTACGACCGCACGGTCGACGTGCAGATCCGACGGCTTCGGCTCAAACTGGAGGCGGACAAGGCGAATCCGGCGCTGATCGTCACCGAGCGCGGAGTCGGCTACCGACTGGCCAGCCACGTGGAAACACTGTACTGACCCCGGGGCCTGTGGTGCTGGCCACCGGCGCGGCCAGCGGCGAGCAAACCCCCTGTCGAAGTCAGCAACCCGCCGTGCACTTGCCGGCGCGTCGAACTCCATCGTCTTGCCGGACAGCGGGACGTGCACCGGCACCTTCACGGCCTTCATGAAGGCCTCGGTCTTGCTGCCCGGGCGCACCTTGCCGTTCACGGTGCCGACCTCGTTCGCGTGCGAGGCGATCACCGACGCGGGCTTCACGAGGTCGTTGATCACGTAGGCGGCCTCGACCGGCCCGGTGGTGAAGCCGTCGCCGATGTTCATGACGGCGAGCTTCGCGTCGTAGTGGTCGCGCACGACCAGCTCCTGGTCGGCGATGATGCCGGTGTCGCCCGAGAGGTAGGCCACCAGCCCGTTGCTGAACGCGAGCACGTAGCCGGTGGCCAGGCCCACGTCGCCGGCGATGCCCGCCTCCTTCATCGCCTTGCCGAGGTCGCCGCCGATGTAGTCGGGATCGAGGCCGTTGCTGTGCAGCGCCGTGACCGTGGCGATGCGCACGCCGCCCACGGTCACGCTGCCGCCGAAGCGCGCGAGGATCGAGTTGGCCGGGATCGCCGCCGTTGGCCTTGAGCTTGGCCGCGAAGAACGGCGGCATCTCGCTGCCGGTCACGATCTTCGACTTCTTGGCGAGCGCGATGTTCACCGCGTTGGAGTTGGGCATGCGCCGACACCGACATGTCCGGCTTGTCGCAGCTGCCCGAGTTCGGCGCCTTGTTGTGCGCGTTGCCCACGTGGTCGCCGTGCATGTGGCTCACCAGGATGATGTCGATCTTGCCCAGCCGCGGATCAGCCGCGCCGGCGACGGTGCGGCCCGGGTCGTAGAGGATGCGCGTGCCGTTGGGGTCCTCGAAGACCAGCGCGCGATCCTGCGGGCAGAACTCGCCGTCGATGCCGCCCAGCGGCGTCACCTTCACGGTCTGGGCCAGAGCGGGAAAGGTCAATGCGGCGCCGAAGACGCCCACGGCTGCGATCCAGGTCGAACGATTCATGGAGTCTCCATCTGTTGTTTCTGCCAATAGCCATGCAAGCTACCACCGTCGCGCCATCGGCATCAACGGGGGATGCGCTCGGGTCTAACCTCTTTGTGGCACCTGCTCATCCGTGGCGCACTCGCTCGACCCTTTGTGGATCACGCGCGCAGCCCGCGCACCACGGCCCGCGTCATCGTGGCGGTATTGCCCTTGCCGCGGATGTCGCCGGTGCGCGACCGCGGGTCGGCCAGGGCTGCGGTGATGGCACCCGACATCGCAGCAGCCATGCGAACCGCGCCTTCGTTGCCGCGGCGGTGCCCGAGCCAGTCGAACATCATCCGGGTCGAATCCATCATGGCGTACGGGTTGGCGAGGCCCCTGCCCGCGATGTCGGGCGCCGAACCGTGCGTGGCCTGTGCCATCGCGACGTCGCCGTCACCGATGCACAGGCCCGGGGCCATGCCCAGGCCGCCGACCAGGCCGGCCGCTTCGTCGGACAGGATGTCGCCGAACATGTTCGTCGTGACCACCACGTCGAACGTCTGCGGGTCGCGCACCAGGCGCATCGCGAAGGTGTCCACGATCACGTCGTCGACCCGAACGTCGGGATAGTCAGCGGCGAGCTTGCGGCACTCTTCGACGAACATGCCGCAGCCCAGTTTGAAGACGGTGTCCTTGTGCACGACCGTCAAGTGCTTGCGTCGCTGGCGCGCCAGCTCGAACGCGGCGCGCGCGACGCGGCGGCTGCCGGTGCGCGTGATCACGCGCACGGACAGCGTGATTTCGTCGGTGGGTCTGAACTCGCCCGATCCCAGCAGCATGTTGCGGTCGGGCTGAAAGCCTTCGTTGTTCTCGCGCACGATCACCAGGTCCACGTTGTCGTGCAGGCAGCCGATGTCGGGATACGAGCGCGTCGGCCGCACGTTGGCGAACAGGTTGAATCGCTTGCGCAGGATCGGATGCGGATTGATCGCGTTGGGCTGCTTCGGATACGCGCGGTGGCCAATCGGCCCGAGGATCCAGCCGTCGAGCATCGTCAGCGCTTCGAGCGTCTCGGGCGGCAGCGTGTGGCTGTGCGTGTCGAGCGCGGCGCGGCCGATCGGCAGCGCACGCCAGTTGATCGCCACGCCGTAAAGGTCGGCGGCGGCGCGACTGATCTCGACCGCAGCCGGAACGATCTCGTGGCCGATGTCGTCGCCGAGGAGGATGCCGATGCGAAGCGGTGGCACGGGCGTGGCGTTCATCTACCAGTTCACCCCAAAAACGTGAGCCGTGGTGTTTTCATTCGATCTTGACCTTGGCGCTCTTGACCAGGTTGACCCAGAACTGGCCGTCGTCGGCGAGGAAGGCGTTGAACTGCTCGGGCGACGCCGACAGCGACACCTCGGTGCCCTCGCGGGCCAGCGCCGCCTTCACCGAGGGCTGCTGCATTGCGCTGACCGTGGCGTCGTAGATCTGCTTGACGATGGCCGCTGGCGTGCCCGCGGGCACGAACATGCCGTACCAGAACTCGAGGTTGTATTCGGGCAGCCCCGCTTCCTTCATGCCGGGCAGACCCGGCACCAGCGCCGAGCGCTCGCGCGTGCTGACCGCGAGCGCAAGCAGCTTGCCGCCGTTGGCCTGGGGCAGCACCGTCGGCGACGTGCCGAAGGTGAGTTGGGTGTCGCCCGCCATCACCGACTGGATCGCCAGGCTGCCGCCGCGATACGGGATGTGCGTCATCTGCGCGCCGGTGAGCTGGCTGAAGAGCGCTGCGCCAAGGTGCGGCGCCGAGCCGTTGCCCGAGGTGGAGTAGTTGAGCTTGCCCGGGTCCTTCTTGGCGGCCGCGATCAACTCGGCCACCGAGTGGATGCCCGTGGCGGGGTTGACCGCGAGCACCAGCGGCGATGTCGTGATCTTGGTGACCGCGATCAAGTCCTTCGCCGTGTACGACAAGGCCGGATTGAGCGCCGGGTTGACCGAGATGCTGCTCGGGCTGGCGATCAGCAGCGTGTAGCCGTCCGGCGCTGACTTGGCCACCAGATCGGCGGCGATGCTCGAGCCGTTGCCCGGCTTGTTGTCGACCACCACCGTCTGGCCGAGCGCCTTGCCGAATGCATCGCTCATCGCGCGAGCCACGGTGTCGGCCGCGCCGCCCGGCGCGAAGCCGATCACCAGCCGGATCGGCTTGCTCGGGTACGCAGCGGGCTGTGCGCTTGCGTGGCTGCCAAGTGCACCCACGGCGAGCGCCAGAGCCAGGCTCAGCACTTTCATGGTTGGACTCCCATTCGAATCGCGAGCAAGTCAATGTGCGACCGGCATGCGCAGCGACGATCTTTCCGACATGGCTCGCGGCTTCCATGCGTGCCTTGGCCTCCTGCAGCCGCGCGAAGTCGAACACCTGGTCGATCCACGGCTTGATGCGGCCGGTAGCGATGAGCGGCATCACGTCCGCGACAAAGCGCGGCACGGCGGCCGCTCGCTGCTCCTTGCTGCGCAGCTTGTTGGAGACGCCGAACAGCGTGAGCCGTCTGGCGTGCAGCGCTTCGAGGTCGATGTCGGCGTGCAGCACGCCGTCGACGTACCCCACGGTGGCGAGACGGCCTTCGAAGGCCAGCGCGCGAATGTTCTCGGCGAACACCGAGCCGCCGACGGTGTTGACGATGAGGTCGGCGCCATGCCGTTCGGTGGCCTCCATCACCGCGGTCGCAAAGTCGGCGGCACGCGTGCGCAGCGCGACGTCCAAGCCGAGCGGCGCCAGCAGCGCCAGCTTGTCCGCCGATCCCGAGGTGCCGATGATCTTCGCCCCCAGCACTTTGCCCAGCTGCAGCGAGGCCACGCCCACACCCGACGACACGCCGTTGATCAGCAGCCACTCGCCGGCCTTGAGGCGGCCTTGCAGCACCAGCATGTCGTAGGCCACCAGGAAGGTCAGCGGGATGCTGGCGGCCGCTTCCCACGACAGGCCAGGCGGCATCGGGATGGCCTCGGCCCGTTCCATCAGCGCGTACTCGGAAAACGCGCCGGCGCAACGGCCCATCACACGGTCGCCCGGCTTGAAGCCAGTGACGCCGTCGCCGACCGCGACGACCTCGCCGGCACCTTCGCCGCCGATGGCTTTCCACGTGCCGGCCTTGCCATGCAGGCCGTGGCCGAGCACGAACTCACCGCGATTCAACGCGGCAGCGTGCACACGCACCAGCAGCTGGCCCGTTGCCGGCTGCGGCAGCGGCGTGTCGCGCAATTCGAGCGCGGTGGCCGTGTCGGTCATCTGCATCCACCAGGATTGCATCGGCGCGTTCCTAGCGGCCGCCGAAGACCGGCTCGCGTTCAGGCATGGCGTGACCTCATTCCTCGAGTTGGATGTTGCGCGCCTTGGCCAGAGCAGTCCAACGGGTGATCTCGGCGCGGATGTACTCACCGAACTGTTGCGGCGTCATCGGCCACGGCTCGACGGCCTCGGCCGCGAGCTTGTCGCGCAGATCGGGCGTCTGCAGCACCGCCACTTGCGTGTCGTTCAGACGCTTGACCACTTCAGGCGAAATGCCTGCGGGGCCGACCGAGCCATACCACTGCATCGCATCGAAACCCTGGAAGCCGACCTCTTCCATCGTGGGCACATCCTTGAGCTGCGCGCTGCGCGCCTTGCCCGTCACGGCCAGCGCGCGCATGCGGCCCGAGCGCAGGTGCGGCAGCGCCGCGGCCAGGCCCGGGAACATCGCCTGGGTCTGCCCGCCCAGCAGGTCGTTGATCGCCGGCGCAATGCCGCGGTACGGCACGTGCACGATGAACACCCCGGTCTCCTGCTTGAAGAGCTCCATCGTCAAGTGCGTCAGCGAGCCCGGCCCCGCAGATCCGTAGCTCAACTTGCCCGGATTGCGCTTGGCGTAGTCGATGAAATCCTTCACCGACTGCACGGGCAGGCTGGCGTTGACGACCAGCGCGTTGGGTGTCGCGCCGATCATCCCGATCGGCGTGAACTGCTTGATCGGGTCGTAGGGGATGTGGCGCGTCGCGGGCGTCGTGCCGTGCGTGGCCACGTAGCCTTGCATCAGCGTGTAGCCATCGGGCGCGGCGCGCGCAGTGGTCTGACTGGCGATGACCCCGCCGCCGCCACTCTGGTTGTCGACGACGAACGGCTGGCCGAGCAGTGCACCCCATCGCTCGGTGACCACGCGCGCGATCATGTCGTTGCCGCCACCGGCAGCCACCGGCACGATGTAGCGAATCGGCTTGGCGGGATACGACTGCGCAAAGCCCGCGCTGGGCATTGCGACGGCAGCCGAGGCTGCCTGCAGCAGTGCACGGCGTTTCATGCTGTCTCCTGTCGTTGTGCGGCGTATGGTGGTGTCGGTGGATTCGCCTGTAAAGTGCAAGTTTCCGAGCGACTATTGCAATCCATGCAACCGAAGCCGGCGATCCCGGGCCAGGCTGCGACGCCGGCGAGAGCGCCCGCGCTGGCCGACCTGCGCGCGTTCACCACGGCCGCCGAGCTGCGCAGCTTTGCCGCGGCTGCGAAGCTGCTTCACCTGTCGTTGCCGGCCTTCTCGCGCCGCATCTCGAACCTGGAGGCACGCCTGGGCGTGCGGCTGTTCGACCGCACGACGCGCAGCGTGGAACTCACCGTGCTGGGAGCGCGCTTCGGGCGCGAGATCACCACCGTCGTCGATGCTCTCGACCGTTGCGTGCTCGGGCTGCGCGATGCGGCCCAGCTCGAGGCCGGAGACGTGACCATCGGCTGCGTGTTCTCGGCGGTTCACCACTTCCTGCCGGGCGTCATCCGCTCCTACCGCGAACGGCATCCCAACGTGCTCGTGCGCATCATCGAACAAGGGGCCGACGGTGTGTTTGCCGCCGTCAAGCACGGCGAGGCGGACTTCGGGATCAACTACATCGGCATGCAGGAGTCCGACGTCGATTTCACGCCGTTGCTGAAGGAGCCGTACGTGCTCGCTTGCCGCACGGACCACGCGCTCAGCACACGCCGCTCGGTGCGATGGGATGAACTCGCGGCCTGGGACCAGGTTCGCGTGTCGCAGGCGAGCCGCAACCGCATCTTCATCGACCAGGCGCTGGCCGAACTGCCCCCGTTGCCGCGGCCGGTGTGCGAGGTACGCCACATATCCACATTGATCGGCCTCGTCGAGGCCGGATTGGGCGTGGCCATCGTGCCGAAACTGACGGTGCCGCCGCGGCCCGCCGCCGTCGTCGGTGTGCCGCTCGTGCCGGCGGTCCACCGCACCGTCGGCATCATCAGGCGGGCGGGTCGCACCGTGTCACCCGCCGCGGATGCCTTCGCGAAGCTCCTCGTGCAGGCCAGCCGAGCGAGCGAGCGCAAGCAGCGCCGATGAGGCGTTTTTGAAGGCGCGTTCAGGTTTCCGTTGCGACGCGATCGTAGAGTGCGCATCGTCGTTCGATGCGAAAGCGCCATGCGGTACACCAAAGCCCTGCCAGCCATCGCCTTGTTCTTCGCGGGCCTTGCCTGCGGAGGCTATCTGTTCGACGAGTCCGTGCCGCGATCGTTCCTTGCGCTGGGTGACTGCGGCGATCGCTGCTACAGCCTCACCGAGGTCGCCGGGTTGGTCGCATCGGTGGCGATTCTTCGAGTGCCGTTCGCGATCCCGAAGGTGGCGCTCGAGTCCGACACCTGCATCGCGTTGCGTCATCCCAAGCCGGAAGGGCGCGTCCACTACGTGCTGTTCCCGAAGCACGATACGCGCAACATCACCACCATGACCGAGCAGGATGGGCCGTTCGTGCTGGGGTGCTTCGCGCTGGCGCGCGAACTGGTGGCGCGCGACAAGTTGCAAAACTGGCGGTTGCTGACCAACGGGCCCACGCTGCAAGACGTGGCGTACCTGCACTTCCACCTGGTCGGACGCTGAAGGGCGACCGCGAATTGCGGTTTGCCCAGTGCAGCAGTAGCATCCCGCGCCGTCGTGCACCCGATCCGTGCGCAGCCAGCGCTGAGCAAAGCTGAATAAGAGCTGAACAAAGAGGGGAAAGCCGTGTTCCAGCAAACCTACGACCCGTTGGGCAACGCATTTCTTTCCACCCTCGTTGCCGCCATCCCAATCCTGACGCTGCTGTACTTCATCGCCCTGCACCGCTATCGCGATGCGCAGGGCAACGTGCACCTGGGAATCGCCGCGCCCTACGCGGCGTTCTTCGGCGTCATCGCTGCGTTTCTCGTCGCCTGTCTGGTCTTCAAGATGCCAGTGGCGGCTGCCGTCTCGGCCTTCGCGCTCGGCTCGCTGTCGGGGTTCCTCGGCATCATCTGGATCGTCCTGGCCGCGATGTTCTTTTACACGATGAGCGTGGTGACCGGCAAGTTCGAGATCGTCAAGGAGTCGATCGTCCACATCTCGTTCGACCGGCGGCTGCAGTGCGTGCTGATCGCCTTCTCGTTCGGCGCCATCATCGAGGGCACGTCGGGTTTCGGCACACCGGTGGCCATCGCCGGCGCGGTGATGGTGGGCCTGGGCTTCAGGCCGTTCCAGTCCGCGGTGCTGAACCTGCTGGCCAACACCGCGCCAGTCGCCTGGGGCGCCATCGGCACGCCGATCGTCACGCTGGCCGCGGTGAGCGGCCTCGACCAGGTCACGCTGTCATCGATGGCGGGCCACCAGTTGCCCTTCGTCTCGGTGCTGGTGCCGTTCTGGCTGGTGGCCACGTTCGTGAAGATGGAAGGCGGCACCTGGAGGGAAATCTTCGAAGTCTGGCCGGCAACGTTGTGCGCCGGCCTGTCGTTCGCGCTGATGCAGTGGTACGCCTCCGGCACCAATGAACTGCACCTGATGACCGACGTGGTGTCTGGCGTGTTCTCGGTGATCTGCACGGCGCTGTTCCTGCGCTTCGTGTGGCACCCCAAGACGCGCTTCCTGCTCAGGTCCGAGCGCGAGGCGCTGGCCCAGGCCGGCAAGAGCACGGCCACGGCGACGACCGACAGCACCGAATGGAAATACAAATACACGGCGGCCCAAACCGCCCATGCGTGGATGCCGTGGGTGATCCTGATCGCCTGCTGTGCGCTGTGGGGCGTGCCGGAGTTCAAGAAGGTGCTGAACAACCTGTTCGCCGGCGTCACGTTCAGCACCACGCTGCTCGGTTCGAACTTCGGCGGCACGTTGTCGCTGCCGGTGTGGGATATGCCGGCGCTGCACAACCTGGTTCAGCGCATGCCACCGGTGGCGCCGGTCAACGCAAAGCCCGAGGTGGCGCGCTTCGCGATCAACTGGCTGTCCGCGGCGGGCACGGGCGTCTTCGTGGCAGCGCTGCTGTCCGGGCTCGTCCTCAAACTCAACGCCGCGCAATGGAGAGACGCCTTCATGCAGACCATGCACCGGATGAAGATCCCGGTGCTGGTCATCGCTCAAGTGCTGGGCCTCGGGTTCCTGACCCGCTATTCAGGCACCGACGCCGTGCTCGGCCTGGCCTTCACCGGCGCCGGATTCTTCTACCCGTTCTTCGCCGCGTACCTGGGCTGGCTCGGTGTGTTTCTGACGGGCTCCGACACGGCCTCCAACGCCTTGTTCGGCAGCCTGCAACGCATCAGCGCGGAGCAGCTCAACCTCAATCCGATCCTGATCGTGGCTACGAACTCGACGGGCGGCGTGATGGGCAAGATGATCGATGCCCAGTCCATCATGGTGGCGTGCGCGGCTTGCTATGACGATCCGAAGGAACGGTCATATGCCCTGGGGCCGATCTTCCGAACCGTGTTCTGGCACTCCATCGCAGGCGCCGCCGTGATCGGCCTCATCGCGATGCTGCAGGCGTATGTCTTCACCGGAGCGATTCCGATACCGCCCATTGGCAAGTGAGTGTGCCTCGCGAGTTGCGGCTCATGTTCCTGGCACCACGAAACCGCCGGGGAAGTTGATCGGGTTGGGATGCGCGATCAGCTCCACGTAGTCGATGTACGGGGCCGCGGGCCTGCCTGGGTTGTTCGCTTCGTCTGCCGTGTAGACCAGGTTGCTCATCGCGGCGCCGCTGAAGCCGTTGCCAAAGGCGTCGGCCAGCGAGAGGTTGAACGCATTGCCGATGCCGCTGTCGTACACGAGCTTGGGCGCGTTGCCGTACCAGGCAGCCCACACGCGGCAGCGATGCGCAATGGCGTCGAGCTCGACCTCGACCACCGTGAAGCCGCCACGGTTCCAGGCCACGCCACCGATCGCAGCATTCGCGTTTGGCACGCCTTGCAGGTGCATCAGTGAGCCTTGATTCACCGTCGGCGGCATGTTGTAGTTCATGGGGCCGTAGCGCCGGTAGTAGCTGGCCGCGGTGCCGTCCAGCGCAGAGCCGGTGTCGACACCGCCTTGACCAACCACGTTGGTGCCCCAATCAGGGGTGAACTGGCTGCGCTCCCAGGTCCGCGAAGAGACCGCACCACCGTCCGTGTGGTACCCGGTGATGAACCCCGGGTAGTTCATCTTCGCGTCGATGACGCACTCTGCGGGGTCAGCAAAATTCGTTCGGTTCCACGCCTCGAGCACGAAGAACTTCGCCCCCGGCAACGTGCCGCCACCCGGGATCTTCCAGAAGTAATCCACGTACTCATCGACCCACACCACGGCCTGGAAGTAGTACTTCAGGTGATACGAACCCGGCACATCGAGCGGGTTGCCGCTGAGAGGCATGATGGCCCACTGGTTGTCCAGCGTTCCATTGCCACCGCTGGGGTTCTTGCCCATGTAGGCACGCAGGGCCTTGCCAGACTTGACGTGGCTCGGTGTGGTGATGATTTCCCAGGAGTTCGCCCAGGCTGTCGGATTCAGCGTCGGGCTCTTGGATGACGAAATCCAGGTGCCGACCAACTGTCCACGGTTCCAGAAGTTGTACCAGGCCGTCGAGCTGGCGTAGGACGAGAAGTTCTCGGCGAAGTACGCGCCAACGCTGCGCGCCGCAAAGTCGATCGGCGCGTTTGGCGGCGGGGTCGGTGCCGGCGGGGTCGGTGCCGGCGGGGTCGGTGCCGGCGGGGTCGGTGCCGGCGGGGTCGGTGCCGGCGGGGTCGGTGCCGGCGGGGTCGGTGCCGGCGGGGTCGGTGCCGGCGGGGTCGGTGCCGCTGGCGTGGGCGAGCCCGTGCCGACCGGGGCCGCGTCAGTGCTGCCACCGCCGCCGCAACCGCCCAGCGCGATGCCGCCGGCACCCAGCGCGGCCGCGCGCAGGAACAGACGCCGCGCCTTTTCCAATTTGGTATCCATGGTCTCTACTTGGGGAATGAGGCTTCATTCTGCCCATGTTCAACGGGCCCATGAATCCGTTTGTGAGCGCCAGCGCGTCGTTGTGCTCGCCCGACCCGGCCCTGTACCTGATTTGAGACTTGGCTCCGTACCACAGGCGCCGCAGGCCGCTCGAATAGCCGCGCATCGCCAGAGACCGCTAACGCGGCAAGCGCGCAAGTCCCCGACGCCGGCGGCGGCAGACCAAGGTTGCATTATAGGAACGGGCCTGCGTGTCGCGGTGCTGCTTGCATCCGGATGCCTGCTGCCGCTCTATGATCGTCTAGCCGCTTTGCTGCACGAAAGAGTGCATGGATCCGGCAAAGTCACCACCGGCCACTGCGCGGCGAAACGCTTGTGCGAGCCCATTGAGCGAGGGTTGAATCAGCGTCGGGCACACTGTTGAGTTCTATGTCTGAACAGACCTTGGGTTCGACTGCGGGGGAGTTGTCGCCCCCGGTGCGCAGCGCGCAGTCCAAACGCTCCGTGGCATGGCTGGCGCTGTTGTTGGTGCTCTTCGCGTTGGTTTGGTTTGCCAGCCTTGGTTCTCGCTCGTTGGTCGACACAGACGAAGGCCGATATGCCGCGTTGGCGTTGGAGATGGCGCGCAGTGGAGACTGGGTCACCCCGCGCCTGAATGGATTGCTGTACTTCGAGAAGCCACCGCTGCAGTACTGGATCGGCGCCCTGAGCTTCAAGTGGTTTGGCATCACGGAGTTCTCGGCCCGCCTGTGGACCGGTCTGGCGGGCTTCCTGACCGTGCTCGCGGTCGGCTGCACCGCGGCACGCCTGTGGGGCAGGACATCCGGCCTGCAAGCCTTCGCCGTGGCGGCATCGACCACCTGGATCATCGGTGTCTCCCATGTGCTGACGCTCGATGCGGGCCTGACTCTGTTCACGACGCTGACGCTGTGCGCCGTGCTGGTGGCCGAGTGCGCAGAGCTGGCGCCGCCGGCGCGCCGCCGCTTCGTCTGGGCGGCCTGGATATCCACCGCGTTCGCCGTGTTGAGCAAGGGCCCGGTGGGCTTTGTGATCCCTGCCGGCGCGCTGCTGTTCACCAGTCTTTGGATGCGTGACTTCGCGCTGTTGCGTCGCATGCGTCTCGGCACGGGACTGGCGATGCTGCTGGCGGTGGCAGCGCCATGGTTCGTGTTGGTTTCGCTGCGCAACCCCGGCTTTGCCGAGTTCTTCTTCATTCACGAGCACGTTGCCCGGTACATGACCGAAGTGCATCATCGCGTCGGCGCGTGGTGGTACTACCTCCCCCTGCTGCTCATCGGCATGATGCCGTGGACCAGCGCCCTGCCCTGGATCGCGCGACGCGACCAACCGGCCGCCGCCGCCGACACCCGCGCGGTGCGGATGCTGGTTGCGTGGTGTGGATTCGTGCTGGTGTTCTTCAGTCTCTCCGGCTCCAAGCTGCCGTCGTACATCCTGCCGATGTTCCCTGCGCTTGCATTGCTGGTGGCCCTGCAGCTGCGCGGCACGGACACATCCACGTTGCGCCGACATCTGCTGGTACCGACTGTCGTGTGGGCCGTCGCCTTGATCGCTGCAACGCAGCTCTATCGCTTCGGCTCCGCGGAAACGCCAAAGGCCGTGATGGTGACACAGGGGTTCAGTCTCGGCGTGGCCGCGGTGCTGTTTCTGGCCGGCGCGTCGACGGCATTTTGGTGTCTTGCCCGGCGCCAGGTCACCGCGGCGGTGTTGAGTGTCGCGCTGGGGCACTTTGCCGCGATGACCGTGGTGATCCAGGCGTACGACGCCATTGGGCAACTCAAGAGCGCGGATGCGCTGTCCAGGGTGGTGCTGCCGCTGGTGGGACCCGACACGCCGGTGTTTGCCGTGCGCGTGTACGATCAGACGCTGCCTTTCTACCTTCGGCGCAACGTCGAGCTGGTCGAATTCGTCGGCGAGTTTGAGTTTGGTCAACAACATGAGCCCGGAAAATCGCCCGCCACACTCGATGAGTTCATCGCGCGCTGGCAGACGCTGCCGCAGGGTGTGGCCTACATGCGCAGCACCACTTTCCGCGAACTGCTCGAACGCGGCGTCCCGATGCGGGTGGTATTCGAAGATCCACGGCGGCTGGTCGTGATGAAGCCATGAGGCAGGCAGACCTCGCATGGATCCTTGGCGGCGTGCTGCTCAATGCGGTGGCCCAGCTGCTGCTGAAAGCCGGGGCTTCCAACAGCGGAGCCATCTCGCTGGACGCCGGTTCGGCGGTGCTGTGGCGAACGGCCGTTGGTCTGGCTCAGCACCCCTACATTCTGGGCGGCCTCGCGTGCTACGTGGTCAGCGTGATCGTGTGGATCGTTGCGCTGTCGCGGGTGGAAGTCAGCATCGCCTACCCAATGCTGTCGATCGGCTATGTGGTCAACGCCTTGCTGGCCTGGTGGCTGTTCAAAGAAGACGTCAACGCGCAGCGCTGGCTCGGCATCGGCGTCATCATCGTCGGCGTCGTGCTGGTGGCCCGCAGCGGGGGCCACTCGTGAGTGCGTTGCCGTTTCTGCCGTTCACGCGTCCCGCCATCGACGAGCCGACGATCGAGGCCGTCGCGGCGGTCTTGCGCTCCGGATGGATCACCACCGGTCCCAAGTGCCTGGCGTTCGAGGCGGCCCTGTCCGCGCGCTTCGGCGGCCGACCCGTCCGGCTTGCCAGCTCCGGCACCGCGACGCTCGAGCTGGCGTTGCGCCTGTGTGGCGTGGGCCCTGGCGACGAGGTGATCACGTCGCCGCTCAGCTGGGTGGCAACGGCCAATGTGGTGCTCGCGGTCGGTGCCAAGCCGGTCTTCGTCGACGTCGATGCGCGCACGCGCAACATCGATCTCGATCGCGCCGAGGCGGCCATCACAACGCGCACTGCGGTGATCATGCCAGTCGACCTGGCCGGTCTGCCGGTGGATCGCGATCGTCTGTACGCGATCGCCGGCAAGCACAGGCTGCGCGTGGTCGAAGACGCAGCGCAGTCCTTCGGTGCCCGCTGGCGCGGGCAGGAGATCGGCAGCATCGGCGACCTGGTGTCGTTCAGCTTCCACGCCAACAAGAACATCACCACGGCCGAAGGGGGCTGTCTGGTGCTGAACACCCTCGAGGAGGCTCGCTCCTTCGAGAAACTCCGCCTCCAGGGCGTGACGCGCCTGCCCGATGGCGGCATGGAAGTGCAAGCCTGGGGCGACAAGGCCAACCTCACCGATGTGGCGGCGGCGATCGGGCTGGGTCAGCTGCCGCACACCGATGGCTTCAATGCGCGCCGCCGAGAGCTGGCCCGGCGCTACTTCGAGCGCTGGGATCGCTCGCTCGGCTTCGAGTTGCCACCAGCCGACCCCGAGAATCACGGCAACTGGCACATGTTCCAGCCCCTGCTGCCGCGTGCACTCGCTGCCAAGCGCGGCGCCTTCATCGAGGCGATGAAGGCGCGGGGCATCGGCATCGGCGTGCACTACCCTGCGATGCACCTGTTCGAGCTGTTTCGTGCGCAAGGCCACGCGCCGGGCGATTTTCCGATTGCCGAGGACATTGGCGCCCGCACCGTGACGCTGCCGTTGTTCCCGGCCATGACCGACGCCGACGTGGACCGCGTGTGCGAGACCGTGACTGCCGTGAGCACCACGCTCTAGCTCACATCTGGGGATGACCGTGTCGATCGGAGAAGCCATCCAGCTGGTCAAGCCGCAAACGATTGCCCCGGCCGCCGCGCCGGCCTTGAGCGTCGTGATACCGGTCTATGACGAGGAGGCCGGGCTGCACGCGCTCTTTGCGCGACTCTATCCCGCGCTCGATGCGCTGGGGATCACCTACGAAGTCGTGTTCATCAACGATGGCAGCCGCGATCGCTCGGCCGCGTTGCTGGCCGAGCAGTTCGAGCGCCGCCCCGATGTCACGCGGGTGATCCTGTTCAACGGCAACTTCGGCCAGCATCGCGCCATCCTGGCCGGCTTCGCCCATTGCCTCGGCGAGCGCATCGTCACGCTCGACGCCGACCTGCAAAACCCGCCCGAAGACATCGCCCTGCTGTTGGCCGCGATGGACCAAGGCCACGACTGCGTGGGATCGATCCGCCGCGACCGGCACGACTCGGCATGGCGCCGCTGGGCCTCGCGCTCGATGAATCGCCTGCGGCGCCGCCTCACGGGCATCGTGATGACCGATCAAGGCTGCATGATGCGGGCCTACGGCCGCAACGTGGTGGAACTGATCAACCAGTGCAACGAGATGAACACGTTCATCCCGGCACTGGCCTACCAGTTCTCGAAGAACCCGACCGAGGTGGTGGTCGGGCACGAGCGGCGTCACGCTGGTGAATCGAAGTATTCGCTGTACAGCCTGATCCGACTGAACTTCGATCTGGTCACCGGCTTTTCGGTGGCGCCGCTGCAGGCGTTTTCGATGCTCGGCATGGTGGTGTCGCTGCTGTCGGGAGTGCTGTTCCTGGTGCTGGCTGGACGCCGCATCTTTCTCGGCCCCGAGGAGGGCGGCCTGTTCACGCTGTTCGCGCTGCTGTTCTTGCTGGTGGGGCTGGCCCTGCTGGGCATCGGACTGCTCGGCGAGTATGTCGGACGCATCTATCAGGAGGTGCGCTCGCGCCCGCGCTACGTCATCAGCGCGATCCTGGAGCGCAAGCGGTGAGCCGGGCCACGGGCAGCGCGATCGTGTTCGCGTACCACGATGTCGGCGTGCGTTGCCTGCGCGCGCTGCTCGATGCCGGGGTGCGCGTGCCGCTGGTCGTGACCCATCGCAACGACCCGGGCGAGCACGTGTGGTTCGCCAGCGTGGCCGACGTGGCCGCCGAACACGGCCTGCCCTGCGCGGCACCCGACGACGCCAACGTGCCGGAGTTCGTGGAGCGCACGCGAGAGCTGTCGGGGCCGATCGACTTCGTCTTTTCCTTCTACTACCGGCGGCTGCTCGCCGCACCGTGGCTGGCCATGCCCAAGGTCGGAGCCTTCAACATGCACGGCTCCCTGTTGCCCAAGTACCGGGGCCGCGCGCCAGTGAACTGGGCCGTGATTCACGGCGAACGCGAAACCGGCGCGACGCTGCACGTGATGAACGAGAAGCCCGACAACGGCGCCATCGTGGATCAGTGCGCAGTGCCGATTCTCGGCGACGACACGGCCCGCGACGTGTTCGGCAAGGTCGTCGTCGCCGCCGAGATCGTGATGGCTCGCAGCCTGCCGCGGCTGCTCGACGGCAGCGCCCGATTCACGCCGCAGGATCTTTCGCAAGGGCGCTACTTCGGCGGCCGGCGCCCGGAGGATGGTCGTATTCCGAACAGCGCGAACGCCCGACAGATTCATGACCTGGTGCGCGCGCTCGCACCACCCTACCCAGGCGCGTTCGTCGTGCTCGGCGGACGGCGCGTCTTCATCGAGCGCACCCAGCATGCCCAAGCGCCTGCCGGCGCCCCCGGCAGCGGACTGCGGCTGTTCAGCGATGGCGCTGCACTGTGGCTTTTGGCCGCCGACGGCGGTGCGCTGCGGATCCTGGCTGCGCGCAGCGAGAGTGACGGCCCGTTGCTGGACGCGAGCCGCTTCGAGAGCCAATTCGCCTGCAGGTGCCTGCCTGCGGACGCCTGATCCATCCACCGCAATCGACGGGGTATCCCATGCTCAAAGTTCTGATTCTCGGCGTCAACGGGTTCATCGGCCACCATCTGACGCGCCACATCATCGAACAGACCGACTGGCAGGTCTTTGGCATGGACATGCAGTCTGAACGCGTGGCGCCATGGATGGATCACCCCCGCTTTCATTTCTTCGAGGGTGACATCACCATCAACAAGGAATGGATCGAATACCACGTGCGCAAGTGCGACGTGGTGCTGCCGCTGGTGGCCATTGCCACGCCCGCGACCTACGTGCGCGAGCCGCTGCGCGTGTTCGAGCTCGACTTCGAGGCCAATCTGGTCATCGTCCGCCAATGCGTCAAGTACGGTAAACGCGTCGTCTTTCCCTCCACCAGCGAGGTCTACGGCATGTGCACCGACGACGCCTTTGACCCCGAGCAGTCGAACCTGGTCTACGGCCCGATCAACAAGCCGCGCTGGATCTACGCTTGCTCCAAACAATTGCTGGACCGCGTCATCCACGCCTACGGCATGCAGGAAGGGCTGCGCTATACGCTGTTTCGGCCCTTCAACTGGATCGGCCCCGGCCTGGACAGCCTGCACACGCCCAAGGAGGGATCGAGCCGCGTCATCACCCAGTTCCTGGGTCACATCGTTCGCGGTGAGCCGATCCGGCTGGTCGATGGCGGCAGTCAGAAGCGCACGTTCACCTATGTCGACGATGGCATCAGTGCCCTGGTGAAGATCATCGCCAATGCGGGCGGCGTGGCCGACGGCAAGATCTACAACATCGGCAATCCGGGCAACAACTTCTCGATCCGCGCCCTCGCCGAGATGATGCTGAAGGTCGCAAAAGAATTGCCCGAGTACCGCGACAATGCCGCCCACGTGCGCCTGGTCGGGGCGACGGCGGAGGGCTACTACGGCGCTGGCTATCAAGACGTCTTGCAGCGGGTGCCCGACATCCGCCAGACGATGGCCGATCTGGCTTGGCAGCCGAAGGTGGCCATGGACGAAGCCCTTGCGGCCTTGTTCGCCTACTACCGAGATCAGGTGCAGGCTGCCGAGCTCGAGCCCTGACCGCTCGTCATGGCGCTGGTTGCACTGAAGGTCGATGTCGACACCTGGCGTGGCACGCGCGAAGGCCTGCCGAACCTGCTCAAGCTGCTGAGTGCCAGCGGGGCCGGCGCGAGTTTTTTGTTCAGCCTCGGCCCCGACCACACCGGGCGCGCCATCCTGCGTGTGCTGCGTCCTGGCTTCTTTGCCAAGGTGTCACGCACGTCGGTGCTCGAGCACTATGGGCTGCGCACCCTGCTCCATGGCAGCCTCCTTCCGGGCCCCGACATCGGCAAGCGCGAAGCGCACACGTTGCGGGCGGTGCGCGATGCCGGCTTCGAGGTCGGGGTGCACTGCTGGGATCACGTGCTATGGCAAGACCATCTGCTGACCCAGGATGCCGCGTGGGCACACCGCGAGATGGAGCGCGCGCAACAACGGTTCGCTGAAGTGTTCGGCGTGATGCCGCGGCTGCATGGTGCCGCAGGCTGGCAGTTCAACGAGGCCGCGGCGCGTGCCGAGCAGGCGCTCGGGTTCGAGATCGCATCCGACACGCGCGGCCATCATCCGTTTCAGCCTGTGGCGGCCGACGGGTCCGCGATCGGCCCGCCTCAATACCCCACGACGTTGCCGACACTCGACGAGCTGATCGGCGTCGGCCACCTGACAGCCGATAACGTGGACTTGCACTTGCTCGCTCTGACCGAGGTTGCCGGGCAAGACCAGGTCTACACGCTGCACGCAGAGCTGGAGGGCATGAAGTTGCAGCCGGTGTTCGAGCGCTTGATCAAAGGCTGGCGCGCGCAGGGCCACACCCTGTGTTCGTTGGGTTCGCTGCACGAACACCAGCGCGCACGGGGGCTGCCCAAGCATCGGATCGAGCTCGGCGCTGTGCCGGGGCGATCCGGCGTGCTCGCTGTTCAGGGCAAGGCGCTCGACGCGGTCGCGCCGCAAGCGAAGCAACCGGCGTAGTGCCGCTGTGGCGTCTCACGCATCGGCGGGCGTGTCGAACTGGTTGCGCAGCGCGACATACAACGCCCGAAAGCGCTCGAGGCGCCGTGCGAGCAACTGCGCCTCGACAAGTTCCGGCTCGAATTCGCGCGCGGCCGCGGCGGCGCGGCAGACATCGTTCTCTTGGCCGCCATCGGCGAGCCACGCCAGCCGCGCCGCACCGAGGGCTGCACCGGCCTGCGCACCCGCATCGACACGCAGCGTGACTCCGAGCACCGATGCCAGCAGCTGCGCCCACAGCTGGCTGCGCGCGCCGCCGCCGACCAACGAAAGCGCCTGCACCGGGCGTGAGGCGCCCTTCAGGCTGGCCCAGCCGTCGGCCAAGCCGAAGCTCACGCCTTCGACCACGGCATAGCCGATCGCGGCCGCGTCGTGCGCGTGCGTCAGCCCAAACAGCACGCCCTGTGCGTTGGGATCGTTGTGCGGCGTGCGTTCGCCGCTCAGGTACGGCAGGAACAGCGGCGCACGCGCGCGCTGCGAAGGCGTCAGCGTTGCCACACTGTCGAGCAGCGCGGCTTCGCTGGGCGTGCCGAGCAGCTCGCGCGCCCAGCGCAAGGCGCTGGCCGCCGACAGCATCACCGACATGCGGTGCCAGCGTCCGGGCAGCGCGTGGCAGAACGTGTGCACGGCGGCAGGCGCGTCGGGTTGGAACCCGTCGCTGGCCAAGAAGATCACGCCCGAGGTGCCCAGCGAGACGAAGCCCTGGTTCGACCGCACGGCGCCGATGCCCACTGCGCTGGCCGCGTTGTCGCCGCCACCACCGGCCACCGCGATGCCGGCACGCAGTCCCCAACGGGTAGCGAGCGCGGGCCGCAGGTGGCCCGAGACTTCGCTGCCTTCGACCAGGCGTGGCATGTGGCCACGCGTGAGGCCGCAGGCGGCGAGCAGCTCATCGGACCAGCGGCGCGCGCCGACGTCGAGCCACAGCGTGCCCGAGGCGTCGGACATCTCGCTGACGCATTCGCCGGTGAGCTGCAGGCGCAACCAGTCCTTGGGCAGCAACACGCGGGCCGTGCGTGCAAACAGGTGCGGCTCGTGCTCGCGCACCCAGAGCAGCTTGGGCGCGGTGAAGCCGGGCATCGCGAGGTTGCCGGCGACGGCGTGCAGCGCTGGCAGCGCCGCCTCGAGCGCGGCGCACTGCGCATGGCTGCGCCCGTCGTTCCACAGGATCGCCGGGCGCAAGACCGTGTCAGTCGCGTCGAGCAGCACCGCGCCGTGCATCTGGCCGGACAACCCGATTGCGCGCACCGCCGCCATCGCGGACGGCTGGTCGATGCGCAGGCGTTGCATCGTGCTGTCGAGTGCAGTCCACCAATCGGCCGGGTCCTGCTCGCTCCACAGCCGATGCGGGCGCGACACCCTGAGTGGCTCGCCCAAACTGGCAACGATGCGGTGCTGCTCGTCGAGCAGCAGCAACTTGAGCTCGGAGGTGCCGAGGTCGATGCCCAGGTACACGCAGACCTCACCAGCCACCGCGACGCCGCAAGGCGCTGAGCGGTGTCATGTCACCCGTTGCGACCGAAGCGATGGTCGGCCTGGCGCCGGAATTCGCTGGGCGTCATGCCCTTGATCTCGAGGAAGCGTCGGTTGAAGTTGGCCACGTTGTTGAAGCCCACCTCGTAGCAGATGTGGGTGACCTGGCGATCGGTCTCCATCAACAGGTGGCAGGCGCGGTTGACGCGCACGCGGTTGACGAAATCGGTGAAGGTGTTGCCGGTGGCGCGGCGAAAGAAACGCGAAAAGCGGCTCTCGCTCATGCCCAGGTCGGCCGCCACGCCGCTGGCCAGCACGGCCTTGGCCACGTCGCCGGTGATGCGCTCGACGATGGCGTTGATCTGCTCCATCTCGGTGTCGTCGTCTTCGCCCTGCATCTGCACGTTCGACAGCAGGCGGTAGTCGGTGCAGCGCGCCAGGTCGGCGAGAAAGTCGCAGAACGCCGCAAAGCGCTGCATGCCGTGGCCGTGCTTGACGCTGAGCCAGTGAGCCCGCGCGCGATCGGACAAGCCGAAGAACTCGACGCCGTGGCGCGAGCGCTCGAGCAGTGCCATCACCTCGGCCAGCTCGGGGATCATCTGCGCCGCATGCTCGATCGGTTCGTGGCGAAACTGGATCACCAGGTCGCGCTCGGCCACGCCGGCCTCGGGCAGATCGAGCGACACCCAGTTGTGCGGCAGGCGCGGCCCGCACAGCACCAGGTGGCCGGGGCTGAAAGGCCCGATCCAGTCGCCGACGAAAGCCTTGCCCGACGTTGCGGTGATCAGGTGCAGCTCGTACTCGTCGTGGAAGTGCCAGCGCGCCAGCGGGGTGGGAAAGCCGTGCGCCAGGCAACGCACGATGCCGGTGTCCTCGGGGGCCTCGTAGCCGAGCGAGGTGGGGCGCGCGTGGTCGTGCTCCAACTCCGGCTGGCGCTGCCGGCGCGGGCTGCGTTCGTGGTGGGCGTGCATCAGGGTCTCCGAAGCGTTTGAGCCGTGTCAGCTCATCACATTACCGCCATCGACGTTCAATGTCTGCGCAGTGATGTAGGCGGCCTCGTCGCTGGCCAGAAAAACCGCGGCACCGACGATGTCGGCCGGGGCGCCCATGCGGCCTAGCGGCACCGCCTTGCCGACCGCGGTCTTCTTCTCGCCCGGCCGCAGCCCTTCGTAGCGCGCGAACAGCGCGTCGACATGCTGCCACATCGGCGTGTCGATCACGCCGGGCGCGATCGCATTGACGCGGATGCGGTGCGGTGCCATCGCGAGCGCGGCGCTTTGCGTGTAGCTGATCACCGCCGCCTTGCTGGCGCAATAGTGCGACACCAGCGCTTCGCCGCGCCGGCCGGCCTGCGACGCCAGGTTGACGACGCTGCCCGGCTTGCCGGCCGCCACCAGCCGCGCCAGCACCGCCTGCATCATGAAGAACATGCCCTTGACGTTGACGTCGAACAGGCGCTGATACATGGCTTCGTTGGAGTCGAGCAGCGGCGCCATGTCGAACACCGCGGCGTTGTTGAACAGCACATCGAGCGTGCCCCAGCGCTGCGCCGCGCCATCGACCAGCGCACCGAGCGTGTCGACGCGTGTGACGTCGCCGCTGGCGTAGGCCAGCCGGCCGGGGTGGCGCGCCAGCAGCTCGGCCAGCCCGGCGCTGGGTGTCGCGGGCAGGTCGACCGCGGTGCAGCGAGCGCCTTCGTCGAGATAGGCCTCGCTCACCGCCAGCCCGATGCCGCCGCCGGCGCCGGTCAGCAGCGCGTGCCGCCCTTGCAGTCGTTGCAGTCCCGCCATGCCGATCACCCCCCCATGAAAGACTGAACGCGTGTGTACGCCGCGCGGACCGCCGCCTCGAGCGCCTCGTTGCCGGCCAGCGGTCCCCAGAGCACCGGGTCTCGGCAATACGCGGCCAGCGGATCGGCCGCAGAGAAATAGGCATGCGCTGCTGCCGTGTCCATCACACCGTCTTGGTAGACATAGGCGAGCTCGCCGCGATGCCAGCGGCCGAGCACCGCAAAGAACAGCGCCGGCAGCATCGCGGTGCTGGCGATGCTGGCGCCGCGTGCCAGGCATTCGCGCAGCGTCGGCACGATGAAACCCGGAATCTTCGAGAAGCCGTCCATCGCGACGCGCTGGTTGGTGTCGCGCAGCCAGGGGTTGCTGAAGCGCTCGAGCACCACGTCGCGATAGTGCCGCAAGGTCGATCGTGCTCGGTCGTTCAGGCGTGTCGAGGCAGGGGATCACGTCGTCGGTCACGTAGTCGTACGCCAGCTGCCGGATCTCGGGTACTTGCACGCCCTCGTGGATGAACGTCAGGCCGCGCAGCGTGCCGGCCCAGGCGATGCAACTGTGGCTGGCGTTCAGCACGCGGATCTTGGCCTCCTCGTGCGACAGCACCGAGGCCACCATCTCGACGCCGACCGACTGCCACGCCGGACGGCCGGCAATGAAATGGTCTTCGATCACCCATTGGGTGAAGCGCTCGCCCATCACCGGCGCACGGTCGTCCCAGCCGGTGGCCGCCTTGACACGCTCGGGCAGGTCGGGTGGCGGGCGCGGCGTGATGCGGTCGACCATGTCGTTAGGACATGTCGTGTGCGACAGCACCCAGTCATGCAGCGCGGTCTCGCCGCGCCTCTCGAGAAAGTCGAGCAACCCCGAGCGAAAGCGCTCGCCGTTGCTGCGCAGGTTGTCGCAGTTCAACAGCGTCACCGCTGCGCCGCCGCGATTGACGCGCTCGCGCGCGATCGCGGTGATCGCTCCATAGATCGTGCTGCAGGCGCGGCCTTCGAGATCGGCCACCAGGTCGGGGTAGGCGGTGTCGAGCCGGTTCTTCGCGTCGAGGTAGTAGCCCGCCTCGGTGACGGTGAACGAAATGATGCGGGTGGACGGATCGGCGCCGCGGTCGATCAGGCGGGCGTGCGACGGCTCGAATGGAATCACCTCGCGGATGGCGCGGATGCGCTCGTGGTGCCGCTCGCCCGCCGGCGACACGGTCTCCAGCGTGTATTCACCCTGCTGGGCGATCAACGCGGCCATCGTGTCGGCCATGTCGTTGCGGATGTTGGCGCCGACGATCGACCACGCGCGATCGCCCGACTCGCGCAGCCGGTTGAGGTAGGCCGCCTGGTGTGCGCGGTGGAAGGAACCCAGGCCGATGTGCAGGATGGTGTTCAAGCAGGTCTCAACGAGGCAGGCTCGACGGCCTGGCCCTGGCGACTGAACAGATGAAACGACTGCGGCGCGATGTCCAGGCCGACCGCGTCGCCCGGATGCAGCGAGGTGCGGGTGTTCTGCCGCGCCACCAGCTGCACGCCGGGCTTGCCGTTGACGCCGACGTTGGCGTAGATCAGCGTGTCGGCGCCCAGCGATTCGACGAGCTCGACATGGCCGGCGAGCCGGCCCGCGCCGGCCGGCCGCACCAGCACGTTCTCGGGCCGCACGCCGATGAAGCCGTCGAGATCGCCGGCGGCCCCGACCACCGAGCGCAGCGCCGGCAGCGCGGCGGTGTCGATCACGTTCATCTGCGGCGTGCCGATGAACTGCGCGACGAACTGGTTCGCCGGGTGGTCGTACAGCTCCAGCGGCGTGCCAACCTGCTCGATCGCGCCGTCGCGCAGCACGACCACGCGATCGGCCAGCGTCATCGCCTCCACCTGATCGTGCGTGACGTAGATCGTCGTCGCGCCCAGGTCGCGATGCAGCTTGGCGATCTCGACCCGCGTCTGGCCGCGCAGCGCGGCGTCGAGGTTGGACAGCGGCTCGTCGAACAGGAACACCTTGGGCGCGCGCACGATCGCGCGGCCGATCGCCACGCGCTGGCGCTGGCCGCCCGAGAGTTCTTTCGGCGTGCGCTGCAGGTAGTTCGTCAGATTCAGGATCGCGGCGGCGCGCGCCACTTTCTCCTGGATCGTCGCCTTGTCGACGTTGGCCAGGCGCAGCGCGAACGACATGTTGTCGGCCACGCTCATGTGCGGATACAGCGCGTAGCTCTGGAACACCATCGCCAGGTCGCGCTTGGACGAAGCGAGCTTGGTGATGTCGCGGCCGTCGAGCTGCAAGCTGCCGCTGTCGATCTCGGTCGAGCCCGGCGATCATGCGCAGCAGCGTCGACTTGCCGCATCCCGACGGGCCGACGAAGACGATGAACTCGCCCTTCTCGATCGACAGGTTGACGCCCTTGATCGCGCGCAGGTTGCCGAACAACTTTTCGACACCGCGCAGTTCGAGGAATGCCATGGTCAGCCTCCGCCGAGCCGCCTCAAGGAGGCTGAAACCCCTCGGGGGGCAGCGAACGCGCAGCGTGAGCGTGGGGGCATGATGTCTCTCCTTACTTGACGGCGCCGAAGGTCAACCCCTGCACGAGCTGCTTCTGGCTGAACCAGCCGACCACGACGATCGGCGCGATGGCCATCAGCGAGGCCGCCGACAACTTGGCCCAGAACAAACCCTCGGGGCTCGAATACGAGGCGATCAGCGTGGCCAGCGTGCCGGCCTTGGCCGAGCTCAGGTTGAGCGACCAGAACGCCTCGTTCCAGCTCAGCACCAGGCACAGCAGTGCGGTGGACGACAGCGTGCCCATCGCCAGCGGCCGGATCACGTGGAGGAACTCCTGCCACACATTGGCGCCGTCCATGCGCGCCGCCTCCAGGATGTCGGGCGGGATGTCCTTGAAGCCCGAATAGAGCATCCACACCATGATCGGCAGGTTCGACAGCGTGAACACGATGGTCAGCGCCGACAGCGTGTCGAGCAGCCGGCGGTCTGCGCCATCACGTACACCGGCACCAGCGCGCCGACCGCCGGCATCATCTTGGTCGACAGCATCCACATCAGGATGTCGCGCGTTCTGCGGGTGCGAAAGAACGCCATCGAGTACGCCGCCGGCGCGGCGATCATCAAGCCAAGCAGCGTCGAGACGACGCTGGTGACCACCGAGTTCTTGGCGTGCAGCAGGTAGTCGCTGCGCAGGTTGCACCTCTGCGAAGTTCTCCAGCGTCGGGGTGAAGAACAACTGCGGCGGCACCGAGATCGCCTGCAGCTCGGTCTTGAAGGCGGTCAGCACCAGCCAGATCAGCGGGAACACGATCACCAGCGTGACGCCCCAGGCGGCGAGGGTGCGAACGATCAGCGGGAGGTGCTTCATCGGTCGCTCCTTCAATCCAGGTTCTTGCCGATCATGCGGATCAGGAACACTGCGGCGATGTTGGCGAGCACCACGGCAAAGAGCGCTCCGGCCGAGGCGACGCCGACGTCGAAGTTCATCAGCGACTGCTTGAAGATCAGGAAGGCGACGTTGGTGCTCTCATTGCCGGGCCCGCCGCCGGTGGTGGTGAAGATCTCGGCGAACACGCTCATCAGGAAGATCATCTCGATCATGATCACCACCGCGATCGGCCGGCCCAGGTGCGGCAGCGTCAGGAACCAGAACTTCTGCAGCGGGTTGGCGCCGTCCATGCCGGCCGCCTCCATCTGGTCGCGGTCGAGCGACTGCAGCGAGGTGATGAAGATCAGGCAGGCGAACGGCAGCCATTGCCAGGCCACCATCAGGATCACCGACAGCAGCGGCAGGTCGGTCAGCCAGTCGACCGGCGTGCGCGCCGAAGAAGATCCACACCTGCGCCAGCACGCCGTAGATCGGGTTCATCATCATGTGCTTCCACAGCAGCGCATTGGCCGTGGGCATCACGAAGAACGGCGAGATCAGCAGCACGCGCACGATGCCGCGGCCGGGAAACGGCTCGTTGACGAGCAGCGCGAGCGCCGACACCAGCGACGACCGTGATGGCGATCACCGCAGCCGAGCAGCAGCAGCGTGTTCAGCACCGACGGCGCCGAAGTCGGGGTCGGTGACGAAGTACTCGAAGTTCGCCAGGCCGATGAAGCTCCTTGTCGCCGGGCTGCATCAGGTTGTAGCGCACGGCCGAGAAGTACAGCGTCATCGCCAGCGGCACGATCATCCACAGGAAGAGCGTGACCACGGCCGGCGCCATCAGGACACGGGGCAACAGTCGGTTCATGACAGGCGCTCGACAACTAAGGTGCAGCGCGCGCAACGCGCAGGCGAGCGCGCAAGAAGGCGTTCAGACAGCGTCGCGAGCGGTCCGAGGTTGCGCCGAGAAGTGCCGCCGTACTGCTGTACGGCGAGCATCGCAGGCGCAAGATCGGGTCGCGCAGCAGCTGAATGAATGCCTGTCTACTTGTAGTAGCCGCCTTCTTCATCTCGCGGTCTGCTGCGGTCTGCGATGTCTTCAGCGCCTGTTCCACTGTCGCCTTGCCGGCCAGCGCCGCGCTCATCTGCTGGCCCACCGCGATGCCGATCGCCTGGAACTCGGGGATCGCGGCGAACTGCACGCCGACGTAAGGGCTCTTCGGCAGCGTGCTGTCGTTCGGGTTGGCGCTGTCGATCGCCTTCTTCTCGGCCTCGGCGAACTTGGCGGCCTTCAGAAACTCGGGGTTCGCGTAGGTCGCACTTGCGCGTGCCGGTGGGCACAGAAGCCCAACCCTTCTCCTTGGCCACCAGGTTGATGTAGTCCTTGGAGGTCGCCCAGGTGATGAACTTCTGCGCGGCTTCGGTGTTCTTGGTGCCGGCCGGAATCGCCAGCGCCCAGGCCCACAGCCAGTTCGCGCCCTTCGTGCGTCACGCTGTACGGGCCCTGCGCGAACGCCACCTTGTCGGCTACCTTGCTCTGCTTCGGGTCGGTGATGAACGACGCCGCGATCGTCGCATCGATCCACATGCCGCACTTGCCCTCGTTGTACAGCGCAAGGATCTCGTTGAAGCTGTTGGCCGACGATCCCGGCGGGCCGTACTTCTTCAGCAGGTCGACGTAGAAGGTGATCGCGTCGTTCCACGGCTTGCTCTCGAGCTGCGGCTTCCAGCTCATGTCGAACCATTGGCCGCCGAAGCTGTTGACCATGGTGGTGAGGAAGGCCATGTTGTCGCCCCAGCCCGGCTTGCCGCGCAGGCAGATGCCGTAGACGCCGGCCTTCGGGTCGTGGATCTTCGCCGCGGCGTCGCGCACCTGGTCCCAGGTCGGGCGCTCGGAGAATGTGATGCCGGCCTTGTCGGCGAGGTCCTTGCGGTACATCAGCATCGAGCTCTCGCCGTAGAACGGCGCTGCGTACAGCTTGCCGTCCACCGACAGGCCGTTGCGCATCGCCGGCAGCAGGTCGTCGACGTCGTAGGCGGCGTCGGGCTTGAGCTCCTTGCAGCCAGCCCTTCTTGCCCCAGATCGGCGTCTCGTACATGCCGATGGTCATCACGTCGAACTGGCCGCCCTTGGTCGCGATGTCGGTCGTGACGCGCGAGCGCAGCACGCCTTCTTCGAGCGTGACCCACTTGAGCTTGATGTCCGGGATTGGCCTTCTCGAACTGCGGGGTGAGCTTCTGCATCTCGATCATGTGGCCGTTGTTGACGGTCGCGATCACCAAGTCGGTTGCCGAAGCCGCGCCGCCGGCCAGGGCCAGGCAGCAGGCAATTGCCAGGGTGGGCTTGATCATCATGAGGCGTCTCCTATCGCGTTCTCGGGTTTGCGGTGGCGTGTCGTGCGGGCTGCACCGACAACGCGAAGATAGGCGCCCTGCAATTCGTGGCCTGATACTTTTCAGGCGCGCGCCGATACCGCGTTGCACCGGACGGTTGGTATTTGCCCTGAATCGATGCCATTTCGTACAGCTTGCGGTGGCGCAAGGCGGTGCGGTCAGCTGGTGAAGGCCGCTCAAACGACGCGCTATGGCCCGCAGTCGCAGCAGCGCGGCTCGCTCAGGCGCGAAAGGCTCCCGCGAGAGCCAGCAGCCACAGCGCCGCGAAGACGAATGGCAGTGTCTGAGCAGCCAGCTTGCCTCGGCTGCCGGTGTTGCGCCCCGGCGAGAGACTGCACAGCGCATTGAGCCCTGCTTGCTCATATTGCCGGCTGACCTCCTTGATGGCGGCCAACGCGGCGAAGATGCTGACGCCGATGACCACCGACACGGCCAAGCCGAAGAACGGGAAACCAAACACCAGCCAGTGGAGCTTGGCGGTTGAAAGGGTTCCGTAGGCGGTGAACAGCAATCCTTGAGACAGGATGAGCCACATGAGCCGATGGTTCACCAGGTTGTCCTCGTGGGTCCACTGCTCGCGAAGGGCGCGATACAGCTCCCAATCGGGCAGCTTGTTGCGCGGATCACTCGAACTCATGGGGTTGGTTGTGTGCCCATCAGCCACACCAGTAGACGTCCACTGGGATCATCGACTGATCGAGCACCGCGCGCACAGGAAGCTCCGCGGCGGGCCCGGGTTGCCGCGCGCGTTGATACACCTGCCATTTGGCGGATCCTGACAACAGCAACACGATCCGGCGCGAGTCCAGCAGCCCGCGCAGAGTGAGGCTCATGCGTTCGTGTGCCGCGGTCGCTGGAGCCGTCGCCATCGTCAGCGCGGGATTTGTGGGGTCAAGTCCCAACGCCAGTTGGGGTATCTGCGGGAACAGCGAGGCGGTATGGCCGTCGTTGCCCATGCCGAGCACCACAACGTCGAACGGCCGCGGCATCGCGGCGATCGCCCGCTCGCAGGCTGGTTGTCCTGCGCTTGCGCCGGCGGCATCGTTCTTCATCGGGACGAAGGCCGCAGCGGTGCCCTGCTGGGTCAGCAACGTCTGTCGCACCAACCGCTCGTTCGAGTCGACATGATCGAGCGCGACCCAGCGCTCATCGACCAATCCGACGATGACCTTCGCCCATTCGATCGGCCGTCGCGCCAGGGCGCTGAAGAAGGGCACGGGGGTCTGGCCGCCCGACACCATCAGGCTGGCGCGGCCGCGATGCTCGATGGCGCGGGCCAGGTCGTCTGCCACGCTCGAGGCCAACGCCGACGCGAGGCCCTCGATCGAATCGAAGCGATGCTCTAGTGCCACGACGTTCGCGGCCCGGCGCGCCGGCCTCGCATCGAGCGGCCAATCGCCGCGACGGCCCTGGGCATGCTCAGGATTCCTCGCGCCACGCTGCGCCGTCGCGACCCACCAGCGCGCTGGAAGGCGCTGGCCCCCATGTCCCGGCGCTGTAGTGCCGCGGTGCTTCATCGCAGGCTTGCCAGGCATCCAGAATGGGCTCGCACCAGGCCCAAGCGGCGTCCAACTCGTCGCGACGCATGAAAAGCGTCAGCTTGCCACGCACGGCGTCGAGCAGCAGCCGCTCGTACGCTTCCATCGGCCGCTGCCTGAACTGCTCGGCGAAGTCGAGGTTCAGGCCCACCGGCTTCAGGTTCATCGTGTCGCCCGGCACCTTGGCCATCAGGAAGAGCCTGAGTCCTTCTTCTGGCTGCAGTTGGATCACCAGCCGGTTGCCGAGCAACTCCTTGCCTGCGGATCGGAAAGATCGAGTGCGGCACCGAGCGGAAGTTCACCACGATCTCCGCAACGCGCTCGGCCATGCGCTTGCCGGTGCGCAAGTAGAACGGCACGCCCGACCAGCGCCAGTTCTCGAGTTGGGCACGGATCGCCACGTAGGTCTCGGTGCGGCTGTCGGCCGGGATGCCGGCTTCCTCCAGATAGCCCGGCACCGGTGTGCCGTCGATCGTGCCCGCGCGATACTGGCCGCGCACCGTGCGTGAAGCCACATCCGCCGGCGAGAACGGCACCAGCGCGCGCAGCACCTTCAGCTTCTCGTCGCGCACCGCATCGGGTGCAATCGACGTCGGCGGCTCCATCGCCACGATGCACAACAACTGCAGCAGGTGGTTTTGCACCATGTCGCGCAGCGCGCCGGTGCGGTCGTAGAAATCGCCGCGGGTCTCCACGCCCACCTGCTCGGCGATCGTGATCTGCACGTTGCTGACCCAGGTGCGGTTCCACAGCGGCTCCAGCAGCGCGTTGGCAAAGCGCAGCGCGAGCAGGTTCTGCACCGGCTCCTTGCCCAGGTAATGGTCGATGCGAAAGATCTGCGGCTCGGCGAAGACACTGCCCACGTCCTCGTTGATCTTCTGCGCCGAAGCGAGGTCGCGCCCGAGGGGTTTTTCAAGCACCACCCGCGAGTTGGCGCCGATCAGCCCGGCGGTTGCCAGGTTCGTGCAGATCGGCGCGAAGAATTCCGGTGCCGTGGACAGAAAGAAGACTCGCACGTCGGCCGGCGAGTCCTTCAGTGCCCGCGCCAGCGCGGCGAAATCTTGCGCTGCGTTGGCGTCCGCCTTGATGTAGTCCAGCCGCTGCACAAAGGCATCGAAGTCCGCCCTGTGCATCTGCGCTGCGGGAACGAAGCGCGCGAAGCTCGCTTCCACCTGCGCGATGAAGTCGCCGCGAGTCAGGCTCTCGCGCGCCGAGGCGATGATCCGGCCATGCGCCGGCAGGTCGCCGTCTCGATGGCGGTGGTACAGCGCGGGCAGCAGCTTGCGCATCGCGAGGTCGCCGGTGCCGCCGAAAAGAAGCAGGTCGAACGAAGAGACTTGTGGCATGCGCGAGGGGGTCCTTTGTTGTGCCGTCGGCTGATCGGTGTCCGAGCGACCTTGCGTCAGGACGCAGGTCGATGCAAGCGCGCCGCTGCGCGCGCCAGGGTCGTGATGCGTTCCCAATCGCCGCCTGACACGGCTTCGGGTGGCGTCAACCACGATCCGCCGACGCAAGCGACGTTGGGCAGCGCCAGAAAGTCGGGCGCCGTCGCAGCCGAGACGCCGCCGGTGGGACAGAACGTGACGTCGGGAAACGGTCCGCGCCAGCGCCTTGAGCATGCCGATGCCACCGGCCTGCTGCGCGGGAAACAGCTTCATCTCGGTGAATCCTGCGGCACGTGCAGCGATGACATCCGATGGCGTCATCACGCCGGGCAGCAACGGCAGCCCACTGTCGCGCGCGCCCGCCACCAGCTCGGGCGTCAGACCGGGGCTGACGCCGAACACGGCGCCCGCCTCGATCGACCGCGCGAAGTCTTGCGCGCGGGTGATCGTGCCGACGCCGACGATGGCGCCGTCGACCTCGCGAAGCGATGGCGCGGATGGCCTCCAGCGCGACCGGCGTGCGCAGCGTGACCTCGAGCACCCGCACACCGCCGGCCACCAAGGCCCTGGCCAGCGGCACCGCGTGCTCGAGGTGGTCGATGACGATGACCGGGATCACCGGTCCGATGCGCATCAGCTCGAGAGTGTTCATGCAGCGCTTTCCGGCGTGAAGACGAAGTGGTCGTGGACCTGATGCACGGCGCCGGCGGCGCGCGTCCCTTGCGGCTCGAAGCGTTGAAGGTCACCGCGCCCTGCTCGGCGCCGAGCGCATTGGCGCGGAACGCCGCGAACAGCTCGCGCCCCATGCCATGGTGCGTAGTCGCTCAAGTCGGCGACCTCGGGCTGGCGCGGACTGCCACTGGGCCTCGGCGACCTGGGCTTCGCAGCACGCCGTTCTCGCCATCGAGCACGATCATGTCGCCGTCGCGCACGCGCGCCGAGCGGCCCGCCGGCCAGGCATTCCGGCGTCACGTGGATCGCCGCCGGCACCTTGCCCGAGGCGCCCGACATGCGGCCGTCGGTGACCAGCGCGACCTTGAAGCCCCTGGTCCTGCAGCACGCCGAGCAGCGGCGTCAGCTTGTGCAGCTCGGGCATGCCGTTGGCGCGCGGCCCCTGGAAGCGGACGACGGCGACGAAATCGCGCTGCAGCTCGCCGCGCCTCGAAGGCCGCCAGCACCTGCCTCCTGGTTGTCGAACACGATCGCCGGCGCCTCGACCACGCGGTGCTCGGGCTTCACCGCCGAGATCTTGATCACCGCGCGGCCGAGATTGCCGGTCAGCAGCTTCAGGCCGCCGTCGGCGCTGAACGGCGCGCTGACCGGCGCGCAGCACGCTTGCATCGCGGCTTTCGCTGCGGCGCCGTCGCGCCAGGCGAGCGTGCCGTCGTGCGAGGCACGGCTCCTGGCGGTAGCGACGCAGACCGCCCGTCGCCCGCCACCGTGGTCACGTCGTCGTGCAGCAGGCCCGCGTCGAGCAGCTCGCGCGATCAGGAAGCCCATGCCGCCCGCGGCGTGGAAGTGGTTCACGTCGGCCCTGCCGTTCGGATAGACGCGCGCCAGCAGCGGCACGACGTCGGAGAGGTCGCCGAAGTCGTCCCAGTTGATGCAGATGCCGGCGGCGCGCGCGATCGCGACCAGGTGGATCGTGTGGTTGGTCGAGCCGCCGGTGGCCAGCAGGCCGACGATGCCGTTGACGATCGCGCGCTCGTCGACGACGCGGCCGATCGGCGTGTAGTCGTCGCCGAGCGCGGTGATCGCGACCGCGCGCGCGTCGCCGCGGCCGCGGTCAGCGCATCGCGCAGCGGCGTGTTCGGGTTGACGAAGGCCGCGCCCGGCAGGTGCAGGCCCATCACCTCCATCAGCATCTGGTTGCTGTTGGCGGTGCCGTAGAAGGTGCAGGTGCCCGGCGCCGTGATAGCGACTGCGCCTCGGACTCGAGCAGCTCGTCGCGGCCGACCTTGCCCTCGGCGTAGAGCTGGCGGATGCGCGCCTTCTCGTCGTTGGGCAGGCCGCTCGGCATCGGCCCGCCGGGCACGAAGATCGCCGGCAGGTGGCCGAACGTGCAGCGCGCCGATCAGCAGGCCCGGCACGATCTTGTCGCAGATGCCCAGGCACAGCGCGGCGTCGAACATGTCGTGCGAGAGCGCGACCGCGGTCGCCATGGCGATCACGTCGCGGCTGAACAGCGACAGCTCCATGCCCGGCTCGCCCTGCGTGACGCCGTCGCACATCGCCGGCACGCCGCCGGCGAACTGCGCCGTCGCGCCGGCCTCGCGCGCCGCCTGCTTGATGAGCGCCGGGAAAGCGCTCGAACGGCTGGTGCGCCGAGAGCATGTCGTTGTAGGCGGAGACGATGCCGACGTTCGGCCGGCGGCTCTCGCGCAGCATGATCTTGTCGCCGACCGGCGCCGCGGCGAAGCCGTGCGCGAGGTTCGTGCAGCCGAGGCGCGTCGCGGATCGGGCCTTTGCTGCGCGCCGCCTCCAGGCGGGCGAGGTAGTCGGCGCGCGGTCGCGGCGCTGCGTGCGCGGATGCGGTCGGTGACCGCGGCAAGCGTTGGATGGAGGCTCATGACAATTCCCTAGGCCCGCAATCGTTGAAGCAGTCCGGCCGTCGAGGCATCGAGGCCACCGAGGTCACCATCCGGCGCGAGGCGCGGCAGCAGGTCGCTGCACAGTGCCTTGCCGAGCTCCACGCCCCATTGGTCGTAGCTGTTGATGCCCCACAGCGCACCGCTGGTGAACACGCGATGCTCGTACATCGCAATCAGCGCGCCCAGGCTGCGCGGCGTCAGCCGATCCAGCAGCAGCGTCGTGCTCGGCCGGTTCCCAGGAAAGGTGCGGTGGCGCGCCAGGGTCTGTGCGTCGATGGTCTTGGACGCAGTGGGCGCCTTCTCGGTCAATGCCTGCGCCGTGCTCTTGCCCACCATCAGCGCCTGCGATTGCGCCAGGCCGTTGGCCAGCAGCATCGTGTGTTGGCGCACCAGGTGCGCATGCAATGCGGCGTCGCGCCCTTGCAAAGCGTGCATCGGGCGCGCGACGAGAATGAACTCGACCGGGATCACGTCGGTGCCCTGGTGCAGCATCTGAAAGTAGGCGTGCTGCCCGTTCGTGCCGGGCTCGCCCCACACCACCGGGCTGGTGCCATAGGGCAATGGCTCGCCGTCGAGATCGACGCGCTTGCCGTTGCTTTCCATCTCCAGTTGCTGCAGATAGGCCGGCAAGCGTTTCAGTCCCTGGTGGTACGGCGCCACGTTGCGGCTGGCAAAGCCGTGGAAGTTGCGATACCAGACGTCGATCAGGCCCAGCAGCATCGGCAGGTTGCGCTCCAGCGGCGCCTGCGCGAAATGCTGATCCATCGCGTGCGCGCCGGCCAGCAGCGCGCGGAAGTGGTCCGCACCGATGGCCAGTGCGATCGGCAGCCCGACGGCTGACCACAACGAGTAGCGCCCGCCCACCCAATCCCAGAAGCCAAAGGTGGTGGTGATGCCGAACTCGGCGGCCGCCTTGACGTTGGTGGTGGTGGCCACGAAGTGCCGCCGCACGTCGCTGCCGCCGTTGGCCAGGAACCAGGCCTTCGCGGCCTGCGCGTTGGCCATCGTCTCCTGGGTCGTGAAGGTCTTGCTGGCGACGATGAACAGCGTGTCGGCCGGCCGCAACTGGCGCAGCGCGGACGCGATGTCGTGGCCATCGACGTTGGACACGAAGTGGAACTGCAGGCCGGGCTGCGCGAAGGCGTCGAGCGCCGGCACCGCCATTTGCGCGCCCAAGTCGCTGCCGCCGATGCCGATGTTGACGACATGCCGGATACCGCTGCGAGCGGTCTCGCGCACGCTCTCGGCGAAGGCCAGCATGGCGTCGAGCACGGCATGCACCTCGGCCGAGCGCGCATCGCCCGCGGCCCGCGGCGCGCGCAGCGCGGTGTGCTGCACCGCGCGACCTTCGGTGACGTTGATTTCGTCGCCGCGCAGCAGCGCATCACGACGTGCCTCGAGGCCGCACTCGCGGGCCAGACCGAGGAGCAACCCCAGCGTTTGCGTGTCGATCAGATTCTTCGAGAGATCGGCAAAGATCTCCGGGGCCTGCAGACTCAGCGCAGCAAAGCGTGCGGGGTGTGCCGCGAAAGCCTGGCGCAGGTCGAACTGGCGGCCGTGGCCCTGATAGTGACTGTGCAGAGCTGACCAGGCCGCGGTGCGGTCGCAACGAAGTACGGGCATGTCATTTCCTCCGAACGTCAGGTGACCACATCAGCCGCCGCACGTCCGGTGTGGTGGCGGATGCGGGCGATCTGCTGCGCCAGCACGATCAGCTCGGCCAGCGCCTGCTGGGTGTCCAGCGCATGGCGTGCCGGATCGGGCTCGAAGCGTTCGATGTAGACACGCAGCGTCGCGCCGGAGGTGCCGGTGCCCGAGAGCCGGTAGACGATGCGCGAGCCGTCTGCGAACCCGATGCGCAGCCCCTGGTGGTTCGACACGCTGCCGTCCACCGGATCGGTGTAGCTGAAGTCGTCGGCAAGGGTGACCACCTGCCCGGACAGCAGCTGGCCCTTCAGGCCACTGAGCCGCTCGAGCAGGTCGCTCATCAACGCCTTGGCGCCTTCACCGTCGATGGCTTCGTAGTCGTGCCGCGTGTAGTAGTTGCGGCCATAGGTGGCCCAGTGCTGTTGCGCGATGTCGCGCACGCTTTGAGCGCGCACGGCCAGGATGTTCAGCCACAGCAGCACCGCCCAGATGCCGTCTTTCTCGCGCACATGGCTCGAGCCCGTGCCTGCACTTTCTTCGCCGCACAGTGTGACTTTGCCTGCATCGAGCAGGTTGCCGAAGTACTTCCAGCCGGTTGGTGTCTCGAAACAGGGCACGCCCAGCGCGCGCGCCACGCGATCGACCGCGCTGCTGGTGGGCATCGAGCGCGCGACCCCGGCGATGCCGGCGCGGTAGGCCGGCGCCCGGTGTGCGTTGGCCGCCAGCATGGCCAGCGAGTCCGACGGCGCGACGAAGATGCCGCGGCCGATGATGAGGTTGCGGTCGCCGTCGCCGTCGGATGCGGCGCCCAGGTCGGGGGCCTGTGGCGACATCATCAGGTCGAGCAACTTCTTGGCATGCACCAGGTTCGGGTCGGGATGGTGGCCGCCGAAATCGGGCAGCGGCGTGCCGTTGCGCACCGTGCCGGCAGGGGCGCCGAGTTCGCGCTCGAAGATGGCATGCGCGTAGGGCCCGGTGACAGCGTGCATCGCATCGAAGGCGAGGCGAAAGCCCGAGCGGAACAGGCCCCGCAGCGCATCGAAGTCGAACAGCGAGCGCATCAGTTCCAGGTAGTCGCCGACCGGGTCGAAGACTTCAACCTGCATGCCGTCGACCTGATGGCGGACGATGCGCCCAAGGTCGACGTCGGGCGCGTCGGAGATCCTGTATTGGCCGATCGCCAGGCTGCACGCGTAGATCGCATCGGTGACACGCTCCGCGGCCGGCCCGCCGTTGGCTGCATTGAACTTGATGCCGAAGTCGCCATCGACCCCGCCTTCGTTGTGGCTGGCCGACAGGATCAACCCACCGAAGGCCTGGTGCTTGCGGATGACGCACGACGCGGCGGGAGTCGACAGGATGCCGCCTTGCCCCACCATCACCCGGGCGAAGCCGTTCGCCGCCGCGATCTTGATGACGAGTTGCGTGGCCTCGAGGTTGTAGTAGCGGCCATCGCCGCCCACCACGAGCGTGCAGCCGGCAAAGCCCTGCGGAGGCCGTACCGCATCGAACACCGATTGCACGAAGTTGGCCAGATAGTGCGGCTTGGCAAACTCGGCCACCTTCTTGCGCAGGCCGCTGGTGCCGGGCTTCATGCCCGCGATGGGCGTGGTGGCGATCGTGAGGGTGGTCATGACTGCCGCCTAACCTACTCGTCGAGCCGATCCAGCATCTGCTGGGTGATCAGGCACACACCCCGCTCGGTGCGGCGAAAGCGCGTTGCGTCGAGCACCGGGTCCTGCCCCACCACGAGCCGATCGGGAATGTGCACGCCGCGGTCGATCACCACCTTGTTCAGGTTGACGTGCCGGCCCACGGTGACGTACGGCAGGATCACGGCCTCTTCGATCTGCGAGTACGAATGGGTGTGCACGCCGGTGAACAGCAGCGAGCGGCGCAGGCTGGTGCCCGAGACGATGCAGCCACCCGACACCAGCGAGCTGACGGCGCTGCCGCGGCGCCCGTCTTCGTCGTGCACGAACTTGGCCGGCGCGGTGAGTTCGCTGTAGGTCCAGATCGGCCACTCGCTGTCGTAGAGGTCCAGCGCGGGCACGATGTCGGTGAGGTCGATGTTCGCTTCCCAATACGCGTCGACCGTGCCGACGTCGCGCCAGTAGGCCTGGCTCTCCTGCGGCGAGCGCACGCAGGAGCTGGAGAATCGGTGCGCCACTGCCTTGCCGTGCTGCACGACCCAGGGGATGAGGTCCTTGCCGAAGTCATGGCTGGAGTGATCGTCAGCGGCGTCTTGCTTCAACAACTCGAACAAATAGCTGGTGTCGAACACGTAGATGCCCATCGAGGCCAGTGCCATGTCGGGGCGATCGGGCAGGCCGGGGGGATCGGCGGGCTTTTCGATGAAGCTCTTGATCGTGTCGTGCTCGTCCACATGCATGACGCCGAAGCCCGTGGCCTCCATCCGCGGCACCTCCAGGCAGCCCAGCGTCACGTCGGCGTCCGACTCCTCGTGCTGCTGCAGCATGAGCTCGTAGTCCATCTTGTAGATGTGATCGCCGGCCAGCACGATCATGTAGCGCGGCGAGTAGCTCTCGACGATGTCGATGTTCTGGAACGCGGCGTCGGCGGTGCCGCGGTACCAGGAGTCCTCCGACACGCGCTGGCTCGCCGGCAGGATGTCGAAGCTCTCGTTGCGCTCGGCGCGCATGAAGCTCCAGCCGCGTGTGAGGTGGCGGATCAGGCTGTGTGCCTTGTATTGCGTGGCCACGCCGATGCGACGAATGCCCGAGTTCAGCGCGTTGCTCAGGGCGAAATCGATGATGCGGGTCTTGCCGCCGAAGAAAACGCCGGGCTTGGCGCGCCGGTCGGTCAGCTCCATCAGGCGGCTGCCGCGGCCGCCAGCCAACACAAACGCCATCGCGTCACGCGCGAGGGGCGAATTTCGGGTGACGGGCGTCATGCTTGTCTCCTCGTTGTCTTGCGAATGATTGCGCGCCGTGCAGCAGGCCGTGCGGTCACGCCTGCGCGTGCGGCGGCAACTCGTGGCGTCTGGGCATGTCGGCACCTCGGCGTGTGCAGGTGATGGCTGCGGCCGATGCCGCGAATTCGAGAGCGGCCTTCAGGTTCGCTGCGGTCAGCGCCGCCAACGCCTCGATCGACAGCAGGCCCTGCTCGGCAAGCCAGGTCAGCATCGCGGCCTGAAACGTGTCACCTGCGCCGACGGTGTCGACGACATCCACGGGGTGGACCTCCACGCGGATGGAGGCGGACCTCGTGAAGCCTAGCGCGCCCTGGCCCCCCAGGGTGACGACGACGACCGACACGCCGTGCCGTAGCCATTCGTCCACGACCTCTCGGATGGGGACGCCTGGGCGCAGCAGTTCTAGATCCTCGGAGCTGACCTTGAGCAGATGCACACGCTGAGCCATCCAAGCCACGGTGTCGGCCCAGCGCACCAGGTCGGGCTCGACGTTGACCCGCAGATTCGGGTCATAGGCGATCACGCGCGAAGCATGCTCGCGTTCGACCAGCAGGCGATGGGTCGAAGCCACCGGCTCAACGACCATCGTGTACGAGCCGAAGTGCAGGGCCTTGACGTCCTCGCCCAGCACCGGCAGATGCTCGGCGCGCAGCAGCCGGTCGGCACAACCGTAGCCGTAAAACGCATACGACGCCGAGCCGCTGCTGTCCAGGCCGACGAGACCGAGCGTTGTCGGTGCGTCGAGCATCTTGGTGTACGAGAGGTTCACTCCTTCGACGTCCAGCGCGCGATGGATGCGCTCGCCCAGGAAGCCGCGTGACAGCGCGCCGAGAAAGTGCGCCCGCTGTCCGAGCCGTGCCAGGCCGATCGCCACGTTCAGTGGTGAGCCGCCGATGCGCGCGTCCAGGGCCACGCCGGTGGGCGTGTCACGCTCGGCGAACACGTCCATCAGCGCTTCGCCGCACACCACCATCATGGGTGACCTCCAAGCCCGGCCCAAAGTCCGCCGGGTGCCAACCAATGATCGCCTCGGTGCCGGGCAATCGGAATCGGTGAAAACCATTAGTAAATCTAGTGGACTTATTTAAAATAGAGCGATCCCCCGAGCAGACACCGCGTTGGCCCAGCGCAAGCCCAGCCCACCCCGAAGGCGGCGGAACGGTGTTTGCGCCTCGCCGCGCCTTTAGGCGCGCCCGTCGCTTTCGTGGCGGTCGGCGGCTGCGCACAGCTCAGCTGCAAAGCGAGGGTCAGTTCTGAAGAACTGCGAGGCGTACTCTCGCGTCGTGCATGCCTCTTGGGCTCGGGTCATGGGACCCGTCTGGACGGGCTTCGCTGGACAGGCCCGCACGATCAGCGTCTTCAGAAACGGCCAAGCCATTCCGACGGAAGGCCATGGCGTGCTACGCGGCGCGACGGGTTCGACGGACGCAACAACGGGGATGGTCGTACTCATGCGTTCCTCCTTGATCTGATATCTATGTTGCGCCGCAGTATAGGGTATACCCTGATCTCATGCTCGACACCGCCCATTCGGTGCAAGCAGATCGGCCGTAAGCGGCTCGGGGAAAACCATTAGTAAATCCGTATGACTTATTAATGAAAGCGCACTAGACTTCGCGCCAGTCCCAGCCAGCCGCTGCAACCGGCTTGATGGATCCAACCCACCGAGGAGACTGTCGATGTTCAAGAAGACCCCGCTCGTTGCTGCCACCCTGACCTTGCTGGCCGCAGCAGCAGCCACCGCCCAAAGCCAACCCGTGGTCGGCCTGATCACGAAGACCGAGACCAATCCCTTCTTCGTGAAGATGAAAGAAGGCGCCGCCGAGGCCGCCAAGGCCAAAGGCGCCAAGCTGCTGTCGGGCGCTGGCAAGACTGACGGCGACAACGCCGGCCAAGTGACCGCCATGGAGAACATGATGGCCGCGGGCGCCAAGACGATCTTGATCACGCCCAGCGACAGCAAGGCCATCGTCCCGGCGATCAAGAAGGCGCGCGAGAAGGGCGTGATGGTCATCGCGCTGGATAGTCCGACCGACCCGGCCGATGCGACCGATGCCCTGTTCGCCACCGACAACTACAAGGCCGGCGTGCTGATCGGCCAATACGCCAAGGCGGCGCTGGCCGGCAAGCCGGCCAAGATCATCACGCTCGACCTGTTCCCCGGTCACCCGGTGGGCGCACAGCGCCACAACGGCTTCCTGCAGGGATTCGGGTTGCAGAGCTTCGATGCCAAGAACAACGAACTCGCCAAGCCGGCCGAGGTCGTGTGCATGGCCGACAGCTTCGGTGACCGCGCCAAGGGCCAGACGGCGATGGAAAACTGCCTGCAGAAGGCGCCCGATGTCACCGTGGTGTACACGATCAACGAGCCCGCCGCCGCCGGCGCCTACAACGCCTTGAAGAAGGCCGGCAAAGAGAAGAATGTCATCATCGTTTCGGTGGACGGCGGCTGCGAGGGTGTGGCCAACGTCGGCAAGGGCATCATCGCCGCGACATCGCAGCAATATCCGCTGAAGATGGCAGCGATGGGCGTCGATGCCGGCGTCGAATACGCCAAGAGCGGAAAGAAGGTCGCCGGGTACACCGACACCGGCGTCACGCTGATTGCCGACAAGCCAGTGGCCGGCGTCGACAGCAAGGACGTCAAGGCCGGCACCGAGCTGTGCTGGGGCAAGAAGTAGGCTTCAGCAGCACCCGAGACTGCAAACGGCCCACTGAGTTCCCGGGTGCCATGCACCCGGGTCGATCTCACCGCGCCCTGGAGGACCGCACCGCATGGACGCCTTGAAAAACAAGCTGCCGCCAATCGGTCAGCTCGGACCCTTCATTGCGTTGGCGATTGCCTGCGCATTCTTCGCCATCACGACCGAACGCTTCTTCAGCGCAGAGAACCTGTCGCTGATCCTGCAGCAGGTCATGGTGGTCGGCGTGATCGCGATCGGACAGACGCTGATCATCCTCACCGCCGGCATCGACCTGTCCTGCGGCATGGTGATGGCCTTGGGAAGCATCGTGATGACCAAGTTCGCGGCCGACCTCGGGCTGCCGACGCCGATCGCCGTGCTCTGCGGCGTCGGTGTCACGTCGCTGTTCGGATTGATCAACGGGCTGCTCGTCACGCGCATCAAACTGCCGCCTTTCATCGTCACACTGGGCACGTTCAACATCGCCTTCGCAATCACCCAGCTCTACTCGAACGCGCAGACCGTGACCGAGATCCCCGAGGCGATGACCTGGCTGGGCAACACCTTTTCGCTCGGTGGCGCCGCGGTGTCGTATGGCGTGGTGCTGATGGTCCTGCTCTATCTCGGCGCTTGGTTCTGGCTGCGCGAGACCGGCGCCGGCCGCCATGTCTATGCGGTGGGCAACAGCCCCGAGGCAACGCGGCTGGTTGGCATACCGACCGAACGTGTCTTGCTCGGCGTGTATGTGCTGGCGGGTGTGTTCTACGGCATCGCCTCGCTGCTGTCGGTCGCGCGCACCGGCGTGGGCGACCCCAACGCCGGCCAGACCGAGAATCTGGACTCGATCACTGCAGTTGTCCTCGGCGGGACCAGCCTGTTCGGCGGTCGCGGCGTGATCCTCGGATCGCTTGCCGGCGCAGTGGTCGTCGGCGTGCTGCGCAATGGCCTCACCTTGATGGGTGTCTCCTCGGTCTACCAGGTTCTTGTGACGGGCATTCTGGTGATCGTCGCCGTCACCGTCGATCAACTCTCACGCAAGGCCACGCGCTGATGCGCTGCCACAGAGGAGACCGAACATGACTACCCCGCAAATCGTGATGCAGGCCAAGGGCCTGACCAAGCGCTACGGCCAGGTCACCGCGCTCGACGGTGCCGACTTCGAGCTGCGCGCCGGCGAGATCCTGGCAGTGATCGGCGACAACGGCGCCGGCAAGTCGTCGCTGATCAAATGCCTTTCGGGCGCCACGATTCCCGACGAGGGCGACATCGTCCTCGATGGCAAGCCGATCCATTTCCAAAACCCGATGGACGCGCGCCGGGTTGGCATCGAGACGGTCTACCAGGACCTCGCGGTCGCTCCAGCCATGACCATCGCGGAGAACCTCTTCCTCGGGCGCGAAGTGCGGCGCTCGGGATTTCTCGGCGACGTGCTGCGCATGCTCGACAAGAAGAAGATGCTGGAGCAAAGCATCGCTCGCATGCAAGACCTGAAGGTCGGCATTCGTTCCATGACTCAGGCGGTGGAGACGCTCTCAGGGGGCCAACGCCAATGCGTGGCGGTGGCACGAGCCGCGGCTTTCGCCGAACACGTGGTGATCCTCGACGAGCCCACTGCGGCGCTCGGCGTCAAGGAAGGCAACATGGTGCTCGAACTGATCCGCCGCATTCGTGACAAGGGCCTGCCGGTGATCCTGATATCGCACAACATGCCGCATGTGTTCGAGATCGCCGACCGCATCCACGTCGCCCGGCTCGGCCGACGCGCTGCGATCCTGAATCCGAAGAAGATCAGCATGAGCGACACCGTGGCGGTGATGACCGGCGCCATGCCGCCGGATCAAATCCCGGCCGAGTGCCTGGCACATTGAGCCGTGGCGCGAACAAGGCTGGCATGACCGCCGTGCAAGAACTAGAGAACCAAGACCACCGTGCCCGCTTGCTGCCCCGCGGCTCGAGCCAGGGTGGGCTGCGCCAATACAACGAGCGGGTGGTACTGCAGGCCATCCGCCTGCACGGCGCGTTACCCGGCGCCGAAATCGCCCGCGTGACGCGGCTCACTGCGCAGACCATTTCTCTGATCACCAAGCGCCTGATCGATGATGGGTTGCTGCTGAAAGGCGCACCGGTGCGCGGCAAGGTGGGGCAGCCTTCTGTGCCCCTTTCGCTCAACCCTGACGGCGCCTACGCCATCGGCATCAAAGTGGGCCGCCGTGGCATGGACACCGTGTTGATGGACTTCGCCGGGCAGACGCGCCAGCGATGGTCGCTGGCCTACGCGCACGCCGATCCCGATCTGCTGCTGCCGGAAATCATGCTGCGTCTGGGCGAAGTTCGGCGCAAGCTGGGCCGGGACAAACGCGAGCGCATCCAGGGCATCGGCATCGCAGCCCCGCTGTCGATGGATGGCTGGCAGACCTTGCTCGGCGTACCTCCCACCATCGCCGAGAAGTGGCTGCGCTTCGATCTGGCGCAGGAAGTCGCCCGTCGCACCGAGCTGCCGGCGGAGTTGATCAAGGATACGACCGCGGCCTGCGTGGCAGAACTCGTTGCCGGACGCGGGCGGGGCATGAAGAGCTTCCTCTACGTCTTTGTCAACACCTTCGTCGGTGGTGGATTGGTGCTCGACAGTCACCTGCACACCGGCTTGAGCGGCAATGCGGGTGCGATCGGGTCTTTGCCGCTGTGGGCGGCCGCGCAAGAACCGGGCGACGCAGCCCGGCCCCCGGACCAACTGCTCAACGTGGCCTCCTTGCTCAACCTCGAACAACGATTCGTCGCCGCCGGGCTGAGCGCGGGCGCGGTGACGGACGCGCGCGCCCTGCATGAGCCGTGGCTGCCGACCACACGCGCTTGGCTTGCCGAAGCGGGATCGGCCATTGCTTTGGCCATGATCGCGTCGGCGTGCATTCTCGACATCGAGGGCGTCATTCTCGACGGCTCATTCAGTCGGGAATTGCTCGCTGCCCTGCTGGCCGACACACGGCACGCGCTCGGCCGCTACAACTGGGAAGGCGTGGTGAGACCCCAGCTCATCGCCGGCACCATCGGCCCGGACGCGATGGCCCTGGGTGGTGCCTTGCTACCGCTGCACGCCAGCTATGCGCCGGATCGAGACCTGTTCCTGAAACTGGGTGCGTGAGCGCTTGGTCGAGCTGCGCTGTCTTGAGATCTGGCTCCGGCGCCGCTGCCCTGCAGGAAACGCATCACGCCTCCCAAGGGCCCGCAACCTCGTAGGCCTCGCCCTCACCCGGCCACGGCGGCATCGTGACGCCGACGGCTGCCAGCGGCTCGTCACCGAGCGAACGAAACTGGAAGTGCGTGCCCAGCGGGATCGTCAAGCACACGCCGGCTTGCACGGCCACGACTTCTTCGCGCGCGTTCTGCCTGCGCCACATCTCGCCATGGCCCGACAGAAAGAACCAGATCTCCTCCACCGTCCGGTGCGCCACCGCCCGCGACGTTCGACCGGGGCCGAGCTCGAAGTGAGCCATGCCCCCGTGCGTCAACTGCAACAAGACCCGCACGTCGGATTGATCCGGCGCGACGGCATCGCACCCGGCGGGCACATGCTGCGTGGCGAATTCGGTCATCAGAGGTCTTTCTCCGGAATCGCGGCGAACCAGCGCACAGTGTTGCACTCGATTGGATGCCGCCACCCCCGCTCCGGCGCGGGCGGCGACCTCAATACGATTCAACGGACACCGTTCATCCGCATCCGGGAGCCCGCCGCATCCCTAGCGCTAGGGACGTCCGGGGCTCGCCAACCCCCGCCAGGGGGATGTTCAGGCCGCTTGCCGGCGCGCATGCTTTGCGTCCTGAGCAACGCTTGCGGCAAGCGAGGGACGTTCGATGGCCAGGCTGCAGTGGTTGGCCCGTGTATTCGGGCTCGATGGCACCAGCTCCGATGACGATGACTCCGCCTCGTTCGAGCGCGTCGATGGTTCGCGCATGGCCGCCAACGAGTTCCATCAGTCCGACTCCATGCGCCTGGACGACGCGCATCTGCCCGACTTGACCAAAACCTTGCCGGCCCACTCGCACCTGGCCATCCCGCTGGCGATGCGCTCGCCGTGGGCGGCGGCGGCCAAGCTGGCCCGCACGGCAAGGCACCGCGCGCACTGACGCTGCCGGCGGCGGTACCGATTCGGGGTTGCTTGCGCGAGGTCAAGGCCTCTCGCCATGAATGGCGAGACGATGTTGACTGTGGGTTGCCTGCGGGCGGCTCACCCCAAATAGCTGACAGTCAGGAGTACGCCATGAGCCAATTGCGGGTCAACAACCTGTTTGACATCGATCCCTTCGAGGATGCCTTTCGCGGCTTTCATGCGTCCGTGGAGATTCCAGCCCACCACCCAGGCGCCCACCATCAAGATCGATCTGACCGAGCATGACGACACCTATGCGGTCAAAGCCGAGATCCCTGGCGTGCGCAAGGAAGACATCGACGTGCGGATCGAGGGCAACCTGGTGACCATCGGCGCCGAGGTCAAGAAAGACAAGGAAGAGAAGAAGGACGGCCGCGTGCTGCGCTCGGAGCGCGAGTATGGATACGCGAGCCGCAGCTTCACGCTGGCCAGCGCCGTCGACGAGAGCAAGGCAGACGCCAAGTACAACAACGGCGTCCTGGAACTGATGCTGCCCAAGAAGGCGACATCCTCGACGAAGCGACTGAGCATCGGCTGATCCAGCATCGAGGGCTCCGGCGCGGCCCCGGCCGCCGTCGGGCGCCCTCTTTCTCTCTCGCGTCAAGTGAGTCGCGCGTGAACATGACCGTTGCCGCCGGCCCGCTTGTGCAAAGCCTCGTCGACTCGCTGGGCGAGCGAGCGCGTGTGCCGTTTGCGGTGGTCACACCGGACGGCGCCGTCTATCACACGGGCCGCGGCGAGCCGGTATTTCGCGTCCTCTTCCGCACCGACGCGGCGCTGTTGTCGACCCTCATGCGCGGCCACATCGGCCTGCTCGACGCGTATTTCGATCAAGCGGTCGACGTCGAGGGCGACTTCGGCGCCGCCATGGCGGCCGGCATGGCCAGCGGATTCGACACGCAGTTCAACGCGGTGAGCGGCCTCGAGAACAACCTGCACGAGTTGCGCTACTCCAATCGCAGCATCGCGCAGGCGAGGGCCAATGCGCGCGCGCACTACGGACTTGGCGCCGCCTTCTATCGGCTGTGGCTCGACGATCCGCTGTTGATGTACACCTGCGGCTACTGGCCCGAGGGCACACGCACGCTCGAGGAGGCGCAGTGCCAGAAGATCGACCACGTGTGCCGCAAATTGCGCCTCGCGGCAGGTGATCGCTTCATCGACATCGGATGCGGTTTCGGTGGCTTCATGTTCCGCGCCTGGGAGACGATCGGCGCGCACGGCGTAGGGCTCAACACCACGACGGAGCAGGTCGACTGGCTGCACGGCGAGATTGCGCGCCGCGGCCTGAGCGATCGCCTGCAGGTGCGCGAGGCCGACTTCCGCGAGGTCGACCAGGTCTACGACAAGGTGGTGTCGGTGGGCGTGCTCGAGCACGCCGGCCGTAACCAACTGGCTGAAGTGATCAAGGCGCACGCAGACTTTCTGAAGCCCGGCGGCTTGGGCATGCTGCATTTCATCGGACACATCGGACGCTTCGACACCGAGCTCTTCATCCGCAAACACGTGTTTCCCGGCGGCTGGATACCGAGCTTGGCCGAGGTGATCGTCGAGATGGAGCGCAACGGCCTGGAAGTGGTCGACATCGAGAATCTGCGCCGCCACTATGCCCCCACGCTCGATGAATGGGCGCGCCGCTTCGAGCGCAACTGGCCGGCGATCCACGCGTTGGATCCGCAGCGCTTCGACGAGCGGTTTCGCCGCGTCTGGCGCAGCTACCTGGTGGGTTGCGCCGAGATGTTTCGCTCGTCCATGGGCTACACCCACCTGTTCCAGATCGTCTTCAGCAAGGGCAACGTCACGCGCGACAACTACCCGATGAGCCGAGGACACCTCTACGCCGCGTGAGCGGCGCACCGCGGCCGTGCCACTCGCCACAGCGACCTATGTGCAACGCCGCGACACGCTGATGGCGCGGCTTCGTGCACAGGCCACCGGCGCGCCGCTCGGCTTGGCCAAGCAAACGTCCAACCTGTTTCGCGAGCGTGCACCGGCTGCCAGACAGCGCCTGGACCTGAGCACGTTCGATCAGGTGCTGGTCGTCGACGTGGCCGCCGGCTGGGTCGACGCCGAGGGGCTGGCCACGTTCGAGTCGCTGGTGAAGGCGACGCTGCCGCACACCGTGATGCCGGCGGTGGTGCCGCAGCTCAAGACCATCACGCTCGGCGGCGCGGCGGCCGGCGTGGGCATCGAGGCCACCTCATTTCGCCAAGGCCTGGTGCACGACAGCCTGCTCGAGTTCGAGGTGCTGCTGCCCGACGGCGACGTGGTGCTCGCCACCCCGCACAACGAGCACCGCGACCTGTTCTACGGTTTCGCCAACTCGTACGGCACGCTCGGCTACGCATTGCGGTTGCGCCAGCGCACGCTGCCGGTGAAGCCGTTCGTGCGTGTCGAGCATCTGCAATACGACAGCGCAGCCAACTTCTTTGGCGCCCTGGCAGCGGCCTGCCAGGGCGACGCCGACTTTGTCGATGCAGTGGCGTTCTCGGCGCGCTCGTTGGTGCTCAACTGCGGCCGCTTCGTCGATGACGCGCCGACCACCAGCGACTACACCTGCGAGCGCATCTACTACCGCTCGCTGCTCGATACCGAAGTCGACCACCTGCGCACGCCCGACTACCTGTGGCGCTGGGACACCGATTGGTTCTGGTGCTCCAAGAACTTCGGGGCGCAGCATCCCTGGGTGCGGCGCCTGCTCGGCAGGCAGCGGCTGAACTCGCGCACCTACACGCGCGTGATGCGATGGAACGCACGCCTGCAGCTCACGCAGCGCTGGGCCCGCTGGCACGGCGATCACCCCGAGGCGGTGATCCAGGACGTGGATATTCCGATCGACCGGGCGGCCGAGTTTCTGGAGTTCCTGCTGCGCGAGATCAGCATCGTGCCGGTGTGGCTGTGTCCGTTGCGGGCACCTGCGGCCGCAGCGCGCTTCACGCTCTATCCGGTGACGCCGGGCCAGCTCTACGTCAATTTCGGCTTCTGGGACACCGTGCACAGCCGCGTGGCGCATGAGCACGGGCCACTTCAATCGGCTGGTGGAGCGAGAGGTGATGCGGCTGGGCGGCATCAAGTCGCTGTACTCGGACAGCTATTTCACGCGCCAGGAGTTCGACGCGGCGTACGGCATGCAGCGCTACGCCGAACTGAAGGAGCGCTACGACCCCAACCACCGGCTGCTCGGCCTGTACGAGAAGTGCGTGCTGCGCGCCTGAGCGGCGTCGAGCGAATTGGCGCTGCATCCAAGACAGGTCGGCGCGATGTCGCTGGCTTGCCCTTGTATCGCCTTGCTTCGGGCCCGCGGGCCCGGCATGCCGCCATCACGCGCGAGCTTGTTGCTCCGCGCGTGGCTGCGCGACCAGCGCCTGCACCAATGTGCGCAACTCGTCGGCGATCAGCCCCAACAGGTCATCGGCGGCAACCAGCCCGATCAGTTGACCCTTGGCGCCTGTCACCGGAATGCGGCGCACGGCCTTGCGACGCATGCTGGCCAGCACGTCGAGCACCGAATCGCCCTCGCGAGCAGTGACGACGTTGCGCGTCATCACGTCGTCCACGCGCAGGGTGGCAGCGTCCATGTCCTTGGCGACCACAGCGGTGACGATGTCGCGGTCGGTCAGCATGCCGACGACGACCGGACCGTCGGAAGAGTCCTCCACCGCGACCAAACACCCCACATGACGCTCACGCATCAGCCATGCCGCGTCGTTCAGCGCCATGCCCTTGTACGCGACCGCCACTTGCCGTGTGCAGATGTCAGCGGCTGTCAGTTGCGAGTTCATTGCCGTGCCTCCGTTCAGAAGGCTCATGCTGGCCCCGATCGTGTGCCGCGGCGTTGCGGCAGATCAAGGCCTCGCGCCAGCGGCAGAGTTGCCAGGCAGGTGCCGCGCGATGCCGAGCCCTTGAATGGCTTCGTCGATCGCCCGCAAGCCGGCGCTTGATCCCCGTCAAAGCCAAAGGCTGGCGCAGCGCGAAAACTTCATCAGGTGGTTCTGTTGAGCGCTCGCTCACTGCTTGCGCATAGCGCCGCGGCCCGCAAGGCCCGAAACACCGGAGCACGACGATGAATCCGATCCAATCCATCCTGGTTCATGTGGATGCCGGTCCTCACTGCACGGCGCGGCTGCAGGTCGCCCGCGCGCTCGGGGGCCAACTCGGAGCCGGCGTCACCGCGCTGTACGCGGTGACGCCGGCCTACGTGGAGATGGCCAACGAATTGGTCGCCGTCAGCGATGCGCTGCTGGCGCTCGACGAACAGCGGCTCACCGCCGCGCGCAAGCTTGTGGCAAGCGCCTGCGCCGAGCCGGGCGTGCAGATCGAGTGGCGCCAAGCGCGAGAAGCGCCCGAGTACTCGTTCATTCAGCAAGCGCTGTACGCCGACCTGCTCGTGATGGGGCAGCTTGACCGCGATCACCGCGCGGCCGGCGTGGCGCCCGAGTTCGTGGAGTCCGTGCTGATCGCCAGCGGCAAGCCGGCTTTGGTGGTGCCCTACATCGGGGTTCGTGGGTCGGGCTTCGACACCGTGTTCGTCGCCTGGAAGGAGACTCGCGAAGCAGCGCGCGCTGTCACCGCGGCGTTGCCGATCCTGAGCGCCGCGGGCAAGGTCCACGTCGGCATCGATGCCAACATGACCGACGCAAACCGGGCGCTGCTGCAGGGCTTCCTGCACCGCCACGGCGTGCAAGCGCAGGTCCACACGCTCGTCGGCGACACGCCGCAGGCCGGTGACCTGATGTTGTCGATGGCCGCCGATCTCGGCGCCGACCTGATGGTGATGGGTTGTTATGGCCACTCGCGAGCGCGCGAACTCGTGCTCGGCGGGGCCAGCCGCACTGTGCTGGGCTCAATGACGCTGCCCGTGCTGATGTCCCACTGAGCCGTCTGTCATGCCTTGGGATGAACAACGCTACCCGACATCGATGCGCCGGCTGACGCCGCTGGTGCGCGCCAAGGCAATCGAGATCGCCAACGCCTTGCTGGCCGAAGGTATGGACGAAGGCATGGCCATCCGCATCGCGATCGCCAAGGCCAAGGAGTGGGCCGAGCGGCATCTCGACGTTCGCAGTGCGCCCTGGTAGCGGCCGCTGTGGGTGGTGGTCTCAAGCGGCCGCTGCCTGCACAAAGGCACGCAGCCGCGTCGCCGAAGCCTGCTCGATCGACTGTTCGGCCAGTGCGAGCAGGGTGTCGGCCGCTTTGTCGGTGGCCACGTCCACGCCGAGCCCCGCCTGACGCGGCCACGGTGCGTCGAGCCGTAAGTAGCGCACGCCGAGGCGATCTTCCATCATGGCCTGCACGTGCTGCTGCTGCACGGCGATCAGGGTCAGGATCAAGCGGCCGCCCGACAGCCAGCCCACCGCGCCGGCGTCGTCGTCGACGCCACCGCTCGGCTGGTAGCCCATCACAGCCGTGCCTACGGAGAGCATGCGCACGCGCTCGGGATCGATGCCCATGAAGTGCTGAGCCTCGTGCAGCGCCACCTGATCGGGCGCCACCGCGAACAGGCCGCCATCGGCATACAGCTGCCCAGCGATCTCGACCGACGGAAAGTACGCCGGCGCCGCGCAACTGGCCAACGTGGCGTCAACGAGCCGCACCTGCTCATCGCCGCGCGAGCCGCGCGCATGCGGCGACTTGAAGACCTTGCTGACGCAGCGCGTGACATTGACCGCCGGCAGTACCAGCGGATGCAGCGTCTCGGCCATCGTGCGCTGGCCCAGGCGCTCTTGCAACGCACTGCGCAGCGCAGCGCCGCTGTACTTGGGCCCCAGCACCGAACGGCTGAGGTCGAGCAATCGGCCGACCGGGCCCGTGGGCAGCTCGCGCGGCGAAAAGACCTCGTGCCCGCGATGGCGGAACAGTTCGACCACATCGGACATCGGCACTTCGCAAGCCAGCGCCGACGCCACCACGGCACCCACCGACGTGCCGGCGATCAGATCGAAGCGGCGTGCCAGCGGTTCGCCCGCCTGGGCTTCCAGTCGCGCCAACACGCCGGCCGCGTACAGGCCGAGAAAGCCGCCACCGGAAACGGCGAGGACGCGGAACTCCGGGCTGCGCGGACTGGCCTGCATGGCTGTCATTCAGGCTCGCGGCCAACCCGCGTCGCGCGCGGCCCCGAGTTGGCGATGCACGCGCGGCAGGTCCGCGTGGCGCGCCAGCAGTTCGCCGAGGCTGGCTTGTCCATCGCGTCGCGTGTCTTGAATCAGGCCATCTCGGGGCCGAGACCGCCGCCCATCGGCGCGGCGGCGCGCGGCGTCGTCACCGCGGGGAGCGGGATGCTGAGCGCCCTGCAGGCGCGGGAGACGACGCAGAAGGACATCTGGATCATGGGCGGCGCCGCCACGTTGCAGTCGGCGCTGGAGGAAGGGCTGGTCGACCTCGTCGAGTTGTTCCTCGTGCCCGTGCTGCTCGGCAGCGGGCTCACCCTGCTCAACGACTTCTTCCCGCGCCGCCGCCCAGTCGCTGGCGTTCGACGGCATCGAGGCCTTCCCCGACGGGGTCGTGAAGCTGCGCTACATCGTGCCGAAGGGAGACAGAGCGCGAGCGCGTGCCTGAGCTTCGGGGCGGAGGGTCACGGCCTGACGCCTCGATGGCGACGCAAGCCCGTCCGGTTATTCGTCCCGTTGTCTTGAATCTTCAGCTCAGCTCGCGGATCTTGAACTTGAGCCCGCCCTTGGGCGTCAGCGTCACGGGGCCGCATTGATGCCGGCCGGATCGTCGCCCACGTACTCGGGCCGGAAGCGGCGCAACAGCAGCGACAGCGCGAGCGTCGCCGGTGCCCTGCGCACGCCCGAAAACCGCGCGACCGCACTGTTGGCGTCGAAGCCTGCGAAGGCGGTGGCGGGCGGGCGGGGGACGCCGCGAAGCGAATGAGGGAAACGCGACCGTGGGTGTTGCGCACGAACTGATCGGTGGGATGTGCCCGGAGCTGGCGGGCGGCGGTTGAGCTGTCGATCTTATTAAGAGTAGACCCGCTTGCTTTAATAGCGGCTCTTCTTATTCAAGCTTCGAGCTGCGGGGCGCTGTGCGCCGTGACGCCACCGGTCGCTACGCCAGCAGCGCGGCCGCGGGCGAAACGGTCCGCGCGGCAGGGATTGCGGTCAAGCCCGCAATGACATCTCCTGGCGGCTTACCCGTCGCGTAGCGCGGGGATTACCCAGCTCGCACGCAGCTACGCCAATCCGAGTGTCCCCTTCACCTGTGCCATCCGCTGGCGCGCAGCCAGCGTGAACAGGCGCCGGTCGCCCGCCACCCAGAAGATGGTGGCACCGACGGATTTCCAGAATTCGACTTCCTCCTTCAACCCGGCTTCATCGGAGGACAGCAGCACGGCGACGGTGTCGACATTCTTCGCGCGGGCCTTGGTTGCCATGCCGCGCACGGCCTCGACCACCTCCGGGTGCTGAAGGTCGCCCGGATGGCCCATGTCGTGAGCCAGATCGAAGGGCCCCGGGACCAGCGCGGTGAAGCCCGGAACATCGAGGATCTCGTCGATGTTCGACAGGCCTTCCATGCTCTCGATCAGCAGCCAGACGGCGGTCTGCTCGTTCGCCCACTTGGCGAACCCTGGCCAATCGGAGGTCAGGTGCCACGTAGCGCGCGTGCTGGGGCAGGCGCCACGGCTGCCGGAGTTGCCGTCGGCCTTGTATCGCGCTGCCGAGACTGCCGCTTGCGCCTGGGTGCGGCTGGCGATGTTCGGCACCACGACCCCCATGGCCCCGGCGTCGAGGGCACGCATGATGAAACTGGGGCTCTGGTCCGGCACCCGCACCAGCGGCGTGATGCCCACCGCGTCGGCGGCGCGGCACATGTCGACCACACGATCGAGGTAGTAGGAGCCGTGCTCGCAATCGAACAGGGCAAAGTCGTACCCGGTCGCGCCGACGATCTCGACCAGCTCCGGACTCGACATCTGCAGGTTGACGCCGATGGCGATGTCGCCAGCGGCTCGTTTGCTGAGAATGCGGTTCTCGCGTTTCTTCATGTTGCTTCTACCGTGCTCATTCCAGCGAGATGTGCGCGGTCTTGATGACGCGAGACCACTTGGCCATGTCGTCCTGGATCACTTTCTGGAAATACTCGCTGGTGTGGTTTTCGGCTGGCTTGGCACCGGTCGACGCGAGTTTTTCCTTGATTGCCGGCGTGTCGAGGGCTTGCGCCACGGCGGCGTTGAGGCGGGCGATCACCTCCTTGGGGGTGCCGCTTGGAACCACCATGCCGTACCACGATTCCACGACATAGCCGGGCAGGCCCGCTTCGGACACGGTCGGCACATCGGGGAGCGCCTCCATCCGTTTGGCGGAGGTGACGGCCAGCGCCGTGAGCTTGCCGGCATGGATGTGCTGGATGGCGCTGGTGTCACTGAACATCATGGTCAGCCGCCCGCCGAGCAGGTCCAGCAACGCCGGGGCGCCGCCCTTGTAGGGCACGTGCGCCATGTCCGCGCCGACCATCTGGTTGAACAGTTCGCCGGACAGGTGCAAGGTGCTGCCGTTGCCCGATGAGCCGAAGGTGAGCTTGCCGGGGTTGGCGCGCGCGCGGGCCATGAGGTCCTTGAAGGTCTTGATCCCGCTGCTCGGATTGACGACCACCACGTTCGCCGTGTCCACCACCTTGGCCACCGGAGCGAAGTCCTTCACCGGATCATGCCCGATGCTCTTGTACAGGAACGGGTTGATGGTCATGGTGCTGATCGTGGAGAGCAGCACCGTGTAGCCATCGGCCGGCGCGCGAGCGACGAAGGTGGAGGCGATGTTGCCGTTGGCGCCGGGGCGGTTTTGCACGACCACGGTCTGACCCAGTGTCTTGCTCATGCTGTCGGCCAGCATCCGGCCCAGGCTGTCGGCGAATCCTCCAGGCGCATACGGAACCGTCAGCTCGATCGGCCGGGTCGGATAGTCCGCCGCCAGGGCACCTGTCGCAAAGGCGCAGGCGATGCCCAGCGCCAGGACCGCAGATTTCATGTGACCAACCATGGTGTCTCTCCTCTTTATCGATGACTGATGCCAGCGCCGCCGATCGGCTGCTGCCGCTCACTCCGGCACATACCCGATCGTCTTCACCACCTTGGCCCACTTGGCGATCTCGGCGCTCTGGTAATGCGCCAGTTCTTCGGAGGTGCCGCCGACCGGGTCGAGCCCCGCCTTCTGGAAGGTGGCGAGGAGCTTCGGATGCTTCAGGGCAGCGTTGATCGCGTCGTTCAGCTGCTTCACGATCGCCGCGGGTGTTCCGGCCGGGGCGTAGACGGCAATCCATGACAGCGACTCGAATCCCGGCACTGCGATTTCGGCCACGGTGGGAATGTTCGGGGCCAGCGCCGTGCGCTTCGCACTTGTCACCGCCAGCGCGCGCAACTTGCCGGCCGCGGCAAGCGGGGCAGAGGAGGGGACGTTGTCGAACATCACCTGCACGTGGCCGCCCATGAGGTCATTCAGAGCCGGTGCACTGCCTTTGTAGACGACGTGCTGCAGCGAGGTGCCCGTCTGCATCGCGAACAGTTCGGTGGTCAGGTGCACGGAACCGCCGTTGCCGGTGCTCGAGTAATTGACCTTGCCGGGATTGGCCTTCAGGTAAGCGATGAATTCGGGCAACGTCTTCGCCGGCACGGCCGGGTTCACCACGATCATCAAGGGCGCGGTGGCCACCAGGGCCACCGGCGCAAAGTCGGTTTCCGGCTTGTAGCGCAAGTCCTTGAAGGTGCTTGGATTCGTGCCGTTGGTCGCGCTCGTGCCAACAAACAAGGTGTAGCCATCTGGCGCCGCCCTGGCGGCTTCGGTCGCGCCGATGGTCCCGCCCGCGCCGGCGCGGTTGTCGACCACGACCGGTTGGCCCAGTGTTTCGGACAAGCGCTCGGCAACCGTGCGGCCAACGATGTCCGTGATGCCGCCGGGCGGATAGGGCACGATCATCTTCAAAGGCTTGTCGGGGTAGGCCGCCGATGCAGGCAACGCCGTGACACATCCGAGGGCCAGGCCCACGACTGCAGCGAGTTTCAGTATTGACCTCATATGTTCTCCTGACTTCCTGATGTTCACAATCCTCTGCCGCCCGAAACGACGAGCGTCTCTCCGGTGATGAAGCCGGACTGCTCGGACAGCAGGAACAGCGCCGCCTGCGCGATGTCCTGCGGGAGTCCGAGCCGGCGCAGCGGCGTGCTCTGCCGAATGGCCTCGTTGAACGACTCTCCCGCGAGGGCAGCCATGCCGGTCTCGATCCGGCCCGGCGCGATGCTGTTGATGCGCACGCCGTATTCCGCTACTTCACCGGCTGCCTGCCGGGTGAGCCCCGCGACGGCGCTCTTGGCCGTCGCGTACGCTGCACCGGCAATCGACGAATAGCGCAGGCCGGCGAGCGAGCCGATGTTGACGACAGCGCCTTGGCGGCGCGCCATCATGCCGGGAAGCACGGCGCGCAGGACGAGAAAATAGCCGTTCAGGTCGATGTCGACGACCGACCGCCATTCCTGCGGCGATGTTTCCCAGATCATGCGTTTGCGTCCGTCGGGCTTCTTCGGTGAGATGCCGGCATTGTTCACCAGCAGATCGACCGGACCAAACGATCCGGCCGCGCCGAGGGCCTCGATGGCGTCGATGATCGAATCCTTGCCGGTGTCGTGAATGATGGTTGCGCAGCGCCGTCCCAGACGCTCGACGGCTGCAGCGGTTGCCAGGGCCGCGGCCGAATTCACGTCGACCACGCACACGTTGGCGCCCCGCTCGGCCAGCGCCACTGCGATGGCGCGGCCTATGCCCGCTCCCGCTCCGGTGACCAGGGCGTTGCGTCCCTCGAATTCGTTGGCGCCGTCGCACACGGTGCGCTCCTGGGATGCACTCATTGC
>CAVZEK010000028.1:0-233718 GCA_963774185.1 uncultured beta proteobacterium
GATGGTCGCGCGTGAACTAGTGGTAGAAGCGCGCCGGCGTTGCGTTACGGCGTTACCTTTGCTCGTGATTCATCGCAAACGGCTTCGCGGTGCAGCAACATAATCGCGCGCTCCTGGGCCGAGACTTGTCGAGCCGAATCGGTCGCTCAGTCGGTCGCGCGCAGGTGCGAAGATCATGGAAGCGCTGTTTCAGATCTCGGCTGCGTTGTCTCTTCGAAACCGGCCGCTAAACGGATCGATGACTTCGTCGCGCAACTGCGTCGGCGAGCGCGCCGTGGTCATGGTCAAAGATGCACAGCGGGCGACCTTCGTCAGGTTCAACGCCCCCGATGCCACGCTGGTGACGCTGGCCTGCGAGGCCATGCTCAGCAAGGTGCCGTCGTCACTGCGTTTTGGATTTGCCGCCGGCATCAAAGAGCCGACATTGACAGGACAGGACGGTCTGAGCATCAGCCACCGCAGCATTGCACAGGCCAGCGATCTCGCCGCCGCTGCAAGAACAACGGCGAAGTGCTGGTCTCGCCGCAGCTCGCGCTGCTGCTGATCGAATCCGGATTCTCCTTGCACTCGAGGAAGGTGCATCTGTCCGACGGCCGCGTCGTCGCTGCCTGCTTGCTCGAACTGGCCGCCGGCGCCGGCGATTGCTCCGCGCGGCGGACCAGGTGGTCGACCGCGGGGCGAGCGCTGCGCTCGGCAGCACCTATCAGGCCTTGATGGCACAGGCCAGCGAGCTGGCGCGCAGGCAGGCTGAGCCTCGACGCGCGCCTGGACGCTGCGCTGAGCAAGATGGTGGTGCCTGCAGACGACGAAGGCATCCAGCCGGACAGCCACCCCGATGAGCCGGACAGCGAACTGGACAGCCAGTCGATGCGCCTGAAAGAGCAGTTGCGATTCATCGACGAGCTCGAGCAACGCGTCAACACCGTACACACCACCGCTGCGGACGTCGAGCGCAAGGTGACGGAGCTGCTGGCGCGGCGCGCAGAGATCGAGAGCCTGAAGAACGTGTACGACACGCTGGCCACGCAGGCCGTCGACGCACAGCAAAAGCTCGACGGCGTGGCGACCGCGCAGGCGCGTTTGCTACCGCTCAGCTCGCAGGTGGCGACACTGCAGCAATCACTGGAGGACTCGCAGCGAGCGCTGGCCGCCTTCGAAGGGCGGCTGAACGATCTGGATCGCGGTGCGGAGGCGGTGGAGCACAAGATCAAGGCGCTGGCCGATCGCGAGGCGCTGGTGCAGGCGGTGACGGCCGAGGTGGAGAACATCCGGCAGATCAGCAGCCGCAGCAAGGCCGACCTGCAGTTCGTCACCGAGCATCGCGACGATGTCACCGAGCTGCGCGCCAAGGTCGAACAGCTGCTGGGCCGCGTGGGCGACACCGACGGCCAGATTGCACTGATCGAGTCGCGGCGCAAGACGGTGGAGGAGGTGCAATCGCGCGCCAACACCATCACCAACATGCTGGGCGACATCAACGTGAATCTGGAGATGCTCAGCGAGCAGCGCGCGGTGATCGACCACGTGGGCGAGAAGGTGGCGCGGCTGGACTTCACGGTGCAGGAGGCGCAGAACACGCTGCGCGCGCTGCAGCGCGAGCGCGAGGTGGCCGAGCGCATCGAGCAGGGCATCAAGGCCCTGCGCTCGCGCAGCAGCGCCAACAAGCTCAGCGAGCGACCGGCGCCTGCCGCCGCACGGGTGGTCAGCGGTTCAGCACCAATCCCTTGATCGCGCTCAGCCGCGGCGACGGCTCGGCGACGCTGGCGTCGAACGGATGAAAGTAGGCGCCGAACAGATCGATCACCTTGCGGACGTAGGCGCGGGTCTCGGCGTACGGCGGCACGCCGCGGTAGCGGTCGACCGCGCCTTCGCCGGCGTTGTAGGCCGCAGCGGCGAGCGTGACGTCGCCCTGGTAGTAGGCGAGCAGCCATTGCAAATAGGCGGTGCCACCGCGCACGTTTTGCGTCGCGTCGTAGGCGTTGCGCACGCCGAAGCGCGCGGCGGTCTCGGGGATCAGCTGCATCAGGCCCTTGGCGTTCTTGGGCGACAGCGCCACGGTGTCGAAGCGCGACTCGGTGTCGATCACCGACAGCACGAGTTGCGGATGCACCTTGTATTCGGGTGCGATGCGCTTGACCAGGTTGACGATCGGCAGCGGCCACGACGCACGCGCCACCACCACCGGCACCGCGCTGGGATCGGTGGGCCAACGACGCGGCGGCGCTTTGGCCACCACCTTGGGCGGCGCGGGCTCGCGCATGCAGTCGGGTACGTAGGTCGGCGCCCCGCCGACACGATCCAGCATGCGCTGCGCCTGCTCGTAGCCCTGCTCGGCGGCGGCATGAAAGAAAAACGCCGCCCACTGGTCGCTGCGCTCGACGCCGCGGCCGTTGCTGTACATCCAGCCGAGGTTGAACTGCGATTGCGCGTCGCCCAGCCGCGCCGCTTCGCAATACAGCTTGGCGGCAGCCACCGGGTCGCGCTCGACACCCTCGCCGTTTTCCAGCGCCAGCGCCTGCGAGCGCAGCAGCTCGCGGCTGGCCGCTTCGATGCTGCCGTCGTCGATGACGGCGTGCGCCGACAGCGCAACGCCGACGGCGGCGAACGCGATCAACCGCAGCGCGAACGCTGCGGCGCGACGAAGGTGTCCGGGGGCGGTGCTCACGAGGCGACGGGGCGAGGCGCGATTTCAGCCCTCGCCGCCACCCGCCGTCAATCCCCGATCCGACGGCCCGCCGCGCAGTCCGCAATCAGCTGCTCAAGCCGACCCGCCCGCGTCTCGTCGCGCTTGGCGCTCGTCACCCAGTGCACGACCTTGCGCTTGAAGCTGGGTGGCTGCGCTTGCCAGAAGGTCCATGCCGCCGGATGGGCGCGCAGCCGCTTGGCGAGCGGCGCAGGCAGGTGCTCGTTTCGACCGATCAGCGACTCGTAGCTGTAGCCGCTCTTGGGGTGCGCATGGCGGTCTTCGAACGCGCGCAGGCCGGCCGGTCGCATGCGGCCTTCGGCGATCAGCTCCTGCGCGATGCGGATGTTGATCGCGCTCCACACGCTGCCCTTGCGCCGCGGCAGAAAGCGGATCACGTACGCCTCGTCGTCGAGCGACTTGCGGATGCCGTCGATCCAGCCCACGCGCAGCGCCTCGCGCACCGACTGCGGCCAGTCGATGCTCGGCTTGCCGCTGCCCTTCTTCCAGAAGCCAACCCACAGCTCCTCGGCACTCGAGTGGTGCTTGTCGAGCCAGGCGCCGAACGCTTGCGCAGAGACGAAATGGCGGGGCCTGATCGGCGCCGACGCCTTCTTGTTGGCCGCGCTCACGGCGCCGCGTCGTCGGTGGCCGCGCCGAGCTTGTCGTACAGCGTCGCGCGCGAGATGCCCAGCAGCTTGGCGGCGGCAAGCTTGTTGCCGCCGGTGGCCGCGAGCGCTTCGCGGATCGCACGCATCTCGAGCTCGGCGATCGCCTGCGGCAGTGGCTTGCGCGCAGCGCCGGTGACGTCTGGCGCAACGGGCGCGGCGGCGGGCAGCGCCGCAGGGTCGGGTTCGGTGGCGGGCACGGATGGCAACGGGTCGAGTGCGAGGTGGCGTGCGCCGAGCACCAGGTCGTCGGTCATCAACGCCGCCTGCTCGAGCACGTTGCGCAACTCGCGGATGTTGCCTGGCCAGCGGTGGCGCGCCAGCAGCTCCATCGCGTCGCTGGCCAGCGCCTTGTGCGGCAGGCCGCTGCGCCGCGCGATGTCGTCGAGCAGCGCGTCGGCCAGCGGCTCGAGATCCTCGAGCCGGTCAGCGAGCCGCGGCAGCCGGATCGGCAGCACGTGCAGCCGGTAGTAAAGGTCGGCGCGGAACAGGCCTTGTGCCACCATGCCAACCAAGTCGCGGCTGGTGGCGGCGATCACGCGCACGTCGACTTTGCGCACGCGGTTGCTGCCCAGCGGCTCGACCTCCTGCTCCTGCAGAGCGCGCAGCAGCTTGGCCTGCAGCGGCAGCGGCATGTCGCCGATCTCGTCGAGGAACAGCGTGCCGCGATCGGCCAGCACGAACTTGCCGTCGCGGCCCTTGCGATCGGCGCCGGTGTACGCGCCGGGCGCGACGCCGAAGAATTCGGCCTCGAGCAAGGTCTCGGGCACCGCCGCGATGTTGACGGTGACGAACGGCGCTGCCGCGCGCGCCGACGCGGCGTGGATCGCGTGCGCCAGCAGTTCCTTGCCGGTGCCGGTGTCGCCGAGCAGCAGCACGGTGGAGTCGGTGCCGGCGACCCGGCGCGCCTGGCGCTTGACCTCCAATGCCGCCGGGCTGGCGCCGATGAAGCTGGCGATCGTGTACTTGGGCCGGCGTTGCGCGGCGAGCTGGCGCTGCGCGTCCTCCAGTTCACGCTGCAGCCGCGAGAACTTGGTCATCAGCGGCTGCATCGTCGACTCGGGGTGGTCCATCAGCACCAGGCCGACGGCGCCGATCACCACGCCGGCGTCGTCGCGCAGCGGCAGCCGGCTCACCAGGAAGGTGCCCGCCTTGTTGGTGAGCAGGTCCACCAGGATCGGGCGGCCCGTCTCGATGACCTGATTCATCAGCGTGTTGGGCACCACCGCCTCCACGAGCTTGCCGACGAAGTCGCCCTCGCGCTCGAAGCCCAGTGCCGGCAAGAACCGCTTGTAGCCCTCGCTGATCCAGACGATGCGATGGCTGCGATCGACCACCATCATGCCCATGGCAGTCTGCGCGAACAGGTCGAACATCGACTGCGCGGCGAGCTTGAGCACGCCGTCGGCGCTGAGCGGCAACACGTGTTCGCTGGCCATCGCGGGCAACTGTAGCGCCCAGCCACGCGCCGATGGACGCCCAACAAACCTGGAAAACCCGCGCCGCGCCGCGCAATGGCAGCATTACAGTTTTTGCGCGGAGCCGTCGTGCTGGCTGAACTGAAATCCAAGGCTCAGGGCTTGCGCCAGGACCATGCGCTGCGCAGCCTGCTGGCCGAGTGCCGGCGTCTGCTGTCCGAACGCGGCGAGGCCAACGGCCCGGCGATCGCACTGAGCATCGCCGGGCGCCTCGATGCGCTGGCCGACGATCAGCGCTCGCATTTCTTCGACCACCTGGCGCGCGACTTCAGCCCCGACCCGAAGGCGGTGCTCGCCTGCGCGCAGGCCTATGCGCGGCAGCCCGACGCCGAACAGCCTGATGCGGCTGACCCACGCCTGACCGAGCCGCCGCGGCAGGAGTTGTTTCGACGCCTGAATCGCGCGCCGGGCGGCACCGCGGCGATCGTGCGCCTGCGCCGCGCGCTGCTCGAGCGCCTGCCGAAACAGCCGCGAACTGCAGGCCGTCGAGGCCGACCTGCTGCACCTGCTGTCGAGCTGGTTCAACGCCGGGCTTCCTGCAGATGCGGCGGGTCGACTGGAACTCGCCGGCGCAGCTGCTCGAGCAGATCATCCGCCACGAGGCGGTGCACGAGATCGACGGCTGGGACGACCTGCGGCGGCGCCTGCAGCCCGACCGCCGCTGCTTCGCGTTCTTCCATCCGCAGCTGCCCGACGAGCCGCTGATCTTCGTCGAGGTCGCGCTGCTGCCCGAGATGGCCGGCGCCATCGCGCCGCTGATCGACAAGAACGTCGCAGCCGCTGCGCCGGGCCAGTTCAAGGTCGCGGCGTTCTACTCGATCAGCAACTGCCAGCCGGGGCTGCGCGGCGTGTCGCTCGGCAACTTCCTGATCAAGCGGGTCGCCGAGGAACTCAAGCGCGAGCTGCCGCAGCTGAAGACCTTCTGCACGCTGTCGCCGATCCCCGGCTGTGCGCGGGCTGGCTGCGCTGCAGCGCACCGTGCGAGGCCCTGCTCAAGGCGCCGCGCCGAGCGCGCGCTGCAGGCGCTGGCGCTGCTGCGCAAGCCTGCGGCGGCGAGCTCGCCGAGCTCGCGCCACGCCACGACGCTGAAGGCGCGCTCGACGAGCCGGCGCACCGAGGCGCTGCTGGCGGCTGGCGCGCTCTACCTCGGTGCGCGTGCTCGGCCGGAGCCGCAGGGCGACCCGGTGGCACGCTTCCACCTCGACAACGGCGCCCGGCTGGAGCGCCTGAACGCCACTGGCCGACCTGTCGCCCAAGGGCGTGAAGCAGTCGTTCGGGCTGATGGTCAACTACCTCTACGACCTCGGCAGGATCGAGACCCACCACGAGAAGTTCGTGCAAGGTCGAGGTGGCACATTCGCGCGCGCTTTCGGCGCTTGCTCTAATCCCAACGGCCGCGGAGACACCATGCGCATGCACCGACCCGGGCCGCTGGCACGCGGCACCGCCCGCGCCGCGACTGCCGTCGCCGCCCTGCGGCCGCCGTCGCGCGCCCCTGGGCCTGCGGCCCAGGCCTGGCCCGCCAAGCCGGTCACGCATCGTCGTGCCGTTCCCGGCCGGCGGCGGCACCGACGCCTTCGCGCGGCCGCTGTTCGCGGTGATGACGAAGAACCTCGGCAAGCAGTTCGATCATCGACAACCGCGGCGGCGCCGGCGGCACCGTCGGCGCCTCGCATCGCCGCGCAAGGCCGCGCCCGACGGCTACACCTTCTTCATGGGCGCGGTGCACCACACCATCGCGCCGTCGATGTACCCCAAGCTCGACTACAACCTCGAGACCGACTTCGTCGCCGGTCGGCCTGATCTCCAGCGTGCCGCAGGTGATCGTGGTGAACCCGCAGCGCGTGCCGGCGAACGACCTGCCCGAGCTGCTCGACTTCGTGCGCAAGAACCCGGGCAAGCTGAACTACGGCATCGGCCGGCAACGGCACCTCGCACCACCTGGCCGGCGAGCTGTTCAAGCTGCAGACCAAGACCTTCATCACCCACATCCCGTACCGCGGCGCGGGCCCGGCGCTGCAGGACCTGATCGCCGGCCAGGTCGACATGATGTTCGACGGCCTGGGCTCGTCGGCCACGCACATCAAGGGCGGCCGCATCAAGGCGCATCGCCGTGGCCAGCGAGAAGCGCGCCCCGGGCTTCGCCGACCGTGCCGACCAGCCTGGAAGGCGGCGTGCCCGACTACCAGGTCGCGACCTGGTACGGCCTGTGGGCGCCCAAGGGCACGCCCAAGGAATCGTCGAGCGCATGCAGGCCGAGATGAAGAAGGCGCTGCAGTCCGACGAGCATCAAGGGCCACTGGAACGGCATGGGCGCCGAGACGCCCGACCTGTACGGCGACGACTTCGGCAAGTTCGTCAGCAGCGAGGTCAAGCGCTGGGCCGAGGTCGTGAAGGCCTCGGGCGCGAAGCTGGATTGACATGGGCGCTGAGCGGCCAGGCGCGCTGAGCAGGGCGACGGTGTCGTCTTGCTGACCTTGCCGGACTCTCATGCGACGACGTTGCGAAGCGGCGCGGCTGCGGGTATGCGCCGGCGCTCGGATGCGGCAGCGGCCTTCGCTGCGCCGAAGCGGTTCGCCTGCGGTGCTCGGTCTCGTGGCGGCGTCGCGAAGTTCGCTTCGCTTCGCTGCGCTCACTCCGCTCGAACGAATCGCGACGAGTCAGGACACGATGCGCGATCAGCGCGCGCGGCCGGATCGAGCCCTGCGCTCCTCGGCGCCGCAGATAGCCGCTGTCGGCGCATCGACCGCACCGCCGGCTTTGCCGGCACCGCTCGTGGCGTGCGTCGTACGAACAGCCAACGAGCCGTTGCTGCGCGGGGGGCGGCCCGAGTGCCGGCTGCGACTGCTGGGCGGCGCGCAGCGCAGGGCTGCAGGGCGGCGCGCGCAGGCGCGCTTACGTTGCGTCTGACTCGCCGCGATTGTCCGAGCGCAGCGACCGACAGGGAGCGCAGCGAGTTTCGCGGCGCGCCCTCAGACCGAGCAGCACAGCGGACAGTCGCGCATCGCGAGGCGTCGACCGCCCATCGAGAGAGAGCACCACGATGCCGGGTACCGCTCGCCGACGCAACGGCCGTCAACACTGCAGCATGAGCAGAACAACGACAACCTGTTCGCCGCGCTGCGCGCCGCCTTCCCGGCCGACCTCGACGCCACCGCCATCGAGACCGCCGACGGACCCGGCGCGCCGCTGCTCTATACCTGGCGCGATCTCGAGCGCGGCACGCGCGATGCATCGCCAACCTGCTCGCGTCGCTGGCAGCTGCCGGCCGGCGCGCGCGTGGCGGTGCAGATCGAGAAGAGCGTCGAGGCGCTGATGCTGTACCTGGCGGTGCTGCGCGCCGGCTTGCGTCTCCTGCCGCTGAACACCGCCTACCAGGCAGGCCGAGATCGAATACTTCGTCGGCGACGCCGAGCCCGGCGTGGTGGTCGTGCGCGCCGAAGAACTTCACCTGGGTCTCGCCGCATCGCGTTCCAGGCCGGCACGAAGCACGTCTTCACGCTGAACGACGACCGCAGCGGCAGCGCTGCTCGAGCGCGCGGCGTGGCACGAGCGACGTGCACACGCCCGCCGGTCGCGCGCGCCGACGATCTGGCCGCGATCCTCTACACCAGCGGCACCACCGGGCGCAGCAAGGGCGCGATGCTGACGCACGGCAACCTGCGTCAGCAACGCGCGCGTGCTGAAGAACTACTGGGGTTGGCAGCCGGGCGACGTGCTGATCCACGCGCTGCCGATCTTCCACGTGCACGGCCTGTTCGTCGCCTCGCACGGCGCGCTGCTCAACGGCAGCAAGATGATCTGGCTTTCGCGCTTCGACCCGAAGGCGACGATCGCGCGCTTCGCCGAGGCCACGGTGTTCATGGGCGTGCCCACGCTGTACGCGCGCATGCTCGCCGAACCGGCCCTTGACGCGCGCGGCCTGCTCGCACATGCGGCTGTTCGTCTCCGGCTCGGCGCCGCTGCTGGTGGAGACCTTCGACGCTTGGGCGCAGCGCACCGGCCACACCATCCTCGAGCGCTACGGCATGAGCGAGACGGTGATGCTGACCACCAACCCGTATCGCGAGCAGGACGGCGAGCGCCGCGGCGGCACGGTCGGCTTCCCGCTGCCCGGCGTGCAGCTGCGCGTGCGCGACGAGCCGGTGCAGCCGTGCCCGGCCGGCGAGATCGGCGGCATCGAGGTCAAGGGGCCGAACGTCTTCGCCGGCTACTGGCGCATGCCCGAGAAGACGGACGAGGAGTTCACCGCCGACGGCTGGTTCAAGACCGGCGACGTCGGCAAGATCGACGAGCGCGGCTACGTCACGATCGTCGGCCGCAGCAAGGACCTCGATCATCACCGGCGGCTACAACGTCTACCCGGCCGAGGTCGAAGGCTTACCTCAACGAGCTGCCCGGCGTCGCCGAGTCGCGCGGTGATCGGCGTGCCGCACCCGGACTTCGGCGAGGGCGTGGTCGCGGTGGTGGTGCCCAAGCCCGGCAGCGAGCTCGACGGCACGGCGATCGTCGGCGCTGAAGGGCCGCATCGCCAACTTCAAGGTGCCCAAGCAGGTGTTCGTGGTCAGCGAACTGCCGCGCAACACGATGGGCAAGGTGCAGAAGAACCTGCTGCGCGAGCAGCACCAGGGGCTGTTTGGCGGCTGACCGCGGCACCGACCACGAGGCGCCGCGCAGCGCGCCGGCCGATGCGCGCTGCCCGCGCTGCGGCCGCGGCTTTCATTGCGGCATCGACGACGATGCGCCGTGCGCGTGCACGACCCTGCGGGTGAGCGCTGTCGCGTTGCGCGAGCTGCGCACGCGCTACAGCGGTTGCCTGTGCATGCCGTGCCTGAACGAGCTCGTACGTGACGAGGCGGCGGGCCAGCAGCCTGCTGAGCATCGCCCCTAGGGCGGGGATGCGGCCAGCGCGCCCGCCAAGGCGGCGTCACCGCATTCGGGCACAACACCAGCTGCGGCGCCTCACTTCCAGCGCTGCGGCTCGACGTGCACGCTGCCCTTGGCGCTGCTCAGCGTCAGCGCACCGTCTTGCACGGTGGCCTGCAGCTGCATGCTGCGCTCGGCCAGCTCGGCGAGCGCCGGCGCCGCCTCGGCGGGCAGGCGCCACACTTGCAGCTTGTCCAGCCGCGCCACCTTGCCCGCGACGCCGCGCCACCAGACGTCGGCCGCGGCATGGAAGGCGAGCACAACCACCGCGTCCGTCTGTGCGCTGGCTCTGGTCAAGGCTCTGTCGTCGGGCTGACCGACTTCGATCCACAGCCGCTTGCGGCCGGTGAAATCGGTCAGCGCGACGTCGGGGTCGTCGGGATCGGACAATCCGGCGCCGAAGGCCAGCTTGCCGTCGCCGCGGCACAGGTCCTGCAGCTGGTGCGCATGCAGCGCCAGCGCGGCGATGCGCACCATCATCCGCTCGTCGGTCTCGCTGGGGTGGCGCGCCAGCGTCAACGCATGCTCGGCGTAGTAGCCGTGGTCGATGTCGGCGATTTGCAGCTGAGCCTTGAAAATCGTGGACTTGAGCGCCATGCGTGATTCTGCATGGCCCCACGCGACCATCGACGACAGCCCGCTGAATGGCTATCGTTCGGCGCACGTTGAGCAAGACGATTCAGGAGCCTTGGATGATCCGCAAGCTGCATCACAACGCATACCGTTGCCGCGACTCCGAAGAGACACGGCGCTTCTATGAAGACTTCCTCGGCCTGCCGCTGGTGCAGACGCTCGACCTCAGCGAAACCAAGACCGGCCGCCCGACGCACACGCTGCACACGTTTTATCGGTTGGACGACGGCTCGCACATGGCGTTCTTCGAGACCGACGACATGCCGTTCGAGTTCAAGAAGCAGCACGACTTCGACCTGCACATCGCACTCGAGGTCGCGCCCGACGTGTTGCCGACGATGCTGGCCAGGGGCCGTGAGCTGGGCCTCGAGACCCGCGGCCCGTCGGATCACGGCATGATCGACTCGATCTACTTTCGCGATCCCAATGGCTACGTGATCGAGCTGTGCGTCAAGCGCCCCGGCCACGATGCGATGATGGACCCCGCCACCAACCAGGCCCGCGCCCGGCTCGATCGATGGACCCGCGGCAAGGCTGGCTGACGCCGGGCCGCACGCGCGATCGTTTGGCCGCGACAGGCTCGCGCTCGCCCAGCATGCACAATCGCCCGTTTTGCAGCGGTCACCCGGCGGTGACCCGATGCCCGGGAGCGGACCCGGCGCGTACCCCTGTGGAGCGAAGTCGCGATGCGCAGAATCTGGCGGCACCTGCCGGCCACGTTGTGTTGCTTGGTGGTGGCGTCGATGGCCTGCGCGGCCGCGCCCGACCCGGCAGCGGCAAATTCCCGCATGTCGGGCGGTGCGCGTCATGCCGCACGCTGGGTGGTTCATCACGCCGACCACCGCGGCCGGCCGTTCGCGATCGTCGACAAGAAGGACGCCCGCATCTACGTGTTCGAGCCGTCCGGCGTGCTGATCGGCGCGTCCCCCGTGTTGCTGGGTCTGGCCAGCGGCGACCGCGACGCGGTGCCGCGCCTGGGCGAGCGCAGTCCGGGCAGCCTGGCGCCGATCGAGCGCACCACGCCGGCGGGCCGCTTCGACAGCGAACCGGGGCGCAACGACAAGGGCGAGGCCGTCGTCTGGTTCGACTACGACGCCGCGCTCGCCATCCATCGCCTGCGGCCTGCTCCGGCGCATGAGCGGCGGGCCCAACGCATCGCATCGCTCGACCCTGCGGAACGACGCATCTCGTTCGGCTGTATCGTCGTGCCGGTCGCGTTCTACGAACAAGTGATCGCGTCCACGCTCGGCAGCCACCGCGGCGTGGTCTACGTGCTGCCGGAAGAGGTCTCGGTGGACGCGCTGCTGCGTGATGCGCAACGGGTGGTGGGGGCGCCGTAGAAGTGGTGGTGCGGTCCACGGTTCGTCAGGCGGCAGTCAGTCCGCAGGGACTGCCCATCGGGTGAACTCCTCCACGGCCCCGCAAGCATGCGGGGCCGGTTCGGCAGGCGTAGGGCAGTCCGCAGGGACTGCCCTACGTCCTGCCTCACCCACACGCGCCGATGTAGCCGCAGGTGGTGCAGAAGTCGCAGCCGTCTTTGTGGATCAGCGTCGGGTTGGCGCATTCCGGGCAGCGCGCGCCGGCCATCGGCGCGGCCGCGCCGTTGCGTGATTTGTCGGCGGCGCGTTTGCAGGATGCCCATCTCGCGCAGCGGGAAACCCGCTTCATCGAGCACGCCGAGCATCGCGTAGCGGTGGATCACCAGGCGCGCGATGTAGGCCACGGTCGACGGCCACAGCTGCTGGCGGCGCTCGCCCGGCATCGGCGCCATGAAGTGGCCGAGCGGCTCGCCGACGTTGAGCAGCTTGCGCAGCTTCATGCCGATCCAGGCCGGATCGATCACGCGCATGTCGAGCGACAGCAGCCGTGCCAGGCCGTCGAGCGCGCGCGGGTAGTTGCCGGAGAAGCCGATCGCGCAGGGCCGCGTGACAGGCTGCCGTCGCCGGCGGGCACTTGCACTTCCTTCAGCGTGACGGTGAACGACTCACCGGTGGCCGGGTTGCGACACGTCGACCGCCCAGGCCAGCGTGCCCGACGGTGCCGGTGCGCGGCTCGTCGCGGCTGAACATCGCATCGATCACCGGCGTCGAGGCCGCCCTCCTGCAGCGCGCCGAGTTGCTCGCAGCGCCAGCGGATCACCGCCGCGGTGGCCGCCACCACGCCCGGGAACAGCCGCGGCTCGCCGTGCGGCGGCATCGGCATCTCGAACGAGCGCTCTTCGGACACCGTGGCCAGCGCGTCGAGCTTCAGGCGCAGCCACGCGGCGTCGTTGGCGCGCATGTCCATCGACAGCGTCTTGGCCAGCGCCGCCAGGCCGCGCGGCTGCTCCGCGCCGTTGACCCAGACCTCGAACGGCAGGTTGCGCGCGAACAGGCCCGACTCGGGCCCCGCCTCGGCGGGCAACTCGCCGACGAACAGCGAGAACTCGCCGTGCGGATACTGGATCATGTAGCTCCACGCCGGATTGCCGCCGGGGAAGTCGGGCCGGCTCGGCCAGCGCAGAGACGCCAGCACCGGCGCCGGCAAGCGCTCGACGCGCAGGCGCTGGTTGGCACCCTCGCTGGCCACCAGCTGCGGCGGTGCCGACGCAGGCGCGTCGACGCTCAGCACCGCGCCCAACACCGCATTGGGCCGGTAGGTCGCCAATCCCTTGAGGCCGGTCTTCCAGGCGCTGAAATACAGCCCCTGAAAGTCGGCGTAGGGATAGTCGGCGGGCACGTTGACGGTCTTGCTGATCGAGGTGTCGATGAACGGCGCCACCGCGGCCACCATGGCCGCGTGATCCTCGGCGCTCATCTCGAGCGCAGTGACGAACGCGTCGGACAGCGGCGCGCCTTCGCCCTTCAGGTGTCGATACAACCGCCACGCGTGGTCCTCGACCGCGTACTCCTTGAACGTGTTGTCGGGCTCGCGCTTGCGCCGCGTGTAGCTCCAGCTGAATGCCGGCTCGATGCCGTTGCTCGCGTTGTCGGCGAACGCCAGGCTGATGGTGCCGGTGGGCGCGATCGACAGCAGGTGCGAGTTGCGGATGCCCTGCGCGCGGACCTTGTCCTTCAACGCCTGCGGCAGGCGTGACGCGAAGCTGCCGCGCGACAGATACAGGTCGGCGTTGAACAGCGGGAATGCGCCGCGCTCGCGCGCCAGATCGGCCGACGCGTCGTAGGCGGCGTCACGCATCACCTCGGCGATGCGGGCCGCTTCGGTGCGCGCGGCTGCGCTGTCGTAGCGCAGCCCGAGCATCACCAGCGCATCGCCCAGGCCGGTGAAGCCCAGACCGATGCGCCGCTTGGCGCGCGCCTCGTCGTGCTGCTGCGGCAGCGGCCACACGGTGGAGTCGAGCACGTTGTCGAGCATGCGCACCGCGACCTTCACCACGTCGACGAAAGCGTCGTCGTCGAAAGCGCGCGCTCGGCTCGAACGGCGAGTCGCATGAAGAACGTGAGGTCGATCGAGCCGAGGCAGCAGCAGCCGTAGGCGGGCAACGGCTGCTCGCCGCAATTGTGGACAAGCAGGCCGTTCGCATCGAAGGCGTGCACGTCATCGACGGTCACGTCGTAAACCGTCTCCATGCCATCCGCGTCGAGCGCTTCCACAGTCGCCACGAACCGCTCGCGATTGAGCCGCCGCCGGTACGAGCCCAGCAACTCCTCCAGCCGGCGTGACTTGTTCGTGTCCGCGAAACCGACGCCATCGGCAAAGCGCGCAAGGTTGTCACCGCTGATGGTCAGCTCGTGAATCGACCGTGTCAGGTAGTCGCGCTGGCCACCCCACCCGTCGGGCATGGTCTCGAGGCCGCCGAGATGGCGGTCGCGGTAGATCGTGCTGGCAATCCCCAGGCGCAGCAGCATGCGTTGTGCGGCTTGCAGGATCGACTCGTCGGCCTGCGTGAGGCGTACGCTCACGCCCTTGTCTTGCGTGCCCTGCACCGAGCCATCGGCATCGAACAGCCCGCGCAACACGCCCAGACTGAATGCCGACGAACCGCGCTCCATCGCTGGCGTGATCGTCTTGTCGCCCGACCGACAATCCGAGCGAAAAAGCGAGATCGCGCAGCCCCGTGGACGCCAGACGGAACTCACTGCGCCCGTCGACCGGCTTTTGCCAGCCCTTGAAATCGATGCGGTGGGTCAGCACGCCCATCGCCTGCGACGCCGCACTCATGATGCCGGCGACCGACGCAGGCCAACCGAACTCGTGAGCGCCGGCCGCGTTGGCCACCAGCCGCAGCTCGGGCGCCCACACCGACAAGACGGCCTTGTCGGCCTTCAAGGTGCCGTCGCCCACCAGCAGGCCCATCAGATAGCCCTCGGCCTCGCTGAGCGGTCCGTCCCACTGCGCTGCGGCGCGTTGGTCGTTGAGCACCAGCTCGTCACCGACGCGCAGCTCACCCGCCTTGGCCCACTCGCTCTCCATCACATACCGAGTCTTGCGCGTCACGCGGCGCACCGGATGATCGGCGGTCAGGCGCAATTGGTGGCCTTGCGCAGTGCGCAGCCGCAGCACGGCCTTGACACCGGTCGCGAAAAAGCCGGCTGAGCGGGTTGCGTAGCCATGGCCATTGACCACGGCCACGAAGCAGCGGCCGATCAGCTCGCTCACTTGGCGCGGACCCGCGGCGGTCTGCACCCAGGTGTCGGACGTGACGCACGGGTTGGTCGAATCGATGCGCTCGCAATACCCGAGGTTGTTGTCGGCGTTGATGCGGTCGATGAACAGCACGCCGGGCTCGGCGTGGTCGTAGGTCGACCGCATGATCTGGTCCCACAGGTCGCGCGCGCGCGGGCGCGGTACACCCACAGGCCGTCGGGCCGCCGCTGCGCGCCGGCCGCCTTTTGCGCCGCGCTCGGCTCGGCGCGGTGCACCAGCTCGAATTCGCGGTCTTCGTCGACCGCGCGCATGAAGGCATCGGTCACACCGACCGAGATGTTGAAGTTGCGTGAGTTCGCCGCCGTCCTTGGCGTGGATGAACTCCTCGACGTCGGGATGGTCGCAGCGCAGCACGCCCATCTGCGCGCCGCGCCGGCTGCCGGCCGACTCCACGGTCTCGCACGAGTGGTCGAACACGCGCATGTAGCTCACCGGGCCCGATGCACTCGACTGCGTGGCTGCCGACCCATGCGCCCTTGGGGCGGATGCGCGAGAAGTCGTAGCCCACGCCGCCGCCGCGGCGCATGGTCTCGGCCGCCTCGGTCAGCGCGACGTAGATGCCGGGGTAGCCGTCTTCGGGTTCGGCGATCGAGTCGCCCACCGGCTGCACGAAGCAGTTGATCAGCGTGGCGCCCAGCGCGGTGCCGGCCGCCGAGTCGATGCGCCCGGCCGGAATGAAGCCGCTCCTTTGTGCATCGAAGAATCGGGCCTCCCACTGCGTGCGCATGGCCGGCGCCTCGAGGGCCGCCAGCGCGCGGGCCACGCGCGCGCGCACGTCGTCGGCGCTGCGCTCGTCGCCTTTGGCGTATTTCTCGAGCAGCACTTCGTGGCTGATCTCCTGGGCAGCCAGGCTCTCGATGCCAGCCTGCGGTGCCACATGCGAATTGCTCATCTCTGGAGGGTCTCCTGTTGTTGGCTTTGCGAACGATTGCTGCGCGCAGGGTACACGCTTGACGTCGCGCTTGCCGTTGACGCCGATCACACCATGCTCATGCTCGGCTGCCAAGGGGTCGTGTCGAGCCCATGGCTTCGGCAGGGCCGCCTGCAGCGCAAAACAGGGGTAACCGGTGCCGCCGCGGCTACGCCGCCTGCGCCTGAACCTGTGCATGCGACATCGCCGCACCGAGCGTTCGGTGCAGCGATGGTCACGGTGCCGATCATGATCAGCGCCGGCGAGCGCACATCATGCACCATCGCCAAGGCCGGCAGCGTTTCAACCGTGCCGTCGATCGTGCGCTGCTCGGGCCGCGTGGCACGCTCCACCATCGCCGCCGGCGTGTCGGGCGGCAAGCCGTGGCGGATCAACTGCTCGCAGATGATCGGCAACGTGCCCACGCCCATGTAGATCACCACTGTCTGGCGCGGCCGCGCGAGCAGCGACCAATCGAGATCGACACGACGTTCGGCGCCCTCGCCGCGCAAGTGGCCGGTGGTGAACACCACCGAGCACGCGTGGTCGCGGTGCGTCAGTGGCATGCCGGCAGCCGCTGCGGCACCCTGCGCCGCGCTGATGCCCGGGATCACTTCGAACGGCACGCCAGCTTCGGCCAGCGCCTGCGCCTCTTCGCCGCCGCGGCCGAAGATGTAGGGGTCGCCACCTTTCAGGCGCACCAGCGGACGGCCGCTGCGCGCCAGGCGCAGCATCAGTTCGATGATGGCGCTCTGGCTTAACGTGTGGCGGCCCGCTTGTTTGCCCACGTAGATGCGGTGCGCGGTCTTGGGTACGAAGTCGAGTACCTCGGTGCCCACCAGATGGTCGTACAGCACCACATGCGCTTCGCGCAGCGCCTTGGCCGCTTTGAGTGTGAGCAGTTCGGGGTCGCCGGGTCCGGCGCCCACCAGCGTGACTTTGGCTGGCCGAGTGGCGGCCAGCAACGCATGTGAGTCGAAACGCAGCGGCTCGTTGATGGCGCTCATCTGAGGACGCTCCTCACTCGTCATTGAGTGGGCTCCATTGTTGGAACAGCGACTGCGACGGTCCTTGAACCAGTTCAAGGACGCGCACCCCGCCCGAAGCGGACGATCGCAACGCGTCACACACAACATCACCAGCAATTCCACAGCCGCGATCAGCGGCACGACAGGCGGAGTGAACGACATGAACGTTTCGCATCGAAGCGCATTCGCCGCGCTGCTGCTCACCGGCTTTGCACTGGCCGCGCAGGCGCAGGACACCAAGCCCGCTGAGGCAGACAAGCACACCACCCAGCCCGAGGCGGCTTACCAGGCCGGCGCCTCGCCATTGGCCGGCGAGCCGATGTACCAGAGCAACAACCCGAAGGCGCCGCCGATGACGCAGGCCGAGTTCGACCTCGGCCGCAAGACTTATTTCGAGCGCTGCGCCGGCTGCCACGGCGTGCTGCGCAAGGGCGCCACCGGCAAGCCGCTGACCCCCGACATCACGCTCGCGCAAGGGCACCGAGTACCTGAAGGTGTTCATCAACTACGGCTCGCCCGCCGGCATGCCCAACTGGCAGCACCTCCGGCGAGATGGACGCCAAGACGGTCGACGTGATGGCGCGCTACGTCCAGCAGGACCCTCCGACACCGCCCGAGTTCGGCATGAAGGAGATGAAGGCGACCTGGAAGGTCACGGTCCCGGTGGCGCAGCGCCCCACGCAAGAAGATGAACGACTACAACATCGCCAACATCTTCTCGACCACGCTGCGCGACACGCGGCGAGGTGGCGCTGATCGACGGCGACACCAAGAAGATCATCAACATCGTCAAGACCGGCTACGCGGTGCACATCTCGCGCACGTCGGCGTCGGGTCGCTACCTGTTCGTGATCGGGCGCGACGCCAAGATCAACATGATCGACCTGTGGATGGAGAAGCCCGACAACGTGGCCGAGATCCGCATCGGGCTGGAGGCGCGCTCGCGTCGACACCTCGCAAGTACAAGGGCTACGAGGACAAGCTACGCGATCGCCGGCGCCTACTGGCCGCCGCAGTACGTGATCATGAAGGGCGACACGCTCGAGCCGCTCAAGGTCGTGAGCACCCGCGGCATGACGGTCGACACGCAGGAGTACCACCCCGAGCCGCGCGTGGCGGCGATCGTCGCCTCGCACTTCAAGCCCGAGTTCGTGGTCAACGTCAAGGAGACCGGCAAGATCCTGATGGTCAACTACAAGGACATCAACAACCTCACCGTCACCGAGATCCCCGCCGCGCGCTTCCTGCACGACGGCGGCTGGGACTCGACGCCACCGCTACGTGATGATGGCGGCCAACCAGTCGAACAAGATCGCGGTGGTCGACGCGAAGGAAGGCAAGCTCGCCGCGCTGGTGGACGTCGACAAGATCCCGCACCCCGGTCGCGGCGCCAACTTCGTGCATCCGAAGTGCGGTCCGGTCTGGGCCACGGGCCACCTGGGCAGCGAGAAGATCTCGCTGATCGGCACCGATCCGGACAAGCACAAGGACTACGCGTGGAAGGTCTGCGAGACGATCGACGGCCAGGGCGGCGGCAACCTGTTCATCAAGACGCATCCGAAGATCGCAGCACCTGTACGTCGACACGCCGCTCAATCCCGATCCGAAGATCAGCCAGTCGGTGGCGGTGTTCGACATCAAGAACCTGAAGGCCGGCTTCAAGGTGCTGCCGATCGCGAATGGGCCGGCATCAGGGCGAAGGCGCGAGCGCGTCGTGCAGCCCGAGTACAACAAGGCCGGCGACGAGGTGTGGTTCTCGGTGTGGAGCGCCAAGAACCAGGAGTCCGCGCTCGTGGTGGTCGACGACAAGACGCTCAAGCTGAAGGCCGTGATCAAGGACCCGCGCCTGATCACGCCGACCGGCCACTTCAACGTCTACAACACGCAGCACGACATCTACTGAATCGACGGAGAACCCACGATGAAGAACAAACACGCCGCGGCGCCTGGCCTCATGGGCCCTCGCGCTGGCTGCCGCCGGCGCCTGGGCCGGGACGCAGGAAGCGATGACCGCGGCCGGCTGCACGGCCTGCCACGCGCCCGACAAGAAGATCGTCGGCCCCTCGTTCAAGGAAATCGCCGCCAAGTACAAGGGCCAGGACGTCGCCGTCAAGCTGATGGACAAGGTTCGCAAGGGCGGCTCGGGCACTTTCGGCCCGATACCGATGGCCCCCAACCCGCCCGACAAGATCAACGACGCCGACCTCAAGGCGGCGATCGAGCTGATCCTCAAGAGCTGAGCAGCAAGGCCGTGCGTCGCGCCATGGCAGCTCTGGCGATGCCGCTGGCCCTGTGGACCGGTGGGGCCGCCGCGCACGACCCGCTGCCCGAGGCGCGTCAGCAGGCACTGGTGCGCATGGTGCGCAACGATTGCGGCGCCTGCCACGGCATGCGCCTGACCGGCGGGTTGGGTCCTGCACTGACCCCCGCCGCGCTGGCCGACAAGCCGATCGAATCGATGGCGGCCACCATCGTGCACGGCCGTCCGGGCACGCCGATGCCGCCGTGGCGCGCGATGCTCGACGAGGCCGACGCGCGATGGATCGCCGAGCAGCTGGCGCGCGGCTTTCCCGAGCTGCCACCGCAGCGGGCTTCAGCGGGGGCAACGCGATGAAGCGGCGCCGTCTTCTGGCAACGCTCGGCGCAGCAGCCAGCGCGCCGGGCTGGCTCGGCGGCTGCGCCGCGCCCGCACGCACTGGCACGGGCACCGGCGACCTCGGCATCGTGGTCGAGCGCGCGCGCGGCACGCGTGGCCATCGTCAACACCAGCAGCCGCACGCTGCTGGCCGAGGTGCCCGGGCTGGGCGACCTGTCGCACGCCTCGGTGGTGTTCGCGCGCGACGGCGCCAGCGCCTTCGTGTTCGGCCGCGACGGCGCGCTGACGCGCGTCAACCTGCTGCAGCAGCGCATCGACGCGCGTGTGCTGCAGGCCGGCAATTCGATCGGCGGCGCGATCTCGGCCGACGGCACGCTGGTGGCGGCGCAGAACTACACGCCGGGCGGCGTCAAGGTGTTCGACGCGCGCACGCTCGAGCTGGTGGCCGACATCCCGGCGTTCACCGCGCAGGGCCAGCGTTCGCGCGTGGTGGGCTTGGTCGATCTGCCGGGCCGGCGCTTCGCGTACGCGCTGTTCGATGCCGAGGCGATCTGCATCGCCGACCTGTCGCAACCGGGTCAGCCGCAGGTCACGCGCTTCGACGGCATCGGCCGCCAACCCTATGACGCGCTGGTCACGCCCGACGGCCGTCACTACATCGCCGGGCTGTTCGGCGAGGACGGCCTGGCACTGATCGACCTGTGGGATCGCGAGCCGCGGCGCGCGGCGCATCCTCGCCGGCTACGGCCGCGGCGAGCAGCCGCTGCCGGTGTACAAGATGCCGCACCTGCGCGGCTGGGCGGTGGCCGGGCGCCACGCGTACCTGCCGGCGATCGGGCGCCACGAGGTGCTGGTGGTCGACACGCTGAGCTGGCAGGAGGTGGGCCGCATCGCGGTGGCCGGGCAGCCGGTGTTCGTGATCGCGCGGCCGGACGGCCGCCAGGTGTGGGTCAACTTCGCGGTGCCCGACTACAACCGCGTGCAGGTGATCGACACGCTCGAGCAGCGCGTCGTGCGCACGCTCGAGCCGGGCAAGGCCATCCTGCACATGGAATTCACGCCGCGCGGCGAAGCGGTGTGGATCAGCGCGCGCGACGACAACCGCGTGGTCGTGCTCGACACGCAGAGCCTCGCAGACGCTGGCCGCGCTGTCGGTGGACTCACCGAGCGGCATCTTCTTCACCGCGCGCGCGACGCGCATCGGGTTCTGAGATGACACGCGACGAACTGCGCCGCTCGCTGCTCAACGACTGGCAGCGCGGCTTTCCGCTTGATCGCGGCGCCGTTCGCGCGCATCGCCGCGACACTGCGGTTGCAGCGAGGCCACCGTGATCGAACAGTTACCAGGCGCTGCGCGGCGAGGGCAGCCTGAGCCGCATCGGCGGCGTGTTCGCCGCCGGCGCCGGGGGCGCCGGTCTGCTCGCCGCGGTGGCGGTGCCGCCGGCGCAGCTCGACGCGGTGGCCGCGCTGGTGTCGGCGCAGCCGGGCGTCAACCACAACTACGAGCGCGAACACCGCTGGAACCTGTGGTTCGTCGTTGAACGGCCGCAGCGTCGCTGCCGTGCAGCGCACGATGGACGCGCTCGAGGCGCTGCTGCGGCTGCCGATGCTGCGCCTGCCGATGCAGCGCGCCTACCGCATCGACCTCGGCTTCGACCTCGCCGGCGTCGATGCGGCCGTTCGCCCACCGACACCCGCGGCGAGACGACCGGCGCCGCTGGCGGCCACCGACTGGCCGCTGGCCGCGCTGGTCGAGCAGGGGCTGCCGCTGGTGCGGCGTCCCTACGACCGCTGGGCGCTGCAGCTCGGCTGCGACGGCGATCGCGTGGTCGACACGCTGGCGGCTGGCAGCGCGACGGCACGCTCAAGCGCTTCGGCGCCATCGTGCGCCACCACGAGCTCGGCTTCGACGCCAACGCCATGACCGTGTTCGACGTGCCCGACGACGAAGTCGACTCGCGCGGCGCCGCGTCTGGCGCGCGACGAGTGCGGTGACGCTGGCGTACCGGCGCGAGCGCGCGGCCGGCTGGCCGTACAACCTGTACTGCATGGTGCACGGCCGCGACCGCGCAGCGGTGCGCAGGCGCTCGCCGGCGTGATGCGAACGCGCCGGGCTGTCGCACGCCCACGCGAGACGTGCTGTTCTCGCGACGCCGCTTCAAGCAGGAAGGTGCGCGGCGCTTCCGCGACCTCGACCCGCAGGTCAGCCATGCGCTCTGAGCGACACGGTCTGGCTCGACCCCGCCGACGCGCGGCTGCTCGAACCGCCTGCACGGTGGCTTCCCGCTGGTCGACCGGCCGTTCGCGCAGGTGGCCGACGAACTCGGTAGCAGCGAAGACGAGGTCATCGAACGCCTGGGCCGCCTGCTCGGCGCACGGCGTGCTGACGCGATTCGGGCCGCTGTTCCAGATCGAGCGCGCCGGCGGCACGCTTCGTGCTGGCGGCGATGGCGGTGCCCGAAGCGCGCTTCGACGCGGTGGCGCGCACAGTCAATGCCTGGCCCGAGGTGGCGCACAACTACCGGCGCGAGTCGGCGACGGCGGCTGTCGACGCGGGCTGCCGAGCGCCCAGGAGAGCAGAGCGCGCCGCTGGCCGAACACGGCGCCGCGCTGAACATGTGGTTCGTGGTGGCGGCCGAGTCGGCAGCGACGCCGAAGAGGGTCTTGCAGCGCATCGAAGCGCGACACCGGCCTGCCGGTCTGGCGCTTCCCGAAGGAGCGCGAATTCAAGGTCGAGCTCAAGCTGCCGATCGCGGAGGCGGCCGATGGCGCTGTCTGAATTCGATCGCCGCCTGGTCGCCGCCACGCAAAGCGGCCTGCCGCTGGTGCCGCGGCCCTACGAAGCGCTGGGCGCGACGCTCGGCGTCAGCGCCGAGGTGGTGCGCGAGCGTCTGGCCGGCATGCTGGCCTACGGGGCTGATCCGCCGCATCGGCGCCGTGCCCAACCACTACAAGCTCGGCTTCACCGCCAACGGCATGAGCGTGTGGGACGTGGCCGACGAGCGCGTCGACGAGCTCGGCGCCCGCGTGGCCGCGTTGCCCGGCGTCAGCCACTGCTACCGCCGCCCGCGCCGCCTGCCGGCGTGGCCGTACAACCTGTTCGCGATGCTGCACGGCCGCTCGCGCGAGCGAGGTCGCAGCAACAGGCCGCGCAGCATCGAGGCGCTGCTGGGCGACGCCTGCCGCGGCCACGACATCCTGTATTCGACGGCCATCCTGAAGAAGACCGGCCTGCGGCTGCGCGAAGACTGAAGGACGCGATGTTCCGCATCTCGCATTTCATGCAGCTGCTCGCCGATGCCGAGCGCGGCGGCGCGATGCCGCTGGCGCGCGCGGCGCAAGCCGCGCCGGCCCGGTGGTGATCTGGAACCTGATCCGCCGCTGCAACCTGACCTGCAAGCACTGCTACGCGTTGTCGGCCGACCACGACTACGCCGGCGAGCTGTAGCACCGCCGAGGTCTTCACGGTGATGGACGACCTGAAGGCGTTCCGGCGTGCCGGTGCTGATCCTCTCCGGCGGCGAGCCGCTGCTGCGGCCCGACCTGTTCGACATCGCCGCGCGCGCGAAGGCGATGCGCTTCTACGTCGGCCTGTCGACCAACGGCACGCTGATCGACACGCCGTGGCCGAGCGCGTCGCCGCCGCCGGCTTCGACTACGTCGGCATCAGCCTCGACGGCCTGCGCGACACGCACGACAGGTTCCGCCGGCTCAACGGCGCATTCGACCGCAGCCTGGCCGCGCGTGCGGCTCCTGCGCGACACGCGGCGTCAAGGTCGGCCTGCGCTTCACGATGACGGCGCTCAACGCGCACGACCTGCCGGCGCTGCTGCAGCTGATGCGCGACGAGCAGGTCGACAAGTTCTACTTCTCGCACCTCAACTACGCCGGCCGCGGCAACATCCACCGCGCCAAGGATGCGCAGTTCGCCGCCACGCGCGACGCGCTCGACCTGCTGTTCGAGCGCGCCTGGTGCGCCGCGCAGCGACGGCCTCGCCGAGGAATACGTCACCGGCAACAACGACGCCGACGGCCCCTACCTGCTGCAGTGGGTCGCGGCACCCCGAGTTGCCCGCAGCTGGGCGACGCCGCTGCGCGCAGCACCTGGTCGCCTGGGGCGGCAACGCCTCGGGCGTCAACGTGGCCAACATCGACAACCTGGGCCAGGTGCACCCTGACACGATGTGGTGGCACCACGACCTGGGCAGCGTGCGCGAGCGGCCGTTCTCGGCGATCTGGCGCGACGTCTCCGACCCGCTGATGGCCGGCCTGAAGGCGCAGCCGCGCCGCGTCAGCGGCCGCTGCGCGATCGTGCGTGCACTTCGACATCTGCGGCGGCAACACGCGCGTGCGCGCGCAGCAGGTCACCGGCGATGCGTGGGCCGAGGACCCTGGCTGCTATCTCGACGATGCCGAGATCGGCCTGGCACACGCGGGGCAGCGGATCACGGTGACGCCGTTTGCCGGCAGGCGGCGCATACCCATCGCCAGCGAGCCATGAGCCTCAGGCCTGCCATCGTCAAGCTGGGTTTCGCGTTGTTGGCCACGCTGTGCGCTGCCGTGCAGGCGCAAACACCAGCACAGGCGCCGTCCACTTCCGATCCCGCCTCGCTGTACCAGCAGCACTGCGCCGCCTGCCACGGCGTGCAGCGCACCGGCGGCATGGGGCCGGCGCTGCTGCCCGAGAGCCTGGAGCGCTTGCGCAAGCCCGAGGCGCGTCAAGGTCATCGCACGGCGGGCGCCGGCCACGCAGATGCCGGCCTTCGGCGGCAAGCTCGGCGCCGACGCAGATCGAGCGCGCTGGCGCAGCTGGATCTACACCCCGGTGAGCGCCGGCGCCGATCTGGGCCGACGCCGACATCCGCGCCTCGCGCGTCGAGACGCCGGGGGCGAAGCGCCTGCCCGACCAAGCCGGTGTGGAACGCCGACCCGATGAACCTGTTCGTCGTGGTCGAAGGCGGCGACCACCACGTGTCGCTGGTCGACGGCGACCGCTTCGAGCGCATCCACCGCTTCGCCAGCCGCTACGCGCTGCACGGCGGGCCGAAGTTCACGCCCGACGGCCGCTTCGTCTTCTTCGGCTCGCGCGACGGCTGGATCACCAAGTACGACCTCTGGAACCTCGCGATCGTGGCCGAGGTGCGTGCCGGCCTCAACATGCGCAACGTCGCGGTCTCGCGGCGACGGCCGCTGGGTGATGGCGGCCAACTACCTGCCGCACACGCTGGCGCTGTTCGACGCCGACCTGAACCTGGTGCAAGACCTACGCCGCCGCCATCGCTCGACGGCAAGACCACGTCACGCGTGTCGGCGGTGTACGACGCCGCGCCGCGCACGAGCTTCGTCGTCGCGCTGAAGGACATGCCCGAGCTGTGGGAGATCTCGCTACGACCCGAAGGCCGCGCCGATCTACGACGGCTAGGTGCACGACTACAAGATGGGCGAGGGCGTCGCCAAGCCCGGCTACCTCGGCGTGCGGCGCACGCCGCTCGACGAGCCGCTCGACGACTTCTTCTTCGACCAGAGCTACCGGAACGTGCTGGGTGCCACGCGCCGAGCGCCGACGGCACGCCCAGCGCGCAGGTGGTGAACCTCGACGTGCGGCGCAAGATCGCCGACGCTGCCGATCGCCGGCATGCCGCACCTCGGCTCGGGCATCACCTTCGCCTGGCAGGGCACCACCGTGCTGGCCAGCCCCAACCTGAAGGACGGCGCGATCGACGTGATCGACATGAAGACCTGGAAGCCGGTGAAGACCGATCGCCACGCCGGGCCCGGGCTTCTTCATGCGCAGCCACGAGACCACGCCGCTACGCCTGGATCGACTCGATGATGAGCCCGACCGCCAAGGACACGCTGACCATCATCGACAAGCGCACGCTCGAGCCGGTGGCCAGCGTGCGCGAGCCGGGCAAGACGCTGGCGCACATCGAGTTCACCAAGGACGGCCGCTACGCGCTGGCCAGCCTGTGGGAGATGGACGGCGCGCTGATCGTCTACGACGCGGCCACGTTCAAGGAAGTGAAGCGCCTGCCGATGAGCAAGCCGGTCGGCAAGTACAACGTCTGGAACAAGATCACCCGCTCCGAGGGAACGTCGCACTGAGCACCATGGGAGTCAGGCGATCGTGGCAGTGCGCTGCACCGGCCCGCGCAGGCACACCTTGCACGGACAGGGCGGTACCGGCGCATCGGGTTCGAGCTGCGCATACGTGCGCAGACACCCGGGGCTGTAGATCCTGATCGCACGTTTGTCGATGCCGATCAGGCCCTCCGCCTCGAGTTGATGCAGCACGCGCGAGAAGTACTCGGGCGTCAACGACAGCCGCAGCGCGATCGTCGCTTTGCTGACCGGCAGCGACACCGCCTTGGCGGCCGGGTCGTTTGCTTCGAGTTCGCGCAGCAGATAGTCGGCCACGCGCCGCATGCCGCTGTGCAACGAGTAGGCCTCGACGTCGTCGACCAGCATGTGCAGGCGCCGCGACAGGGTGGCCAGCATGCGCATCGCGAAACGTGGATCGTGCGCGATGACGTCGAGCACGGCCTGCTTGCCCACCGACAGCAACAGCGTGTCGGCCAGCGCCTGCGCGTTCACGCGGTGGCTGCCGCCCACGAACATCGGCGCCTCGGCGAAGGTCATTCCCGGGCCGGCCAGCTCGACCACCTTCTCCTGCCCGCCGGCCGACAGCGCGAACAGCTTGATCTGCCCGAACACGGTGACGTAGAACTCAGCGCAGCGATCGCCGACGCGAAAGACCATGTCGCCGCGGGCGAACCTGCGCAACTGGCTGGCCGCCGCCACGCGACGCAGTTCATCGGGCGCCAGGTCCTGGAACAACGGCAGCGCGGCCAGGTAGCGCGGCACATCGAAGGCGCTGTCGTGTACGACGCTGGTCCTTGTATCCATCGGGATGCATTTTTGAACCGGCGTTTCGGCTTCCGATTGACGCAAATCAATCGTCTGCCGCAAAGGCGCGGCCGGTGAGGGACTTGTTCCGCGCACGGCGGTTCTACGAGACCCTTCTTAGACAAGGCGCGCGAGCATCGCCACCATCAGCGCGGCCAACAGGTTGTGCGCCAGCGCGGCGGCCACCGTGGCGCCGCTGCCGGCGAGCCACAAGCCCAGCGCGAACTGCAACATCAGCAACAGCAGCAAGGCGGCGGCGGGGCCGCGGTGCCCACGGCGCCGCGCCAGCCACGCGGTCGGCAGCATCGCCAGCACCACCAGCAGCGCCCACGCTCGATGCAGCAGGTTCACCAGCGCCCCCTGCGGATTGACCGGCAAGGAACTCGTCGCATCGAACAGCGGCTCGTGCCATGGATTGAGCAGCTGCCAGCGCCAGCCGTCGAGTGCCGCCTGGCGCAGGCACTGACTGGTGTCGCTGCAGCTGAACGTGGAGTGGCTTGCGCTGAGCAGTCCGCCGAGCGCAACCTGCACCAGCACCACCACCAGCGCGGCGGCGGCCCAGCGGGCATGGATTTGACGCTGCGCACTGGCCGCTGCGTCACGCATCGCCAGGCGCCAGCTCAGTGCCAGCATCGCAAAGCCGCCGAGCAAGTTCCCCAGCGCAACAGCCGGCAGCCGTGAGCCGGCGGTGAACCACCCGAGGCCGGCCAAGAACAAGGCTGCGGCCAACAGGCTCAGTGCCAGCGTTGCCGCGCGGCGTCGCACCGGTTTGCCGGTGAGCTCGCCCATGGCCAGCACGATGACCAGGACCAGCGTCGTCGAGGCCAGGATGCGATGCGCCAGTCGCACCGCCGCGACTGCCTGCGCTGTGGCGGCATCGGGGCCTCGCCGCGCTGCAGCGTGCGCAGCTCCTGCCCGTAGCAGGCCGGCCAGGGCTCGCAGCCCAGACCGACCTTCGACAGCCGCAGAAACGCGCTCACCCCCGCGATGGCCAACACCAGCAGCGCGCACACAAACGCGATGCGACGCAGTGCGGTGGGTGCGGCGGGCGGCGGCGTCATTGCAAGCCGCCTGACCATGGCGACACCCGCATTCTGACCGAGCTTGTTTGACGCCGACCTGACTTGGCGCAGCGGTCGCGTCGCGTTCTTGAACTGCCTTAAGTACTGACCCGAAACGCCCCGACAGAATCGGCCGGACCGACTCCAGACGTCCGCAGCGCAACACCACGAACACCGAAGGAGCTTCCCCATGAGCCACACCGACGACCCGAACGAGCCCGTGCCCTGGATGCAGCAGTTGCTCGACAACCCGTTCCTGTTGCTGTTCCTGGGCGTGATGGTGCCGATGGTGCTGTACACGTTGTGGGGCGTGATCGACATCCTCACGGTCCCGCTGGCCAAGTAGCCGGCTGCCGCCACTCGACCAACCACACGCGAGAGGGACACCCACATGAGCGCCATCCTGCCGCCCGCCAGAACGACTGTGGTGGAAGCATCCACTCGGATCGCGTCGAAGGGACGTGGATCGCCATCGCGCTTGGTCTGGTGCCTGATCATGTTCTTCATGATGGTCGACTGGCACGTCTTCGGCAAGCAGAACCTGTCCAACGAGACCTACCGGATCACGCCCGAGAAGTTCACCGCCAAGACGCAGGCGATGGTCGACCAGTACACGGTGCGCACCGAGACCGGCAGAACAAGATGCCGGTGGTGCGCGCCGCCCGCGGGCAGCGACGTCTACATGATCGCGCGGCTGTGGAACTGCTGGCCGATCCTCGAGCTGGAGAAGGACAAGACCTACCGGCTGCACCTGACCTCGCATGGACTACCAGCACGGCTTCTCGCTGCAGCCGGCCAACATCAACATGCAGATCGTGCCCGGCTACGAGCACGTGGTGACGGTGACGCCGAACCAGTCGGGCACTTACTCGGTGGTGTGCAACGAATACTGCGGCATCAACCATCACACGATGGTCAGCCGCATGTACGTGAAGTGATGCGCGGAGGCCGAGCCATGTACACACACGACGACCTATCGCACCTGCCCGCGCTCGGCCTGCAGTTCGAAGCCAACGCCGAGAAGCTGATGCAAGGCCAACGCCGTGGCGGCGTCGTGTTCCTGCTGATCGGCGGCATCCTGGCCCTGCGGCGTGGCGCTCACGCGCTGGCCGGCCGTGCACTGGCTGGACGGCCGACATGCTTCTACCTGATGCTCACCGCGCACGGCATCGACATGCTGATCTTCTGGATCATCTTCTTCGAGATCGCGGTGCTGTACTTCTGCTCGTCGACCTTGCTGCGCTGCCGCCTGGCGACGCCGCAGCTGGCGCTGGCTCGCCTTCGCGCTGATGGTGATCGGCGCGATCATCGACCAACGTCGCCGTCTTCCAGGGCGGCTCGAGCGTGATGATGACCTCGTACGTGCCGATGCTGGCCGGCACCGTCGTTCTACCTCGGGCTGATCCTGTTCGCCGTCGGCGCGCTGATCGGCTGCTTCGTCTTCTTCGGCACGCTGGTGATCGCCAAGCGCGACAAGACCTACGAAGGCTCGATGCCGCTGGTGACCTTCGGCGCGCGTCACCGCCTGCGATCATCGCGGTCTTCACCATCGCCTCGGGCGCGATCATCCTGATCCCGACCTTCCTGCTGGTCGGTCGGGTGTGATCGAGCACAGTCGACCCGCTGATGTACCGCGCGATCTGGTGGGCCTTCGGCCACTCGTCGCAGCAGATCAACGTGGCGGCGCACATCTCGGTCTGGTACGCGGTGGCGCGCGATCGTCTTCGGCGCCAAGCCGATGTAGCGAGAAGGTCAGCCGCGGCGCCTTCCTGCTCTACATCCTGTTCCTGCAGCTGGCCAGCGCCCACCACCTGCTGTCCGATCCCGGGCCTGTCCACCGGCTGGAAGGTCTTCAACACCAGCTACTTCATGTACTTCGCGGTGCTGGCGTCGATGATCCACGGCCTGACGATCCCCGGCGCGATCGAGGTGGCGCAGCGCAAGAAGGGCTTCACCAAGGGCCTGTTCGAGTGGCTGCGCAAGGCGCCGTGGGGCAACCCGGTGTTCTCCGGCATGTTCATCTCGATCATCGGCTTCGGCTTCCTGGGCGGCATCTCGGGCGTGATGATGGGCACCGAGCAGCTCAACATGATCATCCACAACACCCTCTACGTGCCGGGGCACTTCCATGCCACCGTGGTGATCGGGCACGACGCTGACGTTCATGGCGCTGACCTACTTCCTGATCCCGGTGCTGTTCAGGCGCGAGATGATCGTCCCCGGGCTGGCCAAGTGGCAGCCCTACCTGTTCGGCCTGTCGATGTACTTCTTCTGCCTGGTGATGATGGGTGCCGGCACGCTCGGCGTGCCGCGGCGGCACTGGGACATCGGCTTCGCCGGCACGGCGCTGCCCTACGAATGGCCGGGCGCCGCCTACCTGATGATGGCGCTGGTCGGCATCGCCGGCATCGCCGGCCATCGTCGGCGGCGGCGATCTACATCCTCGTCACGGTGTGGCTCGCTGCTGTTCGGCAAGCGGCTCGACGAGCGGCGCCACGAGCGCCAAGTCACGCCGATCCCGCGCAGCCGCGCCCAGCGCCGCGGTGCAGGGCTACGGCTCGTGGGCTTCGCAGCACCCGGCACCTTCACGCTGGCGATGGTGTTCCTGGTCGCCTTCGTCCTGTACTACTTCATCAACTGGAAGTACCTGTCGCAAGTGTGGGGTTGAGTTGATGACCCACCCCCGAGTCGGCCTGGCGGCCTCCTCCCCCTCGAGGGGGCGACACCAGCGGACCGGCGGAGCCGGATCCGCGGTGTTCACTCGGGGATGCGCCGCTGGGGCGGCGCAGGCTGCACGAGTGCGGGCGACGCGAGGCGCTCATGGAGCAATGACATGAACACGACCACTCTCGTTGCATCCAAACGGCGGCCGGCGCCACGTGGCGCGCGACGTGCTGGGCCTGTTCAAGCTGCGCATCGGCGTGATGATCATGGTCACCGCGCTGGTCGGCCTGGCGGTCACGCCGGGTCCGGCGTCTGGCGCATGGCAAGTCTTGGTGCTGGCGCTCGTCGTGCTGCTGTCCGTCGGCCAGCGCCGGCGCGTTCAATCAGTACGTCGAGCGTGACGTCGACGCGCGATGAAGCGCACGCGCAGGCGCGCCTTCGTCACCGGCGCGCTGCGGCGCACGCCGGCGTGGCTGTGTGCTGATCGTCGGCCTGCTCGCCGGCTCGGTGGCCGCGGCGTGGTGGTCGCTCAACGCGATGGGCGGCGCTGTACACGTTCCTCGGCGCGTTCTTCTACGCGGTGGTCTACACGGTGTGGCTGAAGCGCCGCACCTGGCTCAACATCGTCGTTGGCGGGCTGGCCGGCAGCTTCGCCGTGCTGGCCGGTGCCGCGGCGGTCGACCCGTCGCTCGGCGCCGTGCCGCTGCTGCTGGCGCTGGTGCTGTTCCTGTGGACGCCGCCGCACTTCTGGAGCCTGGCGATCGCCTACCGCGCGGACTACGCCGCGGCCGGCGTGCCGATGCTGCCGGTGGTGGTCGGGCCCGAACGTGCGGCGCGCGTGGTGCTGCACGGCACCGTGGCGCTGGTCGTGGCGTCGCTGCTGCCGGGGTTGTTTGGCGCCGGGCTGATCTACCTGGCGGGCGCCGCAGCGGGCGGTTCGTACTTCGTGTTCAGAGCCTGGCAGCTCGCGCGTGCGCCGAGCCGGGCCACGGCGATGGCTTCGTTCTTTGCGTCGCTGGTGCAGTTGAGCCTGCTGCTGGCCGCGGCCACCATCGACGGGTTGATGCGGTGACACGAGGCAGGCTGTCGGCGTTGTGGCTGGGGCTGGTGGGCTTGATCGGCGCCATCGCTTCACAGGCATTCGCCCAGCCCGCGCTCGAACCCGATGCCGCGCTGCGCGCCAGCCAGGCCGCCGTCGGTCGGCAACTCGACGAGCACACGCTGCTCGACGCCCAGGGCCAGCCGGTGCGGCTGTCGTCGTACCGCGGCAAGCCGCTGCTGGTGAGCTTCATCTACACCGGCTGCTTCCAGGTCTGCCCGACGACGACGCGCTCGCTGTCGCAAGCCGTCGACGCCTTGACCCAGGTGTTCGGCGCCGACAAGTTCAACGTGGTCAGCGTCGGCTTCAACCAGCCGTTCGACTCGCCGCAGGCGATGCGCGCGTTCGCCAAGCAGATGCGCGTCGACGCGCCGAACTGGGATTTCCTGAGCCCGCCGCCCGCCAGCGTGGACGCGCTGACGCGCGACTTCGGCTTCAGCTACGTCGCCACGCCAGCCGGCTTCGACCACGTGCTGACGGTGAGCGTGGTCGACCCCCAGGGCAAGATCTACCAGCAGGTGTACGGCGAGCGCCTGTCGGGCGACATGCTGGGCGAGCCGCTGCGCCGGCTGCTGCGCGACAACCCGCTGCCGGCCGACACCACGCTCGATGCACTGGTGCGGCGCGTGCGGCTGGTGTGCACCGTGTACGACGCCAAGACGGGCACCTACCGCACCGACTACGGCCTGCTGTTCGAGGTGGCCGGCGGCGTGACCTTCGCGCTGGCGATGTTGTGGTTCTTCGTGGGCGAATGGCGCACCCAGCGACGGGCGCGCCGCGCGCCGGCAACGGCCGGCCCCGCAGCGCCGCCGGCACCGCCCACGCCACTGACAAGTTAGGGCACGCAGCGCACGGCGCGTCTGCAAGTTCGCTTCTTTCCGGATCCCGATGCACCCCGCCCACGCGTTGCGACTGGCCGCCTCGACGGCTACCGCCGGCTCGAACACGCGTTCGACCGCCCGTTCGGCGCCGCGCTCAACCCGTGGCGCCACCTCGGCGCGCTCGGCTTCCTGCTGTTCTGGCTGCTGGCCGTGAGCGGCATCTACCTGTACGTGGTGCTCGACACGTCGGCCGTCGGCGCCTACCGCTCGATCGACGAGCTGTCGCGCCAGCAGTGGTATCTGGGCGGCGTGCTGCGCAGCCTGCACCGCTACGCGACCGATGGCTTCGTGCTGGTGATGGCCGCGCACTTGCTGCGCGAGCTGCTGTTCGGGCACTACACGACTTTCGGCGTTTCTCGTGGTGGACCGGCGTGCCGCTGGTGCTGTTCGCCTTCGTCTGCGCGATCGGTGGCTTCTGGCTCAACTGGGACCAGCTCGGCCAGTTCTCCGCGCAGGCCACCGCCGAGTGGATCGATGCGCTGCCGCTGCTGGCCACGCCGCTGACGCGCAACTTCCTCAACGCGGCGGCGGTCAGCGATCGGCTGTTCTCGCTGTTCGTCTTCGTGCACATCGGCGTGCCGTTGCTGCTGGTGTTCGGGCTGTGGTTCCACATCCAGCGCATCAGCCACGCCGCGGTGTTCCCGCCGCGTGCGCTCGCGCTCGGCACGCTGGCGAGCCTGCTCGCGCTGGCGCTGGCCGTGCCGGTGCTCAGCCACGCGCCGGCCGACCTGTCGATCGAGCCGGGCACGCTGGCGCTGGACTGGGTCGTGCTGTTCGTTCATCCATTGGGTTATGCCGTCGGCCACGGAGTGGTCTGGGCCGCGCTGGGTCTCGTGCTGGCTTGGCTGCTGCTGTTGCCGTGGCTGCCACAGCGCGCGCGGGTTGCATCGACCGAAGCCGGTGCCACGCCGCGCGCCGCCGCGCAGGCCCCCATCGCGGTGGTGGATCCCACCAACTGCAACGGCTGCCGCCGCTGCTTCGACGATTGCCCTTATGCAGCCGTCACGATGGTGCCGCACCCGGACAAGCGCCTGCGCGAGATGGCCCAGGTCGACGCCGACCTGTGCGCGAGCTGCGGCATCTGCGTCGGCGCGTGCCCCTCGTCGACGCCGTTTCGCAGCGCCGCCGAGCTGGTGACCGGAATCGACATGCCGTCGGCCCCGATCGGCGGGCTGCGTCAGCGACTGCAGCGCGGCCTGGCCACGATGGACCCGATGGCGCTGCGTCTGGTGGTGTTTGGCTGCGACCATGGCGCGCAAGTGGCCGCGCTGGCCGCGCCGGACGTGGCGGTGTTCAGCCTGATGTGCACCGGGCAGTTGCCACCGTCGTTCGTCGAATACGCGCTGCACGATGGCGCCGACGGTGTGCTGGTTACCGCCTGCCCTGGCACGGGCTGCGAATTCAGACTTGGCCAACTGTGGACGGCCGATCGCCTGGCCGGCCGCCGCGAACCGCACCTGCGCGAACGCGTGCCGCGCGAGCGGCTCGCACTGGTGTCGGCCGACCCGGGCCAGGAAGCCGTGTTGAAGACCGCCCTCGAGCGCCTGCGCCAACGCATCAACCCCGCTACCGCCGCGGTGGCCCTCACCAGCGAGCATGCGCATGGATGACAGCGCGCGCATCGGCCCGCTCGGCTGGCTCGGCCAGTTCGTGCTGTACGGCGTGTTCGCCGTCGTGGTTGGCGTGTTCTCGCGCTGGCCCGAGTATCGGCATCTGGCGGACGACCAGGCACTGGTCAAGCTGAGCTTCAATCACCAGGGCAAGCCGGTCGCGGAATGCCAGCGCTTGAGTGCCGAAGAGCTGGCCAAGCTGCCGCCCAACATGCGAGCGCCCCTGCGCTGCCCGCGCGAGCGCTCGCCGATCACCGTCGAGCTCGATGTCGACGGCACACCGGCGCTGCACCAGGTCGCGCAGCCGAGCGGCCTGTCGCGCGATGGCGCCTCGGCGGTCTACCGCCGCCTGCAGGTCTCCGCAGGCACGCACCAATTGGCCGTGCGCTTGAACGACGATGCGCGCACGAGCGGCTTCGGCTTCACCCGCGAGGCCACCGTCACGCTGAAGCCGGCGCAGATTCTGGTGATCGACTTCGACCCCGAAAAAGGCGGGATCACGCTGCAATGAGTGGTCTGATCACACCCCTGCACGGCGCCACCGCGCGCGCCGCAGATGCGACGACTGTCGGGGCCATCACCGACTATCGCCTGGCCGTGCCGCAGGGCCTGCAGCGGCAGCTGGCACGCACGTGGCTCTGGCTCGGGCTGCTGGCGCTGGTCGGCTCGGGCCTGTTCTCGGTGCTGCTGGTGGCGTCGCGCACGCCCGGCATCAACCGGTGGCTGCCGGTGGCTGATTTCTTTCGCGTGGCGCTGGTCGTGCACGTCGACCTGTCGGTGCTGGTGTGGTTCATCGCGATGGCCGGTCTGCTGTGGAGCCTGAACAGCGCGCCCAGTGTCGCGCGCGGCAGCCGCGTCACAGGCTGGGCGGCACCTGCGCTGTGCGCGGCCGGTGCGCTGCTGATGTCGCTGGCACCGTTCGTCGAACGCGCCGAACCGATCATGGCCAACTACATCCCGGTGCTCGACGGGCCGCTGTTCCTGGCCGGGCTGGTGGTGTTCGGCATCGGCGTCGGCGTGCTGGTGATGCGCGGCCTGTGGCTCGCGCCGAAGCTGGGCCTGAGCTTCGATGGCGGCGGTGCACTGCGCTTCGGGCTCAACGCCAGCGTCGTCGCCACCGCAGTGGCACTGGGGGCGTTTGTGTGGTCGTTGGCGGTGGTGCCCACCCCGCTGGCCGGCAAGGCCACCTACGAGATCCTGTTCTGGGGCGGTGGCCATGCGCTGCAGTTCACCTGGACGCTGCTGATGCTGGTGGCTTGGTTGTGGCTGGCCAGCGCCTGCGGCGCGCCGCTGCGCCTGAGTCCGCGCGTGGCACTGGCGATGTTCGCGCTGGCGTTGCTCGCGGTGTTCGTCACGCCGTACGCCTACCTCGCGCACGACATCGCGTCGGTCGAGCACCGCAACCTGCTCACCTGGGCCATGCGCGCAGGCGGCGGCCCGGCCATCGTGCCGATCGGCCTGGCCGTGGTGCTGGCGCTGCGCGGCGCGCGGCCGGCCAGCGCAACCGAGCGGCCGCTGCGTGCGGCGCTGCTGGCTTCGGTGCTGCTGTTTGCCTCGGGCGGGCTGATCGGCGTGTTCATCCAGGGCAGCAACGTGCGCATCCCGGCCCACTACCACGGCTGCATCGTCGGCGTCACGCTGGCGCTGATGGGCCTGGTGGTCCACCTGTTGCCGCGTTTGGGCTACGGCACGGCGACCTCGCGCATGGCCGCACTGCAGCCGTGGGTCTACGGCGCCGGGCAGTTGATGCACATCGTCGGCCTGGTCTGGTCGGGCGGCTACGGCGTGCAGCGCAAGGTGGCCGGCGCCGAGCAGGTGCTGCGCAGCACCTCCGAGGTGGCCGGCATGGGGCTGATGGGCCTGGGTGGCGGCGTGGCCGTCATCGGCGGCGTGATGTTCATCGTGGTGGTGATCGCCGCGCTGCGCGCCGCACCGGCACAAGGCGCGAACAAGCCCCTGCGCATCTCATGATCAAGCGGCTGCAGACGTTGCTGCAGTGGGCCTTCCTGCGCGTGGAGGGCCTGTTCAACGCCGCCTTCGGTGACCGGCTGAACCCGCTGTACCACCTGGGCTCTATCTCCTTCTACCTGTTCTGGCTGGTGGCCGGCAGCGGCCTGTACCTGTACGCGTTCTTCGAAACCGGCGTCGCCGACGCGTACGCGTCGGTGCAGTCGCTCACGCACGGCCAGTGGTTCGCCGGTGGCGTGCTGCGCAGCGTGCACCGTTATGCCTCCGACGCGATGGTGCTGACGATGCTGCTGCACATGGTGCGGCACTTCGCCTTCAACCACTACCGCGGATTCCGCTGGTTCTCGTGGGTCAGCGGCGTGGCGCTGATCTGGGGCGTGTACGTGTCGGGCATCAACGGCTACATGCTGCCGTGGGACAAGCTGGCGCAGTTCGTCATCGTGGCCAGCTTCGAGTGGCTCGACTGGCTGCCCGGCTTCGGCGGCACGCTGATGCGCAACTTCATCTACGCCAGCAGCGTCAGCGACCGTTTCTTTTCGCTGCTGTCGTTCATGCACATCGGCATCCCGCTGGTGGTGCTGCTGCTGATGTGGGTGCACGTGCAGCGCGTGCCCAAGGCCAAGACCAACCCGCCGCGATCGATCATGGTCAGCGTGACGGCCACGCTGCTGGTGCTGTCCGCGTTGGCCCCGGTGCACAGCCAGGGTGGCGCGGCCGACCTCGCACAGGCCGTGGCCCACGTGCAGCTGGACTGGTTCTATCTGCTGGTGTTTCCGTTGCTGACCCTGTGGCCGCTGGGGCAGGTGTGGGCGCTGCTGGTGGGCGCCAGCGCGGTGTTGGTGCTGGTGCCGTGGCTGCCACCGAGATGGCGCCGCGGCGCTGTGCGCAGCTTTCAGATGAGCGTGCACGGCGTGGCGGCGCCGGTGGCCGTGCGCGCCGGCGAGACGCTGCTCGAGGCTGGCTTGCGCGAGGGCCTGACGCTGCCCTACGAATGCCGCAACGGCGGCTGCGGCAAATGCCGCTGCAGCGTGCTGCACGGCGCGGTGGATCACGGCGTGTACCAGCGCAGCGCGCTGTCGGACGCGCAACGCGCGCTCGGCCAGGCATTGATGTGCTGCGCGACACCGTTGGCTGACGTGGCCATCGAGGTGGAGGGCGCGATGCCGGCGCGGTCGGACGCGCCGCGCTACCGCGCGCGCGTGGAAAGCATGGAGCGCCTGACGCCGGAAGTGATGCGCTTGGCACTGGCGGTGCAAGGCGCGCCAACGCCGGCGTTCGTGGCCGGGCAATACATCAACATCATCCTGGCCGACGGCCAGCGCCGCGCCTTCTCGTTCGCTAATCCGCCGCACGATAGCGAGCGCATCGAGCTGCACGTGCGCTTGATCCCCGGCGGCCGCTTCACCGGCGCAGTGTTCAGCACCATGCAGGTGGGTGACGAGTTGGAGTTCGAAGGGCCGTTCGGCGAATTCCGCCTGAACGACAGCCACACGCCGATCCTCTTCGTGGCCGGTGCCACCGGCTTCGCGCCGATCAAGAGCATCGTCGAGGACGCCTTCCATCGCGGCATCCAGCGGCCGATGTGGCTGTACTGGGGCGTGCGCCGGCGACACGATCTGTACCTGCTGGAGCTGGCGCAGCAGTGGCAGGCCGCACACCCTCACTTCCACCTCGTGCCGGTGCTCTCGGAACCGGGCGACGACTGGCCGGGCCGGCGCGGCCTGGTGCACGAGGCGATGCTGCACGACTTTCCCGACTTGAGCGGCCGCGAGGTCTACGTGTGCGGCTCGGTCAAGATGGTCGAGGCCGCGGTGCCCGCGTTCATCGCACGCGGGCTGAGCGAAGACGTTTGCTTCTCCGATTCGTTCCTGCCCTCACGAACTGTCGGCCCGGTGCAGCCGGCCGGAACCTGAAGCGGTTTTCGTGCCGATCGCCGAGCGGCCAATCCCGGACTGCGGGATGCACTGGGCAGGCTGACGTGACGATAATGAGGTTGCCATCTCATGTTGGATCGCAAGCGCGCGTTTCGGAGCGCGTCAATCAATCCGGACCCGCCGGTCGGTGCTCTCTGGTGCAACGATGAAAGCGTCCGCGCGCAGGCCGTCGCCCACTGTCTTTGCGAGGCCGGTGGGCACACGTGTACGGGCACGTACTTTCGACCAACTGATGCGCGCAGCTGTCCGCATGACGAGCCGCGGACAGATTCCCTCCGTGAGCGATCTTGCGGTCGCGGCGGGTGTGAGCCGAGCCACGGCCTACCGGTATTTCCCCAGCCGCAGCACGCTCATTTCGGCGGTGATCGAAGAGAGCCTGCGCCCGGTCCGGCATTGGACCTCTTCTGCGGCCGACGGCGCTCAACGCATCGACGACCTCTTCGAGAAAACGTTTCCGCGCTTCAAGGAGTTCGAAGCGCAGATGCGCGCGGCGCTGCAACTTGCGCTCGAACACTGGTCGGCGGAGCGCACAAAGTCGGTCGACAAGACTCCGTTCAGGCGCGGATTCCGCAGAGCGATCCTTGAGCGGAATGCCGCGCCTCTGCGCGCGCGGCTCGGTCGGAAAGTCTTCGACCGGCTCCTGAAGGCGTTGTCACTCGTCTATGGCATCGAGTCGTTCGTCGTGTTGAAGGATATCTGGGGCGCGCGCGAGTCCGAGATCGAGGGAATCATGCGGTGGGTGGCGGCGGCCCTGGTCGCCGCATCGCTCGCCGAATCCGGCGAACGTCGATCGAAGGTGTCGCGGTAATCCTGGCTAGGCGGCCTCAACGCGCAGCAGGATCACGAATGGCTCACGACGATCATGAACGCACCTGCGCCGATGCCACCCCAGGTCGGAGCGGTCGATGCGACGCTTTTGGCGCGGCATCCGCGGCGCAGTCCGCGGCGCCGTGCCCACTCCAGCGGCGGAACAGGTCGTGCTCGATGCCGACCTGGTCCAGCGCCTTGCCGATAGTCTGGTGCACCAGGTCCATGATGGTCTGCGGGCGGTGGTAGAAAGCCGGCATCGGTGGTAGCAGCACCGCGCCGCAGTCGGCGGCGCGCACCATCAGCTCCAGATGGCCTTTGTGCAGCGGCGTTTCGCGCACCAGCAGCACCAGCTTGCGCCCCTCCTTGAGCTGCACGTCGGCGGCGCGCACCACCAGGTTGTAGGTGAACGAGTTGGCGATCGCCGACAGTGTCTTGACCGTGCACGGCGCGACGATCATGCCGCGCGTGCGAAACGAGCCGCTCGCCACGGCAGCACCGACGTCCTTGTTGTTGTAGACGACGTCGGCGAGTGCGCGCACTTCGTCGAGCGAGTAGTCGGTCTCGATGGCCAGGTTCATGCCGGCCGCTTCGCTCAGGATCAGATGTGCCGGCTGACCGAGGGTTCTCAGCACGCGCAGCAGTTCGACGCCATAGATGACGCCGGTGGCCCCGGTGATGGCGACGATCAGTGGCAGGCTCATCGCGTCACGCCGCCAACGCCGGCTGCACTGCTTCCGTCGACTCGAGCACTGCGAATCCGGCGGCCTCGAGTGCCGACACCACATCGTCCACGTGGGGGGCATGGAAGCGGATGACGACCTTCTTCGCGGTCGCACCGCGTCCCGCCTCCTCGTGTTGAGGCCCGATCGGGTAGAGCGCCTGCAGCACCGCACCGGCGTCTTCGGCCACGTCGGCGATGTGCCCGAGCACACCGGGACCCAGGTGCAGCGGCGCCAGCGTGAGGCCACTGCGTTGCTCCCAGGCACCGAGGCAGTGGGCTGCGAGTTGGAAGATCTCGTTGGCCGAGATGATGCCGACCACCTGCTCGCCGTCCAGCACCGGGAATTGCGCCACCCCCAGGTTCCGGCCCTTGAGCAGGCATTGCTGCATGGTGTCGCTCGCCTGCACGGTGGCCGGGTTGCGCACCATCACGTCGCGCACTTTGAGCCGGGTGACGAAGAAATTGAGTTCGTCGGCGCTCTGCGTGCGCGATACGAAGTGCCCGATGCGCAGCAGGTTGGCGCGCGTGATCAGACCGCACAGGCGGCCGCCGTCGACCACCGGCAGCGCGTGCAGGGTGCTCTCGCTGAGGATCCGGTTCGCATCGGAGACAAGCATGTCGCTCGGTATGACCACCGGATTCGGCTGCATCCAGTTGCGCACAATCATGGCTGCATCTCCTCGACTCGCTCTGGCACCCGCGAGGCTTCGAAGTGCCTGAGAAACTCGTCGACCGCGACTCGTGCGAACTCGGGCGTGTACAGGTGCAGGTCGACCTCCCTGACACGATCGGGCTCGAGCAGTTGTTGCTTGAGCCTGCTCACGAAGGCCGCGTCGGCGACCGGGTCGTAGATGGGGCGGCCTTCCTTGTCGAGCGACGACCAGCCCTTGCGCGGAACCAGAAACGTCCACCGTCCCTTGGCTCGATTCAGGCGCGACGCAATCACGTCGGCCGCCTGGCGCAACTCGTCGGCCGTGGTGCGCACCTGCACGCGCAGCGCATCCTGCACGACCTGCACGCGGTCCTTGGTCTTCTCGAGCATGTCGGGGCGGCCGCCGTACGACAGGATGTCCAGACCACAGGGCGCGAGCACCATCGGGATGCCGGTCTCGACGGCGGCCATCAAGCGATCGGGGCCGGGATCACGGTTGCCCTTGAACAGGTGCTCGATGACGCCGCCGATGCAGATGTCGAGCACGCCATGGAAGGCACCCTCGCGGATCATCTCTTCCATCGCCCGGTCGCCCTTGCCCTGGGCGTGGCAGACGATCGGCGTGAACCCGGCCTGTTCGAGCATGCCGAGCGCCGCCTGCACCGCCATCTCGCCGAAGCCGAACGACGAGACTGCCGACGCAAGGCTTGTCGAACGTGATGTTCGGCCCCTGCGTCATCTCGACCATGCCGCAGATGGCGCCGACCGCGTTGACGATCTGCGCCTTCAGCAGTGGATTCATCTTCACGATGTCGAGCACCGTGTGGTGCATCGTGATGTCGCGCGTGCCGACGTATTGGTCGATGTAGGCCGGGTGCGCCGCCATCGGCGAGGCCATCAGCTTGGGCATGCCGAAGGGCAGCCGCTTCATGATCGAGGTGGCGACCAGCGTGGCGGTGCCGCCTCCGATGCCGATGATGCCGTGCACGCGACCTTGCTGGACCAGCTCGTCGACGATGGCGGCCGCGCCTCGGATCTGGTTTTGCGTCGCGGCGTCGCGGTTGCTGCGGTACTTCTCGCGCACGACCTCGATCGGCAGGCCGCCGCGTCGTGCAACGTCTTCGGTGCGGATGTCGCCGGCAAATGGCGGCGGCTCCTCCATGCTGAAGTCGAGCAGGATGGGTTCGTGACCCCGATCTGCAATCAAGCGTTTGACGAAGACGATGTCCTCGCCGCGCGTGTCCAGATTGCAGACGATGACGATGCCCTTCTTCATGGCCGCCGCTTATGCACTCACTTGGCCTTCTTGACTTCAGGCCGGGTCAGCCGACTGATCATGCCGGCCACCGGGCTCGACCCGGCGAAGCCGTACTCGTTCCAGCGGTCCGACACCTTTTGCAGCACGGCGCGGTCCATGAAGATCTCGTTGGGCTTGTTCTTCCACTCGAACGGCGTGCAAGCGTCGAGGATGATGCGGCTGGTGATTTCACGCGCCTCGATCGGCAGTCCGGGGTCGAGCGGCGTCGAGCGGCCGCGGTCGATGATCTGCGCCGAGCGCTTGGGGTCGAACCGCGTGGCCAGCGCCCACCAGACACGGTCCCAGTCGTCGGCCTCGATGTCGTGGTCGACCGTGATCACGCCCTTGACGCCATAGTGGCCGGTGGTGCTGGCGATGACGGCGTTGCCGACATGGTTGGAGTGCCCCGGGTACATCTGCTTGACCGACACCACGACCCAGAAGCGGCCGCAGGCCTCGGGCGGGATGTACACGCTCTGGATCCCCGGCACCTTCATCGTCTCGAGGTCGTACCACAGCGTCGCGGTACGGTTGAGCGACTGAATCATGTGGATGTCGTTGATCGGCTTGCCGACCGTCGTCGACCACATCACCGGGTTGTTGCGGTGCAGGATGCGCTTGATGCGCAGCACCGGCTTCGGGTAGTCCTTGCCCTTGTTGCCCGAGTAGTAGCCGGTGTACTCGCCGAACGGGCCTTCGTCCATCAGTTCGTTCGGGTCGATGAAGCCCTCGGCGATGATCTCGGCATTGGCCGGCAACTTCAGGCCGGTGACCTCGGACTTGAACACCGGCACCGGGCGGCCGCGCAGCGAGCCGGCGATGTCGTACTCGTCGACCTGCGCGCTGACCAGCGTGGACGCAGCGAGGAACAGCACCGGGTCGCAGCCGACCACGTAGGCCGCAGGCATCAGTTCGCCGCGTTCGGCGTACTTCTTCAGGTGCATGTCGCCATGCTTGCCCTTGATGATCTGGGAGCCCAGGATGTTCTTGCCCAGCACTTGGGCGCGGTAGGTGCCCAGGTTGGTCCAGCCGGTGTCCGGGTCCTGCGTCACGAGGTAGCCTGACGTGACGAAGAAGCGCCCGCCGTCATCGGGATAGAACCACGGTGACGGGAACATCTCGATGTCGATCGCGTCGCCCGTGATGATGTTCTCCATCACCGGCGGATTGTCGACATGGACCGGCTTGATCATCTGCTTGGTCGTCAGCTGCATCCAGGTCTTGGACAGCTGGCTCATCGACAGCGATGGATCTTGCTCGAGCGCGATCGCCAGGCGCTGCCGCGTCGTGAAGGCGCTGGTGAACACCGGGATGTCGTAGCCCTTGACGTTTTCGTACATCAGCGCCGGGCCCTTCTGCTCCTCGTTGACCTTGGAGATGTGGCACAGCTCGAACTTCCAATCGACCTCGGTCGTGATGCGGTGCAACTCGCCGTGGGCATCGAGCGCCGCGATGTAGCTGCGCAGATCGTTGATGGGTTTGACCTCGGTTCGGGTGTCCATGTCTTCTCCTTGTCGGATCAGGGTGTGGCGGTTGCGGCTTCGCGTCAGTTGACCTTCTTGCCAGTGAGCATTCCGCACACGATGTAGTCCATCGCCGTGCTGCCGCGGGAGGCGACTGTGCTCTGGCGCCGCTGGCTCCACACGGTCTCGGGGCGCGCCTGCAGGATGAAGATGTTTCCGCCGGCTGGCAGGTCTTTGTCGACGGCCCACTCGATGTCCATCGGTCGGCCGTAGTGCTTTTCGATCCGCTTGCCAATCCAGGCCAGCTCGGTGATCTCGTCGTCGATCAGCGACTGCACGTCCTGTCGCTCGACCGGCACTTCGATGGCACACGAGGCCTGCGTCTTCGGGTCGACCGTGTAGCAAAGCTCCTTGTGCGAGACGGTGCGGTCGATGATGTCCAGCGTGACCTTGTTGACGACGAAGTGGTCCGGGGTCACCTCGCCAGAGACCACCGATTCCCCAAAACCAAAGTTGGAATCGATGACGATGACCGAACGATCGCCGTTGGCCGGATGGATCGTGAACATCACCCCCGCCGTATAGGCATTGGCCATCTTCTGCACGCCCACGCTGATGGCGAGCGTGTCGTCGCTGTAGCCCTGTCGAGCCCGGTAGGCGATGGCGCGGCCGGTGTACAGGCTGGAGATGCAGCGGCGCATGTGATGCAGCACATCGTCGATGCCGCGGATCCACAGGTAGGTGTCCTGCTGGCCGGCGAAACTGGCGCCGACCAGATCCTCCGCGGTGGCGCTCGATCGCACCGCCACCGGCACCGCCGGCATGCACGAGCGCAGCGCCAGCTTGCGGTAGCGCTCGGCAACCTGGTCTTCGATCTCCAGCGGGAACGGTTGCGCCTCGATCACGGAGCGGATCGTCGCGCTGGTCTGTTCCAACGCGTCGAGATCGCGATCATCGAAGCCAGCCAGCAGCGAGGCCACCTCGCGCGCCAGCCCGGCCTCGGCCATGAAGTGTCGATAGCCTTCGGTGGTGAGGGCGAAACCCGGCGGCACACGCACGTGGGCGTTGATCAGTTCGCCGAGCGACGCATTCTTGCCGCCCACCAGGGACACCGATTCCTTCAGGCACTCCTCGAGCCAGCAGACCAGCGGCGGATGCGGCGCCCTGAACGGCGCCGGCCGCACATCGATCATCGACGCGGCGGTGCGCATGATCGACTCTCAGCGCGCGATCGTGACCGCGCCGGTCGATCCGTCCACGCGCAGCATCATGCCGGTGCGGATGATCTTGGTCGCATGGCCGGTGCCCACCACCGCCGGCATACCGTATTCGCGGCAGACGATCGCGGCATGACTCATCACGCCGCCGACGTCGGTGATGCACGCGCCGATCTTGGCGAACGCGGGCGCCCAGGATGGTGACGTGGTGGGGGCCACCAGGATCTCGCCTTCCTGCAATTGACCGACCTCGCTGACCGTCCGGCACACGCGGGCCCGGCCTTCGATGACGCCGGGGCTGCCGGCAAAGCCCTTGAGCTCGGTGATGCGCTCCGGATCCTTGACCTCCTGCACCGCAGCCCAGTCCATCAGCGACTTGTTGGTGACGCCCCAGAGCACGATCGTGAACGGCTCCTGGATCACTTCGGGTGCGATGCCGATCGCCGGCGGTGCCTTCCACTCCTTGAACTTGCGCATCACTTCCTTGCGCCAGCCGATTTCCTTCGGCCAGGTCTTGGCGCCGCGCGGCGCCACACCGGTGGCCCAGGCGGTGACGATGTCCCACAGCGCCGACTTGACCTCGTCGCGCCTGAGCAGCCAGACGTCCTCGACATCGTCGATGACACCATGCTCCTGCATGATCGCGGCAACCTCGCGCATCTTGTTCCAGAACACCGAGTGGAACCAGTGTTCGACGTAGAACAGGTGGTTCTCCACATAAGGGAACACGGTCTTGGCGCAGCCGAGCAATTCATCGAACTGCTTGCGATCTTCGTCTTTCTCGATCAGGTTGCGGTACTCGGCGGTGATGCGGTCGCGCTCGGCGCGCACCTTCTCGGTCGGCCGGTCGATCGACACGCCCTGCTTGAGCTTGCTGATGTAGGTGGCGATGCCCGACAGCGGCACGTTCATCTGATCGTTCCACGAGCGGTCGTGGTGGAACCAGCCGGTGCCGGTGGAGATGTTGAACCAGGGCTCGCGTGCGAGGTCCAGCGAGGTCAGCCACTGCATGCCGGCGGGCAGCTTTTTCAACGCGGCCTCGACGACCGGCCACTCGGGGCTGAACGTGACGACCGGGTCGACACCGAGCTCGATGGCCCTGCGGGCCAACTTCTTCAGCTGGTTGTCGGGTTCGTACATGATCACATCGATGCCCGAGATCATCTGCGTCACGCGCTGCGGCGGGATGCTGGGGAAGAGCTTTTGCACGAAGTCGAGGAAGAACACGTAGGCCGCATAGCCGAGGTTCAGGAACTCGAAGTGGTATTGCCAGCACTTGATGCCCAGGTTGATCAGGTCGTCGTAGTTCTTCAGCAGGTGGTAGCCATGCGATTCACCCAGCGCATCGGTCACCACCGACAGGTCCTCCATGTCGGCCAGGCGCGGGATCTGCAGCGCCTCGAGCTCGTGGATGGTGGCTTCCATCTTCACTTTCCACTTGGCTTCGAGCGCGTCCCAGTTCTTGTAGTAGTGCCCGGCCCGCTCCATGAAGTGCGGCACGCGACTGCCGATCTCGGCGCCGTCCTTCACTGGCACCGGCGAGATGTAGACGTAGCCGTTGATGATGCGGTGGTCGACGCCGCGCACCGGCGGCACCATGAAGATGCGGTTGTTGAACTGCGACAGCGCCAGGTACCAGGCCTCATCCCAAATGGTGTCGAACGGGTAAAGCGGCTCGGGGTAGTGCAGCCCGTCGTAGAACCAGAAGGTCTCCTTCTCGTACGCATTGCGCACCGGGTCGTCCGTGACGAACTGGTACTGGTACGGATACATGCGCTCCCAGCCTTCGGTGCCGGGAATCGTTTGGGCCTTGACGTCGTGGGGAACCGGAAACTTCATGGCCTTGTCTCCTTCTCGAGAATGATCCGAACCATTGCAACGGGCCGGGCATGCGGCGCTGCGCATCGAACGTTGAACTGCAAGGGCCGTGCCAAACGGGTGCGTCGGCGCAGCAGCGCGCATTGCGGCGTCGAGCTTGGGCCGTGCGGCAGCGGCGACCGCAAAGCGCCGCCATCGAGGGCAGGTTCACTTGCGACGTGCGTGGACCCGTGCGTCCACTCGGCTGTAGCGGCTGATGCAGGCCATCGCCGGGATGGTCCGACCGACTGTCCGGGGACTTGATGGTTTGATCACGGCCGCGCCCTGGCGAGTTGGTGATTTGACGATTTGATGAAGTGCCGCTTCTTGCTGCCCGCGCGAGCGGTGGGCGCGGTGGTCGCCAGCGAAGCCGGATGCGGGACGACTCCAGCCGCTGATGCTGCTTTTCTTGATGTCGCGCAAGGCCGGCCACGACCGCTGCGGCCTATAAGCAACCTTTGCAGGAGGGGCGGCACGATGGCTAAGCTCCACAGCATCGCGCGCGCGGCGAGCGACGATCTGCGCTCGCGTGTGCACTTCTGCGCCGAGACCGGTCAGATCTGGCTGCACGAGCACCGCATGCTGCTGGTGCACGCCGAGGCGCAGGCGATGCTGCGCAAAGAGTTGATCGACACGCTCGGCATGGACCGCGCACGCGGGCTGCTGACGCGCATGGGCTACGCATCGGGTCTGCGCGACGCCGAGCTGGCACGCACACGATCACAGGACTGCAGCGACGTCGAGGCGTTCATGACCGGGCCGCAGCTCCACACGCTCGAGGGCATCGTGCACGTCACGCCCGTGCAGCTGCAACTCGACCGCATGGCCGGGCGTTTCTACGGCGAGTTCCTGTGGGAGAACTCGTGGGAGGGCCAGTGGCACCGGCGCCACTACGGTCAGCACCACGAGCCGGTTTGCTGGACGCAGATCGGTTACGCCTGCGGCTACACCTCGGCCTTCATGGGCCGTCCGGTGTTGTACAAGGAAGTCGAGTGCGTCGGCATGGGCAATGCCAACTGCCGCATCATCGGCAAGCCGGTTGAGGAGTGGGACGACGCCGCGGAGCACGAGCGCTTCTTTCGTCCTGAGTCGATCGCCGAGCAGCTGATCGAGTTGCAGACCCAGGTGGTGCAGCTGCGCTCGACGATCGCCGACAAGGAGAAGCTCCCTGGCGACATGATCGGCACCTCGCCGGCTTTCCGCCGGGCGTTCGAGTTGTTGCGCCAGGCCGGCGGCAGCCAGATCACCGTGCTGCTATCGGGCGAGACGGGTGTCGGCAAGGAGCTGTTCGCGCGTGCGCTGCACGCGATGGGCGCGCGCCGCGACAAGCCGTTCGTCGCCGTGAACTGCGCGGCGATCCCCAACGAGCTGGTCGAGTCGGAGTTGTTCGGCGTCGAGCGCGGTGCCTATACCGGTGCCCAGGTGGCGCGGCCGGGGCGCTTCGAGCGCGCCGACGGCGGCACGCTGTTTCTCGACGAGATCGGAGATCTGCCGCTCACCGCGCAGAGCAAACTCCTGCGCGTGTTGCAGGAAGGCGAGATCGAGCGCCTCGGCGACCAACGCACGCGGCGCGTCAACGTGCGCGTCGTCGCCGCCAGCAACACCGAGCTGTTGAGCCTGGTGAAGGAGGGGCGCTTCCGCTCCGATCTGTACTACCGGTTGAATCCGTTCCAGATCCACATTCCGCCGCTGCGCGAGCGCACGGAGGACATCTCGCTGCTCGCCAAGCGCTTTCTCGAGAAGCACTCGGCGATCCACGCGAAAATCCTGCGCGGCTTCACCGACAAGGCCAAGCGCGCGCTGCTCACCTATCCGTGGCCGGGCAACATCCGCGAGCTGCAAAACATGGTCGAGCGCGGCGTCATCCTTGCGCCCAACGGCTCGAGCATCGAGGTGAGCCACCTGTTCACCGGCTGCGGCGACACCGAGGTGCAGGAGTTCGGCCTCGACGGCGACGGCAACCTCGACCTGCATCGCTGGCAAGCCGGCCGCGAACTGTGCGAGGCGGTGTTCAACGGCGTGATGACACTGGATCAGGTCGAGGCGATGCTGATCGAGACCGCGGTCGACAAGGCTCACGGCAACCTCTCGGCTGCGTCGCGCATGCTGGGGCTGCGGCGGCCGCAGCTGGCGTATCGGCTCAAGCGCCTGCACGAGCCGGCCGAGGCTGAGGGAAGCGAAGGCACCGAAGGCGCTGGACCGTGACGCTGGAGCTGCCGCCGTCGGTCGCGCAGTACCTGGCCGCGCACCACGTGATGACGCTCGCCACGCAGGAGGCCGACGGACCCTGGGCGACGGCTGTGTTCTTCGCGCGCGACGGCGACGATCTAATCTTCCTGTCGTCGCCGGCGAGCCGCCATGCGCGGCATCTGGCGCTTGACTCGCGCTGCGCGGCAACGATCCACTCAGAAGTGACCGACTGGCGCAGCATCCAAGGCGTGCAGCTCGAGGGGCGCGCGGTCGAGCTGCCGAGCGGCGAGCGTGCCCACGCCATGCGCGTTTATGAGGAGAAGTTCCCGTTCGTGCGGCCGGCCGTAGCCGCGCCGACGATCGTGCAGGCGCTGGCGCGGGTGCGCTGGTACCGGCTGCGGATTGCGCGGCTCTACTTCCTCGACAACGCGCAGGGCTTTGGGCAGCGACAACTCTTCGAGGCCTGAACCGGGCCCGGCGCTGGCCGCCGTGCGGACCAGGTGTGTTGCGTCGACCAGTTGAATCCGCCGCCGATTTGCGACCGACACGGTCCGGTATGGGAGACGTGTTGCCCCGGTCGGCAAGGCATGGCTTGCCCCCGACTGCGGCTGGTCAACAAGTGGCGAGACGGTATGAATGACGGCACCGCGTCACCAGCGCATCGGTGCTGGCCAATAGCGTGCGACGATGTGCATCGAACCGAAGGAGCTGCATCCAAATGAGGGCGTTGAGCGGAGTGGATGGCGCCTTCCTCTACCTGGAGACGCCGGAGACGCCGATGCACGTGGCGTCGCTGCATCTGTTCGATCTGCCGGCCGGCTACGCGGGCGACTTCCACGCCGACATCAAGCGGCAGATGCGACGGCGCCTGCGCATCGCCCCGGTCCTCACGCGCAAGCTCGCGCCGATGCCGCTGCAGTTCGCCAACCCGGTCTGGGTCGAGGACGACCGGCGTCGATCTGGACTACCACGTGCAGCGCGTCACGCTGCCGAGCCCCGGCACGCAGGCGCAGCTCGAGGACTGCGTCGGCCGCCTGCACTCGGAGTTGCTCGACCGCAGCCGCCCGCTGTGGCGCATCGCCGTGATCGACGGCCTGCAATCGGGCCAGGTGGCCTACTACTTCAAGGTCCACCACGCGGTGCTCGACGGCCAGGCCGGCGTGCTGCTGGCGCAGGCGCTGTTCGACGTGACGCCGAAGCCGCGGCACTGCCGCGCGGGGCCGGCGCCCCATGGCGAGCATCCCGGGCATGGCCGAGCTCGCCGCGGCCGCGCTGAAGCACGACGCCGGCCAGTACATCAAGCTGCGTGCGGCACCTGCCCGACGTGGTGAAGACGCTGGCCGGCCTGTTCGGCGGCGCGCCCGGCGCGGCGCGCGGCCAGCTCGGGCAGAACTTCTCGCTTCGGCCCCAAGACGCCGCTGAACGTGCCGATCACCGGCGAGCGCGGCTTCGCTGCGGTGTCGATTGCCGCTCGACACGCTCAAGCAGCTGGCCGCGGCGCACGACGCCAAGCTCAACGACATCGTGCTGGCGCTGTGCAGCGGCGCGCTGCGCCGCTACCTGGCGCAGCATGGCGGCATCCCGAAGAAGCCGCTGATCGCGACGCATGCCGATCTCGCTGCGCGAGGCCGGCAACACCGAGTACACGACGCAGGCCACGCTGAGCCTGGTGAACCTGAACACCCAGATCGCCGACCCGGTGAAGCGACTGCGCGCGATCCGCGACGCCGCCGGCGCGATCAAGGGGCTGGCCCAGCGCGCGCGCGGCGTGATCCCGACCGACTTCCCGTCCATCGGCGTGCCCTGGGTGCTGCAAGGCCTGGCAGCGCTGTACCGGCGCTCCGGCTATCGCCGAGGCCATGCCGCCGATCGCCAACGTCGTGATCTCCAACGTCCCGGGGCCGCAGGTGCCGCTGTATGCGGCCGGCGCGCGCATGACCGACTACTGGCCGCTGTCGATCGTCGAGCACGGCGTCGGCCTCAACATCACCGTGATGAGCTACGCCGGCGCGATGGGCTTCGGCTTCACCACGGCGCGCTGCGCGGTGCCCGACGCGCGCGAGCTGTCGGCGGCGCTGCTCGCGGCGCTGCGACGAGCTGGTGGCCCGCAGCCTTCCCGCAGCAAGCCCGCGCAGCACCCGGCGCTGAGCTGCGTATCGGCCCTCAACGATCGGAACCCCAATGCGCCAACTGAGCGGACACGACGCGAGCTTCCTGTACGCGGACACGATCCACGCCAACTCCAACGTCACCTTCGTCCAGATCTACGACCAGAGCACCGCGCCGGGCGGCAAGGTGCGTTTCAAGACCATCCTCGCGCACATCCAGAGCCGCTTGCACCGCTCGCCGATCTTCCGCAGCAAGCTGCTGCGCGTCCCTTTCGAATTCGACGACCCGTATTGGGTGGAGGACGAGTACTTCGACCTCGAATACCACGTGCGCCATATCGCATTGCCCAAGCCGGGCGACTGGCGCCAGTTCTGCATCCAGGCTTCGCGCATCCACGCTCGAGCCCTCGACCTGCACCGACCGTTGTGGGAGATCTACGTGATCGAGGGGCTGGACAGCATCACCGACCTGCCAGCCGGCAGCTTCGCGCTGCTGACCAAGATCCACCACGCGGCCATCGACATCGAAAGCCGCAACGAGTTCATCGAGGTGCTGCACGACACCACCCGCGACCCGCCGAAACCCGAGCCGCCCGAGCCCTGGTTTCCGGATCGCGCGCCCGGCGCGCTGTGGTTGCTGAGCCGGGCCGGCATCAATGCGATGTTTTCTCCGTGGCGGCTGATGGGCCCGTTCGCGCGCGCCACCCCCGCGATGATGACTTTCGCCCACGACCTGCTGCACCCTGAGCACCACCGAGCGGCCACGCGCTTCAACGCGGTGGTCTCGCCGCACCGGGTGTTCGACACGCGGCGCTTCCTGCGCGAAGAGTTCGAGAGCATTCGCCGCCTGGTTGCCGGCGCGACCGTCAACGATGCCGTGCTGGCGGTTTGCTCCGGCGGACTGAGGCGCTATCTCGAAGCCCACGCCGAACTGCCGCAGGCCGATCTGGCCGCCCTGGTCCCGTTGGGCATCGGGGCCGAACACGGGCCCGCGGCCCCGTCGCGTCGCATCCAGTTCGGCACCAACATCGCCGACCCGGTGGAGCGACTCGCGTGGATCAGCGGGCAGACCTCGGCGGCAGACCGCGCGGCGACCGCGCGCGGCATGCCGCTGCCCGCCTGCACGATCGCCCACGTGCCCGGCCCATCCGCTGCGGTGTACCTGCACGGCGCACGCATGACGTACTTCTCGGCCGTGCTGCCGATCGCCGATGGCATGGGCCTCGTGTTCGCGGTCACCGGTTACGACGGGCGCATCGTCGTGTCGCCCACGTCATGCCGCGAACTGATGCCCGATCCGCAGGCCTTCACCCAGTGCGTTCGCGACAGCTTCCAGGAGTACCTGGCGCTGGCTCGCGCAGCAACGGCCGCCAAGCCTAGATCGGTAGGCGCTCGTGCGTCAGCAGCCGATAGGCGTAGCCCAACGGCCCGGAGGGCTCGAACGGATGCCACGCCCCTTCCGGCTGCGAAAGACGGTCGGCGACGATCCACAGCACGACGGCGTTGAAACCCAGCCCGACGTGGCTGCCGGGCACGCGGATGTTCTCGTGCAGCGCCGGGTTGCCTTCGATGGTGGCTTCCTGCGGCGGCACCACCCCGTCGCCGAGCGAATACAGGCAGCTCAACGGCATCGGCAGCATCTTGCGCTCGCGCAGCTTCTTGGCACGCGGCTGCATGGTGTGGGCATCTGGCCCCATCGGGTGAGCGATCAGCCGGTACATCGCCTTGACCAACGGCGGAGACGCGCTGCCTTCGGGGTCCACCGTGATCGGGCTGCCCAGCGTGACGACGCTGCGCACGCATTCGGGCACCTGGTGGGCGCCGTAGAGCGCGAACACGCCGCCGAGGCTCCAGCCCACGAGGCTGACCTTGCGGCCCGTCTTGTGGTGCAGGTAGCGGATCTTCTGTTCCAGCGCGTTGGCGTGCTTGACGTGAAAGCCGACATTGCGCCCCAGTCCCCAGGTTTCGACCGCGTAGCCGCGGCTGCGCAGGAACAGCTCGAGCCCGATCAGCGACATCTCGCTGCCCATGAATCCCGGCAGCAGCAGCACAGGGTGGCCGTCGCCGCGCGGCGCGGTCGCCAGCAGCGGCAGCGACAACGGCAGGATTCCGAGCTCGAGCAGCGCCGCGCAGTTCCAGCACGGAGTACGCGGGTTGGGGGCCGCCGGTGTGAGGGTGTCGTGTTGCCATCACCGCGATGTTAGGCGGCCACCGGAAGCGTCCAGGGCCCGGCCCCGGACCGGCCGCTCGCTTCGACCGCCCACGGCAGCATCAGCGTGTGCAGCAGCAGCGTTTCGAATTCGGGCGCGAAGCGCTCGATGATCTTCTGCGGGTCGGGGCAGCGCTGGCTGTCGGTGATGAGACCGAATTGCACGCCGCCGACATACGAGACGATGCTCACGCCCATGCCGACGTCGCCCGACGACGGCACCCAGAAGATGCTCTGTCGCACCGTGCTGCCGCAAATCTTGATGGGCTTGGCGGGGCCTGGCACGTTGGTCATCACCGCCGTGGTCTTGCGCAGGAACACGTTGGACAGCGCATCCTGCAACGGCTTGGTCAGCACGCCGGAAACCCCCAGCAGCGCGTACGCCAGCAGGGGCTGGTAGCTGCCCTTCAGCTCGCGCATGCGCTCGCGCACCGCGTACAGACGTTCCACCGGGTTCCGAATGCCGATCGGCAACACCGCCGGCGCAAGGCCGAAGCGGTTGCCGAGTTGCCAGGCCTCCTCCAGCGGACGCAGGTTCACCGGCACCATGGCACGGATTTCCTTGCCGGTCGGGTCTTCGCCCCGATCACGCAGGTAGTGGGCGATCGAACCGGCCACGCACGACAGCAGCACGTCGTTGACGGTGCAGCCCAGCGCCTTGCCGACGGCCTTGACCCGGTCCAGCGGCAGTGGCTCGCACCAGGCCACGACCTTGCGGCCGTTCAGCTCGCCCTTCAGCAGCGTCGGCGAGTCGTCGGGCAGCAGCGCGAGGGCCGCGGCGTCGCGCAGCACACGGGCGCCGGCGCGCACCAGTTCCACCGAGCCGTCCAGCGGCTGTTGTGGGTGGGCCAGGAATTGCATCGCCTTGACGATGCCGTCGCCGTACATGCCGATCGCCTTGACAGCCAGTCCGGTGAGCGGTTTCACCACTGCGTCGGCGAGCCAGTCGCCGTGGTGCGCATCGTCTTCGTGTTCGTGTCCCTCGCCGGGCGGGCGCAGCTCGGTGCCATCGTCGGCGATCGACATCAGCAGCGCGTTCAGCGCGATGCCGTCGGCGATGCAATGGTGAATGCGAATGATCACCGCGCTGCCGTCTTCGTAGTGCTCGAACAGATGCATCTGCCACAGCGGATGCGCGTGATCCAGCGGCGTGGCTGCCAGTTCGCTGGCGCGCGCCTGCAGGGCATCACGTTCGCTGCGCCCGCGCTTGCGCACGAGCCTCTCGCGCACCACATGCCGTTCAATGTCGAATGTGTCGTCCTCGACCCAGTAGGAAAGCACGGTGTCCTGGACGGCCTTCTGGCGAAAACGCGCATACACGAGCAGTTTGGACTCCAGACGCCGGCGCAGCGCCGGGTGGTCGAGCGCAGGCCGCAGCAGCCAGACCCCCACGATCATCATGAGGTTTCGGTCGCTGTCCATTCGCAACCAAGCCGTGTCGACCCGCGACATGCGTTCGGTAGTTTCGGCCATCGGACAACCTCCGGGAGAGCCTTGCAAGGCACCGTGGTGCGGCGGGAATTCGCCTTGACCTGCATTGGGCAGTCAATCCGCGGACTGACCTTTGACGCGGCGCAAGAATCCTCAGCCGTTGGCGATCGACAGCAAACAGCCGAACGCGCGGATCCGAGCGCGATCAGTGCGCGCGAAGAGTTCCCATTGGCAAGACTCGGGCCACAAGCGGTTCGTCGCTCTTGCCGGGCATTTCTTATCGAAGCAGTTCCAGAGTCTTGCTTTTCTGATGGCCCGCGACATCGCGACTCTGGGTGCGTCGTCTAGCATCCCCATGGCCCCCTGCCAATTGGCGCCGCTGGTGCAATGGCCTTGCTGAGCGAGCCTGAAGGTCGATATGGACTTTGTTGCTGCTGGATCCTGTGGCGACCCAACAAGGCGCAAGCCAAGCTGCTATTGAACGGATATGACTGAATCACAGGCAACGACTCCGGCTGCTGCGGTGCGATCTGTGTGCAAGGCCGCCACTGCCGGGCTGTTCGTGCTGCTGTCCGGCTGCACATCGCCAGCATCGCGACAAAACGAAGCGCTCGTTCGCGAATTCGCGGCGAAGGGGTACGCCTCGATCGAACAGGATTCGGTTGTCACGACGACCTCCGCCTGGCTGGTGTCGGGGCAATCCGTCCGGCTCGTCCTTGCCCAGCCGGCGCGGGCTGCAGTGACTCCGGTCGTGATCTACTTGCCGGGACTTGGCGAGCCCAGTGAATCGGGTGAGCGCTGGCGCATGACATGGGCCGCGGCGGGCTACGCCGTGGTGTCCGTTCAATTGCTCGACGACGACGCTGCAGCTTGGAAGTCGGACCTCGCTCGAACGGGGGAGTTCGGAGCCTTGGGGCGCCAGCGCTACGGTGGAACTGTCATGAGCCGGCGCGTGCAGTTGCTGGCCGACGTCGTCGCCGAGGGTCGACGTCGGTCGACTGCCGGTGAGGTGCCGTGGCAACGCCTGGACTGGAGCAAGGTGGCCGTTGCGGGTTTCGACCTCGGCGCCTACACGGCCATGACGGTCGCAGGCGAACATGTGCGCGACGCCGAAAATGCGGCAGGTCGCGTGCAGATTCGCGCCGCCATTGCATTGAGTCCGTATGCGAGCCTCGCCGCAGGATCGCTCGACACGCGCTATCGGGACATCCACGCGCCGGTGATGTCGGTGACCAGCGACATCGATGGCGATGCGCTCGGCCTCGTCGAAGGCGCATACCTGCGCGACGCGCCCTTCACGCACATGGAAGGACCCGACAAATACCTGCTGTCGCTGCGTGGCCTTCCTCATGCGGCGCTGAGCGGCGGTGCTGACGCCAAGGGTCGGAACCCCGATGCCGACTCGACGAGCCGCTCACACGGCGCCTCCGGCGCGCAGGGTGGCAATGACTCGGGCCAGCGTCGTCGCGGCAACAGGCGCAGCGGCTCCAGCGATGGCGGAAACCGATCGGATCGACCCGGCTCAGGCGCAGGCTCGAGCGATTCGAGGCTTTCGCCGAGCGCGCTGCAGGTGCGCATGATCGCCGTGCAGGACGTCAGCACCGCGTTCTTGGATGCCTATCTGAAGGACGACCCGCTGGCACGCGAATGGCTTGCTGCCGATGCAATACGGTGGCTTGGCGCGGCGGGTGAGCTGCGTCGAAAGTAGTCGCGCCGGTCACGGACGCGGCGGAGCAGGCAGCGATGCTTGTTGGCAAACACGCCGCCTGGCGCCTCGTCTCGACGGACTTCAATGCACGTAACACAGTAGTTGATCGCCGAATCGAGCGAGCCGACGTCTCTTCTGGCAAAGTGGTCGCACCGGTGCGGAATGGATTCGATCTGCGTGGATCAGCGACGCAGAATTCAAGCCCACCCGGGCGATCCGGCTGCGAGTGCGGCCGCGCGTTGAGGGTTGAAGTCGAGAACAATCATTCTTCCAGAATCTCCGGGAAAGCCTTCTCATGTCTGGTTCATCCATCGCCCGTGCACCGAACTCATGGCAGGACCTTGGCAAGCTCATCCTGCGCCTCACCTTGGGGCTGCTCCTGCTCCTGCATGGCATCGCCAAGCTGCGCACGGGAGTGGACGGCATCGCCGGCATGGTCGGCCAAGCCGGCCTGCCCTCTGCAGTCGCCTACCTGGTTTATGTCGGCGAGGTCATCGCTCCAGTACTCATCGTGCTTGGCGTGTTCACCCGACCGGCCGCGTTGGTGGTGATGGTCAACATGGTGGTCGCCGTGTCACTGGTGCACACGAGCCAACTCGCGACACTTTCCAAGAGCGGGGGTTGGACGCTGGAACTGCAGGGCTTCTACTTCTTCAGCGCGATGGCGCTCGCGCTGCTCGGTGCCGGTCGCTACAGCTTGGGCAAGGCCGACGGTCGCTGGAACTGAACCGCGGCCAGGCCCGCGCGCGGCGGGCCTGGTGGAGTGTTCCACCGGGGAGCGGCGCCACCGTTTCAAGGAGGCGCCGGCGCACCTGGGACGACTACTTCGTAGCCGAAGGCTTGGTGCTTGTGCCCGTCTTCTTGGTCTGAGACTTCGCCTTTGGCGCCGTGCTCGCGTGCGTTGACTTGGCTGCCGGTTTGGCCGCCGCGTGGTCTTTGTGCTGTGCTTCGTGCGCCTTGAGTTCCTGCGCGTGCTTCTCGACTGCCGCAGCCTTCGCCGGGTCGTTGCTCATCGTGACGCCGCCAGTAGCGGTCTGCGCGAACGCGCCGGAAGCCAACGCCAAGGACACCAACAGGATCGGGAAGAGCTTTCTCATTGCGAACTCGCGGTTTGTTGGACGTACCGCATCAACGCATGAGGTCGACTCGTGGATGACTGCCGGCGTCGCAACGCGCAGGCCCGGATCTTTGGGCAAGATTTTCGGACGCATGGCCCGACTCGAATCACATCGCGCTTGGATCATGGCCACCTCCTCCAACGCACAGTGAAAGACGCCCTCATGCAAAGCGCTCCCTCCGTGAACCCTTACTTGAAGGTTGTCGCGAACTCCAAACGCGTCCGTTGGGACATCGACAACGACGTCATCCGTCGCCGGCGATTCGATCTTGAGAAAACGTTCCTGCCGACGGGCCTGTCGCTGGTGAACGAGCTGGATTTCCTGACCTCCGATGACCGGCGCTTGCTGAGCCAGGTGCAGGGTCGAAGCTACGCCACCATCTTCGGCCTGGTGGAGCGATTCATCGGCGCCAAGGTGCTCGACATCAGCCGCCGGCACGCGCTTGGCGACCAGGTGGCTCTGGAGGCTCTGGTCCGCATGGCCGACGAGGAACTGAAGCACCAGGAGCTGTTCCGGCGCATGGAAACGATGATGGCCGAAGACATGCTCGCGGGATACGTGGCAACGGCCGATCCCAACGCCGTCGCGACGGCCGTGCTGAGCAAGAGCACCTGGTCGGTGCTTGCGCTGACGCTGGACATCGAGCTCTTCACACTGGCCCACTATCGCGCCAGCATCGAGCCGCACGACGACCTGTGCCCGCTGTGGAAAGACGTTTTCCGCGCCCACTGGAAGGAGGAGTCGCAGCACGCGGTGCTGGACGAACTCGAGTTCCTGCGCGAGGACGCGCGGCTGAACACCGCCGAGCGCGACGCGGCCGTCGGCGACCTGATCGACCTGGTGGTGGCGGTCGACGGCATTCTGCAGGCTCAGGCGCGCGCCGATGCGACCTACTTCGCATCGATCGCGGGCCAGCGCTACACCGATGAGCAACACCTCGCCATCGGCGCAGGGATCGTGAAGGCGTATCGCTGGCAGTACATCGTGTCGGGCGTGATGGAGCCGCGCTTCCAGAAGGTGCTCTTCAGCGTGCTCGATGACAAGCAGGCTGGCCGGGTGATGGCTGCCCTCCAGCCGCTGCTCTATGCGATGCCCGCTGTTTTGCTCGCGGTGCCTCCCCAGTAACGCTGCGCCACATCACGGGGCGCACAACAGGAGACCGAGAGCATGTTGCCCGAGTTGATGCTGGTGGGTTTCGCGGCCTGGACCCTGCTTCTATTGCTCACCACGGTGGGCAGCTACCGGTTGAGCCGGGTCTTCCGTGGTCGAGCGGGAATGGGCGACTTCCCGGCCGACCGGGTCGAGGGGCAGGGCTGGTACGTGCGCGCCATGCGCGCGCATGCGAACTGCGTCGAGAACCTGCCGGTGTTTGCCGTGCTGGTCTACGCGTTGCGCGCTTGCGGCATCGAGCATCCTGCGGTGGGTCCCCTGTGCGCGGTCATCCTGGCAGCGCGGATCCCCCAGTCGCTGGTGCACGTGTGCCTCGCCCAGACCGATCGTGTCGTGTCGATTCGCTTCGCGTTCTTCTTCATTCAGTTTCTCGGCTTCAGTGCGCTGACCGCATTGATCGCTTTTCATCGTTGAGGTCGGGTGCGCTCTTGGGGCCGTTCTGGCGGCGCCAGGATGCCGGTGGCATGCCGAACTCGCGCTTGAAAGCGCGGCTGAAGGCGGTGTCGGTTTCGTAGCCGACTTCCAGCGCGATGTGCATCGTGCTCAAGGCGCTGCGCCGCAGCAGGTTCGAGGCGATCGCCATGCGCCACTTGGCGAGATATTGGATGGGCGACTGTCCCACGAAGTGGGTGAATTTCTCGGCGAGCACCGAGCGCGAGGTTCCGGCCTCGCGTGCCAGGCTCTCGAGCGTCCATGGATGCGCCGGCCTCTCGTGCATGAGCGCGAGGCACTTGCCGACCGCGCGATCGCGCAAGCCCGCGAGCCAACCGGTCTGGCCCTCCGACATCTGCGAGAGGTACCGGCGCAAGGTCTCGACCACCAGCACCTCGGACAACTTGGCCAGCACACCTTCGCCGCCGGGTTGCGGGCCAGCGGCCTCAGCCACCGCGTAGACGAAGGAACGCTCGAGCCAGTCGGTCTTTTCGTCGCGCCTGAGCCTGACCGTCAGCACCCTCGGAAGCGCCGCCAGGACCGGTCGGCACAGGATGGGATCGCATGACAGATAGCCGCAGATGAAGCGGGTCGGCTCGCCACCGCCGCCCATGTGCAGCTCGTCGGGCCGCTCGCGCAACAGGCCCCGCACATCGAGCAGCGGCCCGGGCTCGTCGCTCCCGGTGGAGGCCATCGAGTGGGCATCGCCATGCGGAAACAGGATGATGTCACCCGCTTGCAGGCTGAGCGGCGGCAGGCCGTCGAGCTTCACGGTGCACGAACCGTCGACAAACAAATGGTAGAAGAGCAGGCGTTCGGACCCCGCGTTGACCTGCCTGGCCACCGTCTCCGCTTGCGGGGAGACATAACACCATGGCGCGCTGAATCTGGCCTTGAAGAAGATCGCGCTGTTGAAATGCAGGACCTTCAAGACCTCGGACAAGGCATCCATCTCGACCGCGCCTCCGCTGAGGGTAGCCATTTGACCACCTTGCACCGGCGCTACTCGGCGTCGACCTGATCGCGGTCGCGCGCGCGACGCGGAACAGCCGTTTGGGTGCAGGAGCAACGCATCCGCGACGCTATGCTCGTGCCATGTTGCATCGATGCCGCGCTGCCATCCTGCACGACGTTCGCCCACCGACTCTGGCATTGCTGCTGTTGCTCGCCTCGTGCGGCGGCGGTGGTGGCGATGATTCGGGCGGCGGTGGCCCGCCGCTCAGTCTGCCCAGCCGCATTGCCAGCGGCGCCACGCCCGTGGCAGCGGGCTGCACCGGCGGCAGCACCACCGGCACCCTGTACGTCAATGCCGAGGTCGAGCCGTTCGCCGCTCTGCACCCGAGCGACGGCAATCATCTGCTAGCCACCTGGCAACAAGACCGCTGGAGCGACGGTGGCTCGCGGGCGCTGGTCAGCGCCGTCAGCCTCGACGGCGGCGCCACGTGGCAGCGCACGCTGCTGCCGATGTCGCGCTGCGGCGGCGCGGCCGGCGGCAGCGCCGGTGACTTCGAACGCGTGTCGGACCCCTGGGTCGACATCGGCCCTGACGGCACCGCGCATGTGCTGGGGCTCGTGTTCACCGGGGCGACGTTGCGGCCGGGCTCGTCGAGCGGGCTCGCGGCCAGCCGCTCGACCGACGGTGGCATCACCTGGAACTCGCCGCAACTGATTGCGCACGACGGACCGGCCTTCTTCAACGACAAGGATTCGCTCACCGCCGACCCCACCGATGCGCACTACGTCTACGCCACGTGGGATCGGGTCGACGCGACCGGGCATGGGCCGGCGATGCTGGCCCGCTCGATCGACGGTGGCCTGAACTGGGAACCGGCGCGCGCGCTTTTCACGCCGGGCAGCGCTGGGGTGAGCCAGACACTGGGCAACCGCATCGTCGTATTGGCCGCCGGCGCCGAGCGCGGCACGCTGATTAACGTGTTCAACCAGATCGACACCGTGAATGGCGTTTCGACCTCGCGCGTCGGCTTGGTGCGTTCAGCCGATCACGGCCTGACCTGGAGCGCGCCGATCTACGTCGCCGCGCTGCAGTCGGTGGGCGCGCGCAACCCGGAAGGTGGCGCACCGATCCGCGACGGCGCCGACTTGCCGACCGTCGCCGGCGCTCCAGACGGGAGCCTGTGGGTTGCCTGGCAGGACGCGCGCTTCTCGGGCGGCGCGCACGACGCCATCGCGATGTCGCGTTCGACGGATGGCGGTCGCACTTGGACGGTACCGGTGGCGATCAACAAGGTGGCCACCGTCGCGGCGTTCACGCCGACGCTTGCCGTCCGCGCCGACGGCCTGGTCGGTGTGATGCACTACGACCTGCGCAGCAACACGCCGGACCCTGGCACGCTGATCGCCGACGCATGGCTCCTGACATCGCGCGACGGCCTCAACTGGGCCGAGAGCCATGTGGCCGGCCCTTTCGACATGGTCCAGGCGCCCAATGCCGAAGGCTTGTTCCTCGGCGACTACCAGGGCCTGGTGGCTGGCGGCACGTCGTTCATGCCGGTGCTGGCGCTGTCGCGCACCGATCCCAGCAACCGCACCGATGTCTTCGCGCCGCGGCTTGACGGCCTCAGCGCCGCGTTCGCCTCGCCGCTGGCCGTGCACCAAGCCCGCCCTGAAGTGCCGCCTCCCACCGACGCAGGCCGCCTGCGGGCGCTGCACAGCCAGGCGATAGGCGCGGCGATGGAACGGCGCATCCCCGGCTGGCGCGAGCGCGTGCAGGGCGCGGCGCGCTGAGGCCTTCGTGCGCGCCCGGATGGCGCTCTCGCGCAGAGTGGTTGTGAAGGCGCTTGCTGCGTCCCCTGATGCACAGCTCAGGTTGCGTAGAGGGTGATGAAGAACAGCACGAACCGATAACCGATGACGATGGCGGCCACGGCGAGCGCCAGAAGAACCGCCTTCGCAGTCCGCTGAGTGCCGGTAGCACCGTAAACCGGACCAATGGCCAAGTAGATATAGGCCGCGCATGCCGCGAGGTTTGCGACGCTCAGCACGTTGTCAACCATCGGTGCATCCAAGCCACCGAACCCGAGCACAGCGCTGAGCTTTGCGGCAAGCAATGCGACACAGAAGAGCAGCAACAGGAACGTATACAGATGAAGCGAAAAGACGACGTGCGTCATGAACGGACGGCGCTCGCGAAGGAAGGCTAGTGGCAGCAGCAAAGTGAATGGCAGCGTCATGAGCAAGATGAGGGACTTGGCGTTGATCACGACAGCGCGATCGAACGTCGGCGCGTATTGCTCAATGCTCATTTGCGTTGCCTCCAGTCGCCGAGCCAGCTGTGACTGGGCAAGGTCACTCCAATCCTGATGGTGGAGGTGAGAGTCGAGCGATGAGCTGAAGACGTTCTCACGGGTCACCCATTGCAGCGCGAAGAAGAGGACATTGGCGATCAGGAACAGCTGGAAGGGTGCGACGTATGCCCTGCGCACACCACTCGTCCAAGCCAGCGTGAGCTCGCCAGGCTGCCGCAGGAGCTTCCAACCGGAGCGGGCAGTGCGGGCGTCAATGCTGGTGACGGCGTGGAGCACCTTCTCGGCGAGTCCGCGAAGGGTGAGATCGCTCGGGGCGAGTGGTTCTTCGCCGCAGCGGGCACAAAACGGCGTGTTCAGAGCCGCCTTGCATGTCGGGCAAGTCCAGTGCCGGTCGCCGGTCATGGCGGCCACCTCCCATGTTTAGGCCATGACGCCACCCAGAGCGCCACAGTCGGTCCGTAGTGTGCGTCACGGTCCCAGTGTCCATCTCTCGTGCTCGCGCGACTGCCCACGCTGGCCGATTGCACCCAGACAGAATCCGCTCTCGGGCGACGAGACAATCGAGAACCCCGATCAGCTGGTGAATCGCAGGCTCGGTATCGCCGAGGCAGGCAGACCGACGGAGGAATCGTGGCAGCAACCTACCTCGGCCGCTATCTGCTGTTCAATCAGCCCACCGATCACGATCAAACGCGCATGCCTCAACGGCGGCTCTCGGCGAGTCCGCACGCGGCGGCGGTGCCGTGGGCCGAGCGGCCGCAAGATCTTTCGGCGCTGCCGATCATGCCGCGCCTCGACGCACCTGCGCAACCGTTGGCGCGCGTGCTCGCTGAGTCAGGCACCACCGCGATGGTGGTCGTGAATCATGGCCGGCTGGTGTGGGAGCACTACCTGGGTAACGACATTCGTCAACGGCCGCAACGTTGCTTCTCTGTGACGAAATCGGTGGGGTCGGCGCTGATCGGGCTGGCAGTCGCAGACGGTTCAATCGATTCGATCGATGCGCCGATCGGTCGCTGGTTGCCGGATCTTCGCGATGCACGGGTGCGCGAGCTGACGATTGCGCACCTGCTCGAAATGCGCTCGGGCATCCGCTTTCATGAGGGCATGCTTCCGTGGCGTGATGAGCCGCAAACCTACTACGCCACCGACCTGCGGCAGCGCCTGCTCGCGCGCACGATCACCGACCCGATCGGCGCGTTCTTCCACTACAACGATTGGCACCCGCTGTTGCTGTCGCTGATCCTCGAGCGGGCCACCAACGAGTCGGTGACGGCGTGGTTGCAGAAGCGCCTGTGGGAAGAGCTGGGCGCCGAGCACCCGGCCAGCTTGATGGTCGATCGCGCCGATCGCGATGGGCTCGAGCACCTGGAAAGTGGTCTGAGCGCAACCGCCCTCGACCTGGTGAAGTTCGGTCAGTTGTACCTGCAGGACGGCGTGTGGCAGGGACGTCGGCTGCTGCCTGCAGGTTGGGTCGAGTCGACAACGTCACCGCACGGGGCCCGAAGCGACGCCGCATGGTTCGACTACTACCGCGAACGCCCATGGGGTCGGTTCCTGTCGACTGGACGCTACTACTACCGCCGAATGTGGTGGGGCCATCGCTTGGCCTCGGGTGGGCACGATTTCTTCGCAATGGGTGTGCTGGGCCAGCATGTCTACGTGTCGCCCGATACCGGGAGCGTGATCGTGCGGCTGTCGAGCCGCTTTCCGCGGGGCATGTGGTGGGCGCCGATATTGCGAACGATCGCGGTCGCCGCGGCTGGGAACGTGCTGTCCTAGACATCCCGCGCATTCACCGATTAACGGGGTGGCCGCACTTCAGCTCAGCGCCTTGTCCTACCTGCCTTTGCACCGTGGCCGTCTATTTGATCGTGATCGGCCTGTTTGGTGTGGGTGCACTTCACTTGAACTAGGCCTGCGCCGAAATGACGCGCGGGCACTGTTCGTCACCGAATTCGGCGCCCCGACCGTCCGAGTGCGTCCCGCCGCTTGGTCTGCAAACCGCCCGCCTCGGCGCCGTTGCGAAGGGTTTGCACCAGCTGTGCGGCAATGCGAGACAAGCTCTTGCCCCCATGCCGATACCACACACTGGTCCAGTTGAGGGCACCCAGTAGCTGCAGCCGCAAGATTCCTTTCGCCACCCGCGGCTTCGTGTCCAGCGCATCGATCAGTTCGCGGAAGATTTCCTCGTACCCGTCGCTGAGCCGGACGACTCGCTCGCGCACAGGCGACGACAGGTTCGGCAATCGGGTCGGAATGGCGAGGGCCGTGAACTCATCGCCGCCGCACAGGTACAGCAGATGGGTCTCGCAGGCCAACTCCAGGCGCCGCCAGGGATCGTTCGACCGTGCCAGCGCGCGTTCGATCGCCGTCTGCAGGCGCCGTATGCCCTCTGCATACACAGCCTCGAACAATTCGTCCTTCGTCGGAAAGTGGTAGTAAATGGAACCGACCGGGATGTGGGCGCGAACGGCGATGTCTCGCAACGACGTGGATTCAAACCCCCGTTCTCGGATCAGCCGCGCGGACACGGCGAGGATGTGCATGCTGCGAGGAACCTCTTCGGGCGGCCGGCCGGTCATGCTGGCACCGACTGCGTTCGCGCGCTTCCTCGCATGCGCGCGGTCGCGGGCAGCCAGCTGGTCCTCGCCCCACGTGTCGTCTGAACTCGGCAGGCGCGACTCGATCCATGTCACGCGTTTGTCCAGCGTCTCAAGGTTGTGGCGTTGCCAGACATAGCGCACGCCAGAGGCCGAGACATTGATCTTCGCGCGGCGTAGGTCGGCCGCCACGCGATCCTGCCCGCGGGTCGGGAACCGGAAGGCGATGTCGAGGATGCTGTTTTCAGTCTGCAGGCCCACGCGCGGGCGCCGTGATGGGGATGGCATCGGTCGAGGAACTGCGTTGTCTGCTGTGGCAATGCATCATTTATAACCGAGAAAGTTGATTGACTGACTCGTGCATCTACGGCTAGATTGCCTGGCAATCAGGGCATGCCGTTTGAAGTCCTCGCCTAGCAAGCCACCGGAGCAGGGTTGGCAGCGTGCGGGGCACTCGCGGCACGACACAGGAGGCGACCGTATGGTGGCAAAGCCCCCCTTCAACCGTCTACGCTTCGCCGAACCGCAGGTCGATATCGAGCGTCGTGGCGGTGGCACCGTCGTGCTCCGCTCGCCGCGTGTGCTTGGCGCCTATCCGTGTCACCTGGGCCACCACCTGCGCCGGTGGGCCGGCGAGTGTCCCGAGCGCATCTTCCTCGCGGAGCGCGATCGGCAAGAAGGCTGGCGCACGGTGCGCTACCGCGGCATGCTTGGCTTCGTGGAGTCGCTCGGTCAAGCCCTGCTGGAGCATGGACTGTCTGCGCAGCGGCCCCTGATGGTGCTGTCGGAGAACAGCATCGACCTGGCTGCGATGACCTTGGCCGCCATCTACGTTGGCGTGCCGGTTGTTCCGGTGTCACCCGCTTATTCGCTGATGAGCCAGAGCTTCGCCAAGCTGCGGGCGATCGCCGAACTGGTCGCGCCGGGGATGATCTACGCGCGCGAGGAGCAGCTCTACGCGCGCGCGCTCGAGGCGATCCGCGGGCGGCAGACGGCGCTGGTCACCAGCGAGGCGACGCTGCCAGGTGCGACCTCGTTCGCCTCGATGCTGAGCGCGAAACCGACCGACGCCGTCGGGCAGGCGTTCGATCGCGTGAACGCGGACGACCCGGCGAAGATCCTCTTCACGTCCGGATCCACCGGCGAGCCCAAAGGCGTCATCACCACCCACCGGATGCTCTGCGCTAACCAGCAGAGCATCGCGCAGTGTTGGCCCTTCCTCGAAGACGCGCCGCCAGTCATCGTGGATTGGTTGCCCTGGAGCCACGCGTTCGGAGCCAACCACAACTTCAATCTGATTCTTCGCAATGGCGGAAGTCTGTACATCGACGGCGGCAAGCCCGTGCCCGGCCTGATCGACAAGACGGTTCGCAACTTGCGGGAGGTTTCGCCGACGATCTACTTCAACGCGCCGCGCGGCTTCGACATGCTGCTGCCGTTTCTGGAGAACGATGAAGCCTTGCGCGAGAGCGTCTTTCGCCGGCTCGACCTGCTGTTCTACGCTGGCGCAGTGCTTCCAGAGAGCCTGTGGAGCCGACTGGAAGCGGTGTCCATCCTGGCGCGCGGCGAGCGCGTGCGCATCGTCTCGTCCTGGGGTTCCACCGAGACGACCTGCACGGCGACGTGTGGCCACTATCCGATCGAGAGAACGGGGGTCATCGGCATACCCGCTCCGGGTGTCGAGATCATGCTGACGCCGTCTGCCGCGAAGATGGAGTTGCGCGTTCGAGGCAGCGTGGTGACGCCGGGGTACTGGAAGCGCCCCGACCTCACGGCGGCCGCGTTCGATGCCGAGGGCTTCTACAAGATCGGCGACGCGGGTCGGATGGACGACCCGGACGATCCGTCGCGCGGCATCGTCTTCGACGGTCGCGTGGCTGAGGACTTCAAGCTGCTTTCGGGCACCTGGGTCCATTGCGGACAGGTGCGTGTGGGCACAATCGCTGCTGCTTCTCCGGTGGTGCAGGACGCGGTGGTGACCGGGCGCGATCGCGCATCGATCGGCTTGCTCGTCTTCCTCAATGCCATCGCAGCGCGCACCATCGCCGGCGATGCATCGCTGACGCTTGCGCAGCTGGCCAACAACGACAAGGTTCGCGCGCACGTCGCGCGCGGCCTGTGGGCCTACAACGAGGACCACGGCAGCAGCAGCACGCGCATCGCCCGCTTCATGCTGATGCCAGATCTTCCGTCCATCGACCGCGGCGAGATCACCGACAAGGGCTACATCAATCAGCGCGCCGCGAGCGAGCAGCGCGCCGACCTGATTGACCGGTTGTATGCCGACCCGCGCGCCGCCGATGTGCTGCTGCCCGCCGCGGGAGCGTCCGCGGGTCGGCCTGCTGCAGTCGCCGGTGCTTGAAAATGACGGTCGCGCAGCAAGAGCGCGGTTGCGAAGAAGCGCCCGGCCTGGTTCTGCGAAGTTGACAAGCGAGGCAATCCGCCTCGTTCCTTCGACGGAGTTGCAACCACGAACACGATCACTCGAGCGGATCGCCGATGCGCGCGCGTGCCTCTCTGGCTGTCTTGCCCAATTCGACCGATTTCTTGATACTGCCTTGCCGCCGGCAAGAGCGGCGCGGGGAGACAACAAACTGGAGGAGACGCCATGCAACCGGCCAACTACTCACCGTCCTTGCACAACGAGGACCTGGCCCCCGCCACGGAGCGAAAGTGGGGAGCGTTTTCGATCTTCAATGTGTGGACATCCGACGTCCACAGCTTGTGGGGGTACTACCTCGCCGCCAGCCTCTTCCTGCTGTGCGGCAGCTTCGTCAATTTCGTGCTCGCCATCGGCATCGGCTCGCTCGTCATCTTCTTCCTGATGAGCCTCGTCGGGAATGCGGGGGTGCGCACCGGAGTGCCCTATCCGGTGCTGGCGCGCGCCTCGTTCGGCACGTTTGGCGCCAACGTTCCAGCGTTGGTTCGCGCCATCGTCGCCTGCTTCTGGTATGGCGCGCAGACGTCGGCGGCCTCCGGAGCCATCGTGGCCCTGCTCACGCGCAACGATGCCCTGCTGTCTTTTCATCAGAGCAGCCACATGCTGGGCCACTCCACGCTGGAAGTGATCTGCTACGTCATCATCTGGGCGCTGCAGCTTCTGATCATCCAGCGCGGCATGGAAACCGTGCGCAAGTTCCAAGACTGGGCCGGCCCCGCGGTGTGGATCATGATGCTGCTGCTGTCGATCTATCTCATCGTCAAGTCGGGCGCCTTCTCGTTCGGTAGCGAAATTCCCAAAGACGTGCTGCTGAAGGGAACCGCGGATGCGGGCGTGCCCGGCGAGCCTGGCTCGTTCGGTGCATTGGCCGCGGTCGCCGCCACCTGGATCACCTACTTCGCCGCGCTCTACCTGAACTTCTGCGACTTCTCGCGCTACGCGAAGAGCGAGGCGGAGTTGCGCAAGGGCAATCTCTGGGGTTTGCCGATCAATCTGCTGGCCTTCTGCCTGGTGGCAGGGATCACCACGACGGCCGCGTACACGGTCTACGGCGAGGTCCTGCTGCATCCGGATCAGATTTCTGCCAAGTTCGACAATTGGTTCTTGGCGCTGCTGGCCGCGCTGACTTTCGCGGTGGCCACGCTCGGCATCAACGTGGTGGCGAACTTCGTGTCGCCTGCGTTCGACTTCGCCAACGTCTTCCCGAAGAAGATCAACTTCAAGAGGGGCGGCTACATCGCAGCGGCCATCGCGCTCGTGCTCTATCCCTGGGCGCCTTGGCAAACCGGGGCGGCGCAGTTCGTCAATTTCATCGGCGCGACGATGGGGCCGGTGTTCGGAATCATGATGGTCGACTACTACCTGATCCGCAAGGGTGCGCTCGACGTCAATGCGCTTTATCAGGAGGACGGGGAGTTCCGATTCCAGAACGGCTGGCACGTGAAGGCCTTCATCGCTTTCTTCGTGGGCATGATCTTCTCGTCGATCTTGCCGACCTTCACGACAGTGCTGCCGTCTTGGTGGGGCGTCTACGGCTGGTTCTTCGGCGTTGCCATTGCGGGCGCGATCTACTACGCGCTGCGCATCGGTGCCGCGACGAAGTAGCGCCGGCGTCGGCCATGGAAGTTCACCTGCATTCCACACGCATCGCTGCGTCGGCGACCTTGCGCAGTCCAATGGCGAGCCCGACCGCGACCAGCACCAGCCCGATCACCAGGCCGACCCAGAAACCATAGACCTTCATCGGCTCGCCGACGACCAGGCCCCGATAGGCCAGCCACGTTCCTGCTGGAACGCCGATGACCCAGAACGCGGACAGCATCAGCACCATCGGCATCAACGTGACCTTGTAGCCGCGCAACGCACCGATCGCGCAGACCTGTGTGGCGTCGAAAAGTTGCCAGAACGCGGCGAAGAGCAGCAGGTTGGCGGCGAGCGTCTGCACCGCGCCGTCGCTGCTGTAGACCGTTGCCACGTGATGCCGCAGCAGGATGATCGGGCCGATCGCCAACGTCGCGATGATCAAACCCACGGCGACGCCGGTCCATGCGATGGTGCGTGCCGCGAGCGCGTCCCCGGCTCCCAACGAGTGCCCGACGCGGATCGTGATGGCAGCCGACAGGCCCATCGGAAACATGAATACCAGCGCCGAGAAGTTGAGCGCGATCTGATGGGCGGCGATCTGCACCTCGCCGAACCGGCCGACCAGCACCGCGATGCTGGAGAACGCTGCCACCTCTGCGAGGCCGGCGCCCCCCATGGGCAGTCCGAGGCGCAGCAAGCGCTTTTGAACGGCCCAACTCGGTAGCGTCCACGACTGCCAGATGTAGTAGGGCTTGTAGGCCGGTGCACGGGCCGTCCATGCGACCAGTGCAATCAGCGCAACCCACATGCCAATGCCGGTTGCCCAGCCGCACCCCGCGCCGCCCATCGCCGGCAGGCCGAAGTGGCCGTAGATCAGTACCCAGTTGAGCAACGCGTTGATGCCCAGGCCGAAGAAGGCGAGGACCATGATCGGACGCGTCTTGTTGATGCTGGCCGAGTAGAAGGCGAGCGACCGGTACACCAGCGCCGCCGGCAGCCCGAGACCGATGCCCCACAGGAAGACGCCGGCTCGCGCTGCCAGTGCCGGCTCAATGCGGAACCACATCAGCAGGTCGGGAGCCCAGGGCACCAGGATCAGCGGCACCAGGCCGGCGCACAGCGCCAGCCATATCCCTTCGCGCGCATCGCGCGCGACTGCGGCCCGGTCACCGGCACCGAAGTGATGCGCAATGATGGGAGACACCGCCTGAACGACGCTCATCAAGCCGATGAACACCGGTATCCACAGTGCGACGCCAAGTCCGACCACCGCCTGCTCGATCGCGCCAGCATGACCCGACATGACCGTGTCCACCAACCCCATCAACACTTGAGCGATCTGCGACAGGATGATCGGGCCGGCCAGTCGCAACAGCGCGCGGCTCTCTTGCGTGAACTGGGGCGAAGAAGACATCGGGTGCTCGGCGCCGAAGGCTGGTCGAATATCTATCTGCTGCTCACAGCGCCGCGCTCACGCACTCGACCCTGAGGCGACGTTCACAACGGGGCCGCGAACGGCTGCAGCGCTGCGATCTGCAGCCGATCACGCCCTGCTATCGTCGCACGCCGTGACCGCGCCCACTCACTCCGCACCCGCGACCAGCCTGTGGCGGCATCGCGACTACATGCTGCTGTGGAGCGGTCAGGTCGTCTCCACACTGGGCTCCAGCGCAACTTCCCTCATCTACCCGTTGTTGATTCTGGCGATCACGAAATCGCCCGGCGCTGCGGGCGTGGCGTCGGCGTTGCGTGCGCTGCCCTACTTGCTGTTCAGCCTGCCGGTGGGCGCGCTGATCGATCGCTGGGACAGAAAGCGCGTCATGATCGCCTGCGACCTGTTGCGAGCGCTGGTCGTGCTGACGGTGCCGTTGGCGCTGTGGTTCGACGCGCTGTCCCTGCCGCAGATCTACGCCGTTGCCTTCACCGAGGGCAGCTTGTTCGTCTTCTTCAACATCGCTGAAGTGGCAGCCTTGTCGCGCGTCGTGCCCGCTGTCGATTTGCCACGCGCTGCGGCGCAAAACGAAGCGTCTTTCGGTGCAGTGCAGATCGTCGGCCCGTCGCTTGGCACACTGCTCTTTCAGACCCTGGGACACGCCGCGCCGTTCGTGGCAGACACGCTTTCGTATCTCGTGTCGGCGGTGTCGCTGTGCAAGATCAAGACCGATATTCGCGCAGCACCCAAGACGGCAGCGCGCCACCTGCGCGCCGAGATTGCCGAGGGCCTGCGCTGGCTCTGGCAGCAGCCGTTGATTCGCTACATGGCGGTGCTGACGGGTGGCATGAACTTCATTTATGCCGCCACGCCGCTGCTGTTGATCGTGCTGGCCAAGCAAATGGGTGCGAGTGAAATCGACATCGGGCTCGTGTTCAGCATCGGTGGCGTCAGCGGCATCGTCGGTGCGCTCATTGGTGGACGCATTCAACGGCGCTTTGGTTTTGGCCAGGTCATCATCAGCGTGATGTGGACGCAGGCGCTGTTGTTTCCGCTGTACCTCGTGGTGCCAAAGTTCTACCTGCTGGGCGTCGTGTATGCGCTGATTTACACCCTGGCGCCGGTCTACAACGTTGTCCAGTTCAGCTACAGGCTGGCACTGATTCCGGATGCCCTGCAGGGGCGTGTCAACAGCAGCTTTCGGCTGCTTGCCTTTGGCTTCAATCCGCTCGGCGCCGCGCTGTGCGGGCTGCTGCTGGAGCACATCGGCAGCACGCCCACGGTGTTGTTCTTTGCAGTGTGTTATCTGGCGATGGCCTTGGTCACGCAACTGAACCCGCAGGTGCGCAACGCGCGGGCCTTGGCTTAGCACCGAAAGGCAGCTTCGGAGCGAACGGGGTCGAGATTCTCAAGGCCCGCCTTCACCTGGGGCCTTGGGTCACGCCCACAACCTCCACTGCAGGGCCACCAAAAGCGCCAGCAGTGCCGCATTCGCCAGCAGTACGTACACAACGCCGCGAATCCAGCGCGCCTGCGCTGAATCGCCTGTGTCTATTCCGGTGTTCATTCCCGGTACCACGCAAACGGTGGCTCTGTGCGGTCAGGGTGCGGCCGCCCTGCGAGCGCGCCGCAAAGCAGACGCACGACGCGTGCGTTGACAAACCAGGACTACCCTTGCGTCCGCCCGCGCGATATCTGGACCTGCAGTGGCCGGCTGGTGTCGAGGTGGATGTCGCGCTGCGGGAAGGCGATGGCTATGCCGGCTTCGGTCAGTGCTGCCTCGATCATGAAACGAAGGTCGCTGGTGATCACCGGGCCGCCTGGGCCGCTCCTGACGTCGATCCAGATGAACAACGCGAAAGTGAGCGCGTTGTCCCCGAAGTCCTCCAGCAGCACCTGCGGCGACGGTTGCTTGAGCACCTCGCCGTGGCGCTCGGCGCATGCGCGGATCAGGTCGACCACCTTTCGAGTGGGCGAGCCGTACGCCACTCCGACACGCACCACGCGGCGCACACGGCGGTTGCTCATGGTCCAGTTGCTGACCCGGCTCTCCAGCAGGGTCGAGTTCGGCACGATGGCATCGACACCGTCGTAGCCGGCAATGGTCGAGGAGCGCAGGTTGATCTCGGTCACCGTGCCGGCAAAGCCGTCGATCTCGATCGCATCGCCGACCTGCACCTGGCGTTCCATCAACAGGATCAGCCCGCTGATGAAGTTCTTGATGATGGTCTGGGTGCCGAAGCCGACTCCGATGGCCAGCGCGCCGCCGAAGAAGGCAAACACGGTCAGCGGGATCTGCGCCAGGTTCAGCACCAGCACCAGCAGCACGAATGCGAACGCGGTCATCGTCCAGCGGCGAATGGTGCGGGCCTGCTGAGCGTCGATGCCGAAGCGGGCGGTGAGCGTGCGTTCAAGCCGGCGTGCCAGCCTCGAGGTGAGCCAGTACCCGACCAGGAAGATCAGCAGCGCGCCGACGCTCTTGCCCACCGTCACGCCGCGCGTGGTGGTGACCTTCTGGCCTTGCACCTCCAGCGTATCTTCGACCGCGAACAACTCGAAGCCCCACACGGCCTTGAGCACCGTCAAGGCGCGTGCCCACAGCGCGGCCACTTGGTCCTGCCACGGCCGCTGCGCGCCCTCCTGCCCGATGTCGGCCAGCCAGCGTCGCAACGTGCGATCGGTGCGCTCGATCTCGTCGACCAGCTGCTGCGCACGCAGCGCACGCTGGCTCAGTGCATCGGCTCGGGCTGACTCGTAGCGCAGCACAGCGGGATCGCCGGCGGCGCGCTCCTGCTGCGCGGCCTGCTCGGCCTGGTCCGCCTGCACGATGTCGATCTGCCCGGCCGCGAAGGTGTGCCAGATGGCCAGACCGCGGCGCAGGTCGCGCAGCGCGTCGGCGGCGGCCTGCCGGCGCGCGGCATCCGGCGAGTTGAGGGCATCGAAGCGCGACTGCCACATGTCGACCACCGCAGCCGACAGGCGGCTCAGCGCCGCCATCGTCTCGGTCTCGCGCAGCGCGGTGTCTACCGCCGCGTTCAATGCACGCAGCTGCGCCTCGGCGGCATCCAGCCGGGCCGGCGAGACTGCTGTCACGGCCACGCGCAGCGCCTGCAGCGCTCGCTCGGCGGCTGCGGCCTCGCGCGAGCGCTGGTCCGCCGCCGTTTGCGCCGCCGCGGCCGCCTTGTCGAACCGCGCCTGGCGCGCCTGCTCGCTGCGGCCAACCTGTTGCAGGTCGGCCTCGGTGAAGGTCATGCGGTCTTTCACCGTCTGCAATTGCCGCTCCAGCAGCAGCAACCGCTCCTTGTCGGCCTCGGCTCTCGCTTCGGTCATTTCGCGGTCGCGCACGATCGCTGCAGCGGTGGCGGCGACGGCGCTGGCTGCCCAGCCGGCCGCGCGGGCGCGCCACTCGGCAGCGGTATCGCCCGGGTGCGTGCGCACGTCCTCCTGGGCACGTCGCGCTGCCTCGGCGCCGCGCTGCGCGTCCTTCTGCAGTTGGTCGAATTCACGCGCGCTCACGGCCTGCGTCGCGCCCGCAGCCTCGATGCGGGCCTTCAACGCATCAACCTGCTGCGCCAACTCCTCGGCGCGCAGGATCGAGTACGGTGGTTTGTCCGGGAAGCCGAGCCAAGCGGCATTGGCCGCCGCCGCTTCGACCTTATCGGCCCGCGCGCGGGCGATGCCGTCCAGCGAACGCAACTGCCCTTCGAGCGAATAGATCCATGCGCCAAGGCGGCGACCGGCCAGCGCGACTTCGTAGTCGGCAATGCCGGGAGGCGCGACCACTGCGCCGCTTCCGCTCAAGAGCGCGGCGCTCAGGTTGCGGGCGTCCTCCAGATCGCGTTGCAGCCGCGAGCGCAATGTGTCTTCGGCTGCAGCACCTGTCGGCGCCTCGGTGGTCGCGCTGGCCGCCGCCGCGGCCGGTTTGGGCAGCCCGGGCAGCGCCGGCAAGCGCAGAGTCTGGCCGACGGCGCACAGCGGGCCGGCGGCCAGGACCATCAGCACCATGCAGGCCGCGAGGCGTCGAAGTCGTGGGGTCTGCATGGATCGGGTTCGGTTCAGGATGGTGCTGCCGCGGCGATGCGAGCCGACAGGGCAACTTTATCGGTTGAGTGCTCCCGCGGGAACGAACGCCACGCTCGAACCTTCCAATCGCTTTACGGGATCCCGTCCACCGGACGCCAACTTGAGTGACAGCCGCGCGGCTGGACGATGCGTTGGCGATGACATTTCCTGCCAGCAACCGGGTCGCGATCGACGCGCCCGCCGCCTGAGACTCGGCAGCGCTGCCGCCTATCGGACCACGGTCACCGGCCGGTTGGCATCAGCAGCGTGGTGTACGACACTTCCTTGCGCGGCCGACCCGTACCACCGAGCGATCGGGTAGACACCCGCGCCACGGCCCAGCCATGGCGCCGCCAACGCCCAGGTAGCGGTCACGGCTCGTCTCCGATGACCCCCATCTCCAGCGGCACCTTGATGTAGAACATCCTCAGCTTCTCGCCCGCCAGATGCGCGAGGAGTTTTTCTGCTTCCTCCACGCTGAGCGCGAAACCGACCTCGACCGACACGTCGCCGGCGAGCTCGAAGAAGTGCTCCTCGTGCAGTTTGCCGTGACGGCCAAAGCCGGCGATCGCGCGAAAGGCCGACCCGCCATGAATGCCCAGCTTCTTGGCCGCTTCGAGCAGCCACTCGTACGCGAGCAGGCCGTGATGGCGACGCTTCTCCAGCACGTAGAACTTGAGGTAGACGCCTTGCATGGTGGCCTCCTTGGGCTTGAGCAGAGTTCAGCAGGACGGGTGGCTCAAGGGCTGCTCCGCTAAGCCCTGACGAGCACCGCGTTGGCGATCAGGATGCCGGCTGCGGTCAATATCAGCGAGCCGATCAAGTGCACGCCCGCTGCGCCCAGCGCCCACGCTGTATTCCTGTCGCCCGATCAGGTTCACGACCTCCACCGAGAAGGTCGAGAAGGTCGTCAGCCCGCCCAGGAAGCCGGTGATGATCAGCAGCCGCCATTCGGGCGGCAGGCCGGCGTTGTGCGCGAAAAAGGCGCTGGCCACGCCGACCAGCAGGCCACCGATCAGGTTGGCTGCCACGGTGCCCAGGGGAATGGTCGGGAACACCGGGTTCAGCAACGCGCCCAGCCACCAGCGCAACAAGGCACCCAGCCCGGCACCACCGAAGACTGCCAAGATCGAAAAGCCGCTCATATCGCTCCTTGTTCTTCGAGGAGCCGGTGCGGCGGGTTGCGCGTTTCAGCGCAGGCGACGCCTACACCGGCCCGTCCGGGACCTGGGTAGGCATCATCAGCCCATTTGCAGAAGCGTGATCGACGCGCTCGAACTGCTGCGCAATCCAAAGCATCTGGTCGCCACACTCAGGTCATGAAGGCGGCGAGGATCGCTGCGATGTCCGCCGTGGCGTTGATCGTCGGCGGTCAAGGACCGCTCACAGCGCTACGCCAAAGCGACTTCGACCCGCCGCTCGTTGCCAGTCTGGGCGGTGGTCAAGCCGGCCAGGTTGCGCTTGCGCCATTCAGCCTCGGACTGTCCTTCGTCCACGGCGGCGTCCCAGGTCGCGAGTTCGTTGCTGCGCTTGCGGCCTGGCCTGTCGGCGGAGTGCTTCTGGCGGGTCAACGCATTCAGTGCAGGCGATTGCTCACACGCCGCCAGGACCTCGCTCGGGCTCACCAGGGATGCAAAGAAGTTCGCTTCGGCACAAGCTCGTGCAGGCATGGCTATTCCGTTTGGCAAAACCAGCAGTCTAGGGCGCAACCCGGTGGCAAGCCAGGACGGCCGACTCTAGAAGTGTCTGACGGTCCCTCTTGCAGCATTCAGCGGCTGCGAACGCAGCGTGCAAAGCGTTCGCGCCATTGCGGCGTGCCGGCTCGCAGAATCCGCGTTCGGTCATCGGATTTCAGCAAGGAGGCACTCCATGGCAAGGGTTCTGGTTCTCTATCACAGCTTTTACGGACACATCGAAGCGATGGCCCACGCCGTGGCCGAAGGCGCGCGCGGGGTCGCCGGGGCCAAGGTCGATGTCAAGCGAGTGCCCGAGACGGTGCCCGAAGACGTGTTCAAGAGCTCAGGCGGCAAGAGCAACCAGCCCGCCGCGATCGCGCAGCCGGCCGAGCTGGCCAACTACGACGCCATCATCTTCGGCACCGGCACGCGCTTCGGCAACATGACGGGCCAGATGCGCACCTTCCTCGACCAGACCGGCCCGCTGTGGATGTCGGGCGCGCTGGTGGGCAAGGTGGGCTCGGTGTTCAGTTCCAGCGCCACGCAGCACGGTGGCCAGGAGAGCACGATCCTGAGTTTTCACACCACGTTATTGCACCAGGGCATGATCATCGTCGGCCTGCCTTACGCCGAGGCGCGGCAGATGGGCCTGGACGAGATCAAGGGTGGCAGCCCGTATGGCGCCTCGACGATCACCGGTGGCAAAGGCGAGCGCATGCCGAGCCAGCAGGAACTCGGCATGGCGCAGTTCCAGGGCAAGCACGTGACGCAGATTGCGACCAAGCTGTTCGGCTGAGGTCTCGCCGCCGGCGCGCGCCGTCTGAGCGGCGATTGCGGCGCGACTTGCATCAGTCGCGCTGCGCCGCCAGCCAGCGGTGCATCTCGGTGTGGTCGGCTGCCGTGCCCAGCGTCGCGGCGGCCTCGTCCCACATGGTGCGCACCGCGTCGCCCAGGCGCATCGGGCTGCCGACCTGCACACCGAGCGTCGTCGCGATGGCGAGGTCCTTGCACATCAGCGCCAGCGCGAAGCCGGAGTCGTAGCGGCCCGACAGCATGAACGCCTTCACCTTGTTCTCGGTCGTGTTGTTGCGCCCGGTCGAGCCGTTGAGCACATCGGTCATAGCCGCCGGGTCCAGACCGAAGCGCTGGCCCGCATGCAGCGCCTCGACGGTGGCCACCAGCCCGGCTGCCGACACGTAGTTGTTGAGCGCCTTCATCGCGTGCCCGGCGCCGGCAGGCCCCACGTGCGTCACCGTGCGGCCCATGCAGCCCAACAGCGCGCGCTGCGACTCCAAGACCAGCGCGTCGCCGCCGACCATGATGGCCAGCGAGCCGTCGAGCGCACGCTTGACGCCGCCCGATACCGGCGCGTCGAGAAAGTCCAGGCCCGCGTCGGCGAGCCGCGCCGCGAGCGAACGCGTGCGCAGCGGTGCCGACGAACTCATGTCGATCAGCAACGAGCCCTTGCGCAGCGGCCGATCAAGCCGGCCGCCGCGGCCTGCCCCAGCACCACCGCTTCGACTGCCGCCGAATCGGGCAGCATCGTGATCACCACGTCGCAATCGGCCAGCGCGTCGAGCGTGCGCGCCATCACCGCGCCGGCGTGCGAATCGGCAAACGCCTGCGCGGCATCGGTCCGCAGGTCGTGCACCGCCAGCCGATAGCCTGCGGCGTGCAGGCGTGCAGCCATCGCAGCGCCCATCTTGCCGATGCCGACGAAGCCCACGCGCTCGGGCGGCGCGTTCATCACAGGCCCATGTCCTTGAACACTTCGCGCGCGCTGCGAAAGCTGTCGATCGCTGCCGGCACGCCGCAGTAGATCGCGGTGTGCATGAACACCTCGCGGATCTCGTCCTTGGTCACGCCGTTACGGAGGGCGCCCTTGACGTGCGCCTTCAGCTCATGCGGTCGATTGAGCGCGGTGAGCATTGCCAGGTTGAGCAGACTGCGCGTGCGGCGGTCCAGTCCCGGCCGGTTCCAGACGTCGCCCCAGCAGTATTTCGTGACCAGGTCCTGCATCGGGCGGTTGAAGTCGTCGGCGCTCTGGATCGCGGCATCGACGTATTCGGCGCCCAGCACCTCGCGGCGTGTCTTGAGGCCCTGCTCGAACAACGATGGGTTCATGTGTGCATCCCGGCGGCAGATGAAGTGGAGCAGTGCGATGCCGGCGCTGCCTGCTGCCGGAGCGCACCGATTGCCGCGTCACCGTATCACGAGCGCGGTCGCCCGCCAGGGCAGCGCCGTGCGGCGCGATGCCGCGAGCACCGCTCGCGCCGGCTGCTCAGCTCGAGGCGCCGGCCTCATCCATCTGCGACTGCAGCCAGTTGTGCTCGCCCACCTTGGCCACCAGCTCGATCTGGGTCTCGAGCCAGTCGATGTGCTCTTCGGTGTCGTGCAGGATCAGCTGCAGCACTTCGCGCGATACGTAGTCGCGCACGCTCTCGCAGTGCGCGATGCCGTCTTTCAGCGTCTTGTGCGCGGTTTGTTCGGCCTTGAGATCGCACCTCAGGATCTCCACCGCGCCTTCGCCGACCAGCAGCTTGCCGAGATCCTGCAGATTCGGCAGGCCTTCGAGCACCAAGATGCGTTCCATCAGCCGATCGGCATGCTTCATCTCCTCGATCGACTCGTCGTACTCGTGCTTGGCCAGGCGGCCGAAGCCCCAGTGCCTGAGCATGCGCTGGTGCAGAAAATACTGGTTGATCGCGGTGAGCTCGTGCTTGAGCTGCTTGTTCAGAAACTCGATGACCTTGGTATCGCCTTTCACGGCCGTCTCCTGAGTGCGCGGTGCCAGCGGCGCATTGTGCGCGTGAAATTCGCTCTGCGTGATGCAGCGACGCCGGCTCGCCTATCATCGCCAACACCACGCGCTGCAAGCAGCCATCACGCGTTCCTCCGTGAGCCGACATCACAACCCGCTCGACGCGGTGCAGGCCAAGACCTTCACGGCGCGCGAGTTCGCGCTCGACAGCGGCGCGGTGCTGCCCGAGCTGCGCATCGCCTACGAGGTGTACGGCACGCTGGCACCCGACGGCCGCAACGCGGTGTTGCTGACGCACGGCTTCACCAGCCACCAGCACATGGCCGGGCGCTATCGCGAGGGCAGCGCACCGCCCGGGCTCGACGCCGGCACACCCGGCAACTGGCCGCAACTGGTGGGCCCGGGTCTGGCGATCGACACCGACCGCTGCTTTGTGGTGTCTTCCAACATGCTCGGGTCTTCGTGGGGCTCCACCGGTCCGCGCGATACCGACCCGCGCACCGGCAAGCCCTACGGGCCGGCGTTCCCGCGCCTTGCGGTGGGCGACATCGTGAGTGCGCAAAAGCTGCTGCTCGACAGCCTCGCCGTGACGCACCTCGTGGCCGTGGCCGGCCCGTCGTACGGCGGCTACCAAGCTTTTCAATGGGCCGTGCAATACCCCGATTTCATGCACGGCATCGTGGCGGCGATCAGCGCGCCCCATTCGGCGCCCGGCCCGGGCCCGACGCAGAAACTGATCGATGAACTGGCCGCCGACCCCAACTGGAACGACGGCCAATACTACGAGCGCGGCGGCATCGAGCCCACGCTGGTGAAGTACCGCATTGCCACGCTCAAGCGCTATGGCATCGAGGCGCAGCTCGCCGCCACGATTGCCGACGCGCAGCGGCGCGAGGCGGCGATCGAGCAGATCGCACGCCAATGGGCACGCGTGTTCGATGCCAACTCGATGGTGGTGCTGCGCCGCGCGCTCGAGAACTTCGACACGCGGCCGCACTTTCACAAGATCAGGGCCAAGGTGCTGTACGTGCTGTCGCGCACCGACCAGCTGTTCCCGCCCTCGATCGCGCCGGCCGTGATGCAGCAGCTCCAGGCCGCGGGCGTCGACGCACGCTACTTCGAGCTCGACAGCGAGCTCGGCCACATGGCCAGCGGCCACGATGCCCGCAAGTGGGCGCCGCAGCTGGCGCGCTTCATGGCGACGCTGCAGACTTGACGCCGCGCGCAGCGGTGCGCGCGCGCACTGGCGCCGCGAGCTGCGCCATCCAGTGCGCCCAGTGGTCGATGCAGGCGCGGATCTTGGGCAGGCGATGGCGCTCTTGCAGCATCACCGCGTACATCGGCACGGGTGTCGTCGAGAAATGCGCCGGCAGCACCGGCACCAATGCGCCGGCCTTGACCAGCGGCTGCGCCACCAGATCGACGACGCGCGCAATGCCGGCGCCATGCTGCGCCAGCGCCAATATCACCGCGGTGTTGTCGGTGCGGGTGTCGCCTTGCACCACTAGCTCGCCGCCGGCCTTGCCCCGTTCGCGCCAGGCCCAGCGGTTGAGGATCGCACTGGCCGTGTTGCCGATCAGCCGGTGGCGCACCAGGTCATCGGGGTGGCGCGGCAGGCCGTGCTGCTGCACGTAGGCCGGCGACGCGTACAACGATCGCGTCAGCAGCCCGATCTGGCGCGCCACCAGGTTGTCGCTGGGCGGCGTACCGGTGCGGATCGCCACGTCGATGCCCTCGCGCGCCATGTCGGCCATGCGGTCGTCGGCCGCGATGTCGAGGTGCAGGTTGGGGTGACGCTTGTAGAGCGCGTTCAATCCCGGTGCGATCACTGCCTGCGCCAGCACCGCGCTGACGCTCACGCGCACCCAGCCCGCGGGCCCGCCGGTCTTGCCGCTCAGCTCGCCATGCAGCTCGGCCGCGGTCTCGAGCATCCGCTTGCCGTGTGAAAGCAGGGTCGAGCCTTCGTCGGTGAGGCTCAGACCGTGCGTCGAGCGGTGCAGCAGGCGCGCCGCGCACGCGGCCTCCAGCCGGGCCAGCGACCGCGTGACCTGGCTCACCGGCGTGTTGCGCTCTCGCGCCGCGGCCGACAAGGTGCCGAGCTCGACGATGCGCACGAACAAGGCCACGTCGTCGAGCTGCAGTTGCATGGGCCAGGATCGTGCCGCGGTGTTGCAGAAACTGCAACACCGTGGCGCGGTCGGGTGCGTTTCCGCGCTCGCCGGCGGCGCCTAGAGTCAGCGCCTTGCATTCAACGACAGAGGCAGCGCGATGAACACCGGCACACCGAGCAACGCACTGGCCAGCGCACCGGATACCGCAGCGACGGTGTGGCCGCCGGCCACGCGGGCCGAACGCGACCGCTTGCGCGACCAGGCGATGGCGCAGGCTCATGCGCTGCGCGCGCAGGCGGTCGACGCGTTCTGGCGCGATACCGATGCTTGGGTGAGCGATGCGATCGGCCACACGCGTCGCTCGGCGGACCGGCTGGCCGCGCGGCTGCGCCAACACGCCAAGCTGCGTGCTGCGGCCGAGGGCTCACGCGCGATCGAGACCTGAGCCAGCGTTCGCGCTCGGCAGCGGCCGGGCCTTGAAGGCGTCGCACGGATCGTCGCGTGCCGCGGGCTCGGTGATCACCACGGCGTCGTACACGCCCGCTGCGGGGGGCGGCGTGTCGCGCTCGATGAAACCCACCACCAGCGCGGCGGGCGTGCCCTGGCGTTGCAGCCAGCGCGGCACACCGAGGTCGCGCCGCACGTGGCCGTTGCCCGCCAGCAGTACGGCGCCGCCTGGCACGTGCAACGACAACAGATGCGCCATGGCCGCGTCGCGTGCGAACTGGCCGCGCGCGAGCGCTGGCCACAAGCGCTGCGGCAGTGCGCCGCAATGACCGACATCGATCTCGCGCTCCTGCGCGGCCTGCCACGCGGCATCGGGCGCATCGGCCAGGCACCACGTGCGCACGCGCTCGGCGCCGAGCACCGTGGCGTAGTCATCGCGCGCCAGGCGATTGGCCGTGTTGCGCGGCAGGTTGCCGGCCAGCAGCGGCAACTGGTATTGCAGCGCCAGCGCGACGAAGGCCTGGTAGTCGCTCCAGCGCCAGCCGGCCGCGCCGCCGGCTTGCGTGATCACGTGTTGGGGGTCATCAGGGCGTTCGGCGCGCGCCCGATCGATGTCGGCCTGGCGGTCGAGGTCGAACTGCTCCATCACGACCGCCGGGCGCCAGCCATCTTCGAAGGCCTGCCGCAACGCCGCCGCACGCAGCCGGTGATGCGAGGGGTTGTCGTGCACCTCGCCGAGCAGCACCAGCGACGAGCCTGACAGCCGGGCAGTCCAGTCGCGCGGCGCCGTTGTCGTCGACTGCACACAGCCCCATCCGCTCACCGCCCCCGCGGCGGCCACTGCGGCATGCAGCACGTCGCGGCGGCGCAGCGGCCGAGCACCAGCGAGCGAATCGATGTGACCCATGCACGCATTGTCGGGTGCGCCGGACGCCCGCGCCGATGCAGGCACACTCACGCGCCGCATGAGCGCAACCCAGCCCATCAGCACGCCGCGCCGCTTCGACCCCGCGCGGGTGGTCATCCTCGCCGGCGTGGCCGCCGCATTGCACGTGGGCAAGCTGCCGCCGGCGATCCCTGCGCTGCAGCAGGCGCTCGGCCTGTCGCTGCTGCAGGCGGCGTTCCTGTTGTCGATGGTGCAGGGCGCCGGCATGTGCGCGGGTGTGGCCTTCGGTGCGCTGGCCGATGAGCTAGGCCTGAAGCGCAGCATGCTGGTGGGCCTGGCCGTGCTGGCCGTGGCCAGCGTGCTCGGTGGCGCATCGGAGCACGTTGCGCTGTTGCTCGCGCTGCGGGCTGTCGAAGGCTTTGGCTTCCTGCTGGTGGTGCTGCCCGCACCGGGTCTGGTGCGCCGGCTCGTGCCACCCGAGCGCACCAGCCTGATGCTGGGCGTGTGGGGCGCCTACATGCCGCTGGCCACTGCGAGCGCGCTGCTGATCGGGCCGTTGTGGATCGGCGCCTTCGGCTGGCGCAGTTGGTGGTGGCTGCTGGCCGCCGTGAGCGCGGCGGCAGCGCTGTGGTTGGCACGCGCGGTGCCCGAACTGAAAGCCGCGGCGCCGTCGTCGCAGCAGCAACAGCCGCATTGGGCCGCGCGCCTGCGCAGCACGCTGTCGTCGCGCGGCCCGTGGCTGATCGCCACCAGCTTTGCGGTCTACTCGGGACAGTGGTTGGCGGTGATCGGCTTTCTGCCGTCGATCTACACGCAAGCGGGCGTCTCGGGTGCCGCCACCGGCGTGCTGACCGCGCTGGCCGCCGCGGTGAACATGATCGGCAACATCGGCTCGGGCCGCCTGCTGCACCGAGGTGCGAGACCGACCACGCTGCTGATCTGGGGCTTCGTCGCGATGGCGCTGACTGCCGTGCTCGCCTTTGCCGGTGCGCACGGCGAAGGCACGCATGCGGTGCTGCGCTACCTCGCGGTGCTCGCGTTCTCGGCCATCGGCGGCGTGATCCCGGGCACGTTGTTTGCGCTGGCGGTGCGCGTGGCGCCCAGCGAACACACGCTGTCCACCACCGTCGGCTGGATGCAGCAGTGGTCGGCGTTCGGCCAGTTCGTCGGACCGCCGCTGGTGGCGTGGGTGGCTGGCGTGGCGGGCGGTTGGCACTTCACGTGGCTGGTGACCGGCGCGTTTTCGCTGTGCGGCCTGGCGCTCGCCGCGGGCATCGCGCGCCTGCCGCTGCGCTGACACGCACGTCGCTCCCGCTACGACAAAAAACGATACATGGCGATACGGCGTCGAAAGGACGCCGCGCCCCGCGGTGCGCACCATCACGCCATGTTCAACGCTCGGCCGTGATGGCCACTCGAAGGGAATCCTCATGAAACGCTGGCTCAAACGCACGCTGATCGGCGTGTTCGGTGCATCGGTCTTGTTCGGCGGGCTGGCCGCCTGCTCGCATCGCTACCAGCACGGCGGCGACTGGAACAGCATGAGCGACGAGGACGTCGCCAAGCGCAAGGCGTGGATGATCGATCGCGTGGGCAGTCGCCTGGACCTCGATGACGCGCAGAAGGCCAAGCTCGGCGCACTGGCCGACCAACTGCGCGCGCAGCGCCAGGCTTTGACGGGCGGCACCGACCCGCGCGCCGAAATCCAGTCACTGGTGGCGGGCAACACCTTCGATCGCGCCAAGGCCAAGGCCTTCATCGATGGCAAGGCGCAGACGATCCAGTCGAAGAGCCCCGAGCTGATCGCCGCGATTGGCGACTTCTACGACAGCCTGAGGCCCGAGCAACAGCAGAAGGTGCGTGATTTCATGTCGCGAGGCCACCATGGCTGGGGCCACTGAGCTGTCGCCGGCGCGCGCGCTGGTCGCGGTGACGCCGCGTGCGCCAGCGGCGCCCACCAGCCGCTGGCTGCGGCTGCGTCCGCCAAGCCTTGCGCGTGCGCTGACGGTGGTCGCACTGGCGTTGCACGCGATCGTGTTCGGCATCAGTGCGCCGCTGGGCCGCTCGATCGCCGGCGGTGGGCTCGCGATGCTGGCCGGCTTCGCATGGATGGCGTGGGCGTGGTGGTGCTTCCGCCGCGTCGGCACGCCGCTGCCGCCCACCGCGCAGCCACAGACGCTGGTCGATCACGGGCCGTTCCGCTTCGGCCGCAACCCGATGGTCCTGGGCCTGGCGGTGATGATGCTGGGCCTCGGGCTGGCCGCGGGGGTGCCGTTCATGGCGATCGCGGCTGCGAATTTCGTGGTCATCGTCGCCGCCGTGCACATCCCGCACGAGGAGGCACAGCTGCAGCGCGCGTTCGGCGGTTGGTACAGTGACTACGCGGCCAGCGTGCGCCGCTGGATCTGAACCTCAACCGATGCCGCGGCTGCTGCTGATCGACGACGACGAACAACTCGGGGCGCCGCTGGCCGCGTACTTTCGGCGCTTCGAGTTCGATCTGCAGCACGCCACGCGGCCGAGCGAGGGCTTGAAGCGCCTGCGCCAGGGCGGCTTCGACGTCGCGATCCTCGACGTGATGCTGCCCGAGATGGACGGCTTCGAGCTGTGCCGCACGATCCGCAAGGACAGCCAGATTCCGATCATCATGCTCACCGCGCGCGGCGACGTGATGGACCGCGTGGTCGGCCTCGAGCTCGGCGCCGACGACTATCTGCCCAAGCCGTTCGAGCCGCGCGAGTTGCTCGCGCGCATCCAGACGATCCTGCGCCGCGCCGCGCCCGCGGCGGCCAACGGCGCGCGCCAGCTGCGCTTTGAAGGCGGCCTGGCGATCGATCTGGATCGACGCACCGTGCAGCGCCAGGGCGAGGCGATCGAGCTCACCAGCACCGAGTTCGATCTGCTGGTGATGCTGGCGCAGGCACCGGCCAAGGTGTTCAGCCGCGACGACATCCTCGAGAAGCTGCGCGGCCAGTCGGCCGAAGACATCCACACGCGAGCGGTCGACATTCTGGTGAGCCGGCTGCGCCGCAAGCTCGAGCCGCTCGACTGCATCAAGACGCTGCGCAACGCGGGCTACACGTTCGCCGGGGTGCGGACGTGAGTGCGGTCACTCCACCGCCGGCGGCGCCGGGCACTGCGCACGCGGGCTGGCACCGATCGCACGAAGGCTTCAAGGCCAAGTGCGTGCGCTGGCGCCATTCGATGCGCCATTCGCTCAAGTGGCGGCTGGTGCTGGCGTTCCTGTTGCTCGCGCTGGCGGTGACCGCGGTGTTCCTGTTCGGCATGAAGCGCGTCGTCGAGACCGGCTGGCTGGGCTATGCCAAGCCGATGATGGCCGACTACGTGGACAAGCTCGCCGACGAGATCGGCTCGCCGCCCGACGTGAGCAAGGCACAGGCCATCGTGGCGCGGCTGCCGGTGACGATACGCATCGACGGACCTCAGGTGCACTTCGACTCGCACCCGAATCTGCGCCGGCCGTGGAGCTACGACAACGGCGATCCGCGCTACGGCCCCGAGAGCTGGGGCCTGGTGCGCACCACGGCCGATGGCCACCGCATCGTGTTCGGCCTCACCGGCTCGTTGCATCGCGCCAGCGACGCCCACACGTTCGGCTGGATCACGCTGGCCGCGCTGCTCGGTCTCACATTGGCGGCCTACGCCTACGTGCGCCGCATGCTGCGGCCGCTGCACTACATCGGCGAGGGCGTGGCGCGCTTCGGCGCTGGTGACTTCGCGCAACCCATCGTCAAGACGCGCAACGACGAACTGGGCGACCTCGCGCAGCGCATCAACCAGATGGCCAACAGCCTGCAAGGCATGCTCGACGCCAAGCGGGCGCTTCTCTTGGCCATCAGCCACGAGCTGCGCAGCCCGCTGACGCGCGCGCGCGTCAACGCCGAGCTGGTGGGCGAGGGCGAACACCGCGACGCGCTGCTGCGCGACCTCTCGGAGATGCGCGACCTGATCACCGACCTGCTGGAGAGCGAGCGCCTGGCCACCGGCCATGCGGCGCTGCAGACCGAGCGCGTGGACTTGGCCGCCCTCGCACGCGAGGTGGTGGGCGCGCAATTCAGCGACGCCACGCTGACGCTCGATCTCGATGCAGCGATCGGCCCCGTGCAGGCCGACCCGATGCGGTTGAAGCTGCTGCTGCGCAACCTCGTCGACAACGCGCAGCGCCACAGCGCCGGCGCTGCGCAACCGCCGGTGGTGCGCCTGGCGCGCGAGGCCGACGGCCGCGTGGCGCTCAGCGTGCGCGACTTCGGCCCCGGCGTCACGCCCGAGCAGCTGCTGCGGCTGAGCGAGCCCTTCTATCGACCCGACAGCGCGCGCGCCCGCGCCACCGGCGGTGTGGGGCTCGGCCTGTACCTGTGCCGCTTGATTGCACAGGCGCATGGTGGCGAACTGCGCATCCGCCGCGCCGAACCGGGGCTCGAGGTGACGGCGCTGCTCGGCGCCGCGTGAGCTACTTCAAGCCCTCGCACATGTCGTGCGGCGGTTGTCCCGGCATCGCGGTGCCGTGCTGCTTAGCGCGATCCATCATTTCTTGATGATGCTTGTCCATGTAGGCCTTGCAGTCGCCGGGCGACTTCATGTCCATCATCTTCGTTTGGTGCTCTTCGCGCTCCTGCGGCGTCATCATCGACCAGCCATAGGTGTTGTCGGGGCCGGCGCGGCCGTGCATGCCGCCACCGCCCATGCCGGGGCCCATGCCCATGCCGCCGGCGGCCGGGCCCGACGCAGGTGCCGCGGGCTTGGGCTGCGCAGATGCCGAGAGTGCGAACGCGGCCAGGCAGGCCGCGAAGAAAAGGGTGCGAAACGATTTCATGCTGGATTCCTGGCTGACAACGGATCCCAGCCTATGCCTCGCACGCCCGCGAAGGATTGCGCCGCGTCAAAAAAAGAACCGCGCGGATCGTGTCCGCGCGGTGCGGGATCGGCGCGCCCTTCAAGAGGCCATCACATTTCAACTGCAACCGTCGGGGAACTCGCAAAGCCCAGCGCGAGCAGCGCGTCGCGCATCGCCGCATCGAGCGGCGTGGCAGGCAGCGGGCCCACCGCCGCGCGAGCGCTGTGCCGTCGAGCGCATGCGGCACGTGCCACAGGTAAGACATCTCGACGATCTCGCGCCACATCGGCACCACCAGGCCGCCGAGCTTGAGCACGGCCCATGGCATGCCGCCGTGCTTGAAAGAGCCGCCCGCCGGCGCCAAACCCAGCGATGCAGCGGCACGCTCGATGGTGGCCAGCAACTCGGCCACCGGTGAGCGTGTGGCCGGCAAACGGCAGGTCGGCAAACGCGGGCAGCTCGTCGCGCCGCGACGCCGCAGCCACGAAGGCGCGCGCCAGGTCGGGCAGGTAGGCCCACGCGTGCGTGAGGTGCAGCGGGCCGGGGTACACCAGCTTGCCCTGGCGCAGCGACTTGGTGATCACCAGGTCCATCCAGCTGCCGCTGCCGGCACCGAAGAAGTCGCCGGCACGGATCACGATGCTGCGCAGGCGGCCTTGCGCGGCCAGCGCTCGCAGCTCGGACTCCATCTCCACGCGGATGCGGCCCTTGGGCGTGGTGGGCTGCTGCGGCGTGTGCTCGTTCAACACCGGCGGCATCTGAGCGCCGAAGTTGTACACGTTGCCGGGCAGCATGAACGAGGCGTTCAGCCGCTGCGCGACCGCGAGCCCTTGATGAAACAGCGGCATCGCCTGCGTCGGCCACTGCGTGTACAGCGGATTCACGGCGTACACCACCACGCGTGCGCCGGCTGCGGCTTGGGCCAGCGCGGCGGTGTCGGCCAGCTCGATCGCAAGATGAGTCGCGCCACGCGGCAACGCTGCGGGCGTGCGGCGCGCCTGCGCCAGCACCGCCCAGCCTGCGGCGGCAAACGCCTGCACAGCGGCGGCGCCCAGGCGGCCGTTGGCGCCGAGCACGAGGGCGATGGGTTGGGTGGAGGGGGTGGTTTGCATGGTGTGGCCTCGGGTGGTTTGTGCAACGAATGGCTGCAGTGTGGCCGCCATCCGCCCATCCGGCAATTGCCGAACCTGGCATGCGAGCTATACATTCATGCATGGCCGAAGAAGCACAGACTTTCAACTGGGCGCTGGTGAAGAGCTTCGTTGCCGTGCTCGACGCCGGCAGCCTGATGGGCGCGGCGCGCAAGCTCAAGGCGCAGCAGCCCACGCTGAGCCGCCACATCGCCGAGCTCGAGGCGCAGCTGAAGGTGCCCCTCTTCGAGCGCACCGGCCGCGGCGTGCAGCCCACCATGGCGGCATTGGCCATTGCAGACGCCGCGCGCCACATGGAAGAGGGCGCCGGCACCTTGCTGCGTGCGCTGGCGCAAAGCGCACAGGCCACCAGCGGCACCGTGCGCATCACCACCAGCACGGTGGCGGCGAGTTATCTGCTGCCGCCGGTGCTGGCCGCGCTGCAGCAAGCCGAGCCCGGCATCGCGATCGAGCTGGTGGCGAGCAACGACCTCACCAACCTGCTGCGCCGCGAGGCCGACATCGCGGTGCGCATGGTGCGCCCGGCGCAGGGATCGCTGGTGGCCAGGAAGCTGGCCGACATCCCGATCGTGGCCTGCGCGCACAAGAGCTACCTGAAGCGCGTCGGCACGCCGCACCAGCCGGCCGACCTGCTGAACCACCGCCACACGCTGATCGGCTACGACAAAGACAGCCTCATCCTGCGCGCCGCCGCGCAGATGGGCCTGCCGCTGACGCGCGAGCACTTCGCGTTGCGCACCGACGACCAGCTGGCCTATGGACGGCTTGATTGCCGCCGGCGCCGGCATCGGCTTTGCGGCCGACTACAACCTGCGCCACTGGCGCGGCGTGGTGCCCGTCCTGCCGGGGTTGCAGATTGCGCCGCTGCCGTGCTGGCTGGCGGTGCATCGCGAGATCCGCAGCAGCCGCGTGATGAGGCGGGTGTTCGAGTTCTTGGCCGAGGGGATACCGCGCGAACTCGCGATGGCGTAGAACGGTTGGCCAGCAGGTTGAGGAGGCCGTATGAAAACGCTGTATCTCGTACGACACGCCAAATCGAGCTGGGGCGAGCCTGCATTGGCCGACCGTGACCGGCCCCTCAACGAGCGCGGCCTGCGCGACGTGGCCACGATGGGCAAACGCCTGGCGCAGCGTGACGTATCGCCCGACGTGATGCTCTGCAGCCCGGCGACGCGCGCGCTCACCACGGCCGAGCACCTGGCCAAAGCCCTGGGCGTCAAGCGCAAAGACATGGTGGTGACCGAGCGGCTGTACGCCGCGCCGGCCAAGGAGTTGCTCAGCGTCATTCAGGGGCTCGGCGACGAACCCAAGCGGGTGATGCTGGTCGCCCACAACCCCGGGCTCACCGAGCTGGCACGGCACTTCGCCAGCGAGATCACCGACATGCCCACCTGCGCGATTGCCGAGTTCAGGTTCGCGGCGCCGTCGTGGGCAGACATCGGCCATGCCGAGCCCGCCTACGTGGTGTTCGACCATCCGAAGAATGCGTGAGGCCAGCCTGCCGGCCGCGAGAATGCCCGCATGGAGCGCCTCTTTTTCAGCATCGGCTGCACGTTCGGCCTTCTCGGCGTGGCCCTCGGCGCCTTCGCGGCGCACGCGCTCAAGGCGCGCCTCTCACCGGAGCTGCTGGCCACCTTCGAGGTCGGCGTGCGCTATCAGCTCATGCACGCCCTCGCGTTGCTGGCAGTCGCGTGGGCGCACACCCGATGGCCAGGCCAACGAGTCCACTTCAGCGGCTGGTTGTTCATCATCGGCACGCTGCTGTTCTCGGGCAGCCTCTACGCGTTGAGCCTCACCGGCGTGCGCGGGCTCGGCATCGTCACGCCGATCGGCGGCATCGCCCTGCTGGCCGGATGGTTGTGCCTGCTGTCGGCACCGTGGCGCCGGACGCCTTGAAACCCGAGCCCTGCGGCCCCAAATGCCGGCCATGGAAACAGGTCACCGCACTTTTCCCGCTGCGCTGCAAGACTTGGCAGCGATGGCGGCGTTGCTCGAGCGGCTCGAGCGCCAACCCCGCGCGGCCAGCGCCGAGCAGTACCGCCACGTCGTCTGCAGCGTGAGCAAACTGCTCGAAGACGCCGAGCCTGGCGATGCACTGAACGCGCTGCTCGCAGTGGCGCCGGCCACGGCCGAAATCTACGAGAACCAGCAGTACGCCCACGCGGGCCTGTGCCGTTCGCCGCTGGAGCGGGCCACCGCATCGGAGCAAGCCGCCGCGGCGGCCATCGAGCGCGCCCGCCGCGTGGCATCGGCCTCCTGAGAGTCGCCCCGCACGTTAGCGCGTGCGGTTCACTCGCGCGCTTTTGGGGCAGAGTGAGAAGGCTGACCAACGGAGGCAAACATGCCGAACAAGTTCGTGAGACTGACGCACGTCGTCTCGAGCAGTCGCCAACCCATTGCTGTGAACGCGAGCCTGGTGATGGCCGTCAAGCAGAAGGGCGAGTCGAACTCGGAGGTCTTCTTCGATGCGGAAAGAGCGATGCACATCGCCGAACCGATGGACGAAGTCGTTCGCCTGCTGGAGGCAGCGCTGCAGTAGCGGTCTGGGTTCGGCCGGGCGGCGCGCACGGACATCGGCTTCGATCCGCCGGTCAAGTCCCTGAACTCAAAAGAGATCCCGGGCCGTTGATGCCCGCGGCGACTTCCTGCACGCAGGCGATCGCGCGCTGCGCCATCGGCGATGGCGTGCGATTGACGAGCGTCACGATGCCCATCTCGGCATAGACAGGCGGCAGGTCCGTCACGTCGAGCTGCACCAGCGTGCCGGCGCGCAGCATCGTCGCGCAGCCAGGCCTCCGACGCGGCAACCACGGTGTCGGTGGACAGTGCCAGCGTGCGCAGCAGCGCCATGTCATCGCATTCCAACCGCCAGCACCGGGTCTGCGCCGGCCGGCAGGCCGAGCAGCCGTGCGACCAGCGCCTTCACCGGCTTGGGCATCCAGGTGGCTGCCAGGCCGCATTGCCAAGCCTGCGCGAACGTGCAGGGCCGCAGCGGCCAACGGATGGCCGCTGCGTCGCGAACAAGCGAGCCGGCTGCCGCGCCAGCGATTGCACCTGCAGCGCGGGTCGTCCGGCAGGTCGCGCACGTCCGCGACGAAGAACTCGATGTCTTCGGTCAGCAGGCGCCCGAACAGCAACTGCGCGTTGTTGGTCTCCAGGCGCAGCGCGCACCCCGGGGTACTGGCGCCGCAACGCGCCACCACCACCGCGGGCATGATCGTCGCGGCGGGAAACGGCCCGGTGCCGAAGGCCGTGTCGCCGAGCTGGCTGTCACGAGTAGAGCATCGCGTCGCGCTGCAGGCAGCGCGCATCGAACAGCAGCCGGCGCGCGCGCTCGATCAGGAACACGCCGGCCGGCGTGGGCTTCACGTCGCCGGTCTCGCGAGTCGAACAGGCTGCATGCCGAGGTCGCGCTCGATCGACTGGATGCTGCGGCTGAAGGCAGGCTGGCTCAGGTGCACGCGCTCGGCCGCGCGCGCGAAGTGGCACTCGTCGGCCAGCACCACGAGGTGACTCAGGCGCTTCAGGTCGACATGCGCCCTCAATGCGGCTGCTGCATTGAGGCATTGTCTACAATGCATTGGACACATCAAGTGCTGTCGCCGCCCAATACGCGCCTCGACCAACTCCACCCGCGCGGCCGCGGCCGCGACGCAGATCCACCTTGAGCCCACTGCTGCAAAACACCCTGGTGCTAACCCGTCATCATCGGGTTCGCCGTCATGGAGTTCGCCACGCGTCGCTACCAGACCACGGTGCGCGCCAACGCCAACGACACCAAGCTCGAAGCGCTGATGTTCATCAGCCTGATCGCCATCGCGCAGCCGGTGGCGCTGCTCGGCGCCGACCGCCTGTGCGGCTGGCTGATGCCCGAGCCAGCGTGGCGCGTGGTCCGCGCTGCCGTGGTGGGCGATGTTCGGCGTCTTCCTCGTCGCCGACGACATGACGCAGTACTGGTGGCACCGCATCTCGCACACGCCGCTGCTGTGGCCGCTGCACCGCGCGCACCACTCGGCCAAGTACATGAGCCTGCGCATCACCTTCCGCAACAACTTCTTCTACTACCTGCTGATGCCGGGGCTGTGGATGGCCGGCGTGCTGTTCTACCTGGGGCTCGGGCCGGTCTACGCCGCCTACTTCGTGATCAAGATCGCGGTGATCATCGGCGCGCACTCGGCCTGGCGCTGGGACGAGCCGCTGTATCGCATCCGCGCGCTGCGCCCGCTGATGTGGGTGGTCGAGCGCACGATCTCGACGCCCGCCACGCACTGGGCGCACCATGCGCTCACCAACGCCGACGGCATCGGCCACTACAAGGGCAACTTCGGCAACCTGCTGTTCCTGTGGGACATCGTGTTCGGCTCGCGCGCACATCACGCGCCAGTACCCTGCCGCGGTGGGCCTGCAGGACGACGTGCTGTTCGGCGACGAGCACTGGGCGCACCAGATGTTCTATCCGCTGGCGCACTCGCAGCGCGAACACTCGGCGCTGCGCCCCGGCGGCCGGCCCTACGAGGAAGCGAGCGGCGTGCCCCTGACGCCCTCTGCATCCGCCGGCGCCTGAACGCGCGGCGCGTGCCAGGGCGTATACCCTGCGCGCACGCGTGCGCGCCTTTTTCAACCCAACGCGTCGGCACGTCCGACACGCATGCCCTTGAGCCGACACATTCTGGAGTTCCGTCGTGACGCACAGCCTCAACCACAAAACCATCGCCGTGACCGGCGGCTTCGGCGTGCTCGGCCGCGCCCTCGGTGATGCACTGCAAGCCGCCGGTGCCCAGGTGGCGCTGATCGACAAGGCGCCCGCGCCCGCCGGCCTGAGCGGCGCCATGCTGGCGCTGCCCAATGTCGAGCTCGGCCAGGTCGGCGACGCGCGCCGCGCGATGGACCAGATCGTCGCGCACTTCGGTGGGCTCGACGGCCTGGTCAACGTCGCGGGCGGGTTTCGCTACGAGACCGTCGAGACCGGCAGCGTCGAGACCTGGGACCGCCTGTACGCGATCAACGTGCGCACCGCGCTGCTCGCGTCGCAGGCCGCGCTGCCGCACCTGGTGGCGCGCGGCGGCGGGCGCATCGTCAACGTCGGCGCCAACGCCGCCGGCCACGCGGGCCTCGGCATGGGCGCGTACGCCGCTGCGAAGTCCGGCGTGGCGCGACTCACCGAGGCGCTGGCCGAGGAGTTCAAAGACCGCGGCATCACCGTGAACGCCGTGCTGCCGAGCATCCTCGACACGCCGGCCAACCGCGCCGACATGCCCCAGGCCGACCCCGCGCGCTGGGTGACCCCCGCCGCGCTGGCGCAGGTGATCGTGTTTCTGCTGTCCGACGCGTCGGCGCCGATCACCGGCGCGCTGATTCCGGTGAAGGGGCGGGTGTAGTGCCGGGCGCGTTCACGTTCTACGAGGCGCCCGCGAAGGCCACAGGAACAGGTCTTCGCAAGGCGCTCCTCAAGCGGGTGATCCGGGCAAGGCGGCCGCGGCCGGCCGGACGGTTCCGCGTGCGCGGGTGATGGCCGAGCGTTCGAGCATTGTCGATCGCCGAGATCTCGATGAAGCGAGACGGTTCTTGACGGCCTCCGGGCCAGTTCTGAGCCTGGAGCACTTTGCCGAGAGGGGCCGACGAGTCCCCGAGCTGACTAGGCGCCAACGGGCACAGCGTGCCAATTGGCGCGACTGGTGGTGCGGCCCTGGCGCATCATGTTGCGATCGAGGGAGGCACCGTGTTCGTCGTGGGCGTCGTTGACAGCCGGCGCGACATTCGTGTCTGGCTCGCCAACCACCTAGGCGTTGACCGATGAACATCGCCTTCGCCGAGCGCGCCGCGGTCGCCGCCCCCCACGGCATGGTCACCTGCCCGCACGCGCTGGCCTCGCAAGCCGGCGTGGATGTCTTGAAAGCCGGCGGCTCCGCGGTGGACGCCGCCATCGCCGCCAGCAGCACGCTGGCCGTGATCTACCCGCACATGACGGGCCTGGGCGGCGATGCGTTCTGGCTGATCTACGACGCCAACACAACGACTCGTGCGCTACCTCGACGGCGGCGGCCGCGCCGCGGCCAACGCGAGCGCGCAGTGGTTTCACGAGCACGGCCACACCACCGAGATCCCGTTTCGCGGCGTGCTGCCGGCCACGCTCACCACGCCCGGCGCCGTGGCCAGCTGGGTGGAGGCACACAAGGCCTACGGTCGCCTGCCGCTGAAGCGCGACCTCGAAGCCGCCACCACGGTTGCGCGCGAAGGCTTCGAGGTCACCGCGCGGCTGGCCCGCTGGATCGACGCCACCGCGCCCGAGCTGGCGCCGCATGCCGAGAGCGCGGCGATCTTCTTGCCCCAGGGCCGGCCCCCGAGCGCCGGCAGCACGCTCACCAACCCCGACCTCGCGCGCACGCTGGATGCATTGGCCGATGGCGGCCACGCCGGCTTCTACGCCGGTGACGTGGCGCACGAGATGGCGCGCTTCAGCGCGCAGCACGGCGGCTTCTTCACCGCGGCTGACCTGGCCGCACAAACCGCGCGCTGGGGCGAGCCGCTGCAGGGCAGCTACCGCGGCGTGACCATCTACGAGACGCCGGCGCCGACGCAGGGCTTTACCGTGCTCGAGATGCTGAATCTGCTGGAGCCGCTGGAGCTGCACCGCAAAGACCCGTTAGGCCCCGACCACGTGCACCTGATGGTGCAGGCCAAGCAGATCGCGTATCACGACCGCGACCGCCACCTGGCCGACCCGCTGTTTGCCGATGTGCCGATGCAGCGGCTGATCTCCAAGGCCTACGCCGACGAGCGCCGCGCGCTGATCGACCCCGCGCGCGCGCTGCCGTGGGACCGCGTGCCCTCGCACGGCAGCCTGCGCGGCGACACCGTGTTCATTGCCGCGGTGGACGCGCAAGGCAACGCCGCCGCGCTGATCAATTCCCTGTACGGCGTGTTCGGCTCGTGCGTGGTGGCCGGCCGCAGCGGCGTGGTGCTGCAAAACCGCGCCGCGTACTTCTCGCTCGACCCCGCGCACCCCAACTGCGTGGCGCCGGGCAAGACGCCGCTGCACACGCTGATCGCCTCCCTCGCGCTGGGGCAAGACAACACGCTGTGGGGCGTGGTGGGCTGCATGGGCGCCGACGGGCAGTCGCAGATCCACGCGCAGACCTACGTGGCGATGATCGACCACGGCCTCGACATCCAGCAGGCCGTGCAGGCGCCGCGCTGGCTCTCGGGCCGCTTTGCGCTCGGCGAAGCGCGCGACACGCTGCACATCGAGGCGCGCTTTGCGGGCGAGACCATCGCCGAGCTGGAACGCCGCGGGCATGTGATCGACCGCTGGGGCGAGTGGAACGAGCTGGCGGGGCATGCTCATGGGATCACGATCGATGCGCGGACGGGGGTGCGGTGTGGGGGCTGTGATCCGCGGAGTGATGGGGCGGCGGTCGGGTATTGATTGGCAATCGCATGGAACGGTCAGTGGTCCCTATCTGGCTACTACCGGGTGTCTGCTCGGAATGGCTGTGCTTTGATTGGGGCAGGAGCGCAAGACACTCGTGGCCACTCAGCTAGCTCGTCTGCAAAGTCCAGCCGCGGTTCAGGCCGCGCTGGATGAGTTCGTTCGCATGGGCCGAACGGACTTTCTAGCGCACTATGACTTTGGCAAGTCTCGCGATTTCTTGGTCCGAGACCCTCGCTCCGGCGAGCTTTGTGACTCGAAGGCTATCGTGGGTGCCGCCTTTGGCCATCAGTTCCCGGAAGAAGGACCGCTCCGTCATGAAGACTTTTCGGGCGGTGAGGCCACCGTGGTGTCCAAGCTCCAGACCCTTGGTTTCGAGGTCGTCCGAATTGGGGAGGACTGGTCTTCCGCGGAGGTCGACGCCGCCGTTGCCACCTACTTCGACATGCTTCAACTCGAAGCTCATCAGGAGAGCTACAAGAAGGTCGAACTGAACAGCTCGCTTCGACAGAAGTTGCGCGGTCGCAGCAAGGCGTCGATTGAACTCAAGCACCAGAACATCAGTGCTGTTCTCCACAGCATGGGGTTGCCGTTTGTCCCGGGGTACAAGCCTCGCAGCAATGCGCAGTTGCTACTCCGGAAGGCAGTACACCAGTTCGTGCTTGGGCAGCATGCGCTTGTCAAGCAAATAGTGGATGCACTTGAGGATGTGAAGGAACCGGCGCAGCAGCCTTTCAAGGCCGTCTTATTTGACCCGCCGCAACTCCAAAGCGTCGCGAAGGTCGAGGAAGCTGTGCCTCGAGTTCGCCTACCCAAACGAATTGATTTCGCTTCGCGGGACGAGGTCAATCGCAAGCTCGGACGCGCCGGCGAGCAATGGGCCATCGACTACGAACAACGGCGCCTTATCGAAGCTGGCCTTGGCGAACTGTTCCAACGCCTTGACTGGGTCTCGGACCGACTCGGCGACGGCACAGGCTACGACATCTTGTCGTACGAGTCGCCGAGCGAACCGAGGTACATCGAAGTCAAGACAACCAACGGGACGCACACAACTTCGTTCATCGTCACTCGCAATGAGCTTGACTTCTCACGCGAAGCAGGTGATGCGTTCTTTCTCTATCGTGTGTTCCAGTTTCGAGAGTCGCCAGCGCTCTACATGCTCCGCGGCGACGTGTCGAAGCAGCTCTACCTGGAGCCCATCGACTACCGAGCGTCCTTTAGGCTGCTGGTCGATTGAATCCTCATGTCCGGCGACGCCTGCACCTTCTGTTCGCTTCCCCTGGCGCGTATCCGCGGCGAGAACGAACTTGCTGTCTGGATTCGCGATGCGTTTCCGGTTTCTCCGGGACACAGTCTGATCATTCCAAAGCGCCACATCAGGTCGTTCTTCGAAGCAACGGAAGAGGAGCGTTCCGCGCTAATGGCGTTGGTGGAGCAAGCTAAGGAAGTCGCGGGCACGGAGTTCGGACCCGGACGGCTACAACATTGGCATCAACGATGGCCAAGCCGCTGGGCAGACGGTCCCACACTTGCACATTCACCTCATTCCTCGATTCAAAGGCGATCAACCCGATCCACGGGGCGGAATACGGTGGTTGTTTCCAGCCAAGGCGAACTACTGGAGCGACCGCGGGTGAACCTGGCGGTGCCTCCTCCGTCGGCTGAAGCGCAGCTGGCGTTCCTGGCCAAGCTGCAACGGCTATTTGCGGAGGGGGACTTCACCGCGACGTACAAGTTCGCGCTGCTCATCTCGCTCGCGGATCTTGCAGTGGAGCTTGGCGCCGACGACGGCGCCGAGCTTGTTCTGTCGAACAAGCAGATCGCCGAGCGCTTCGTCCATCTCTATTGGCGGCACGCAATGCCGTATGGCACTGGGCGCGCTGGGTCGCAGCCAGGCGTGCTGGTTCAAAACATCGGAGCCCAAGCTGCGGTCCTTACCGCAATTGCCGAGTTCAGGGCTGGCACAAATGCGGCGACCGTACAGCAAGCACGAGTGGTCGCAGGCTACGAGTCATTGGTTTCCAGGGTCGCAACCACTGTGTCCGCCCAGCCGTTGACCTACTTGCAGAACTTCGGTGGCTCGACCAACGCATTTCTATACGAGCGTGCGGGACGGGGGACCATCACGCTGAAGCCCGGCGTAGCCTACTGTCTCCGTCGCTTTCATCCCCTTGTGCAACAGCTATCTCGTTCTCATTGGGTGGAGCACATCAAGGCAAATCGGCGCAACCACGTCATCCTCGGCGACGCCGGAGATCTTGAGGATTTCCTGTTCTCCATATCTCAGGCAGTCTTTGGCCATCATCGCCTCGGGGCTCAGGAGACTTGATGGAGATCGCTGTTTCTATTGTGGGCAGGGCCTCAGCCTCGCCGATGTAGACCACTTCGTGCCGTTCTCGCTGTATGCGCGGGACTTGGTCCACAACTTTGTCCTCGCGCACCCAGCGTGCAACCGAAGCAAGGCCGACACATTGGCGGCAAGTCGCACTTTGAGCGTTGGCTAAAGCGAATCGATACCTGCGGCGATGACCTAATGGAAGTTAGTGTGGCCGCTGGAGTAGCAGCGGACAGATCGGCAACGCATAGCGTCGCGATGTGGGGTTACTCCAATGCAAGCGATGCCGGCGGACAAGCGTGGGGGTCAGCTGCCAAGTACGACCGAGTAGATGGCTGCCTACCTCACTCTGCTGGGTACAAGCTAGGAGACACGAGCGACTAACTCAAACGCTCCCTCCGTCGCCTCCAATGCCCGATCGATCTCCTTCTCCCCATGCGCCCCGCACAAGAACATGTTGTGCCTCGGATGCAGGTACACCCCGCGCTGCAGCGCCGCCGCGCAGAACGCGATGCCTTTCTCGTACTGCGGGTCGTCGTCGAACAGGATCAGCGGCATCTGCACCGGCCCGCTCTGGCGCAGCTTCACGCCGTGCGCGGCGGCTTGTTCGGCTATGCCTTGCCGCAGGCGGCTGCCCATGCGCTGCAGGTGCGCGATCAGGCCTTCGTCGCGGAGACAAGCCGGGCTCGCGGCGCCTGTGGCGTACCGGCTCTAGGCCGGCAGATCGCGCCGCCCCTGCGCCATGCTGAATGTGTAGCCCCGCTCCACGCGGCAGATCTGGATCCGGTACTCCGAGAAGAAGTCGCGCCGCCCGCGCTCCTGCGCCTGCACGTGCTCGGGGTGGTTGCGCCAGGCCAGCAACTCGGGCTCGGAGGCGAACTCGACCACGGTCACGGCCTCGCCGTCGGCGGCGGTGAAGTCCTTGTACGACACGAAGCCGGGCATCGCGGTGGCCAGCGCGTACATGCGCTCGCCGGTCGCGGCGATGGCCGCCACGTCGGCGTCGGCCCGCAGGCGGGCTCTGAAAACGATCACGATCATTGGGCTCTCCTGAACGGGGTAAGTCGCACTGAGCGGCGCCACCTTTCACATAATCGAGCGACTGCCCGCCCCCACAACACGGACGCCCCTGTCACGGCCTCGGAACCTCCTCGCAAGCGGCCCACTCCGGCGCAGCCGATGAAGCCCGCGCGCGTGCCGCGCACCCGCTTCGGTCGTCTGGCCAGCATGGCGCTGGCCGTGGGTGAGCTGGCGATCGGCGGCGTGGCCGAGGGCGTGCGCCGCATCGCCTCGGGCCAGGGCGTGGCTGCGAGCGCTTTTCTCTCGGCCGACAACGCGCGCCGGCTGGCGGCGCGGCTGGCGCGGCTGCGCGGCGGGGCGATGAAGCTCGGCCAGATGATGTCGCTGCAGGGCACCGATCTGCTGCCGCCGGAGTTCGCGCAGGCGCTCGCGATCCTGCGTGCGCAGGCGGCACCGATGCCGCTGGCGCAATTGCGCGGCGTGCTCGGCCGCGAGTACGGCAAGGGCTGGGAGGCGCGCTTCGAGGATTTCGACTACGAGCCGATTGCGGCGGCGTCGATCGGCCAGGTGCACCGCGTGCGCACGGCCGACGGGCGCCACCTCGCGCTCAAGATCCAATACCCGGGCGTGGCGCGCTCGATCAAGAGCGACGTCGACAACCTCGCCACGCTGCTTCACCTGCTCAAGCTGCTGCCGCACGAGGTGGACGTGTCGGCGATCGCGGCCGAAGCCGCGCGCCAGCTCGGCCAGGAGGCCGACTACCTGGCCGAGGCTGCGTTCCTCGAGCGTTATGCCAAGCTGGTGGCCGACGAGCCGCGGCTCGTGATGCCGCGCGTGCACCGCGATCTGACCACCGCGCGCATCCTCGCGATGGACTACATGCAGGGCGAGCCGCTGGCCACGCTGGCGGCCGCCGAGGTGGCGCAGGACACGCGCGATGCGATCGGCACGCTGCTCGAGCGGCTGATGTTTCGCGAGCTGTTCGAGTTCCGCATGATGCAGACCGACCCGAACTTCGCCAACTACCTGTGGCAGCCCGAGTCCGGCAAGGTCGTGCTGCTGGACTTCGGCGCCACGCTGCGCTTCTCGGCCGCGTTCGTGCGCCACTACGCGCGCATCACGCGCGCGGTGATCGACGGCAGCCGCGCCGCGGTGGCCCGCCAGGCCATCGCCATCGGCTACGCGGCCGAGAGCGATGCGCGCGAGCTGATCGAGGCCACCACCGACATGATCCTGCTCGTGTGCGAGCCGCTGCGGCACGCCGGCCGCTACGACTTCGCGGCGTCCGATCTGCCCGCGCGCGCCCGCGCGCTCGGCTTCGACCTCGCCATCCGACAGGGCCTGCTGCGCACGCCGCCGGCGGAGACGCTGTTCCTGCACCGCAAGCTGGTCGGCTCGTTTCTCACACTCGCCCACATCCACGCGCGCGTCGATGCCCGCGCGCTGGTGCTGCCGCTGCTGAAGCGGGCGCTGGCGGACGCGGGGCCGTAGCTCATCACTGCGTGCGTCCCGCGCATCGACGCTGGCCTGCCCGGCAGCTTGATCAGCGTGCCGGTGTTGGTGACGGTGTCGCCGTCGACCCGCAGCACCGAGAGGTCGGCGTCGATGAAGTTGCCCACGTAGAGCCAGCGGCCGTCCGGGCTGAACACGGCGCCCTCGGGCAGGCCGCGCACCTCGACCTCGCCGACCTTGGTGACCTTCTTGCCGTCGATCTTCAGGATCGCGACGCTGCCGTTGCGGTTGTAGAAGAACTCGGTCTTGGCGTTGTTCGATCCGCGCAGCAGCACCGCGACCGCGAGCTTGCCGGTCGGGCTGATCGCAAAGCCCTCGGGCGCGTCGCCCACCACCACCTTGTCGATCACGCGCTCGGGCTTGGCCTCGAGGTCGATCACCGACACGGTGTCGACGTTGCCGTCGGAGCCGCCGGCGTTGCCGTTGTCGGCGGTGAGCGCCAGCCGGCCGTCGGGCGTGACGTCGACGTTGTACGGCCACAGCCCCACCGCGAGGTCGCGCTTGGTGTAGGTGACCTTCTGGCCGTCCACCGTGAGCAGCGCCACCTTGTGCCCTGGGAACTTGCCCGCGATGGCCCGCTTGCCGTCGGGCGTGAACGACCACGTGGGCCACTTGTTCGCCGATCGCCACCGTGTCGATCAGCTTGACCTGCTTGCCCTGGATCGAGAGCACGCTGATCGAGTTGTCGGCGCGGTTGGCGATCAGCGCCAGGTTGCCGGCGCGGTTGATCGACAGGCCCGAAGGCTGCTTGCCGACCGCGACGGTGTCGATCAGCTTCGGCGGGCTGGTGGTGAGGTCGATGACGTAGAGCTTGTTGTCCGGCACCGATTTCCAGCCGGCACCGTCGGGCGCCCAGTCCATCGAGTTGGCCACCAGCGCGAGCTGGCCGTCGGGCGTGATGCCCAGGTTGGTCGGCGGGCCGAAGATCGAGTTCATCAGCGGCAGGCTGGCCACGATCTTCGGGTTGGCGGGGTCGGTGCCGATGTCGACGATGGTCACCGCGTCGTTGCCCGGCGGCAGCAGCTGCAGCTTGCCGTCTTCGCCCCAGGTGACCTTGTTGTCGATGCCGACCACCATGAACTCGGGCTTGCCCGGCATGGACGTGGTGTTCGCACAAGCCACGAGCAGGGCCGAGGCCGCGATGAGCGCAAGCAAGGGGACGCGATTCATTGTTGTCTCCAGTCGACCCCGACTCTGCCGCGCCAAGCCGGAGGTGGCGGTCGCGGCGGCCAACAAAGGCGTTGGCCCTGGCCGGTGAAGCGCGGATGCTACGCGCATCGCGGTCGGACCCTGGCGCACACGCTGCAGGCCCGCTGTTTGCTCCTTCTGCGCGCGCATCGGGCGGATGCCCTTGCAGGCGCCCTGGCGCACTAATTGCATTCGATCTCGACGCTGCCACAACGCGCCCACCGTTGGCGCACAACCAAGAGAAGGAGCTATGTGATGCGCTCCATCGAGTTCTTCACCTATCTGTTGCCCACCGATGCGGGCGATGGCGAGGTGCGGCCGTCGAGTCGCAAGCTCACCCCCTGGCAGGCCATTGCCTGGCCTGGCGCCGCGCGCGTCGAGGGCTCGCGCGAGGTGCGCCAGTGCCCCGAGTCGGCCGAGGAGCGCGAGGAGCTTGGCTTCAACGCGCCGCTGCCCAAGGAGCCGCCGAAGCGCCGCGGCCAGTCGCCCCGCGCGGCAGCTTCTGCAGCTGCCGGGTTCAGAAGCCGCTGAGGCCTGCGCTCACGGCTGCGGCCGCCAACGGCTGAGCCCCACTCACGAGCCTCCGCCGCCGGGCAACGGCCACATCCCTAGAAAGCGACCCGTCGTCTGATAGTGCACGTCCGGGTTGAACTGGCGCACGCCCTCGTGGCCCTTGGGGCCGTGGATGTGGTCGTCGCGCTTGGCGTCCTTGCCGTCGTAGACCACTGGGTTGTTCTGGTCGTTCAGCGGCTTTTGGTGCGAGATGTCGATGCGGGATGTACTTGCCCTTGAATGTCTTGGCGATTTCCCTGTCGCGGCCGTCGCCCTTGATGCCGCCGTTGCTGCCGTGCACGTAGATCACGTGGCCCACGTGCTTGCCGTTGTCGGTGTGGCCCCATTGCGCCACGGCGCCCTGCGAGCCGTAGAGCGAGTCGTGCAACTCGAGGCGGTCGGCGCGCAGCGCCTTGCCCGACGGGTCGCGATCCATCAGCTTCTGGATCACTTCGCCGCCGCGCGAGTGCACCGAGACGGTTTCTTGCACCACGTTCTTCTTGTCGGCGCCGGCGGCCTTGAGCGCGAGGTCGGTGGTGTCGGCCTGGCTCTTCACGTTGCCCCAGTCGGCGTGGTAGGAGTTGTCGTTCTTGGGGCCGTCCGCCGTCGGCGTGGCGTTGCTGCACTCGGGCAATACGAACACTGTCTGCGGGTCACGCGCCAGGATCTCGCGGATGCGCGAGTTCTGCCCGGCCTTGGAGCCCACGGGGTCGCCCACGGTGGCGTTGTCGCCGTGGTAGTGGGTGTGCACGCGCGTGGGCTCGGTGTACCTGAATTTTTCGGAGGTGATCGTCAGCACCGGCTCGCCGCCGTTGCCGGCGTTCAGCGCCGCCGCGATCTTGATGTCCTTATCCAGCAGGTCGCCATACGCGGCCTTGGCGTTCTCGATCGTGTGGCCCAGGCGCTGCTGCTTGGGGTCGGGGCTGTTCTTCAGCGCGTCGATGTCGGCCTGCGAGGTGGTGGCCACGTCGTAGGTGCGCGTGGCGGCGTCGGGCACCACCTTGTGCGCGGCGGCCTTGGTGGCGCCGGCCTGCGCCACGTCGTTGCCGAAGTAGGCCACCTGTTGTTGATGCTGCTGCGCCAGCGGGTGCAGCTCGTGCGATGCGCCGAAGAGCGCGAGCGCGTCACCGGCGCCGTGGACGCCGCCGAGCGCGTCGCTGCCGGCGCCGAGCGCATCCCCCGAAGGGGTGGTGTCGAGATGGGTCGCGGGTTCGGGCAGCGTGGGCGTGGCGCCGCCGCCGCTCACGAGAGGCATGGTGGTCATCGAGCACTCCAGTTCAAATGCAGCCCGGACGGTCGGGCGTGAGCCGGTGTGTTGGCGGCCTGGCGGCGGCGGTTCAACTCTTTTTTCTGCGCGCGGGTGTCCGCGTTGCGGGCGGATTGCGTGGTGGCACGCGCCCGCCGGCGATGCGCCTAAGCCGCCACACTCACGCTCACGGAGCCGATGCCTTGCACATCGAAGCGGTAGGTCGCGTCTTCGGTCGGAAACCGCGTCGGCACCAGGCTGCCCGTCATCACGATCTGGCCGGCTCGCAGGCGCTCGCCGCGAGCGGCCAGGTGATTGGCGAGCCAGGCCACCACCACCAGCGGATCACCCAACACGTCGCGCCCGAACCCGCGATCGATGATCTGCGGGCCGATGCGGACGATGCCCTCCACCGACGGCAGATCGGGCCATCGCGTCGTCCAGCGCGACAACACCACGCCGGCGTTCCACGAGTTGTCGGCCACCAGCGCGCGCACATCGAGCCGGGCATAGTCGGCGTGGCGGTCGTCGACGATTTCGATCGCTGCACACACGGCGTCGACGTGGCTGCGCACGCTGCTTGCCGTGTGACCGGCGTGTTGCACGTCCGACCCCATGCGCACCGCGATCTCGAACTCCAGGCCCAGGCGGCCGTAGGCGCTGCGCTGCAAGACCGCATCGCTGGCATGCACTCGCTTGGCCAAAACCGCCCCACAAATGGGCTCGTCGATCCGGCACATGGCTTGCATGCGCGCTGACGTGAGGCCGATCTTGTAGCCGACCACAGCGCCGGCTTCGCGTTGAAGCAAGGCCACGTATTGACGTTGCACGTCATAGGCAGCCTGCAGCGTGGTCGCCGACAGAGGCGGCGCCGCTTGGAACCGCGCGTTGGCCGCGTGTTGTTGAAACAGCGCCAGCGCGTCGGCGGCGGTCTGGTTGGCGTTCACTGTCAAGCCTCCGCTGCGCGATGGTGATCATCCATCCGGTGCAAATTTTGCGTGCCTTTGTCGATTTTCCACATCGTCGATCGTCTTTCGTCTGAAGCAAGCAAATGCATCGATGCGCGCCGCCATTACATCTGAAATGGACACGGGCTTCCCCAGTTGTGATGGGGACAACAAGCCGTACTTAGACTGCGCCATCGGAGGACTCCTTCTTTGTGCGCGAGCAGCCGGCGTTGCCGCTGCTTGCTGCTCGGCCAATGTTTTCCGATAGCCAACATTTCTTTGAAAGGGCCGCTCACATGCCCACGCCTGTCACGCAAAAGTCATCTTGCTCGAACGCGCACAAATTGCGCGCGGGTGCGCTTCACGCAGCAATCGTGCTGGCCAGCATCGCCGCCGCCTCGATCACGCTGATCGGCTGCGGCCCCGACGTCTCGCACGCGCAAGGCGCCGCCGGCCACGGCGGCCCGCCACCTGCGGCGGTGGCGGTGATGTCGGTGGCCGCCAGCAACCTGGCGATGAATTACGAATACGTGGGCCAGACCGCCGGCTCGCGCGACGTGGAGGTGCGCGCGCGCGTGGCGGGCATCCTGCTCAAGCGCAACTTCACCGAGGGCGGCAACGTCAAGAAGGGCCAGTCGCTGTACAGCCTCGACCCGGTGCCGTTTCAGGTGGCGCTCAATCGCGCCGATGCCGACGTGGCATCGGCCGAGGCCAAGCTTGCGCAGGCGCACGCGCACGTTGGCGCGCCTGAAGCCGCTGTGGGATGCGCGCGCCGTGAGCCAGCGCGAAGTACGACGATGCAGCGTCGGCCGAGCAGGTGGCGCGTGCCGACCTCAAGGCCGCGCAGGCGCGCCGCGCCGAGGCCGCGCTGAACCTCGAGTACACCAAGGTCGAGGCGCCGCTGTCGGGTGCGGCCGGGCGCTCGCAGGTTTCCGAGGGCACGCTGGTCTCCGGCCCGGCACGTGCTGTTGACCACGCTGACGCAGACCGACCCGGTGAAGGTGCGCTTCGGCATCGCCGACACCGATCAGATGAAGTGGCGCAGCGAGGTCGGCCGCGGGCCAGCTGTAGTTGCCGGCGCACGAAGCGTTCACGGTCGAGGTCAAGCTCGCCGACGGCAGCGTGTACCCGCGCAAGGGCAAGCTGTTGTTCTCGGACACGCGGGTGTCGGGCAACACCGGCACGGTGGAGGCCGAGGCCGAGGTGCCCAACCCCGATGGCGCGCTGAAGCCGGGCCAGTTCGTGCGTGTGCGCCTGACCGGTGCCACCAAGCCCAAGGCAGTGCTGGTGCCCTCGCGCGCGGTGCTCGAAGGGCCGCAGGGCAAGTTCGTCTACGTGGTGGCCGACAACAAGGCGATGCCCAAGCCGGTGCAGGTGGGCGACCAGATCGGCGACAACTGGATCATCAACCAGGGCCTTGGTGCCCGGCGATCCGGTGATCGTCGACGGCATGGCGCGCATCTTCTTTCCCGGCGCGCCGGTGCAGGTGGCGCCGGCGGGCGCGGCCAGTGCGCCGGCCGGCGGCGCGCCCGCAGCCGCGGCGGCGCCCAAAGCCGGCATCCAGGTAAGCCCAAACCGAACAAGCAAGGGGACCGAGCATGTTCTCGCGTTTCTTCATCGACCGGCCGATCTTCGCGGCCGTGCTGGCGATCTTCATCGTGATCGCGGGCCTGTCGGCCACGCGATCCCTGCCGATCGCGCAATACCCCGAGATCGCGCCGCCGGTGGTGAGCGTCACCGCCATCTACCCCGGCGCCAGCGCCGAGGTCATCGAGCAGACAGTGGCCGCGCCGCTCGAGAACGCCATCAACGGCGTCGAGCACATGATCTACATGGGCTCCACCTCCACGTCGAATGGCACGGTGGTGATCCAGATCAGCTTCGACATCGGCACCGATGTCGACCAGGCGGCGCAGATCGTCAACAACCGCGTCAAGCAGGTCGAGACCAAGCTGCCGCAAGAGGTGCGCCGCCAGGGCGTGACGGTGGAGAAGGGCTCGTCGGCGTTTCTGCAGGTGCTGGCGTTCTACTCCGACGACGGCAGCAAGGACGACCTGACGATCAGCAACTACGTGACGCTCAACGTGCTCGATTCGCTCAAGCGCGTGCCGGGCACCACCAACGTGCAGATCTTCGGCGCCAAGGACTACGCGATGCGCATCTGGCTGCGCCCGGATCGGCTGGCGCAGTTGAAGCTCACCACCAGCGACATCGCGCGCGCCGTCAACGAGCAGAACGCGCAGTTCGCGGCCGGCAAGGTGGGCCAGGCGCCCACCGGCGGCGCGCAGGAGATGGTCTACACCATCACCACGCAGGGGCGGCTGTCGGATCCCAAGCAGTTCGAAGAGATCATCGTGCGCGCCAACCCCGACGGCAGCACGCTGCGCCTGAAAGACGTGGCGCGCGTCGAGCTCGGTTCGAAGGACTACGACTTCATCGGCCGCGTCAACGGCAAGGCCGCCACGCTGGTGGGCATCTTCCTGCAGCCGGGCGCCAATGCACTCAACGTGGCCAAGGAGGTCGATCGCACGGTCGATGAGTTGAGCAAACGGTTTCCCAAGGGCATCGTGCACTCGGTGGTGTATGACACCACGCGCTTCGTCAAGGTGTCGATCGAGGAGGTGGCCAAGACGCTCGGCGAAGCGATGGTGCTCGTGATCCTGGTGGTGTTTCTGTTCCTGCAGAACTGGCGCGCCACGTTCATTCCGGTGGTGGCGGTGCCGGTGTCGCTGATCGGCACGCTGGCGGGTTTGCTGCTGCTCGGTTATTCGATCAACACGCTCACGCTGTTCGGCATGGTGCTGGCGATCGGCATCGTGGTCGACGACGCGATCGTCGTGCTGGAGAACGTCGAACGCATCATGCACGAGGAGCAGATGGCCGCGCGCGAGGCGGCGATCAAGGCGATGCGCGAGGTGTCGGGCCCGGTGATCGCGATCGTGCTCACGTTGTGCGCGGTGTTCGTGCCGATCGCCTTCCTGGGCGGCCTCACCGGCGAGTTGTACCGGCAATTCGCCGTCACGATCTCGATCGCGGTGGTGATCTCGGGCATCGTCGCGCTCACGCTGACGCCGAGCCTGTGCGTGATCCTGCTCAAGCGTGAGCACAAGGCGCCGGGGCGGTTGTTCGCGGCGTTCAACCGGGTGTTTCAGCGCATCACCGGGGGCTATGTCAAAGGCGTGGGCTTCATGGTGCGGCGCGCCGGCATCGGCCTGGCGCTGTTCGCCGGCATGGTGATGCTCGCGGTCGGTTTGTGGCGCATCACGCCGGGATCGCTGGTGCCCGACGAAGACCAGGGCTTCTACATCTCGGCGGTGATCCTGCCCGACGGCGCGTCGCTGCAGCGCACCGACGAGGTGGTGGGCGAGGTGGTCAAGATCATCAAGAGCAACCCCTACAACCTCGACGCGATCGCCTTCACCGGCTTCGACTTCCTCGGCGGCGGCTACCGCAACAACGCGGCCACGATCTTCGTCACACAGACCGACTGGGACAAGCGTCCCGTGCCGGTGCAGGCGCTGGTGGGCGAGCTGTTCATGAAGACCGGGCACATCAAGGAGGCGCTGGTGCTGGCGTTCAACCCGCCGCCGATCTTCGGCCTCGGCACCGCGGGCGGCTTCGAGTTCTACGTGCAAAACCGCGGCGAGGGCGGCTCGCAGCGGCTGGCGCAGGTGTCGCAGCAGTTCATGGGCGCGGCGAGCCAGAGCAAGATGCTGGGCGGCGTGCAGACCTTGTGGCGCGCCAGCGTCGCCGCAGCTGTACGTGGAGGTCGACCGCGAGCGCGCCAAGGCGCTCGGCGTGCCGGTGGACGAACTGTTCAACACGCTGTCGTCCACGCTCGGCAGCTACTACGTCAACGACTTCAACAAGTACGGCCGCACCTGGCAGGTGCTGATGTCGGCCGAGGCGGGCTTTCGCAAGCGGCCCGACGACATCGGCCGCATGTGGGTGCGCTCGACCAGTGGAGACATGGTGCCGGTGTCGGCGCTGGCGAGCATCAAGTACTCGTCGGGGCCCGAGACGCTGGACCGCTTCAACAACTTGCCGGCAGTGAAGATGTTCGGCCAGGGCGCGCCCGGCATCAGCTCGGGGCAGGCGATCGCCGAAGTCGAGCGCATCGCCAAGCAGGTGTTGCCGCCCGACTTCAGCTACGACTGGGGCGGCGCGTCGTACCAGGAGAAGCGCTCGTCGGGCACCTCGGGGCTGGCGCTGGTGCTCGGTGCGCTGATGGTGTTCTTGATCCTGTCGGCGCAGTACGAGAAGTGGTCGCTGCCGCTGAGCGTGTTGCTGGCATTGCCGTTCGGCACCTTCGGCGCACTGGCCGCGGTGTGGCTGCGCGGCATGACCAACGACGTGTACTTCCAGATCGGCCTGGTCACGCTGCTCGGTCTGGCGGCGAAGAACGCGATCCTGATCGTCGAGTACGCATCGCTCAAGCACCACGAGGGCATGAGCGCATCGGCCGGCTGCGCTCGAGGCGGCACGGTTGCGCTTCCGGCCGATCATCATGACCTCGCTGGCGTTCATCCTCGGCGTGCTGCCGCTGGCGTATTCCAGCGGCGCGGGCGCCGCGGCGCGGCGCTCGGTGGGCACCGGCGTGATGGGCGGCATGTTGGCCGCGACCTTCCTCGCGATCTTCTTCGTGCCGATGTTCTTCAAGATCATCACGGCGCGAAGGCTGCGCGAATCGCGCAGCACGCAAGAGATCCAGGCCGAGGCGCAGCACGTGCATGCGCATGCGGCCACCACCGGCGCGCTGAACCATCCGCACCGCACGGGCCCGGTCGGCCCGGTGTTGCCCGATGTGAAAGGAGAGCCGGCGTGAAGCGCGAAAGGAGAATCGGCGTGAAGCGTTTGCAGGTCGCCGGCGCTGCCGTATGGGCGGCTGTGTGGCTGGTGGGTTGCGCCGTGCCGCCCGCCGAAAAGCATGAGACGCCGCAGCTCGAATTGCCCGCTGGCACCGCCGTTGCCAACGTGGCGCCCGACTGGTGGAAGAGCTTCAACGACGCCAAGCTCGATGCACTGGTGGCCGAGGCGCTGGACAACAACCGCGACCTGGCGCGCGCGATGGCGCGCATCGACGAGTCGCGCGCCGCGCTGCGCGCCGCGCACGCCAACCAGTTGCCCAACGTCAGCGGCAACCTGTCGGGCAGCCGGCAGCAGTTTGGGCCCAACGCGCCGCTCACCATCGGTGGCAACCAGCTGACCTTCAACGACTTTCGCGCCAACGTGAGCGTGGCCTACGAGGTCGACCTGTGGTCGCGCGCGGCCAACCTGAACGCCGCCGCGCGCGACGAGCTGCTGGCAAGCGATTACGCGCGCGAGACGCTGCGCACGGCGCTGGCCGCGCAGGTGGTGCAGTCGTATGCCACGTTGCAGTCGCTCGACTCGCAGGTGGTGTTGTTCGGGCAGGCCGTGCAGGCGCAGCGCGACAGCCTGAAGCTGCAGCGTCTGCGCTTCAACGCCGGCGACATCTCCGAGCTCGACATTCAGCAGCTCGACGCCGAGCTGATCGACAACGAGGCGCAGCTGCCCAAGCTCGATCGCGCGCGCGGCGAGGCCGAGCGCGCGCTGGCACTGGTGCTCGGCCGCACGCCCAAGGCGCTGGTGGAGCAGGGCGTGGCCCGCAGCGAGACGCCGACCTTGCGTGCCAGCGGCCTGCCCGAGGGCTTGCCGTCGGACCTGCTGCTGCATCGCCCCGACGTGCAGGCCGCCGAAGCGCGGCTGCGCGCCGCCGGCGCAAGAATCGATGCGGCGCGCGCCGCGTACTTTCCGGGCATCACGTTGACGGCCACCTACGGCTTCGAGAGCACGCAGTTGTCCAACCTGTTCGACGGGCCGTCGGTGGGATGGAACTTCGCTGCCGCGCTGACGCAGCCGATCTGGGACGGCGGGCGCATCGGCGCCCAATACGACGCCACCCAGGCGCGCCGCACGCAGGTGGAACTCGACTACCGCGACAGCGTGGTGGTCGCGTTCAAGGAGGTGCGCGATGCGCTCGGTGCCTACGGCGAGGCGAACCTCACGCTGCAAAGCGGGCAACGGCGCGCGCAGGCGCTGGTGCGCGCGGCTGACTTGACGCGGCTGCGCTACAACGGCGGCGAGTCGAGCCGCCTCGACGTCATCAACGCCGATCGCCTGGCGCTGACCGCGCAGGCGCAAAACGCCGACGCGCAACGCGCGCTCACCGCTGCACAGGCCGATGTGTTCCGCGCGCTGGGCGGCGGCTGGAAGCCTCCGACCGCGAACTGAATCTGTTGCTGCAGAAGAAAAAGCGCCGGCGTGACTGTTCGTCGCACCGGCGCTTTGACTCGCTCGCTGGGAGCGAATCTTGGCCTTATTTCAGCTTGGCCAAGACCTTGTCCATCTCCGCAGCACTGAGCGCGCGCAGCGTGCGCGTGCGCACGTTGCCCTGCAGCGCCGTGCCGATGCTGAACGCAGCCACCGAGGCCTCGTCTTCGGCTTCTAGCACGCAGATCGCGTCGTATTCGCCGAGCGTCCAGAACATGTCGCGCAGATTCACGCCATGTTTCTTGGCTGTCTCCTTGGCGGCGGCGGCGCGCTTGGTGGTGTCTTTGATCGCTTGCAAGCCCTTGTCGGTGAAGCTCAGCAAACCGATGTAGGTGACCATGTGGTTCTCCTTGTATTGCCTGTGGGGGCCAAGTGAACCGACTCAAACCGCGCGACCCCCGGGCGTTGCTCAAGACCACCGCCAGTGGACTGTTCTGCAGTCCGGAGGCGCGGTCGGCGCCACGGGGGACGTGGCACGTCGCGGCGGGCAACAAAGGCGTTCGCTGATCGGTGGAGGGCGGATGCTACGCGCATCCCCGGCGAATACAAGGCGCACGTCCAGAGCATGGCCTTGGAGTGGCGGCAACGGCCATGCCGCCGCGCTTGTCTCAAGTGCTGAACACGTCTTTGTACGACACGTACAGCGTCAGCATCAGCACCGGCACGAGCACGATCCAGCCCAGGCCGAACGGGATCGTCGCGATCATCGCCGCGATGAAGTAGATGATGCTCCACAGCAGGAAGGGCACGATGTTCTTCATGCTGGCAGCGAAGCTCAGCCGCATCGCGTCGACCGGCGCCACGCCGCGCAGCACGACCAGCGCCGGCGCGAACCACAGCGCCGTCGAGACCAGCATGAAAAGCACGAAGCCGACCAGCATCGCGAACAGGCCGACGCCCATGCCGGCCATCATGCCCCTTGCCACTGCCCATCGCGCCGCCGGCCATCATGCCCATGAAGCCACCGAAGCCGAGCACGCCCATCACCAGAAAAATCACGACCATCATCGCAAGGAACAGCGCGCCCACCACGACCAGCGGCGTCAGCTTGTCGCCCTTGAAGGCGAGGAACAGGTCGCCCACTTCGAGGGTGCCGCCGCCCTCGAATTTTTGCGCGGTGAGCATCCAGCTGCCCGCGAACACCGGCAGCAGCAGCGTCGATGCGAGCTGGCCGACGATCGGAATGACGGCCAGCACGATCAAGATGATCAGCAAAACCAGCCCGAGCACGATCCAGATCGCTGCGTTCTTGGTGAACATCGCCCAGGCATCGGTCCACCACGTGACGCCATGGCCGCCGTCCACGGTGCGCGGCTGGTTCGGGTCGGTACTCGCTGTCACTGCGCCATCCATGGCTGGCCCTCCTCGTCGGTAGCGCGGCTGGTTGCCGCGGCGCGCATTGTGCGCCGTCGGGCCCGCTCGCGTGGCGCACAAGCCGGACGCGGAGCCATACTCGCCCCATGAAAGCCATTGCCTATACGCAAACCGGCCCCGCGGCCGACGTGTTGAAGCTCGTCGATCTGCCCACGCCCGAGCCGGGGCCGGGCGAGGTGCGCGTGCGCTTGCGCTGGTCGGGCGTCAACCCGAGCGACGTCAAGTCGCGCGCGGGGCTGCGCACCAAGACGCTGGCGTTTGCGCAGATCATTCCGCACAGCGACGGCGCCGGCGAGATCGATGCGGTGGGCGCCGGCGTGCCGGCCTCGCGGGTGGGCCAGAGCGTGTGGGTTTGGAACGGCGCGTGGCGGCGCGCGCACGGCACCGCGGCGCAGTACATCGTGGTGCCGGTTGGGCAAGCCGTGCCGCTGCACGGCGCGTCGGGCGAGGCGGGTGCGTGTCTGGGCATTCCCGCGCTCACCGCGCTGCACGCGGTGCTCACCGGCGGCGGCGTGGCCGGCCAGCGCGTGCTGGTGGCTGGAGGCGCGGGTGCGGTGGGCCATTACGCGGTGCAGTTTGCGCGGCGCCTGGGCGCGGCGCAGGTGGTGGCCACGGTGAGCAGCGAGGTCAAGGCCAAGCTGGCCGTCAGCGCGGGCGCCGACGCCACCATCGACTACAAACGCGAAGAGCTCGCCACGCGCAGCGCGGCCCTCACCGGCGGCGCGGGCTTCGATCGCATCATCGAAGTCGACGCCGCCGCCAACCTGGCCGCCGACCTGGCGCTGCTGCGCGCCGGCGGTGACGTGGTGATCTACGGCAGCGGCGCCGGCGAGTTCGCGGTGCCGTTCTTCTCGGCCATCGTCAAGAACGCCACGCTGCGCTGCTTCATCGTCTACAACCTGAGTGCCGCCGATCGCGAGCGCGCGGTGAGCACGCTCAACGCGATGCTGGTGCACGGCGGGCTGCAGCACAACATCGCCGAGCGGCTGCCGCTGGCAGAGTGCGCGCGGGCGCACCAGTTGGTCGAGAGCGGCCAGGCCATCGGCAACGTGGTGCTGCACATCGACTGAGTGCTCGCGGGCGCTGATGGCCCGCGCTCGCCGCGGGGGAATCGCGCCCGCGTTTCGTCACTCTGGCGACGTCTGTAACCGACGGACCGCACCAGCGCACTGGTGTCCGCTGAACTCGGGTGCGCCAACCCTGGAAATGGCCCTCCCCTTGTTTGCCCTAGTGGTGGTCGCTGCGGCGCGTTGTTAGCGTGCGCCTCTTACACAACCTTTTCAATCCGGCTCGGCAGGGAAGTCTCCCTGCGTCGGTGCCTTACCGAGGCCCGTCCGCGGCTGGGAGTCAACCACAAGGAGGCGACGATGCGCTTGAATTCGATCCGTCACTTGGCGCTGCTGGCATCCGCCGCTGCGGCGGTTGTCGCGCCAACCCTGTCGGGTGCGGCGCGGCCCGATGCCAGCGGCAGCGAAAGCATGATCCAACCGGTGTGGACACCGCTGGGCGTCGGTGGCAAGCTCATCACGGTGGTGCTCGAGATGCAAGGCGACCCAGTGGCTGTGCAGCAGGGCAACGCCGGCCGCAAGCTCGAGCGCAGCGAGAGGGAGCAGATCAAGGCCCAGTTGCGTGCGCCTCAGGCCTCCCTGAATGGCCAGATCCAAGGGCTGGGTGGCACGGTGCTGGCTAACTATCAGTCGGCTTACAACGGCATCAAGGTGCGCATCAATACCGATCGGCTGTCCTCGCTGGCCGCGCTGCCGGGCGTGCTCGCGGTGCGGCCGGCATGGCCGATCAAGCCCAACAACGTGCACGGCATTCCGCTGATTGGCGCGCCCGGCGTGTGGCAAAGCCTGGGCATCCACGGCGAAGGCGTGAAGGTCGGCATCATCGATACCGGCATCGACTACACGCATGCCAACTTCGGCGGCCCGGGCACAACCGCGGCGTACAACGCAGCGCACGCGGCGGAAACCGCCCCAGCAGACCCGGCGCTGTTCGGTCCCGCGGCACCGCGCGTCAAGGGCGGCATCGACCTGGTGGGCGACAGCTACAACGCCGACCCGAACGCGACCACTTATCCAGCCGATTCCGCATCCGGATCCCAATCCGCTCGACTGCCCCGCAGCAACGAGCGGAACCGTCGGCCATGGCTCGCACGTCGCCGGAACTGCCGCGGGGTCGGGCGTCCTGTCCAGTGGCGCGACCTATACCGGCCCGTACAACGCCACCACGATCAGCGGCAACAGTTGGACCGTCGGACCGGGCGTTGCGCCGAAGGCCGACCTCTACGCGATCCGGGTCTTCGGTTGCGAGGGATCGACCGATGTGGTGGTCGACGCGATCGAATGGGCGGTCGACAACGACATGGACGTCATCAACATGTCGCTCGGCTCGCCATTCGGTAGCAAGGATTCGCCCGACGCAGTGGCCGCCACCAACGCAGCCAAGGCTGGGGTCGTGGTCGTCATCTCGGCCGGCAACGAAGGGCCGAATCAGTACATCGTCGGTTCCCCGGGCAGTGCCGATGGCGCCATCACGGTAGCGGCCAGCGACCCGACCGAGACCTTCCCCGGTGCGTTGTTCACGCTGAACACAGGCGGCGCAGCGCTTCCGGTTCAGAACTCGAATGGCGCCAGCTTCGGGTCGAGCTATTCCGTCGTGGTTTTGCGAAATGCGAACGGCACCGTCTCGCTGGGCTGCGACCCGGCCGAGTACGCCGCCGCTGGTGTCGCAGGCAAATTGGTCGTCACACAGCGCGGCAGCTGCGCGCGCGTCGCCCGTGCGGTGTTCGCCCAGAAGGCGGGCGCCGTTGCGGCGGCGATGATCGACACCAGCACCGGCTATCCGCCGTTCGAGGGACCGATCACGTCCAACCCGGACACTGGCGAGCAGTTCACGGTGACCATCCCGTTCTTCGGCGTGCGGGGCCTCGCTGCCACGCCGACCTCGGATGGCGGCAGGCTTGCCGCGGCGGCCAGCTTGACCGCGGTCGCTGCGCAGCTCCCGAACCCGAACTTCCTCGGCTTCGCATCGTTCTCATCCGGAGGTCCACGCACGGGCGACAGTGGGCTGAAGCCGACGGTCACGGCGCCGGGCGTTGCCATCGTGTCCACGGCGTCGGGCTCCGGCAACGGCGCCGAGACACTGTCCGGCACTTCGATGGCCGCGCCGCACGTGACGGGTGTGGCCGCACTGACGCGACAGGCCCACCCGACCTGGAGCGTGCCGGCGATCATGGCCTCGATCGTCAACACTGGGGACCCGGCGCAGGTGGCCGGTTATCGCATCAGCCGTGGCGGCACAGGTCTCGTGCAGCCGGGCAAGTCGACGCTCTCGCAGGTGGTGGCGCACGAGGAGGACAAGCGCTTGTTGACGTCGCTGAACTTCGGCTTCGCCGAAATCGACCGTGACTTCGACAAGCGCAAGACGATCAAGCTGCGCAACCACGGCGACACGCCGGCATCGTTCAAGGTCGCGCAGGCTCGACCCGCCGGGTCGCCGCACACCGTGTCGATCGATCGCTCGTTCGTCACCGTGCCTGCGCACGGCAGCGCCGAGGTCGGCGTCAAGCTCAGCGTGCCGGTGGCGACGGCGGGTGCATCCAACGGCGCGGGGCTGTCGTTCAACGAAGTGGCCGGCCTGATCGAGCTCACGCCGGCGAGCGCGGCAGACAACAACGGTGTCACGCTGCGTGTGCCGTATTACATGGTGCCGCGCGCGCTGTCTGACGTCTCCACCCGCATCGGTCGGCTCAGCGCGAAGAACCCGTCGACCACCGCGACGGTGACCAACCCCCGCGGGGCCATCGCCGGCGATGCCGACTTCTACGCCTGGGGCCTGAAGGGCCGCAAGACCCCGGGCAAGGCGTCGATGGACATTCGCGCCGTCGGCACGCAGTCGTTCCAGTTTGATGCCACGAGGCAGATTCTGGTCTTTGCCATCAACACCTTCGACCGCTGGTCGAACGCATCGACCAACGAGTTCGACATCTATGTCGATGTCGATGGTGATGGCGTCGACGACTACATCATCGTTGGCGTGGATGCGGGCGCACTCATCGCCGGCGATTTCAGCGGCACCATGGGAACGTTCGTATTCAGCACCCGATCGCCGGCGGTGAGCCAGAGCCCCTTCGGGGTTACCGCGCCGACCGACAGCACGACTGCGGAGCTGGCACTGCTGTCGTCGCAACTGTGCCGGCCGAAGGAGCCCTGTCTGTCGGCAGCGAATCCGCGCATCACGTATCGGATCGCCGGATTCGACCTGATCAATGGGGGTACCGACACCGTCAATGGCACGGCCAAGTTCAACGTCTGGTCGAGCGCCATCAGTCAGGGCGGCTTCGCGGCTGCGGTGCCCCCGCGGGGCAGCGACACCAGCAACGTGATCGCGGTCAACCCCGCCGAGTGGCAGCTCACGCCTGCCAAAGGCGTGATGGTCGTGACCCTGGACAACGAAAGTGGCGACGGCGAGGCGCAGCTAATCGACGTGGACTTTGATCACTAACCTCTGGCGCCAATATGACAGCGCCCCCGCCGCCAGGACACGCGTCCTGGCAGCGGGGCGTTTCCGCCCGCGAAGCCAATAAAACACGCCGCCCCGCGGTGGTCCGGGATTAGCATTGCCAGCGCCGGGAGGGCCCGCAATGACAGTCCACTTCGTGATGCTTCCGATGGATGGCGGCCACAGCCACGTGGCGGTGAACCCAGGGCTGGTGCGCTGCGTGCAGACCAAGAGCCAGACACAGGCCGAGATCTACTTCGACGACAACCACTGGCTGGTGATCGACAAGACGATGGAGCAAGTGGTGCGCGATCTCGAAATCGCCGGGCGCTGACCATGGAGGACGACTACCGCCCCACCGAGCCCGTGATGGTCTACGAGCCGCACCAGCAGCCGCCTGCCGTTGCGGCCGACGAGCCGCCGCCCGAGCGCACCTGGAAGGAGAGCCCGCTGTTGTGGATCGCCGTGGTGGTGGTGGTGTTCATGGCGGTGCCGTTCTTCGCCAACTGGGGGACGCGCACGTCCGCGGCGGCGAAAGCGCGCAATGCGCAGGCTGCGAGTGCACCGGTCGCTGCGCCCGAGGAGGCCGCCACCGAGAGCGTCACGCCGGAGGGCAGTGCACCGGCCGCGGTGGCCGACCGACCCGCGCCGCTGCCGGCGCGCGCGCTGGCCGACCCGGCGCGGCAGATGGTCAGCAAGTGCGTCGAGAACGGCCGCGTGGTCTACACGCAGACAGGCCAATGCGCGGGCAGCGTCACGGCCGTGCCGATCGACACCAGCAAGAACTTGGTCGGGCCCGGAGGCGGCGCTTCGCGCTGACGCGCCCGGGCGGGCCGGCCACAACGATCCCATCGCGGCCGGGCGCTGATCGAGACGCCGCAGTTCGAGTGCCGCTGCGTCGAGATGGCGTGAAACCGCTACTTCGCGCGCCCGTATTTCGCGGTGAACGTCGCCGAGCCGAGCTTGTTGGCGTTGATCATGAAGCCCACCAGCGCCGCGGTGCCGCCGGCGGGAATGTCGAGCTTGTCGGTCTTCAGCGCATAGACAGTGAAGATGTAGCGGTGCGGCTTGTCGCCTTTGGGCGGGCAGGCGCCGCCGAAGCCCGGTGCGCCGAAGTCGGTGTTGCCTTGCGCGCTGCCGGCGGGCAGGCCCTTGCCGTCGGCGGTGCCTGCGCCCTCGGCGAGTTCGCTGGCGCTGGACGGGATGTTGTAGACCACCCAGTGCCACCAGCCCGAGCCGGTGGGTGCGTCGGGGTCGTAGACGGTGAGCGCGTAGCTCTTGGTGCCGGCGGGTGCGCCGCTCCACATGAGCTCGGGCGACACGTTCTTGCCGGTGCAGCCGAAGCCGTTGAACACCTGCGCCTCGCTCAGCGTGCTGCCGGGTTTGATGGATGGGCTCATCAGCTTGAAGTTGGCGGCGTTTGCCGCACCGAGTGCGGTGGTGGCCAGCGCGGCGGCGAGCGCCAGTGAGCGTGAGCGAGAGGACATTCAGGTCTCCTTGGTCAGTGAGTGGAAAGATTGTCGGGCCGCCATCATGCCGCCAGTTGCAGTGGCGAGCATGCCGGCGGTGTACGGCGATGACGGGCCGGGCAATCCGCTCATGGCCCGAGCACCCAAGCACCCAGTGCACCGGGCGTGTCGTCGGGTATCGGCTGTCCGTTGCGCACACGGCGTCGCTCTGGCGACTCTTGCCAATGCAGCACGGTGCGGATGTCGCGCAGCACGCTGGCGTCTTCGGCCACGTAGCTGTGGCCCAGTCGAAAGAGGCTCCAGCCGCGCACCCGCACGGTGTCGATGCCTGGCAGCACCAGCACCGGCGGCGCGCCGCCGGCGCGCGCTTCGGCGGTGGCCCATTCGAGCGCAAGCAGCGCCTTGTCTTGGTCGGCCACGTAGAGCGTGGTGTGCTCGGCGGCCAGCGGATAGACGCTGGCCAGCTGCGCGAACGAGCGCGCGTCGACGTCGGGCGCCGCCAGAAAGACCTGGCCGAAGTGCGCGCCGGTGCGCAGCGCCGCCTGCGTGGTGGCGCGGTGCATCGCCGCGAGCAGGCCGCGGTTGCCCATGCTGTGCGCGATCAGGTGCACCTTGCCGCGCTCGACCAGCGTGGTGGCCCTGACCAGAAAGTCCGCCAGCATCTGCTCGCTCGCCTCGATGCGCGACAGGTCGCCCACGTAGGCGGTGATGTTGGCCAGCGACGGCCAGCTGTAGAACGCGGTGATGCCCGGCACCTTCAGGTCGAAGCCGAGTTGCGCCGCGCGCTTGGCCGCCTCGTCGAAGCTGGTGTTGAAGCCGTGGATGTAGACCAGCACGTTGCGGTCGGCGGGGTCGAGCGTGCCGAGGAACGTGCGCACGTCGTGCACGAAGGCGTCTTCGCTGAGTGTGGTGGCGGGGTCGAGCGTGAGCCGGTCGTCCACGCCGGTGAGCAGCCGCTGCCACATCGGTGAGCCCAATTCGCCGGCCTTGTGGCTCAACGGAATGCGCACGATGCGCTTGCCGAAGTTCAGGTGATCATCCGCCTCGGAGCCGAAACCCAACGCCGGGTTGTTGCGGTCGATCGGCTTGCGATTGGTGCCGAACCACACCGGATAGCAGGTGCCGGAGAACTCGGCGCGGCAGTCGCCGCTGAGCGCGCGCATCTTCTGCGCGGCCTCATCGGCGGCCACTGCAGCCGCTGCGGCTTGAGCGGCCTGCGACTCGGCGGCGCCCGATTCGGGTGCTTGCGGTTGGACGGCCGCAGCTGCGGGCTCCTGGCGTGGCGCGGTGCTCGCGCACCCGAGCATCACCACGACCGACGTGGCGGTCATCCACACGAGCAGCGCACGAAAGGCACGCATGCGACGAGCCCCCTGCCGGCATCAGCCTTGCGAGAGCCGATGGTACGGCCGCTCGGGTGCCGCGCAATGCGTGCCGGCCCGCGGTACGCTGTGCGGCTCGATGTCCTCTACCACCGCCGACCCGTTCGACCTGCAGCGCTTCGTTGCCGCGCAGGCGCCGCTGTACGCGCAGGTGACAGCCGAGCTCGCAGCCGGAGCCAAGACGAGCCACTGGATGTGGTTCGTCTTCCCGCAGCTAAAAGGTCTGGGGCGCAGCGGCACGGCGCGGCACTTCGGACTCGCCTCGCTGGCCGAGGCGCAGGCGTACGCGCAGCACACGCTGCTTGGCGCGCGGCTGCGCCATTGCTGCGGCCTGTTGATGGCGCTGCAAGGCCGCAGCGCGCTGCAGGTCTTCGGCTCGATCGACGCGCTCAAGCTGCGCTCGTGCCTGACGCTGTTCGAGCGAGCGACATCTCATGAGCTGCTGTTCGGTCAGCTGCTGGACAAGTACTACAACGGCGAGCGCGACCCGGCCACGCTGCAGCTGCTGGATTGACGCCTCTGGCGTCGCCGCCGAGGCGTGCGCAGGCGGCGGCTGCCCGACCGCAGCGTGTTGCCCGAGGTGGATTGCAAGATCACCGCGTTCTTCGGCCGCCATCTGCTGCCTTGAGGCGCCTGCGCAAGGCTCTCACTTGCGCCACGTCAAGGCTTGTTGGCCGCGAGCCCACTACGCTGGGCAAACGGTTGCCAAGGAGGCGCCATGAGCAAGCCCAGCGTCGCTGCAAGCGAGAATCGCCCGCACACCACGCGCGATGGTTTCGAGATCCTCGACGAGTGCCATCGTCACACATTGGGCGCGCTGCACACGTTGAATGCGTTGGTGGCGCGGCTGGAATCCGAGGGCCATAGCGAGCACGTGCGCGCGATGGCCGCCGAGGTGGTGAAGTTCTTCTCCACCACGTCGCGCGAGCACCACGAGGATGAAGAGCGGCATGTCTTCCCCAAGGCGCTCGCCAGCGGCGATGCCTACGTCGTGCAGGCGGTGCTGCGGCTGCAGCAGGACCACAGCTGGTTGGAGGAGGACTGGCTCCAACTCTCGGCCCACCTCAACGCGTTGGCGGCGGGGCAGTCGTTGTGGGATCTCGACTTTCTACGCGAGGCCACCGACGTCTTCACCGCGCTGTCGCACGACCACATGGCGCTCGAGGAGTCTTGCGTGTACCCGCAGGCGCGCGCGCGTCTGCTGGCGGGCGATCGCCACGAGATGGGCCGCGAAATGGCGGCACGCCGCCGCGCGCACCGCGCGGCACACAAGAAACCGGCCGCCCCGTAGCGGGTGCGCGCTACAGCAGCGACTCGGGCACGAATGGCTTGAGCAAGCATGGCCTTGAAGCGCTGCCACATCGACGAGTCGGGCTCTTCGGTGAGGACAGTCTCCTTGTCGTCCGTCGACGCTGAGCCATTCGAGGCCCGAGCCATCGGCCTTGCGGCGCACGCGGTACGCGCTTTGCAGGCGGTCGAGGTCGATGATGCGGAGCATCTCGCGCGCCAGCTCGCGGCTGTTGATCACCGCGCCGAGCTCGGTGTTGATGGTGGCCGAGCGCGGGTCGAGGTTCATCGAGCCGACGAAGATGGTCTTTTTGTCGACCACCGCGAGCTTGGCGTGCAGCCGCCCGAGCGATGAGCCGAACAGGTTCAGCCGCCGGTTTTTCTTGACGCGCGAACCGCTGATTTCGTAGAGATCGACGCCGAGGTCGAGCATCGGCTCGCGGTACATGCTGTAGCCGATGTGCACCACCGGCTCGTCGGTGGAACCCAGCGAGTTGGTCATCGCCACCACGTGCACGTTGCGGCTGCGCAGCTCGTGCAACAGCTCCATGCCGACCTTGCCCGGCACCAGGTATGGCGACGTGATCACGAGGTCGCTCTGGGCCATGCGGATCGCCTCGAACACGTTGTAGGTGACGCTGGTGTCCTGCAGCTCGCCACCCGCCTCGCTGTCGAATGGCTTGTCGGGGTGGTCTGCGAACACGTAGGCCTCGGCCCAGATGAGGCCGAGGCGGCCGTCCTCCAGGTCTTCGGCGATCGGGCCGTAGCCGAGGATGTCGGTGGGCGGCAGCGGCCCGGGCGGCGGCGTCAGCGCGGGGCCGGTCCACTCTTCGAACTTGGCGCGCAGCAGCTCCGGGCTCAGCGGTGTGCTCGTCACCTTGTGGATCGGGTACACCGCGTCGGCGTTCCAGTAGCGGTCGAACAGCCCTTGCAGCGGCGGCACCACCCAGCCGACGGTGAAGGCATCGACGTCGATGAAGTTGTCGTTGTTGGCGCCGCGCAGAAAATACTCGTTGGCGACGTTGCGCCCGCCAATGATCGCCATCGCGCCATCGGCGATGAAGAGCTTGTTGTGCATGCGGTGGTTGACGCGGCTCCAGTCGCCCACCGAGACGATGAAGCGCGTGTTCTGGCTGCCGTTGCGCGCGTGGAAGAACGGATTGAAGATCCGTACCTCGACGTTCTTGTGCGCCGCAAAGGCGAGGAATAGCTCGTCGCTGCCGCTGGTGTAGAAGTCGTCGATCAACAGGCGCACGCGCACGCCGCGGTCTGCGGCGTCGCGCAGCGCGCGCAGTAGCCAGCGTCCGGTCTCGTCGTTGGCGAAGTCGTAGTACTGCACGTCGAGCGACACCTCGGCGCGTTTGGCCAGTTGCACCCGCGTGTCGAGCGAGAATTTGCCCAGCGGCATCAACCGGAAGCCCGATTGATCGGGCGCCGGACGGTAGGCATTGGCAATGCGCCCGAGCGTGGTGGCCTCCGACAGCGGGATCGCTTCGCTGGCGATCGCCTGGCGATCCACGGTGGGCAGCGAGGTGCAGCCGCCGAGCGCCAGCAAAGCGATGCACAGCGCGAGCAGCGGGCGCAGCCATCGCGGGCCGGCGTTGGCGCAAGGATCGGGCAGCGTCGGCGGCGCCGACAAGGCGTGTGCACCAGGCATCGACGAAGAGCCCTCCATGTGGGTGCCGGCGTGCTTCGAAATCGCGCCGCGCGTGCGGGCTGGCCGCCAGGCACCGCAAGGCGGGAATGATGGCGCATTCGCCGCGGCGTCGGAATCGGGACTGTGCCGCAGGGGTCCGCCGGCGGCGGCACCGCGCGCACGCGCCTCGACCCGCTGCGATCTGCGCCACACTGTCGGGCCCTGTCATGCCGCCTCATCACCACGATCCGCATGCCCGGCTCGCGCCCTGCGTGGCCGCAACCTGCTCGCGCCGCGTGTGGCTCGCGGCTGTGGCGTCATCGTTGGTCGCACCAGCGGTCGTCGCCGACGACGAACAGCCGGTGATCCTCAACGTGCAGGTGCCCGGCGCGCAGATCGAACTGCAGTTCACACCGGGCTTCGACCAAGCGCAGCGCGAGCGTGCGCGCCAGTGGGTGGTGGCCAGTGCCCAGGCCGTGTCGGGCTACTTCGGGCGCTTCCCGGTGCCGGAGCTGGAGTTGTTGTTGCAAAGCACCGAGGGCGGCGGCGTGGTCAGTGGCGCGACCTTCGGCGAGCCGTCGCTGCACACACGGGTTCGGCTGGGTCGCGAGACCACCGCCACGCAGTATCGCGACGATTGGGTGTTGGTGCACGAGATGGTGCATCTGGCCGTGCCGCGCGTGCCGCGCCCGCAGCGCTGGCTGCACGAGGGCATCGCTACCTATGTCGAATCGTTGGCGCGCGCGGATGCCGGCTTGATCGATGCCGCGCAGGTGTGGCGCGGCTGGGTGCGGCAGATGCCGCTCGGCCAGCCAGCGCCCGGCGACCGCGGTCTCGATCACACGGCCACCTGGGGACGCGTGTACTGGGGCGGCGCGCTGTTCTGCCTGTTGGCCGACGTGCGAACTCGCCAGCGCGATCCCGCGACGCGCGGCCTGCAGCAAGCTTTGCAAGGCGTGTTGCAGGCCGGCGGCGACTACCGTGTGGCCTGGCCAGTGCAGCGCATTCTCTCAACCGCCGACGCAGCGCTCGGCCAGACCACGTTGAGCGAGCTGCACCGCGAGTTGGGGGACAGCAGCGCAGCGGTCGACCTCGCGACGCTGTGGCGCGAACTCGGCGTCGATGGTGATCGCTTGCGCAACGATGCGCCGCTGGCGGCCGTGCGCCGCGCCATCCTCGCCTGACGCATGAGCGACGACGACCGCGACCCGCATGACGCGAAGGCATTGCGCGCCATGCGCTGGCTGGCGCTGCTGTGCGTGGTGCTGGTCACTCACGGCTCGCTGTATCCATGGCAATTCGCGTGGCCGCAGTCGCTGAGCGCGGCGTGGGATCACATGATGCACCAGCGTTCGTGGTGGACCGGCCTGGGCGACGTGGTGGGCAACGTGGTGCTGTTCATACCGGTGGGTGTGCTCGGCTGGGCGCTGCTGCGCCGCTCGCCAATGGCTGTGCTGCTTCGCTTGACGTGGGTGATTGGCGTCGGTGTCGCCTTCGCCTTTGCGCTGCAGGTGGTGCAGATCTTCGTGCCGGCGCGCGATGCGGTGTGGTCCGACGTGGTCTGGAACACGCTCGGACTGTTGCTCGGTCTGCTGCTCGCGGTGCCGGCGCCGCGCCTGCCGATGGGGCGCCTGAGTGCGCAGCAGCTGCGGCTACCGCTCACGTTCGTGGCGTTGTGGCTGCTGTTGCAATGGTGGCCCTTGGTGCCGCGCCTCGATTGGCAACAGATCAAAGACGCGCTCAAGCCGCTGCTGCTGCATCCGCAATGGAAGACGACCGCCGCGCTCGATGCCGCGCTGAGCTTGGGGCTGCTGGGCACGCTGTTGCGGCCGCTGCGCCACCGCGAGTGGTGGCTGATGGCCCTGCCGTTGGCTGCTGCATGCGGCGCGTTGATCGTCGAGGGCCAGGCGTTGTCGGTGTCGCGCAGCGCGGGTTGGCTGTGTGGCTTGCTGCTGGCGTGGGCGTCATGGCGAATGCCCGCGCGAGCCGCGGCCATGCTGGGCGCGTTTAGCGCGTTTCTGTGGTTCACCTTCGACGAACTACGGCCGTTTGAATTCGGCGAGTCGCTGGGCGAGTTTCATTGGATGCCGTTTGCCGCGCAGCTACAGGGTTCGTTGAGCGCAAATACCTTGGCGCTGACGTGGCAATTGTTCTGGCTCGGGGTCGTGATGGTGCTGTTGCACGACATCGGTGCGCGCGCCAGCGCGTTGGCGCTCGCATTGGGCCTGTGGACGCTGATGATCGAGTTGTTGCAAACGCTGTTGCCAAGCCGGGTGGCCGACATCACGCCGGCGCTGCTGCCATGGCTGTGGTGCGTGGCGCTGCCGCTATTACAGGTGTCATTTCAGGGGCCGGTGACAAAAAGTGTGCGGCGGGTTCAAATCAACCCCCCGAGACACGCCCCCTAACCTGAGGCAGTGCACGTTACACGGTTTGCCTGAATCATTCGTTGCAATCTATTTCCGGAGCTTGCCATGTTGTCGCAATTCACCGACTCAGAAACCGACGAACTCAGCAGCGATTTCATTCGTCTCAACGAGGCCGCACCCCCGGTGCCGGTTCCCGCTGGCCACGTGGGCCCGGTGATGCTGCCGGGTACCGGCCGCATGGTGTGGTGGACCGGCCGCGTCGCCATCGGCCTGCGCCACGAGCCGACATCGTTGCGCCGTAACGACATGCTGTCGCAATCGGCGCTGTGGCTGCAAGACCTGATGTTGGGTGGTGCGCGCCGCGCACGCGCCTAAGGGCTGCATCCAGGGGGGCTTCGAACCGTTGCCGCGCCGTTGTCGACGCGGCGGTGATGCTCGCAGCCTGAATATCAGCCACACCCAACAACGCCACCGCGGTCCTTGCAGCGCCTGACCCGCCAGGGTCAGCGGGCTTGCCGGCCTCGACGCTGGGCCGTGCGATGAAAGCGGCTACGATGCCCCGAAACGCTGAACGCTGCGGGGACCGGATGCCGACGCTTCAATTCAAGATCAACGGCCGCGCTGTGCAGGTGCCGGCGCAAGCACACGACCTGTTGGTCGACGTGATCCGGGGGCCGCTTGCGCTCACCGGCACCCACGTGGGTTGCGACACCGGCCAGTGTGGCGCCTGCACGGTGCTGGTCGACGGCCAGGCCACGCGCAGTTGCACGATGCTCGGCGTGCAGGCGGCTGGGCACGAGGTCACGACAGTCGAAGGCCTGGCCCCCGATGGCAAGCCGCACGCGCTGCAGCAGGCGTTCATGGCGTGTCACGGTCTGCAATGCGGTTTCTGCACCCCGGGCATGCTGATGAGCGCGGCGTGTCTGCTGCGCGAGAACCGCAACCCGAGCGAGGCCGACATCGTCGACGCGCTGGAGGGCAATCTGTGCCGCTGCACCGGCTACGTCAACATCGTGGCGTCGGTGCAAGAAGCGGCCAGGCTGCTGCGCGCGGAGAGCAGGCAATGAGCGCCGCGGTATCGGTCGATGCAGGCCGCTTCGGCAGCGGTCAGCAGGTGCAGCGTGTCGAAGATCCGGCGTTGCTCGCCGGCAAGGGTCAGTTCACCGACGACGTGGCGCCCGCGGGCCAGCTGCACGTGGTGTTCGTGCGCTCGCCGCATGCGCACGCCCGCATCGTGGCCATCGACAGTGCGGCCGCGCTGGCCATGCCCGGCGTGGCGGTGGTGTTCACCGGTGCGCAGCTGGTGGAGGCCGGCGTCAAGCCGCTGCCGGTGGTGGTGCCGTTCAAGCGCGCCGATGGTTCTGACGTGGTCACCGCGCCGCGGCGCGCGTTGGCGCACGAGCGCGCGCTCTTTGCCGGTGAGGCGGTGGCGATGGTGGTGGCGTCGAGCCGCGACGCGGCTCGCGCCGCTGCGAATGCGCTGATGGTCGACTACGAAGAGCTGCCCGCGGTCATCGACGCGGTGGCGGCGCTCGAGCCTGACGCGCCGCGCGTGGTCGAAGGCCTGGCCGACAATGTGGCCGCGGTGTCGCGCCACGGCGACGCCAAGGCCGTCGACGCGGCGTTCGCAAGCGCGGCCGTGCGGGTCGCGGTGGATATCGTCAACCAGCGCGTCGCGCCGTCGCCGATCGAGCCGCGCACGGTGCTGGCCGACTTCGACGCCAAGACCCAGCGGCTAACCATCCGCATGTCGAGCCAGATGCCATCGGGCGTGCGCACCAGCGTGTGCGATGCGCTTGGCATGAAGCCCGACGACGTGCGCGTGGTGGTCGGCGACGTCGGCGGCGGCTTTGGCATGAAGACTGGCGCCTACCCTGAAGACATCGCACTGGCGTACGCCGCGCGCACGCTGAAGCGTCCACTGAAGTGGTGCGCCGAGCGGTTGGAAGAGTTTCTCTCGGCGGTGCACGGGCGCGATGTGGTCAGCCATTGCGAGATGGCGCTCGATGCCAACGGCCGCGCACTGGCGGTGCGCGTGCAGGCGGTGGGCAACACCGGGGCGTATGCCACCGGCACCGGCATCCTGATTCCGCTGGTGATCGGCCCGTGGGTGACGACCAGCATCTACGACATCAAGGCCATCGATCTGCAGCTGCGTGCGGTGATGACGCACACCAACACCATCGGCGCCTACCGTGGTGCCGGCCGGCCCGAGGCGATCTACATCATCGAGCGGCTGATGGACGCCGCAGCCCGTGAAATGCAGCTCGACCCCTCGGAGCTGCGCCGCCGCAACATGATCCGCCCCGAGCAGATGCCCTACACCAACCCGATGGCGCAGGTGTACGACTGCGGGCAGTTCGAGAAGATCCTCGACCAGGGGTTGAAGCTCGCCGACTGGCACGGTTATGCGGCGCGGCGCGAAGCGTCCAAGCGCGCCGGCAAGCTGCGCGGCCGCGGCATTGCCACTTTCCTGGAGTGGACCAGCGGCATGGCGTACGAAGAGCGTGTCACGGTCACCGTGACGCCCGACGGCATGATCGAAGTCGTGTCGGCGGTGCAGGGCATGGGGCAGGGCATCGCCACCAGCCTGGCGCAACTCGCGGTCGACGTGTTCCAGGTGCCGCTCGATCGCATCCGCGTCGTGATGGGCGACACCGACCGCAACAACGGCTTCGGCAGCGCGGGCTCGCGCTCGCTGTTCATCGGCGGCTCGTCGGTGCACGTGGCGTCGCAGCGCACGATCGACGAGGCGCGCAAGATGGCCGCCGACGCGCTCGAAGCGCCGGCCGCCGACATCGAATACAAGGCCGGGCGTTTCAACGTCGCCGGCACCGACCTCGGCATCGGCCTGTTCGAGCTGGCCGGTCAACAAAAGGGCGAGCGCATCTACGTCGATTCCACCAGCTCGGTGGGCGGCCCGTCGTGGCCGAACGCGTGCCACGTGTGCGAGGTCGAGATCGATCCCGACACCGGCGCCGTGCAAGTGGTGGCGTACTCGTCGGTCAACGACATCGGCCGCGTTGTCAGCCCGCAGATTGCCCGCGGACAGGTCGAAGGCGGCGCGGTGCAGGGCATCGGCCAGGCACTCAGCGAACACATGGCCTACGACACGGAGACCGGGCAGCCGTTGAGCGCCAGCTTCATGGACTACGCGCTGCCGCGCGTCGATGGTTTTCGCGCCTTCAAGACCGTGTTCGACACCTCGGTGCCGTGCACGACCAATGTGATCGGCTCCAAGGGTGTCGGTGAACTCGGCACCATCGGTGGCACGCCGGTGGTGGTCAATGCGGTGATCGATGCGCTCGACCACGCGGGCCAGGGGCGCAACGCCGAGCGTGTGCAGATGCCGCTGACGTCCGAACGTGTATGGCGCGCGCTGCACGGGCAATACGATCCGCCGCCGCTCAAGGCATAGAGCGCGAGGCGAGAAATCACGGGCGCACGGCTGGCGTTTCGATCTTCAGCCCGGCGCTGCGCTGCGCCATGTATAGCTCGAGCTCGACCATCTCGGCCGAATTGAACGGTGGCGGCTCGGCGCGCACGCCGCTCACGCAGTTGCGGATGCGCCGTTGCAGCGAGCCCATGCCCTGCCACTCGAGCCGATAGGTGGGGTAGCCGTTGACGTGGCCTTGCGGGATCGTGGCGCCGGCCAGCACGTGGCCGGGCAGCTTGTCGTGGCACAACGCGCATGACAGGTTGAGCTGCCCGATGCGTTGGTCGTACTGCTGACGACCGCGCTCACGCGGGGCCTCCAGTTCCTTGGCCGCGCTCGGCGCCAGCGGCATGCCGCGCGACTGGTACGCCACGTAGGCTTCCAGCCCCAGCATCTCTTCGCTCTCGGGCGGCAGCGGCAGCACCAGCTGATGGCGCGTGCGGCACAGGTTGATGCGCTGCGTGAGGTCGACCGGCTTGCCGTCGATCGGGTCCCAGTCGGGGTAGTGGGCGGCCACGCCGCGCATCGATTTCTTGGCGTCGCCGTGGCAACTCGCGCACGAGAAGGTGATGCCGAAGATCTTGTTCCACAACACCTCGCCGTCGGCCACCCACAGCATGCCGGGGTTCTGCTGATCGTCGCGCTGCATCGCCTGCACGCGCGGACTCATCGTGTCGAAACCCGAACGCCGTGCGTCGGGTGCGGTTTGCGCCAGTGCGCTCGCGCATGCGAGCAGCGCCGTCGCGACGACCAGCGCGGTGCCGTGGACCCTCATGAGACGGTGATCGTCGCGCTCTCGGTCTGCGCGAACCCGTTGTCGCCCTCCCAGGTGAAGGTCAAGGTGCCGCTGGCCTCGGCGGTGACGAAGAACGCCAGGTACGGGTTGGCCGAGATCGCCGGGTAGAGATCGGCGCTGAACACCAACTCGCCGTTGTAGCGGCAATTGAAGCGTCGGATGATGTCGCGCGGCAACGTGCGGCCGTCGGCGCCGGCGCGGTAGCCGGTTTCCATCGGATGCGCGATCAGCGTGCGGATCTCCACCACCTCGCCTTTGCGCGCGGTGCTGGGGGTGTGGATCAGCGTGCGGGCCATGGTGCGATGTGGGTGGTGAGCATCACTCGATGCATGCGGCCAGCGTGACCACCACGTCGACCGTGTGCGTCCAGTACGAGCCGTCGCTCAGCTTGGCCACGGCCACGAGTTGCTGCGTGGTGGCCAGCCGGATGCGCGTCGACACCACGGCGCGCCCCGACCGCGGCGTGAGCCTGCATGCCACCACCTCGCGCTGCGGATTCTTCTCGTTGAACACGGCAATCGCCTGCACGTGGTTGTCGGCGGTCATCGGGTTGTCGACCGTGACGGTGATCGGCACCGTGTTGCCGTTTTCGACCAGCGGCGCGATGTCGAAGTTGACCTTGCCTTCGCGTGTGGCCGCGCCGCCCGTGAAGCCGCGCAACGCGCCAGTGAGTTGGTCAGACAGTGCGAGCGCCGGACGCCACGCCACCCACAGGGCGACGCCGAACCCGGCCGCCAACCATTGACGACGCAACCGGTCGGGAGGCATCGAGGAATCGTTCATGGCGCATCGCGCAGTGTGCGCAGGAACGCCACCACGTCTTCGATCTGCTGCGCGCTGAGCACCGGTTGGCCGCGCCATTGCCAGCCCACACGCTCGAGTCCTTCGGTGCGGTAGTACGACGGCATGATGGTCTGCGGATTCAGGCGCGATGCGTCGACCAGGCGCAGTCGCAGCTGCGCCTCGCTCCAACGCGAACCGGTGCCGGCCAGGTTGGTGGCCAGGTCGCCCTGGAAGCGCGTTTCTGGAAACGGCCCGCTGTGGCACAACACGCACAGCCCCGACTGTCGCTCGGTGACGATGCGTCGGCCGTTCTCGACGTTGGGCTTGTCATCGGAAAGCGGTTTGGGGATGCCGTCGCCGACCACCGCGTAGGTGGCGCGCAGATCGGGCTCGCCCTGCGCGTGCGCGGGCTGCAGCGCCGGCTGCGACGCCGCAGCCACTGCACACATCAACGAAATGGATGCTCGCAACAGGCACCTCAAGCTCTCTTCAGAATCTGGTCTTTGATCGGCAACTGACGCACCCGTTTCCCGGTGGCCGCAAAGATCGCGTTTAGCACCGCTGGAGCCGCCACCGCGATGGTCGGCTCGCCGACCCCGCCCCAGAAGCCGCCCGACGGCTTGACGTACGTCTCGACCTTGGGCATCTCCTTCATGTGCAGCACCGGGTAGCTGTCGAAGTTGGTCTGCTCGATGCGGCCGTTCTTCAGCGTGCACTCCTGGTACAGCGCCGCCGACAGGCCATAGACGAACGAGCCTTCGACCTGCGCCTCGATCTGCTGCGGGTTCACCGCATACCCGGGGTCGGTGGCGGCGACGATGCGGTGAATCTTGAGTTCGCCCGCAGCGCTCACCGACACCTCGGCGCACGCGGCCACGTAGCTACCGAAGCCCATCGTCTGCGCCAGGCCGCGGTGGACACCCGCCGGCGGCGGCTTGTCGTAACCGACGCGCTCGGCCACTTCGTTCAACACCGCCAGATGCTTGGGATGGTTGGCCATCAGCTTGCGCCGCAACGCCAGCGGGTCTTGCTTGGTGGCAAAGGCGATCTCGTCGATGAAGCACTCGAGGTAGATCGTGTTGTGGTTCAGGTTCACGCCGCGCCAGAAGCCCGGCGGCACCGGAGGGTTGCGCATGGCATGATCGATCAGCAGGTTGGGCACCGTGTAGCCGATCGACGCCTCCGGCCCCGGCGGGTTCAGGCCCTGGAACACCACCGGGTCGAGGCCGTTCTTCACGTTCTGCGGGAACACGCTGGCCAGGATCGACTGGCCCGAGATGCGCATGTGCAGCGCCGTCAGGTTGTTGCCGGCATCGAGCCCCGCCACCAGCCGGCATTGCGTGACCGGGTGGTAGCGGCCGTGCAGCATGTCTTCCTCGCGCGACCAGATCAGCTTGATCGGCGTGCCGGGCATCTCTTTGGCGATCGCCACCGCCTGGCGCACGTAGTCGGTCATGCCGCGGCGGCCAAAGCCGCCTCCGAGGTGGATCTTGTGCACGTCGCACTGCGCCGACGTGAGGCCCGAGGCCTCCACGGTGGCGGCGAACGCCGCCTCGCCGTTTTGCGTCGGGCACCACACTTCGCAGCGCTCGGGGGTCCAGCGTGCGGTGGCGTTCATCACTTCCATGCAGGCATGGTTCTGGTGCGGGTATGAGTACACCGCCTCGATCGTGCGCGCAGCGCCCGCGAGCGCGGCCTTGACGTCACCCACCTTGTTGGCGGCCGCCGCATCGTCGGCAGTGAGGCCGGCCTTCAACGTGGCCGCGACGTCGCTGCTCGAGGTGTTGGCGTTGGCGCCCTCGTCCCACTGGATCGGCAGCGCATCGAGCGCGGTCTTGGCGTGCCACCAGGTATCGGCCACCACCGCCACCGCGCTGTCGCCGACCGCGACCACCTTCTTCACACCAGGGTGCTTGGCCACCGCCGCCGCGTCGAACGACTTGACCTTGCCGGCGAACACCGGGCAGTCCTTGATCGCGGCGTTCAGCATGCCCGGCAGTTGCAGGTCCATGCCGTAGACCTGCGAGCCGTCGACCTTGTGCGCGGTGTCCAGCCGCTTGACGGGTTTGCCGGCGATCTTCCAGAACTTGGGATCCTTCAGCGCAATCTCGGTGGGGGCTTTGAGCTTCGCGGCGGCGCCTGCGAGCTCGCCGTAGCGCGCGCTGCGGCCCGTGGCGCCGTGCAGCACCTTGCTGTTGGCGGCGGTGCAGTCGGCAACCGGCACGCCCCAGCCGTCGGCAGCTGCCTGCACGAGCATCATGCGAGCGGCCGCGCCACCCTTGCGCACGTAGTCGTTGGACTCGCGGATGCCGCGGCTGCCGCCGGTGGAGAAGTTCTGCCACACGCGGTTGCGCGCGACGTTCTGCCCCGGCGTCGGGTACTCGGTGGTGACCTTGGACCAATCGCACTCGAGCTCTTCGGCCACCAGTTGCGCCAGGCCCGTCAGCGTGCCCTGGCCCATCTCGCTGCGCGCGATGCGGATCACCACCGTGTCGTCAGGCTGGATCACGACCCAGGCATTGATCTCGCCGGCCACGCCTTGCGCGGCCGCAGTGCTCACGAGCGGCGAATCGGGAACGTGAAAGCCCACGACCAGTGCGCCGGCGGTGGCGGCCGACGAACTGAGGAAACGACGGCGCGAGACGGAAGCGGTGTTGCTCATGGCGGTCTCCTCGCTCAGGCCTTGGCGGACTTGGCGGCCACGTGGATCGCCGCGCGCACGCGGTTGTAGGTGCCGCAGCGGCAGATGTTGGTCATCGCATCGTCGATGTCGCTGTCGGTGGGCGATGGTTTCTTCTTCAGCAGCGCTGCCGCGGCCATCAACATGCCCGATTGGCAGAAGCCGCACTGCGGCACGTCGAGCTCGACCCAGGCTCTTTGCAGCGCATGCGACGCGTGGGGCGCCAAGCCCTCGATGGTGACCACCTTCTGGGTGGCGCCGACGCTGGACAACGGCCGCACGCACGAGCGCACCGGTTCGCCGTCGATGTGCACGGTGCAGGCTCCGCACTGCGCGATGCCGCAGCCGTATTTGGTGCCGGTGAGCGCGAGCTGCTCGCGCAACACCCACAGCAGCGGCGTGTCGGGCTCGGCGGTGAAGTCGTGGTTCTTGCCGTTGACATTCAGGCGCGCCATCGTGGGACTCCTTGGCTTTTGCGGCCCGCGGATTGTGGTCCCTGGCGAGCGGCGACTCAATCACACGGATATTCGAGCGCTGCGCGGCGCCACCGGGCGCCGTGGCTCTACCAAGCACAATGCACGCATGCAGGTGAGCTGGTACCTGAAGCTGTCGGTTGCCGTGGCGCTGGCCACCATGGCGCTGAAGTTCGGCGCCTGGTGGCTCACCGGCTCGGTGGGCTTGCTGTCCGATGCGCTGGAGTCGCTGGTCAACCTGGCGGGTGCGGCTTTTGCGTTGCTGATGGTGACGGTCGCCGCAGCGCCGCCCGATCGGGATCATCCCTACGGCCACCACAAGGCGGAGTACTTTTCCAGCGGTTTCGAAGGCCTGCTGATCCTGGCCGCGGCGCTTGGCATCATCTGGGCCGCCGCCGAGCGACTGTTTCACCCGCAGTCACTGCAATCGCTGGGCCTGGGCCTCGGGCTGTCGGTGCTCAGCTCGGTGATCAACGGCGCACTGGCCTACGCAATGATGCGCAAGGCGCGCGAGCATCGCTCGGTGGCACTCGAGGCCGACGCGCGCCACCTGTTCACCGATGTATGGACGTCGGCCGGCGTGGTGGTCGGGCTGATGGCTGTGGCGGCCACCGGCTGGCTGTGGCTCGATCCGGTGATCGCCATCGCGGTGGCGCTGAACATCGTGCGCGAAGCCGTGCGTCTGTTGTGGGGCGCTGCCGACGGTTTGATGGACCGCGCGCTCGAGCCCGACGTGCAGCAGCAGATCGACGACACGCTGCGCGAATTCGCGCACCAGGCGATCCGCTTCGACCACGTGGTGACGCGGCGTGCCGGACAACGCCGATTCGTTGACTTGCACATGCACATGCCGGCGAGCTGGACGCTGCAGCGTGCCGCAGCATTGCGGGCCACCGTCGAACAGGCGCTGATGGTCGCCGTGCCCGGCCTGCGCGCCCGGATCGAGTTGCTGCCATCGGACGTGGAGCCACGCTTCAACGATCCCGAGGAGCTCGCCAGGTGATGGCGCTGGTGCAGCGTGTGTCGCGAGCGCAGGTGACGGTCGCCGATCAAGTGCGCGGCCGCATTGACCAAGGGCTGCTGGTTTTCGTGTGCGCCGAGCCGGCCGACAGCGACGAGCAGGCCGCCAAGTTGGTCGACAAGCTGCTGAAGCTGCGCGTTTTTGCCGATGACGCCGGCAAGATGAACCGCAGCGTGCAGGACGTGCAAGGCGGCTTGCTTTTCATCAGCCAGTTCACGCTGGCCGCCGACACGTCGGGCGGCAACCGGCCGAGTTTCTCCGGCGCCGCGCCGCGGCGTTGGGCCGCACGCTCTACGAGACCGTGCTGCGCCTGGCCCGTGAGCGCCACGCGCCAGCGTGCAAGCCGGCGAGTTCGGCGCCGACATGCAGGTGGAACTGGTCAACGACGGACCGGTGACGATCCCGCTGCGCATCGCGTAGCCGCTGATCGGCGAAATTCGTGCGGGCTCAACGAGGCCCGGTCGGGTCGTCAGCCAGGTGAAGCGCCAGCACCCGTGCCACGTGCAGCGCCTGCCGAGATGCACCGTCGGCGATCTGGTGGCGGCAACTGGTGCCGTCGGCCACGATGATGGCGTCGCCTGCGCGGCGCGCACCGCCGGCAGCAGCGACAGCTCGGCCATGCGCATCGACGCCTCGTGGTGCGCCGCCTCGTAGCCGAAGCTGCCGGCCATGCCGCAGCACGAGCTGTCGATCATCGACACCTGCGCACCGGGCACCAGGCGCAGCGCGGCCAGCACGCCGTCCATCAGGCCGAACGCCTTTTGGTGGCAATGGCCGTGCACCAGCATCGGCTGTTCGGCTTCGACACAACTCGGGTGCGAAGCGCCGCGCGAGCCTCGCGCACGATGAACTCCTCGAACAGCATCGCCTGCGCGGCCACCGTGCGTGCGGCGTTGCCCAGGCCCATCACCAGGTACTCGTCGCGCAGCGTCAGCAGGCACGACGGCTCGAGCCCGACGATCGCGATGCCACGCTCGGCAAACGGCAGCAGCGCGCCGATCAATGCCCTGGCCTTGGCGCGCGCTCGCGTCGGTCTGCCCCGCCGCCAGGTGCGTGCGCCCGCAGCACGGCGTGCGGCCGTTGGCGCTGCGTACTGAGTGCACCGTGTAGCCAGCGGCCTGCAGCACTTGCACGGCAGCCACTGCGTTGTCGGGCTCGAAGTACTCGTTGAAGGTGTCGCTCCACAGCACCGCGGTGTTGGCGCCGTCGGCATGCGCCGCGAGCAATGCGCCGCGCGAAGCCAGCCCGAGGGCCGGCGACCGGCGAGTGAACGTATCGCTGCGCCATTCGGGCAACCGCCGTTGCGCCGACAGCCCGAGCCCACGCTCGGCCAGTCGCGCCAGTGCGCCCGAGCGGTTGCGCAGGTTGAGCAGCCACGGCAGCCGGCTCGCCCACGGCGCATAGTCGGGCAGACGGCCGATGAGCTGGTCTTTCAGCGTGGCACCGAACCGCGCATGGCGCTGCGCCTGCACTTCGAGTTTCATGCGCGCCATGTCGACGCCGGTCGGGCAATCGCGCTTGCAGCCCTTGCAGCCGACGCACAGGTCGAGCGCGTCGTGCACCGCGCTCGCCGGTGAGCGCGTCGGGCCCGAGCTGACCCGACAGCGCCAGCCGCAGCGTGTTGGCGCGCCCGCGCGTGAGGTGCTGCTCGTCGCGCGTGACGCGGTAGCTCGGGCACATCGTGCCGGCGTCGAACTTGCGGCAGTGGCCGTTGTTGTTGCACATCTCCACCGCCTTGGCCAGGCCGCCGGTCGAGTCACCGCCGCTGCCGGGTGGGCTGATCGCCTCGGTGGTCGGGTCGTTTTGCACGTTCCACGCCGACCAGTCGAATACCGGCTTGATGTCGATCGTGCGGTAGCTGGGCGGGAAGCGGAACAACGATGCATCGTCCATGCGCGGCGGATCGACGATGCGGTTGGGGCAGAACACGTTGTCCGGGTCGAGATGGTGCTTGATCGCGCGGAACGCCTCGTTCACCTTGGGCCCGAACTGCCAGCGCGATCCACTCGCCGCGGCACAGGCCGTCGCCGTGCTCGCCGCTGTAGGCGCCCTTGTACTTGCGCACCAGCAGCGACGCCTCTTCGGCGATCGCGCGCATCTTGGCCGCGCCATCGCGCCGCATGTCGAGGATCGGCCGCACGTGCAGCGTGCCCACCGACGCGTGCGCGTACCAGGTGCCGCGCGTGCCGTGGCGCGTGAACACCTCGGTCAGCGCGGCGGTGTACTCGGCCAGGTGCTCCAGCGGCACCGCGCAGTCTTCGATGAAGCTCACCGGCTTGCCGTCGCCCTTGAGGCTCATCATGATGTTCAGGCCCGCCTTGCGCACCTCCCACAGGGCCTTTTGCGGCAGTGTCGTCGACCATCTCGACCACGCTGCCGGGCAGACCCAGATCGCCCATCAGCTCGACCAGCGCGCGCAGCGTGGCGCGCAGCGCGCTGCGGTCGTCGCCGCTGAACTCGACCAGCAGGATCGCCTGCGGGCGCGCCGATCAGCGCGCTGTCGATCACCGGCTTGAACGCCGGGTTGGCGCGCGCCAGTTCGATCATCGTGCGGTCGACCAGCTCGACCGCAGTGGGCCCGAGCCTGACGATGTGTTGCGCCGATGTCCATCGCGCGATGGAAGCTCGCGAAGTTGACGACGCCCAGCACCTTGGCGCGTGGCAGCGGCGCTGAGCTGCAGGTCGAGCGCCTCGACGAACCCGAGCGTGCCCTCGGCACCGACGAACAGGTGCGCCAGGTTGACCGAGCCGTCGGCGGTGTAGGGCCGCTCGCTTTGCGGATGGAAGATGTCGAGGTTGTAGCCGGCGACGCGGCGCATCACGCGTGGCCAGTGCGCCTCGATGTCGCCGCGGCAGGCATCGGCCAGTGCGCGCACGAAGCGCGCGGTGTCGGCCGCGCGGCCGCCGAGCGAGGCGAGCGGCCCCGCATGCAGCGCCGCCGCCATCGGCCAGCCGCAGATGCGCGCCCAGCACGTTGTGCACCATGTTGCCGTAGGCGATCGAGCGCGAGCCGCAGGAGTTGTTGCCGGCCATGCCGCCCAGCGTGGCCTGCGCGCTGGTCGACACGTCGACCGGAAACCACAGGCCATGGCCCTTGAGCTGCGCGTTCAGGTGATCGAGCACCAGGCCCGGTTGCACGCGCGCGGTGCGAGCGTCGACGTCGAGCGCGAGCACGCTGCGCAGGTGCTTGCTGCCGTCGATCACCAGGCACGCGCCCACGGTCTGGCCGCACTGGCTGGTGCCGGCGCCGCGCGGCAGCACCGGCACCTTGAGCTCGCGCGCGATCTGGATCGCTGCGCGCGTGTCGGCATCGTCGGTGGGCACGAACACGCCCACCGGCGTCACCTGGTAGATCGATGCGTCGGTGGCATAGCGGCCACGCGAGGCCGCATCGAACAGCACCTCGCCGCGGGTGTGCGAGCGCAGTCGCGCCGCCAGCGCCACGCTGGTGTCGGTGACGGGCTGCAGCTGCGACGCGTCGTCGGGTTTCATCGTCGTTCGGCGCTTGTTGTCTGTTGAGCCTTCGTGCAGTGAGGGTGCGCGGCGCGGCGGACGGTACCCGGTGCGGGCTCATGGTGTGGCGGTCTGCGCTTCGCTCCGACTCCGCTGCGATGCTCGCGCCGGGGTCGCGTCGCGAAACTCGCTTCACTCACTTCGTTCGCTGCGCTCGAACAATCACGGCGAGTCAGACGAACGAAGCGCGCTGCGCGCGCCGACCCCGGCGCTGCGCTTCTCGCCGCCCCACAAATCGCCCGCCCCGGGCACCGCCCACCGCGCTGCGGCGCTCGTGGTGTTCGCCGAAGGGCACGGTGGTGTTGGCAAAGCCGCGGGTGGGTGTGCGACGGCAGCGACATATGCGGCGCCGAGGAGCACAGGGCTCGTGGCCGCGCGCTTGAGCGCGCAACGTCTTCTGACTCGTAGCGATTGTTCGAGCGAAGCGAATGATAGTGAGCGTAGCGAGTTTCGCGACGGGCCATGAGACCGAGCACCGCAGGGGAGTCGGCCTGAAGGGCCGGCCGCCGCATTCGAGCGCCGGCGCATACCCGCCCGCGGCTTTGCCTCGCCGCGCAGATGGTAAGTCGCAAAGCGATGCCCGCTTGCTTCATCCTAGCCCTTCGACGTGATCTTCAGCGTGCCGGCGCGCATCATCTCGAGCACCACGTCGCGTTTATGGTTCAGGTGCGTGATCAGCAGTTCGCGCAAGGCCACGGCGTCGCGCGCAGCCAGCGCATCGATCATCTGCGAATGCTCCCTGACAGCGCGCTTCCACTTGCGCTCGTCCTGGTTGGAGCGAAAGCGCAGCGCCTGCAGCCGCGCGTTGGTCTGCGCATAGGTGCGTGCCAGCACCGGGTTCTTGGCTGCCGCGTTGATGGCGGCGTGGATCTGCGCGTTGAGCCGGTAGTACGCACTCAGGTCGCGCCGCGTGAACGCGGCCATCATCTCGAAGTGCAGCGCCCGGATGGCCTGCAACTCGGCTTCGCTGATGCGTTGCGCCGCCAGCTCGCCCGACAGGCCCTCGAGTGCAGCCATCAACTCGAAGCTGTGCTGCACCTCGGGCTCGTCGAGCTCGATGGCCACCGCGCCACGGTGTGGCTTGAGCGCCACCAGGCCTTCGGCCGCGAGCTGCTTGATCGCCTCGCGCAACGGCGTGCGCGACACCTGCAGCCGCTCGGACAACTCCCGCTCGTTGAGCTTGCTGCCGGCCGCGACGCGGCCCTCGACCAGCATGGCGCGAAGCTTGCGCGCGACCTGTTCGTGCAAGACGGTGCTGCGAATCGGAATGACGTCGGCCATGGCCAGGGTCGTGAGTGGCGGAATTTTGTATGCAAAACAGACGCCTCGCAAGCAGTGTCGCGCGCCAGACTTTCGAGTGAATTGGCACGCCCATCGGCTTGACAACGCCATTTTGTATGCAAAAAATGTCGCCTGCATTTGCCTCAGCGTTCGCCCGCCACAGCCCCAATGATCGCCCTCGACCACCATCCCAGCGGCCGCCACTTCCTGCAGATCCCGGGTCCCAGCCCGGTGCCCGATCGCATCCTGCGTGCAATCAGCCTGCCCACCATCGACCACCGCGGCCCCGAGTTCGCTGCCCTCGGGCTGAAGGTCATCGGCGGGCTGCAAGCAGGTGTTCCGCACGCGGCACCCGGTGGCGATCTATCCCGCCTCGGGCACCGGTGCGTGGGAGGCGGCGCTGGCCAACACGATGAGCCCGGGCGACGCCGTGCTGATGTTCGAGACCGGCCATTTCGCCACGCTGTGGCAGAAGATGGCGCTGCGCCTGGGGCTGCAGCCCGAGTTCCTGTCGCTGCCCGGCAGCGACGCCGCCACCGGTCTGCCCAACGGCTGGCGCCGCGGCGTGCAGGCCGATCTGATCGAGCAACGCCTGCGCGCCGACACGGCGCACCGCATCAAGGCGGTGTGCGTGGTGCACAACGAGACCTCCACCGGCGTCACGTCCGACATCGCGGCGGTGCGCCGCGCGATCGATGCGGCGGGTCATCCGGCGCTGTTGATGGTCGACACCATTTCCGGCCTGGCGTGCGCCGACTTCCGCCACGACGAATGGGGCGTCGACGTGTCGATCAGCGGCTCGCAGAAAGGCCTGATGCTGCCGCCGGGCATCAGCTTCAACGCGCTGTCGCCGAAGGCGCTCGACGCGTCGAAGCGCGCCAGGCTGCCGCGCTCGTTCTGGGCCTGGGACGAGATCGTCGAGATGAACAAGGGCGGCTACTGGCCCTACACGCCCAACACCAACCTGCTGTACGGCTTGAGCGAGGCACTCGACATGCTGCTCGAGCAGGGGCTGGATGCTGTGTTCGCGCGCCATCGACGCTGGGCCGAGGGCGTGCGTGCGGCAGTACGCGCCTGGGGCCTGCCAATCCAATGCGCCGATGCGGCGGTGTATTCGCCGGTGCTCACCGGCGTCATCACGCCGGCGGGCGTCGATGCCGACGCGCTGCGCCAGCTGATCCACGAGCCGCTTCGACCTTTCGCTGGGCACCGGCCTTGGCAAGGTGAAGGGGCGCATGTTCCGCATCGGGCACCTCGGCGACTGCAACGACCTCACGCTGGTGGCCACCGTGGCCGGTGTCGAGATGGGCCTCAAGCTGCACGGTGTGGCGCTGACCGGCAGCGGCACGCAGGCGCTGATGGACTTTTTCGCGGCGCACCCGCAGCCCGCGGTGCTGCGCGCCGCGGCGTGAAGCGGCCATAACGCCGCACCGTTTTCTCGATCGGGAGGGTTTTCACATGCAACGTCGTTCCATCTTGCGCGCAGCGGGCGCCACCGTGGCCACGCTCGCTGCGCCCGCGCTGCGGGCGCAGCAGTGGCCGTTTGGGCCGGTGCGCATCATCGTGGGCTTTCCGCCGGGTGGCGGCACCGATGCGCTGGCGCGCGTGCTGTCGGTCAAGCTGACGCAGATGTGGGGCCAGCAGGTGTTCGTGGAAAACAAGGCCGGCGTGGCCGGCGTGCTGGCCGCCGAGTACGTGTCCACGCAACCGAGCGACGGCTCGACGCTGCTGATGGCGCACATCAACAGCCACGGGCTGGCGCCCAGCCTGCAGCCCAAGCTGCGCTACGACCTCGATCGCGACTTCGTGTCGATCGTGCTGGTGGGCGTGACGCCCAACTTGCTGATCGCCAACCCCAACGCGCAGGCCAAGACGGTGAAAGACATCGTCGCGTTGTGCAAGGCGCAGCCGGGCAGCGTGAGCTTCGGCTCCGCGGGGTCGGGGTCGGCGCAGCACATGGCGTTGGAGATGTTCAAGCTGCGCGCCAAGGTCGACGCGCTGCACATTCCCTACAAAGGCTCAGGCCCGCTGCTGACCGACCTGATCGGCGGCCAGATCCAATACAGCTTCGACACCATGACCGCGGCCACGCCGCACGTGAAGACCGGCCGCGTGATCGCGGTCGCGCAGACGCGCACCAAGCGTGCCAAGGGCCACCCGACGGTACCGACGATGCAGGAAGAGGGCTACCCGGGCTTCGAGGCCACCACCTGGTACGGTCTGGTGGGCCCCGGCAAGCTGCCGCAGACGATCGCCGTGAAGATCAATGCCGACGTCAACACGGTGCTGGCGATGCCCGATGTGCAGGAGCGCATGGATACCTACGGCGCCGAAGACGGCGGTGGCTCGGCCGAGAAGTTCGACGCCTTCATGCACGAGGAACGCGCCAAGTGGGCCAAGGTCGTGAAGGAAGCAGGCGTCAAGATCGAGTCCTGAGCAAGAAAGAAACCCGGGCCACGAAGAGCCCCGCGTTCATCGAGCGGACGCCGCGGATCTGGCTCTGCCAGTTCGTTGGCGTCGCCCCCTTGGGGGGAGGCGGCCGCCAGGCCGCTTCGGCGGGTCACTTATAACTGCGCGCGTCCTCGATCACCTTGCCGTCGTTGGGCAGGCTGCCGGCAGACGACAACACCACATCGGCGCGCAGCTTGGTGATGTCGCGCACGCTGGTGGCGATCGCTTCGGCCAGCCCTGCGGGGCGCGCCGACACTTCGGCCTTGAAGGTCAGCCGGTCGCTCGCCATCTCGCCTTCGATCGACCACGCGCGCGCGCACGATCTCGGCGTGGCGGCGCACGACGTCGGCCACCTGGCTCGGATGCACCAGCATGCCGCGCACCTTGGTGGTCTGGTCGGCGCGGCCCATCCAGCCCTTGATGCGCTGCTGTGTGCGGCCGCTCGGGCAGTGCCCAGGCAACACGGCCGATAGGTCGCCGGTGCCGAAGCGCAGCAGCGGGTAGTCGGTGGCCAGCACGGTGACCACGACCTCGCCCACCTCGCCGTCGGGCACGGGGTCGTCGGTGCCTGGGCGCACGATCTCGAGCAGCACGCCTTCGTCGACCACCAGGCCTTCGCGCGCGACGGTCTCGTACGCGATCAGGCCGACGTCGGCCGTGGCGTACGCCTGATAGCCCTCGATGCCGCGCTCGCGCAGCCAGTCGCGCAGCGACGGCGGGAAACGCTTCGCCGCTGACCAGCGCCTTGCGGATCGAGGCGATCGACTGCACCGCTGTCGGCGGCCTTCTCGGCGAGGATTTTCAGGAAGCTCGGCGTGCCGATGTAGCCGTGCGGCCGCAGGTCATCGATGGCCTGCAGTTGCAGCTCGGTGTTGCCCACGCCGCCGGCAAACGTGGCGCAGCCGATGGTGTGGGCGCCCGCATTCCATCATCGCGCCGGCCGGCGTGAGGTGATAGCTGAAGCTGCAGTGGATGAGGTCGCCTGGCCGAAAGCCTGCCGCCCAGATCGCGCGCGCTGCCCGGAAGGGGTCCTGCCGCGTTCCCTCGGGCTCGTAGATCGGCCCGGGCGACTGGAACACGCGCCGTGCGCCGTGCGCGGCCACCATGCCGCGCCAGCCGATCGTCGATGCGCCACCCAGCGGATCCCACGGCATGGCGGCGCGGCCTGCGTTCTGGCGCTCGAACAGCTCGGTCTTGCGCATCACCGGCAGACGCGCAAACGCCTGCCGCGACGTGATCGCTTCGGCGTCCACTCGACCCAGACGTTCGGCACCGGCGAGCGTGATCTGCGCGCGGCGCACCAGCGCCGGCAACGCCGACAGCATGTCGCGCTCGCGCTGCGCCGGATCGCGCGCTTCGAGCGCGTCGTAGTGGCTATCGGTCGGGCCACGGGTGGCGGCTTGGGGGTGTGACATCAATCTTCCTCGAGCCAGCGGGCGAGCCGCTTCTTGACTTCATCGATCAGCTTGCGCTGGTCCGCTGCGTTCTTCACCTGGATCGAGTCCCACTCGGGCGTGGCCGCCAGCCGGCGCACCAGGCGCGCAGCCACCGCGGCATCCTTGATCTCGAACTCGATCACCGCCTTGCCGCGCCACTCGAACCCGTTAGCGCGGCCGCTCAGCTTGCAGTCGCGCATCGCGCGCTGCAGTTGCAGCAGCGCCTGCTCGGGATTGAAGGGTGGGGGCGCGAGGCCCCAGTCGTCGGCCATGGTGTCAGCAAGATTGCGCGTCTCAGCCTGCCCGCCTCGTCATGCGAGCCAACGCTTCCTACGCTTGTAGCTCTTGACGTCGCGGAAGTTCTTGCGATCGCCGCCGCCCACGCCGAGGTAGAACTCTTTGACGTCTTCGTTCTCGCGCAGGTCGGCGGCCTTGCCGTCCATCACGACGCGGCCGTTCTCGAGGATGTAGCCGTAGTCGGCATAGCGCAGTGCCATGTTGGTGTTCTGCTCGGCCAGCAGAAAGGTCACGCGCTCCTTGGTGTTCAGGTCGCGCACGATCTCGAACACCTCCTGCACGATCTGCGGCGCCAGGCCCATCGACGGCTCGTCGAGCAGCACCATCTTCGGGTTGGCCATCAGCGCGCGGCCGATGGCGCACATCTGCTGCTCGCCGCCCGAGGTGTAGGCGGCCTGCGCGGTGCGCCTGGTTTTCAGACGCGGAAAGTACGCGTAGACCTTGTCCAGCGTCTGCGTGACCGCGGCCTTGCCGTCGCCGCGCGTGTAGGCGCCGGTCAGCAGGTTTTCCTCGATTGTCAGGTGGGCGAAGCAGTGGCGGCCTTCCATCACTTGGACGACACCGCGGTCGACCATTTGCGATGTCGACAGCTTTTCGATGCGCTCGCCGCGCAACTCGATCGACCCCTTGGTCACTTCGCCGCGCTCGCCGGCCAGCAGGTTGCTCACCGCGCGCAGCGTGGTCGTCTTGCCGGCGCCGTTGCCGCCGAGCAGCGCCACAATGTTGCCTTCGGGCACATGCAACGACACGCCCTTCAGCACAAGGATCACGTGGTTGTAGATGACCTCGATGCCGTTGACGTTGAGCAGGATGTCGGTGGCCATGTTTAAAGCGACGGACGGCCCGCGTCGCGCGCGGGCCGTTGACAGTGGATGCCCTGGGATCAGCCCTTCATCGAGTCGGACTGGCAGTCCTCGAACGTGCGGCGCGGCAGCTTCTTCTCGGTGGCGTACTTGTCGGCCGAGGTCTTGACGAGCGGGCGAATGACGCTGTCGTCGGCCTGGTACCAGTCGGAAGAAAACTGCCACTTCGAACCGTCCCAGGTGTGCACGCGCGCCCAGCTCGCGCCCATGTGGTCGGCGCACGAAGTGCTCACCGGTCGCATCACGCCGGCAAAGCCGAGCGCGTCGAGCTTCTTCTGATCGAGTGCGAGGTTCTCGATGCCCCAGCGCACCTGCTCGCCGGACATCACCTTGCCCTTGCCGAAGCGTTCCTGCGCGCGCTTGACGCTCTCGACGGCCATCATCGCGGCGATCAGGCCGCGCATGTAGAGCACCTGTCCCACTTCCTCGCGCGGCCCGGTGCCTTGCCCTTTGTCGTGCACCATCGCGAGCACATCCTTCACGACCTTCGAGCCGGGCTCGGCGCCGTGCTGCATCGCCAGCGCGTTGTAGCCCTTGGCCGCTGCGCCGACGTCCTTCACGTCGGGCTCGGCGCCCGACCACCAGACACCGTACATCTTTTCGCGCGGATAGCCGGTGGCCACCGCCTCCTTCAGCGCGGCCGAGTTCATCACGCCCCAGCCCCACAGGAACACGTAGTCGGGCCGGCTCTGGCGGATCTGCAGCCAGGTGGCCTTCTGCTCGACGCCGGGCGCGGTCACCGGCAGCAGTTGCAGCTCGTAGCCGTAGAGCTTGGACAGTTCCTGCAGCATCGGGATCGGCTCCTTGCCGTACGGGCTGTCGTGGAAGACCAGCGCGATCTTCTTGCCCTTGAGCTTGTCAAGCCCACCTTCCTTCTTGCCGACGTGCTGCACCAGGATGTCGGCGCCGGTCCAGTAGGTGCCGAGCAGCGGGAAGTTCCACTTGAAGACCATGCCATCGACCGAGTCGGCACGCCCGTAGCCCGACGTGATCAGCGGGATCTTGTCGCCTGGCGCCTTCTCTGTGAGCGCGAACGTGATGCCGGTGGACAGCGGCTGGAACACGGTCGCACCGCCGTGCTTGCCCTTCAGGCGCTCATAGCACTCGACGCCCTTGTCGGTGGCATAGCCGGTCTCGCACTCCTCGTAGATGATCTTCACGCCGTTCACGCCGCCGCGTGCATTGACCAGCTTCAGGTAGTCGACGTAGCCGTTGGCGAACGGCACGCCGTTGGGCGCGTAGGCGCCGGTGCGATACACCAGCACTGGGAAGAACTGCTCCTTCTCCTGCGCGAACGCGGGAGCGCTGGTGAGCACGGTGCTCGTGCCGGCGGCCATCAGGGCCGCTATGAGGGCGAGGGATCTCAACTTCATGTCTGCCTCCAGGTTAAGTCTGCTTCACAGAACAACTCGGCACCCACGGGTGCACTCGAAAGACGGGTCGCTGAATCTCAGTGCGGGAACGGCCACAGCCGGAGCTTCTCCTTGCCGATCGACCACAGCCGCGCCAGGCCATGCGGCTCGACGATCAGGAAGAACACGATCAGGACGCCGAAGATCATGAACGTCAGGTGCGCGGCCAGCGCGGTGTCGACCGGAATCCCGAACAGGTAGGGCAGGTTGTCCAGGAAGATCGGCAGCACGACGATGAACGCGGCGCCGAGGAAGCTGCCCATGATCGAGCCCAGCCCGCCGATGATGATCATGAACAGCAGCTGGAATGAGCGGTCGATGTTGAACGCCGCCGGCTCCCACGAGCCGAGGTAAACGAAACCCCACAGCGCGCCCGCCACGCCGACGAAGAACGAGCTGACCGCGAACGCGGTGAGCTTGGCGTACACGGGCCGGATGCCGATCACCGCGGCGGCCACATCCATGTCGCGCATCGCCATCCACTCGCGGCCGATGTGGCTGCGCACCAGGTTCTTGGCCAGCAGCGCGAACACTGCGACGAAGCCGAGGCAGAACAAGTACTTCTCGGCCGGCGTGTCGATCACCCAGCCGAAGAGGTTGAGCTCGCCGACCGTGACCGAGCCCGACGACGAGTAGTTGGTGAGCCACTTGACGCGCAGGAAGGCCCAGTCGCAGAAGAACTGCGCCGCCAGCGTGGCCACGGCCAGGTAGAGCCCCTTGATGCGAAGGCTCGGTATCCCGAACAAGACGCCGACGATCGTCGCGCACGCACCGCCGAGCAGGATCGCCACCACCAGCGGCATGCCATCGATGCGTGCGATGAAGTTGTAGGCGGCATAGGCGCCCACGGCCATGAAGCCGCCGGTGCCCAGTGAGATCTGGCCGCAGTAGCCGACCAAGATGTTCAACCCGAGCGCCGCCAGCGACAGGATCAGGAACGGGATCAGGATCGCGCGGAACAAATATTCGCTGGCGACGAACGGCACCGCGATGAATGACAGCGCGACCAAGGCGAGGATCACCACGCGGTCTTGCAGGATCGGAAAGATCTGCTGGTCCGACGCATAGGTGGTCTTGAACTGGCCGTTTTCGCGGTAGAGCATTCTTAGCCTTCCACGATGATCTTTTGGTTTCGGCCCGCTGCGCTCAACTTGCTTCGCAAGTTAGCCTTCACCGAAAAATCATTGATCGTGTACTTCATACCCGGTCAATGATTTTTTCGCCAAACAGCCCTTGCGGCCGAACGAGGAGCACCAGCAACACGACGACGTAGCCGAACCAGATCTCGATGCCGCCGCCGACCATCGGGCCGATGAACACCTCGGACAGCTTCTCGCCGGTGCCGACGATCAGGCCGCCGACGATTGCACCGGGCACCGAGGTCAAGCCGCCCAGGATCACCACTGGCAGCGCCTTCAGCGCGAGTACCGCGAGCGAGAACTGCACGCCGAGCTTGCTGCCCCAGATCATGCCGGCCACCAGCGCGACGAACCCGGCGACGCTCCACACGATGACCCACACGCGCGACAGCGGAATGCCGATCGACTGCGCAGCCTGATGATCATCGGCCACCGCGCGCAACGCGCGGCCCGTGGGCGTGAGTTGGAAGAACATCGCCAGCACGATCACCAACGCCGCCGCGATCACGGCCGCATACAGGTCTTCCTTGCTGACCAGCACGCCGCCCTGGAACACCGATTCGAACAGGAAGAGCGGGTCCTTCGGCAAGCCGATGTCGATCTTGTAGATGTCGCTGCCGAACAGCGTCTGGCCGAAGCCGTCCATGAAGTAGCTGATGCCCAGTGTGGCCATCAGCAGCGTCACGCCCTCCTGGTTGACCAGCTTGCCGAGCACCAGCCGCTCGACCAGCCACGCCACCGCGATCATGAGCAGCAGCGCGGCGGCGAAGGCCAGCAGGTCGCCGAGGACCTTGCTGTCCAAATGCAGCAGCTTGGGAAACCACTCGGAGAAGCGCGCCATCGCGAGCGCCGCGAACAGCACCATCGAGCCCTGCGCGAAATTGAACACGCCCGAGGCTTTGAAGATCAGCACCAGGCCGAGCGCGACCAGCGAATACAGCATGCCGGTCGTCAGGCCGCTGATCAGTGTTTCGAGAAAGTAGCCCATCGCGCTGCCGTTCGCTTCAGTGCACCGTGCCGAGGTAGGCGCTGATCACCTCGGGGTTGGTGCGCACCGCGTCGGGCGAGCCGTCGCCGATCTTCTTGCCGTAGTCGAGCACCACCACGCGATCGGAGATGTCCATCACCACGCCCATGTCGTGCTCGATCAGCACGATGGTGGTGCCGAACTCGTCGTTGACGTCGAGCACGAAGCGGCACATGTCCTGCTTCTCCTCGACGTTCATGCCGGCCATCGGCTCGTCGAGCAGCAGCACCTGCGGCTCCATCGCCAGCGCGCGGCCCAGGTCGACGCGTTTTTGCAGGCCGTAAGGCAGGCGACCCACCGGCGTCTTGCGATACGGCTGGATCTCCAGGAAGTCGATGATGCGCTCGACGAACTCGCGGTGCGCCATCTCCTCGCGCTGCGCAGCACCCAGGCGCAGCGCCTGCTGGAAGATGTTGGTCTTCATCTTCAGGTTGCGGCCCGACATCAGGTTGTCGACCACGTTCATGCCCTTGAACAGCGCCAGGCTCTGGAACGTGCGCGCCACGCCCATCTCGGCCACCTGGCGCGAGTTCATGTGCTGAAAGGTCTGGCCGCGAAAGGTGATGGTGCCTTGCTGCGGCTGGTAGACGCCGTTGATGCAGTTGAGCATCGAGCTCTTGCCGGCGCCGTTGGGTCCGATGATGGCGCGGATCTCGTGCTCGCGCACGTCGAAGCTGATGTCCGACAGCGCCTTGACGCCGCCGAAGCTCAGGCTGATGTTCTTGACGTCGAGCACGACGTCTCCGATGGCTCTGCTGTTGTTCATGCCGCCCGCTTCATTGCGGGGAATGTTTTCACGTCGATGATCTTCAGCGTGGCCGACACGCTGCCGCTGCGGCCGTCTTCGAACTTGACCGCCGTCTCGATGAACTGCTCGCTCTTGCCGCCGTACAGCGCGTCGACCAGCACCTGGTACTTTTCGGCGATGTGGCCGCGGCGCACTTTGCGCGTGCGGGTGAGCTCGCCGTCGTCGGCGTCGAGCTCCTTGTGCAGGATCAGAAAGCGGCTGATCTGGCTGCCGGCGAGCTTGTCGTCTGCCGCGAGATCGGCGTTGACCTGTTCGACGCATTCGCGTACGAGATTGAACACCTCGGGCTTGCCTGCCAAGTCGGCGTAGCCGGCGTAGGGCAGGTTGCGCTTCTCGGCCCAGTTGCCCACCGCATCGAAGTCGATGTTGATGAAGGCGCACACGCGGTCGCGCTTGTCACCGAAAGCCACTGCCTCCTTGATGTACGGAAAGAACTTCAGCTTGTTCTCCACGTACTTCGGTGCGAACAGGGCCCCATCGTTGGTTCCGCCCATGATGCGGCCCACGTCCTTGGCGCGGTCGATGATCTTCAAGTGGCCGCCAGCGTCGATGAAGCCGGCGTCGCCGGTGTGGTACCAGCCGTCGAGAGTCAGCACCTCGGCGGTGGCGATGGGGTTCTTGTAGTACTGCTTCAACAAGCCTGGCGAGCGCACCAGGATCTCGCCGGAGTCGGTCACCTTGATCTCGACGCCGTCGATCGGCACGCCCACCGTGTCGGCCTTGACTTCGTGGTCGGGCTGCAGGCACACGAACACCGCGGTCTCGGTCGAGCCATAGAGCTGCTTCAGGTTGATGCCGATCGAGCGGTAGAAGGTGAACAGGTCGGGGCCGATCGCCTCGCCAGCGGTGTAGGCCACGCGCACGCGCGAAAATCCGAGCGTGTTGCGCAGCGGGCCGAAGATGAGCCAGTCGCCGAGCGTGTACTTGATGCGGTCGATGATGGAGACGGCCTTGCCGTCCATCAGCGCAGGGCCGACGCGGCGCGCCACCGACATGCAGGCCTTGTAGAGCCACTGCTTCAGACGCGACGCGTCTTCCATGCGGATCGTCACGCTGGTGAGCAGGCCTTCGAAGATGCGCGGTGGCGCGAAGTAGTAGGTCGGCCCGATCTCCTTCAGGTCGATCATCACCGTGGCGGCCGACTCGGGGCAGTTGACGATGTAGCCGCACGCGAGCCACTGGGCGTAGCTGAAGATGTTCTGCCCGATCCATGCCGGCGGCATGTAGGCCAGCACCTCTTCGTTCTCGGTGAGTTTGTCGAACGCCTTGCCGGCGGCGGCGCGGTCGAGCAGCGTGAAGTGCGTGTGCACCACGCCCTTGGCGTTGCCGGTGGTGCCCGAGGTGAAGAACATCGCCGCCACGTCGTGCGGGCTCGCCTTCGCGAGCTCGGCGTCGTAGAAGCCGGCGTGCGAGGCGTCGTAGGCGCGTCCGGCGTCGACCAGGCCGTCCAGCGATGCGAGGCCCGGCTCATCGTAGTGGCGCAGGCCGCGCGCGTCGTCGTACCAGATGCGCACGAGTTGCGGGCACTGCGCGCGCAGTTCGAGCAGCTTGTCGACCTGCTCCTGGTCTTCGACGATGCCGAAGCGCACCTCGGCGTTGTTGATCGGAAAGACGAACTCGCCCGCCACCGCGTCCTGGTACAGCGGCACCGGAATCGCGCCCAGCGATTGCGCGGCCAGCATCGATGCATACAGCCGCGGCCGGTTCTCGCCGATCACCACCACATGTTCGCCGCGCTTCAAGCCGGCTTCGGCCAGGCCACAGGCCAGTTGGCGCACCAACGTGCCGAGCTGCGACCAGGTGATGGTCTGCCAAATGCCGTAGCTCTTTCTCGCGCAGCGCCGGCGCGTTGGGCCGCTGCTGCGCGTGGGCCCACATCAGTCGCGGAAAGGTGGTCTGCACGGGCGGGCGCTCCCCTGAATGCCTCGGGCGGTTCGGACCGCGATGCTAGGGAAAAGTTTGACGCCAAGTTGTCTGTCTGACGACAATCTCAGGGTCCGTCCCCATCGGTGTTTCCACCAATGAGCCAGTTCCCGTCGTCGTCCGCCTCGGCGCTGCTCGCGCGCTCGCGCTCGCCCACGGTCGATGAGCTGGCGGGCGTGCCCTGGATGACCACGCTCACGTCCGCCGAGGCCGCGGTGGCCGCCGCCAACATGCGGGTGCTGCGCGCCGAGAGCGGCGAATACCTGTGTCGTGTCGGACGACCGGTGACGTTCTGGTTCGGCCTCATCGATGGCCTGCTGAAGATGAGCAACGACAGCGCACTGGGCATGCCGATCACGTTCACCGGCTTGCCGCCGGGCGGCTGGTTCGGCGAGGGCACCTGCCTCAAGCACGAGCCCTACCGCTACAACATCCAGGCGCTGCGCAAGAGCCTGGTCGCCGGCATCACGGTGCCGACCTTCGACTGGCTGCTCGACCGTTCGATCGCGCTTCAACCGCTTCGTGATGCGAGCAGCTCAACGAGCGGCTCGGCCAGTTCATCGCGGCGCGCGAGATCGACCGCATGAGCGACCCCGACGTGCGCGTCGCGCGCAGCCTGGCGGCGCTGTTCCACCCGGTGCTGTACCCCGGCGTCGGCACGCTGCTGCGCATCACGCAGCAGGAGCTGGGCTATCTGGTCGGGCCTGTCGCGCCAGCGTGTGAACCAGGCTCTGCAGGCGCTGCAGGACGCGCGCGTGATCCGCGTCGAGTACGGCGGCGTGCGCGTGCTCGACCTCGAAGCGCTGCGCCGCTACACGCCCACGCCCGCCGCCGCGCTGGTGTCGCCCAGTGCAAGCGGGCCGCGCGCGCTCCGACGGCGTCATGGGTTGATCACGCCCGCCGCGACGTGCCCGGCCGGCACGTGGGCGGAGGCCGATCTCGACGTGGCGCGGTCTGGTCGTCGAAGAAGAAGTCGGGCTCGAACTCGCGCAGGAACTCGCCCTTGGACAGGCCGCCGAGGAACATCGCCTCGTCGACCTCGATGTGCCAGTCCATCAGCGTGCGGATCGCGCGCTCGTGCGCCGGCGCGCTGCGCGCGGTGACCAGCGCGGTGCGGATGCGCATGTCGTGCGCCGGCTCGCGCTGCAGGCGATGCAGCGCCTCGAGCAGCGGCTTGAACGGTCCGGGCGCCAGCGGTGTCGCCGAGTGGATGCGCTCGTGGTCCTGGAACGCGACCAGCCCGTCGCGCTGGTACACGCGCTCGGCCTCGTCGGAAAACAGCACCGCGTCGCCGTCGAAGGCGATGCGCACCTCGCTCGGGTGCACGTCGGATGCGCGCGCGCTGTGCGGCACCACGCGCGCCGCCGGCACGCCGGCGTCGAGCGCCGAGCGCACGTCGGCCTCGTTGGCCGACAGGAACAGGTGCGCTGCCAGCGGCTTCAGATAGCGCCACGGGCTCTGGCCGCGCGTGAACACGCCGCGCTGGATCGGCAGCCCGTAGTGCTGCGCCGAGCGGAACACGCGCATGCCCGACACCGGGTCGTTGCGCGACAGGATCACCACCTCGACGCGCGGCGCGACGGCATTGAAGGCCAGCAGCTTGTTGACCAGCGAGAAGGCCACGCCCGCGCGCGCCGGCTGCTCCAGCCGTTGCAGCTGCAGCTGCATGTAGGCGCGGTCGTCGTTGGCCTCGAAGACGCGGTTCTCCTCTTCGAAGTCGAACAGTGCGCGCGAGGAGATCGCGACGACGAGACGGCCCTCGAGCGTGGTGGACATCGGGCGATCATAGGTCCGGGGCCCATCTTCCCGCCCGTCGATCGGCGAGCCTGCTCGAGCGGACCAACGCGGCCGCGTGCGCCGGCGAGCAAGCTCGCATGCTGCGACGTGCTCAGGCGTCGGTGCGATGGGCCAGGGTCTAGACGCGCGGGTCGCTACTGCACGAAGCCGATCGGGCCGCGCCGGTTCGACGGCGCGGGCAGATCGCGCAGCTCGATGCTGCCGCGATCGTCCAGGCGCGCGTTGCCGAACGCGGTCATCCAGGCCCGGCGCATCTCGCGCGGCGCCAGCATCGCGAGCTGATCGAGCACGGCGTCGCACGGCCGCAGCTCGAATCGCTCGCCCCAGTCGTGGCCGTTGCGGATGCGCTCGTACAGCCGCAACGCGATGCCGCGCGCCGCCTCGGGGTCGGGTGCGTCGACCTGATAGACGTTCATGCGGTTGAGGATCGGCTCGGGAATCGCGCGCTCGTCGTTCGCAGTGGCGATCCAGATCACCTGGCTGGCGTCGATCGCCACTTCGGCGAACTCGTCGGTGAAGGTGCTGGCGGTGTCGATTTCGAGCAGGCTGTACAGCGCACCCAGCGGGTCGTAGGCGTGCTCTGCGCTGGCTTTGTCGATCTCGTCGACCACCATCACCGGGTTGGCGTACTGGCCGTCGACCAGCGTCTCGAACACCTTGCCCGGACGCGAGCCCTTCCACTGCGACGAGGCGCCTGACAGCACCCAGCCGGCGGTGAGCGAGCTCATCGAGACGAAGCCCATGCCGGTGCCCAGCAGCGCCGACAGCTGGCGCGCGAAATGCGTCTTGCCGACTCCCGGCGGGCCCAGCAGCAGCGTGGGCGTGATCTCAAGCGCGTCGCGGCTGTCCTGGCACAGCGCGAGCTGGCGCTTCACGTCGTCGAGCACCTCGGTGAAGTTGGGCAGCTCGTCGTACAGGTGCTCCATCGCCGGCAGGCCGGCCGGCTTGACCTGGAAGCGCTCGGGACCTTTTTCGAGCATGCGCTCGTAGGTGGCACGCAGGCTCTCGTGTTCCTTGGGCGGCAGCTTGGTGAGGCGGCGTTCGACTTCGTCGCAACGGTAGACCGCTCGCATCTTGGCGATCGGAATGTTGCCGCGGCCGCGCATCGGTACCAGATCGTGGGAGCTCTTCATGCCAGATCTCCATGTCATCGCCATGGGCGCATGGTCATTGAAGCAAACGGCGCGCCCGCCGTCATCCTGAATAACGCCCGACATGTCACGCAATTGCATCGCTGGCATGCCGTGTGTGTGGGTTGCCACGGCGTCTGGGCCCGGTTCAGCGTCTCCCCCGAGGTGGTGGGAGGCCCGGCCCGCGCGCGCGCTTTTAGCGCACCCAGGTGTTGAGCTGGATGATCGGCAGCAGCACCGCCAGCACGATCAGCATCACCACGCCGCCCATGGCCACGATCAGCAGCGGCTCGAGGATGGTGGCCAGCGCCATCGCGCGGCGCTGCACCTCGCCGCTCAACTGCTTGGCGCGCGCGCGCCAGCATCACCGGCAGCTCGCCGGTTTGCTCGCCGAGCCGCGCAAACATCGCCAGCAAGCCGGGGAAGCGCTTGCGCCCGGCCAATGCCGAGGCCAACGGCGCGCCCTCGCGCACCTGCGCCAGCGCGTCGACCGCGTCGGCGCGCAACGCGCGGTTGCCCAGCGTTTCGGCCGCGGCCTGCAGCGCCTTCAGGATCGGCACGCCGGCGCCGGCCAGCATCGCCAGCGTGCCGGCAAAGCGCGCCGCGTTGTAGCCGCGCGCCAGGCGGCCGACCACCGGCAGGCCCAGCCACATGGCATCGAAACGTTCGCGAAAGGCTTCGTTGCGCAGCGAGGCCCACAACGTCGCAGCGCCGGCCGCGGCAGCCAGCAGCACCAGCCAGCCCCAAGAGCGCACGAAGGCGCTGATGCCCAGCATCGCCACCGTGAGAAACGGCAGTGCGCGCTTGCCGTGGACGAACACGCTGGCCACCTGCGGCACCACGTAGGTCACCAGGAAAATGACGATCAGCAGCGCGATGCCCGACACGATGGCGGGATACAGCGCCGCGCCGAGCAGCTTGGCGCGCAGCGCTTGGCGCTCTTCCAGATCGTCGGCCAGTTTTTCCAGCACGGTGCCCAATGCACCACTTTGTTCGCCGGCCGCCACGACAGCGCGATAGACGTCGTCGAACTCGCGCGGGGCGCTGGCCAGCGCCCTGGCGAAAGTCGAGCCGGCGTTGACCTCGGCGCGCAGGTGCGCCACCAGATCGCGCTGGCGCGGATCCTCGGACTCGTCGGACAGCGCGGTCAGCGCACGCTCCAGCGGCAGGCCGGCGCCCACCAGGCCCGCGAGCTGGCGCGTCCAGACCGCGAGCGACGTGCTGCTGAACGTGCGGCGCGTGAAGCGCACGCGCGTCGCCGTCGCCCAGCGCCGAGGCCACCGCCTCGACGCCGATCGGCACCAGCCCCTGGCCGCGCAGCTGCGAGCGCACCGATTTGGCGTTGTCGCCCTCGAGCAAGCCGGTGCGTGGCTTGCCATGGGCGTCGAGGGCTTCGAAGCGGTATGCCGGCATGTCACGTCGGCCGCGAGTGGGTCATCTCAATCCGGGGTGACGCGCAGCACCTCTTCGAGCGACGTGATGCCCTCGGCGAGTAGGCGCTGGCCGTCGTCGCGCATCGGGCGCATGCCATGTGCGGTTGCCGCTCTGAACAGATCGCCTTCGGAGACTTGAGCATGGATCATCGAACGCAGCCTGTCGTCGACGCTCATCAGCTCGTACACGCCCGTGCGGCCCTTGTAGCCGGTCTGCAGGCAATGCGCGCAACCCACCGGATGCCAGCGACCGGCGTCGTCGCGCCGCCGGCAATGCACGCACAGCTTGCGCACCAGGCGTTGCGCCAGCACACCGAGCAGTGACGAACTCAGCAGATACGGCTCGACCCCCATGTCGATCAGCCGCGTCACGCTCGAGGGCGCGTCGTTGGTGTGAACGGTGGCCAGCACGAGGTGGCCGGTGAGCGAGGCCTGGATCGCGATCTGCGCCGTTTCGACGTCGCGGATCTCGCCGATCATGATGACGTCGGGATCCTGGCGCAGGAACGCGCGCAGCGCCTTGGCGAACGTGAGGTCGATCTTCGGGTTGACCTGCGTCTGGCCGATGCCCGGCAGCTCATACTCGACCGGGTCTTCGACCGTCAGGATGTTGGTAGTGCCGGTTGGCAATCGCGCCAGAGACGCGTACAGCGTGGTGGTCTTGCCCGAGCCGGTGGGCCCGGTGACCAGCACGATGCCGTGCGGCTGCTCGATCATGTGGACGAAACGAGTCATCAACTCGGGGCTCATGCCCAGGCCCTCGAGCGAGAAATTGGCATCCGTCTTGTCGAGCAGGCGCAGCACCGCACGCTCGCCATGTGCGGCAGGCAGCGTGGACACCCGCACGTCGACCGCGCGCCCGCCGATGCGCAGCGAGATGCGGCCGTCCTGCGGCAGGCGCTTCTCGGCGATGTCGAGCTCGGCCATGATCTTCAGGCGCGAGATCAGCGCCGCATGCAGCGCCTTGTTGGGGCGCACCACCTCGCGCAGCGTGCCGTCGACGCGAAAGCGCACCGCGCTCGAGCGCTCGTAGGGCTCGATGTGGATGTCGCTCGCGCCGTCCTTGGCGGCTTGCGTCAGCAACGCGTTGAGCATGCGGATGATCGGCGCGTCGTCGGCGGCTTCGAGCAGGTCTTCGACCGCCGGCAGCTCTTGCATCAGGCGGCTCAGGTCGACCGCGCTTTCGACCTCGCCCACCACCGCTGCCGCGCTCGATTCACCGCCCGCGTAGGCCACGGCGATGCGCTGGGCCAGCGTACCGGCGGCTTCGCGCTCGAAGCTGGTGACATCGAACAGCCGCACCACCTCGGACAGGGCACTGGCACTGGAGTTGTCGGCAGCCCACAGCACACGCTGCGCGCCGTCGTCCTCCAGCAGCAGCGTGTTGGCCTTGGCAAACGCGTAGGGCAGCGGGTGTCGCGAAGCCATGCGAGGACTCGGTCGCGATCAGTTGGTCGGCGCCGAGGACGGCTGGCTCGAGGCTGCCGGCGCGGGCACGGGAGCTGGTGCAAAAGGCGGCACGTAGGCCGGCGGCAGCAGCGGCGTGTCGTTGTTCTGCAGGATCGCGCTCGGAACGGGCTGGGCATCCTTCTGGCGCGCGCGGATGAAGTCGTAGCGGTCCAGCGACAGTTTGGTGGCGCTGTCGATGTCGCGCATCACCACCGGACGCAGGAACACCATCAGGTTGGTGCGCGTCCTGGAGCGGCTCTCGCTGCGGAACAGCGCGCCGAGATACGGGATGTCGCCCAGCAGCGGCACCTTCGAGATGTTCTGGCTGAATTTGTCCTGGATCAGGCCACCGAGCACGAGGATGGCGCCGTCGTCGACTACCACCGTCGATTCGATCGAACGCTTGTCGGTCGACGGTCCGGCGTTGGAGGTGCCCGGCGCGACCTGGGCGCTGACGCTCGACTGCTCCTGAAATATCGTCATGCGCACAGCGCCGCCTTCGCCGACCTGCGGCCGGATGCGCAGCGTGATGCCGACGTCCTTGCGCTCGATGGTCTGGAACGGGCTGGTCGTGGCCACACCGGTGTTGGTGAACTGGCCGGTGATGAACGGCACATTGCTGCCGACGATGATCTTGGCCTCTTCGTTGTCGAGCGTGATCAGGTTTGGCGTCGACACGACATTGGTGTTGGCGTTCGATTGCAGCACGCGGGCGATCGCCGCCAGTGCATACGTGCCGCCGTAGTTTCTGCAGCAGGCCGATGTTCAAGCCCTCGCCAGGCACAGTGGTGCCGGTCCCGGTGATCGTCTTTGTGAGGTCGATGATGCTCGGCCCGCCGGTCGTGGGGGAGTTGGTGCCGGCGAACAGGCCGTACTTGTCGCCGTTCTGGCCGATCAGGCCCTGCCACTGGAAGCCGAAGTCGGCTGCGTTGTCGCCCGACACCTCGACGATCAGGCTCTCGATGTAGATCTGCGCGCGCCGCGTATCGAGTTGCTCGATCATCGCGCGCACCTGGCGGTACAGCGGCGCGGGCGCGGTGATGATCAGCGAGTTCGATGCCGGGTCGGCCTGGATGAAGCCACCGGTGGACGGCTGCGCCGATGCGCTCAACGGCGCCGTGGCCGGCGTGGCGCCCGCCGCCGTGCTCTGGCCGGCTGCGGTCTGCGCCGCCGTCAGGCCCGTGGCCTGCGCGACGCCGGCGACGCTGGCGCCGCCACCGCCGAACGCCGCCCGCAGCACGGTCGCCAGCTTGGTCGAATCGGCGTTCTTCAGCGGCACCACCCAGATGTTGCCGGCCGCGCCGGCGCCGGGCTGCGCCTGGTCGAGCCGTTGAATGAGCGCGCGCACTTGCGACATGCGCACCGGGTTGGCTGCGCGCACGATCAGCGCATTGGCACGCGGATCAACCAGCACGGTGAATGCGCCACCGGCGCCGCCGCCGGGGGGCGCCGCGCCGGCGACCGCGCCATCGCCCAGGCGCTGGATGATCGCGGCCATGTCGCTGGCCACGCCGTACACGATGGGGATGACTTCGACGTCGGTGGCGCCCGGGGTGTCGAGCGCAGCGATGATCCTGCCGATGCGCTGCAGGTTGTCGGCGTAGTCGGTGATGATCAGCGTGTTGTTGCCCGGGTTGGCGTTGATCGTGTTGTTGGGGCTGATCAAGGGCCTGAGCACCGCCACCAGGTTGTTCGGGTTCTCGTGGTTGAGCCTGAAGATCTGGGTCAGCACTTGGTCGCCGCGCGTGGCGGGCGGGCCCACTTCAACGGTGCCGGCCTGCAGCTTGGCGTCGGCCTCGGGCACCACCTTGAGCAAGCCGGCGACGTCGACCAGCGTGAACCCCAAGCCCCGCAGGGCCGCCAGGTAGTTGAGGTACGCCTCGCGCACCGGTATCGGCTGCTCGCTGTAGACGGTGATCGTGCCTTTGACTCGCGGGTCGACGATGATCTGACGCTCGACCATCACCGCCATCGCGCGTGTCACCGCTTCGATGTCGGCGTTGACGAAGTTCACTGTCACTGGAGCACTGGAGCGCAGCGCGGCGCCTTGGCCAGCCGGCGGCGTAGCGGCACGCCGAGGCTGGGCGGCCGGCGGCAACGGGGTGGCCTGCGGCGTCGGTTGCGGCGGTACAGCTTGCGGCGCCGTCTGCTGCGGCGCCGCTTGTGTTGCCTGTGGCTGTTGCGCACGAATCGGCGCGACCGCCGAAGCCAGCAGTGCGGCCACCACGGCGCACGTCGCGGTGAGCCTGCGGCCGCGCCAGTGAGCGTGAGGTCGGCATCGATCCATGGTCATCCGATTGAAATGGCCGACGTCGCACCTTGGCGCCGGCCGATGATGTTGAGCAGGTTGTTCAATGCCGCTTCTTGGCCCTCGGCGGCGCTGGCCTCACCGCGAAACCGTACCCGGAAGCCTGTCCATTGTCCGCTGCCTGACAGGCGCAACCCGCCTTCGAGTGTTTCCAGGTTCAACGTGGCAGGGTCGGTGCTGGTGGCGCCGCCGCGCACGCTGAAGCGGTAGCTGCCCAGCGTGTCGAGCGTCGACAGGCGCGACGACACGCCCAAGAGGTCGGCATTGATGCTGCCGATCATGCGCCAGTTGCCCTGCACCGACTCGAGCGTCATGCCATTGCTGGTGAGCAGCAGTGTGCCGCCGAGCTGCAGGGTGTTGAACGGCGTGCCCAGGCCCGCCAGCCACGCCGCAGGCCAGTGGCCGAGCGCCTGCGGACGAGCCGGCAGCAGCACCTGGTAGCGTCCGAAGCCGACCTTGAACTGGATGACCCATTCCCGGTCGAGGCAGCACGCCTGGTTCAGCGCCAGCTCGAAGCCGTTGAGGCGCGGCCGAATCTGCCAGCGCAGCCGGCCCGGCAGCGCCGCGGCATCGCGGCTGCCGGCGCCGCCAGTCAACAGCAGCTGCGCGTCGCCGCTCCAGACGCTGCCTTTGGCATCGGCCAGCAGCAGCCGCTGATCGGTGGCGCGCGCCACTGCGCTGGCCAGCCAGCTTGCCGGTGCGAACACCACCACGCCCACCAGCGTGCCGATCACCGCACCCCACAGCGCCCAGCGGGTCGATGCGTTGCGCGCGCGCTGCCAGGCCAGCTCGGCCAGCGTCGAATTTTGAAACGCACTTGCACCCATGCGCGACAGGCGGCCCGCCCGCGAGCGCCGCGTCAACCAGCCGGGCCAGCGCAGTTCCATCAGTGCCTGCCCGGCCGCCCGAAGGGCACTGACGCCCCCGCGGGGGGGCGAGCCAGCTCCGAGCGAGCGCCTGCGCGCTCGCGAGTGGCTGGCGAACGCCGACCGGCTTGCAAGCCGGTCGGCAGCGAACGAAGTGAGCGTAAGGGCACCATTTAGCTGGCCCCGACGTTGAACACCAACGTGCCGCTGTATCCCGTCGGCGTGCGGTTCAGCTGCGCCTCGACCGGGCGCGCCCGCGCTGCGCTGCGCACCTCGACCAGCAGCGCGCGCAGTTGCTCGGGGCTGACGCCCACCAGCGTGATCAGCGCGCGATCAGCCTGCAGGCTCAGGCGCACCTTGTCGCCGTGGCGCTCGGCCGCCGCCTTGATGGCCAGGCCCGCCTGCGCGGCGGCCACCGGCGTCATGTTGCGCAGTTCGCGCACCTCGGCGGCCATGCCGCGCATCTGCTGCAGCTGCGACTCGAGCGACTCGAGCTGCAGCGGTGCGCTGCGCAGCGTGGCCAGCGCCGGCGCCACCAGCAACGCCCACACCACGAGCGCGATCAACGCGCAAGCCGCCGCAGCCAGCGCGATGCGTTCACGCGGCGCGCGGGCGCGCCACGCCGAGCCGGCCTGCACCTGCACCGATTGCCATTGAGCGCGCCAGGTCTCGTTCACACGCTGCCCCTGGCGGCATCGGTGGCACGCGCGAGCACCAGGCGGCCCTCGGTGGACTCGACGCTCCAGCCGGCCGAACGCAAGCTGGCGCGAAAGCGCTCGATCTGGTCGGCGCTCCACACGCCCACCACCAGCGTGAGCTTGCCGGCCTCGAAGCGCAGCGACATCACCGGCGCTTGGCCGTCGGGCCAGGCCACGGCAGCAGCGGCCAATGCCGCCTCGAAGTCGGCATCGCCCACGCGCCCAGCCGCTGCGCGCAAGGTATCGGTGGCTCGCCGCATCTGCAGCGGCGCATCGACGATGGCACCGATCTGCGGATGGCTGGCCTTGAGCAGCGCCACCATCGCTTCTTTGCGCCCGGAGATCTCGGCGCGCTGGCGCAGGGCCCACAGGTTGATGCCCACCAGGTTCAGCACCACCAGCGCCAGCAGCCCGACGCGCGCCGGGCGCCAGGCCGGGCTGAAGACGCGGCGCCACGCATCGCGCAACCAACGCGAGCCGCGCGCCCGCGCGGCGAGATCGAATTGCCGCAGATTCCACAACGAACGCACCGCCTGCAGTGCATGTTCGGCATCGGAGCGCACCGCCACCGGCGCGCCCAGCCAGCGCTCGGCCTGCGCAGCCACCGCGGGCGACGCGCTCCAGCGGGTGCCTTCGCGGCCCCAGCCCGGCAGTTGTTCGCGCACCCAGGTGCCGGCCATGCGCGCGCAGCGCACGCCGTTGGCGTCGCTGTAGGCGAGCCAGGTCTGCGCGCTGCTGCCGTCGGCGCTGTCGGACGAGGCGAAGAAGTGGCCGCTGCCGGGCTCTTCGGGCCACAGCGCAGGCACCGCGCGATCGACGAAGGAGCCGGCCTTTTCGAGCTGTTCCAGGTGCTGTGTCAGCCAGCGCTTGTGCACCGCCGCCACCCAGGCCGGGCTGCCGGCGGCGGACTGCGGCGCCAGCGCCAGATGCACGGCATGCTCGTCGTCGAGCAACTGCTCTTCCACCAGACCCACCAGCGCTGCGCGCAGTTTGGTGGCCGGCGCGCGCGGCAGCGTGATGCGATGCCAACTGACGTCGGTGGGCCCCACCCACGCCACCACGGTGTCGGCCTTGGGCAGCAGCGCCGCGGTCGTGCGGCCTTGGCGTGCCACGCTCAGGCCGTCGGCACTGAGCAGGTAGCTGTACTCCGCAGTGGCTTCGCCGGATGCGGGGGCTGAACGATCACGCGCGGGCAGCAGGACGACCAGGATCGACATGGGGACGGGAAGGCTAATCGCTTTGAACAGGGCTCACAAGATCAAGTGCCCGCAAATCAAGCACTTGGCAGGCAAAGTTGCCGCGAAAGGGTAGCCCTGGCATGGCCGTCTTGTCATCGATCGGCCACCACGCTCGCCACGCGTTCGCGCAGGATCGTCACGATGTCCACGCCGCGCCGCTCGACGATCGAGCGTTCCTCCAGCGCGCGTTCGTCCAGGCGCAGCTTGCCGCGGACTTCGAAGTAGTTGGATCTCACACCGACGTTCTTGGGATCGAGCGAGGGCGAGGTACTTGCTTGCGCGCCGCCTCGACCGACGCGTAGGCGCCGCGTTGGCGTGCTTGCACCAGGGCCTGCGCGGCGCCCGGGTCCAGACCCGGGGTGACGGCGGCGATCACTTCGGCATCGGCCGTATTGACGTTGACCGTGGTGCGAACCGGCAGCAACACGACGAAGTTCTGCAGGTGATCGAGCACGGCGGGGTCCAGCCCCAGCCATTGCAGCTGTGCCACCGTGCGTGGCACCAATGGCGTTGCCGAACCCTGCGCATCGCCGCCCGCCCAGGCGGCGCGCAGCCCCTCGGCGATGCGCGCAGCGGTGTCGGTGGGCACGCCGGCGGCCTCGCACAGGCGTTGCAGGGTCGCCAACTCGGTCTCGATGACCTTGTTGCCGTCAACCAGGTTGCGCAGGTTGTAGCGCGACTGCAGATCGACGATCGATCCGGAGAGAAACGCGTCGGGCCCGCTGTCGACGTTGTGGTCTTTGTCGGTGGCCAGGAAGGTCGACAGCCGGGCCTCGGCCAGCGGCGTCGCCCACGGCTCGCTCAGCGCGGTGGGGCCTGGAGAGCGCGCGTCCTCCCGCAGGATCAGGCGCGCCCAGTCGAGCGCGCCATTGAGGATCCACGCCGATTGCACGCGCGCGCGCTCGGCGGCCTCGACCTCGATCGCGCGGTGCTGCTGCCACACCATGCCCGACGCCAGCGTGCTGACCAGCACCAGCAGCGACATGGCGATCAGCAGCGCGGCGCCGCGCGAGCGCCGTGGCGATTGCCGGCAGCGCCAAGTCATGACGATGGGCCGAGCATCACGTCGCGCGTGAGGCGGCGCTCGTCACCGAAGCTCAACACCAGGCGCACGCCGTTGGGGAGGGCGGCGCGTGCCGCGAGGCCTGGTGCCAAGGCCGCAGGAGGTGCGGGCGACTGCACCACGCCGGCGCTCGATTGCGCGTTGCTCCAAGCATTGCCGCGAAAGAAATACAGCTGCCACTGCGTAGCGCCGTCGAGTAGACGCACCTGCTGGTCTTCGGTGCCGATCAGCTGCTGGCTCATCAGCCACGCCTGCTGCAGCTCAAACGCGCGCCGCACGCTCGGGCTGGCCCAGCGGCGCCACACGCCCTCGCGCAGCGACCACACGACGATCTGCACGCCGTCGGGCGTGGCACGGGCCAGCCGCAAGTTGGCGCCGTCAAAGGTGAGGGTGGGCACGTTGGCGCTGTCATACAGCGACGCCAGGTCCTGCTCCCACTGCGCCATCACGGTGGTCAGCCGCAGCGTTCGCTCGGCGGCTGCCTGGCTGGCGTCGCGGGCGCGCACCATGCCGTCGACGCCTTGCCAGGCCATGGCTGACAGGATCGCCATGATCAGCAGTGCGACCAGCACCTCGACCAATGTGAATCCGGCGGCTTTGCGCATGGCTGGGGCCACGTTGTCTTCAGTAGCGGCCGAGCACGGTCGACAGGGTCACGATGGCAATGCCTGCATCGTCGAGCACGACGGCATCGACACGCCGGAAGTTGGGGTTCGGTGTCGGCCGCGTGACCAGACGGCCCTTGTAGTCGCGGCCGAGTTGATTGCAGTCGAAGTCGGCGTCGCCGATGCCCGGGAGCTGTTTGTTCAAGCGCAAATTGGTCAGTGCGTTGTCGGCGCACCATTGCGCGTTGACGACTTCGCTCAGGCGCTGCGCGTTGTCGGTCAGCGCACCAGCGGCCTTGAGGCCCGCGGCCAGCGTGATGGCCACCACGGCCACCGCCACCAGCACTTCAACCAGCGTGAAGCCGCGCACCGCCGTGGACTTGTGCGGCCTCATGGCACGACAGCGAACGCGCCGATGCCGTCGGTGGCCAGCGTCAGGTTGCGCTCACCCAGGCGCAGCACGATGCGCTGCGGACCGATCAGTGGTTCCGGCCCCAGCGTCAGCGGGCCGCCGCCGATGATCTCGGCGCTGACGCCGTCGCCCAGCCACTGCGTGGGCAGCGGCTCGCGCGTCATCATGCCGACGAAGCGAAACCCGGTGTCGCCCGGCTGCGAGGGCAATTCGAAGCGCAGCGGCACACCGCTGCTGCGCGACTCGGCGCGCGCGGTCTCCAGCAATGCGGCCAACCGCATCGCCTCGCGGTCGAGCTGGGCCGACGCGGGATCGCGCAGCGACAGCGTGACCAGGCTCACGGCCACCGCGACCAGCGCCATCACCACCATCAGTTCGATCAGCGTGAAGCCGCGCGTGGCGGCATGCCACGGCCTGCGCCTATTGCCAGGATCCGACGTCAGCGTTCGTCCCTTCGCCGCCGGGCTGGCCGTCGGCACCGAAGCTGAAGACATCGATCTCACCTTTGACACCCGGATTGAGGTACTGGTACGGACGACCCCATGGATCGTTGGGCAGTTTTTCGAGGTAGGGACGCCAGTTCGACGGAATCGTTCCCGTCGTCGGCTTGCGCACCAGTGCACTCAGGCCCTGGTCGGCCTCGGGATAGCGTTGATTGTCCAACCGATACAGCTTGAGAGCCTGCATCAAATTGTTCACGTCGCTCCGTGCGGCGGTGACCCGCGCATCGTCGGCACGGTCGAGCACGTTGGGCACGATGAAGGCCGCCAGCACGCCGATGATGACCAGCACCACCATCAGCTCGATCAGCGTGAAGCCGTGCACGCGGCGCGAGCGGCAAGAGGCGTTGCGAAGTGAACTCATCGGCGTTGATGCGGTCGGCTCAATGTGGTCTGCATGATAATCGTGCGATGGCGATGCGCCTGTTGTCGTTTGCAATCTGGGCCGTGGTGGCGGCCAGCTCGGTGTTTTGGCTGACGCGCCTCTTGGCGCGCGCCGATGCGGCACCAGCGCACGCCGTGACGGTGAGCGCCAACACGGCGGTTGCCGTGGCTGATCTGTCGCGCCTGCTGGGCAGCACCCGGGTCGCAATCGATTCGGCGCCTGAGCCGGCTGTGGATGCGCGCTACAAACTGATCGGTGTGGTGGCACCCCGGAGCGCGGCTGCAGCCGGGCTGGCGCTGATCGCGGTGGACAACAAGCCGCCGCGGCCAGTGACCCTGGGCGGCGTGGTCGATGGCTCGCTGGTGCTGTTGGCGGTCAACCATCGGCGCGCTGAGTTGGGCCCGGCCGGCGGTGCCGCCACGGTGCGCCTGGAGTTGCCCGCGGCGCCTGAGCCCAACCGCTCAACGCGGCCGATGGCAGCGGCACTGTCGCCGGCCATGTCCCCGCCACCGCCGCTGCCTGCGATGCCATTGCCGACGGGCGTCGCCTCGGCACCTGGTCGCATTCCCGCAGCGGCGCGCTGACGCGGCCTGCCCGCAGTCAGTGCACGGTGCCGTCGTTTTCAACCGGCCCGAATTCGGCGGCCTGCGTGGTGATGCCCGAAGGCCGCGAGGGCCCGGGGTCTTCGCCCTCGGCCACTTCGGTGAGCAGCGCCGCCGCGCTCTTGACCAGTGGCCAGGCCAGCGCGGCGCCAGTGCCATCGGTGCTTTCCATGCCGAGCTCGAGCAAGGCCGAGGCGCGGAACAGGTTGAGCGCCTGGTCCAGTCCGCGATGGCTGTGGCTGCGGCAGAACACGCAGTAGTCGGTGGCTGGTGTGGCGATGCGTGAGGCCACCAGCAGCGCCGCGCAAGCGGACATGCCGTCGACCATGATCAAATGACGCTTGCTGGCCGCCACCAGCAGCACGCCCACCATCACCGCGACCTCGAAGCCGCCAAACGCGGCCAGCACCTCCACCGGGTCCGTCACATCGCGGTGTTTGGCCTGCGCCGCCTGCACGATCGACATCAAGTGATTGAGCAGCTCCGGGTTCATGCCAGGCCCGCTGACGATCAAGTCGCGCACCGGTGTATCGGTGAGCCGCGACAACACCAGCGCCGCGCTTTCGTGCGCCCCGACGCCAATGCCGGCCACCGCGACCAGGTTGCCGCGCAACGTGTCGCCGATTTCCATGCCGGCGCGGATGGCAGCGTGTGCCTGGTCGACTGACATCGCCTGGCCGACGCGCGAGTTGCGCGTGCCGTGCGCGATCTTGCGACGGATCAGGCGGTCGTGAGGCGCCACCATCTCGGCGACACCGCAGTCGACCACTGACAACTCCAGACCCTGGATGCGCGCGAACACCGACACCGGCAACTGGCCGCTGAGCAGTTGCGACACTTGCTCAAAGGTCTGCTTGCGCTGCGTCGCGGCCAGGCCGTCGACCGCCAGGCCGTGATCGGCAGCAAAGATCACCAGCTGCGGATCGCGAAAGCGCGGCTTCAGCGTGTTTTGCATCAGCCCCAGGCGGATCGCCAACGGCTCGAGCTCGCCCAGGCTGCCGGTGGCCTCGGCGCGGCGCTGCAGCTTTTCCTTCAGCGCGCTTTCCAGCAGCGGCTTGGAGGTGGGGGCGATCAGCGAACGGTCGGCCGACATGGCACGTTAGTGTACGTACACGAAGCGCTCGGCAGCGAACAACGGACGCAACACCTCAGCGCAGGAACAACGCGTACACCGGATTGCGAGTTTCCTCGGTGTACGGATAGGCCAGCGTGGCCAGGAACTCTTCGAACGCCGCGCGATCGCCGGCCGGCACCTGGATACCCACCAAGATGCGCCCGTAGTCAGCGCCCTGGTTGCGGTAGTGGAAGAGGCTGATGTTCCAACCCGGATTCATGGCCGACAGGAATCGCATCAGCGCACCGGGCCGCTCGGGAAAGATGAAGCGCAGCAGCCGTTCGTGGCGCGCCAGCTCGGAGCGCCCGCCGACCATGTGGCGCACGTGTTCCTTCGCCAGCTCGTCATCGGTGAGATCGAGGGTCGGGAAGCCGTGACGCTCGAACTGTCGCGCAATGCGGCCGGCCTCGTCACGGCGCGAGATCGCGATGCCGACGAAGACATGGGCCACTTGCTCGTCGGAGATGCGGTAGTTGAACTCGGTGACCGCGCGCGGGCCGATGAGGCCGCAAAACTGCTTGAACGAGCCGCGCCGCTCGGGGATCGTGACGGCGAACAGGGCCTCGCGCTGCTCGCCGAATTCCGCGCGTTCGGCCACGAAGCGCAGGCGGTCGAAGTTCATGTTCGCGCCGCAGGTGATGGCCGCCAGCGTCTTGCCCTTGAGCCTGTGCCGCGCCACGTACTGCTTGATGCCGGCCACGCCCATCGCGCCTGAAGGCTCGAGGATGCTGCGGGTGTCTTGGAACACGTCCTTGATGGCGGCACACACCTCGTCGGTGTCGACCACCACGAAGCCATCGACCAGCTCACGTGTGATGCGAAAGGTTTCCTCGCCCACCAGCTTCACCGCGGTGCCGTCGGCGAACAGGCCGACGTCAGCGAGTTGCACGCGCTTGCCGGCGCGCACCGAGCGCAGCATGGCGTCAGAGTCGACCGTCTGCACGCCGATCACTTTGACCTCGGGACGCACCGCCTTGATGTAGCTGGCCACGCCGGAGATCAAGCCGCCGCCGCCCACCGCGACGAACACGGCATCGAGCGGCCCTTGATGCTGGCGCAGGATTTCCATGCCGACGGTGCCCTGGCCGGCGATCACGTCGGGATCGTCGAAAGGGTGCACGAAGCTCAAACGTTGCTTGCGCTGCAGCGTTACCGCCTGCGCGTAGGCGTCGGAGTAGCTGTCACCATGCAGCACCACCTCGCCGCCGAGCGCCTGCACCGCATCGACCTTCACGCGCGGCGTGGTCACCGGCATCACCACCACGGCGCGGCAGCCCAGGCGTTTGGCGGCCAACGCCACGCCTTGCGCATGGTTGCCGGCCGACGCGCAGATCACGCCGCGCGCCAGTTGCGTAGCGCTCAGGTGGACCATCTTGTTGTAGGCACCCCGCAGCTTGAAGCTGAATACGCTCTGCTGGTCTTCGCGCTTGAGCAGCACGTGATTGCCCAACCTGCGCGACAGCGCGCGGGCGTGATCGAGCGCTGTTTCCTGCGCCACGTCGTAGACGCGGGCTGTCAGGATGCGTTGCAGGTAATCCGCGCGGCTGCCCGCAGGCGGCGTGCGCTGTATGCGGGCCATGGCTTCGAGCTGTCCTTTGCGGCGCGGCATCATATGCGGCCAGCCAGGGCCACGGCCAAGAAAAAAAGCCCGAGGCTTGGGGCCTCGGGCCCAATCCACCAATGGGAGGAGGTGGAGGAGACAACCTGCGCAACGACCGTCCCAAGGACCTTGGTCGCTGCCATGCGGGCAAGTCTAGCGCGGCCGATGTTGCATCGCAATATGATCGAGTGACCTTGTGAGCCTCGAGCCGATGGGGGACGGGTCACTCGCGTGACAGACAGCAGGAGAAGCAGGCATGGATTGCACGGTGCATTGGGTTCGCGACGGTGGCATGGCGTTGTTGGCCGAGACGGGCAGCGGCCACGTGGTGGCGATGGACGGTGCGCCCGACGGCGGCGGACGCAACCTGGCTCCCAGGCCGATGGAGACGGTGCTGGCCGGTACTGGCGGCTGCTCGGCATATGACGTGGTGACCATCCTGCGGCGTGGCAGGCACGATGTGCGAGGTTGCAGCGTGAAGCTGCAGGCCGAAAGGGCGACCAGCGATCCCAAGGTGTTCACGCGCATCCACATGCACTTCGCTGTCAGTGGGCGCGAGCTGAACGACGACGCTGTGGCGCGAGCGGTGGCGCTCTCGCACGAGAAATATTGCTCGGCCACCGCGATGCTGGCCAAGACTGCGCAGATCAGCACCAGCTACGAGGTGATCGCCGTGTAGATCGCACCGGCGCTCTCGACGTGCTGGCTGCGCCGGCAGGAGGGGGCGCGCGTCAGACGTAGTGAGCCGTTTGCGTCATCACACGCGCAGCCAGGCGCATGGCCAGCCTGATCGGCGCCGGCAGCGGCGCGGCACCGTGGAGTTGAGCGGCCGCAGCATGCTGCGCTTCGTCGGCCTTCATCTGCTCGACGATCGCCCGCGAAGGCGCATCTGCGCTCGGCAGGCGATCGAGATGGCCGGCCAGGTGTTGCTCTACCTGGCGCTCGGTTTCGACCACGAAGCCCAGGCTCCAGCGGTCGCCTGCCCTGCCGGCGAGCAGGCCGATGCCGAACGCACCGGCGTACCACAGCGGATTGAGCCAGCTGGTGCGTGCGCCCAGTTGCGCCAGGCGGCGTTCGGTCCACGCCAAGTGATCCACTTCTTCTGCCGCGGCGCGCTTCATTTGCTGGCGCAGCTGCCGCGATCGCGCGGTGAGGCCCTGCGCTTGGTACAGTGCCTGCGCGCACACCTCGCCGACATGGTCCACGCGCAGCAGTGCGCCCGACAGCTGGCGCTCTTGCAGGGTGAGTTCGGCCTCGGGCGCGGTCGGCAACGGGCGCGCCGCATGCGCGCCGCCGGTCAACGTGCGCAGCGCCTGATCCGCACTCGCGATCCATTCGTCAAGGGACACGCGTCACAGCTTATCGGAATCCCTGGGGTGGTTTTCCCTCGGGTTCCCTCGCACTTCGCGTTGGTTTGTGCTCGCCAGGTGTTTCGCGTTGTTGCCAGACAACATCACCGTGGCCTTTGCGGGCCAAGTCTTTGCATCGGCCGGAGGGCTCTGGTGCAATAGCCGCAGCTTCCGCTGAGGAGGTTGGCCTGATCGGCATCGCCCACGTCGGCGCGACGGCTGTCCATGGAATCAGGACCTCTCGTTCAAACCTAGGAGATCATTGCAATGAAAAAATCTCTGCTCGCCCTCGCAGTGCTCGGCGCCTATGCCGGCGTGGCGTCGGCACAGTCGTCGGTGACGATCTTTGGCATCGTTGATCTGAGCATCAACCAGGTCAAAAACGGTTCGCTGAAGACGACGTCGATGCAAAGCAACCAGTTGAACAGCAACCGGTTGGGCTTCCGCGGCTTCGAAGACCTCGGCGGCGGGCTGGGCGCCGGCTTCTGGATCGAAGGCGGCATGTCCAACGAAAACGGTCAGGCCGCAGGTTTCAACTTCGCACGGAAGTCGACTGTCAGCTTGATCAGCCAGGCTGGCGGTGAAATCCGCCTGGGCCGCGACTACACCCCGACGTTCACGGTCGTGGGCACCTACGATACTTTCGGCGCTAACGGCCTTGGCAACGACACCAACCTCATCAGCGGCATTTCGTCGCCGGCCAGCACTGCGGGCGGTGCCGGCACCGGCGTGCGCGCCAACAACTCGGTGGCCTACTACCTGCCGGGCAACCTCGGCGGCTTCTACGGTTCATTCATGGCCGCGCTGGGTCAGGGCAACGACAACAACAAATACTATGGCGGGCGTCTCGGCTTTGCGTCCGGTCCGTTCGACTTCTCGGGCGGTTACGGCGAGACCACCACGACAACGGCCAACAAGTACAAGGTGATGAACATCGGCGGCACATGGAACTTCGGTTTCATGAAGTTGTATGCCTTGTGGAACGAGGCGAAGCTCGGCGGCCTGAAGGAAGACTTCTACGACCTCAGTGTCGGAGTCCCGCTGGGCCAAGGCGAGTTCAAAGCCGCCTTCGCAAAAGCCCAAGACAAGGGCACGCAGGGCGCCGCGAACCTCAACAATTCCGACGCCACCATGTGGGGTATTCAGTACATCTACAACCTGTCGAAGCGCACCGCGCTGTACGGTGGCTACGCGACCATCGACAACGATCCGTGCTCGTCGCGGTCGGTCCTGGGTGGCACCATCGGGTCCAATGTCTCCACACCCCAGGTCGGCAACTGCTTGGCCGCTACCACGAACGGTCTGGCGGGCCAGAAGTCCGAGGGCTTCAACATCGGCGTGCGTCACTCGTTCTGAGGACAACGTCAACTGTGTTTGCGAGCCGCCCTTCGGGGCGGCTTTTTCATGTGCGTTCGCCTACAGTCGACTGATGAATGCGCAGCGGCATCTTGTTTGCCTGACCCGTCGACAAAGCCTCCGGGCCACCTGATCGGGACGGCGCTGACGACCGACACCGACAACACCAGCGGCGCCACCGAGGCCTGGTGCGGCGACGTGGTGCTGGAGGGCTGACCGCTACCGCCAGCAGCCTGCCCAGGCTTCACCCCGATTGCGACCCACGACCGCTTGCGCGGATGATGCGCCAGCATGCTCGCGTTCGTCCTGCGCCGATTGATTCAAGCCGTGGTGGTGATGCTCACCGTGGCTTTCATCGCGTTCATGCTGTTCCAGTACGTTGGCGACCCGGTGACCAACCTGCTGGGGCAGGACGCCACCGCCGAGCAGCGCGAGCAATTGCGTGCCGATCTCGGGCTCGATGCGCCCTTCCCGGTGCAGTTCGTGCGCTTCGTGGGCAATGCGGTGCGCGGCGAGTTTGGCCTCAGCCTGCGCCAGGGCCGCAGGGTGTCGGCGCTGATCGTCGAGCGCTTTCCGGCCACCATCGAACTCGCCACGTCGGCGGCCGTCATCGCGCTGCTGCTGGGCGTGCCGCTGGGGGTGTATACGGCATTGCGACGCGGCACCTTCGCCTCGCAGCTGTGGATGACGCTGTCGCTGGTCGGCGTGTCGCTGCCGACCTTCCTGATCGGCATTCTGCTGATCCTGCTGTTTGCGGTGATCTTCAAGGTGTTGCCCAGCTTCGGCCGCGGCGAGGTGGTCAGCATCGGTGGCTGGACGACGGGCTTGTTGACACTCGACGGCTGGAAGCACCTGGTGCTGCCGTCGGTCACGTTGTCGGTGTTTCAGTTGGCGCTGATCCTGCGTCTGGTGCGCGCCGAGATGTTGGAGGTGCTGCGCACCGACTACATCAAGTTCGCGCGCGCCCGGGGTTTGAGCGATCGCACCGTGTACTTCGGACATGCGTTGAAGAACACGCTGGTGCCGGTGATCACGATCACCGGCCTGCAGTTGGGTGGCTTGATCGCGTTTGCGATCATCACCGAGACGGTGTTCCAGTGGCCGGGCATGGGGCTGTTGTTCATCCAGGCCGTGCAGTTTGCCGACGTCCCGGTGATGGCGGCGTACCTGTGCCTGATCGCGTTGATCTTCGTGTTGATCAACCTGTCGGTCGACCTGCTGTATTTCGCTGTCGACCCGCGCCTGCGCATCGAGCGCGTTGCCGCGGCCCACTGAATGAGCAACGTGCTGGCGGCGTCCGATAGGCCCAGTCGCTGGGCACGTTTCGTCGACAGCGACTTGTGGTACAGCTTCCGCCATTCGCCCACGGCGATCGTTGCTGCGGCGATCGCGCTGCTGTGTGTCGTGTGCGCGGTATTCGCGCACTGGGTGGCGCCGCACAACCCGTTCGACCTGGCGACGCTGGACTTGATCGACGCACGGTTGCCGCCAGCATGGATCGACGGCGGCAGCGCAAAGTATCTGCTCGGCACCGACGATCAGGGCCGCGACATCCTGTCGGCGCTGATGTACGGTTCGCGCATCTCGCTGCTCGTGGGCCTGGCGTCGGTCGCGCTGTCGGTCTTGATTGGCGTCGGCCTTGGCCTGCTGGCCGGTTTTGCCGGTGGCGCTGTCGACAGCTTCATCATGCGCGTGTGCGACGTGATGCTGTCGTTCCCGTCGATCCTGATCGCCTTGCTGATCGATGGCCTCGGACGTGCCTTGTTCCCCAACGCGCATGAGTCGCTGGCCTTCTCCGTGCTGGTGTTTGCGATTGCGCTGACCGGCTGGGTGCAGTACGCACGCACGGTGCGGGGCTCGACCATGGTGGAGCGCAACAAGGAATACGTGCAGGCCGCGCGCGTGATCGGCGTGGCGTCGTCGCGCGTGATGTTTCGCCACGTCTTGCCCAACGTGCTGGGACCTGTGCTGGTGCTGGCCACCATTCAGATCGCGGGCGCGATCATCATCGAGGCGACGCTGAGCTTTCTCGGTGTCGGCGTGCCACCCACCTCGCCGTCGCTGGGCACGCTGATTCGCATCGGCCAGGACTTTCTGTTCTCGGGTGAATGGTGGATCACCGTCTTTCCAGGCCTGATGCTGGTGCTGATCGCGCTGTCGGTGAACCTGCTGGGCGATTGGCTGCGCGATGCGCTCAACCCGCGGCTGCGCTGAAGTTCGCGACGACACCGGCACGACATGCAAAAGCTGCTGCTCGAAGTGAACCACCTGCGGGTGGAGTTCCCCACGCGGCGCGGCACGTTGGTGGCGCTGGACGATGTGTCGTTCGCGATTGCGCCGGGTGAGATTCTCGGCGTGGTGGGTGAGTCCGGCGCCGGCAAGTCGCTCACCGGCTCCGCGATCATCGGCCTGCTCGAGCCGCCCGGGCGCATTGCCGGGGGAGAGATTCGCCTCGACGGCGAACGCATCGACAACCTGCCGCCCGAACGCATGCGTGCAGTGCGCGGGCGGCGCATCGGCGCGATCTTCCAGGACCCGCTGACCTCGCTGAACCCGCTGTACACCGTGGGCCGGCAACTGGTGGAGACGATCCAGACGCACCTGCCGGTGAATGCGGCGCAAGCCCGCGAGCGGGCCATCGCCTTGCTCAAGGAAACCGGCATCCCGGCGGCCGAGCAGCGGTTCGATCACTATCCGCACCAGTTTTCGGGCGGCATGCGCCAGCGTGTGGTGATCGCACTGGCACTGGCCGCAGAGCCCGAGTTGATCGTGGCCGACGAGCCGACCACGGCGCTCGATGTGTCGATCCAGGCGCAGATCATCGCGCTGCTGAAGCGCTTGACCCGGCAGCACGGTGCCGCGGTGATGCTGGTGACGCACGACATGGGTGTGATCGCCGAGGCCTGCGACCGCGTGGCAGTGATGTACGCGGGGCGCATCGTCGAGGTGGGCCCGGTGCAGCAGGTGATTCACCAGCCGTCCCACCCTTACACCGCGGGTTTGATGGGTTCGATTCCGTCGATGGACAGCACCAACGCTCGTTTGCTGCAGATCGACGGCGCCATGCCTCGCTTGAATGCTATTCCGCAAGGCTGCGCGTTTCATCCGCGGTGTCCGCACACGTTCGAGCGCTGCCGACGCGAGCGGCCTGACTTGATGCCTGCCGCGGCGACGCGGGCCGCGTGCTGGTTGATCGCTGGCGAGCAGGGCACGCGATGACCCCATTGGTCGAGGTCGTGGACCTTGCCAAGGTGTTCGACGTGTCGGCACCCTGGTTGAACCGGGTGATCGAGCACAAGCCGCGGCAAGCGGTGCACGCCGTCGACGGTGTGAGCTTCAGCATTCAGAAGGGCCGCACGCTGGCCCTGGTCGGCGAGTCGGGCTGCGGCAAGAGCACCGTGGCGCGCATGTTGGTGGGTCTGTATCCGCCCACCAGGGGTGTGATTCGTTTCGACGGGCAGGACGCGCAGGCCACGTGGCGCAGCACTGAGGGCCGCGCGCTGCGCCGGCGCATCCAGATGATCTTTCAGGATCCGTATGCCAGCTTGAATCCGCGCTGGACCGTGCACGACATCGTTGCCGAGCCGCTGCGCGAGCACGCGTTGGCGCGCGATGGCCAGGCCCTCGACGATCGCGTCTCGGCCTTGTTGCAGCAAGTGGGGCTGGCGGCGGCCGATCGCGTGAAGTTTCCGCACCAGTTCTCCGGCGGCCAACGGCAGCGCATTTCGATCGCACGGGCACTGGCCACGCAGCCGGAGTTCCTGGTGTGCGACGAACCGACCTCGGCGCTCGACGTATCGGTGCAGGCGCAGGTGCTCAACATCATGAAAGACCTGCAGCGCGAGCGCGGCCTGACCTATCTGTTCATCTCGCACAACCTGGCGGTCGTGCGCCACGTCAGCGACGAAGTCGGTGTCATGTACCTCGGGCGCTTGGTCGAATGGGCGGACAAGCAGACCCTGTTCAGCACGCCGCGCCACCCGTACACACGCATGCTGCTCGACGCGATTCCCGATATCGCGATGAGCGGCCGCGCTCGCACGCCGGTGCAGGGCGAGGTGCCGAATCCGCTGAGTCCGCCGAGCGGTTGTGTCTTCCACCCGCGCTGTCCGCATGCCAACGAGCGCTGCACGCGCGAGAGCCCTCGGTTGCTCGATTTCAAGGGCATCCGCGTGGCGTGCCACGCCGTGGCCGAGGGCCGCATCGCCAGCGGCGTTTGACGCTCGCCGTCCTGGGGCTTCAGCCGATCGGCCGTTCGTCGGCGTATAGCGATTCGAGTGTCTCGCGCCGGCGGATCAACTGCGCGGCAGCACCTTCGACCATCACCTCGGCCGCGCGCGGCCGGCTGTTGTAGTTGCTCGCCATCGCCATTGCATAGGCGCCGGCGGATGTCACGGCCAGCAAGTCGCCCTCGCTGACCACGAGCGAACGCTCGCGACCCAGCCAGTCGCCCGACTCGCAGATCGGGCCTACCACGTCCCATACCTCGGGCCGGCTGTCGCGCAGCGTGCACGGTGTGATGCCCATCCAGGCGTCGTACATCGCCGGACGCACGAGGTCATTCATCGCCGCGTCGACGATGCAGAAGTTGCGCTCGCCGCCGCGCTTGAGCACCAGCACGCGCGCCAGCAGGACGCCTGCGTTGCCGACCAGCGAACGCCCGGGCTCGATCATGATTTCGCGATGTCCGTGCCCGCGCACATCGATGCGCTTCAACATGGCGCCGATCAGCTCGTCGGCGTCCGGTGGTACCTCGTCGGTGTAGGTGATGCCCAGGCCGCCGCCGAGGTCGATGTGCGACAGCCGCACACCCTCGCGTTCGACCGCTTCCACCAGATCCAGCAGCCGCTCCAGCGCTGCAAGATACGGTGCGATGTCGGTCACCTGCGATCCGATGTGGCAGTCGATGCCGACCACCTCGATGCCGGGGAGCCGCGCCGCCTGCTGGTACACAGCCACCGCGCGCTCGTGCGCAATGCCGAACTTGTTGCCCCGCAGCCCCGTAGAGATATAGGGGTGCGTCTTGGCATCGACATCCGGGTTGACGCGCAGGCTGACCGGCGCCCGCTGGCCCGCTGCCGCAGCCACCATGGATAGCGCGAGCAGTTCCGATTCGCTCTCGACGTTGAAGCAGCGCACACCCGCGGCAAGTGCAAGACGCAGCTCATCGACCGTCTTGCCGACGCCCGAGAACACCACGCGCGACGGGTCGCCGCCGATGGCCAGCACACGCTGCAGCTCGCCCCCCGACACGATGTCGAAGCCGCAGCCCGCAGCCGCAAAGGTCTGCAAGACCGCAAGGCTGGAGTTGGCTTTCATCGCATAGCAGATCAGATGCCGTCGACCCGAGAGTGCCTTCTGGTAGGGTGCCAACGCCGCGCGCATCGCGCTGCGCGAATAGACGTACAGCGGGGTGCCGTGAGCGGCCGCGAGGTCGGTCAGGCGCACGTCCTCGAGCCACAGTTCGGTGCTGCGGCGGTGCAGGAACGGAGCGCCCGGCAGCGGCGTCATCGGGCGGGTGCCGATGCGGCCGAGGCAGCGCTGGCGGGCAGCGTCAGCGGGCCTTTTTGGCCGCAGGCGGCCACGGCGCCGCACGCCGCGAGCAGGGCCAGCGAGCGCAGCAGGGTGAAACGAACGGATCGCGCTGCTCGAGCGCGCTGCATCGCTACACTGTGCGTTCGAACCATCGATCGATTGTATCGAGCATGTCTGGGCCCATCTCGCGATCCGATCTGCCCGCCGGTCTCGCGGCCGAGTCGGGTGAGCACGCCGTGATGTCCGACAGCGAGTTCCATGTTCGCGCGCATGCCGTGTTGTCGGCCATCGAGGCCACGCTCGATCGCTGGCTGCAGGAAGACGAGATCGACATCGACAGCCACCGCACCGGTGGGCTGCTGGAACTGGAGTTTCCGAGCGGCAGCAAGGTGGTGGTCAACACACAGCCTCCGTTGCACGAGCTGTGGCTGGCGGCGCGCACCGGTGGCTATCACTTTCGGCTGGTCGGCAACCAGTGGATCGACTCGCGCAGCGGCGCGGAGTTCTTTGCGACGTTGTCGCGCGAGATCAGCGCGCAGGCTGGCCGCGCGCTGGCGATCGCCCCGACTGCGGTGTGAGCCGGATCAACGCTTGAACAGATCGAGGATGCTCTTGCGCTCGTCCTCGCTCGGCGCTTGCGGCGGCAGCTGATCTTCCATGCCCAGGCTGGTGACGCCGGCGCCGGGACCGAACTCCTCGTACATCCAATCGGTGCCGTGCAGCACCACGCCTTCGGGTGGTGGCAGCGAACGCGGCGGTATGGTGCGCAGCACCTGCCCCATGTATTCCATCCACACCGGCAATGCCAGACCGCCGCCGGTCTCGCGATCGCCCAGCTTGCGCGGCGTGTCGTAGCCGATCCAGACCACCGCCACCAGATCGGGCTGATAACCCGCGAACCAGGCATCCAGCGAGTCGTTGGTGGTGCCGGTCTTGCCCGCTATGTCGGGCCGCTTGAGTGCTGCCGCCTTGGCCGCCGTGCCGGTGCGGGTCACCTCGCGCAGCAACTGGGTCATCATGAAAGCGTTACGTGCGTCGATCGCGCGCATCGAGGGGTCGAGCACCTGCGGCTTGGTTTCCTGCAGCACACGTCCTTTGGAATCGGTGACGCGCGCCACCAGCACGGGATTGATGCGATAGCCGCCATTGGCAAACACGCTGTAGGCGCCGGCCATCTGCAGCGGCGTGGTCGTGCCGGCGCCGAGCGCCATGGTCAGGAAGGCCGGATGCTTCTCGGCCTCGAAGCCGAAGCGGGTGATCCAGTCTTGCGCGTAGGTGGGGCCGATCGCCTGCAGGATACGGATCGACACCATGTTCTTCGACTTGGCCAGCGCCTGGCGCAGCGGCATCGGACCTTCGAACTTGCCGTCGTAGTTCTTCGGCTCCCACGGCTGGCTGCCGGTGGCGGTGGCATCGAAGAACAACGGCGCATCGTTGATCACCGTCATCGGGGTGAAGCCCTTTTCCAGCGCGGCCGAGTAGATGAACGGCTTGAAGCTCGAGCCCGGCTGGCGCCACGCCTGCGTGACGTGGTTGAACTTGCTCTTGTCGAAGTCAAAACCGCCAACCATGGCGCGCACCGCACCGTCGGTTGGTTGCATCGACACGAACGCCCCTTCGACCTCAGGCTGCTGGGTCAGGCTCCAATCGCCCTTCGTGCCGCGAATGACCCTGACGACAGCGCCCGGGCGAATGCGGCTCTTGGGCGGCGCGCGCTCGGCCAGGCCCGAGGTCACGGGGCGCAGGCCTTCACCGGTGACGGTGATCGACTCGCCGGATTGCAACACCGCTACCACGCGCTTGGGCGACGCCTCGGTCACCACTGCTGCCAGCAACTCGTCGTTGTCGGGGTGGTCGGCCAGTGCCTCGGCAATGCGCGAATCCACTTCCTTGGGGTCGGATGGAAGATCCACGTAGGCCTCGGGCCCGCGATAAACCTGCCGGCGCTCATAGTCCATCAGGCCCCGGCGCAACGCGCGGTAGGCGATTTCCTGGTCCGACGAGTCGATCGTCACGTGCACGTTCAGGCCGCGTGAGTAGGTGTCTTCACCGTACTGCGCATAGATCAACTGGCGCACGGTCTCGGCCACGTATTGGGCGTGAACCTTGGCTTCCGTTGCCGTGCGGTAGCGCAAAGTCTGCTGGCGGGCAGCCTCGGCCTGGTCGTTGGAGATGAAGCCGTTGTCGAGCATGCGATCGATGATGTGCAGCTGCCGAGCCTTGGCCCGCCGCGGGTTGGCGATCGGGTTGTAGGCCGATGGCGCCTTGGGCAAACCAGCCAGCATCGCTGCCTCGGCCACCGTGACGTCGTGCAGCGACTTGCCGAAGTAGACCTCGCTGGCGGCGGCAAAGCCGTAGGAGCGCTGCCCGAGGTAGATCTGGTTCATGTAGACCTCGAGAATCTGCTCCTTCGACAGCTGGTTCTCGATCTTCAAGGCCAGCAGGATCTCGTAGATTTTGCGGGTGAAGGTCTTCTCGGTCGACAGATAGAAGTTGCGAGCCAGCTGCATCGTGATAGTGGAGGCGCCCTGGCTCTTGAACTCGCTCAGGCTGGCCAGGCCAGCGCGCAGCACGCCCTTGTAGTCGACGCCGCCGTGCTCGTAGAAGTGCGCGTCCTCGATCGCCAGGACGGCGTCCTTCATCACCTTGGGGATCTGGCCGATGGGGGTGAACTGGCGGCGCTCCTCGCCGAACTCGCCCAGCAGCACGCCGTCGGACGACAGCACGCGCAGCGGCAGCTTGGGCCTGTAGTCGCTCAGGCCGGCGATGTCGGGCAAGTTGGGATACGCCACCGACAGGGCCAGGATCACTAGCGTCGCCACCGCGGCCACGGCGGCCATCGACAAGCCCATCGCCCAGCAGAGCACACGCGATACGACGCGAGCCCAAGCTGGCCAATTCTTCGTTGGGTCCCAGCGGCTTTTCGCTGGTGGCGCCGCATCGGCGCGCGCGGTGTCGGTCATACGCTGCGCTGGATTATAGGAACGCGCTCTCCACGAACCCGAGTGAAGTGTGAACTGCTTCTCGCTCGTCACAAACCGGCCTCACACCCACCCATGGCCTACTGCGGTTTTCGGTCGTGAAAGTGGCCGGTGCGGCGTCTGCCAATCACAACGAGGTGGCAGGTGGTTGCGGGAATTTTTCTTTGGTGCACAAGGGCTTTACTGCTAGCATTGAAGTGACTTATTAAGAGCGCGTTCGGCCCTCTGCCTGCGCGCGTTGGGAGACCCAATCCGTGAGTTTTATGGACCTGTTGCTGGGTCGCAAGCACCCACCCGTTATCGGTCTCGACATCAGTTCATCGAGCGCGAAACTGGTTGAACTCGGACAGACCACCGGCGGCGAATTCGTGCTGGAGCGCTTCGCGTCCGAGCCCTTCGAGAAGGGCTGGATCACCGATGGCCAGATCGAGAAGTTCGACGAGGTGGCCGATGCGGTGCGTCGCGTGGTGCAAAAGAGTGGCGCCAAGACCAAGCAGGTGGTGATGGCGATGCCGCAGTCGGCTGTCATCACCAAGAAGATCATGCTGCCCGCCGGCCTGCGCGAGGAGGAGCTCGAGCTGCAGGTCGAGTCCGAAGCCAATCAGTACATCCCGTTCTCGCTAGACGAGGTGAGTCTGGACTTTTGCGTGATCGGCCCGAGTTCCACGTCGGTTGGCGATGTCGAGGTGCTGATCGCCGCGTCGCGTAAGGATCGTGTGCAAGACCGCCAGGGCCTTGCGGAGGCCGCCGGTCTCAAGCCGGTGGTGCTCGACATCGAATCGCACGCGTCGCGCCTGGCAATGAGCCGCGTGATCTCCGCACTGCCCAACGAGGGCAAGGACGCACTGGTTGCGCTGTTTGAGATCGGTGCCGACACCACCAGCCTGAAGGTGTTGCGCGATGAAGAGATGCTGTATGACCGTGACCAAGCTTTCGGTGGTTCCCAGCTGACTCAACTGATTTCGCGCCAATACGGCTTTTCGTTCGAAGAGGCCGAAGGCAAGAAGCTCGCCGGTGACCTGCCCGAAGACTATGAAGCGTCGATCTTGGTGCCGTTCGTCGACAGCCTGTCGCAGGAGATTGGGCGTGCGCTGCAGTATTTCTTCACCAGCACACCGCACCACAAGGTGCACTACGTAATGCTGTCCGGTGGCACCGCCACGCTGCCGGGGTTGAAGGATCGGGTCACCGAATTGACGGGCTTTGCATCGATGGTCGTCAACCCGTTCGACAACATGCGACTGGGTTCTGGCATCCGCGAGGCCAAGATGCGGCGTGAGGCCGCGTCGTACCTGACGGCCTGCGGCCTGGCGATGCGGAGGTTTGTGCAGTGATTCTGATCAACCTACTTCCTCACCGCGAGGAAAAGCGGGCCGCACGCAAGCGCGCGTTCTTTGCCGCTCTGGGCATTGCTGCCGTGGTTGGCATGGTGGTCGTCGGCATCTGGTATTCGCTGCTGCAGCAACTGACGTCGGCGCAACAGGCCCGCAACAGTTTTCTGAAGAGCGAGATCGCCAAACTGGAAACGCAGATCAAGGACATTGCCAATCTGCGCAACGAGATCGAGGCGCTGAAGGCTCGGCAACGGGCGGTGGAGGATCTGCAAACCAACCGCAACATCCCCGTCTACCTGCTCGATGAGTTGGTCAAGCAGACCCCCGAGGGCATCTACCTCACTGCGATCCGCCAAAACGGTGGCGTCGTCACTGTGGCCGGCGTGGCGCAGACCAACGAGCGGGTGTCTGAATTCTTGCGCAACACCCAATACAACTCCAAGTGGTTGGAGCGCCCGGAGTTGGTCGAGATCAAGGCGGTGAGCATGACAACTGCCAACAAGGAGCAGCGTCGCCTATTCGACTTCTCGATGCGCGTCACGATGAAGCGGCCGGCGCCGCCAGCGCCTGCCGGCTCGGCGCCAGCGCCGAGCGCCGCCGTTGCTGGCAAGTCGGCGTGAAGGGGTAACAGATGGCTACTCGTTCACGCCAACTCAATTTCGACGTCACGACGCTTCTAGATCATGCGGCATCGCAGTTTCGCGGGCTCAATGCGCGCGAGCCCGGCCAGTGGCCCGCACTGCCCAAGCTGGCGGCCTGGCTGGGTGCTGCGCTGGTCGTGGTGGTGGTCGGTTGGTTTGCTGTGGTGTCTAGTGCGGCCGATGAACTGCAAACCGAGCGCGACCGCGAACCGGCACTGAAATCGGACTACCGCAGCAAGCTCGCGCAAGCGGTCAATCTGACCGAGTTGCGCAAGCAAAAGCTGCAGGTGCAGGAGTACGTGACCCAACTCGAGAAGCAGTTGCCGGGCAAGGCCGAGATGGACGCACTGCTGTCCGACATCAACCAGGCGGGCCTGGGCCGCGGGTTGCAGTTCGAGCTGTTCAGGCCCGGCCAGGTGGAGGTCAAGGAGTACTACGCAGAGTTGCCGATCACGATCCGCGTCACCGGGCGCTACCACGATCTCGGCTCCTTCGCGGCTGACGTGGCCAACCTGTCGCGCATCGTGACGCTGCACAACCTAACCATCGTGGGGGTGCAGGCGAAGGACGCTCCTTCCGGCAACCTGTCGATGGACGCCACGGCACGCACTTATCGCTACCTCGACACCAGCGAGGTCGACGCACAACGCAAGGCCGTCGCCAAGTCCGCAGGAGCCAAGAAATGACCAGAGGCGGCATCAAATGGGTCGTGCTGGCGACGTTGGGCGCCACGCTCGCCGGCTGCGGCGCCGACACCGATGAATTGCAAAGCTGGATGGATCAGCAACGACGTGAGGTCAAGCCCAGCGTCACACCGCTGACGCCGCCCAAGAAGTTCGATCCGGCGCCCTACGCAAGCCTGCAGGCCGTCGAGCCGTTCAGCAATCAGAAGCTTTCGGTTGCACTCAAGCAAGAGGCCAAGCAGCCGAACTCGCTGCTGGCGGCTGAGTTGAACCGCCGCAAGGAGCCGTTGGAGTTCTACACGCTCGACGGCATGAACATGGTGGGCAGCGTGACCAAGCAGGGGCGGCCGTTCGCCCTGCTGAAAGTCGACAACCTGCTCTACCAGGTGAAGGTGGGCGACTACCTGGGTCAGAACTACGGACGGATTTTGAAGATCACCGAGACCGAGATCGCGCTGCGCGAGATCGTTCAGGATGCAGCCGGCGAATGGATCGAGCGGCCCGGCACGCTGCAGCTGCAGGAGAAGGCGCGATGAATCAACAGTGGGAGAACCTCAATATGCTCAAGTGGCGCCTGAGAGCGGCTGCCTTCGTGGTGGCGCTCGCTGCACCGCTGGTGGGCTGGGCCCAAAACACCATCCAGGCCATCACCAGCAGCCAGCAAGCCGGCACCGAAGTCGTCCGCATCGAGTTGGCCGAGCCGCTGGCCGCGTTGCCGAACGGCTTCACCGTGCAGGCGCCGCCGCGCGTTGCGCTCGATCTGCCGGGCATCGGCAATGGGCTGGGACGCTCCACCGTCGACATCAATCAAGGCAACCTGCGCTCGGTCAGCGTGGCACAGGCCGGGGATCGCACGCGCCTGGTGTTCAACCTGAAGCAGGCCTCCAACTACAGGGCGGAGCTGCAGGGCAAGGTGTTGGTGGTCGTATTGGAGGGCAGCGGAGCGACCGCTACAGCGGGCGCGACCAGCCCGACGGGTGAGCCGACGCACTTTGCAGCCAGCCAAAACCAAGAACAGCTGCCGCTCAAAGATATTGATTTCCGCCGCGGTCCCGATGGCGCCGGGCGTCTGGTGGTGGGGTTGGCCAATACCCAGGTCGGGGTGGACATTCGCCAGCAGGGCCAAAGCCTGGTGGTCGAGTTCCTGCGCTCGACATTGCCCGATGCGCTGCGCCGCCGTCTTGACGTGACGGACTTCGGCACGCCGGTGCAAACCGTGTCGGCCACGCAAAATGGCGACCGCGTGCGGTTGGTCGTCGAGCCGCGCGGCTCGTGGGAGCACAGCGCCTACCAGACCGACAACCAGTTCGTGCTCGAAGTCCGCCAGTTGAAGGTCGACCCGAACAAGCTCGTCCAGGGGCCCGGCTATGCCGGCGAGAAGCTGTCGCTGAACTTCCAGAACATCGAAGTTCGTGCGCTGCTGCAGGTGATTGCCGACTTCACCAACTTCAACGTCGTCACCAGCGACACCGTCACCGGCAGCGTGACGCTGCGCTTGAAGGACGTGCCATGGGATCAGGCCCTGGACATCATCCTGCAAAGCAAGGGATTGGGCGTCCGCAAGTCGGGCAACGTGTTGTGGATCGCGCCGAAGGATGAGCTCACGGCCAAGGAAAAGCTCGAGCTCGAGTCGCGCAAACAGGTCGCGGATCTGGAACCGGTGCGCACGCAGTCGTTCCAGCTCAACTACACCAAGGCCGAAGATGTCGCCAAGGGGCTCACCGGGCAAGGGACAGGGCAGCAACAAGGTGGCGTGGCGAGCCGCATCCTGAGCCCGCGCGGCAGCGTGATCTCCGAACCCAGGACAAACCAGATCTTTGTTACCGACATCCCCTCCAAGCTGGAAGAAGTCCAGGGGCTGATCAGCAAGATCGATATCGCGGTGCGCCAGGTGATGATCGAGGCGCGCATCGTGGAAGCCAGCGATACGTTCGGTCGAGCCCTCGGCGTGAAGTTGGGTGCGCTCGACCTCAACGCCGCGAATCCGGGCTACTCGGTTGGCGGCGGCAACAACAGGGTGTCGTTGCCCACTGGCAACTACCTGGGTGTTGGTGAACAGACCGGACAGGCAGCGATCACAGCCGGCAGCTACATCCCGAATACGCAGTTCGTTAGCTTGCCCGCCAACGTCAGTGGCACCAGTTTCGGGGGTGCCACTGCTGCCTCGTTTGCGCTGTCGCTGTTCAGCGCGTCGGCGCAGAAGTTCCTGAACCTCGAGCTGACTGCGTTGGAGGCCGACGGCAAGGGCAAGATCATCTCCAGCCCGCGCGTGATCACCGCCGACCAGATCAAGGCCCTGATTGAGCAGGGCACGGAGTTGCCTTATCAGGTGGCCACTTCAAGCGGCGCCACGTCGATCCAGTTCCGCAAGGCCAACCTCAAGCTCGAAGTCACGCCGCAGATCACGCCAGAGGGCAACGTGATCCTCGACGTCGACGTCAACAAGGACAGCGTTGGCCAGATCACGGCCGCCGGCTTTGCCATCGACACCAAGCACGTCAAGACGCAGGTGCTGGTCGAGAACGGCGGCACGGTGGTCATCGGAGGTATCTACACGCAGAACGTGACCGAGGACGTCAACAAGGTGCCGCTGCTGGGGGATATTCCGGTGCTTGGCTACCTGTTCAAGAACACCACGCGCCAAAGCAGCAAGACCGAGTTGCTGGTGTTTCTGACGCCTAAGATCATCACCGACCGCACAGCAGCGGTGCGCTGAAGCGCAGAACTTGGCGCCGGCCGCGCGCGGCCGGCGCGCGCATTTTGCGTTCGACCGGCTGCATACACGATGTCCGTCATCGCGCTGATCGGCATGCCTGGCAGCGGCAAGTCGAGTGTCGGGCGCCAACTCGCCCGCCGGCTGAACTGGACGTTTGCCGACAGCGACGCCGAGATCGAGCGGCAGATCGGCTGCGCCATTCGCGCGTACTTCGAGCAACACGGCGAAGCAGCATTTCGTGACGTCGAACAATCGGTGCTCGCGGGCCTGCTGTTGCGCGAGCGGCTGGTGCTGGCCACCGGCGGCGGTGCGGTCGTTCGCGAGGCCAATCGGCGCTTGTTGGCATCGCATGCGCAAGTCGTGTACTTGCGATCGTCCCCCGAAGAGCTGATGCGAAGGCTGAGGCACGATACGCACCGGCCGCTGCTCCAGGTGAGCGATCCGATGCGCAGATTGCGCGAGCTGTTCGAGGAGCGTGACCCCTCCTACCGCGAGTGCGCTCGATTCGTGATCGAGACTGGCCGGCCCTCAGTGAAACTGCTGTCGGGCATGATCCTGATGCAGCTCGAGCTGGCCGGTGTCATCGACCCATCGCAGGTGCCCTCGCCGCTGGCACCGGGTCGCCGAGACGGCTGAGCGCGCCGGCACGGGGCGCACCTCTACACTAGAGGCATGCCTGAAGTCTCTGTCCAAAGCTCCGGTGCCGCCGTGCAGCGTGTGGCGGTGGACCTGGGCGAGCGAAGCTACGACGTCGTCATCGGGCACGGCTTGCTCGACGACGCGTCTGCGTGGCACTCGCCGCCTGTCGGCGCAAGCGCAATGGTTGTCACCAATTCGACGGTGGCGCCTTTGTATCTGAATCGCCTGATGCAGGTGCTGCGCGCGCGCCATCGTCGCGCGCACAGCATCGAACTCCCTGACGGCGAGCAATACAAAGATTGGTCCACGTTGAACCGGGTGTTCGACGCGCTGCTGCAGGCACGCTGTGATCGCGGCACCACCGTCTACGCGCTCGGCGGTGGCGTGGTGGGCGACATGGCGGGGTTCGCTGCAGCGTGTTTCATGCGAGGCGTGCCGCACGTGCAATTGCCGACGACGCTGTTGGCGCAGGTTGATTCGTCGGTCGGCGGCAAGACGGCCATCAATCACCCGTTGGGCAAGAACATGATCGGCGCATTCCACCAGCCACGCGTGGTGGTGTGCGATTTGGGCACCTTAAGCACGCTGCCCGAGCGCGAGCTTTGTGCCGGTCTCGCGGAGGTCATCAAGTACGGGCCGATTGCCGATTGGGCGTTCTTCGAGTGGATCGAACACCACGTGGACGACTTGTTGGCGCGTGAGCCGCGAGCGCTGCTGCACGCGGTGAAGCGATCGTGCGAAATCAAGGCCGACGTCGTGGCGCGCGACGAGCGCGAAGGCGACCTTCGCGCAGTGTTGAACTTCGGCCACACTTTCGGCCACGCAATCGAGGCGGGCCTCGGGTTCGGTACGTGGCTGCATGGCGAAGCCGTTGCTGCCGGCATGGTGCTGGCGGCGGCGTTGTCCGCCCGGCTGGGCATGACAGACGAGCAAACCAGCGCGCGGTTGGTGGCTCTGCTGGAGCGCTGCGGCCTGCCGACGCTGGCCCCCGCGCTTACAGCTGACCGTTACCTTGAGTTGATGCGCCTGGACAAGAAGGCGCGCGATGGCGACATCCGGTTCACGCTGCTCGATGGGCGAGGCCGCGCCGTGGTGCGCAGCGCGCGCGACGACCTGGTACGCGAGGTCGTCGAACACACCCTTCAACGCGCGTGAGCTGAGGCGAGGCACTCGCTCGTGGCCCGGCTGGCGCGCCTGGCTGTCGCCCATCAGGCCCACCTCGTGCTGCTGCGTGGGCACAGTGGGCAGCCCGTGTTTCGCGACGACGTCGATCGGGCGGCGTTCCTGTCCAGTCTGCAAAGCGCGTGCAATCTCGAGCAGGTGGCGCTGCACGCCTTTTCGCTGCTGCCCGACCACGTGTGGCTGCTTTGCACGCCAGCCAGTGCGCAAGCCTTGGGCCGCGCCATGCAGGCATTGGGCCGGCGCTTCTCTGCCGCCTTCAATCGGCGCCATCAGCGCAGCGGCAGCGTCTGGGATGGCCGCTATCGCGCCACGGTGGTCGAGGGCGGTGTTCAGTTGCTCGAGGCGATGGTGTTCGTTGACCAGGCGCCGGTTCGAGAAGGGTCGACACCGGCCGCGTCGTTGTCAGTTTGGTCCAGCGCGCGCCAGCACGTGGGGCTGAGCGCGGAGTGTTCGCTCACTGACGCTGCAGTCTATTGGGCATTGGGAAATACGCCGTTCGATCGTTGTGCCGCCTACCGGGTGTTGCTTGAGGAACCCCAGATCAAGGAGCGCGTTGACCGCTTGGTTAGCGCAGTGCAACGAGGTTGGGCGGTTGGCTCTGGGGCTTTTCTGGAGGGACTCGGACAACTTGTCTCTCGTCCGGTTGCACCGCGCCCACGAGGACGGCCACGCAAGCCGGCTGCTACCTGATCCGACGCTTTCCCGGGACTCGGAGGCCCGGGCTCGCTTCTTGCAGGATCAGCCGACTGCATGCTCAGTGATATGTCCCCAATTTAGTTCGATAATTTTGATTAGATCATGCAAATGTGATCTGACCCTTATTTTAGTCATTGTGTGCATTGCTGCAGTGCATTAGATTTGAGCGGCAGCCGCCAGGGAGCAACCATGAGCCATCAGCCCATCGCAAGCACACAAGACGACCTGTTGGCCGATGCCGCGCACGATGGGTTGTACAGCGCAGCCCACGAGCACGATGCCTGCGGCGTCGGCTTCGTCGCGCACATCAAGGGCCAGAAGTCGCACCAGATCATCGAGCAGGGCCTGCTGATCCTGGCCAACCTCGACCATCGTGGTGCGGTGGGTGCCGACAAGCTGATGGGCGACGGCGCCGGCATCCTGATCCAGATTCCCGACGAGTACTACCGTAGCGAGATGGCTGCGCTCGGCACCGAGTTGCCGCCACCCGGCGAATACGGCGTGGGCATGATCTTCCTGCCCAAGGAACACGCCTCGCGGCTGGCGTGCGAACAGGAGTTGGCGCGCGCGGTCAAGGCCGAAGGGCAGATCCTGATCGGTTGGCGCGATGTGCCAGTCGATCGCGCGATGCCGATGTCGCCCGCGGTGCGCGCCAAGGAGCCGGTGATCCGGCAGATCTTCATCGGCCGCGGGCCCGACGTGATCGTGCCCGACGCGCTCGAACGCAAGCTCTACGTGATCCGCAAGACGGCCTCGGCCGCCATCCAGGCGCTCAATCTCACGCACAGCCGCGAGTACTACGTGCCCAGCATGAGCTGCCGCACGGTCATCTACAAGGGTCTGCTGCTGGCCGACCAGGTGGGGCAGTACTACCAGGATCTGCAGGACCCGCGCGTGACCTCCGCGCTGGCGTTGGTGCACCAGCGTTTTTCGACCAACACGTTCCCCGAGTGGCCGCTCGCGCACCCGTATCGCATGGTCGCGCACAACGGCGAGATCAATACCGTCAAAGGCAACTTCAACTGGATGCGGGCTCGCGAGGGGGTGATGAAGTCCCCCGTGCTCGGCGACGATCTGAAGAAGCTCTATCCGATCAGTTTCGAGGGCCAGAGCGACACCGCCATCTTCGACAACGCGCTCGAGCTGCTGGTGATGGCGGGTTATCCGCTGGCACACGCCGCGATGATGATGATCCCAGAGGCCTGGGAGCAGCATGAGCTGATGGATCAACGCCGGCGTGCTTTCTACGAATACCATGCCGCGATGCTCGAGCCGTGGGACGGCCCGGCCGCGATGGTGTTCACCGACGGCAAACAAATCGGCGCCACGCTTGACCGCAATGGCCTGCGCCCGGCGCGCTATCTCGTCACCGACGACGACATCGTCGTCATGGCCTCGGAGTCGGGGGTACTGCCGATCCCCGAGGCCAAGGTCGTCAAGAAATGGCGTTTGCAGCCGGGCAAGATGTTCCTGATCGACCTCGAGCAAGGCCGCATCGTCGACGACGACGAAATCAAGCACCAGCTGGCCTTCGCCAAACCCTACCGTCAGTGGATCGAAACCGTGCGCGTGCGCCTGGACTCGATCGACGCCCGCGGGGGACCGGTGCCGTCGAGCGAGACGCTGCTCGACCGCCAGCAGGCATTCGGCTACACGCAGGAGGACATGAAGTTCCTGCTGGCGCCGATGGCCGCCAACGGCGAAGAAGCAGTCGGCTCGATGGGCAACGACTCGCCGCTGGCGGTGCTGTCGGACAAGAACAAGTCGCTCTATAACTACTTCAAGCAGCTGTTCGCGCAGGTGACGAATCCGCCGATCGACCCGATCCGCGAGGCGATCGTGATGTCGCTCAACAGCTTCATCGGCCCCAAGCCCAACCCGCTGGACATCAATGCGATCAACCCGCCGATGCGCCTGGAGGTGCACCAGCCGGTGCTCGACTTCGACGACATGGCGCGGCTGCGCGACATCGAGCGGCACACCTCGGGCAAGTTCAAGAGCCACGAGCTCGACATAACCTATCCGCTGGCATGGGGACGCGAAGGCATCGAGGCCAAGCTGGCGTCGTTGTGCGCCGAGTCGGTCGACGCGATCCGCGGCGGCCACAACGTCCTGATCATCACCGACCGCCGCGTCGGCCGCGAGCAGGTGGCGATCCCGGCGCTGCTGGCGTTGTCGGCGGTGCACCACCACCTGGTACGCGAGGGCCTGCGCACCACGGCCGGCCTGATTGTCGAAACCGGCTCCGCGCGCGAGGTGCATCACTTCGCGGTGCTGGCCGGCTACGGCGCCGAGGCGGTGCACCCGTACCTGGCGCTCGAGTCGTTGATCGAGTTGCACCGCGAGTTGCCTGGCGAGTTGTCGGCCGAGAAGGCCATCACCAACTACATCAAAGCGATCGGCAAAGGACTGTCGAAGGTGATGTCCAAGATGGGCATCAGCACGTACATGTCGTACTGCGGCGCCCAGATCTTCGAGGCCATCGGTCTGTCGAGAGCCTTCGTCGACAAGTACTTCCGCGGCACTGCGTCGCAGGTCGAGGGCATCGGCGTGTTCGAAGTCGCCGAAGAAGCGCTGCGCATGCACAACGCCGCCTTCGGCAGTGACCCGGTGTTGGCGCAGATGCTCGACGCCGGCGGCGAATACGCCTGGCGCACGCGCGGTGAAGAGCACATGTGGACGCCCGATGCAATCATCCCATGGTCGCGATCCGGTGGCCGAGCCAGGCCGCTGCCGAGGACCCAGCACAAGGCTCCCAGCCACTTGGCCGCACCGAGCGCACCGAGCACGCTCTTCGCCGCAAATGGCACGAGCAAGAACACCCAGCCGAGGGGAGTCACCGCGTCCACCGCCGGCCCGTCCGGGTTGAATCGGTAGCCGTGCCCGGTCGCGAGCTGGTGGGCGACCCGCGCCGTCACCAGGGCGTCGTCCACCTGGTACCCCCAGAGGTAGACCATGGGGAAGAGGGCGGCGAGCGCCCAGAAGACGGGCCACCAACGGGCGCTCGGGAAGCTCTTGGCCGCTATCGCCCCGCCCTACTCGGCTTCTAGCTCGCTGTCCACTCCTCGACAATCACGCCGCAAAAGTGGGGACCACTGCTCTCGAGTCCCTAAATTTCGACTTCGGATGTCCGCGCTGCACGTCGTCATTCGCCCCTGTCCCGAGCGAGCGCCCTCGGAGGACCTCGCTTCCACCTATGGCCTCTTCGACCTGCTGGTACAGGGGGTCAACCTCACTGCCCGCATTGGCGAGGGGCAGTCGCTCAGCGTGCTCGGCGAGCTCGGCCATGCGGTGGCCCATCTGGTCGCCGGGCGGCGCAGCCGCGCAACGGTGGAATTCTACGCGGAAGAGGAGCCCTGGGAGCTCGGACTGGAGCTCGACGGGCGCGAGGTGCTGGTCAGCGTGCTGCGCTCCGGACCGGCGCCGGAGGTGGCGATCCACGAGCGACGCGTGGAGCTGGTGGCGCTGCGCGAAGGGGTGCAGAGAGCCCTGGAAGAGGCGCCCGCGGCCCGGGTCCCGGCAGCGCTCCAGGCGACTCTGCTCGGTTCGCTGCGTGCCCTCGGCCAAGCCCCGCCGGTGACCGGCGGTCCGCGCATCCTGCGCCACGCAGCTCGTATCGCCCCGCGACCCGTGCAAGGCCTGGCGCTCGGAGCCCGGGCCGCCTTCCGCCGGACCCACCCGACCCCGCCCGGGCAAGCGCCCGATGCGTTGCTCGAACGCGCCGACCTGCACAGCCTGCTCGGCCGGGGCGAGTTTCACGTGACCGCCCACGACCACACCGCCGAGCTCGGAACCTTGTATCTCTTCCTGGTGGCCGAGCAGCTCGTGCTGCTCGGCGAGGAGGTCTTCTCGGCCTGGCAGGGGGGACGCCCGCTGTTCCGGCGCGTCGAATGTGGCGAAGCACGCTTCGCCGTGCGTCGCGGACCCGGCGACGGCCCGGTGTTCCTGACGGTGAGCAGCCCCGCCCTGCGCACCGAGCGCCCGGGCGTCACGTTCCCGGAGATCCCGGCGCCAGCCTTCGTGCGAGCCGTGGCCCATTTCGCCGAAGCGCTCGCCGACACCTTCAGCGCACACGATCCCACGCAGGCGACCAATCTGCGGCTTGCGGCCCTGCGGCAGGCAGCCCTCGGGCTGGAGGACAGCGTGCAGGACGCCCTCGCCGACGATTCGGTGACCAACCCGGAGCCCGAAAGCTACCGACGTTCGCCCTGGGCAGCCGCCGCAACGAGACCCGCGGCCCCTGGGAGCACGGCGGGAAAATGCGGTTTCTGCCCCGCTGGGTGGCCACGGTCCCGGGCATCGACCTGTCCGCCACCTTCCTCTGCGGCGACCACATCCTGCTCGGCGCAGCCCGCGAGACCGCCTGCATTCACCGTACCTCGGGCGAGTTGGTGTGGCGGATGCCAACCCAGCGGGCCGTATGCGTGGCGACCCCCCTGGGGCTCGCGCGCCTGCACGCGGACGGACGGGTGCAGGTACACGAGCTTGCCACGGGCGAGTTACGCTTCGCCACGGCGATCGAACCCCGCAGCGGCGCCCGTCCGTCCGGGGCGGTCGTCTGCGCTCCGGGGCTGCCCAAGCTCTTGGTCCTGACGGAAGGGGACCGTCGCATTACGGCCATCGATCTGGTGAGCGGAGACATCCGCTGGCGCTTCACCGGCCGGCGTCCGACCGGCTATCGGCTCCGGCGCGCCGGCAAGCTGCTCCTGGCCGCGACCGATTCCGCCCTCATGGCGCTCGACGTGGCGAGCGGAGAAGTCGTCTGGCGCCTGCGCGACCGCGTCCCCTTCTCCGGCGATCTCGCGCTGGACCATGACGCCGCCTTCGCCATTGCGGGTTCGCCGAGCTCGAGTAGCGGCAAGCTGGTTCACCTGGATCTCTGGTCCGGCACGCCCCGCTGGTCCGCCGATCTCAGCGAGGGCTTCACGCCGGGCCAGCCACCGCTGGTCACCGCGAGCACGGTGGTGGTTCCGGTTCGCGCGCAACAGGGGTCGGGCGCGCAGGCGTTCGATCGCGCGACCGGAGAGCTCGCGTGGCTGCATGGACCGGGGCTGGTCTCGCCGATGGCCGCGTGGCTCCCGGTGGACTCGTCCGTGGTCGTCAACAGCGCCGGCGGATCTCTGGTCTGCCTGGACGCGCGGACCGGCAACGTTCGCTACAGCCACGTCTTCTCGCGCCAGGTCGACGCCGACCAACCGCGACGGCTCGAACCGGTGCTGAGGAGCGGCGCGCTCTTCGTACCGCAACACCAGGTCCATGTCGTCCGTCCTCGGGATGGCGAGCTGCTCGGCACGGTGCCCACCGACCTCATTCCCGACCTGGTGCGCGTCGACGAACGTTGCGACGTGTACGTCGTCGAAGAGAGCGGACACGTGGCGGCCTTCGGCGCCGCCCCCAAGCTCACACTGGTGCGCTGATGGCTCAGCCTCCGGGCCGCAGTGCCCCTCGCCCGCCGTCCACGTAGATGGTGTTGCCGTTGAGCCAGTAGGTGCAAGGCTGCGCCAGGGCCACCAGCGCGGCCGCCACGTCCTCCGGCCTGGTCAGACGCTGGTGCGGGTTCTGCGCCTGGGCGGCTCGGCTCATGGTAGGCCAGCAGGGGATCTTGCGCGCCGCGGGCGTGTCCGTGACGCCCGCACAGATCGAGTTGGCCGTGATGCCCCGGGGCCCGAGCTCACGGGCGATCTGGCGAACATGCGATTCGAGCGCGGCCTTGGCGGCGCTCACCGCGCCGTAGCCGTCCCAGACCCGCTCGGAACCCGTGCTCGTCATGGCGAAGATGCGGCCCTCGGCCGAGAGCAGGTCGCGACGCACCAGGTCTTGCACCCAGTAGACGAGACTGTGGGCCATGACGTCCGAGGTCATGTCGAGCTGCTTCTTGGTGACCCGGTCTTCGCCAGTACCGAAGTAGCGGCTGAGACTGCCGAATGCGAGCGAGTGCAAGACCACCCGCACCTGTTCTCCTTGGCCGCGTTCGGCGAACCTGGCTGCGAGCTCGCCGAGCACCCGCTCGCGGAACTCCGCGTCGCCGGCATTTCCGTTGTAGAACCAGGCTTCGCGGCCGAGCGACCGGATCTCACCGACGATCCTTGCCACCTCGCCGAGTCCCGCGCGTCGATCCAGGTGAACGCCGACGATGTCCACCCCGGCACGCGCGAGCATGAGGGCCGTGGCCGCGCCGAAGCCACTGGAGGCGCCGAGGATCAAGGCCCAGCCGCCGAGTGGCGGCAGCTTGACTGCCTGAGGGTCATGCATGGGGCTCCTCTACTACAGTCCGGGGGGGGCCGGCGGCGTCTCTCCGAGAGGTCACGGGTACGCGCTGGGAGGGGGCACCACGGAGCTTGGAACCGGCAACGGCCCTCCGAGCTCGCTGCTCTTGGCAGCCACGTAGTCACCGAGCTCGCAGAACGGCACGCCGGTCGGACAGTCGCGTTCCTTTTCGGCCAAGGTTTCCCGGGACAGGTGAGCGAAGGAGTGGGCCGCCGCCCCGAGGTCCGTGGTGCTGCGAGCAGCGCTCAGCACGAGGGTCATGAGCCCTGGATAGCCGCCGTGCGCTTCCCCGATGCGCTCCGACTCGCCCCGATCACATAGGCCGCAGGCGATGCAGCGTCCCAGACGGCGCAGCACGTCGAGCTCCCCGGATCTGAGCGCGGGCAGCCGCTCGGCGTCGTATTGAGCACGGAATCTCGGCAGACCCTGCTTTCGGCTCGAACACGAGCGAGATCAGAGTGGCGACCAGAGCCCATGCGAGCAAGCACCACGCCTTGAGCCGACCGACCACGCGCCTCAGGCTAGCACTGTCGGCTTCGGAGGCCGAAGCGGGAAAGGTCGACCGGCGCCCGCGTACCACAAGGTGAGAGAAACGCGGGCCGACGTCGGCCACGGAAGCGCAACCAGAGTGACGCTCGGACGGTGACGCTGTGACGCTCTGTTACGCACCGTAAGTACCTGGAAATAACTACAGTAAATGCTGGCACGTCGGATGCACATGGCCCTCGACAGACAGCCCCGAGGATCACGCCATGTTCTACGCCACCCCCATCGACACGCCCCGCGACGTCGACCTCTCTGACTCCTCCGACGACTGCGCGCTCATCGCACGCCTGGTGGCCGACGACGACGCCGCCTGGAGGCAGTTCGACGCCCGCTTTTCGCGGCTCGTCTACCGCTGCATCACCCGCGTGACCGCGCGCTTCAGCGCGGTGGTGGGACCGGACGACGTGCGCGAGATCCGCGCGATGCTGTACCTCAGCTGCTCGCCAACGACAAGCGCAAGCTCCGGAGCTTCGAGCCCGGCCGGGGCAATCGGCTCGGGTCGTGGATCGGGATGCTGGCGATCCACAGCGCCTACGACTATCTGCGGGGACTGCGCCGGGATCTCGGGCGAGGCTGCCTCAGCGAGGCCGAGGGACTGAGCGCCGACGCGTCGGATCCCTACGACGATTGCCTGATGCAGGAGCGAGCCCAGATCGTCGGGTCGATGTTCGGCGTGTTCAGCGACAAGGATCGGGAGTTCATCGCGCTCTACTACGGCGAAGGGCTCCAGCCCGAGCAGGTGGCCGAACGCATGGAGATCAGCATCAAGACCGTCTACTCGAAGAAGCACAAGATCCGCAGCCGCCTCGAGGCGCTGCTCGCCGAGCAGCAACTGGCCGCCTGACCGTGGGCGGAAAGGGTCCTTCCGGCGCCCGGGCTGTGCTAGGAGTGCGGTCGTCTGAGCTCCCGAGCGTTCTCTTCTTTCCCGTTCCGACACGCCACGCGGGTCCGGTCTCGGCGTGCGAACGCGGTCCTCGGCCTGGCAGCGTTGCTGCTCGGGTCCGGCTGCCTTCGCCGGGGGCCTGCGCATCCGCGGCCGGTGAGGGGTCCCTTCCCCAGACCCACGATCCCGGTGCGGGTTCAGCTGCGCGAGGTCGAGCATCACCCGCGGATCAGCCTGGTCGAGCGGTTGGGGGATCCAGCGGCCGCGGTGGCCTTTGCCGTAGCCCACGATCTGGGCAGCGTGGCCTCGACCGCGCTCGGCGCGCTGTGCGAGGTGCGACTCGAGCAGAGGGGTCTCGGAGGCGTCCAGAGCCGCCCCCACGAGCTCGGCTTCGAAGTCCGGGCGCTGGTGAACTCGCCGACCGAGGCCCGGGATTTCGTCCGGGCCGCAACGCTCGTCCTCGGCACGCCCGTGACGCCGGGTGAGCCCGGCGTGCAAGCGGCCGAGGAGCGCGTCAAGGCGCTCTTCGCCCGGAGCTGGGCGGGGCCGGTCGACGCGACCCTCGGTCGCTGCTCGGGCGAGCTCGGGGTCCTGCCCCTCGGCAGGGCTCCAGATTCGACGGGCAAGGAGTTGCCCCTCGAAGCCTGGCGCAAGCAGGCCTATTCCGTGAGCGCTACGGCCTTTGCTGCCCTCGGTGGCCCGGAGCTGCTCGACTCTGCGTCCGAGGCGCTGGCTCGGACGGAACCGTGGCCCGACGAGCCCGCCGCGCGCGATCCCTGGCCGAGTGACGACTTCGTGGACGCCGACGACGTTTCCGGGTCGAGACGGCTCGGCGTGGCGCTCCGGGTGGAGCATGGCGGCATCGCGGTCGAGGCTTCCCGTTTGCTCGGACAGCGGAACTCGGCTCTCGCCGCACGGCTCGGCGCACTCGGGCTCGACTGGAAGCTCACTGCGCGTGGTCGCCACCAACCGACCCCGCGGAGCGTGCCTGCAGGCTCGACCTCGAGTTGGCCCAGCCGCGAGGCCGTACCCACCGTGGATGACGTGGCCCGGGCGGCGCACCTCGTGCTGGACGAGGCCAGGTTGGCGCTCCTGACAAGACCGGCCCAGGGCTTTGCGCTCGAGCAAAGCGTGCTCGGTGCCAACGATCCCCGCGACGCTGCCGGAGTGGCGGCCTGGCTGACATTGGCAGGACGTCTGCCGCCCGGACCGAGACGGAGGCTGGTTGGCTACCAGGGAACCCTGTCCGGAGCTGGGGCCGGGGCCGGTGAGCTCGGCCGCAAGCTCGAGGCGCTGGACAGCACGGCGCACAGGAGCACGCTCGAGCGTGGTGTCGCGGGTGGAGCCCGGACAAGGCGACGTCTGGCTCTTGCTGGCCAGCCCGTGCGGCACGTACGGTGAAGCGGCCGCGACCGCTGGAGGCGAGGCCCTGATGGTCCGCGCGCTCGCGGAGAAGAAAGCGGAGACCGGCACCGTCGCGCTCGAGCCCTGGGTGACCCCGGATGGCATCGGGCTACTTGGCTCACGGCCCGCGCCTCGGGCCGGAGGAAACCGCGGAAGCACAGGCGCGACGCGTCGCCTCGACGCTCGGTCGCGCGCTGGTCGGTACCGTGCTCACGAGCAGCGATGTCGCCTCGGCGCGAACGCTGCTCCTCGGGGAGCTCGGGGCCGAGCCCGCGGACTGCCTACTGGGCGGCACTCGACCTCGCGCGACCCGGTCGGCCTTCCTGGCTCGAGCCGCGCGGCAGCTGGCGGAGCCTGGTGGATTTGGAAGGCGACGCGGTGGAGGCGCGGCGACGCGCTTTCCTCGGCGCTCCGCTTGCGGCTGGGCGTGCTCGCCAACTGGAACACCGCAGCAGGTGACGGCCGCGCAAGCTGGTCTCGAGCGGTGGCTCGGAGGGCTGCGTACCGGCGGCGAGCGCTGCGCCTCGCTGCCGACAGCCACGCCGAAGAGCGGTCGGGTCGTGGTGGAAACCAAGGAGAACGCCCAGGGCCTCGCCGCGTACCTCGTCGTGTCGCTGCCCGACGGGCTCGCGACCTCGCGGCGGGAAGCGGAGTGGACCAGCTACCTCTTGGGTCGTCCGGATGGGTGGCTCGAACGCGCCTTCGCTGCCCGGGCCGGCACGATCACGGCCACGGCTCGGCTGCTCGGTGGCCGCCGTGCGGCCGCACTGCTGATCGAGATCTACACCGGCGAGGAGCAAGCGGATGCCGCCGTGGCGCAAGTGCGCGGTCTGCTCGAACAACTCGGCCGCGGCAAGCGTCGATGCCCGCGACGCGGAAGTCGGCACGGCGCGCGTTCGGGCGCTGGGAAACCGAGAGCCTGGTCGAGCCGCGCCGGCGCCTGGTCGATCTGTGGTACGGCGCACGCCCCGGGACTCCCGATCTCGCGTCGCTCCGACGCTTCCAGCAGCGCGCGTTTGCGAACGCGACCGTGGGTGTGGTGCTGGTCAAGAATCGCGGCTAGCACGCCCGCCTCGGCCCGGTGACCGTCCGTGCCCATCTCCCGCAGGGGCAATTCCCCGCCGGCCAACGTCATGCTAGCTCGAGGCCACCATGACCCCTCGCCCCACGGTCGTCGTCCTCGACTACGGCTCGCAGTACACGCAGCTCATCGCGCGCCGGATTCGCGAGTGCCACGTCTACTGCGAGATCCATCCCTGCACCATCTCCCTCGGACCGGCTCGCCGAGCTCGCGCCCCGCGCGCTCGTCCTGAGCGGCGGCCCGCAGAGCGTCTACGCGCCGGACGCTCCCGCGAGTGACCCAGCGCTCTTCGAGCTCGGCGTGCCCGTGCTCGGCATCTGCTACGGCGAGCAGCTCATGGCGCACCAGCTCGGCGGCCAGGTCGAGCCGAGCAGCGAGCGCGAGTACGGCCCGGCCACGCGTCACCGTCGAGCGAGCCGGTGGGCATCTTCTCGCCCTTCCAGCCGGGCGAGGAGCTGCAGGTGTGGATGAGCCACGGCGACCGCCTCACCGCAGTTGCCGCCCGGCTTCTGGGCCTCGGCTCGAGCAACAACGCGCCTCTCGCGGCCATCGCCCACCCGACGCGAAGGCTCTACGGCATCCAGTTTCACCCCGAGGTCGCGCACACGCCGCGCGGCGCCGAGATCCTGCGCGCGTTCCTCTTCGACGTCGTCGGGCCTCGAGCCGACCTGGACGCCCGGCTCGTTCATCGAGGAGACCATCGCTCCATCGCGGCGCGGGTCGGCCCGGACGAGCGGGTCATCTGCGGGCTCTCCGGCGGCGTCGACTCGTCGGTCGCGGCCGTGCTCTGCCACCGCGCGCTCGGCGATCGGCTGGTCTGCATCTTCGTCGACAACGGCGTGCTCCGGGCGAGAGCGAGCCAGCGTGGAGCACACGATGCGCAGCAGCTTCCACTTGAACCTGGTCGTGGTCGACGCGCGGGAGCGCTTCCTCGGCGCTCTGCCGGCGTCACCGATCCGGAGCAGAAGCGAAAGATCATCGGCCGCGTCGTTCATCGAGGTCTTCGACGAGGAGGCCGCACGGTCGAGAACGCCCGGTGGCTCGTCCAGGGCACGCTCTACCCGGACGTCATCGAGAGCGTGAGCGTCAAGGGCCCGAGCGCGGTCATCAAGAGCCACCACAACGTGGGCGGCCTGCCCGAGCGCATGAAGCTCAAGCTCATCGAGCCGCTGCGCGAGCTGTTCAAGGACGAGGTGCGGCAGCTCGGCGAGCGCCATCGGCATGCCCGCGCGACGTGCTCGTGGCGCCACCCCTTCCCCGGCCCGGGCCTGGCCATCCGCTGCCTGGGCGAGGTCACCGAGCCGCGCCTCGCCGTCCTGCGCGAGGCCGACGCCATCGTGACCGAGGAGATCCGCGCCGCGGGCCTGTACGACTCGATCTGGCAGGCCTTCGCCGTGCTCTTGCCCGTGCGCAGCGTGGGCGTGATGGGCGACGAGCGCACCTACGAGGAGACGTGCGCGGTGCGCGCGGTGCACTCCGTCGACGGCATGACCGCCGACTGGGCGCGGCTGCCGTACGAGGTGCTGGCCAGCATGAGCCCGCATCATCAACGAGGTCAAGGGCATCAACCGCGTGGTCTACGACATCAGGTCGAAGCCTCCGGCCACCATCGAGTGGGAATGATCCCGAAGCTTCGCGCGCTCGCCTGCCTCTTGCTCGTCACGAGCTGCCTGCCGAATCTGCGCGCGGCGGTGGACATGCGCATCGTGCCCGCCAGAGGGACCCCGGGCGACGCGTCCGTCATCATCGACGAGGAGCTCATCGGACCGCTCTTCTGGGTGGCGGCCAACAACATCCGGCTGCCGGTCGGCGAGCACCGGATCACCGTGCAGAAGGAGGGGTACTTCCCCTGGGACCGCATGATCAGCGCCGATCGCGAGCCCATCCGCCTGGAAGTCAGCGCTCGAGCCCGTGCCGGACTAGAACCCGCCTCTCTGGGGTCGGAAGGGCGGCCGAGCGGGTGAGCTGCACCGGGAGTTGTCCGGCCCGGCCGCGTTGCTATAGTCCGGCCCCCCTTCCCTCGGGGTGTACCTCAACCTGGTAGAGGGCCGGCTTTGGGTGCCGGTCGTTGGTGGTTCAAATCCACTCACCCCGACCGAGAACGTTTTTCGACGCTGCGCTTGCTGACACGCGAGGAGCCTGCTCCCTCCGGGCCTTTGGACCGAGCGCACCGGTAGTTTCTGCCAATCCAGAAACTACGGATAGTTCAGCATGATCAAGCTATCGCCAGCCGCGCGCCTGTTCATCCTGCATTGGGGCGAGATGGGCTCTCGCTGGGGCATCACCCGCAGCGTCGCTCAGGTGCACGCGTTGCTCTACGTTTCTGACCGTCCCCTCTGTGCCGACGAGATTGCCGCCACCCTGACGATCGCTCGCTCCAACGTGAGCACCGCCATCCGCGAGCTCCAGGTCTGGGGACTGGCCCGGGTCGTGCACCAGGCCGGTGATCGACACGACTACTTCTCGACTTCAGGCGACGCCTGGGAGACCCTGCAGTTGGTCGCGGCCGAGCGCAAGCACCGGGAAATCGATCCGGCAATCGCCATGCTCCGGCAGTGCTTGGCCGACAGTCGTGGGGCCGATTCACCCGCGGAGGCCCGCATCCGCGACATGTTGCAGCTGCTCGAGACCACGACCACCTTCTACGAGCAGGTACGAGGGCTCCCCAAGAGCACTCTGCTCAAACTCATGAAGCTCGGACGCCACCTGGTACGAGTGCTGGATCGGGCAGCCCGCTGACGGAGTTCGTTCGGAGCGCAATTCGGCCGGCGAGTCAGGTCTCGGGCGACCGGTCGTAGCCGCAGGTTTCCCCTTCATTCCGACGGGTTACGAGATGGTAACGTCGGCCGATGACGACGCGCCGCTACCGCGGTAGGAGCGCTGATTGATCCCGATCACCCGAGGCAGTCGGCAGCGCAGTTCGTCTGGACGCAGGTGATCGCTGGCGTGAAAAGGGTCTCCCCGGCTGGGTTCTGCGCGACGCAGGCGTCCAAGCAGGTCTGGTCCTGGCAGGCCTGGGCCGTGCGCAGGTCAGTATCGCCTGGCAGTCCGTGTTGCCGTAGCACGCCACTGCGCTCGTCATGCAGTTCGTGGTGACGCAGTTCGCGCAAGCGACGCCCGCACCGCCACCAGCCCCGCCAGCGCCCCCAGTGGTCGTTCCGGCGCTGCCGCCGTTGTTCAACGCGCCGGCACTGCCGCCGGCCCTACCGCCGGCATTGCTGCCGCCAGTGCTGCTGCCGCCGGCATTGGCCGTGGCAGCGTCGTCGTCGTCGCCACAGGCCGACACCGCCAGAATCGCCAAGATCGCGAGAATCCGTGGGACCATCATGTTCTCCTCATGCTTGCTGCCGCGCGCCGCGCGGTCAGCGCAGCGCGACCCTATCGATCGCATCGACGCGAGAGGCGACGCTACGGCCGAGAGCGCTAGGCTACGCAATTCCGCGGAGCCCGCCAATTTTCTCGCGGTACCGTGCCGAATACTGGAACACGGGCCGGTCGCCGGGCCTCGCTCGTTTCCGGCCGGCACCGCCTCCCGCCTCGGAACCGTCGTTGGGGGCCTGGGTGCCACATTGGCTGTGCGGTGTGTGAACGATCGCATCTGGACGGTGGCCGCCACGGTGTCGAGGAGCGCACGCGCAACGTGCGTTCCCTGACCGTCCATTTGGTACCACGTGGTGAGCCTATTCAATCACCGGACGCAGCACGGTGGTCAAAATGCGACGACGCTGTGCACGTGGCCTCATGACCAGCAGCGCCTCGTTACCAGTGGTAAATGGTCACGGCGCCCGACGCCTCTGGAATCGGCTCGGGACGACCCCGGGGGCGTCGGGACACCGTGAACCCCTAGGACCAAGTATCGACGAGAAGTGCGCTCAAGCGTGATGCGGAGGAACGATATTCGGAGTCCTTGTCGCCGGACCGATGGCACTCGTGCCTGGCCCTGCTTTGGCAGGTCTCGATTGGCTAGTCACCGCAAGGGCGCGCAGCAGGCAGCCCACGTTCTCCCTACCCTGGAATCCCGCCCTGCACCTTTTGTCCAAGCGCCCGGACGGAAGCTACGACCCGGGACCGGACCGCCTCCCGATCACGCGCCGGGCCGGCCTGCTCTCACTGGGTCAGTCTCGTGACGCAGGCGAAGCTGTCGCACCGGTAGTTGTCGTTGGCACAGTGGCCGTCGACGATGCATCCGACGCACACGTGGGCAGCATTGCAGTACGGCGCGGGATACGCGCAGTGCTGGTCATACAGACACTGACCACAGAAGCCTCCCTCCATGCACCAGAACCCGCGAGGGCAATCGTCATCCAGCTTATCCGGATCGCACTCGACGCACAGCCCGTCGGGACGGCAGTGCGGCGTAGCACCGCCGCAATTATCATCCGAGCGACAGGCGGCCCGGCAGTGGTTGCTGTAGGAGTCGCAGGCGAATCCGGGCTCGCAACTACTTCCATCCCGTAGTAGCACTCCACGCAGAGGCCGCGCAGGGGATTGCAGACGAAATCGGGGTAATCGCACTGCGAGGTGTCAGTTCCCGTGCACTGGACGCAGTAGCCGGCGGCATTGCAGACGAGTCCCGTGCGGCAGGGGTGCTGCGAATCGCAGCCGGCGTAGGACCACGTCCCCGTACCACCCCGCGAGGTCCAGCCGCCTGCCTCACCGTTGTCTCCCCCGGTCTCTTGGCCCGCCGGCCACGACGGGTCGCCGCCCGCCCCGCCGCTCTGGTTGGCGCTTTCCGCGAACAGAATCGATCGAGTCGTGACCACAGCCCTCCGCCACCAGCGCGGCGGCCGTGAGAGCCGCGCCCGCTCGGACCAGGACCTTCCACTCTAAAGCCATGGCGAAGTCGGCACGATGACCAAGAAGAGACAGGGCTTTTCATAGCACGCCTCGGCCACGCTGTCCCGCGGCGCGCCCTGCCGGGGATCGGCGGTGGACCGCCGCGGCGGGCGTGGTAGACGTGGCCCCCGCGGCTGGAGCAGGCGGTGGTGAGGAGCACCATGGTAAGAGTCAAGCTGATCGGCGCAGGCGGCTACGGCGGTATCGGGCTGGTGGAGCTTTTACTCCGTCACCCGGAAGCTCGCCTGGTCGCCCTGGTGGATGTCCAGGGCGTGGGCCAGCGGCTTTCGGACATGTGGCCCTACCTCACCGGGTCTTGCGACCTTCCCATCCTAGCCCCGGACGCACCCGAGCTCGCAACCCTCGAGGTCGACGTCACCTTCTCCGCCACGCCGGACGGAGTAGGCCAGCTAGCGGCTCCGGCCGAGCTCGCTCTCGGGCGCAAGTTCATCGACTACTCGGGCGACTTCCGGTTCGACTCGGTCGAGCTCTACGCCGAGTACGCCCGGCGCATCGGGCGGGATCCGGTCCACCGGGCCCCCGAGCTGCTCGCCGAGAGTGTCTACGGCGTGACCGAGCTCCACCGCGACGAGATCCGACGGGCGCGCGTGGTGGGCAATCCCGGTTGCTTTGCCATGAGCGCCATCCTGGGGCTCGCTCCGGCCATCGAGCAGCACCTGGTCGAGCTCGAAGGACTGATCTGCGACGGCAAGACCGGGGTCTCGGGAGCCGGCAAGAAGCCCGCTCCGACCTTCCACTTCCCCGAGCGCTACGACAACATGAATGCGTATCGGCTGAGCGGACATCAGCACGTACTGGAAATCGAGCGGGAGCTCGGACGCATCGCGGGGCGAGACGTGGCCCTGACCTTCACGCCCCAGGTCGTGCCCGCGGTGCGCGGCATCCTGTCCACCCTGTATGGCCGCCTCGTGCCCGGGATGACCCAGGCGCGCGTGCTGGAAGCCTACCGGGAAGCCTATCGCGAGCGAACCCTTCCTGCTGGTCAAGAACTTCGACCAACCGGTGGGCACCGCCGATGTCCGCGGCAGCAATCGCCTCGTGGTGACCGTGGCTTGCGACGAACGCACCGGAACGTTCCGCGTCGTCTCCCATGTCGACAACCTGGTGAAGGGGCAGGCGGGCTCGGCGCTGCAGAACATGAACGTGATGTTCGGCCTCGAAGAGACCTTCGGCCTCGCCCAGCCGGCCATGCACCCGTAGGCGTCTAGGGCAGGAGCAAGGTGGAGCCCCAGGTCCGCCGGGCTTCGAGGGCAGTGTGGGCCCGGGCTGCCTCGGCGAGCTCCCAGGTCTCGCTGACGCGGACCTTCACCGCACCCCGGCTGATCACGTCGAACAGGGCGACGGCGCTCCCGAGGAGCTCCTCGCGCGTGCTCGTGTAGTCGACCAGCGTGGGCCGGGTCAAAAACAGTGACCCTCTGGCGCTGAGCAGCCCCGGATCGATGGGCTCCGGCCTGCCCGACGCGTTGCCGAAACTCACCATCATGCCCCGCGGGGCGAGGCAGTCGAGCGAGCGAACGAACGTGTCACGGCCGACCGAATCGTACACGGCAGAGACTCCCCTGCCTCCGGTGAGCTCACGCACGCGCGACACGAAATCCTCGCGCGTGTAGCCGATCGTGTGCGTGCAGCCGTGCTCGCGGGCGAGCTGGGCCTTCGCTTCGCTGCCGACGGTGCCGATGACGGTGACTCCCAGGTGCGCGAGCCACTGACACGCGATCAGCCCGACTCCGCCGGCCGCGGCGTGCCAGAGCACGGTCTCGCCGGCCTCTACCCGATGGGTCCGCCGGACCAGGTACTCCACGGTCATGCCCTTGAGCAGGCTCGCCGCCGCCGTGCGGTCGTCGATCTCGGGCGGCAGCGGAACCAGGCGATCCGCCCGGATCAGCCGGGCCTCGGCGTACGCACCGGGTGGCCCGGACGCGTACGCGACTCGCTGCCCCACTTGCACCCCGGCGACGCCCGGACCCACGGCCTCCACCACGCCCGCCGCCTCCATGCCGAGCCCGTGCGGCAGGCTGGGCAAGGGATAGAGCCCACTGCGGTGGTAGACATCGATGTAGTTGACCCCGATGGCCGTGTGCAGCACCAGAGCCTCGCCGGGGCCGGGCTCGGCGAGCTCGGCAACCTCGAGCTTTCAGTACTTCCGGTCCACCCGGGCGTCGGATACGGATGGCTCGCTGCATGGCCGGGGGATGATACCCCGGCGTGCGACCAAGGGCGACACGCGAGTGTCGGCCCGCCGCCGACGGCCACCCAATGCGCCAGCGCTCGGTGGGCTCGCGCGGCCGGGGCCGGCCCTGGCACGCCGCTTGTAGGCGTCGCCCCGTGAAGATCGTGCACGCTTCCGATCTGCATCTCGACAGCCCACTGCGCGGACTGCCGCGCTACGCCGAGGCGCCGGTCGATGCGTTTCGGGGCGCGACCCGGCGAGCGCTAGAGCGACTGGTCGCGCTGTGCCTCGAGGAGCAGGCGTCGCTGCTCGTCATTGCCGGCGATCTGGTGGACGCTTCCGGCCGCGACTACAAGACCGGGCTCTTCTTGGTGAAGGAGCTCTTGCGGCTGGGAGACCAGGCGACCCAGGTGGTGCTGGTGCGAGGGAACCATGATGCGGCGAGTCGCTGGTTCGGCAAGATCCTGTTTCCGGACCACGTGATCGAGCTCGGCTTGGGCGGGCCGGAAACGCTGGTGCTGGAGTCGCTCGGTTTGGCCGTGCACGGGTGGAGCTACCGGGAGCGGGCCGCGCGCGCCAACCTGGCGCGCGGGTATCCTTTGCCCCTCACGGGTTTCTTGAACGTCGGGGTCCTGCACACCAGCGCCGAGGGGCGGCAGGGACACGACCCGTACGCGCCCTGCACGGCGCGCGAGCTCCGAGCCCACGGCTACGACTACTGGGCGCTCGGGCACGTGCATGGCTCGGAGGTGCTGGGGCGAAGCCCGTGGGTGGTGTTTCCGGGCAACCTGCAGGGCCGCAGCATGCGCGAATCCGGGCCCAAAGGAGCCGTGCTGATCACGGCCCGTGAGGGGCGCGTGACCGAGGTCGAGCATCGCCCGCTGGACGTCGCGAGATTCGGCGTCTGCCCGGTAGAGGTGAGTGGCATCCAATCCCTGGACCAGGCCGCGGAGCGGGCTCATCGAGTGCTGCTCGAGCGGGTGGCACTGTACGGCGACCGGGCGCTCGCCGTGCGCTTCGTGCTCCGTGGACCGAGCGGCATCGGACGGCTCTTGTCCTACGCTCCCCCGGCTCGGAGCGAAGCCTTCCGGCGTGCTGCCGGCGCGGTCCGGAGTCCTCCCATCTGGGTGGAGGGAGTCTGGGCCGATCTCGACGCGAGACTTCGGCGGCACTTGGCCGCTCGAATCCGCCGGGACAGAGCTGACGCTTCGCTGAGGGGCGGGTTCAGGTAGTGACGCTCACGGCCGCGGAGCTCCGAGCCCTGCTCCGTGACGTTGCCCGGGATGACCTCGCCCAGCTGGTGGAGGACCTCGGCACGGAAGCGACGGGGCCCAGGCTGCATCCTGTGGGTGTCGACCATCGGCGGCGACCTGCTCGTCGGGCACGTGCGCGTGGTCGACCAGGGGCGGGCGGAGGCGTAGGGTGCACCGTCAACCCTACTTGACAATGCAACGCGCGGGGGTACGCTAGGTCGGTGACCAGTCGTGAAGTCATCCGGCGACTGCGGCAACTTGGGTGCACACAGACGCGCCAGACCGGCTCGCATTCTCGCTGGGTGACCCCCGGTGGTGGGTGCCGGACGACCGTGTCGATTCACGAAGGGCATGATATTGCGGCCGGTACACTACGTGCCATCGAAAGGGATCTTGAACCATGTCTCGGACCAAAGTGGCTGCTCGGCTGACCTACAGGGTGGTCTATTCGCCCGAAGGCACGAATTGGAACGCTACCATCCCGGAAGTTCACGGCTGTCACACCTGGGGCCGTAGTCTCTCGGAGGTTCGCAAGCGAATCCGGGACGCGCTCGGGTGCTCGCTGGACGACCTGTCCGAGCAAGAGGCCGCCCGCGTGGCCCGCGAGGCCGAGCTGGTGGAAGAAATCAAGCTGCCCGCCCGAACCAGAAAGACGCTGGCGGCGTGTCGCCAGAAGCGCGAGCGTCTGACCAAAGCCCAAGCCGAATTGCAGGCCGAAGCCCGCCGCGCGGCCGTCGAGCTGACCAAGGACATTGGCATCAGCCTGCGGGACGCCGGCGAGCTGCTCGGGCTCTCCCAAGAACGGGTCCGCCAGTTGCTCGACAAAGCCTCATGACCAAGCCTCCGATGACTCCGGAGCAAGCCCTCGCCGTGATTCAGCAGGCGGCACGCGAGGGGCGGCTCGAATACACGAGTCACGCCGAAGACCGCATGAGCCGGCGCCTCTCGCGTCCACGCCCGGCCCGGACCTGCCCTGAATGCGGCCAGAGCCTCACGCGCCACGAGACATACGATGCCTACTACTGCTCGACCCATGGTTGGACCGAGTCAGTGTGCGACGACCCCGCATGTGAGTTCTGCCGAGGACGGCCAGAAACCCCGTCTGGCAACCGGTGCTGACCGTGAATGACTGGCAACGGAGCAAGAGGTAGCGCGCCCCTGACCGCCGCCCCACAATGGGTCGACCCCGCGCCGCCAACAACGGCCGGGGCCGTGCCCGGCGCGGCTGCTACCGCCCGGGCCCGACTCACACGAAGTAGATTCGCTGGAGCAACGACAATCCGAACCGCCCCGCGACGAAGAGCAAGCACGCTGGTGGCCGCCCGCGGAGCGGTACCCTCGAATGGCGCGGTAAGAGCTGGTATGGCCGGCTGACGGTGAACGTGGACGGCGAGGCCATCCGCAAGTGGGTCGACCCGGGGACGGCTCACCGGACCGTCGCCCGCCGCAAGCTTGCCCGCCTCGTGGCCGCCCAGCTTCCACCCGCGCAGGCCCGCCGGGGTGAGACGGTCGACGAGTACGCGGAGAAGTGGTTGGACGGACGCGAGGCTCGCGGTCTTCCGAGCGTGGAAAACGAGTGCCGCCTCTATCAGCATGTGTGGAAGCCCACGATCGGGCGCCTGCCCCTGACGGACGTCCGTGCTGGCATGACGACGTGGCCTCCGGGCGCCTCGCGGGTGTCAGGGTCAAGCGCCACGGCCACCAGAGCCTCGTGGATCGGCGTGGGACGATCGAGCGTCTTCTCCGGAGCGGGAAACGAGGATCGAACTCGCGACCCCAAGCTTGGGAAGCTTGTGCTCTGCCAGCTGAGCTATTCCCGCAGAGGGCCAATACGCTAGCCCAGGCCGGAGGATGAGCAAAGATCAAGTTGGGCGGTACCCCGAACGGCCCGCCGCTCAGCTCCTGGGTGGCGGCAGGACTTGACGCGTCGCGCCTGCCGTCCCTATCCGTCCACTGAAATGTATCGGGATACGGAGCCGTGGCTCGTGATCCGAGCCACGGTGAGCAGCCGTTGCGAGTGCCAAGCGCGTCTTTTCGCCGAGCTCGACGGCGACTGCCACGTCGTACGCGGCTGGGTCGCTGCCTCCTGCCAGTCGAGAGCCCGAACCAGCGCCGGCCCTGTCTCTCGGAGCCGCGGAGGGGGAATTCCGAGTCGGCTGGCTCTGCCCCTTCTGCACGCGCAACGTGCTCAGGAGCTACAACGATACACCGCTGCTCTGGTGGAGCGAACTCAACCAGACTAGCTGATGCCGCCCGAACGCGGATGCCCGATCAGCGGCGCTGCTCGAGCGCTTTGCCGATCGCCTCGACCAAGCGCTCCACCGAGTAGGGCTTGGCGAGATAGCCGGCAATCAGGGGATCGGACAGCAGCTCGGGCGCGATGTCCTCCTCGGCATAGCCGCTGGTCAGAATCACGGGTTGATCGTAGCCCGCGGCGCGCATCTTTTGCACGACCTCGGCTGCGTTGCCGTCCGGCAGCGTGAGGTCGAGCAGGATCACGTCACAAGGCGGCGCGGCACGCCCGAGAGCCTCGAGGGCTGCCATCGCGCTCGACACGGTGAGCGAGCCGTAGCCATACTGATCGAGCAACCCGGCCGTGAGCATCGCGAGCCGCGCTTCGTCGTCGCAAACCAGCACGATGGGCGCTCGCCCATTGCGGCCACGCAGGGGCGCCCCGCGCGTCCTCGCCTGCCCGCTTTCGGGTGTTGATGGTTGAGCCAACTCCGTCACTGGCCCTCGCTCACGTATGAGTACCACGGTCACCTCGCCGTCGTCCAGTGCGCTCGTCCACAGGTCGAGCTCGACTGGCACCCCGGCCCCCCCCGGCGCAAGCAGCAGCCCGTCCTGCCCGCGGACATCTGCCGCTTCGAGGGGAAGCTCGCCGTTCCCGGGCATGGCCGCGAAGAACTCGTGCACCCGGCGCCCGACCACGTCCGCAGCGACCGAGCCGCCGAGTGCCCGCACGGCCGCGGGATTCGCGTAGAGAACCACGCCGTCGCGCACCAGGCAGATGGCGCGCGGCGCCTGCGCAACCAGCGACCGGAACTGCCACTCGCCGTCGCTCGCGGTCTCGCGCACTTCGACCAGCGCGCCACCGACCGCTGCGTCACCTGGAAACGGCAAAGGCATCAAGGTCGTGCGGTACTGCCCACGCGCCACTCGAGAAAACGGCACGAAGTCCACGTCCAGCGGCGTGGTTTCGCCCCGCTCCACCGCTCCGAGCGCAGACGCGAATGCACCGCGACCGGACTCGAGCAAAAGTCGCCCCTCGAGCACGTCGGGGCTTGGCTCGCCGGCGATTCTGGCGAGGATCGGGTTGGCTGCCAAGCACGTGCCATCCAAGCCGACCACCGCATACCCATGCGGAGCGACCGCAAGCACGCGGCAAAGCATTCTGGCGGCCTCTCGGAGCGCCGCTCCAGCGCTGGCGATGTCTGGTTGGTCGTCCACGTAGGCCCCTCAGCCTGACGCCGCCTCAATTCCAATGCCGCGTGAATGGCAGGTCAAGCCTCCCGAGCTCCCGGCCACGTCGGAGATCCGGACCGGCCGATCGGACCGGCAGAAAAACGGTCTCCGAGCCGGTGGGATCAGCCTTGGCCCACCGACAGCCCGAGTCCCCGCCGGAGCGCGAAGTAGCGCTCGCTCACCGAGAATGCGATGAGGTCCCGGCCGAGCTCCCCCATGACTCCCTCTTCGGCCTCGAGCAACCCGAAGGCGGTGGCGAGGTCGCCGCAGAGCAGCAAGCCGGCGCGACAAGCTGTCTTCTCGGCGGACTGGCTCCAGCGACCGAGATTGGTGCGTCCTCCCTCTTCGACGAACCGCAAGTAGTGACCGCGCAGGCCGTCCACTTGCGCCGTATCCAGCAGGGGCTCGATCGCCTCCGCGATCGGGGCCACACGCCGCCGGCGGTCTTCCGCGATAGGCAACCGGGGATTGCCCACGGTCAACGCGGCCAGAAACAGATCCTCGAGATCCGGGACGCCGCTGAACAGCGTCTTGATGAAGAGCTCTTGCCGATACCAGGTCAGATGCCGTCCGGCCAGGAACGCGTGTTCCAGCTCGCTGCGTCCGGTAAGCACTTGGCGACCAATGATGCTCGCGGGCGGTACGCCGGGAACGTGAAGAAAGCCGACGTCACGGGCCTGGTCGAGGTAGATGGCCGGCACGCCCAGGCCGAGCACGCTGGCGGCCCAAGGCAACGCGCGCACGGCCATGACGGTCGATTTCGTCGGCTCCTGCCGGGTCGCCGGATCCGGCGGCTCGAGCAAGTGATCGCGGCGCAGGGCACTCACTCGACCGACCAGGACAGCGGCCACGATGGCGCCGAAGATCTGGCTGGTGACGAGCTCGAGCTCCGGATGCATCAAGTGATCGACCCAATCGCGCGGTCCGACTCCTGCCCTCGGTGCGCACAATCCTGGCAGCCGGTGTCGCTCGAATCGTTCGGCCTGCTCCGCGTCGGCGGCACCGAGCGCGACCAGCGCCTGCGCCGAGCACCAGGCACGATCCTCGTCGCCGCGCGCGGCGTAGATCCGGTAGAGCTCATGGTGGGCCGCGGCACCGAGCGGATCGCCGCGCACTCGACGCCACACGCTGTCTGCGTCCTCGCGCGCCAGGTCGGCGGTGCGCTCGAGGTCCGTGAGATCGACCTCCACGTTGAGGGCTGATTGCGCACGCCTCAGCGCGGCTTCGAGCTCGTGCACTCGCCGCTCGAGCCACTGGATTCGTCCGAGCAGAACAGCACGCGTGCCGAGCGCATCTGCCTGGAGGTCGACCGGCGCGAGCGACGCGGCGGGCTGCTCGAACTCCTCCACGATTCGCACTTGGTGGTGAGCCTCGTAAGCGCTCACCATGGCGTGCTCGAGCTTGAGCAGGCGCTCGCGGTCGAGCCCCAAATTGCTGGCCGCTCGCTCGAGCTGGGCGCGCTCTTCGGCAGTGATCACACCGTCCTCGAGCACGTCGACAAACAGCTCCTGGTACTGTTCTTCGAGCGGCCCGAGGCCCAACATGCCGCTGATTTCCGCGGGCGCAAAGCCAGGCGAATGCTGGAATACCACGCTGTCCTGGTCGCTGGTCATGCCCAATGCTCCTCCTTGACAGCACTCTCGCGCGACGCGCGCTGGGTCGCAACGGCCATCGCTGCATGCTAGGTCGGTGCCCCTATGCGCTGGCTACTGCCAGTCTTGGTCCTCGGGCTCGGCGCTGCCTGCGTCGACGGTTCGCCCCCCCTTGCCTCGCGCCGACCGTGTCGACCGGCAGCGGCGGACGGCCGGCAGGGGCGGCGGGCTCGACGTCGTTGCCGGCGTTTGCGGCCCCGCCGGCCGCCTCGAACCATGGGGGCTCGGCAGGCGGACGGGACTCGGAGCCGGATGCCGGTCCACGTCCGGAGGCTCTGGTCGTGATGGAGCGTCCCTACAAGCTGTTCGAACGGCCGCGCGCCCGCGGCCCCGTGCAGGCCGCCGTGGAGGACGAGGAGCTTGGCCGATGGAACGTGGGAGGAACCGGGGACCCCGAGTTCATCTCGAACCGCCCCACGTTCCACCCCGGGACTCGGGTGATCGTGGAGCTCGAGGCCACCGGCCGAGTCGGACGGAATCGGGGCCGAGCCGCGAGCCCGGAGAAACGCTACCTCGCCCAGGCGCGCAAACACGGCTACTGGCCGTTCCGGCTGTGCTTCGAGGAGGGGCTCCGGCATAACCCCAAACTCCATGGCAAGACCGAGCTCGGCGTGAGCGTCGACCAGCACGGCCGCGCGCGTGCCGTCCGCCTGGTAGCTACCCGGCTCGAGGACCAGGCGGTCGCAGCCTGCCTCGGGGACCGGATCCGGGAGCTTGTCTTCGCCCCTGCGACCCGTGCCGAGCTCCGGGTGACCGTTGAACTCTGGCCCGGTGACGCCCCGATTCGAGCCGGCGCCGCCCTCCGCCGACGCCGCTCGGGACAATCCTGGAAAGCTGGATGCCGAGGCGCTGCTAGGGGTCGTCCGCGCCGGCAAGGTCCGAGCTGGTGCGCTGCTACGAAGCAGGGGCTCGCTCGCGACCCAGCAGCTCTGGGGCCGGCTCGAGCTCCGCTTCGATCAGGACGAGCGCGGCCGACTCGGCCGCCTGGGGGAACAGAACAGCCGTTTCCCGGACCGCAAGACCGCACTCTGCGTGGTCGAGAGCCTGCGAAGCCTGGCTTGGCCGCGGCCCGGCGAGGGTCGGCTGAGCTGGGTGCTCGGGCTCAGATTCGGCCACCCGCCCCAGCGTGGCAAGGACAACGGTTGAAAAACGCTCGGCTTTTCCGGCCGGAAGCCCTAATGTCGTGCCCGGCCAAGAGCCGAAAACGAAGGTTCGTGCGTCTACCCACGTCAAAGAGGCCCTTGGCCGAAGCGGATCGCCGCGCCCGGCTGGGTAGCGCCGTCCGAAAACCGATGGAGGGTTCGAAGATCATGGCATTTGCGCGAACTTTGAAGTGGACTGCCGGATTGATGCTCTGTCTGCTGGCCGGTACCGTTACCGGCTGCACGGCCCAAGCCGAGCTCAGCGCCAAGGCGGAGACGCCGCCGCCCCCGCCCCCGCCTCCCCCGCCCGGTGACCAGGACGGCGACGGCGTCGCCGACCCTGACGACAAGTGTCCGGACGCGAAGGAAGACAACCTGCCGCCGGATCCCAAGGACGGTTGCCCGACGCCGGATGCGGACAAGGACGGGATTCCGACCCCTCAGGACAAGTGCCCGAACGAACCGGAGACGGTCAATGGTTTCCAGGATGACGATGGTTGTCCGGATACCAAGCCGCTCGCTCAGGTGGTCGGCAGCGAGGTGAAGATCAGTCGAGAAGATCATGTTCGAGAAGGGCAAGGCCACCATCTCGCCCGATTCCATGAAGGTCGTGCAGGCCGTGGCGCAGGTGCTCAAGGAGCACGACAACATCCAGGGCATCGAAGTGGGCGGGCACGCTTCGCAGGAAGGCCAAGAGAAGGCCAACCTGACCCTGACCCAGCAGCGCGTCGACTCGGTCGTGGCCGAGCTCGTGAAGCTCGGCGTCGAGAAGAACCGTCTGGTGGCCCAGGGCTACGGCGCATACTGCCCGGTCGATACGGGTACCGGCGAGGCGTCGCTGGAGAAGAACCGTCGCGTCGAGTTCAAGATCCTCCAGCAGGATGGCAAGGCGACCGACGCCAAGCGCGGCTGCGATGGCGCCGCCAAGAAGGTCAAGCTGAAGGCCTTCACGCCACCCAAGGCATGGCTGCGGCCAAGACCGACACCAAGGCAGCCGTGGCTCCGGCCAAGACGACGACTCCGGCAGCGGCGGCTCCGCGGCCAAGACCACGACTCCGGCAGCGGCGGCCCCGGCCAAGCCAGCAGCGGCTCCCGCAACGCAGACGAAGTAGTCCGCGGGGGGGCTCCGGCGCGGACGCCGCGGGCCCTCACCCTGGAGCAGGTCGAGCCAGCGCGCTAGGTTGAGGTCCGTGCGCTGGCTTGTCCTGCTCTTCGTGGTCCTGCCGCTGGTCGACTTGTTCTTCCTGCTCGAGGTAGGCTCGCTGTTGGGCCTGCCGGCCACGGTCGCCTGACGGTGGTCACGGGTGTGGTCGGGGCTTGGTTGGTGAGGCGGGAGGGTCGGCGAGTGTGGCTGGCCTGGCGACAGGCGCTGGGCGGCATGACCCTGCCGGAGCACGGGCTGGTGGAAGCCGCCCTGGTGCTGCTCGGCGGGGTGCTGCTCGTGACGCCGGGCGTGATGACGGACCTGGTGGGGATCGTGTTCATCCTGCCCTGGTCGCGGCGCTGGATCGCCGGTCACGTGCGCAGCGCCATCGACCGTCGGCTCGCCACCGGAGCAATGCGCGTCGCCGTGGTGGGATCAGACGCCCGCGAGTCCGTCGCACGCAGACGCGCCCTGGCGAGACCGTGGAAACGGAGGGAGAGGTGGTCGAGCGCGCGGCTCCCGAACGCTGACGGTGCCCTACAGGGTCCCGGACGCGCCACCGACCCCAGCCGAATCCCACGGTCGCGGCCGTAGCCGTGGAGTCCGTGCTGGCCGTACCGCCACAAGCCGTCGCGACCGACACCGCCGAGGCCACGCAAGCCCCGAGCCGCTGCGTGGCAAGTGCCAGCGACACGTCGTCAAACGGCTGGCAGTGCGTGTCCGGACTGGGACAATCACCGTCGCAGTCGCACAGGGCCACGCAGGAGCCTGCGTCGCCCGCCACCACCGCGGAGCCGGCCGACTGGCAGAGCGCCCCGGCGGGTCCGAAGGTCGGTCCCGCCCAGCCACAAGCCGGGTAAGCTCCCACCGTGCAGACCTCCGTGCAGACATGGGCGCTGAGACGAGCCATCGCTCGCGGACAGCGTCGTAGCAGGTGCCGCGACAGATGTCCGGTTGCTCGGGTGAGCAAGCCGATCCAATCGACGCTCCCACGCGGTGCCCGTAGAAGCAGAGTCCGGTCGCTGGATCACACGTGGTCGGACAGGGCTCGGTGCCATTGCAGCAGTCCTGGTCGCTGCTGCAACGGGGCAAGCACCAGCCAACGCTCCCAGCCCCGGGCCCGGGCGCGGTGCACGCCACGTCCCGTCGACCTTGACACTTTTGGCCTGCGAGTGATGAACCGAACTCGCAGCCAAGCACGCAGTAGCGCGAAGGCGCGAGCGCGGTCTCGAACTCGTGACAGGCCGCATTCGGCGCCAACCCTGGCAAGCAGAGGGATCGGCGGTGCAGCTGCGGGTGCAGTAGCCACCGGGCGCGCCCTCCCCGCCCAGGGTCTGCGAGTCGGACAGAAGGCAAACGAGACCCATGCCACAGTCGAGGTCCCTCTGACAGGTCCTGCCCAGGAATACGCTCCCCGCGTCCGACGCAGGGCCGAGTGCGGCGCCGTCGCGCGTCGGGCTTGGTTTCCATGGGCCCGCATCGGCATGGCCCGGCGAGGCCGAATCGTTGCTCGAGCTGCAACCGGCGGATAGCAGCAGGCACCCCCGAAATAGGCCTCTCGTAAAGCGAGCAAGCGTCCGGTTCATGGTATTCCGGCGCGGCAAGAGCCGGCCGCCCAACGGCTAGGCCGACCACATCCTTGATCCAGTCTAGTACTCCGCATCCATCGAGGCGATGGGAATCTCGACGCCTCGATTCAGCAGAATCGAGGCGCTCGAGCACCCGATCCGATCCAGCCGGCAGGCTAGAAAATTGAAGCGCAAGCGCCGCAGTTGGCCGGGTTCTACCACCGCCTGGCCGCGCGGCCGCCAATGGCCGGCCGCCAATGCGGCCAAGTGCTTGAAATCATTGTGGGTCGACAGGGAATCGAACCCTGGACCTACGGATTAAAAGTCCGCAGCTCTGCCAACTGAGCTATCGACCCGAAGGGGGCGCGATTCTTAGCGCGAAAGCGCGCCGCGTACCAGACTCGAGTTCGGTGGTTTTCGACACAGCCCGACTGCGTAGTCCCGGTTGGCACGCCCAAGAGGCTCCTGGCGACCGGTTGGCGGTCACGGGCGTGCCTGCCCGCTCGAGAGAGATTCCGCTGCCGGTGTGCAACGAGTGAATCTGATGTGCCCGTGGCGGACTCTCTCTCTCCCGGGCCTTGGGGGCAGACGGCAGGATTGGCAAGAGCGCAGCCGGCGCGCCCGATGGGGGGTACCCAAAAAGTGCTCAACTCGAGACCAGAGCACATCCGCACACGGTCGAGACCGCCATGCTCAGGCCGGCGGGCGCAGGCGGGTGAGTACGGGTCCCACTTGGCGACTGAGTACCATCTCGCGTTCTGGACCGAGCGCCGCTCCGGCACTGAAAAGGGCAAAGCTGACGTATTCGTGCAGCATACGACGAAGCAGCTGCTCCGCGTCCGGCTCCGTGGCAACCACCCGAAGATTGCCCGCCACGGTCTCCGGGTCGAGCAGCCCGCGTTCGTCGGGCCCGGCCCCGCGCAGCAGGCGCGAGAACTCGGCTGCACCGATGGCGAAGCGCGCCAGATTGCTGCGCACGACCGCCGTCTTGGCGTGATCTTCGAGCGCCCTGAAGATGCTGCTGAGCGCTACATTGGCGCTCGCGACGATGGCTTCGGGTCCACCGGACAGGCGCGGCGCACGTACCACTACGTGCTTCGACTGCACCAGCTGGTAGACGGCCTTGGTGGTCTCGAATTCCCCGCGAGCCGTGATCCGGCCGAGTTCCTCGACGCTCAGGCGTCCGTCCACTGCGCCGTAGAGCGCAGAGAATTCCGCGGGGGGCTCACCCGCACCCTCGACCCGGCAAGGCACGTGCTCGGCGCTCGGAATCTTCTGGCGGAAATAGCGCATCTCGTCGAGCCGGGTCACGCCCTCCATCAGGAGCGAATGGGCACTCACTGCGTGCCGGGCCGCGAGGCGCCCCGCGTCGAACCCTTCCAGAAAGAAGAACGTGCCATCGTTCACGGTCAGGGTGGCATACACGACTTCCTGCACCTGCTTGCGGATGAACTCGTAGACCCGTTCTTGCGTCAGGATTCCCGTATCGACCGCCGCTTCGCCGATGCGTTGCCCCCACGCCAATCGCTCGAGCAGTGTCTCGAGCTGCGCCTCGGTGATGGCGCCGTAGCGGTAGAGCACTCTGCCCAGGCGCTCCTCGTCCACGCTGGTCAGCGCGCCTACCACGAAGCCTTGCTCGAAGAACATGGATCGGCTGTTCTCGCCATCGAGCACGACCAGTTCGCCCCGCCACCCCGTTTGCGCCAGCATGGCGAGCACGTCCACCATGGTGCCAGGGGCGTTGATCTCGCCCGCCAATCGCACCACGTCGCCTTCTCGCTGGTCACGCTGGCCGTCCTCGCCGGCGTATCGCATGAGCACCACGTGTCCCGGCGCGGGCAACATCCGATAGGTACCGGTCCGGGCGCGCAGGCGCTGGTTGGCTACCAGGCCGACGGGGTGAACGTCGCCCTTGGCATCGATCCGCACCAACTCGCCGCGCACGTCCTTCATCTTCGGTCGAAGATACCCTCCGGCGCCGAATTCTACGAGACATTCCCGCACCCGGTTCGAGACCGGCTGGGTCCGGAAACCGGGCCGGTTCGCTACACCAATTCGGCGACGGAGCTGCCGAATAGCCGCTCGAGGGCGCCGAGCAGCGCGTCCGACGGCGTCACGCGGACCTCCTGCGGCGCGAGCACGGCGGTAGCCCCGTCCCCGAGCTCCAGGCTGAGCTCCACCGGGCAGGTTCCCGGCGCGGCCAGGAGCAGCCCGCGCAGCTCCTCGAGATCAGCCCGGCTGACGCGCTCGGCCAGGAGACGAATCGTGACCACGCGTGTCACCGCGAGCAGCCGCTCTGCCAAGGGCTCCACCTTGTTCACCAGCAGCGTCGGCTCGCGTTCCTCGTCTGCCTCATCCGAGGCCGGAAAGCTCACCGTGCCGCTCACCAGTACCGGCTCTCCGCGGGTCAGCAGGTCCGCACAGCCGTCGATGCGGTCACCGCGCACCTTGCACTCCACGCGTCCCTCGAGGTCATCGAGCTCGAAGAACGCCGCTTTGCCTCCGCTGCCACCCTTGAACAATCGCTCCCGGTAGTTCTCCACCATGCCGGCCACCGCCACTTCGCTCCACGGCTTCTCTCCCGCCAACTTCACCGTGGACAAGGCTCCCACCCGGCCGAGGCTCGTCCCATAGCGCAACAGCGGATGCCCGCTGACATAGCAGCCGAGGGACGCCTTCTCCCGACGCAGGAGCTCCAGGCGATCCCAGGCCAGGCTGGGCGGGTACTCGTCCGCCAGAGTGGTCCGTTGACTCGCGATCTGAGCCGCTTCGAGCTGGCCGAATAGGTTGGTCTGACCCCGCTCGCGGTCCCGGCTCATGCTGCGTGAGCGCTCGAGCGCTTGCTCGACCGCGGCGAAGGCGCGCGCGCGGTGAATGCCCACCGGCTCGAGCACACCGTCGAATGCCCCACACTGCACCAGCGCCTCCAGCACCCCGCGATTGAGGCGCTTGGACTCCACCCGCGCCGCGAAATCGAACAGGTCGCGAAATGGTCCACCCGCCCGCCGGGCCTCGAAGACCGTCTCGAGCGCGCTCTCCCCCACCCCGCGCACCGCGCCCAGGCCGAAGCGAATGCGGGGGCCGTAGCGGTCGCGCAACCGTCCCGGACCTCGGGGCGGGCCGTGACCGTCCGGATGAGCGTAGGTGACGGAGAAGTCGACGTCACTCAAATTGATGTCGGGCGGCAGCACCGTCACGCCCCAGGCGCGCGCCTCTGCGATGGTACGCACCACCTTCTCGATCTTGTCCTGGTCGGTGGTGAGCAGGGCCGCAAAGAATTCGGTGGGATAGTGGGCCTTGAGATAGGCGGTCTGGTAGGTGATGAGCGCGTAAGCAGCCGAGTGGCTCTTGTTGAAACCATAGGCGGCAAAGCCCTCGATCTGTTTGAAGATGCCCAGAGCCTGCTCGGCGCTGACCCCATTGGCGACCGCGCCGGAGACGAACGTCGCCTCGTGCTTGGCCATCTCCTCGGCCTTCTTCTTGCCCATGGCGCGCCGCAAGAGGTCGGCCTCACCCAGGGTGTAGCCGGCCAGGCACTGGGCGATCTGCATGACCTGTTCCTGGTAGACCGGTACGCCGTAGGTCGGCGCCAGGACCCCATCCACCAGCGGATGCAGTCTGGGCACCGGCTTTCTATGGTGCTTGCGGTCGACGAAGTCGTCGATCATCCCCGTGCCGAGGGGTCCCGGGCGATACAGGGCGACCGCGGCCACGATATCCTCGAAACAGTCGGGTTTGAGCTGCTTGAGCAGCGCTTGCATCCCGCTCGACTCGAGCTGGAAAACGCCGGTGGTCTCGCCACTGCCGATGAGGGCGTAGGTGTCGCGGTCGTCGAGCGAGATACGCGAGAGGTCGAGGGGATCGTGTTGCCGGTCGGGACGAGCCCGGACCAGCCGCTCGGCCACCGCGATCACGGTCAGCGTCTTCAAACCCAGAAAGTCGAACTTGACCAAACCCGCGGCTTCGACGTCGTCCTTGTCGTACTGGGTGACGATCGCGCCGTCGCTGGTGAAACAGGGGACATGGTCGCTGAGCGGTCCATCGCTGATCACCACCCCGGCGGCGTGCGTCCCGGCGTGACGGGTGAGACCCTCGAGCTTGCGCGCCTGCCGGAGCAGGGTCATGACGCGCGGATCGCTCTCTGCCAAGGCCTTGAGCTTGGGCTCTTGCTCGAGCGCCTGCTCGATGCTGGCGGTCTTGCCTTGGCCGAGGTCTGGAATGAGATTGGCGATTCGCTGGGCTTCGGCGGCTGCGATGCCCATGACGCGCGCCACGTCCTTGATCACGCTGCGCGCCTTGAGGTTCTGAAACGTCGCGATCTGCCCCACGCTCGCGCCGCCGTACTTCTGCGCCACGTATGCGATCACCTCGTCCCTGCGAGCCATGCAGAAGTCCACGTCGAAATCCGGCATGGTGACGCGCTCCAGATGCAGGAAGCGCTCGAAGAGCAGGCCATACTCGATCGGATCGAGCTCGGTGATGCGCAAGGCGTACGCCACCAGCGAGCCCGGCCCCCGAGCCACGGCCGGGGCCGACGGGAATGCCGCGCGCCTTGGCCTCGCGGATGAAGTCCCACACGATCAAGAAATACCCGGGGTACTGCGTCGCCACGATGACGCTGAGCTCCCGCTCGAGCCGTTCGCGGTATGCGGACTCGTCCACGTGGCGTCGCGCGTGGGCGAATCTCGGCGAAGCGCTCCCCGAGACCTTGGCGCGCGAGCTCGCACAGGTAGCTCGGCGCGTCGTACCCCGAGGGCACCGGGAACCGCGGAAGCATGGTCTTGCCGAGGTCGAGCCGCAGGCCCGAGCAGAGCTCGCGGACGCGCGCGGTGTGGCCGAGCGCCTCCGGAGGGCCACGGAAGGTCGCGGCCATCTCCGCCGGGGTCTTCAGATACATCTCGAAGCTGCCGTGATGGGCGGCTCGTTCCGCCTCGAACGTGCGCCCGAGGCGAATGGCATCCAGATAGACCAGGGCCTCGCCGTCGTCCCGATCGACGAAATGCACGTCGTTGGTCAGAACCAGCGGCAGGCCCAGCCGCTGCGCTGCCCGGGTGAGGACATCACCCAGCACGGCCTGCTCGGGCAGTCCATGGTCCTGCAGCTCCACGAACAGGTGGCCCGGCTCGAACTGGTCCCGCAGCTCCGCCAGGGTAGGTTCGGCTCGATCCGGCCCGAACTCGAGCACCTGCTGGGCCAAGACGCCGTTCATGCACCCGGTGAGCCCGACCAGACCCCGGGACGCCCGCGCGATGTCCTCGCGCCTCACGCTGGGGGCGCTCGGCGTAGCAGGGTCCGAGTAGCTCTGCGATACGAGCCGCACCAGGTTCTGGTATCCGTCGACATTCGCCGCCAGGACCACCAGGTGGTCGACCTTGTCTCCGCCCTCGCTGCGAGCCACGTTGAGCTCACACCCGAGGATCGGGATCAACCCCTGCTGGTGACATTCGCGATAGAAACGGACGGCACCGAACATGTTGGCGTGGTCGGTCAGGCCGAGGGCCCCCATGCCGTGAGCCCGAGCCCGGCGCACCAGTTCCGAGACCTTCGCCGTGCTCGACAGAAACGAGAACTGCGAGTGCACGTGCAGATGAACGAAGTCCGTGGTCATCGGACGCGGCTCGGCCGACAGGCGTTCTACCAGGCAAGGCGCTCGAGCGGCATACCCAGCAAGGCGCCTCGGTCGGCTGATAGGCCGCATTCCGCGCCTTCGTCGTGGTGAACACAAAGAGCGCTCTTCACGTCCATCGGCAGTGCGACCGAGAGGTTCGGCGGGCCGTATTGGCCTTGCGTTCTTGGGGCAAGCTGGTCTACCGCTTGTCGCCGGGCCCGATGACGCCGCCCGGCCGTGCGCTCGAGCGCCCTTTGTGCTGATTAGGAGGTTCCGGAATATGGCTCGAAAGTCTGTCTTGCTGACCACCATCGCGACGGCGGCACTAGCCGCGGGCTGCACCTTCCAGGCCTCGACCAAGACCGGCGGGGAGACTCCACCCCCACCGCCGCCCCCGCCAACCGCGTCAGCGCCAGCCGCGGCGACCACGCCGGCGCCCGCCGCCACGACGGCGCCGGCCACCACGTCGACGGCCACGACGGACAAGGAAGGCCGAGTCTCGATTCCCGGCAACATCGTGTTCGACACGGACAAGGCCACGCTCAAGGAAGCCGAGAGCGCGCCAGTACTCGAACAGCTCAAGAAGTTTTTGGACGAGCACCCCCGCGTGACCAAGCTGCGCATCGAGGGACACACGGACAACGCGGGGACGCACGCGCACAACCTGGATCTTTCGGGCAAGCGCGCACTCGCCATCAAGAACTGGCTGGTCGCCAAAGGCGAGAAGCCGGAACGGCTGGTCGCGGTCGGTTTCGCCGAGACTCGACCGATCGCGGACAACTCCACGGCCGAGGGAAAGGCCCAGAATCGCCGCACGGAATTCCACCTCGCCGAGATGGACGGCAAGGCGTACCTGGGCAGGCCGGTCAACGGCCCCGCCGGGGGTCAAGTCTTTTAGCCTGGCCCCCGATGGGACGCGTGCCCTGGGGCGCGCGCGTGGTATGTGGGTCCGCATGCGCCTCAGGTGGCTGGCCGGGCTAGCGGTGACGGTCATCGGCTGCGGTCGCACGCCGACGGACCTGCGCGAATGGCGGCCGACAGACCACGAGCACACGAGCGAGCCCTCGCGACGTCAGGTGGACGTGTCGGATGGGGGAAGCCAGATGCTGCGGGCCCATGGTCTGGACGAGGTGATCATCGCCGCCTGGCGGACGCACTGCGTGCGGTGCCACGGGGTGGCCGGCCGAGGCGATGGTCCCGAGGCACCACGCTGGCATCCCCGAGATCTCGGACTGGCTGACTGGCAGCGCAGCACGACGGACGTCGAGATCCAGAGGGTTATCGCCTCCGGCAAGGGGGCCATGCCCGCGACGAACCTGCCCGAGTCCACGCTGACTGGGCTGGTAAGGCTCGTGCGTCTGATGGCCGAACCGGGAGCCGCCGGGCCTCGGCCAACGGCGCAGCCATCCGCCTCGAGCGCTCCGCGCTGAAACGTCCGGCCGAAGATGCGAGACTGGGTCGCTCGAGGGGTGCTGGTGCTGGGCTTGATCGTGCTGGCCGTGTGGTTGGTTCCACATTGGCCGCGCGAGCAACAGCTGGTGTTTCGGCTGGGTTCGTCACACGCGAGCATCACGCGTCTAGAAGCTTCGTGGGTCCGGCAAGGTGACGCGGAAATCGAGGGGGGCGTCACGCTGGATTTCTCCGCCCCCCCCCCGGAAACGCTCCGCCACACCCTGACCCTGCCGAGCGGCGAGTACACGGTCACGGTAGAATTGACCCGTAGGGGGAGCGGCGACACACGGACGAAGACAACGTGGGCGCGCCGCGTTACTCTGGGGGGCAAAGAGACCACTCTGCCGCTCGGTGACGATCACCCGTGAGCCCCTCGTCCGTTTCCTCGGATGCCATGCTCGACGACCTGCTCGGTGACCTCATGGTTGGGGTCACACGCGGCACGGCCCGCGGTCGACGCGTCCGCCTGGATGGACGCCTGCGCATCGGCAGTGCCGCGGACAATGACTTGGTGCTGGTCGACGAAGGAGTCGGTCCCCATCACTGTGAACTGGTGCGTGACGGACCGGCCCTGCTCGCCCGCACCATCCCGCCAGCAGCAGAGCCGCTGCGGGCGATGGCCGATTTGCAGACAGCTCGGCTCGGAGCCGGCAGCACGCTGCGCGTCGGCGAGGCAGAGCTCTTGGTCCACCGCGCGTTCGATCCCACGAGCGTGACGGTTGCCGCGGAAACCCACTTCGGCCGTGCCGTTGGCCAGAGCGAGGGCATGCGCCTCGTGTTCGCCGTGCTCGCCGAGGTGGGCCCGACCGAACTCGCCCTGCTCATCCAGGGCGAGCCGGGTACGGGCAAGCGCCTGTTGGCCCGAGCAGTGCACGAGGACGGACCGCGACAGATGGGGCCCTTCGTGCTGGTGGATTGCAGTTCGGACCCACAGCTGGTCGAGAGTGAGCTCTTCGGCGGCGACGAAATCGAGCCGGGGGAAGACGGACCCCTCGAGGGCGCGCTGGAGATCGCGCGCGGCGGTACCTTGGTACTGGACGAGGTGTGCGACTTGCCGCTGGGCGTGCAGGCCCGCTTGATGCGGATGTGTGAAAGCCGCTCGGTGGAGCGGCCCGGGGGTTCTGAGCCGCTGGCCATCGACGTGCGGCTGGTGTCGACTTCGTGCCGGTCGCTCCGCGAGGAGGTGCAGCGGGGCAAGTTCCGCGCGGACCTGTACTTCCGCCTGTCAGCTGCCTCGGTCAACCTGTCCCCATTGCGCGAGCGGCGCGATGACCTCCCGCTGCTCGTCGAGCACATCCTCGCCGAGCTCCGACGGCGAGATCCCAGGCTCACGAACGCGGTCCTCGCCCCGGACGTCCGGGCCTTCCTGGAAGTGCTCGACTGGCCCGGCAACACGCGTGAGCTAAAGGAGGTAGTCGAACAGGGGCTTGGCACACCAGCCGCTGGTACCGCGCCCGGTTCCGGGCGGCCCGACTCCTGGATACCCGGTTCGAGCGACGCTCCCCCGAGCTTTCAGCCGGAGTCGAGCTACCGCAAGACCCGTGCCGCTTTCCAGTGCGACTTCGAGCGTCGCTACGTCGAATGGCTGCTCCAGCGACATCAAGGCAACATCAGCGCCGCGGCGCGCGAGGCCAAGATGGACCGCAAACACCTCTACGACCTCGCGCGCAAGCATGGGCTTCGCTTCAGCTCCCGGCCTCCATAGCCAAAGGACCCCGAGGCGCAGGCCCTGGTCGTCCCGGCCGGCTTCACCCGCTGCAGGTCGAGCGGCCGGCAACGGTCTGCCTTACCTCGCGGTGTCTATCGCTGGCGAGCTAGGGCACCGCTACGTCGCTCCGGCCCACAAAAGGGGTCCTGACGGGTCTAGGGTCTTGAACGCCCGAGCGACCACGGCTATCTGTTTGCCCCTCCGAGCTGCGGCGTGGCACCATGTCGCATAAGGTAGTACCCGACCTTACCTCCAGAACCACCGTCGGCTTGGGCCGACATCGCCCCCGGCCGATAGGGGGCTCGCGCATCATCGCAGGCCTCACATGAAGCTGAACCCTTGGTACCTCGCGGCGCTCGTTCCAGTGGCACTGCTCGTGGCCGATGGCGCCTTCAGCGCCCAGGTCGCCGTACTGGGCGTCACACTGGGCATCTTCTTCGGCACCCTGTCGCTCGGCAAGGCCTCGCCGGGCGACGCAACCTCTACGAATCCCGGTCACTGACCATTTCCCGCGACAGCGAAGCGCCGCGCTCCCAGGGGCCCCCGGCTGCCCAGGAACCTGGTGGCCTCAAGAGCCTGCCGGAGTTGACGCTCCATGACTTGGAGGCGCTGCAACTGATCCTGAGCGGGGGCTCGATCATCGACTGGCATCGCCTGAATCTGACGAGCCCGGAGCACGCCCGTCAGTTCATCCGCAACCATGAGCTCGACCCGGACTCGCCGGCGGATTCCGCCTTCATCGAGCACGTCAAGAGCGAGGCCGTCAGCTACCTCCGGCGCAACTTCGCGTTCGCCATTCCCAAGCCCGTCGAGCACGCCACGGTGGAGCAGCTGCTGGAAATGGCCTCGGGAAAAGGCCACCGGCAGGTGTGCGCCTGCACGGTCCTCAAGGCCGTTCATATCATCAACCACCTGGCAGGCCGGGAGCTGCTGTTCTGCTTGCCGGTCAGTGACCGCGACTTGTTCCAGCTCGTCGAGGAGAAGGTCTACCGGGTCATCGGTACCATGCTCAGCGAGGGGTTCCCGATCACGGAATTCATCGGTGGCCGCAAGAACCTGGATTCTACGTACACCAAACTGCTCAGCAAACCCGAGGCCACCGCCAACGCCCTGTACGACAAGCTCCGTTTTCGCATCGTCACCCGCAGCAAGGAGCAACTGCTCCCGGTCCTGCTCTATCTGACCGAACGACTGTTCCCGTTCAGCTACATCGTTTCCGAGCAGAGCATGAATACCATCCTCCACTTTCGCAGCTACTCGGAATCCCACCCCCACCTGCGCAGGCTCATGGACCGGCTCCAGGGTCACCTCGACGACACCCTGACCCCCGGGGACAACCGCTTCAGCGCCCCCTCCTACCGCGTGATTCACTTCGTCACCGACGTGCCGGTTCGCGTACCACCCCACATCATGGAGCTCGCGCCCGACGGCTCGAGCCACCTCGGGCCGGTCGTGTACATGCTGTGCGAGTTCCAGCTCCTGGACGCGGACAGCGAGTCTCACAACGAGTCGGGAGAGGCCAGCCACGATGCCTACAAGCAGCGTCAGCGCACGGCCGTCTTCCGCCGACTACGCATCGGTCCCCGCCGCGCCGGGGGACCACGACGCATCCGCTAGCCCGTGGGGTCCCCAGGGATCCTGACGAGGCAGCGGATCCTGACGAGGCAGCGGGTCCTCGGGAGGAAGCGGTCCCGGGAAGGCCAGCGGGCCGTGGGGGCAAGGGAATGTCGGGGACCCCTGCGCGAGCATTGCAGGCGCCCGCCGAAAACGGTACGAATCGGCCTGATGCGGCTCTACAGCGCCAAGGTTCCCCAGGTTGCGGCCGAGATGGTAGCGGGTCTCGTCGCCGAGAAAGCCATCGAGAGCGAGCAGCTCGACGAGGTGGCGCTCGACATCCAGTCCGTCCTGTCCCAGTACGTTCGTGACGAACAGGAGGTGACCGACCGTGCGAAGGACCTGGCGGCGGCGCGCAACTTGCCGCCGGCCGAGCTCGGACGGATGAAGCGTCTGGTGGCCGAGGAGCGTGGGATCAAGGTGGGCGACGATGCCATCGACTACTTGCTGGATCAGCTGCTGGAGATCCTCATGCATTCGCACAACGTCGACGAGATCTTCGCGGAAGACGTCGACCTACGCCGCATCATGCGGATTCCGCTGCGCAAGCAGGTCGCCGAGGAAGAGAGCCTGGTGGCCGAAGTGCGGGGACGTCTCAAGCACGTACAGGAAGGAACTCGCCTGTGGGAGATCGAGTATCGCCGCATGATGGAGGACATCAAGCGACGCAAGGGCGTATGACTCAGGCTCCGAAGTACCTGGTGACGGGTGGTGCTGGCTTCATCGGCTCCAACTTGGTGCACGCCCTCGCGCGCGCCGGCGAACGGGTGCGCGTGGTGGACAACCTATCCACCGGTTTCTGGGAGAACCTGGGGGGATGGCGCGATTCGGTGGAGGTCAGCTGCGTCGACGCGGACATTCGCGACGGCGCGGCGATGGCGCGAGCCTGCGCCGGCATCGAGGTCGTGTTTCACCTGGCCGCACTCGGATCGGTGCCGCGCAGCGTGGAAGACCCGGTGCTCACTGACTCGGTGAACGTCGGCGGGACCGTCACTCTGCTCGACGCCGCGCGCCGGGCGGGCGTGCGCCGGGTTGTGTTCTCCGCCTCCTCGGCCGCGTACGGAGATACGCCCGTGCTGCCCAAGCGCGAGGACATGCCGCCCCAACCGCTGTCTCCCTACGCGGTGACCAAGGTGGCCGACGAGCACTACCTCACCGTCTTCGCCGCCCTGTACGGCATCGAGACCGTGAATCTGCGCTATTTCAACGTCTTCGGGCCGCACCAACGACCGGACGGCGCGTATGCCGCAGCCATTCCCAAATTCGTGTGGGCTGCGTTGCTCGGCGACCCCGTCACCATCTACGGTGATGGCGAGACGACCCGTGATTTCTGCTTCGTCGACAATGCAGTTTCCGCCAACCTCTTGGCGGCCGCAGCTCCGGGACGCCTCAAGGGCGAGATCGTCAACATAGCGGGAGGCCGCCGCGTCTCGCTCAACGCTCTGGTCTCTGAGCTCGGGCGCGTGCTCGGGATCGAGCCGGCCGTGATCCACGCCGATCCGCGACCGGGAGACGTGCGCCACTCGCTCGCCGATATCCAGCGGGCCGAGACACTGCTCGGCTATCGGCCCGGCGTAACCTGGGAGCAGGGACTGCCCGCGACGGTGGAATACCTGCGCGTGCTGGCCCGCGGCCGAGGTCACCCGTGCTGAGCATGACGGGCTTCGGTATCGGGGAAGCGCCGCTCGGCGGGGGTCGGCTGACCGTCGAGATCCGATCGCTCAACCACCGGTTCCTCGATGTGCGAGTCAGGCTGCCCCCCGAGCTCGGCGATCACTCGTTCTTTCTCGAACAGCTGGCTCGCGACGGGCTCACCCGCGGCCGCTACGACATCGGGGTTCGCCTGGAAGGCGTCGCGCTGCCGCCCCCCGAGTTCGCGCTGGATCGGGCGCGGGCCGCCTACGGCGCGCTCTTGGCACTGCGGGACGAGCTGGCTCCGGGCACCCAGGTGCCGGTCACCGCTCTGACCAGCATTCCGGAACTTCTGACCAGCACGACGGTGGCCAACCCCGAGGAAGTCCGGGAGAGTCTACGCATCGGCCTCAAGCGGGCGCTCGGGCGGCTCTCGGAGATGCGGCGACGCGAGGGCGTCGCGCTGCGGCAGGAGCTGGGACGACGCCTCGGCGCTGCCCGTCGCTGCCGCGAGAGCATTGCGGCCCGCTCGACCGAGGTCGTCGAAACCCATCGGTCCCGCTTGAAAGACCGCCTCTCCCGCCTGCTGGCCGACGTCAGCGTCCCGATCGAAGCCGGACGCCTGGAGATGGAGCTTGCCATCATCGTGGACCGGAGCGACGTCACCGAGGAGCTGGCTCGCCTGTGCAGCCACTTCGATCAGTTCGAACGGCTGCTCGACGGCGACGAAGCGGTGGGTCGAAGACTGGACTTCTTGCTGCAGGAAATAGGCCGAGAAGCCAACACGGTCGGCGCCAAGAGCCAGGATGCGCCGCTCGCCCACCTGGTGGTGGAGCTCAAGGCCGAAACCGAGCGGATGCGGGAACAAGTGCAGAATGTCCAGTAGCGGTCCCCTTCCCTTGATCGTGTCCTCTCCCTCCGGGGCAGGCAAGACGACGCTCACCCAGGCCCTGCGCTCGCGCGTGCCGGGCCTCGACTTCAGCGTCTCCCACACCACGCGTCGGCCCCGGCCGAGCGAGCTCGACGGACGCGAGTACTACTTCGTCGACCGCGAGGCGTTCGTCGACTTGATCGAGCAGCGACGCATTCCTCGAGTGGGCCGAGGTGCACGGCAATCTCTACGGAACCTCGCGAGCCGAGCTCGAGCGGGCCCACGCGGCACGGGGCATCATCTTCGACATCGATCACCAGGGGGCCCGTCAGATCAAGTGCGCACTGCCCGACGTGGTCACGGTGTTCATCCTGCCCCCGAGCATGGACGCGCTCAGGGCACGGCTCAGGGGCAGGGCCAGCGAGGACGAGGCGACGGTGGAGCGCCGCTTCCGCGTGGCCAGCGATGAGATTGCCCACTACGGGATGTTCGACTACGTCTTGGTCAACGACCAGCTCGAGACGGCCATCGAACAGCTGGTCAGCATCTTTCGGGCGGAAGAGTGCCAGCGGCAGCGCGCGGCTCCCGCATGCCGAACGCCTGCTCGCGGAGGCCCGTATGCCCGCCGCAGCGGTTGCAGGGCGAGGCACAAACGTGGTACGGCCGGCCCCATGATGCGGACACTGGGTGTCATCGGTGGTAGCGGCATCTACGACGTGCCGGGTCTCTCCGCAGGTGGTCGAGCGTTCGGTAGACACGCCCTACGGACCGCCGAGTGACGTGGTGGTGGAAGGCCGCCTGGGCGGAGTGCGGATCCTGTTCTTGCCGCGGCATGGACGTGGCCACCGGATTCCGCCCCACGCCATCAACTACCGGGCCAACGTATGCGCGCTCAAAGAGCTGGGAGCGGAGCTGCTGGTCAGCCTGTCAGCCGTCGGCTCGATGCGGCAGGAGATCGTCCCCGGGCATTTCGTGGTGGTCGATCAGTACCTGGACTTCACCCGACGGCGGGTCGGCACGTTCTTCGCGGAAGACGTGGTGGCCCACGTGGCCTTCGCGGATCCGGTGTGCCCCGTGCTCGCGGCCCGGGTCGCGCGCGCCGCTCGTCGGGCCGGTGCCACGGTGCACGAGCACGGCACGTACATCTGCATCGAGGGCCCCCAGTTCTCGACCCGCGCCGAGAGCCACCTTTATCGAAGCTGGGGAGTGAGCGTGATCGGAATGACTGCCCTGCCCGAGGCCAAGCTCGCACGCGAAGCCGAGCTGCCCTACGCGACCCTGGCGCTCGCCACGGACTACGATGCCTGGCATGAGAGCGTGGAGGCCGTGTCCGTCGACGCCGTCGTCGCGGTGATGCGCCAGAACTCTGCGCTCGCCAAAGCAGGTCATCGCCCGCTTGGCGGAAGACCTGCCCGACCCCGAGCGGAGCCCGGCCCACCGCGCCCTGGATGGCGCCCTCATCACCGACCGCGAGCGGATCGGCGCGCGGGCTCGCGCCGAGCTCGAGTGGTTGCTCGGTCCTGTGTTTGCCCGCCAGGCAGGGGGGACGGCATGAACGCGCCTGACCCGGCTCTCATCGTCGGCTCGATGGCCTTCGACGACCTCGAGCTCCCCTCCACCACGGCACGCAACGTGGTGGGCGGCGCCGCCACCTACGCTGCGCTGAGCGCCAGCCTCTTCACGGAAGCCCGCATAGTGGCGGTGGTGGGCCGCGACTTCCCTCCGGAGGTGCTGGCGGACCTCGACCACCGCGGGATCGACACGGAAGGGATCGAGCACGCCGACGGCCAGACCTTCCGTTGGGCGGGCCGCTACTCGAAGCATCTGGAGAGCCGCGTCACTCTGGACACCCAGCTCAACGTCTTCGCCGACTTCCGTCCGCGCTTGCCCGAGCGCTACCGGCAGACGCCGAGCGGTGCTGCTCGCCAACATCCACCCGAGCCTGCAGCTCAGTGTGCTCGACCAGCTCACCGCGCGGCCGCGCCTGGTGGTGGCCGATACCATGAATTTCTGGATAGAACGGGGAACGCGCGACCCTCGAGCGGGTTCTCGCTCGGGTCGACACGCTGGTCATCAACGACGAGGAGCTTCGCCTCTTGGCGGGTGAGCATTCGATCCGCAAGGCAGCGCGGGCGGTGCTCGGGATGGGCCCCTCGCGGCTCGTCTGCAAGCGGGGAGAGCACGGATCCATGCTGTTCGACGAGACCGGGATCTTCTGTGCCCCCCCTACCCTCTCGAGCACGCCGTCGACCCGACCGGCGCGGGGGACACGTTCGCCGGCGCGCTGGTGGGCTACCTCTGTCGGATGCCGAGCCTGGACGATGCCACGCTGCGCCGGGCCCTCTTGGTGGCGAGCGCCGTCGCGAGCTTCACCGTGGAGGACGTGGGCACCCGGCGGCTCGCCGCGCTCGACGAGCCCGAGATGACCGCGCGGGTGGCCGAGCTCGAAGGCATGATCCGCTACCCGGCGGGCGGCGCGTAGTGCTGGCCCGCCACTGACTCGACTCGGCGCTGATCGCCGGGGTGCCGCACCGTCCGCCAGAAACCGGATTTCTCCGGCGCCAAGCCCAGTACCTGCGGAATCCCGCCCGATGCCACTGGATGACGGTGGCTGACTTGACGATGACCAGTGAGTCGCTCCAGCGCGCCCTAGGCGCGAGAGACACCCAAAGAGCGCAATCCGCTCTGGCCAGACGCGCTCGTTCGACGGACCGCGGGAGCACGCCCAGCTGATGCCGAAGCTCGAGGATCTCGACGGCGAACTGGCGCCGGGCTCCGAAGCAGGCGACGCCGGCAAGAACCAAGGATCGGAAGAGTTTCAGCACGGCTGGGCAGCGTGGTCCCGCGGCGCCCAGACCTCGACGATTGTGCACTGGTACGGGTTTTCAGGAGGCGCAGGCCAATCTACTCGAACGACCCAGGTACGGACTGGTAGTCGGCGAACGGCACGTCGCTGCCGGCCCGATCGAGAATAGCTTCCTCCAGCGGCCGCTCTGCCCACTGCGGTTCGCCCGCGAGCAGGCTCGCGTACGAGCTGCGCTTGAGCAGGCTCGCGTTGGCCACGGAACAGACGCCGGCAAGTGCGCCTCCTCTCAAGGTGGGCGAGCTGGAGTCATCGAGCTCCGCTAGGAACAACATGCTCGAAGCCGCTGGGAACGGTGGGAAAAGTCCCCGAAAGGACGGTCGTGCTCCCCTCGAGCAAGGACATCGAAAGGTTCGTGCCGCTCGAAATCGACGCGCAGGTGCCCACTGGCGCGCAGGTGCCCGATTGGGCGGAAATGCTCGCGCCGCCGATGTTGAGCGTCAAGACGATGTCCCCGCCGTTCCTCTGGAGCCGATTGCAGAACTTCGCGACCGTCCCGGTGGTCCCGCTTCCACCCGAGCAGATCCCGTTGGCTGAATCTCCCGTTAGCGTGGGCGCGCTGCTGCTATCGAGCCGCGCGCGGAACAGCAATTCCTCGCCTGCGGTGATGCTGGCAAAGGTCCCCGAGTCGAGAATCGTGGTGCCGTCCAGAAGACTGACCGGGACGTTGGTGCCGGTGGGCACCGCCATGCACGTGTTGGTCGGTACGCAGTTCCCCGTGAGGGCCGAGATCCTGGTGCCGTTCACGTCGAGAGTCAGCGTGATATCCTGCCCATTGGAGGTGAGGGCGTGGCAGAATTTCGCCTTGGCGCCCGAGGAGGTGCCGCCGGTCGCACCGTCGCCCTGGGTAACACCACCCGAACCTGTAACACCGGTGGAGGTGCCGCCCGTGTTACCAGTCGGCGGAGAACCGCCCGTGTCAGCGCCGGTATAAAGGACCTGCGGATCGCTACCCCCGCAGCCAATGCCTGCGCCAGCGACTGCAATAGGCGGCGCAGACTTCACCCGAGTCGATCGTCGCATTACCATGTCTAGTCTCCTTCACAGTTGCCGGCTGAGCGCCGGTATCGTCGTCTCGGCTGCGTCCCTCATCAGAGGTCGACTCCATGCGTCCCTTGCTCCGACCGAGATCGCAGCGGACCGTCCTTCGTTTCTCGTCCAGCGTCAAGGCGGTTAATCCCGAGCGTCGGCGCCGCGGCACGCTCACGGGCCGGACACCCAGCGTGCGCGACCAGGATCCCGACGCCAGCCGAGGCGTCTCACCGCGGCTGAGTGGCCAGGGCGGACGCAACCCGCGCGGCACTACCGCTGGGTGAGAGCGTTGAAGACCAAGGCGGAAACCTGGCGCAGACTCGAACCGTCCGATGCAATACCTTCTGACGAGCTGCCAGCGTGGTGCTTCGGGTCCTGCGGGCGCCTGTGTTGCCGCGGGCGATGGCGCTACCGGGGTTCCCCGGTCGGGACTCACGGCGGGCTGGAATCGAGGCGATGGCATTTCCTGAGCAGCCGCTGGTGTGGAGCTCCCCAGCAAAGCAACCACGGTCGCCGCAGCAGCCATCTGGGCCCTCCGCGCGCAATCGAGCTGCCCGAACACCCAACCCGCTACTGCTCTCTTTGAGGTCGCTGTCAGTCTCATGAAGGGCAGCCGCCTGCAAGCCCGGGGCCAAGAGGGGTCGGCTGCCCCTTGGGCAACATTCCCGACGAAGCCTGCGACAACGCGGGCATCGACCACGTGGATGGAGAAAACGTCCAGTGACGTCGGGCTGGACGTCCACGCTGTGGCGACGCGGACGTCCACCGGCGCCGGGGTGCTGGCGAACGTCCGCCAACCGGGGGCGCACGGAACCGGGTGCTTGCCGAACCCGGCGAGCGGGCGTCGTGGATGGCGCGTTTCTCAGCGTTGGCCCGAAGGTTGCAGCAAGTCCGCGGTCAAACGGGGTCACGAGAACATGGTCGGTTCCCGACCTGCTCGAAGAGGCTCCCTGGTCCACACCTCGCACACACGGAGCACCAGCATCATGATCGTCCATTCGTCGTCCCAAGCCCATAGCACCGTATGCAACACCACATTCTCGTCACCGGTTCGGCGCTACGCCGCTTGTGCGACCAATCGACGAGCAGGGCGCCGGGTCGTCTTCCATTCTCTGGCCGCGACCTGCGCCTCCCTGCTGCTCACCGCTTGCCCTGATGACGACCAAGTCTCGAGGCTAGTCGACAATCTCTGCAGCTCGGCCTCCGACTGTAACCTCCCCTCGGAATACGCCGAATGCGTGGACGTCGGTGACGGCGTCAGGCGCTGCGAGTCCGCATGTAGCGTCCCCAGCGAGTGCGGACCGAACGCGAGTTGCCTGGTCAAGAACGGGAGACGCTGGGCGTCTGCTTCAGGCAGTGCACGACGGTGGCAGACTGCGCCACGGGAAACTGGGCGTGCAAACCCATCGTGACCAACGGCGGCCAGGGGTACTGCGTACTGGTGGGGTAGGCCGAACGGCGCGCGGCGATGGGCGGCTCGGTCCCGAAAAGGGCCTCGTAACGGCCAATCGGCCTGAAGCGCGTCGGCGGCGGAAGCCATTGCGCCCCGCGGGTGCGATTCAAGATGACCACCTGCCCTGGCCTGCGTGGTTCTGCCGCTTGCGCCTCGGGCGCCACCCGGGGGCACCGAACCCTCCCCCATCGATCGGCTGCGATCGGCAGGGCCAACCCGCGGTGTGTCGCTCGCCGCAAAGCCGTGGACGCAGCGCTGGCGGCTGGTCTAGTGTTCTGGAATTGGGACAGTTGACGGAGCGGCCGTGGCCAACGGTCGTCGTGAATATCGCATGAAACGGGCAACCTATACGCTCATGCTCGCGGTCGGCGTCATGCTCATGGCCCGCATCGCCTTGGCTCAGACCGAGAACAAGACCGCGGCCGAGGCGCTCTTCCAGGAAGGGAGACGTCTGCTAGGAGAGGGCAAGTACTCCGAGGCCTGTCCGAAGTTCGCCGAGAGCCACAAGCTCAATCCGGCCCCCGGAACGCTCCTCAACCTGGCCGACTGCTACGAGAGAGCCGGCCTGACTGCCAGTGCTTGGCTATCGTGGTTGGACGCTGCGGCGGCAGCCAACGCCGCTAGACAGCCCGACCGGGAACGCTTCGCACGGGAACGCGCGGTCGCTCTGAAGTCCAGGCTCGTCAGCGTTACCGTTCTCGTGCCGGAAGCCAGCCGAATCCAGGGGCTGGAAGTGCAGCGGGATAGCGTGCCCTTGGGCATCGCCTCGTGGGGTACGGCGGTTCCCGTGGACCCGGGTTCGCATACGGTGACAGCTCGCGCTCCCGGCCGAAAGCCATGGCAGACCAGCGTCACGGTGGTCGATGGCGTTCAACCCGTCCAGGTTACGGTGCCCCTGCTCGAACTGGAAGGTGGCTCGCCGCCCAGGCCGCGCCGCCAGTGGCGGTGCCGACGAGCCCGGTACAGCCGGGTCCGGCGGGGGCGCCACCGGCGGGGATCGCTCAGCCGGTGGCGCCGGGCTCCGCCCTCAGGCCCCGCGAGCCCCGAGGACACCGGATCGAGGTCGTCACAGGCGACCATTGGGTATGTGACCGGTGCGGTAGGGCTGGTGGGCGCCATCGTGGGCACGGTGTTCGGCGTGCAAGCGATTTCGAAGAACAACGATTCGAAGAAGCAGTGTACCGCGTACACGGTCCGCTGTCGCCAGCCGCGTCGGCGACATGTTCCTCCAGTTCTGGAAGGACATGTACAACGCGCCGACGCCCCCGGCCTTCCAGCGCGAGGAGTTCATGGAGGTCGAGCAGAAGTACCGCGAGCAGCTGGACGTGCAGGCCGAGCCGCTCAAGCAGAAGGCGATCGAGGCTTTCGGCTACTGCCTGGCCACCGCTGTTCGCGAACAGGTCGGCGCCTGCCGCGCACTGCGAAGCGGTGCTGCACGATGAATCCGCTGCGGTTCTCCGTCCAGGCCGAAGCCTACGCGGCCCCGACGCTCATGGGCATCCACTACGCCGTACCCGACATGACCTGAGGGGCCGCGGCCGCCGTGGACGATCCGACGGAACCGCGGCTCGAACCGGTCACCGGTGTCCCCGTGCTCAACGGCAATTCGACGTTCCGCTTCTTCGCATCCGGCTCACCATGACCCGCAGGGTGTGGACGGTGTCCGCTCGCTGAAGCTCGCGGTTCGGATAGCCTGCGCTCGCCGTACCGCCCCCAACCAACGGCCAATGGCCAACAGCAAAGGGCTTCCCGATGTCCGCTCGCTGAAGCTCGCGGTTCTGGTGCGATTGGGCCGGACGCCTACACCAGTCGCGCGGAGACCTTCTCGCCTTCAATCTCGATCAACGCGCCCTGCGCCTTGCCGGCGCCCGTCGAGCAGTTGACGACCAGCGTGTCGCCGGTGCGCTCGATGCCCGGCGTCTCGTGCACGTGCCCGCAGATCACCACCCGGGGATGGAGCTGCTCGATCGCGTCGCGGACCTTCCGCGAGCCGATGTGCTCGCCGTTCGGCGCGACGTCGAGCGTCCCGCGGGGCGGGATGTGCGCGACGAGCACGTCACACGGCGTGAGGACGCTGACGCTGCCGAAGGAAATGTCGCCGATGACGATCGGGTCGCCGCCGAGCAGCCAGCCACGGCGGGCCAGGTCGCCCATCTCGATCCCGGACCGTCCATGTTGCCGCCGATGGCGAGCACGCGCGTGACCAACGGGTCGAGGGCGGCGAGCATTTCTCCCTCTCCGCCCCAGCCGCCCAGGTCGCCGGCCAGCACGACCACGTCGGGCTGGTGCTCGCCGACCTGGGCGGCTGGGGCGAGGGAGAAACGCTCGCCGCCCTCGACCCGTTGGTCACGCGCGTGCTCGCCATCGGCCGCACATGGACGGTCCAGGGGATCATGGGCGACCTGGCCCGCCGTGGCTGGCTGCTCGCGGCGACCCGATCGTCATCGGCGACATTTCCTTCGGCAGCGTCAGCGTCCTGGTTACGTGCTCGTCGCCGAGCAGCCAGC
>CAVZEK010000029.1:0-83858 GCA_963774185.1 uncultured beta proteobacterium
CGGGAAACACCGATGCCCCGACCACTTCGGCCAGCATCGGATTGAAGGTGGTGTAGCTCTCCTCGCTGATGAGCACGACGCGGTGCCCGGACGGAAGGCATCGCTCCAGCTCGGTGGCCAGGGTCGTGCCGGCGAAACCACCGCCGACGATGACGATCTGCTTGTCCTCGTTCATCACTTGCTCCCTAGCACTCGTCAGAAGGTCGGAAGTCTGCGCACTGGAAGTCACGCGAACATCACCCGAACTTCACGTGCTGCTCACGCGTGCTGGCGACCGGTTCGAGCACGTGCACTGCAAAGCGCGCCTGACCGTCCATCCACCGCTGCAGATGCGTCCAACCGGCTCGCGCGGCGAGCTGATGAAACTTCAGCAGGCTGTACTTGTAGGAGTTCTCGGTGTGGATCGATTCGCCGGCGGCGAACGTGAAGCCGCGGCCGCGCACGGTGACGCGCTGCGCGCGCCGGCTGACCAAATGCATCTCCACCCGCTGCTGCTGCGCATCGAAGCGCGCTTGGTGATCGAATGCGTCGAGGTCGAAATCCGCCGCCAGCTCGCGGTTGATGCGTTCGAGCAGGTTCTTGTTGAACTCGGCAGTCACGCCCTCGCGGTCGTCATAGGCCGGAATCAGCACCTTGGGGTCCTGCGTGCTGTCGGCGCCGACGATCAGCAGCGCGTCGGGGCCGGCCATTCGACGCACGCGGCGCAGCAACCCCACCGCATCTTCGGGCGTGAAATTGCCGATCGTCGAGCCGGGAAAGAACACCACGCGCCGCCCGGGGTCGGCGCCGGCAGCGCGCAGCAATGACAGTTCGGGCAGCGATTCCAGGCGGGTGAAGTCGGCACCGATCGGCATCACGCGCAGGCCTGCGTATAGCGATGGCAGTTCGGCCACCGATTCGTTTAGAAACTGCTCCGAAATGTCGATCGGCAGATAGGCCTGCGGCGCGTCAAGAGCGTTCAACAGCAGCCGCGTCTTGCGGCTGGAGCCGCTACCGAGCTCGATGACCACTGCGCGCGGCCCGGCTGCCTCGGCGATCTCGCGCCCGCACGCTTTCAGGATCTGCGTCTCGTTGCGCGTGGGGTAGTACTCCTCAACCTGGGTGATCTGCTCGAATAGCTCCGAGCCGCGGTGGTCGTAGAGCCAGGTCGATGGAACCGCCTTCTGACGCTGCGACAGTCCGTCCAGCACATCGCGCTCGAACGACGGCGAAATGCTGCGCAGCCCGGCGTTGCGAACCGGCACGAACGGATACACCGTGGCCGACGGCCCGCGGGCACGGCCGCCGAACGGCCGCAGCGCGGCGTTGCCCTGCGACGTGAACGGCCTGAACACGATGGCTTGGTTCATGGTGACTCCTTCGAACGGCGGATCAGGCCGCCGCGGGTTGTTCTTGCAGGTGGGCGAGCAATGTCGGAATCAGCTCGCTCACGGTGGGGTGGATGTGCACGGCACGCTGGATCACCTTGTAGGAGGCACCCGTGGCCATCACGTCGAGCAGCGAGTGCACGATCTCGTCGCCCTCGATGCACAGCAGGGCGGCACCGAGGATGCGTTCGCTATCGGCGTCGACGACCACTTTCATGAAACCCTGCGTCTCGCCACGCTCCTTGGCGCGGCCCACGCGGCTCATCGGCATCAGCCCCGACAGCACGCGTCGGCCCGAAGCGCGCGCCTCCGTCTCGGTGAGGCCGACGCGGCCCAGCGGCGGATCGGTGAACAGCGCGTAGGCCGGGATGCGGTCGCTGACGCGGCGCTGCTCGCCGTCGAGCAAGTTGGCCGTCACGATCTCGTGATCGTTGTACGAAGTGTGCGTGAACGCGCCACGGCCGTTGCAGTCGCCGAGCGCCCAGATGCCGTCGACGTTGGTGCGCAGCTGGTCGTCGACCTTGATGTAGCCACGCGCGTCCACCGCGATGCCGGCGCGCTCCAGGCCGAGGTCGTCGGTGTTGGGTCGGCGGCCCACGGCGGCGAGCAGGTGACTGCCTTCAACCTCGTGCGCCGCGCCGTTGGAATTGAGCGCGATGCGGATGCGTGCGCTGCCGTGGACCGGCGCGACTTTGGCGCAGCGCACGCCGAGGTGAAACTTGACGCCCTCGCGCTCGAGGATGGCCTGCACCTCGCGCGACACGTCAGGGTCTTCGCGAGCGATCAGCCGATCGCCATATTCGATGACCGTCACGCGTGAACCGAAGCGGCGGTACATCTGCGCGAATTCGAGGCCGATGTAGCTGCCACCCACGACGATCAGGTGCTCTGGCAGCTGGTCCATTTCCATCATCGACGTGTTGGTCAGCACCTTCACGTCTTGGACGCCGGGCCAATCCGGCAGCACCGCGCGGCCGCCCACGTTGATGAAGATCTTCGGTGCCTCGATCACTTGCTTGCCCGACGCGCTACTGACCTCGACGGCGTGCGGGCCCACGAAGCGCGCGTGGCCCCACAGCAGTGTGAGGTTAGGCATGTCGGTGAGCCACTTGGTGAGCCCATCGATCGATTGGTCCACCACACGGTCCTTGCGCGCCTTCACGGCGGCCATGTCGACACCGACCGGGCCGCCGATCGTGACCCCGTATTGGGCCGCCGCCCGCGCCACGTGCGCGGTACGTGCGCTCGCAATCAACGTCTTGGTGGGTATGCAGCCGTCGTTGACACAGGTGCCGCCCAAGTGGGCCTTCTCGACCAGCGCGGTCTTCATGCCGGTGCCCGCCAGGCGTGCCGCCAAGAACGGGCCGGCCTGGCCGCTGCCGATCACCACCGCGTCGTAGGGTGTGGACATAGCGGGTGTCTCCTTTGTTCGTTCTTCTTGGATGCCGCGGCGTCTAGCGCGCCTTGATCGTCGAGGTGATCGACTCGACCACGCTCGACGCCATCGCGAACTGCTGCTGGCGGTCCCCGATGCCGTGGCGCCGCGCGATCCAGGCGAAGTCGGTGTAGGCGGCCCACACCACGCCGGCTTCGTCCTGCAGCACCAGCACGCGCACCGGCCAGTCGAGGCCGGAGTACGGGTTGGAGGTGAGGAACTGCGCGCCCAGCGGCGGGTTGCCGAACTCGAGCAATGTCGACGGTCGCAGCGAGATGCCAGCGGCAGCCGCCAGCTTGGACTGATCGACCGCCTGGAAGAACAGAATGCCCTTGTCGGCGATGTCCTTCTTGATGCGCTGGATGGTTTCTTCCATCGAGTACGCGCTGCGCACTTTGATCAGGCCGTCGTCCGACGGTGTGGCGGTCTGCGCGAACGCAGGCGCCGCGACGGCGATTGCCAGCGAGAGCGCCCCGAGCAAACGACGAATGAGGGTGTTCATGGGGTGGTCCTTGTCAAAGAGGTGACATCGATGCGGCAGCGGCACCGCGAGGGGCCGGCGCCGGTGCATCACATCGTGTGGGGGTCCATCTGAGCTTCGCCGGGGAACAGGTCCACCGAGATCAGCACGGCCTTCGTGCTGCCGGTGTTCTTCCACCAGTGCGAGGTTCCGTTCTTCTCCGGCGCCACGTCGCCGGCCTTGTGCGTGATCGGCACCGCGCAGCTGCTCGCGTACTCGACGACTTCGCCCGAGACGATGTAGATCATCGCCGGGCGCTCGTTGTGGCTGTGCCACGGCACGATGCCGCCCGGCTGCATCTCGAGTTGGCGCAGGCGGAATTGGCGCCCCTTGATCGCGGCGGGCTCGTTGGCCAGGTTGGTGCTGGCGCGCACGACGTCGGTGACGCCCACCGGCGCGGTGGGGCCCATCTTCTGGCCCTGCCCGTCGGCCACCCGCTTGTCGGCTGGGCATTCGCCGGCAAAGGCGGCGCTGGCGGCAATGCCGAGCGCGACGACAGCGGCAGCCAGCGCAAGGCGGCGTACCAAGGGACGTGACAGCGGCGAACTGTGTAGAGGAATGACGTTCATCATGATGATCTCCTGAGTCGGTGAGGATTGGTGGCTGGGCGACCGACGCGGCGATCGCCCCGGGTCGTACTGTCGGCGGGCGGTTTCACGCGCTGGTCAAACAAAGATCACTTGTTGATCACAAGTAGCATTGCCATCGCCAACCGGGCAAGATCCGGTCACGGACAGCGCACTCGAGAGGGGGAGATGCTTTCCGACTACGAATTGATGGCCCGATTGAGCGGTGACGATGCGTTCGAGCTGCGGCGCGGGCGTCGCACGCAAACGGCGGCACCGGTGCTGCTAAAGCTTTCGCGTGCAGAGGCTCCGCGCGCCGCCGACGCCGCGGCACTTCGGCGGGAGTGCGCGCTGGCGGCCGAACTGTCGAGCGCATCCACGCTGCTCCCGCGTTTGGTCGAGTCTCACCAGCGCACGGCGCTGGTGATGGAGGACCCCGGCGGTGACTTGCTGAGCAGCGCGCGCCACGCGCCGCGATTGCCGTTCGACGTGGTGGCATCGATCGGCACGCAGCTCGCCGAGACGCTGTCGGAGTTGCACGCGCGCGGCGTCGTTCACGCCGGCCTGCGTCCTGCCGCGGTGCTGTGCGACACCGACACACCACGCGCCTGGTTGATTGACTTCGCCGATGTGCGCGGGCAATCGCCATCGGACATGCCGGCCGGCTGTTCCGCCGAGCGCCTGATCTACGTGGCACCCGAGCAGACCGGCCGCATCGACCGCACGGTCGACCACCGCGCCGACCTGTACGCACTCGGCGTGCTGCTGTATGAGTTGCTGTGCAGTGCACCGCCGTTCGAATCTGACGATGCGCTGGAGCTGATCCACCGGCACCTCGCCGCCGAGCCGATCGCGCCGAGCGAGCGCGATCCGAAGGTACCCGCAGCACTCTCGGCGGTGGTGATGCGGCTGCTTGCCAAGTCGCCCGACGAGCGCTACCAAACAGCCAATGGTGTCGCACATGATTTGAAGCGTTGTGCCAACGATTGGTCGCGGTGCGCGCGCATCCACCCGTTCACGCTCGGCGAGCGGGATGCCAGCGGCCAGCTCAGCCTCGCGACCAAGCTCTATGGCCGGGACCGCGAGGTCGAACTGCTGCTCGCCGCATTCGAACGGGCCTGTGCGGGATGGAGCGGGCCGGGCGAGATGGTGCTGGTCGAGGGGTTTGCCGGCACCGGCAAGACGGCACTGATCCAGCAGCTCGTGCGGCCCATCGTGCGCCGACGCGGCTACTTCATCTCAGGCAAGTTCGACCAAGTCGCTCGCGGTGTCCCGTTCGGCGCGCTGGTGCAGGCCTTTCGTGGCCTGGTCCAGCAGCTCCTGACCGAGCCAGAGGCGCAATTGACTGCATGGCGCCATGTGCTAACCGAGACCCTCGGCAGCAACGGGGGTGTGCTGGCCGAGGTGATGCCGGAGATCCAGTTCATCATCGGGTCGCAGTCTGCGCCGCCGCAACTGGGCGCCATTGAGGCGCACAACCGCTTCCAGCGCGTGCTGCAGAACTTCTTGTCGGCGCTGGCGCGACCCGATCACCCGTTGGTGCTGTTCCTCGACGATCTGCAGTGGGCCGACGATGCGACGCTCGATCTACTCGAGCCGCTGCTGGCCAATGCGCAGCGTCATTGCCTGCTGCTGCTCGGTGCGTGCCGTCCAGCGGAGGCGCAGGCCTCCCCGCGTCTGCTGGAGACGCTGACGTCACTGCAGTCCGCCGGCGTCCCGCTGTTGCGCATCGCGCTCGACCCCCTGCAACCCCCGGATCTCACAGCGCTGGTGGCCGATATGCTGCGTTGCGCGCCGGCCGACGCCGAGCCGCTGGCGCAAGTGATCGGACGCAAGACCGGTGGCAACCCGCTGTTCGTCACGCAGTTCCTGAAGTCGCTCGAACGCGAAGGCTTTCTACGCTTCGACGCCAACGAGGCGCGCTGGCGCTACCGCGTCGACGACATCGCCAACGCGCCGATCGCCGCCGACGTGATCGAGCTGATGACCCGCAACATCCAGCGCCTGCCGCCAAAGTCGCAGTACGCGCTGACCTTGGCCGCCTGCATCGGCAACCGTTTCGATCGCGCCACGCTGGCCATCGTGAGCGAGCAGACGCCGGCACAAGTGGATCGCGACCTGCTGCCGGCGCTCGACGAAGGCCTGCTGGTCGTGGTCGCGCCCGCCGGCACAGCCGGCGTCGGCGCTGGCGACGGCGCTAGCGAGGCCAGTGAGACGCACTACGCGTTCCTGCACGATCGGGTGCAGCAGGCCGCCTATGCGCTGATCCCGCCCGAGCGGCGCCAGATGGTGCACCTGACGGTCGGCCGCCTGCTGCTGTCGCGCACGCCCCGCGAGCGTCTGGATAGCCGCCGCTTCGAGATCGCGCAGCACCTGAACCTGGGCCGTACGCTGATCTCCACGCGCCAGGAGCGCATCAGCGTGGTCGACCCTCAACCTCGACGCCGGCCGCAAGGCGAAGTCGTCCACCGCGCACGACACTGCGCTCGAACTGTTCCTGGCCGGAATCGAACTGCTCGACGAGGCCGCCTGGGATAACGAGCATGCGCTGGCGTTCGCGCTGCACCTCGAGGCGGCGGAGAGCCGCTACCTGTGCGGCCAATTCGACCAGGCGTTACTCGACTTCGCGCAGCTGCTGACGCATGCGCGCACCCCCGTCGAGCGAGCGCGCGTGATCCGGCTGCGCATCGTGCAGCTCGAGAACATGGGGCGCTACCACGAGTCGATCGCGGCCGCGCGCGATGGCATCGCGATGTTCGGCGTCTCGTTCCCCGACGACGAGGACACCAAGCTGCGCGCGCTCGACGACGAGATCGGCGCGATCGACCGCCTGCGCGGCGAGCGCAGCGTCGCGTCGCTGCAAGACCTGCCGCTGATGACCGACCCGCAAGTGCACATGCTGGCGAGCATGCTGACCGACATCTGGGCGTCCGCTTACATCATCGGCGACCCCGCGCTGGCTCGCCTGATCTCGGCCACGCTGGTGCGGCTGTCGCTGCAGCACGGCAACGTCGAGGAGTCGGCCTACGGCTACGTCACGCACGCCATCACAGTGGGCGCCGTGCGTGGCGACTACGCCCAGGCCTACGAGTACGGCCGCCTCGCGCTAGCAGTCAACGCGCGGTTGGCCGACACGCGGCGGCGCGCCAAGATCTACCAGCAGTTCCACGCGCACGTGAACTTCTGGTGCCAGCCTTACGACACCTGCGCTGCGTATGCGCGCGAGGCGTGCCGCAGTGGCCTGGACAGCGGCGACTTTCTCTACGCGGCCTATGGCGCCGGTACCGAACCGTGGGCCGCGATGGTGGCCACGCAGGACCTGGCCGCCTTCGAGCGCCATCACGAGCCGAGCGTGGCGCTGATCGAGCGGCTGAACAACCGCGGCTTCGCCGACTCGGTGCGTCTGCTGATCAACTGGTCGCGCGCGCTGCAGGGCCGCACGCGTGCACCGCTGTCGTTCACCGACGCGTCGCTCGACGAAGCCGCCTTTCTCGAGACCTATCGCGACAATCCGTTCTTCTCCAGCATCCATGCGGTCGCCAAGCTGCTGCTCTGCAGTCTGCTCGGGACAGCCGCCCAGGCTCTGGCCGTGCGCGCGGGATGCCGAGGCGCTGATCAAGAATCTGCCCGGCACTATCTGGCCGCTCATGTTCGACTTCTGGCACGCGCTGGCGCTGGCTGCCAACTGGCACGACGCGGGCGAAGCGGACCGTGCCGCGTGGCTGGCCGAACTTCGTGCCGCACATGCGCGCTTCGACACACTGGCCGAGCACTGCGCACAAAACTTCCGCTGTCAGGCCTTGCTGCTGGCAGCCGAAATCGCGCGCATCGAAGACCGCGATGACGCTGCGCTCGCGCTGTACGGCCAAGCGATTGAGTTCGCCGATACCCGTCCGCTGCTGTCGCTGGGCGCACTGGCCAACGAACTGTGCGGCCGCCACTTGGTGCGCAGCGGCAAGACCGCGCTCGCTCGCATGCATCTCGCGCAGGCGCGGGCCGGCTATGTGCGTTGGGGTGCGCATGCCAAGGTTCAAGCGATGCGGACGCAGTACCCGATCCTTGCTGCGCGCGGATCGTCTTCGTCCTCGGTGCCCGCCTCCACTGGCGACGACGCGACGCGACAGACTTTGGCGGCGCCGACGCCGGAAGGTGGTCTCGATCTCTATAGCGTGGTGAAGGCGGCGCAAGCCATTGCTGGCGAGACCCAGGTCGACGGACTGTTATCGCGCCTGATGCGCATTGCGATCGAAAACGCTGGCGCGCAGCGCGGCGCGCTGATTCTCGAAACTGAGTCGGGTCCAGTGGTTCACGCCGTCAGCGGGCTCGACTCGTTGCCAGCGGCACCGGCGCTTCCCTTCGAGCAGGCGTCGAGCGTCCCGATGGGCATCGTGAACTACGTGCGCCGCACGTCGATGAGCCTGGTGCTGACTCAGAGCGATATCGACGAGCACCATGCCAGTGACCCGTACATCGCACGCTGCCAACCACGTTCCGTGATGTGCGTGCCAGCGCTGCATCAAGGCCGTCTCGTAGGTGTCCTTTACCTCGAGAATCGTCAGGTGAGCGGAGCCTTTACGGCTGATCGCGCCCGCGTCCTTCAAAGTCTCGCCACCCAGGCCGCCATTGCGCTGGAGAACGCGCGCCTGCACCGTGAGTTGGAAGCGGAGAACTCCTTCCTGCGTCGCGACCTGATCGCCAACGTTTCGCACGACCTGCGTACACCGCTGGTCTCGATCCGGGGCTACCTGGAGTTGCTCGCGGCTACCGGCGAGTCGCTCGACGACACGCAGCGCCGCAGCTACTTGGAAACCGCGGTGCGGCAAAGCGAGCATCTTGGGGTTCTTATCGACGAGCTGTTCGAACTTGCAAAGCTCGACTTCAAAGGTTTGGCCCTGCAATGCGAGGAGTTCCAAATCGGCGAGCTGGCGTCGGACGTCCTGCAGAAGTTCCGCTTGATGGCCGCGGGCAAACCGATCGAACTGGTACTCGAGGCGATGCCGGGACTGCCGGCCGTAAACGCCGACTTGAGTCTCATCGAGCGCGTGCTTGACAACCTCCTGGGCAACGCGCTGAAACACACGCCGGCGGGCGGCTGCGTGAAGGTGCACCTGCGGGCCGACGAACAGGGGGTGGGGGTGAGCGTGATCGACAACGGCGTGGGCATTGCGCCGGCCGACCTGCCGCATATCTTCGACCGGTTCTACCGTGGGCAGGCTGCGTCCAACGAGCGATCATGCAACGCACGCGGCACGGGGCTTGGTCTGGCCATTGCGCGACGCATCCTTGAACTCCACGGCCAATCCATCGATGTGGAGAGTGACGCGAACGGCAGTACGTTCCGGTTCACGTTACCTGCCACCTGAACGTCGCCTGGATCGCCGCGCTGTCGATCGCGGTGGCGATCGAAAAGCTGGCGCCGCGCGGAGAGCTCTTAGCCAAGTTGCCTGGCCTGACCTTGATCGCCGCGGGCGCATTGCGCCTTCTGTTGCTCGCGTTCTAGGCTGGCAGACGGCCTTCAGGTGCATCGTCGCTGCCAGCGCAGTACCCCAGCTCGTCGGCCCCATCGAAGAATTGGCGCAGGGCTACAGCGTCGACGCCTCCGCGCCCGAATGCACCGCCCGAACCGGATCGCCCTCGCGGATCTGACCACCGACTAGGACGCGTGCAGTCATACCTCCGTGCCCACGCATGGCGGCATAGCCGCCGGGGCCGATCGCCTCTTCCATGCGAGAACATGGCTGGCAGGGGCCAACGATCTCAAGCAACGCATCGCCAACGTTCAACCGAAGGTTTTTCAGCGCCAACAGATTGATCCCCGAGACGACAAGGTTGCGACGCAGTTCGACAGGGTCGACCTTGTCGACCCGCGCCAGTCGAGCAATGACGGGAAGATGCTCGGACTGAACGAGTGTCACTTGGCGCGTGGACAACTCGGCCTCCCCGCGTTTGCCGAGGCGATCGTCGGCCAGCCCGATTCCGGCAAGGGCCACAGTGGCCGCGATCCTTCGTGCAGGCTGGCGCGACGAGCTGCGAACGATGATCGCTTCCACGCTGCCCACGACGTGGGGCGGTGCGTTGAGGTCGTGGATGGTCTTCACTTGGTGGCAGTAAGTGGAGCAGGCCGCTAGGGCCTTCGCCGCCGAACCTGAACTGAGGTGGCCGGCATTGGCGAAGCCTTTCTCGCAGATGATGCGCCGCTCCTGGGAAGCTGCGCATCGTCGAGTGCCTCTAAGCGCTCGCGGATGCGCACGACCGCGAAGTCGATGAAGGCCCGAGTTTTCATCGGCAGCCGTCCCTGCCCGGGGTAGATCAGATTCGCTGGTACCACCGGCGGTTCGTCGTCGGCAAGTACGCGAATCAGCCTCCCGTCGCGCAAAGCATCACCTACCTGGTAGGAGAGCACGCGAGTCAGGCCGAGTCCGAGGACCGATGCGGCAATCGCGGCGTCGGCAGTCGAGACCGTCAAGCGTGAACGGATGGGCGCATGCTGCTTTTCGCGACCACGGCCGGCAAATGTCCAGGCGCTGGGAGCCTCCAGCCCGTCGAATGTGATGCAACGATGGGCCGCCAAATCAGCGGGCGTGCGCGGCGTACCGAATCGATGCAGATAGTCGGGGCTCGCGCACACCACGCGGCGTATCAAGCCGACCTGCGTCGCGACGTGGCTGCTGTCCGGCAGCGTGCCGATGCGCAGAGCCACGTCGACATGCTCTTCGATCAGGTTGACGTTGCGATCGCCGAGCCGAAGTTGGATGTCGACCTCGGGGTGTTGCTCCAGGAACGCTGCGACCACCGGAACAACGTGCAGGCGGCCGAGCACGATCGGTGCGGCGAGCACGAGTTGACCTCTGACGTTGGCGTACGCGCCAGAGGCTGCGCGCTCGGCCTCGTCGACCTGCTCCAGGATCTGCCGGCACGCGGCCAGGTAGTCGCGTCCGGCGTCCGTCAGTACGAGTTTGCGGGTCGACCGTGTGATGAGAAGCGTCTTCAGGTGCGCCTCCAGGTCCGCCAACTTTCGGCTCACGGTCGCCAGGGGCACATTGAGGCGACGCCCTGCCGCCGACAGGCTGCCCTCATCGACGATGGCGCCGAAGACAGACATCGCTTCAAGTCGATCCATTGTTCCAACTATTGAGAGGAAGAATCACAAAGGCTCAGTCTAGTTGCCAGAGGCGGGAATATCTACAGTCTCCCTCACCGGAATGCACCGGCCCACCCACCCTCAGGAGTTATCGCCATGTCCCGCATCCCCACCCCCGCAACCGTCGAGGCAGCCCCAGCTCCCGCTCAGCTGCATCTGCAGGCTGTCCACAAGCAACTCGGCGTCGTGCCGAACCTGTTTCGTCTGGTCGCCAACAGCCCGGCCGCGCTGGAGGGCTACCTCGGCATGTCCGGCGCTCTGGCCAAGGGTAGCCTGCCGGCGCAAACCCGCGCGCGGATCGCACTGGCCGTTGCGCAGATCAACGATTGCGGCTACTGCCTGTCCGCCCACAGCTACCTGGGCAAGAACCTGGCGAAGCTGAGCGATGCGGAGGTCGCTGCCAACCGCCACGGCGGTTCGCTCGACCCGAAGGCTGATGCCGCCGTGCGCTTCTCGGCCAAGGTGGTTCGCCAACGAGGGCACGTGTCGGACGCAGACGTGCAGGCGGTCCGCATGGCGGGCTACGACGACGCGCAGATCGTCGAGATCGTCCAGCACGTTGCCTTGAACACGTGGACCAACTACATCAACGAAGTCGCGAAGACCGACATCGACTTCCCGCAGGTGGAAGCCCTCGCGGCCTGATCCGCGCGCTCACCGCGGGGACAGCGCCGCCTGGCGCATGCCGTCCCTGCGGCCGAAGAATCGAACACCAGAGGCCTCGTGATGTCCCGACCACCCCTGTCCCCCTTTCACGCTCGAGACAGCAACCCAAAAGGTTCGCATGGCCGAGGATGCCTGGAATGGCCGCGACCCTGCGCGCGTGGCGTTGGCGTACTCGCCAGACAGCCGCTGGCGCAACCGGGCGCTGTTCCTGCAAGGGCGTGCCGAGATCGAGGCATTTCTCAGGCAGAAGTGGCAGCGCGAGTTGGACTACCGGCTCATCAAGGAGCTATGGGCCTTTCGTGACAACCGCATCGCGGTGCGGTTCGCCTACGAGTGGCGCGACGACAGCGGGCACTGGTTCCGTAGCTATGGCAACGAGAACTGGGCCTTCGACGACCAGGGCCTCATGCACACGCGCATCGCCAGCATCAATGACTTGGTGATCGCCGACACCGAGCGCCTGTTCCGCTGGCCGGCCGGTCGGCGTCCGGACGATCACTCGGGACTCACCGACCTGGGGCTGTGATCATGGAGCGCCAGGCACACTACGCCAGCGACGTGGCATTCAGCGAAACGGTGAAGGCGATCCAGGCCCGCAAGGGCTCGCGTGCGGGGTACGAACGCATGGAGCGGAACGGCTCATGGGAGCAATTGATCACCGCCGAATTGAAGACCGAGATCGAAGCCCAGACCAGCGTGTTCCTAGCCACGGCCAACGCGAAAGGTCAGCCCTACATTCAGCACCGAGGCGGGCCCGTCGGGTTCCTACGGGTGCTCGATGAAAGGACGATCGGCTTCGCCGACTTCGCTGGCAACCGCCAGTACATCACGCAGGGCAACCTGCAGGAGAACCCGAAGTCTCATCTGTTCGTCATCGACTACGCGAGCCGGCGCCGCGTCAAGATCTGGGGCACGGCCCGCATCGTAGAGGGCGACGAGGTACTTGTGCGGCGTCTCATGCCCGTGGGCTATCGGGCGCGCCCGGAGCAGGCGCTGCTCTTCACCGTCACCGCCTGGGACGTGAACTGTCCTCAGCACATTCCGCAGCGCTTCGATGCCGCAGACGTGGCGGCCGAGTTAGAAGTTCGGGACCAGCGTATTGCCGCGCTGGAGGTCGAGGTGCAGCGCCTGCGGCGCGATTCCAACCCCAGCCTCCTGTCGACCGAACGTTGAAGAGTCTGCAAACGCAGGCCCGATTTGCGGCCCGACCGCTGGCGCAGCTGCGAGTGCCAGGCCCGTTCTGATCCGGCTCGCAGACTTTCGCTAGCCAGCTGCGTGAATTGGTGGGCAAGGAAGTATATTTGTCACAATGTAGTTCATGCAAAATCGTCTTACCGCTGAGCCGGAGCGATCGCATGAATCCGTGCGAAACCCCGACGGAAGGGAGACGAACAGGTGACCACGGCTAAGACCCTTGCACTACTGATCGGGCTGGCAAGCCTGCTGGCCGCTTGCAGCAGCACGCCGTTGAATCCGCCGGCGCCTGCCACCGCGCAGGCGGCGCCATCTGCAACGGCGCCAGCTGCCAAAGCGCCGATGGGCGCCTCACAGCAGCCAGCACCGGCCTCCACAGTCGCGACGGTGACGCTGCCCGCGTATCTCGACCCGAAAAGCCCCATCTCCACCGACCGCAGCGTGTACTTCGACTTTGACCAGTTCGCCATCAAGCCCGAATACACCGCGTTGATTGATCGGCAAGGCACCTACCTCGCGTCCAGGCCGACCCTCTCCATCAAGATCGAGGGCAATACCGATGAGCGCGGAGGCGTCGAGTACAACCTGGCTCTGGGTCAGAGGCGGGCCGAGGCCGTGCTGCGCGCGCTTCGAATCTATGGAGTGAAGGATTCGCAAATGGAAGCCATCAGCTGGGGCGAGGAACGGCCCAAAGCCGCCGGCCATGACGAGACCGCGTGGGCCCAGAATCGGCGCGTCGACCTGCAGTACCCAAGGCAATGAGCTGAAATCTGCGCCCCTGGGAGAGCAGCGCGCACCCAAGTCACCACTGCCTTCGCTATGCCCGTACGAGCAAGTACCCGCGCACGAAAAGTCACTCGGGCTGCACCGCCATCGGTTGGCGACCTCGGAGAGCCGGCGGCCCGCGTACTGCGACGCTTCCGGCTCGTCTTCAACGCCGTCAAGAAGCACTTCCAGCAGGTCGAAAGGCAGGCGGGCATCGGTGGCGCACAGCTTTGGGCGCTGAGCGTGATCCGGGCGAATTCAGGCATTGGCGTCAACGCCCTGGCCAAGGCTATGGATGTTCACCAGACCACGGCGAGCAACCTGGTGAAAGCGCTGGTTGCAGCAGGCCTTGTCGTGACCGAGAAGAAAGGGCCCGACCGGCGGGCGGTGCAGTTGCGAGTGGTGCTTGCAGGTGTTCGTGTGCTGCGCAAGGCGCCGGGGCCGTTCGCAGGTGTCCTGCCAGAGGCGCTGAGCCGCCTCGATGCCAAGACCCTCGCACGCCTGGACCGCGACCTGACGAGCCTGCTATCCGAACTGCACGCCGATGAGCGGGCGGCCGGTATTCCGTTGGCCCAGATGTAGATGAACGCAAGGCGGATCGTTCGGTGGTTGATCGCGGCGTTGCTGCTGGCCAACTCTGTCGGCGCGGCGCTGTTGTGGCAAGCCTGGCAGGAGCGTCACAGCTCACACGGCACAGCGTCGTCCGCCATCGATCGCCTGCAAGATTCGTCTGACAAAAGGCAAGTTCGCGCGCAACAACTCAGCGTGTCGCAATTCGATCGAAACGGCCAGCAGGCACGAGGGACATTCCCAACAAATCATCCGTGATCGGTTGATGGCCTGGGTGTCTGGCGACGACGGCGCTTCCCAGACTGGGGGCAAGCAGCAAACGCCTTGCAGGTCGCCCCTCCCTCGGCCAGGCGTTCGAGTTCCAGTGGCACCGCCTGCGCCAGAAAAGTGCTCAGCACCCGCACGCGAGCGTTGCCGCGGACATCGGGGTGGTTGAGCAGCCATAGCTCCATCTCCGGCCCGTCGATGGCCGGCGTGACGCGGAGCAAGGCAGACTCCTGCGCACCCGCGAACGTGGGCAGCAGCACGGCACCGACGCCTGCCGCCGCGGCCTTGAGCAACGCGGGCATTGAGTCGAGTCGCAACCTGGGCCGCACTTGCGGCAATGCCGCGCGGAACCACTTCGCGATCTGGTAGTGAGCGATGCGTTCGTCGAACCCCACCCACGGCAGATCCTCCAGCACCGGGGGTCCACGGCGGCGGCCCACGACCGCCTTGGAAGCGTAAACGGCATAGCGCATCACGGCGACACGTCGGCCGACAAGGATCTCGGGCGGCTGCATGGTCGCGCGCAACGCGAGGTCGGCCTCGCGCCGCGTGAGGTCGACGTTGCGGTTGGACACATCGGCCTCGATCTCGATGCCAGGGTGCTCGGCAAGAAAGCGCCCCAGCAGCGGCAGCAGCAGATAGCCGGCGAGCAATTCGCTGGTGGCGACGCGAATCACGCCTTCGAGCCGCTCGTCGGCGCCACTGACGGAGCGCTCAGCACTCAAGGCGGCGGTTTCCATGTCGGCCGCGGCGCGCGCGACAGCTTCGCCCTGCGCGTTGGGCGTCCAGCCGCTGCGTGACCGCTCGAACAGCCGCGCGCCCAATCGGCGCTCTGCGTCCTCAATGCGGCGAAACACGGTGGAGTGCCGCAGTTCGAGCTCGCGAGCGGCGCCAGCAAGGCTCCCGGCGCGAGCGACGGCTAGGACGGTGCGCAGGTCGTTCCAGTCGAACGTACCTGTGCGTTCTTGCAAATTCGGTTTGCTCATTTTCTGAATGGCTTTGCGCAAACGCGCAGCTTAACGTGCGCTCCTCGTTGCCACAACCGGCATGTCACAGACCCTGAAAGGAAGCCCATGAACCGATTCCTCGGCAAGACCATCCTCGTCACCGGGGGCACCAGTGGCATAGGCCTGGCCAGCGCGCAGCGCCTGGTCCAAGAAGGTGCTCGAGTGATCGTCACCGGCTCGCGCCCAACTTCGATCGACAAGGCGCGCAACGTGCTCGGTGAGCACGGCCACTACCTGCTTAACGACGCAGGCGACCCCGCCGCTACTGCGGACCTGGTCAAGGGAGTACGGACCGTCACGCCCCGACTCGACGGCGCATTCTTCAATGCCGGGTTCGGTCGCTTCCAGCCACTGGAAGGCGTGTCTGCGGAAGAGTTCGACGCGCAATTCGCAGTCAACGTACGCGGCCCTCTGCTCCAGGCCAAGGCGCTGGCGCCACTATTGTCTGATGGCGGCTCGCTGCTGCTCAACACCTCGATCGCGCACGAGAAGGGCATGCCTGCGATGTCGATCTATGCGTCGACCAAGGGTGCCGTGCGGACGCTGACGCGAGTGCTCGCGCGTGAGTTCGCGCCACGGCGCATCCGAGTCAACGCCGTCAGTCCCGGCCCCATCGAGACTGCGTTCTTCGAGCGTACTGGCATGCCGCAGGAAGCGGTGAACGAGTTCGGCGCAGCCGTACTCGCAGCGGTGCCGCTGGGCCGTTTCGGCAAACCGGAAGAGGTGGCGGCCGTGGCGGCGTTCCTGCTCTCCGAAGACGCGTCGTTTGTCACAGGAGCCGAGTACGCGGTTGACGGAGGTCTGGCCCAGCTCTGAACGGGCGCGGACCGGCCGATCACATCAGTCGGACGGTCCCTCGTCAGCAGAGTGCAGTGGGTTAGCCACACGCTCTGCGAGCGGGCGTGCTGTCGCTTGCGGCCTTGTCGCCAGTTGCCCGCTTCACGTCTTGGCTCCTTCTGCGCCGCTACGCGCTTCGTCGAGGAGCTGGCGTATCACTTGCTCGGAACGTTCGTATTCGCCTTCGCCGAAGTGGTGGAAACGGATTCGTCCCTGTGCATCGACGAAGTAGTGCGCGGGCCAGTACTGATTCGAGAACGAGCGCCAGATCGCGAACTCGTTGTCGATCGCAATCGGGAATGCGAGGCCGAGGTCACGCGCGGCGCGCTTGACGTTGTCGACCTTGCGCTCGAAGGCAAACTCAGGTGAATGCACGCCGATGACGACCAGCCCCTGGTCCTTGTACTTCTCGGCCCAGGCTCGCACGTACGGGAGGGCTCGCTGGCAGTTGATGCAGCCGAAGGTCCAGAAGTCGATGAGCACGACCTTGCCGCGCAGCGCCTGGGCCGACAGCGGCGGCGAATTCAACCAGGTGGTGGCACCCGCCAGGTCGGGCAGGACACCCTCGACAGGCAGTGTCAGCGGCGTTGCAGCGGTGCGCAAGGGCTGGGCCACGCCGTGCAGCAATCTCGCGGACTCGAACGAAACCTGCGCGGGTGCGGCCGGAGGGTCGATGCGGGACTCCGGCGCTGGGTGCAGCCTATCGAGCAATTGCTGCTCGAGTTCGTTGCCGCCGCCCGGCGACAGCCGCGCCAGCACCCCGGTGTCCAGGCCGAGCGCGACGACCGCGACTCCCGCGAGCACCGCGACCCCAACACCGCGGCGCAACCACTCACCGATTCGAATCGAGCGCTTCATGATCTCGTAGATGCGTCCGCCCACCCACAAAGCGAGTGCGAGCGACGTTGCAGCACCTACCGCATAGGACAGCAGGAGCAGAGAAGTTCGCGTGCTCGCCCCTTGTAGGGCCGCGGTGGTCAGCACGATGCCCAGCACGGGTCCTGCGCACGGCGCCCAGAGCAGGCCGGTCGCAATTCCGAGCACCAATGACGGCAGTACTGACCGACCCTTCGCTTGCGCTTCTCGCCTGGCGGCTTCGTCGAGGAAGTTGCCGAACGCCACCAGCGGCCGCGTCCACCGTTGCGCCAGCTGCGGAATCAACAGACTCAAACCCATGGCGGCGAGCAACACCATCGCAGCACCGCGCCCGATCTCATTGGCGTCGGCCGCCCAGGCACCACCAACTGTTGCCAGAGTGGCCACTCCCGCAAAGCTGAGTGACATGCCTGCGAGCAGCGGCAAGCCGCTGCCAACGAAAGGCCGGTCGACCCGGGAAAAAACAAAAGGCAGTACGGGCAGGATGCAAGGCGCCAGGATGGTTAGTGCCCCGGCAAGGTAGGACAAGACGAACAACGTCATGACAGATCTCGATTCGACTCGCGAGCGGGTGCCACGCCAGCCAGGCGTGGCCAGGCTAGTCCAGCCGCTCGGCCAGCCGGTCCAGTGCCGGCGCCGAGGACTGGACGGACACCAGAAGCCTGGTTCACTTCTTCATCAGGTCCTTGTCCATCGCGTCGTTCTTCATTTCGTCTTTGGCCATGGCGTCCTTCTTCATCGCGTCGTCTTTGTGCATGGCGTCCTTCGCCATGTGGTCCTTCTTCATCGCGTCTTTCTTCATGCCGTCCTTCGCCATGGCGTCCTTCTTCATCGCGTCGTTGTGCATGGCGTCATTGGCCATTGAGTCCTTCTTCATGCCGTCTTTGGCCATGGCGTCCTTCGACATCGCATCCTTGGCCATCTCGTCTTTCTTCATGGCGTCCTGCGAGAAGGCGCTGCCGACGGCCAGCGACATGCACATGGAGAGCAGGACAGCGGAGAGCTTGTTCATGGAAACTTCCTCAATAGAAAAGTGTGGAGTGAGTGGCAGGAATGCCGATGTATCAGAGCGGCCGAGCAGAGTCAGCTGCCTCCGAACCAGTTGTACCCCTGGTCTTCCCAGTAACCGCCGGGGTAGGTGTTGGTGACGAAAATGGCTTGGATGTGCTTCGGGTTCTTGTAGCCAAGCTTGGTGGGCATGCGCAGCTTCACCGGGTAGCCGTATTTCGACGGCAGCACTTGGCCGTCGTAGCTCAACGCCAGGATCGTCTGCGGATGCAGCGCGGTGGCCATGTCGATGCTGGTGTAGTAGTCATCGGCGCACTTGAAGCCGACGTACTTCGCGCTCAGGTCAGCACCGACGCGCCGCAGGAAGTGCGCGAAGGGCACGCCGCCCCACTTGCCGATGGCGCTCCAGCCTTCCACGCAAATGTGCCGCGTGACCTGCTCCTGCTGGGGCAGTTCGCCCAGCTCGGACAGTGCCCAGCGCCGCTTGTCCGACACCAGCCCCGCCACTTCGAGCCGCCAGGCGTCGCCGTCGATCTCGCGGATCTCGTCCTCGCCGTAGTAAGCGTTGAACGGGAACGGACGCGTGATCATCGAGTCCGCATAGGTGGGTGCGAGTCGCGTCGGATCGAACAGCCAACCCTGAACGCGGTCGTTGAAACGCGAGATGCGTTCCAGCGCGGTCTCGACGCCGGCGTCGCTCGTGATGCTGCAACCGCTGAGCATCGCGAGTCCGCCCAGCGTCAGCGAGCGCTGCAGAAAGGCGCGCCGAGCCGGCTGCTCGACGCGCGTCGACAGCAGCTTCAATGCGTCCTTCACGGCGGCCTCGCCGTCGACGCCGACAATGAGAGATCGCTTGGTGATGCGCATCGTGGGGCTCCTCAGCGGCCGCGGATCATCGCGATCAGGGTGCGCGGCACCAGCGCCACCATGACCAGATGGCCGGCGACGAAGGCCAGCAGGGCAGCCATAGCGAAGAAGTGCACCCGACGCGCCCCGTCGTAGCCCCCCATTGCCTCACGCAGCAGCGGGAACTGCACGGACTTCCACAGCACCAGACCCGACACCACCAGCAGTGCGATGTCGGCGATCACGAAGAGGTAAGCCGCGCGCTGCAAGCCGTTGTAGGTCCGCGGGTCGGCATGCGCGAGCCGGCCGCGCAGAACGGCGCGCAGGTCGCGCCACAGGTTGCTGACCGTGAGCGGGAAGAACTTGCGCCCGAAGCGGCCGCTGACGAAGTTCAGCGCCAGGTAGACGAGCCCGTTGATGAACAGCAGCCACATGCCAGCGAAGTGCCATTGCAGCGCCCCGCCGAGCCAGCCACCCAAAGTGACTTCGCGGGGAAAGCGAAACGCAAACAGCGGCGAGGCGTTGTAGATGCGCCAGCCGCTGGCAACCATGACCAGCACCGCCACTGCGTTCAGCCAATGCGCGACGCGCAGCCAGCCGGGGTGGATCGGCAATGTGCGCGGGGCGCGCATCGAGGCGGTCAAGGCGGTCATGCAGTCTTCTGGCTGAACTCGTATGGCAGCAGTCTGTTGCCTCAACGCTCCCAAAGTCCTCGCGCAGAGATAACAAATTTGTGATGTTTCAGGTCGCGCCGCTGCGGACAATCACGCTCTCATACTCACTAAACCATGGCCTCTCCCAAACGGATCCTGATCGTCGAAGACGACTCTCACATTGCAGAGCTGATGGGGATGCATCTGCGAGACGAAGGCTATGCGGTCGAACGCGCCGCCGATGGCGACGCAGGTGCGCAGTTGCTCGAACGAGGTCAATGGGACGCGCTGGTGCTTGACCTGATGCTGCCTGGCGTCGATGGTCTGGAGATCTGCCGCCGTGCACGCTCGATGGCGCGCTACACGCCCATCATCATCACCAGCGCGCGCTCCAGCGAAGTGCATCGCATCCTTGGCCTCGAATTGGGCGCGGATGACTACCTGGCCAAGCCCTTTTCGGTGCTAGAGCTCGTTGCTCGCATGAAGGCCCTGCTCCGGCGCACCGACGCGGTGGCCCGCAATGCGCGCCTGGATTCGGGCAGCGTCGAGCTCGATGGTCTTCAAATCGATCCAATCGCACGCGAGGTCTTACTGGACGGCAAAGCGATCGAGCTGACACCCCGAGAGTTCGACCTGCTGCACTTCTTCGCGCGCCATCCAGGCAAGGTGTACTCGCGACTTGACCTTCTCAATCAGGTGTGGGGCTATCGGCACGATGGCTACGAGCACACCGTGAACACGCACATCAATCGCCTGCGCATCAAGATTGAGGCCGACCCGGCCAAGCCTCGACGAATCTTGACCGTATGGGGCCGCGGCTACAAGCTGGCCACGCAAGCGTCCGGTGAGGTGACGCCGTGAAACGGCGTCTTTCCCTCTCGCAGCGCCTGTCCGTGGTGTTTGCACTGCTGCTGCTGGCCTGCTGCGGAGCCTCAGCGTGGCTGCAGGTGCGATCCAACGAGCGCCACGAACAGGTGGTCATCCAGCGCTTGTCGGACGGACTGGCTGCCCACATTGCGGCCAACTCGGCGCTGATGGAAGCGCGCGGTCTGAACGCGCAGATAGTGCACGACCTGTTCAGCAAGCTCATGGACGTCAACCCGAGCGTCGAGGTCTATTTGCTCGCCTTGGATGGGCACATCGAAGCGCAGGCGGCCCCGCCCGGGCACTTGAAGCGCGAGCGAGTGAACACCGTGCCGATCCGGCATCTGCTGGCCGGTGAGCCGCTGCCGATCGTCGGCGACGACCCTCGCAGCGACACGGGGCAAAAGGTCTTCAGCGCCGCGCCGATGCGTGTCAACGGACGTGATGCCGGTTATGTCTACGTCATCCTGCAAGGCGAGGATCGCGAGACCCTGTCGCAGCGCGTGGCGGGAGACAGCATCCTGCGCACGACGATGTGGGCCATGGTGGTGGTCGCCACACTCGGGCTGTTGGCTGGCCTCGCTGCGTTCCATGGGATCACCCGCCCGCTGCGTGAGCTGACCTCCGATGTGAACCGGTTCGAAGCGGACGATCCGACCGCGATTGAGCGCCTCGTCCCAGACTTTCTGGGTCCCGTAAAGGCACGCGACGAGATCGCGAGTTTGCGGCAGGCCTTTGCGCAGATGGCGCGTCGCATCGCCGAGCAGTGGCGAGAACTGACAGCCCAGGATCAGCAACGCCGCGAACTCGTCGCCAACATCTCCCATGACCTTCGCACGCCTCTGACATCCCTGCATGGTTACCTGGAAACGCTTCGCATCAAGGCGGACCGCCTGTCCGAGGAGGATCGGAGGCGCTACCTCGATGTCGCGCTCGGCCAGAGTCAGAAGGTGGGTCGCCTGGCACAGGAGCTATTCGAACTCGCGCGGCTCGAGTACGGCGTCGTGAAGCCTGCCAAGGAGCGGTTCTCCCTGTCCGACCTGGTTCAGGATGTGTTCCAGAAGTTCGAGCTGTCCGCCGAAGCGCGGCAGCAGCGCCTGGTGCCGGATATTGCGCCCGATCTACCCGTTGTCAGCGCCGATTTCGGGATGATCGAGCGCGTGATGACCAACCTGCTCGACAACGCGATCCGACACACGCCCGTTGGGGGCGAGATCCACGTGAAGCTGCGCCGCGACGGCGATGCCGTTGTGGTGCAAATCAGTGACACCGGGCCGGGGATTCCGGAGATGCTGCAAAAGAATCTGTTCGTGCGGCCGTCGTTCAAGACTGGCGTGCGCGATACGGCAGGAGGTCTCGGTCTCGTCATCGTGAGGCGCATCCTGCAACTGCACGGCAGCGACATCCGCTTGTTGCGACAGGCTGACTCTGGGGCAGTATTCCAGTTTCAGTTGAGCGCTGTGCACGGGCATTGAAATGGCGCGCTGATTGGCGCCGACTTCTAGCGGCCCACCCATCACAGATTGTTGAAGTCTGCGTGAAGACATGGCGACCACAGTCGCCGAACACTGATCTTGCTGCGTCGTTGCGCGTCGCGCCCGCAGCCGTACGTCAACGTCTTCAGGAGATCACGCATGAAAGTCTTTCGCCGCAGAGCCCTCGGTTCGCTCGGCCTCGCTCTCGCATCCGCCGGCCTGGCTGGTGTCGTGCTGCCAGCCGCAGCGCGGTCGTACGATGACGACGGCCTTCGCTCGGGAATGGTATTCACAAGCAGCAACGCGCAATCGGGCAACGACTTGCTCGTCTACGCGCGAGGGCAGGACGGTGCGCTGACGCTCAACGCTCGATCGTCGACCGGTGGCCAGGGCAGCGGCGCCGGCCTTGGCTCACAGGGCGCCGTGACGCTCAGTGGCGACGGCCGATTCGTGTTCGTCGTCAACGCTCTGAGCAATTCCGTGTCGACGTTTGCATTGCACGGGCGCGAGCTCAAGCTTGTGTCAGTCGTCCCATCCGGCGGTCTGCACCCGATCAGCATCACTGAACACGACGACGTCGTCTACGTCCTCAACGACGCAGGGGCTGGCAACGTGGCGGGCTTCCGGAATGTGCACGGAGAACTCAAACCCATCGCCGGCAGCGTGCGTGGCCTCTCCGTTGCCGGTGGCGCGGCCCCGGCCGAGGTGGGATTCAGCGACGATGGCGACACGTTGGTCGTCACCGAGAAGAACACCAATCGTCTGACGAGCTACCGCGTGAGGTCGGACGGCGGCATCGACGCGCCCGTCGTCACCGCATCGCCCGGGCAGACACCGTTCGGCTTCGCGTTCAACCGACACAATCGGCTGCTGGTCACGGAAGCCGTCGGCGGGGCACCCGGGGCAAGCACGGTGTCCTCGTACAGGTTCAACCAGTCGGACCCGGCACAGCCGCTGGTGGTGAGTACTTCGATCGCCGATACACAGGGCTCCGCCTGCTGGATCGCCATCACCCCAAGCGGTCGCTACGCCTATGTCGCCAACACCGGCAGCAGCTCAGTGAGCAGCTACCGGATTGCATCGGCCGGCCAGATCGAGTTGGTCCAGGCCGTGGCGGGTCAAACTGGTAGCGGCTCGTCGCCAGCCGACACAGCGATCTCCGCGGACGGTCGCCATCTGTACGTACGCAGCGGAGGCACGTTCACGATCTCATCGTTCACGATCGAACACGACGGCAACCTCACAGCGACATCAACTGCTGTCGGTCTTCCGACCACCGCCGTGGGATTGGCAAGCAACTAAGCGGACTGCGCCGGACTGGTCGAGCCTTCAGGCATACCAGGCCGGCGCAAGTTCTCTACAGCGTGCCACGCAGTGGTTGCGCGCAAATGTCCAGCGGGTCTCGGGATCCTTGCTGGAGACCAACAATCGCCAGGAACCTCATGCTTTCGCCTTCAATACCCAAGTCCGGGAGTCAGCCCACCGCGGGACCGATGGACGTTGAAATGCTCGCCCAGTGGTGGCCGCTTCTGCTTCGATTGATTGTCGGGTACGGTTTCTTCATGCATGGCTATGCGAAATTCATGCGTGGTCCCGAGACCTTTGCGGTCGTGCTCCACGCCCTTGGCGCACCCATGCCCCTTCTGTTCGCGTGGCTCACCACGCTGACGGAGTTGGTCGGAGGCATCGCCGTCTTGCTTGGTGCCTTCGTGTCGATCGTCAGCGTTCCCATGATGGTCATCTTGATGACGGCCCTGCTCACCATCCATCTGCCCTATGGCTTCTTCTCAGTGAAGCTGGTCGAGGTCACCGCCGGCGGGACGAAGTTTGGACCCGTCGGGTATGAGGTCATCCTGCTGTATCTCGCGAGTCTGGGCGCGCTCGTTCTCGGCGGAGCCGGGCCGCTGTCGGTCGATCATTGGCGGTTGAAGCGCCGCAGATGATTGAAGCCGCCAAGGCTAGGACAGCGGCCCTTGCGGTTCGTCGTTTGAGGTCGGTCTGGTCAGGCGAACGGACGCCACTCGTCACACTGCAGAACAATGCGGTATCCGTCTGCGTCTTCGAACGTCCTGCCGCGCACCTCCCAGTAGGGGTTGAACGAAGCGACCTGCTTGAACCCCGCCGCCAGCACGCTGTTGCACATTGCTTGCCACTCAGCTTCGCGCGGGACGTAGAGGACCATCAGGTCTTCGGGCGTTGGGGTCGGTTCGATGGGATGCGTTCGACAGTGAGTGAACTCAAAGTGGTAGCCCGAATCCGGTGTGCCCAGCATCACACCATCGAATCCTTCATGGTCTTCAAAGGAGCCGACGACCATCAACCCAAGACCACGGCTGTACATGTCCGTTGCCTTGGCGAGATCACGAACGGGCCTAGCGATGCGAAGGTGCAGCATGGGGTGAGGGTGACTTGCCAACGACGAGCGCAATGCCACAGAAACTCGCGGCACCAACCATTGCAAATGCGAAAGCTCAGCCGCTCACCGATTAGACACGATGCCGCAAGCCACAGTGATGCGTGGCACGCTCCATTGCACTGGTCGCCGCACTGGTCGCGCCGTCGCACCAACTAAGCAAAGCGATGTACCAGCGCGCTCATGCCCCGCCGTCGGTCAATTGAGGAACTTGGTCGAGCTCAAGAGCGTTCGGTACACGCCCCATGCGAGCGGGAGACCCACAGCAATCCAGGCCAGTACAACACCAACCAGCGGTGTGCGCGATTGAAGTGCGGCCCGGTCAGCGCCAAGACCCGTAGCGGTGTCGCGAGCGAACTGCTGTTCCTGCGCAAGCTCGCTTGCTGTGATGAACCACTTTTCTGCCACTGGCCGAATCATCAAATTGCAGATGAGCCCGACAGCCAGCAGGGTGACCAGCATGTACATGGTGTTGTCGTACCCCTGATCGCGCGAAACTCCGGCGGTGACCTGGTACTCGAGCAGGCAGTTCACGACCACCGGGCCGATGATGCCAGCGGCCGCCCAGGCTGTGAGCAGCCGACCATGAATGGTGCCCACCATTTGCGTGCCGAAGAAGTCTGCCAAGTACGCCGGGACCGTGGCGAAACCGCCGCCATACATGCTCAAGATCACGCAGAAGGCGACCACAGACAGCGGCTTGCTGCCCATCGTCGCGCTGGCAGGAGCGCTGGCGTACAGCGCACCGCCGAGCACAAAGAACACCACGTAGGTCCATCGACGGCTGAGCCGATCCGACAGCGTCGCCCAAATGAATCGCCCGCCGATGTTGAAGAGGCTCAAAAGCGCCGTGAAGCCAGCCGCGACTCCGGCGATGCTGGCCAGTTCAGTTTTGCTGAAGTCAGCAAAACCCTTGGCGACTCCGAAGAGTTGGCCGCCAAACACCTCCTGGAGCATCGGACTGGCCAAGCCGATGATGCCGATCCCTGCGCTCACACTCGTGCAGAGCACCATGCAGACGAGTGAAAACTCCGGTACATGCCACGTGCGACGCACATGCATATGCCCATCGGTCACGAGCACCGCTGAGGTCTGAGCGACCGGTGGTATCCAACCCGATGGCCTCCAGCCATCGGCTGGAATTCGATACCCCAGGGCGCCGACGAGCATGAGGGCCAAATCGATCGCCGTCATGACGAACAGCGTTTGCGCCACTCTGACACTCGTGGTCGATGCAAAGGACCTGATCAGATCCGCGGCCAGTGGCGAGCCGATCATGGCGCCACCGCCAAAGCCCATGATCGCCATGCCGGTGGCCATGCCGCGTTTGTCGGGAAACCACTTGATCAGCGTCGACATCGGCGAGATGTAGCCAAGGCCCAGGCCAGTGCCGCCGATCACACCAGAGCCGAGCCACATCAGCCACAACTGGTGGAGCGCAACCCCCAGCGCCGACACGGCAAGCCCGCCAGACCAGCACAACGCCGCCACCACACCAGCCTTGCGGGGACCTACCCTCTCGAGCCATCTGCCCCACAACGTTGCGGACAAGCCGAGCGTGACGAAAAACAGCGTGTACGTCCAACCGACGCTTGAAATGCGCCAATCGCACCTTGTTGTGAAGAGTTCGCCGAGAAGTCCCAAGTCGGCGGGACAAGGCTTCGCTGCGTCAATGCCAAGTGCCCTCGAAAGCGGCAGCCAAACCATTGAAACGCCGTAGGCCGTGCCAATGCACAAGTGGACCGCCAACGCGGCTGGCGGGATCAACCATCGATTGAAGCCCGGCCCAGCGATGCTGCGTTCCTTGTCCAGCCAGGACAGCGCCTTGGACGCACCATGCGCGCTGATCAAGACTGCGGACATAGCTATTCCTCGTTGAGCCCTGAGTCGGGCCTTGCCTCGTATTCCTTGGGGAGTGACCGCGGCCTGGCGCGCCGCTGTATGGCGCCGGCGCGAATCCTCAAAAGAAGTACTGTGCGGACGCTTGGAGTCGATTCAGGGTCCCGCTCAAGCCATCGGTCGTCTCGCGGCGCGCGTGCAGGTACTCGATGCCGAGATTGGCTTGGCTCACCGGACTCCAGATGATGTTCAAGTGCGCCGACTGGGCTTCCTTGTTGACGACGCCAGCAGTCCCCGGCCGGTTGTTGGCGTGAATCGTCGACAGTGCCAGTGTGCTGCGCACCGTGCTGTTCCAGTAGTGGCGGTACGACACCGCGGCCAGCCACTGCTTCGGCAACGTCACGTCACCAGCCGCGTCGAGGATGCCATCAGTGAAGAATCCCACCGTGTAACGCCCGAGCGCGTTGCCTTGGTACAGCGACAGCCGAGCATCGTCCTTGGGGCCGAAGGGGATGACGCCATTGGCGCCGAAGCCATAGCCCCACTTTTCGGTACGGCTGGCAGGCGACGACGCCGAGTCGACGCGGATCTGGCGCAGGAGGCCCGCCACTGAAAATTGGCCCAGCGATGTATCCCACTTCAGGTTCCCCGCGATATCCGGGACTCGGTCGTCGTCCGCGCGGAACGCTGTGCCATCTGGCAGCGAAACAACGCTCTCGGGATTCTCGAGAGCGACCGACCACTGCCCTCCATTGAACTGATCCGTCCAGCGGATCTGGGCCTGACGCGCAAAGATCTGCCCAGCCGGCCCGCCGAAATCGAGTGTCTCGGGATAGGCGGCCGGATCCGAGAAGGTCGTCCACGTCTGACCGGCCAGCAGGTGGCCAAGCGTTCCATAGGCATGCCTCAGACGCAGGCCATGCGAATTGCTGACCGACTCGTTGCCCGACGTTCCGAAGAGGTCGAACTCCAAGTAGGTTCCAACCTCACCCGACGAACTCGGTGTGCTGGTCTTGAAGAAGAAGCGTGACTGTCGGGCATGGAGTTTGATCTGGTTGCGCTCGTTGTCGCCCGCGGTAGGTCCGACTGGAACCGACCCTGCCTCGTACTGCTGGTCGCCAGTGCTGTTGACCCCGGCACTCTTGTCGCTGAATATGGCGTCAAGCTTGACGTAGCCGCCCAGCGTCACTGACGTATCGGAATTGGGCAGCTTGAACGACCCCTTGGTCGCTCCAGCTGTGACGGCTGGCTCTCGAGCCGGCGGTGTCTTCTCGAGTTCCGCCACTTTCTTGCTCAGGCCATCGACCTGCACTTGCAAGTCGTGAAGTTCATCGGCACTCGCCGGCCATGCCAGGCTGATCAAGGTCGATGCGATCGCGATGCCGGCCGCACTTGGCTGCAGATGGGTTCGATGCATGGAAACTTTCGGGAAAAAAGTGGGATAGCGGCGCGCCACGCGCGCCGCGCTATCGGACGCAAGGGGGTTGTGATCGACCCGTCGGGCCGATCAGCGGGTGGTCATCGCGAGGACTCCGCGACCATCGGCGCATTCGCTTGCGCGACCGCACGATGTGCGTACTGCGACGGGTGCAACTGACTCAGTGTCAGCCCTGCTTCGCCGCTCGCTAGGACGTCGCCGTTGCGCAGGGCCTCAAGCAACTCGGCCTTCACCTCTGCGCGAGACCTGCCTTCGGCCACGACCTTTGCCGGGTATGCCTGCGGACTGACGTCGCTGAGCCGTCCAGCGAGCTCACCGGCTGCCAACGTATCGCCCGCGGACTGCGCGACCTTCAGGTCGGCAAGCACGGCATCCCGGCTTCTGGTCGCCACGCTCTGGCTCGGGTAGTTCTGGGGATAGAGCTCTCGCAATGTCAGACCACTCTCACCGTTGGCCATGACATCACCAGAGCGAACGGCCGCTTGGAATTCGGCTCGGACCTGCTCTCGGGTCTTTCCGACCTGGGCCAATGCCGGCGAAGCAAGTGCCGCCGACAACAAGCCCAGGGTACAAATCGCGCGAATGGGAATCACAGATGGTCCTTTCAAAGAGGGTGGTTCATTGCATGCATGTGGTCTCCGACTTCCAGTCGACCGGCCCTCTGCACGCAACTAGGACCGCTCAGGTGCTCCGCGGATTCATGCGGGATCTGCCACAGTGAATTCCTGAGTAGCGAGGGGTGCCCGTGTAAGGCTCGAGTCCGATCGGCGACCAACCCGTAGCCCCACGGCAGGGCTCTGATGCGGTCATGCACAGGCTCACGGTGCAGAACGAGCGTTGTGCGTCAGTGAGCAGAGCCGTTCAAAGTCCCAACTCGCTGAGACCGGGGTGGTCATCGGGTCGACGACCCTGCAACCAGAAGAACCTGCGCTCTTCCATTCGAATGGGTTGGTCGTTGATGCTCGCGTGACGCCAGGTCATGAGGCCTTTGGCGTCAAATTTCCAGTTCTCATTGCCATGCGAACGAAACCAATTGCCGGAGTCGTCATGCCACTCATAGACGAAACGCACTGCGATGCGATTCGCGCTGTGGCCCCACAGCTCCTTGATCAGGCGGTACTCCAGCTCACGGGCCCACTTCCTCTGGAGAAGGGCAACGATCTGGTCACGCCCCTGTGGGAATTCGCAGCGATTGCGCCACCGGCAGTCTGGCGAGTAGGCGAGCGACACGCGCGCGGGGTCTCGCGTGTTCCAAGCGTCTTCGGCCAGACGGACTTTCTGTACTGCGGTATCCCGGTTGAACGGAGGCAACGGGGGACGTGCGGCGTCGAGGGCGCTGTTCATGGCAGATGACCGGGCAAAAGGGCAATCAGACCGCGTGCCTCGCGGTGACCATGAGGAACTGAATTCTTGGTGAAGGCGAACTAGTGGATGTAGTTGGATCAACACGTTGAGCGCTACCGTCGCCACAACCTCGATGACCTCCGCTTCGTGGAAATCAGCGTCGCGAAGCGCGGTCAGTTCGGCCGAGGCGATGTGACCGCGCGTCGCTGCGACCCGGCGCGCGAACTGCAGCGCGGCCTGGTGACGTGGATCCGTCGATCGGCCGTCGCGGGCTGCCGACAGCTCGGCATCGCTCAGTTTCGCGACGTTGAGGCCCAGGTAGCTGTGTGCCGACAGGCAGTAGTCACAGCCGTTGTACTCGGCAACCGCCAGCGCAAGGCTCTCGCGCAGTCTGGCGTCGAGTCTTCCCTTGGCCAAGGCGCCGTTCAGGGCCAAATAGCCCTCGAGCGCTACCGGCGGTGTGTCGATGAAACTGCGATCAGGCGCGGACCCAAGCCCGAGCTGCGTTGTCCACCGCGTCGAGCAGGGGCTCGGACACTTCAGGCGCGGATTCGCTGAGGGGATGCTGATGGAGGTCACGACGGGATTCCTTGAAGTGAAGGGTGAGGTCGCTCGTTTGTCAGAAGGCTTGGCGAGCGAGACGGAATGTCGGCGAACTGCTTCGCTGAGGGAATCCGCGTTGAATCAAAGACACAATTGCGAGTAAAGGAAGAAAAGTGGATCGATTGCACCTGATCAACGTGTTTGTCGCGCTGGTCGACACCGGAGGCTTTGCCGGCGCCTCCCGCAAGCTGGGCATCTCGCCCTCCGCTGCGACCCGTGCGATCAACGAGCTCGAAAGTCACCTGAGCGTCCGCTTGCTGACGCGCACCACACGCGTTGTCCGGGTAACCGAGGCGGGTGCACGCTATGCCGACGACTGTCGGCGCGTACTTGCGGAATTGGCGGATGCGGACGCGACCGTCAGCGGCATGCACGGCGCCCCTAGAGGGCGACTGGCGCTGACCGCGCCCGCTTTGTTCGGCGCCAGGTTCGTGACGCCGATCGTGACCGAGTATCTGCAACGCTATCCCGACGTCACCGCCTCCTGCTGGTTTGTGGACCGGATCGTGAACGTCATGGAAGAAGGGATCGACGTGGCGGTGCGCATTGGCGATCTGGGCGACTCGTCGCTTCAAGCCACGCGCGTCGGTCGAGTGCGTCGGGTGGTTTGTGCGGCACCTGACTACCTCGATCGCTTCGGCACTCCCGAGTCTCCTGACGACCTCGCCGCTCATTGCGTTGTGTCGGCCGCCTCGGTGCAGCCGCCACGTGAATGGCGATTTGTGGAGGGTGGTCAGTCGCGCGTGGTGAAGTTGGAGCCGCGCCTGACCATGACAACCAACGACTCCGTCGTCAACGCTGCACTCAGTGGATTCGGGTTGACCCGCCTGTTGTCATACCAGGTGGCCGATGCGTTGCGCGACGGTCGCCTCGTGACGGTGCTCGACGCTTTTGAGGCGCCCCCTTTGCCGGTGCACCTCCTGCATCGTGAGGGGCGTTACGCCACGAAGAAGGCCCGCGCGTTCCTGGATCTCGCAATCGAGCGGCTTCGTGGCGATCCAACACTCAATGGACCTCCCGTAGCGCGGGCTGCCGCGCCTGCGCTGGCTCTTTCGGTCGATTGATCACCTGCGCACGTAGCGGCAAGGACAGGCCCCGCCTACCAGTCGAGACCCGAGCCGAGGTGCCTGCGCGTCCTCTCCAGCATGCTGGCCGCCGCACATGCCACGGCAACCGAGAAGAGCCCCGGGCAGAGAATCCACCAGAGTTCCAATCCACCTATGTGGGACGCGACGTCGGACTTCGCTCGCCCTGCTCCGTAGAGGACGTCCAACGCTTCGTTGGCGCCATAGAAGATCAGGGCGAACAAGACGCTGTACATCGCATACACGAGCCAGGCAGTTGGTGATCGCGAATCCCGTGACTTACGACTAGTCAACAACAATCCGCCGGCGCAAGCGGCGTAGAGGATGAATCGAGCCTCTGGGACGACGCGATCGGCTTCCAGCAGCGCAAATCCACCCCAATACAAGATTGTCAGAACGAGCCATGCAATGAACTCCCTGAGCATCTGCCTCCGGGTGGTCATCTCGCGTGGCGCCGCTTGGCTTAGTTGACCGGAAATGTTGCACCTGGATGGCCCTCTTCCATCAAGGCGGATGTCAAGGCTGCGAGCGAGCGGCCAATGCTTTCGCTGACCTCCTCAGAGGCCATCATGGCCTCCTCGGTCACACAAGAACCGAGCAGCGGCAGAGTGACGGAGGCTTCCGAAAGGATGTTGGCCGACATGGTTCGCAAGACCTCGTGGAGGGCATCGAACGCATGCCGCGCTCTGGGGGACGCGTTGACGAGGGCGATCGGTTTGTCCACGAAGCCCTCGTAGCTGACCAACCAGTCGAGCGCGTTCTTCAAGACACCGGAGATGCCATGCGCGTACTCGGGGCTTGCGATGATCAGCGCGCTGGCCTTCCCGACGGCATTGCGAAAGGCCACGACTGAGTCCGGTGGATCTGCCTCGAGATCCGGATTGAACAGCGGGAGTTGCCCAAGTTCTCTGAATACGACCACCTGCAACGGCGGCGCGGCAAGCTTGGCAGCAGCTCGGCATAACGCTGAGTTGATCGAGGCCGCGCGCAGGCTTCCAGAGATGGCAAGGGCAACCAGAGGAGAGTTTGGCAAGTCAGCGATCCAAGTCAATTGCGAGGATGGCAGTCTTGGCCATCGTGATGTCCGTCGCCAGCCGATTGGGCGACCTTACAGGATGGCCATCCCCGCGTCACCGCGTTGGTTCCGGATCAGGCGCAGCGCTGCTGCGCATTCGCACCATTCGCAGCGTCGGCGTCGCCGACGGTCGCCAATGCGGGGTCGCGCGAGTCTGCCGGCGCTGCCGTGGCCAGTCGGATGCCGGCGGCAATCATGATCACGCCGGTGATCAGCGACGCCCCGACGGGTTCGTGTTGGGCCCACGCGGAGATCGCAATGCCGAGGCTGGGCGTCGCCAGGAGTGCCATCGACATCGTGCTGGCTCGAAAGCGCCGCCCAGCCTCCACAACGGCCCAGTAGGCGAAAGCGGTCGCCACCGGCCCCACGTAGGCCAGCGATGCGGCACCCTCAGCGCCGATTTCCTGCAACGGCCCTTCGAGCGCGAACGCGCAGGGCAGCAGCAGGCCTGCAGCCAGCAACATCTGCCACGGCGCCAGCGCCAGTGCGCTGGCAATGAAGCGGTGCTTGCGCACGTAGACGATCGACACTGCCCAGGCAGCTGCGGCTGCCATGAGCAGCGCGTAGGCCAGGCCATGGCCGCTGCCGGCGCGATTGAGCGATGGCGCGGCGATCGCGAGCGCCCCCAACAACCCCAGGCCCACGCCGAGCATCCCCGATCGCGACAGACGCTCGCGCAGCCATACTGCCGAAATCGGCACCACCCAAATCGGCGTGGAAAAAGCCAGGACCGACGCGCGGCCCGGCGGCAGCACGGTGAGGGCCACGCCGGTCAGCGCGGAGTACGCGCCCAACTGCAGCACGGCGGACACCACGATCAACGGCCAATCACCGCGTGGTGGCGCACCGAGTTCTCCCCGCAGCCCCACGAACACGAACAAGCAACACGCCGCGATGGCGTATCGCAGGGTCGCAAACCACAGCGGTGGCACGTGAGCGACGCCAACCTTGATGACCGGCCAGCTGATCGCCCAGATGAAGACGAGCGCGACGAGAAGCCACCGATGGCGCGCGGCGTTCAAGCAACTTCCTTCACGGGGCTTCGTTGTTCATCGTGATTTGCGAATGACCAAACCGCGTTGCGCTCAGAATCGCTCATGAGCCGGACGCAGGTCGAGCTCATGCGTCCAGGCGCTGCGTGGCTGGCGATGCAGCTGCTCGTAGGCCGCAGCGATCGCGGCAGGCTGAAGCGCGTCGGGTGCGTCGGCATCGGCCTTCGGATCAATCATCCCATCGACGATGACGTGCGCGACATGAATGCCTTGCGGGCCCAACTCGCGCGCCATGCTCTGCGCCAGCGCGCGCAGGCCGAATTTGGGTACCGCGAACGCCGCGAATCCCGCGCTCCCGCGCAGTGAACCCGTAGCACCAGTGAAGATGATGGTTCCACGACGCTGAGGCAGCATCGCGGCCGCAGCCGCGCGTCCGACCACAGAAACCCGCAAAGCAGCCTTGACGCCACGCCCGCTCGAACAGCGCATCAGAGATGTCAAGAATGCCCGCTCGATCCCAGGTACCCACATTGAAGACCACCAGCTCAAGTGGGCCGAGGTCATCCTGGATCCGCGCGAACCCAGCTCTGACTTGTCCGCTGTCCGTGGCGTCGCACGCATAGCCGCGAACCTCGGCGCCGGGTGGTAAGGCCGATGGCATGGTGCCTCTGCGGGACAGCGCGGCGACGCTAGCGCCCGCCGCAGCAAACCTCTGCACCAGGGCCTCGCCCAGACCAGGCCCGACGCCAACGATGACCGCAACCGGTTTGTCGCTCACCTTCATTTTCCACGTTAGACGTGCGACTTGACGTAGCGCACGAAGCCCGCGACGTCCTCCGCCGTCAGCCGACCGATGGCGCCACTGGAGTACACGGCCGTGATGATCTTGCCGTCGGGGTCGAGCACGAAGCCGGTGGTCTGCAGGTGGCGCGGCTGTTGGTTGACGTAGGCACCGGTGAGTGCGGATACGTGGTCCGCGTCGGCACCATAGGCCACCGGGAACGGCAGACGCAGCTTCTCGACAAGGGCTGCCGTCGTCGCCTCATCGTCGACCGACAGCGCCGCCACGTTGATGCCGAGTTCGGTGAATGTGGTTGCGGCGCGCGCGAAGCCGGTGAGCTGTGCGTTGCAGTATGGACACCACGCGCCGCGATAGATCAAGACCACGCCGTAGGCGCCGGCCAAATCGACGGGCAGTGAGAGGTTGCGGCCCTCGACCGTACGGAGCGTGAGCGCGGGAAATGCATCACCATTGGACAGCAAGGGCATGTAGGGACTCCTGAAGTGGACTAGTCAGTCCAGTCTCGGTTGTCCAGATCTTTCTGTCAAGTACCATGTCGATCATGGACATGAGTGCCCTTGATTCCCCACGCACTGCACGAGGTGCGGCTACGCGCACGCGCATCGTCGACGCCGCTGCAGAGTTGATGCGCGCCAATGGTGTGGCCAGCACCAGCCTCGACGCGGTGCTCGCGGCCAGCCATGCCAGCAAGTCGCAGCTGTACCACTACTTCGCCGACAAGGACGGCCTGGTGCTCGCTGTGATTCAGCGGCAGACCGAGTGCGTGTTGGCGGCGCATGAGGCGCTGCTGCGCGACCTCACGTCGCTAGCGGGCTTGCGCCGTTGGCGCGATGCGGTGGTGGAGTTGACACGCCAGACCGAATGTGCCGGTGGCTGTCCGCTGGGCTCATTGGTGTCGCCTCTGGCCGAGTCGCCGCAGCCGCGGGCGCTGCTGGCCGACAGCTTCGCGCGCTGGGAGTCGTACTTCGTGGCGTGCTTCGCGGCGATTCGCGGCCGCAGCAATCGCAGGACAAGCGCCGACCTCGCTGACTTGGCGTTGATGCTGCTTACCGCACTGCAGGGCGGTCTGCTGCTCGCGCAGACGATGCGCTCGACACGCCCGCTTGAACTGGCTCTCGATACAGCCATCGATCACGTCACCGAACAACTGAAGTGACAGCGGGTCGGTGTCCGTCACTCCGCTAGTGCGGTTGTGGCAGATCGTCGGCTAGCGGTCGTCACTTTGAGCCCGACATGATAGCGTGCCGTCACGGTGGCCGAGTGCGGTCCCCAGCGCACTCGGCCACAACCTGAAGGACTGCAGGCGAGATTTCTGAGCTTCCGGTACCGACCCCCATTGCCGACAGTCTCAACTACGAGAGCGGACTTTCATCGGAAGCCGGAGGGAACCAATCGGCCGATGACAAATACGATTGCGAAACGACATGCGTCACCTGCTCAAGCAAGAACTCGGCAGGAGCAAAACCGACGCGTCTCTCAGACTCGTGCTTCCAAGTCACTTGTCGATCGCGGCGCGCGAACTCGGCCCAAAGCCCGACTGCGGCGACGACGAAGGGCAGGATCAGGAGGAACAGGAACGAGCGATCCAGTCCGGCGAACCACTGCGCCCAGAGATCCCAATCGAATATCTCGTGGACCTGGCCCTGGATGCCCCGGAAGCAGATGATGGCCACCAGCGTCGGCGGCAAGGCTGCGAGGAACAGGCCGAACGCGTTGATCGATTGATCCTCGAAGTGGTCCTTGAGGATCGCGAAGCCGGCAGGATTCGGCGCATTGGCGATCACTGTCAGGCCGCCGCCCGCCACGGCCCCGCAACCAGCGAGTACTTGTAGTCGTCGGAAACGCCTTCGACGAGCGAGCCGAGATAGGTGAGCGCCGCGTTGTCGGTGATCGCGGTGAGCGCCGCAGCGCCGTAGAACAAAGTCGATTCGTCGAGGCGCGACAGCACGTCCTGCAGCCACCAGCGCTGCTGCCCGCCAAGCACGACCAGCCCGGCGAGGAAGAACGCGACCATCAGGCCCTCGCGCAGCAGCAGGCGATCGTGGTGGCGGCGGTATGCCTCCGCCAGGCCGAGAAACAGCAGGAAGAGCCCCATGAACGCCTCGGGGTCGTGGTTCGTGAACACCACGGCGGCGAGAATGGCGAGGTTCACGGCCACGAACGCGGCGGGCACGCGGGCCTGCGCACCCTGCGCGGGCGGCTCGGTACGCTCGGACAGCTCGCGGCGGAAGAGCAGCGTGAGCACGAGCGCATTGATGAGGACCGCAAGCGCGGCCTTGGCGCCGAATGTGGACAGCATGAATCCCGTGGTCCAATCCCACTGCGCCGCCACCATGAGAACCGGCGGCGCGGCGAAGTTGGTCAGGGTGCCGCCGACGGACACGTTGACGAACAACACGCCGAGCGTCGCGTACTTGAGCCGACTGGAAGCGTCGGTCGCGAAGATGCGCTCGCGCAGCATCAACGCGGCGAGCGTCATCGCTGCCGGCTCGGTGATGAACGAGCCGAGCAGCGGCACGAGCGAGAGGCTCAGGAAGTATCCGGCGATCGCAGGTTGCGCCGGCAGCAGTCGCGCCGACGGACCGCACGCCGTCGGACGCGAGTTGCATGATCGGCCTGCTGGCGGCGACGACCATGATCACGAAGACGAACATCGGCTCGACGAAGTGCCGGCTGTCCAGGTAGGCGGAGGCGGCGCCCCAGCCATAGGCGAGCGCCATGAACAGGAGCAGCACGAAGGCCCAGAAGCCGAAGACGGTTTCGACTTCTCCCAGCAGGTGCCACAGCCCCGCGTGCGCGGTGCGCGTGTGCGCAAGATGCTCGAAGTAGCGGGTGGAGAAGGTGTGCAGGACCGCCAGCGCGAACAACGCGGCGCCGACAATTTCAAGGGTTCCGACTATGGGCAGTCATGCCGCGAATCTACGGCGGTCGGACCCGGGGCGTCAGTCGCAAAGCTCGTACGTAAGAGCGCTTACTTGCCTAGCGGCAGGCCGCGCCGCAAGATGCGATTTGCCGATGAAAGTCCTTCGATATCTGCGCGATGCGGCGGTCTTCGCGCCCTGCTACGTCGCGCTCGACTGGGCCAGCTACATCGACCCGGTCGGCCCGTTCAACATCACGCCGTGGAATCCGCAACCCGCGCTCGCCATCGTCTGGATGATGCTGGGCGGCCTGGCGCACGCCCCGGCCGTGCTGGCCACGATCGTGCTTGCGGATGTGCTCGTTCGGCACACGCCGGGCGGGTACGCCATCACGACGACAACCGCTTTCGTTCTCGCGGGCGGCTACGCGGGCATTGCATGGGCGTTGAAGTCCCTGCTCAAGGATGCCGACCTGCGTTCGACCCGGCAGCTCACGATCTTCGTCGCGGTGGTGGTTGCCGGGGCCGGCGTGGTCGGTGCAGCGTTCATCGGGGTGCTGAGCGCGTCGGGCTTGCTGGTCGGCGACCGGCTTCAGCAAGGCTTGGATACGCTTCTGGATTGGCGATGCGGTCGGCATCCTGGTGACTGCTCCGCTGCTGTTTGCTGCCGTCGACGCAGCGCGGCGATCAGCTCTTCTCACTCTCTTGCGCCAGCCGGAGGCTATGCTGCAGGCGATTGTGCTGGTGGCAACCGTTTGGTTGATATTCCAGGGATTCGGCAGCGATCCGTCGCGGCTGTTCTATCTGCTGTTCTTGCCTCTCATCTGGATCGCGATTCGCTTCGGGATGAATGGCGCAATACTGACCACGGCAATCGTCCAGATGGGGGTCGTGCTTGGCATCCACGCGGGCGAGCAGATCTCGCCGCCTGTGGTCGAGCTTCAGGCCTTGCTGGTGGCCCTGACGTTGACCGGTTTGTTTCTGGGGGTGATGGTGGATCAACGGCAGCGTGCCGAGGAGAGTCTGCGCCAGACGCTGCGCCTCGCCGCGGCAGGCGAGATGGCGGGTGCCATCGCACACGAGATCAACCAGCCCCTGACCGCCGTCACGAACTACGGCCGATCGGCACAAATGCTGCTCGATCGAGATCGCACTGAGCTGCCGCTGTTGAAGGACATCGTCCTCAAGATCCTCGCAGAGGCGGAGCGCGCTGCCGACATCGTGCGCAGGCTTCGCGACTTCTTTCGGGCTGGCACCACCCGGCTGGAGGTGGTGAGCATTGACGATCTGCTGGTTGCGGTACGCCGCATCGCCGACACGGCGATCCAGGACAAGGAAATTTCGCTCGAGATCGAACGTCCCCCGTCAGTCCCGCCGCTATTCATCGATCGACTGCAGATCGAGCTGATTCTGCGCAATCTGATTGCCAACGCGGTCGAATCGGTGACCGGGTCTGGCCGTCAAGGCGGACTCATCAGGATCCTCGTGGAACCTCACGATGACAGGCACGTTCGCATCGTGATCGCTGACAACGGACCGGGCATTTCACCGGCGAACCGCGAGAGCCTGTTCGAGCCGTTCGTGTCGGGCAAGTCCACCGGCATGGGGCTTGGCCTTGCCGTGAGTCGCACGATCGCCCAGGCCCACGGCGGCTCGCTCGAAGCAGTCCACGTCCCGCACGGTGAATTCCAATTGGTTCTGCCATGCGTTCTGAGCGCCTGACCGTCTTCGTCATTGACGATGACGCCGCCGTGCGTGACTCGATCGCACTCATGCTGGGGCTGGCCGGCTATCGAACATCGGTGTTCGCAGACGCTGAAGCATTTCTTGCCGCGTGGAAAGAAGATTGGGTGGGGTGCGTGGTCGCCGATGTGAGGTTGCCAGGACAAAGCGGCGTTGAGCTGCAAGACACGTTGAGAGAGCGCGGCAATATGTTGCCATTCGTCATCATCACGGCCCACGGCGACGTGGCGACGGCCCGTGCCGCGTTCCGGTCTCAGGCGGTGGACTTCCTCGAAAAGCCGTTCGACAACGCCCAGCTCAGCGCAGCCATCGAAACCGCCTTCGCTCGGGAGGGCCAGCGGATTCAGAAGCACGACAGCTCGCGTGCAGATGCCGAGAAGCTAGGCCGATTGACGCCGCGTGAGCGCGAAGTACTTGAGCATGCGGCGCAAGGTCTGCACGCCAAGGAAATCGCTGCGGCTCTGGGAATCAGCCCTCGAACCGTCGAAGTGCACAAGACGCGGATCATGGAAAAGCTCGGAGTGCGGAATTTGGCGGAGTTGGTCCGTTTCGCCATTGCCACGATGCCGCGCGACGGCAGTTGAGGCTGTCTCGCAGCGCATGTCATCGTCTGGCGTACACGCGCCTTAGCTGACCCCGGGAGCTTTCTGATGGGTGGGCGTCCGTTATTGGGCCTGCTCAGGACGAGCCGCTCATGGCGATAGCCGCTGCTCGCGTGCTCACCTGATAGCGTACCGGCGCTCGGGTCTTACCCAACTCAGTCTGGCTCTCTCAAGCGGCAACTCCGGTGCAACCCAAACGACGGCGACGCGAAACGAGCGGGAGGAAGAAGCCCGCGGTGCAAAGGGCCAACCCGTAGAGATTGGTCCCCAGCAGGATTCCGTACTTGCCATTGCCAATGGCCCAACTGGGTGGGATCAGGGTTGAGGCCTGCAGAACACCCAGGAGAATGCCGGGCCAGAAGGCCAGGTGGAATGACAACGGCGAGTAGCGGACGCGGCCAGAGAACAGAAATATCGGTGCCAGGCCGATCACCATCGTGCCGCTGATGGTGGTGGCTTTAAGAATGTCGGTGCCCGCGATCATCGGCAGGTTTCCGAGGAGCGCGAAGCTCACCATGGTCAGAGCGCCGATGCTCATCGCCTTGGGCGATGGCAATCGGCCGGCAAGCAACGGCAGCTCACGCGCGATCAGCTTCGAGAGCGACGTGAACGTCGAGTCCAGTGTCGAGCCGGCCGACGTCACCATGACCACGATCATCGCGAAGAAACCTGCCACGCCCAGACCGCGTGCCACGTCGGCGGGTACGTTGCCGCTGGCGGCCAGCCCTTCCAGCCGTGCGTGCACGCCCACCAGGCTGAAAGCGAAGATCGCCACGAAGCCCAGCACACCGGCGACGATGAAGGCCCGCAGCATGGTCTTCTCGCGCGTGATGAAGCCACGGTCCGTCAGCACCGGGTCATGGAACGGGTAGGAAAGCGTCTACAGCAGCGCCACGAGCAGCAGGTCCACGCCAGACGCCAGCGCAAATTTGCCCTGTGACAGCAGCACGCCGGGCGAATGCGCGGGCAGCACGTAGGCCAGCACCACGCCGAGGAACAGGATGAACACCACGGCCTGGATCACGTCGCTGAAGATCGAGCTGCGCAGGCCGCCCTTGAGGCTGTAGAAAAGCACTGCTGCAGTGAACAGCAGCGCGGCTCCGATGAACCCGGCGGAACCGCTGGCGCCATAGTAGCCGCCCACCACTGAGGTATTGCTCCAAACTTCGTTGAACAAGCGGATGAGGATGGCCAGCGAAAACGCCAAGGCGGCGCCGCGCCCGTACTTGCCGATCAGAAACGGCACAAGGCCCGCGGCGCCCTCGCGCGTGCGCAGACGAAAGATGACCAAGCCAGCCACCGGGATCGACAGCCAGTACGCGGCATAGGCCAACCCGCCGACCACACCGTAGGTGGCACCCAGATTGGCCGCGTTGGTCACCGACTTGGCGAAGATCCAGCTGATGAAGATGCTCATCATCAGGGCCCATTCGGACGCTGGACGTCCCTGTGCGTCGTGGCCGCGAAAGAATCCGGCTTCGTCCTTGGAGCGCGGCGCGACCAGGTACATCACGACGCCGAAGGCCGCCAGAAAGCCCCAGAAGAACAGTCCCTGAAGTGGATGCATGCCGAGATCCTCTATCGAAATGACGACCGTCAGATGCCGCAACTCGGCATCGCCGTCGTGATGGCCCGAAGCGTGCCGCAGTCGCCGTGGCACACCGTGACGCGACAGCGCGCCATGCCCCGATTCACGCTGGCTCCGTCGCTTGAGACGCTGCGCAGCGAGTGGCCGCCCCACCTGCCGCCCACCAAAACAAGATGCAGCTCACGATCGCCAGCCAGGGAAACGCAACCCCCTGGGGTGTTTCCATGGCGACGCCTGCAGCCAGAGGGGCCAACACGCTCCCCGCAGTGAACGACACGGACAATTGCGCAATCGCCTGCCCCAGGGTGCGCTGAACGCGCGCGGCATGCTCGGCAGTGATCAGGCTGGCGACCGTCAGACTCGACGCAGCGGCAGCGCCTAACAGCGTGGACGGCAACCACAAGAGAGGCGTTGCGACGAACAACAGACAGCCGCCCAACGCACCGGTCAACCCTGTGGCCAGTGCGGCGGTACGACTGCCGTACCTGTCGGCACACCAACCCAACGGCCATTGAGAAAACAGACCACCCAGACCGAGCATGACCAACACCGCCGCCGCCTGTTCCCCCGACAGACCGCGCTTGACGAAGTAAACCCCCAGCATGCCGATCGCACCGTTCACGATGCCCGCGGTGCCGCCCAAGCGAGCGGGCACCGATGTGCTCAACGCGACCCACCTCGTCCAAATCGCCCGGCGAGCTGGAATTCCACCCGGCGTGCCGGTTTGATTTCGCTCGTCTGGCGGCCGCTGACGAATCGCGATCAAGGGCAACACAGCGGTGGCTGCCGCCAAGGCGCCGGCGACGAAAGCCAGGCCGCTCGCGATGCCGATGACCGCGATCAATGCGAGCCCCGCCGCCTCCGCCAAATAGATGATCGATTCATGAATACCGATCAGGCGCCCGCGCGTGTCCTCGGGCAGTACGGCGTAGAGCCAACTTTCGATGCCAACCCAACGCCAGCCGCAGGCCAGGCCGAACAACGCCGTCACCGGCAAAAGCATCCACACCGACGTGGTGGGGAGCCGCGGCATGGCGAGGGCAGTGAGCGCCGATGCCAGGCACGCGACGATCGCGACCGTTCGAGCGCCATACCGACGCAGTGCGCCGGGTGCAATCAGGCCACCCAACAGCATCCCAATCCACACACCTCCGGCTACGATTCCAATGTGGGGCGCCGACACTCCGCGCGACGCAAGCCAAAGCGTCAGCAGCGGATAGACAAGACCCATCTGCCCCAAATGGCTGAGGCCCGATGCCAGATTCAACGGCACGATGAGGGCGGCCAATCGCCTCGGTGAAAGAGTCAATTGCATTGAGCGGAGGGAACGGCCTCGCCGCGACTACCGCGAGCGAACTCGGAGGGTTGATGCATCGGTGTTTGAGTTACAACGCCGAGGCCAGCTTCAACAAGATGTCGCGAGGCTCTGCGCGCTCGCGGTAGTCCGCATCGATGTGCGCGTAGGTGATTCGACCGTCCGAATTGATCAGGTAGGTGGCTGTGATTGGCAGCGCCCAATGTCCGTTGCCGTTGACCACCGGTAGGTCATTGCCGAGGCGGCCATACAGATCAATCAGTTCGGGCGGCAGCGTGAATGCGACGCCGAACGCTTCGGCCGCCTCGAGTGATATGTCGCTCAACACGGTGAAGCCCAACGCGTTCTTCTGCGCGGTGGTCATCGAATGGTCCGGCGTCTGTGGCGAGATAGCTGCCAGGCTCCCGCCATGTCGACGCAGCTCGCTCAACTCCCGTTGCCAAGCGCGCAGCTGCAGGTTGCAGTACGGGCACCACGCACCGCGGTAGAAGACGAGTACAAGCGGACCAGCGCGCCACAGGTCGTTCAGGTGCACCCGTCGACCGCCGATGTCGGGCAACGCCACGTCCGGCGCCATGTCCCCTGCTCGCCGCGCTCGCGATTCAATCCCGTCTTCACCCTTCAGTCGTGCGATTGCCGCCTCGACCATGGCGAAGCGCTCGGGGCTGGCACGTGCCTTAGAACCGGCCTTCAAGTTAGCCAGTTCGCTGGCGAGCGACGACGGGGAATCCACTGCAATCCTTAGTGCAAGACATACCGGGCCAGCCGTTACAGCGACCTCGATGGCCGAGGGCAGCCATCTGAGTTGGTCGCGCGTGCCTGCAATTCATTACGGTGCCTGCTATGGTTGTGGTCATGCACCACCGCGACCCCAATTTCTGGCGCAACTTGCGTTCAGAACTGGTGTCCGGCTCTCAATGGGTCGATCGCGTGGTGGTCCTGGCCTACGCGGCCGCCACTGGGCTCGTGGTGGTTGGATTCACGTGGCTCACGGAGGCGGCCAGCGACGGCTTCGAGCGCTTGCGCCGATGGGGTGATTTCGGCCCATGGCTGCCGCTGCTATGGACACCCACCCTCGCGGTAGCCCTGTTATGGTTGACGCGCCGCTATGCCTGGGGCGCCATGGGATCGGGCATCCCGCAAGTGGTCCTTGCGCTGGAAGAGACCACTGAGCCGGAGCAGAGAGCGCGGTTGGTGTCGTTGCCGTTGTCCCTGCAGAAGATGGGCCTGGTAGCGGGCGGATTGCTGGCCGGTCTGTCGATTGGCCGGGAAGGTCCGACGGTCCAAGTGGGCGCCGGCGTGATGCAACACGCTGAGCGCTGGCTGTCACCGCGGTCGGGCATCGATGCCCACGATTTGATGGTGGCGGGCGCCGCGGCTGGCATCGCGGCCGCGTTCAACACACCGCTGGGGGGCGTGATCTTCGCGCTCGAGCAGTTGTCACGACGGCGCAGCATGTCACACAGCTCACTTGTCATTGTGAGCATCGTGCTGTCCGGCCTGGTCGCCGTGTCCATGCTCGGGAACTTCACTTATTTTGGAGAGCTGAAGGTCCAGCAGCTTCAGTGGTCGATGCTGGGCCCCGGCTTGCTGGTGGCCATCATCTGCGGGCTGGCCGGGGGCTTGTTCTCGCGACTCATCGTGGCTTCCACGCGTGACACGATCGACCGGATCGGCGGCTGGCGTCGTCAGCATCCTTTCGGCTTCGCGGCCGCGTGCGCGCTGGCGGTGGCGGTCATCGGTGTGGTCACTGGGGGTGCCACGGTCGGTGCCGGCTATGCCCCGACGCGTGCACTGCTCGAAGGACAGGCCGAGTTGCCATTCGCCTACACGGTGTTGAAGTTTTGTGCGACCTGGTTGTCCGCCTGGACCGGTTTGCCCGCAGGTGTGTTTGCGCCCTCGTTGTCGATCGGTGCCGGCATCGGACACGACGTGGCGGTGCTCACCGGTGTCGATGGCACGACGACGATACCGCTCATTGCGTTGGGCATGGTCGGGTTCTTGGCGGCAACCACGCAAGGCCCTATCACGGCCTTCATCATCGTTATGGAGATGGTATCGGGCCACGCGATGGTGCTGAGTCTCATGGCCGCAGCACTACTGTCTAGCGCCACGGCACGGCTGTTAACGCGCCCCATGTACACCGAGCTGGCTGAACTCCTGGCTCATTCCCCGCGGAGCAGCGAGCAAGCACTCAGCACAACGGAGCAGCAACCCACTTCCAACAAGTCGAAAAGAGCGCCGGAATAGGTGGCGCCCAGGTGTGGGCGCTGAGCATCGTCAAAGGCAAGCCGGGCATGGGCGTCGGCGATCTGGCGCTGGCGATGGATGTGCACCAATCCACCGCGAGCAACCTGGTCAAGGGGTTGGCCGAGCGCAGGCTCCTGCGAGTCGAACGCAGTTCAGCCGACCGGCGGGCAGTCCAACTGCATCTGATGGCTGCCGGCGCCACCGCGTTGCGCAAGGCGCCCACGCCCTTTACCGGCGTGCTGCCCGAGGCTTTGGCCGCCCTGGATGAAAGGACATCGCGGCGCCTGTGCGAAGACCTCAAGGCCCTGCTGGCAGTCCTTCACGCCGACCGCCGCGCCGCTCGGAAGCCACTGGCCGATCTCTGAGGGTCACTTGGAATTCACGATGTCGGCCCTGCGTTTCTGCTGCCACGACGACTCGTCATGCCCGTGCGCAACTGGCTTTTCCTTGCCGAGACTGACCGCCTCGACTTGCAAATCCACGCTCCTTGATTTCTTCAGTCAGCCTCGAGATGCGAGCAGTGTCAGTTTGTCTTTGTACAAATGCTATTTCCGTGATCGCCGTCGCGAGGTCAGCCGCTACAAGCAGCTCACCAGACTGCGCCCTGACGGCCGGATCGAGCGGTGATCGTCGTTGGTGCCTCTTGTCTTCGCGAATGCGGCCTCTTGCTCTCGCTTCGGCTGAGCGTCGCTGCGACACACTTCTTGTACCAGGACCTCTAGCGCCTTGCGCTTCTCGCGCATGTAGTCGTGCCCGTCGTAGTGGCGGGCCTGGACGCCAGTCAGTCCGTGCGACTGCAGGTGACCTCGGATCTCTCGACTCACGCCATTGGCGGCCAGCAAAGTCTCCACGCCGGAGCGAATCCGCTTCAGCTTAAAGCCCTCGATCGAATCGCCCACGAAGGTGTGTGCCCAGCCCGCCATCGTGCGAACGCTGATCGGCTTCTCGCCGGAGGTGGTCGAGATCGCGAAGACGCCGTCCCGCTTCAGAGCGGCCAATGCCTTGGCAGCGTCGTCGACCAACGGAATTTGGTGTGGGCGTGGGCCCTGCCCCGGTCGACCCTTGCCATCAAAGATCGTCACGGAGTCGTCAGCGACGTCGGCCCATCGAAGCCGCACGAACTGTTCGATGCGCTGACCTCCCAACAGCAGGTGCAGTCGCAGGGCAGCTGCGTCGCTGCCCGGACGCTCGCGAATCAATTGCCAGTACGCACGCAGCTCCGCCTTCGAGAAAGGCCGCTTGTCCGCGCGGTCGAACTGCGGCGAGCGCCGTGTTTGTGCTGCAGGGTTGAACACGATGCCGAAGGACTTGAACACCACGGGGATCGATGCCGTCGTGCGCACATCCAGCGCGCATTGGTACGCCGCCCGCACGTACGACCTCAGCTTGTTGGCGGTCCGTCCCTTGCCAGACCTCGATCAATCGTCGAAGCATGTCGAGCACCTGGTCGGGGGTCAGGTCGAGTGCAGGCGCGCTCGCCAAGGCGGGCCAGGCCTCCGTCACATGCCTCTTGAAGATCTGGTGGGCATCGACATGGCTGCGGCGTCCCTGCGCCTTCAAGTGCTCCACGTAGGCGTCGAGGAGCTTCTGCAAGGTGCGCGTCGACTGCTCGATCTCGATCGCCTTCTTCGCGAGAAACGACTTGCGCTTCTCCGCCTTCGCTTCGCGCAGCCCGCCGGTGTCGGAACGCTGCGTGTGAAGGTCCGCCAATGCCCTGCACGTCTCGAGCGCCGCCGCGATCCCAAAGCCCCTCTTCGTCGGCTGCAGCTTCTTCGGCGGCGCCGACGGGTCGTAGATGCCGATGGGCTCGCGATGGGTCTTGCCTGCGTGCGAGTACCGCCAGTACAGCTGCACCGCGCCGTTGGCCAGCCTGCGGGCCTGCAATGCGCCGCCACGATCGAGCCTGACTGTGCAGCGTGACAAAGGTGCCGTCGCGCAGCGACTTGATCGCAGCCGCACCGCTCGATGGATGATCTCTCGCCATGGTCCGTAGGTCCTCTGGTGCCAGTCTGGTGCCAGTTTTGGCGTGAATGGTCCGAGACGACGTGGAACCAATATGAACGCAACTCGTTGATCGGTAAAGAGTGTCTGGCGAGCCGGTCGTGCCAGGAGATCCCAGGAAATCTCACCCCCAGGGACTGTTAGTCCGACGAACACTGAGCGGAGCCGGCGACTGCCACAAACACATCCGCGGGTCCGTGCCTTAGCGCTTCACTCGACCAGCCCAAGGAATCAAAGAAATTCGCGAGGACCCGCGCCCGCACTGTGTCCGATCCGTCTCCGAAAAATCACCGGCACGTCGGAACGGTCCACTGTTAAACGGCGGTGGCCAGTCGAATCGACGAGCCTCACCTCGGCAACGGCGATGAATTTCGGCCAAGAATGATCGCCGTTGCCGACCTGGCAAGCCGCTACAGTTTGAAGGTCATGTGCGGCGTTTGGCCCAATGCGCGTTCGCTCACGGTTTGGATGATTACCTCGCACCACCAGTGATCACGTACAAATCACAACTGCGAGTAGAGCCGCTCTACCTCGACAAGGCAGAGGCTGCTGCCTTCCTGTCGGTCAGCGTCTCGACCTTCGAGAAGCTGCTGCGCGAGGATGCGACGTTTCCCCGACCTCGAGCCTTAAGCCCCAAGCGCAACGGCTACTTACTGGCGGAACTGCGCGTCTGGGGACAGGCGCGGCCAATCGCCGACCGATTACCGCCGGCCAACACAAGCCGAACAGTGAGTGGCTTGCACAAGGCTACTTCGCCAACTGCTCCAAGCGTTCGCTCAGTTTGGTGAGCCAGGTCAGCCGCTCAGCATCGAATCTGTGCAGGTTGTAGATGCCCTCGACCCCGGGCAACGCGTGGCCCAGGATGGCTTCTCCTATGTCTGACGGGCAGCCCAGAGATGACAAGAGCGTACGCGCCGTGCGACGCAAATCATGCGGAGCCCAGCGAACGACGGACATGCGCGGACGCTTCCAGTCCGGCCGCGTCGCGGCATAGGGCATGTGCGACCAAACGGCAACGCCAATGGCTTTCTGCATCACGTGGCCCGTCGCCCCAACGCTTGGCCACAGCCAACTCGAATCCGTGGCATCCATTCGTCGCCGTACGACAGCCGCTGCCCGCCCAACGAGTGGTACGCGCAATTCGGTGCGGGTGGGATTGCGACGGCCCTTCAGCTTTGCCACGGGGATCGTCCACCAGAGCACCTTGCGCACGGTCGCAATCTCATGCCGTTCCATCGCCACGATCTCTGCGCCGCGGCAGGCGGTCCACAGATAGAGCACGAGGGCGTCATCGACGTCACGACTGAAATTCGGCAGGAAGTGCAACAGCGAGGACACCTCGGGTTCGCTCAGCACGCGCTTTCCAGGCCCAACCGATTGCCCCTGGATCGTCTTTCCTCGACTCGGTAGCTTGCCCCGAAGCACGAGCCGCCACCAGTTGGGTGCTTCGGAGGGCAAGCGACCGGCATCAAGCGCGTGGTCCCAGGCAGCGCCAAGCCCCTGTCGCGTTCGTTTGGCAACCACGGGTCGGTCGCGCATGGCGTCGATGAGCGCAAACGCTTGGGTCCGCGTCAGCGCAGAGGCCACCACATCCGCTATCGGGTCGAGCTCACGCGCAAAAAGGCGCTCAAGCTCGGCGTAGGTCTTGGGCACCACTGTCCCCGCGTAGCTCGACAGGAAGTCGTTGGCCAGGCCTTTAACCGTGTAGTTGGCCTGCGCCCGCTCCTTCCGAACCCTGTCCGCTTTCTTGCGCCTGTCGCGCCTTTCGATCTCGCGACTCGCAGCCGGATCGGCACCCGTCGCTCGCGCGTCGCGCGCTTGCTGCCATGCCACAAGGGCAGCAGTCGGACCCATGGCGGGCCAGTGCCCGAGACGAACCTGCCTCATGCGGCCATCGGTTTGGCTCTTGTACCGGTAGACCCAGGTTCGGGTCGAGCCAGTGGCCTTGAGCCGGAGGCCGGGCGCCAAATCGAACGTGAGATGATTTCCCGCGCTCAGCGCTTTTGCAGCTCGAGCGTCGAAAGCGATCATGCGTAGGCGGTTACAAATGATCAGGAAAAGCTACGCCAATCTACGCCAAACACGCAGTGCCTCCTAAAAGTTACGCCAAAAGTTACGCCGACACCGCAAGTGCGGACACACGCAGACAAGTGAGGCTAGGAACTGTGAAACTCAGTGTTGTCCAAAAAAATGAACAATGACAATGCGTTAGCGAACAAACTCCAGATCGAACCGATGATGGGCGCGGATTCCATTTCAGGTCATACGCCGATGATGCAGCAGTACCTGCGCATCAAGGCCGAGCACCCGGACATCCTGGTGCTGTATCGGATGGGCGACTTCTACGAGTTGTTCTACGACGACGCGCGGCGTGCCAACCGTCTGCTCGACATCACGCTCACGTCACGTGGAGCCAGTGCCGGCGAGCCGGTGGTGATGGCCGGCGTGCCGGTGCACGCGCTCGAGACTTACCTCGCCCGGCTGATCAAGCTCGGAGAGTCAGTGGCCATCGCCGAGCAGGTGGGCGACGTTGCCACCTCCAAGGGTCCGGTCGAACGGCGAGTGACGCGCGTCGTCACGCCGGGCACCGTGACCGACAGCGAGTTGCTCGCCGAGCGCAGCGACACCACTCTGCTGGCCCTGGCACGCGAGCCGCGCGGCGCGCGCTGCGGCCTCGCCTGGCTGAGCCTGGCCAGCGGACGCTGCTTCCTGGCGCAAGCCACGGTCGACGACCTGCCATTGTGGCTGGCGCGCATCGAGCCCGCCGAAGTGTTGCTCGATCAGGCCGATGTACCCCCCGCGCTGCAGGCTCACCCGGCATCGCGCACCGTGCGGCCCGCCTGGCAGTTTGACGCCGCGCTGGGTCGGCGCAAGTTGTGCGAGGCGCTGAAGGTTGCGCAGCTCGGCGGCTTCGGCGCCGAAGATTGCCCGCTGGCGCACGCAGCCGCCGCCGCACTGTTGTCGTACGCCGAGCGCACGCAGGGCAGCGCCATCGCCCATGTGGTCGAGCTCAAGGTCGAACGGGCGGGTGATCTGCTCGAGCTGCCGTTCACCACGCTGCGTAACCTGGAGATCACGCAGACACTGCGCGGCGAAGGCGCACCGACTTTGCTGTCACTGCTCGATGCCTGTGCCACCGGCATGGGCAGCCGGCAATTGCGCCATTGGCTGACGCACCCCCTGCGCGAGCGCATTGCTGCGATCGCCCGGCTGGCGGCGATCGAGCATCTGTCAGTTGCCGACTTGGTCGCGCTGCGCGATGCGTTGCGCGGCGTCAGCGACGTCGAGCGAAGCGCCGCACGCCTGGCGCTGCGGCAAGTGCGCCCGCGCGAGTTGGCCGGGCTGCGTGCCACGCTGCAGGCATTGCCGCGATTGCAGGCGCTGACGCCGACGGGCAGCGAACTGCTCGACTCGATCCACACCGCGCTGCAGCCCGACGCCGCGATCCTCGCGCGCTTGTGCGCGGCGCTGGCCGAAGACCCAGCCGTGCAGCTGCGCGACGGCGGCGTCATCGCCGATGGCCACGATGCGCAGCTCGACGAGCTTCGGACCATCGGCGAAAACGGCGACGCGTATCTGCTGGCACTCGAGGTTCGAGAACGCGCCCGCACCGGCATCGGCAACCTGCGCGTGCAGTTCAATCGCGTGCACGGCTACTACATCGAGGTCACCAGCGGACAACTCGACAAGGTACCCAACGACTACCAGCGCCGCCAAACGATGAAGAACGCCGAGCGCTTCATCACGCCCGAACTCAAGGCGTTCGAAGACAAGGCGTTGTCCGCGCAGGAGCGCGCGCTCGCGCGCGAGCTGTTGTTATGGCAGGTGCTGCTCGACGCACTGGCGCCTCACGTGTTGGAGCTGGCGGCGCTGGCGCACGCGCTGGCCAGCCTCGACGTGCTGGTCAATCTGGCCGAGCGCGCGCGCACGCTCGGCTGGTGCGCGCCGCAATTCGTGGGCCACCCGTGCATCGACATCCAGCGCGGCCGCCACCCGGTGGTCGAGGCACGGCTGGCCGAGACTCAAGGGCAGTCTTTCATCGCCAACGACTGCCGGCTCGACGCGCGCACGCGCATGCTGGTGATCACCGGCCCCAACATGGGCGGCAAGAGCACCTACATGCGCCAGGTGGCGTTGATCGTGCTGCTGGCGTCGATCGGCTCGCACGTGCCGGCGCAGTCTTGCGTGCTGGGGCCGATCGACGCGATCCACACGCGCATCGGCGCCGCCGACGACCTGGCCAACGCGCAATCGACCTTCATGGTCGAGATGACTGAAGCGGCTGCCATCGTGCACAGCGCCACCGAGCACTCGCTGGTGCTGATGGACGAAGTGGGCCGCGGCACTTCCACTTTCGACGGCCTGGCGCTGGCCTCGGCCATCGCCAGCCAGCTGCACGATCGCAACCGCGCCTTCACGCTGTTTGCTACCCACTACTTCGAGCTCACCGCGTTCCCGTTGCGCCACGCGCACGCGCTCAACGTGCACGTGTCGGCAGTCGAATCCGGGCGCGACGTGGTGTTCCTGCACGAGATCGAAGCCGGGCCGGCCAGCCGCAGCTACGGCGTGCAGGTGGCGCGACTGGCCGGCATGCCCGATCGCATCGTGCGCCAGGCCGGCGCCACGCTGGAGGCGCTGGAGACCCAGTCGCGCGCCGGCCAGGCGCAGGTGGACCTGTTCGCCGCGCCGGCGATGGAGCTGCCGCAAGGACCCAGCGCACTGGAAGAGGCCTTGGCGCAACTGCAGCCTGATACGCTGTCGCCACGCGAGGCGTTGGAGGCGCTGTACCGCCTGAAGGCTTTGCAGAAAGACGCTGCCCCATGACGTATTGCATCGGCATTCGCCTCAACGCCGGCTTGGTGTTCCTGTCGGACTCGCGCACCAACGCCGGTGTCGACCAGATCAGCACCTACCGCAAGATGATGGTCTACGAGCGCCCGAACGACCGCTTCATGGTGATGCTGTCGGCCGGCAACCTGTCGATCTCGCAGTCGGTGCGCGAGCTGCTGCAGGTGGAAAAGATCGACAACGGCCCCCACGAACAGCCGCTGACCATCTGGAACGCCACCAGCATGTTCGATGCGACGCGTGTGCTCGGCGCCACCGTGCGCCGCGTCTACGCCGAAGACGGTGCCTCGCTGAAGAGCGCCGGCCTCGAGTTCAACAGCACGATGATCTTCGGCGGCCAGATCCGCGGCGAAGCGATGCGGCTGTTCCAGGTGTATTCGGCGGGCAACTTCATCGAGGCCACGCGCGAGACCTGCTACTTCCAGATCGGCGAGTCGAAGTACGGCAAGCCCGTGCTCGACCGCCTGATCACACCCACCACGCCGCTGGAAACCGCCGCCAAGTGCGCGCTGGTGTCGATGGACTCGACGCTGAAGTCCAACCTCGGCGTCGGCTTGCCGCTGGATCTGCTGGTATATCGGCAGGGCGAGTTCGGCACCGACCGCATCGTTTGCATCGACGAGCGCAACCCGTACTTCCAGATGATCCGTAACACCTGGGGGCAGCGCCTGCACGAGGTGTTCGACAGCCTCGAGGACCCACGCTGGGACGGCGGCGAAACCCAGCACCCGTTGCGAGTGGCCTCCGAGCGGTACGAGCCGATGCGCAAGATCACGCACCCAGGCGAAAAGATCGTCTGATCTGCGGCGTGCTGCGGCGTGCCTGGGCGGCGCATCCGCACCGTGCGCAGCGGCGGCTAGCCGTTCTGGCCGCTGGCCGGGTGGGCGACGCTGCCGAAATCGTTCAGCACACGGCCGATCGCGCGCACCGCCTGCTCGATGACTGTCGGCGTGAAGGCGCCGTAGCCGAGCACCAGGCCGTTCCACGGCCGCGGGTTCCAGCAGGTGGACGACAACGCGATCGCCATCACGCCGTGTTCGCGGATGCGGCGCACCACCTCCATGTCGCTCACCGAGCGCGGCAGGTGCAGGCAGACGTGGGTGCCGGCGGCAGTGGGGCCCATCTGCACCCATTCGGGCAGGTGGCGCCGCGCCGCTGCCACCAGCGCATCGCGCCGCTGGCGCGACACGTGGCGCAGCAAGCGCAAATGGTTGCTCATGTGGCCCTCGTCGATGAACGCGGCCATCGCAATCTGCAGCGATGCGTTGCTGTGGTCGCCCAGCAGCCCGCGCATCGCGACGAACACTTCGACCAGCCGCTCGGGCACCACCAGGTAGGCCAGCCGCAGCGACGGGAACATGATGCCCTCGAAGGTGCCCATCAGCAGCACGCGGTCGGAGCGGTCCAGCGACTGGAAGGCCACCGGCGCCGCGCCATCGTGCGCGATCTCGTCGTTGAAGTTACCCTCGATCACCCACGCACCGCTCTCGTCGGCCCATTGCAGCAACTCGGCGCGGCGCGTGCCGTCGGTGCGCACGCCCAGTGGAAACTGCGTCAGCGGATGCAGGTACACCGCCGCCGCGTCGGGCGCCGCGGCGCGGCCGGCCGCCACATCGAGCCCCCGCGCGTCGAGCGGCACGCCCACCACCTGCGCGCGCATCACCTGGAACAGCGACACCAGGCTGGCGTGGCCGGGGTCTTCGAGCCAGACCTTGTCACCCGGCTCGAGCAGCACGCGGCCGATCAGCTCGATCGCCTGCATCGGACTATTGAGCACCAGCACCTGCTCGGCCGAGCACATCGTGGCGCGGGTCAGCGACAGGTGGCGCGCGATGGCCTCGCGCAGCGCGGGTAGGCCGGCGGCCGGGCCGTAGCTCAGGTGCGCGCGGTAAGGCTCGCCGAGCGCGCGCACCATCAGGCGCCGCCAGATGGCCAGCGGAAACTGCTCGATCATCGGCGCGCGCGGAAAAAGCGGCACCGGCGTCAGCATCACGTGCGGCAGCTCGAGTTGCCTGGGCTTGCCCAGGTACACCGAAAAGCGGTTGAGTACCTGCTGCGCCGATTGACTGGGCGGCCGCACAACCCGCGGCGTGTCCGGCTGAAACGCAGGTTGTGGGTGGCGCGTCACGTAGGTGCCGTCGCCCACGCGTCGTTCGAGATAACCTTCGATCTGCAGTTGCGCGAACGCCTCGTCGACAGCGCCGCGCGCCACCCCCCAGTCGGTGGCCAACTGGCGTGCCGAGGGCAGCCGCGCGCCCGGTGCCAGCACGCGGCGATGGATCGCATCGAGCACCGTCTGGTAGACCTGCAACCGGCGCGACACCCGCTCCGAGGCCGGTCGGACCAGCGGCTGGATGAGGACGCCCGATGCTTGTTTAACCACAGTGGAAAAGTAGTGAAGAAGCGCCGCCAATTTAGTCGCAGCGCGCGACGAACTGCGCCCGGATGCGACGGACCGCGACTCCCGATGTCCCAAACGCGTCCCGCGCGCAATGGCCGGCGGGCGGCGCCCACAATGGCGCTTGTGGACCCGCCCAGCACTGCCCATGATGCTCGGAATCATGGGCTACCACCGCGAACCCTGGGCCCCGGGCGCTGCCTCGCAGGCAGCGCCGGTGGATGCTCCGTGGTCGGCGCCCACGCACTTGGTGCTGATGGTGGCGCACCAGCGTGCGCCGCAGCGCAGTCTGGTCGACTGCCTGGCGCAGCGCGGGCTGCGCTGCATCTGGGTCGATGGCCTGCAGGCCGTCGACCGGGTGGCCGACCAGGTGGTGCCCGACGCCGTGGTGTACGACGCGCAGGCCGACAGCGCGCCACTGCCTGTCGCGTTGGCGCAATTGCGCCAGTGGTTCGCCGGCTCGCTGCTGGTGCTCGACGGCAAACCCGACGAGGTCGACGAGATCCTCGCACTCGAACTCGGCGCCGATGGCCTGCTCGCGCACCCGGTCAATCCAAGGCGGCTGCGTGCCCGTCTGGAGGCGCTGCTGCGCCGGCATGCGGGCGGGGCTGCGCCGGTGCCGGCAGGAGACGCCGCACCCGATCTTCCGTCCGGCTGGCATCTCGATGCGGTGCACAACCGCTTGCACCGCGGCACGCAGTCGGTGCCATTGACGGGCGGACAGGCTCATCTGTTGCGATGCCTTGCGCTGCACGCCGGCCGCGTGGTGCCGCGCGCCGAGTTGCACGACCAGGTGTGTGCACCGGAGTCCGACCTGCGCGCGCGCAGCATCGATGTCTATGTCCACCGGCTGCGCCAGCGGCTGCTGGCCGCCGGCGTGCGCGACCTGTCGGTCGAGGCCGTGCGAGGCCGCGGCTTTGTGCTGCGCAATGAGACGCTCGGCCCCGCCGCAGCGCCGCCACCTGCTGCTCGCGGCACCGCCGGCGCCTACTTGAACTCTTAGGTCAGAGCGCCGACGCATCGCAACGGCGGGTCGGTGGGTGCGGCGTTGCGTTGCGACACAATGCGTCGCAACGATGCGCTTGCGTGCTTACCCTCGATGTCGCAGCACGCCGACAGTTCGGCTGGCCGCGCAGTGCACGGCGGCCCGGCCTGCTTCCGCAACGCTACATCGGGCCGATCGATATAATCGCGCTTTACCACCACGGCCTTTGTGCGCTGCGGCAGCAGGTCAAGGCCGAACGACATGACCAAGTACGTGTTCGTCACCGGTGGCGTGGTGTCTTCCTTGGGCAAGGGCATCGCGTCGGCCTCGCTCGCGGCCATCCTGGAGTCGCGCGGCCTCAAAGTCACCCTGATCAAGCTGGACCCGTACCTCAACGTCGACCCGGGCACGATGAGCCCGTTCCAGCATGGCGAGGTGTTCGTCACCGACGACGGCGCCGAAACCGACCTCGACCTCGGCCACTACGAGCGCTTTATCTCCACCAAGATGAAGCGCAGCAACAACTTCACTACCGGCCAGATCTACAAGAGCGTGCTCGAAAAAGAGCGCCGCGGCGACTACCTTGGCAAGACGGTGCAGGTGATCCCGCACGTCACCAACGAGATCCAAGATTTCATCCGCCGCGGCGCCGGCGTCGGCACCGCCGACGAGGCGCAGGTGGCGATCTGCGAGGTCGGCGGCACGGTGGGCGACATCGAGTCGCTGCCCTTCCTCGAGGCGGTGCGGCAGTTGAGCTTGAAGCTCGGGCCTGCCCACACCTCCTTCGTGCACCTCACCTACGTGCCGTGGATCGCTGCCGCCGGCGAGCTGAAGACCAAGCCCACCCAGCACACGGTGCAAAAACTGCGCGAGATCGGCATCCAGCCCGATGCGCTGCTGTGCCGCGCCGACCGCCGCATCCCCGACGAAGAACGCGACAAGATCTCGCTGTTCACCAACGTGACGACGCCCGGCGTGATCTCGATGTGGGACGTCGACACCATCTACAAGGTGCCGCGCATGCTGCACGAGCAGGGGCTGGACGAGCTGATCTGCATGAAGCTGCAGCTGCTCACCCGCCCGGCGGACCTCAAGCGCTGGGACAAGCTGGTGTACGAGGTCGAGCACCCCAAGACCTCGGTGCGCATCGCGATGTGCGGCAAGTACACCGACCTGTCGGACTCCTACAAGTCGCTCAACGAGGCGTTGCGCCACGCCGGCATCCACAACCACGCGCGGGTCGACATCGAGTACGTCGACTCCGAGACGCTGACGCCGGCCACCGCTGGGCAGCTGGCGATGTTCGATGCGGTGCTGGTGCCCGGCGGCTTTGGCAAGCGCGGCATCGAGGGCAAGATCGTGGCAGCGCAGTACGCACGCGAGCACCGCATCCCCTACCTCGGCATCTGTCTAGGCATGCAGGTGGCGTCGATCGAGATCGCGCGCCACAAGGCGGGCCTGGAGCGCGCCAACTCCACCGAGTTCGAGCCCGACACGCCGCACCCGGTGATCGCGCTGATCGACGAGTGGCAAGACCGCGACGGCTCGATCCAGAAGCGCAACGCGCTGTCCGATTTGGGGGGCACGATGCGCCTGGGCTCGCAGAGCTCCGACGTCAAGCCCGGCACTCTGGCGCATCGCATCTACGGCAACGTGGTCACCGAGCGCCACCGCCACCGCTACGAGGCCAACGAGCACTATCTCGACCGGCTGCAGGGCGCCGGCCTCGTGATCTCGGCCATCACCCAGAGCGACAGGCTGACCGAGATCGTCGAGCTGCCGCAGGCGGTGCACCCGTGGTTCGTCGGCGTGCAGTTCCACCCCGAGTTCCGCAGCACGCCGTGGGACGGGCACCCGCTGTTCATCAGCTTCGTGCAGGCGGCGCTGGCGCACAAGGCTGAGCGCGAAGGCACGGCCGTGCCGCAGAAGGCGGCGGCGTGATGGCAGACCCGCGATGAAGCTCTGTGGTTTCGAAGTCGGGTTGAACCGGCCGCTGTTCCTGATCGCCGGCCCGTGCGTGGTCGAATCCGAGCAGTTGCAGCTCGACGTCGCCGGCCGGCTCAAGGAGATCACCGCGGCGCTGGGCATCCCCTTCATCTTCAAGTCGAGCTACGACAAGGCCAACCGCTCCAGCGGCACGTCGTTTCGCGGCCCCGGCATGGACAAGGGCCTGGAGATCCTGGCCAAGGTCAGGCGCGAGCTGAAGGTGCCGGTGCTGACCGACGTGCACACCGAGGCCGAGGTGCCCGAGGTGGCGCGCATCGTCGATGTGCTGCAGACGCCCGCCTTTCTGAGCCGGCAGACCGATTTCATCCGCGCCGTGGCGCAAAGCGGCAAGCCGGTCAACATCAAGAAGGGCCAGTTCCTGGCGCCGCACGACATGAAGAACGTGATCGACAAGGCGCGCGCAGCGGCCCGCGAAAAGGGCCTCAACGAAGACAACTTCCTCGCCTGCGAACGCGGCGCCAGCTTCGGCTACAACAACCTGGTGTCCGACATGCGGAGCCTCGCGATCATGCGCGAGACCGGCGCGCCGGTGGTGTTCGACGCGACGCACTCGGTGCAGCTGCCGGGCGGCCAGGGCACCAGTTCGGGCGGCCAGCGCGAACACGTGCCGGTGCTGGCACGCGCGGCGGTGGCGGTGGGGATCGCGGGCATCTTCATGGAGACGCACCCAGACCCGGCCAACGCCTTGTCCGACGGACCCAACGCGGTGCCGCTGAAGCACATGCGCGCGCTACTCGAGCAACTGGTGGCGCTCGATAACGTGGTCAAGAAGCAGCCGCTGCTCGAAAACGATTTTTCCTGCTGAGCCAAAAGACACGGAGACAACGATGCCGGTGGCCTACCTGATCGTCGAGATGCACATCACCGACCCCGAGCGCTACAAGGCCTACATGGCCGCGGCGCCGGCAGCGGTGAAGGCGGCCGGCGGCGAATACCTGGTGCGCGGCGGCAAGCACGAGTCGCTCGAGGGCGACTGGCAACCGCACCGCGTGGCGATGCTGCGTTTCCCGAGCTACGAGAAGGCCAAGGCCTTCTATGACGGCGAGATGTACGTCACCGCACGTGCCAAGCGCAAGGGCACGACCGAGTACTTCAACATGGTGCTGGTCGAGGGCGTCGACACGCAGCCGGCATGATCACAACAACGAGTCTTTCGAAAGGTTCCCAGTGAGCGCAATCGTCGATATCGTCGGCCGCGAAATCCTCGACAGCCGCGGCAACCCCACCGTCGAATGCGACGTGCTGCTCGAGTCGGGCACGATGGGCCGCGCCGCGGTGCCCAGCGGCGCCTCCACCGGCTCGCGCGAGGCGATCGAGCTGCGCGACGGCGACAAGGCCCGCTACGGCGGCAAGGGTGTGCTGCGCGCGGTTGAGCACATCAACACCGAGATCAGCGAGGCGGTGCTCGGGCTCGATGCCTCGGAGCAAGCGTTTCTCGACAAGACGCTGATCGACCTCGACGGCACCGACAACAAGAGCCGACTCGGCGCCAACGCGACGCTGGCCGTCAGCATGGCGGTGGCGCGCGCAGCGGCCGAGGAATCGGGCTTGCCGCTGTATCGGTACTTCGGCGGCTCCGGCGGCATGAGCATGCCGGTGCCGATGATGAACGTGATCAACGGCGGCGCGCACGCCAACAACAACCTCGACCTGCAGGAGCTGATGATCATCCCGCTGGGTGCGCCGAGCTTTCGCGAAGCGGTGCGCTATGGCGCCGAGGTGTTCCATGCGCTGAAGAAGATCATCGACGGCAAGGGCATGAGCACCGCGGTCGGCGACGAAGGCGGCTTCGCGCCCAACGTGGCGAGCCACGAGGCGGCTCTGCAGATGCTGGTCGAGGCGATCGACAAGGCCGGCTACACGCCGGGCCAGCAGATCGCGATCGGCCTGGACTGCGCGGCCAGCGAGTTCTACAAAGAGGGCAAGTACCATCTGAGCGGCGAAGGCATGGTTCTGTCGGCGCCCGAGTGGAGCGACATCCTGGCCAGCTGGGCCGACAAGTACCCGATCGTCTCGGTCGAAGACGGCATGGCCGAAAACGACTGGGACGGCTGGAAGCACCTCACCGAGCGGCTGGGCAGCAAGCTGCAACTGGTGGGCGATGACCTGTTCGTCACCAACACCAAGATCCTGAAGGAAGGCATCGCCAAGGGCGTGGCCAACTCGATCCTGATCAAGATCAACCAGATCGGCACGCTGAGCGAAACCTTCGCCGCCATCGAGATGGCCAAGCGCGCCGGCTACACCGCGGTGATCAGCCACCGCAGCGGCGAAACCGAAGACGCAACCATCGCCGACATCGCGGTGGGCACCAACGCCGGCCAGATCAAGACGGGCTCGATGAGCCGCAGCGACCGCGTGGCCAAGTACAACCAGCTGCTGCGCATCGAAGAAGACCTCGGCGACGTGGCGCACTACCCCGGCCGCGACGCGCTCTACTGCCTGCGCTGACCACGATGTTCACCGCCCGCGCCGCCACCTGGATTCTGGCCACCCTCTTGGTGCTGGTGCACCTGGGCCTGTGGTTCGGCAAAGGCAGCGTGCCGCACGTGTGGAGCCAGCGTTCGCAACTGGCCGCGCAGCGCGTGCAGAACGACGAGGCGCAGCGCAGGAACCAACGCATGGCCGCCGAGGTGCGCGACCTCAAGGCCGGCCTCGAGATGATCGAAGAGAAGGCACGCAGCGAGCTCGGCATGGTGCGGCCCGACGAGGTGTTCGTCCAGATCAGCCCGAAGCGCTGAGATGCTCGCCGAGGCGCTGGCTTTCGCGGCGCCGTTGCTCGCCCCGGCGTTTGCGCCGTGGGGCAGCCCGATCACCTGGCTCGAGATCGTGGCGGTCGTGCTGTCGATCGCGATGGTGTGGTGCAACCTGCGCGTCAACGTCACCGGCTGGCCGCTGGCGATCGTGGCCTCGGCGCTGTATGGCTTGCTGTTCGCGTCGAGCCGCCTGTACGGCGAGGCGGCGTTGCAGGTGCTGTTCATTGTGGTGGCGTTGTGGGGCTGGTGGCAGTGGCTGCGCGGCCGCGGCGGCGACGGCCTGGTGCTGCGGGTGCACCGCATGAGCGTGCGGCAAATTGGCTGGGTCACCGGCCTGACCCTCGCCGCGTGGCCGTTGCTGGGCCTCGCGTTGCGGCGCTACACCGACAGCGACGTGCCCTACCTCGACGCACTGCCCACCGCCGGCAGCGTGGCCGGGCAATTCCTGCTCGGCCGCAAATTGATCGAGAACTGGCTGGTGTGGCTGGCGGTCAACGTGTTCAGCGTCGGCCTGTTCGCCGTCAAGGGCCTGTGGCTGACGACGCTGTTGTATGCGGTGTTCGCGCTGCTCTCGGTCGCCGGATGGCGGGCGTGGCGGGCACAGCTCGCCGCGGCCGCCGGCAGTGCTTGAATTTGCCGATAGACTGAGCCTGAACAGCCATCGACGAAGCCAGGATCCATCGCGCATGCCGCCCCCCGAGGCACCGCTGGCCCGCTACACGGTGCTCGACTTCACGATCGCGCGCGCCGGTCCGACGGCGGTGCGGCTGCTCGCCGATTGGGGCGCCAACGTCATCCGCATCGAGGCGCCGGCCGCAAGACAGCGAGCGCGCGATGACCGGCCGCCGCCACGGCCGCGACGAGCAGAACCTGCATCGCAACAAGCGCAGCCTGTGCATCGACCTGAAGTCGCCGCGCGGCCGCGAGGTGCTCGATCGCCTGGTGCGCGCAGCGACGTGGTGGTCGAGAACTTCCGCGCCGACGTCAAAGAGCGGCTCGGCCTCGACTACGAACGCTTGCGTGCGATCAATCCACGTGTCGTGCTGGCCAGCATCTCGGGCTTCGGGCAGGACGGACCGTATGGCGACCGGCCCGGCGTCGATCAGATCGTGCAGGGCCTGAGCGGCCTGATGTCGATCACCGGCGAGCCCGGCCGCGGGCCGATGCGCGTGGGCATCGCGATATCCGACACGACGGCCGGCATGTTTCTCGGCCAGGGCATCCTGCTGGCGCTGCTGCACCGAGAGCGCACCGGCGACGGCCAATGGGTGCACACGTCGCTGCTCGAGGCGATGCTCAACAAGCTCGACTTCCAGGGCGCACGCTACACGATGAGCGGCGAAGTGCCGGGCCAAGCAGGGCAACTACCACCCGATGCAGGTGCCGATGGGCACGTTCCGCGCGAGCGACGGCTTGGTCAACCTCGCGGCCAGCACGCAGAAGATGTGGGACGCGCTGTGCGAGGCGCTCGACGCGCATCACCTCGCCCAGCGCCCCGACTTCGCCAGTGCCGAGCTGCGCAATCGCAACCGCCATGCGCTCAACGACGCGCTCAACGCTGTCACGCAGCGCTTCACGCCGCCGAGCTGGTCGAACGGCTCAATCCGGTCGGCGTGCCGTGCGGACCGATCTACGACATCGGCGAGGCGTTCGAAGACCCGCAGGTGCAGCACCTGCGCATGACACGCGCCGCCGCGCACCGACCTCGGCCGCGTGAACCTGGTGCGCTCGCCGATCAACCTGTCGGCCTTCCCGCACCCCGAGAACTTCCACCACGCCGCGCCCGACCCCGGCCAACACAGCGCCGAGGTGCTGCGCGAGTTCGGCTTCGACGACGCGCAGATCGCGACGTTGGTGAACACAGGAGCCATTGCATGACTGCGCGCGGTGCATTGGACACCGACAAGATCCTCGCCGAAGTCGACAGCGGCATCGGCTGGCTGCGTTCAACCATCCGGAGCGCCGCAACGCGGTGTCGCTCGAAATGTGGCAGGGCATCGGCGATGCGCTCGACGCTTTCGAAGCCGACGAAGCGTGCGCGTGGTCGTGATGAAAGGCGCGGGCGGCAACGCGTTCGCCGCCGGCGCCGACATCTCCGAGTTCGACCAGCACCGCGCGAACGCCGAGCAAAAGCAGCGCTACGGCGAGATTTCCGGGCGCGGCCACTACTGGCTTTCGCACTCGACAAACCGTTCATCGCGATGATCCAGGGTTTCTGCATCGGCGGCGGTCTGGCGATTGCGCTGAACGCCGACGTGCGCTTTGCCGCCGGGTTCGCGCTTCGGCATTCCGGCCGCAAGACTCGGGCTCGGTTACGAATACCCCGGAACGGCGGCGTTCGCGCGGCTGGTCGGCCCGTCGTCGGCCCGCGACATCCTGTTCAGCGCGCGTTTCCGAAGCCGACGAAGCGCTGCGCATCGGCCTGGTCAACTTCATCGTGCGCGGCTGACGACGCTCGAGGCGCGCGTGCGTGCCTATGCCGCGACGATTGCCGCCAACGCGCCGCTGACGATCCGCGCCTCCAAAGCGGCGATCAACGTGTTCGAGCGCTATTCGCACCTCGAAGATGCCGACGGGGTCACCGCTGGTCGACCGCTGCTTCAACAGCGACGACTACCGCGAAGGCCGCCAGGCCTTCATGGAAAAGCGGACACCGCGCTTCACCGGACGCTGATTGCACCGACATCGCTGCGACATGAGCACACCCGAATTGCACGTCGACGGCGCCGTCGCCACGCTGACGCTGCGCCGGCCGCAACAGGCCAACCGCCTCGAGCCCGACTGATCTGCTGGCGATCAGCGAGCACGTCGCGCGCGTCAACGCCACGCCGCAGGTGCTGGTGCTGCGCGTGCAGGCCACCGGCAAGACGTTTTGCGCCGGCTACGACATCGGCCAGATCGGCGGCGCGCGGCCGGTGGCGTTCGAGGACATGGTCAATGCGCTCGAAGACGCGCGGCCGGTCACGATGGTGCTGCTGCAAGGCGGCGTCTACGGGGGTGCCACCGACCTGGCACTCGCCTGCGACTTTCGCCTCGGCAGCACGAGCACCGAGATGTTCATGCCGGCGGCGCGGCTGGGGCTGCACTTCTATCGCCGCGGCTTGGAGCGCTATGTCTCGCGCCTGGGTGTCGACCAGGCCAAGCGCTTGTTCCTCACCGCCGAGAAGATCGACGCCAGTGAAATGCAGGCGATCGGGTTTCTCACCCACCTGGTGGCCGCCGATGCGCTGCAAGCCAGCGCCGATCAGCTCGCGGCCACCTTGGCCGGCATGGCGCCGCTGGCGCTGCTGGGCATGAAGAAGAACCTCAATCGCATCGCGCGCGGCGCGCTCGATGCCGAGGATCTGCGACGCGACATCGAGCGCGCCGCGGCATCGCACGACCTGCAGGAAGGTCGCGCGGCATGGGCCGAGAAACGCGCGCCGCGCTTTTCGGGTCAATGACCCAAGGCGATGCATAGCGATGCTGGGCGACCGGCCAACACAGGGTCCGGGCGCGGTGATCGCCGTGCTGGGCGCCGAAAGCACCGGCAAGACCACGCTGGCGCGCGGGCTGGCCGAGCAGCTTGGCTGCGCAAGGGCGCCGTGTCGCACTGGTGGAAGAGTTCCTGCGCGAGTTTTGCCTGCGCGAGGGCCGCACACCGCGGCAGGACGAGCAGGCTGCCATCGCGCAGATGCAATCGAAGCGCGTCGCCGAGGCCGCGCTCACGCATGAACTGGTGGTGGCCGACACCACGGCGCTGATGGTTGCGGTCTACAGCCAGCTGCTGTTCGACGACGACTCGCTGGTCACCGCCGCCGTGGCGCAGCAGGCTCGCCATTGCGTGACCCTGCTGACCGCGCTCGATCTGCCGTGGGTGGCCGACGGGCTGATGCGCGATGGCGAACACGTGCGAGCGCCGGTCGATGCGCTGCTGCGCACGGCGCTGCAAGACGGCGGCGTGCCCTTCTCCATCGTGACGGGAAGCGGCGAATACCGGCTGGCCAGCGCCTTGCGCGCGACGCAGTCCGCGTTGAAGCCCGAGCCCCGCAGCCCATCGCGCTGGCGGCACATCTGCGCCGAATGCGGCGACCCCGACTGCGAGCGCCATCTGCTGGCCAAGGGTCGCTAGCTGCGTTGCACAGCTGCGAGGAGCCGCGTCTCAGTTGACCGAGCGCGACCCGGGCGGTTGCTTGTGCGCCGCCACGAACACCTCGCCGACGTCGACCGCGTCGAAGCGATACATCGCGCCGCAGAAGTCGCACGCCACTTCGGCCTGTCCCTGCTCGGCGAGCAACGAATCCACCTCGTCGCGGCCCAGGCCGCGCAACATGCCGGCCACCCGTTGCCTCGAGCAGGTGCAGGCAAAGCGTGGCTCTAACGGATCGAACAGGCGCACTGTCTCCTGCCAGAACAGGCGCTTCAGAATCTGCTCGGGCGGCAGGTCGAGCAGCTCGTCGCCGGTGAGCGTGGCCGCCAGCATTGCAATGCGATTGAAGTCTTCGCTGCGCCCGATGCCGTCCTCGTCGCCCTCCTTCCAGCCGCTGCCCGACAGATTGGCGTCGCCCTGCGCGGGCAGGCGCTGGATCAGCAGGCCGGCAGCACATTGGTCATTGGCGGCCAGCACCAGCCGCGTGTCGAGCTGCTCGGATTGCAGCATGTAGTGCTCGAGCACCTGCGACAGGCGCTGCAGCGGTTCGCGCCGATCACCGTGCAGCGGCACGACGCCCTGGTACGGCTGGCGCCCCGGGCTTTGGTCGCCCGGGTCAAGCGTGATCGCGCAGCGCCCCTGACCGTGCAGGTTGAGCATGGCCTCCAGTTGGGCTCCGGCCGGCACGGCGCCCACCACCTTGGCGGTGGCGCGAAAGGCGAGATCGCTGCGCGCCTCGGCCACCGCCAGCTTGACCGGCCCATCGCCATGTACCTGCAGGATCAGTGCACCCTCGAACTTGATGTTGGCGTGCATCAGGCACACCGCCGCGCTCATCTCGCCCAGCAGGCAACGCACCTCCGGCGCGAAAGCGTGTCCGCCGTCGCTGGCGGTGGCACGACGCGACAGCAACTCGGGCCAGCTGGCGCGCAATTGCACCAGCATGCCGCGCACCGGCAGGCCTTCGAACAGGAACTTGTGCAATCGGTCGCTCACTGCGTCCTATCATCGCAGACATGGAACTGCGTCGCCGCGCGCTGCAGCTGCTGATGCTCGCCGGGCCGTCCGACAAAGTGACGCAATTGCGCGAGTGGGCGCAAGGCGACGCGTCGGTGCCCGAGGTGGATGCGCAGGCGCAGTTGTTCGAGCCGCCTGGCTTGCCGGGCCGGCCCGACAAGCCGCGCCGAGTGCCGCCCAACGAACTGGCCGCGCGCAGCGCTTTCACGGCGCAGGGACGTGCCGCGCTGCTGCACGCGGTGGCACACATCGAATTCAACGCCATCAATCTGGCGCTCGACGCCGTGTGGCGCTTCGAGCAGATGCCGCGGCCGTACTACCTCGAGTGGATGCAGGTGGCCGCCGAAGAGGCGCTGCACTTCACGTTGGTGGCCGAGCACCTGTCGACGCTCGGCCACGCGTACGGCGACTTCGATGCCCACGATGGTTTGTGGAGCATGGCCGAGCGCACGCGCACCGAGCCGCTGGCCCGCATGGCGCTGGTGCCGCGCACGCTGGAAGCACGCGGCCTCGACGTGACGCCGGCCATGCGCGAGAAGTTCGCGCGCGCAGGCGACGAGCAGGCGGCACGCATCCTCGACGTGATCCTGCGCGACGAGATCGGCCATGTCGCGGTGGGCAATCGCTGGTACCGCTGGTTGTGCGCGCGCGAAGGCCGCGACCCGATCACCACCTACGACGAGCTGGCCACGCGCTACCGCGCGCCGCGCCCCAAGCCGCCGTTCAATCTGGAGGCGCGACGCGCGGCCGGCTTCGACAGCGCCGAACTCGCTGCACTGCAGGCCGCCTGCCCGATCGCGCGGTGGTGGGCCAGCGCGCTGACGCGCGCGTCGCGGCCGCGTGCGTATACTGGCCGCGCAACCCCGATGGCGTCGATGACGATGGACCGCGCTGCCATGCAGGTTCCTGGGGGTTCGCTGCGAACCCCCGACCCCAATCTGCTGCGCGCAGGCGACTGGCGCGCGGCGCTCGAGGTCGTCAACGAGGTCGCCTCGGCGCTCACCGACGACGACGGCTTCGTGCGCAGCGCGGGCAGCGGCCTGAAGCGCCTGGTGGCTTCGGAGCTGACCACGCTGTCGATCTGCCATCTGGTCAGCGGACGGCGCACCGTGCACGGCGACGCGGCGGGTTCGATCGGGCCCGCCGAGCGCGAGTGCTTCGATCAGCACTTCCGTGAGCATCCCTTGGTGCAGGTGCACGGCGAGCGTTTGCATCCGCACGTGCACCGTATCAGCGACTCGATGTCGTTGCCGAGCTTCCAGCGCACGCCGCTGTATGCCGATTACTACCGGCGCATCGGCATCGACCACGTGCTGGCGCTGCCGCTGCACCAGAGCAACGGCTGGCTGGTCAGCTGGGTGCTGAACCGTCGCGGCCGCGACTTCAGCGATCGCGAGGCCGCCCTGCTGGACCAGGTGCGCGCGCCGCTGGCCCGCCTGTTCGCACAGAGCGGCTGGTCGCCACGCGGGGCGGCGCCGTCAATCGAGCGCGCGCCCACGCTGTCGGCGCTGGTTCCGTTGACGCCGCGTGAGCGCGAGGTGCTGCAATGGGTGGCCGCTGGCAAGACCGACCGCGACATCGCGGCCATCGTCGGCGCCAGCGTGCGCACGGTGCACAAGCACCTGCAACACATCTACGCCAAGCTCGGCGTCGAGACGCGCACCGCCGCAGTGATGCGCGCGCGGGCCTGACGCGCGGGCTCAGCCGCGCGGGTGATGCTGCGCGTGCAACTGGCGCAGCCGCTCGCGCGCCACGTGGGTGTAGATCGTCGTCGTCGAGATGTCGGCGTGACCAAGCAGCATCTGCACAGCTCGCAGATCGGCGCCGTGGTTCAGCAGGTGCGTCGCGAAGGCGTGGCGCAGCGTGTGTGGCGACAGCGGCGTGTGGATGCCCGCGGTGCCGGCATGCTGCTTGACGATTTTCCAGAACATCTGGCGCGTCATGCCGGCGCCGCGCGCGGTGACGAACAACGCGTCGCTGTTGCGTTGACGCAGTATCGCTGCGCGCGAGTGGGTCAGATAGCGCTGCAGCCAGTGGGCCGCCTCGGCGCCAAACGGCACCAGGCGCTCCTTGGCGCCCTTGCCCATCACACGCAGCACGTGCTCGCCCAAGCTCACGTGCACCGACTTCAGGCCCACCAGCTCGCTGACGCGCAGGCCGCTGGCGTACATCAATTCGAGCATCGCGCGGTCGCGTAGCCCGAGCGCGCCATCGGTGTCGGGCGCCTCGAGCAGCGACTCAACCTGGGCCTCCGACAACGTCTTGGGCACGCGCAGCGGCTGCTTGGCCGAAGCGATGCGCAACGTCGGGTCGGCGCTCGCGAGATGCTCGCGCACCGCCCAGCGATAGAAGCGCTTGAACACGGTGAGCCGGCGATTGGCCGTGGTCGACCGCGTGGCGGCATGGCGCGCCGCGATGTAGCCCAGCAAGTCGACCTCGGTGGCGGCCTGCAGGCTGCGGCCGAGGCCGTGCGCGAGCCAACGCGCGCACAGGTCGAGGTCGCGGCGGTATGCGCTGGTGGTGTTGGCGGCCAAGCCGTCTTCGATCCACAACGCATCGACAAAGCGGACGATCAATTGCCGGCTGCTGGCGAGTGCGGCGATTTCGCCGCCGGTATCGAGCGCGGCCGCTGTGCCTGCGGCAGCCTCAGGCATCACGGTGCGAGGCGCGCCAACGCAGCAGCTCGCCCATCAGCACCCCACGGCCGCTCTCCTCGGCCCACGCCTGCTCGATCGATGCCGGTTGAATGCCTAGCGCGTCGAGCGCGGGCACTCGGCCGGTGGCCACGCTGTCGACCTGCAACGAACGCAGGTTGTCGCGCGACATCAGCGTGGGTCCCGGCGCAAGCTCGAGCAGCCACGCCTGCAGCTCACCCAGCGCTTTGGGCAACGCCCACACCGCGCGCTGATGGCCAGAGCGCCGGCCGGCGATGCGCACCAACTCGGCCAGCGTGAACACCTGCGGGCCGACCGCCTCGAACACGCCGGCTGTAGCGACGCCGCGTTCGACGCACGCCCACAGCGCTTGCGCGACGTCGCGCACCCACACCGGCTGCATGCGGGCGTGCGCACCGGCCAAGGGAATCAACGGCAAGAACGTCTGCATGCGAGCGAACAAATTGAGGAACTGGTCTTCGGCGCCGAACACCACCGAAGGCCGCAGCACGGTGAGCGGCACGCCGCAATCGCGCAATGCAGCCTCGCCCGCGGCTTTGCTGCGCAGATAGTGCGACGGTGCACCGGCGTCGGCCCCGAGCGCGCTGACGTGCACGATGTGCGCCACGCCGGCGCCGCGAGCCAGGCGCCCGACGCGGCGCGGCAACTCGCCGTGCACGCGATCGAAATCCGCCGCACTGCCGTGCAGGATGCCCACCAGGTTGACGATCGCATCGGCACCGGCCAGCAGTCGCGCCAACGCGGCTTCGTCGCGCACGTCGGCACGCACGAGGTCCAAGCCGGGCAGCTGCCGCAATTCGGCGCCGCGCGCCAGCGCGCGGGTGGGCACCGTCAGCCTGATCGACAGGCCGCGCGCCGCGCAGCGCCAGGCGAAAGCCCGCCCGATGAATCCGGTGCCACCGAGCACGACTACGCGACGCGCCATGATGTTTGTCCGCTGGTTAGTCGAGTTTGAGGTTCTGCATTTGGACGACCTTCTTGTAGATCTCGAACTCGGCCTTGATCTGGTCGGCGAACTCCGCCGGCGAGTTGGCGACGACCAGCGAGCCCGTCTCCTCGATGCGCTTGCGCACGTTGGTGTCTTCGAGCGCCTTCTTGGCGGCGGCGGACACCTTGTCGACCACCTCCTTGGGCGTGCCCTTGGGGCCGTAGATGCCGTAGTACGCCATGCGGTTGACCGGCTCGAGCCCCACTTCCTTGAAGGTGGGCACGTTGGGCAACGCGGCCAGCCGCTGCGGCGCCGCGACGACGATCGCCACCAGGCGGCCATCTTTGATGAACGGCAGCGCCGAGGGCATGTTGTCGAAGATCATCGGCACCTGGCCCGCCACCGTGTCGTTGAGCGCAGGGCCGGCGCCGCGATACGGGATGTGCGTGATGAACGTGCCCGAGAGGTTCTTGAACAGCTCGGTCTGCAGGTGGCCGATGCCGCCGGTGCCAGAACTGGCGTAGCTGTACTTGCCCGGCTTGCTCCTCAACTCCGCAATGAAGGTCTTGTAGTCCTTGGCCGGGAATGACGGGTTCACCGCGATGACGTTGGGCGTGGCCGCCAGGTTGATGATCGGCACGAAGTCGGTGATCGGGTTGTAGCCGATGCGCGGATTGATGGCCGGGTTGGCGGCGGTGGTCGACACGGTGGCCATGCCGAGCACGTAGCCGTCGGGGGTGGCCTTGGCCACTTCGAGCGCGCCGATCGAGCCGCCGGCGCCGGCCTTGGTTCTCCACCAGCACCTGCTGGCCCAACGCGGCGCTCATGCGTTCGCCGACGATGCGCGCCACGATGTCGGTGGTGCCGCCCGGCGCGAAGGGCACGATCAACCGCACCGGCTTGGTCGGATAGCTCTGCGCGGCGGCCCACAGCGGCGCCGCCGCCGCCAGCACGGCCAGGCCGATTCGCAGTCGTCGCAGCATGTTCGGGGTCTCCTGAAGGGTGAGCGCGCGAAATTCAATCGCGCGCATTGTGCCGCGTTCGCGGTGCGCGCCCGGCCGCAGCGAGCTGCGGCAGTCCATCCAGCGGCGCCGTTCCCTTTCAGGCCTGCTCTGAACCGAACCTCATTTGGCACACTGCGGGCTTGATCGATGCCCTCGTGTTGCTGCCCGATTTCAGCCTCATCGCGTTGGGCTGGCTGTTGTGCCGCTACACCCCGTTGAATCGCCCGCTGTGGGACGGCGTGGAACGGCTGGTCTATGGGCTGCTGTTTCCGGTGTTGCTGTTCGGCTCGATCGTGCGCAACCCGACGCCGCTCGATGCGCTGCTTCACCTCGGCGGCGTCGGCCTTGCGATCGTCGGTGCCGGCGTGGCGCTGGCCGCCGCGTTGCGCGCGTGGCCGCAGCGCGACCCGCGCCTGCACGCATCGGGCCAGCAGATCGCCTATCGGTTCAACTCCTACGTGGCGCTGGCATTGTCCGAACGCCTGGCCGGCACGCAGGGCCTGGCCTGGACCGCGGTGCTGATTTCGGTGTGCGTGCCGTTGTGCAACGTGGCCGCCGTGTGGCCGCTGGCGCGCCACGGCGGGCAAGGCTACCTGCGCGAACTGGCGCGCAACCCGCTGATCATCGCCACCGTCGCTGGCCTGCTGAGCAACGCGGTCTCGCTGCGGCTGCCCGAGTTCGCGGCCACCACGTTGCAACGCATCGGCAATGCGGCGTTGCCGCTGGGCCTGATGGCGGTGGGTGCCGGGCTGCGTTTCGGCGCGTTGCGCGAGGGGCCGGGGCTGGCCACGGCGCTGCTCGCCATTCGCCACGTCATCTTGCCTGCGTGGGCGATCGCGCTGGTGTTGTGGCTCGGCTTGCCGCCTGCGCAACAGGCGGTGGTCGTCGCGTTTGCGGCGTTGCCGACCTCGGCGAGTGCCTATGTGCTGGCCGTGCGCATGGGCGGCCACGGTCCGTACGTGGCCGGCTTGGTCACGGTATCGACGCTGCTCGCGATGCCAGGCCTGCCGCTGGCACTGGCCGCACTGTCAGCGTTGCGTTGATTCGGCCGCCGCAGATTGATCGAGCGCCCACTGCACGTGCTCGCGCAGCAGCTCGCCGGCCATCGGCAAGGCATCGCGCAGGGCCTGCTCGACGTCGGGCCGCGCACCGGCGCGCAACGCATTGCCCAGCGCGACCGCCAGGTTGCGCCGCCAGCGCGCAAAGCCGATGCGGCGCAGCGCACTGCCCTCGGTATGACGCAGGAACGACGCCTCGTCCCATTGCCACAGCTCGAGCAGCATCGGCTCGCTCCACTGAGCCCGCACGTCGAAGTCGGGCAGCGTCGCACGCTGCGCGTATTTGTTCCACGGACACACGAGCTGGCAGTCGTCGCAACCGAAGATGCGGTTGCCAATCAATGGCCGCAACTCCACAGGGATCGGCCCATCGTGCTCGATCGTCAGATAGGAGATGCAGCGCCTGGCATCGAGCCGGTACGGTGCCACGATGGCACGCGTGGGGCACACGTCAATGCAGGCGCTGCAGCTGCCGCAGTGCGCGGGGGTGGGCTCGGTGAGCGGCAGCGCCAGGTCGACGTAGATCTCGCCGAGAAAGAACATCGAGCCGGCCTCGCGCGACAGCGTCAGCGTGTGTTTGCCGCGCCAGCCGATGCCGCTGCGCTGCGCCAGCTCCACTTCGAGCACGGGCGCCGAGTCGGTGAACACGCGGTGCCCGAAGGGGCCGATCGTTGCCGCCAGCCGGTCGGCGAGTTGCTGCAGCCGCTGGCGCATCACCTTGTGATAGTCGCGGCCCCGCGCGTAGACGGAGACCACCGCGCGGTCGGGCTGCTCGAGGCGTTGCCACTCGGCCCTGCACCACGATGCATCGGCCACACGCGGCAGATAGTCCATGCGCGCGGTGATCACGCGCACGGTGCCCGGCACCAGCTCCGCGGGCCGCGCACGACGCATGCCGTGCGTGGCCATGTAGCGCATGCCGCCATGAAAACCGGCGGCCAGCCAGTCGCGCAATCCGGGCTCGGCATCGCGCAGGTCGACGTCTGCCACGCCGATCTGTGAGAATCCGAGCTCGAGCGCCCAGGCGCGCAACCGATCGAGGATTTGAGCCCCGTCGACCGCAGGCAAGCCAGAACCCGACCTCGTGACCCATCCGCCGATTCTAGAAAGCCGCACGATCGCCTGGACTTCAGAGTCCGATTGCGCCGCCTTCGCTGAATCGCTGGTTCACAAGGCCACGCTGCACGATGCCTTCATCGCGCTCGAAGGTCCACTCGGTGCCGGCAAGACCACGTTCGCACGCCACTTACTGCGTGCACTCGGCGTCAGCGGCCGCATCAAGAGCCCGACTTACGCGCTGCTCGAGCCGTACGAACTGCCCGGCCTGCAGGCGTCGCACCTGGATTTCTACCGCTTCGACGATCCGCACGAATGGGTCGACGCCGGTCTGCGCGAAGTGTTCGAACAGCCCGGGCTCAAGCTCGTCGAGTGGCCGGACAAGGCCGGCGATCTGCTGCCCGCGGCCGATCTGCGCGTGTGCATCACGCCACGCAGCGACGGCACGCGGGACGTGGCGGTGCACGCCGAGACCGCGCGCGGCGTTGAACTGCTCGCATGACACGGCCTTCACTCAACCGGCGGACCTTGTTGCAGCAAGGCGGCACGCTCGTGCTGCTGATGTCGACACGCCAGCTCGTCTTGGCGCCAGCATCGTTGCGGTGCGCGTGTGGCCGGCCGAAGACTACACGCGGGTGACCATCGAGTCGGACCAGTCGCTGGCTGCCAAGCACTTCATGACCGACCACCCGCCGCGCCTGGTGGTCGACATCGACCAGCTCGAACTGAGCCCCACGCTGCGCGAACTGGTCGGCAAGGTGCGACCCAGACGACCCCTACATCGCCGGCGTGCGGGTCGGGCAGAACCAGCCGCGCCTGGTGCGCCTGGTGGTCGACCTCAAACAATCGGTGCGGCCTCAGCAATTCACGCTCGATCCGGTGGCGGCCTACGGCCACCGTCTGGTGTTCGATCTGTACCCGCTGCGAGGAGCGCGACCCGCTGCTGGAGATCCTTCGCGAGAAGGATCGCGCCGACAAGCGTGCCGATCAGGCGGTGCGCGATTCGCTGGGCGAGCTGATCGGCCGCATCGAACGCCCGCCGTCGGCAGCGGGCCCCGTGGCCCGCGCCTCTGCACCAGGCCAGTCGCCAGCGCCCGAGCCGCCACCGAGTGTGCGCGCGCGCCGCGAAGTGCAGCGGCTGACCATCGTGGCGATCGATCCCGGGCACGGCGGCGAGGACCCCGGCGCCATCGGGCCGAGCGGCCTGCGTGAGAAGGATGTCGTGCTCGCGGTCGCCCTGCGCCTGCGCGAGCGCTTGAACTCGCTGCCGGGGCTGCGCGCCATGCTGACCCGGGACGGCGACTTCTTCGTGCCGCTGCAAGACCGTGTGCGCAAGGCACGCCGCGTGCAGGCCGACCTGTTCGTGTCGATCCACGCCGATGCCTTCATGACGCCCCACGCGCGTGGCGCGTCGGTGTTTGCGTTGTCGTCCGGTGCCGCGACCAGCGCCGCTGCGCGCTGGATCGCCGACAAGGAGAACGAGGCCGACCTGGTGGGCGGCGTCAACCAGCGCGCGGTGAAGGACGCGCAGGTGCTCCGTGCGATGCTGGAGATGAGCACCGCCGCGCAGATCAAGGACAGCCTGCGCGTGGGCGACGAGGTGCTGCAATACATCGGGCGCGTCGGTCACCTGCACAAGGGCAAGGTCGAGCAGGCTGGTTTCGCGGTGCTCAAGGCACCCGACATTCCGTCGATCCTGGTGGAGACGGCCTTCATCTCAAACCCGGAGGAAGAAGCTCTGTTGCGCACCGCCAAGTACCAGGACAAGCTGGTCGACGCACTGGTCACCGGCATGCGCCGCTACTTCATCAAGCACCCACCGCAAGTGCGGCAGCGCGCGCTCTAGGGTCCGCGGCCTCAGCGAGCGCGCATCAGGTCGCGGGCCCTTGGGCGGTGGCTCGCCAGGCACCAAGAGTGGCGAGCAGCCCGGGCAGCATGATCATCGACCAGATGATCGTGCTCATGTGGTTCCTGCACCCAGTCGAGGTTGCCGAACAAGTAGCCCGCAGTGACGATCGACACCACCCACAGCGTGCCGCCGGTGACGTCGTACAGCGTGAACTTGGCGCGCGTCATCTGCGCGACGCCGGCCACGAACGGCGCGAACGTGCGCAGGAACGGCAGAAAGCGCGCCGCCACCAGGGTGATGCCGCCGTACTCCTCGTAGAACGCGTGGGCGTGCTCGAACGCGTGCTTGTTGAACAGTCGCGACTGCTCCCAATGGAACACACGCGGCCCGATCAGCGAGCCGATGGTGTAGTTGGTCTGGTTGCCGAGCACCGCCGCGGCGATCAGCAGCGGCACCGCCAGCGCATAGTTCATCAACCCAACGCCGCACAGCGCACCGACGATGAACAGCAGCGAGTCGCCCGGCAGGAACGGCATCACCACGAGACCGGTCTCGACGAAGACGACGACGAACAGCACGCGCGTACACCCACGCGCCGTGCTGCTCGACGAACTGGCGCAGGTGCACATCGACGTGCAGCACGAAATCGATCAGAGACGCCAGCGATCTCCATGGGCGGCCATTATCCAGGCAGGCTCCACAGGCACCCTTCTACAATTGCGCGACCATGCAGGCCACGTTGAACAGCGTTGCACGGCGGCCGATCCGCGAGTTGCCGGGCGAACTGATCAGCCAGATCGCCGCCGGCGAGGTGGTCGAGCGGCCCGCATCGGTGGTGCGCGAGCTGGTCGACAACGCACTCGATGCCGCGGCGAGCCGCATCGTGGTGCGGCTGCGCAGCGGCGGCGTGCGCGCGATCGTGGTCGAGGACGATGGCCTGGGCATCGCCGCCGACGAACTGGCGCTGGCGTTGAAGCGCCACGCCACCAGCAAGATCGCCTCGCTCGACGACCTCGAGCAGGTGGCGACGATGGGCTTTCGCGGCGAGGCGCTGGCCGCCATCGCGTCAGTGTCGGAGCTGACGCTGACCAGTCGCGCCGAGGGTGCAAGCCACGCGCATGCGCTGCACGCCGGCTCGGGCGAGCTGGCGCCCGCGGCCCGCGCGCGCGGCACGACGGTCGAAGTCAACGAGTTGTTCTTCAACACGCCGGCGCGCCGCAAGTTTCTGAAGAGCGAAGCCACCGAACTCGCGCACTGCACCGAAGCGCTGCGGCGCCATGCGCTGGCGCGTTCCGATGTGGAGTTCGCGTTGTGGCAGGACGGGCGGCTGTTGCACCAATGGCGCGCCGCACCGCCCGAGCAGCGGCTGCGCGACGTGCTCGGCGACGCCTTCATCGGCGCCAGCCGCGTGCTGGCCAGCGAAGTGGGTCCGCTGGCGCTGCATGGCCGCGTCGGCCTGCCCGATGCGGCCCGCGCGCGCGCCGATCTGCAGTATCTGTTCGTCAACGGCCGCCATGTGCGCGACCGCCTGGTGGCGCACGCCGTGCGCAGCGCCTACGACGACGTGCTGCATGGCCAGCGTCAACCTGCGTACGCCCTGTTCCTGCGCATCGCGCCGTCGCTGGTCGATGTCAACGTGCATCCCACCAAGGTCGAGGTGCGCTTTCGCGACGGCCGGGCGCTGCACCAGGCGGTGCTGCGTGCGGTGGAGGCCACGCTGGCACTGCCGCGCAGCGGCGATCCTTATGGCGACACTGCGTATTCGCAGCCGGTCGGCAGGGCACCGCACCGATGGCGGCGCGTCTGCCCCTCATGCCGGGTCGCACGCAGGCCTCGCTGGGTCTGCCGTTGGCCACCCGCCTGCACGCATTCGAGCCGTTGCCGCCGTGGCAAGTCCGCCGGCGCCGGCGGCCACGCAGGCAACAGCCGATCCGGACACCTGGCCCTTGGGGCGCGCACTGGCGCAAATCGGGGGCGCCTTCGTGCTGGCCGAGAACGCGCACGGCCTGGTGATCGTGGACATGCACGCCGCGCACGAACGCATCGTCTACGAGCAACTCAAGTCGCGCGGCGCAGCCGCGTTGCAGGCGCAACCGCTGCTGGTGCCGGTGACGCTGGCCGCCTCGCCCGGCGAGATGGCCACCGCGCAATCCAACCCCGACGCGCTGGCGGCGCTGGGGCTCGATGTCACGCCGCTGACCGCGAACACGCTGGCCATTCGAAGCCGTCCTGCCGCGTTGCCCGACGCCGACCTGGTGGAGCTGACGCGCGCGGTGCTGGCCGAACTCGAGCAGACCGATTCGAGCCGCGTGGTGCAGCGCGCGCGCGACGACTTGCTGGCCACGATGGCCTGCCACGCGGCCGTGCGCGCCAATCGGCGGCTGACGATCGACGAAATGAACGCGCTGCTGCGCCAGATGGAAGCCACCGAGCGGGCGGATCAGTGCAATCACGGACGTCCGACCTGGCGCCAAGTGACGTTAAAGGAGCTCGACGCGCTATTTCTGCGCGGTCGATGACTCGGGAGACGACGGTGCGAGGCAATCCGATGCGCTGGTTCGGCGCGGTGCTGGCCACATGGATGCTGCTGCTGGCAGGCTGCGCCACGCTCGACGAGCAGCAGCGCAAGTGGATCTTCCAGCCCAGCAAAGACAACTGGCACGGTGCCACGGCCGTCGCCGATGGTATGCAGGATCGCTGGATCGAGTTCACGCCGCCCGGTGCCGACGCGCCGGTGAAGCTGCACGCGCTGTGGCTGCCGCAGGCCAACCCCGATGCGCCGGTGATGCTGTACCTGCACGGCGCGCGCTGGGGCGTGACGAGCAGCTCGTTTCGCATGCGCCGCCTGCACGCGATGGGGGTGTCGGTGCTGGGCATCGACTACCGCGGCTTCGGCCTCAGCACCGACGCGCTGCCCTCCGAGACCACCGCCTACGAGGATGCCCGCGCGGCGTGGGACTGGCTGCGCCAGCAGCAGCCGAAGCAGCAGCGGCTGATCTACGGCCATTCGCTGGGCAGCGCGATCGCGGTTCATCTGGCCGCCGAGGTCGACGACGAGGCCGGCGTGGTGGTCGAAGGCGGCTTCACGTCGGTGCCCGATGTGTTCGCGACAATGCGATTCGGCTGGCTGCCGTTGGGGCCGCTGATCACGCAGCGCTTCGACGCCGCGCAGCGCATTGCCGAGGTGGGCTCACCGGTGCTGGTGGTGCATGGCGCGCAGGATCGGATGATCCAGCCGGCGCTCGGCCGCGCGTTGTACGACCGCGCCCGCGAGCCCAAGCGCTTCATCCTGGCCGAAACGGCACGCACCACAACGCGCAGGCGATGGTCAGCGATCAGGTGCGCGATGCCATGCACTCGCTGTTCGGCCTGCCTGGCGAACCCGCCGCGGCCGAGTGACCGCGCGAACACGCGTTTCAGTGGCGGGCGCGCGGCCGATTGGGTGCGCTCGGCGCCGCGGGCGCGTGCAGTGCCGCAAGGTCGTCGAGCGTGTCGACATCGATCAGCACGCCGGGATCGTCGACCTCGACACCGAATGACGGATAACGCGCCACCAGGCGGCGCGCACCCTCGTCCCCCGACAATTGCACGAGCTCGGAATACAGCTCCGCCGCAAAACCCACCGGGTGGCCGCGCCGCCCGATGTGCTGCGCGTAGACCACCGCGTGCTGCGGCAGCTGCGCGGCCACGGCCAGCAGAGGTGCGCCGGCTTCAACGATGGCATGTCGCCGGGCAGGATCAGCCAGCCACCGGCGTCGGCACTGGCGGCCACGCCGCTGGCGATGGAAAAGCCCATGCCCAAGGTCTCGCCGCTGTGGCCGGTGACCGTGGGCAGCTCGACGATGTCGCGCCGCGCCACATGGCGGCGCGCCTCGGCACTGACCGCCGCGGTGGTGACCACGCGCAGCTGCAGGCCGGTTTCGATCGCGTGCTCGAGCGCGGTGCCCAATACGGTGGAGGTGCCGAACGCTTGCAGCAGTTTGTGGTCAGGCGCCTTGAATCGGCTGCCACGGCCGGCTGCCAGCACGATGACGGTTGGGGGCTTCTTCATTGTCGTCGCCTTGCCTGCGCGCAGTGCCATCCCCACCATGGCCCGCGCAGCCTGCAGACACTCGAAGCATCGTGTCAACACCGACATCGAAAAACAGTGGTAGCTTCACTTAGGGCGTTCCACGTAGGGTGCAGTCCCAACATGTTGCCAACGTGCATACTGCCTGCATGGATAAGGCGGCGTTGGCCGAACTGCGCAAAAGCTATGAGCGCGACGAGCTCGACGAAGGCGTCGTGCGCCGATGACCCGCTGCGCCAGTTCGAGACCTGGCTCGAGCAGGCCATCAAAGCGCAGTTGCCTGAGCCCAACGCGATGACGCTGGCCACCGTCGGCGCCGATGGCCGCCCGTCGACGCGCATCGTGCTGATCAAGGGGTTCGATGCCAGGGGCCTGGTCTGGTACACCAACTACGACAGCCGCAAGGGCCGCGAGCTGGCGCACGAGCCGCACGCGGCGCTGCAATTCCATTGGGTCGAGCTCGAGCGTGTGGTGCGCATCGAGGGCTCGGTCGAGAAGGTCTCCGCCGAGGAATCCGACGCCTACTACGCCACGCGACCACTCGACTCGCGAATAGGGGCTTGGGCGTCACCGCAGAGCCAGCCGATCACCTCGCGTGCGGTATTGGTGGCCAACGCCGCCAAGGCCGCTGCCCGCCACGGCCTGAAACCGCCGCGCCCACCGCATTGGGGCGGCTACCGCCTGGTTCCCGATCGCTGGGAGTTCTGGCAAGGCCGGCGCAGCCGCCTGCACGATCGCGTGCGCTACAGCCTGGAGGCGGGTCGCTGGCTGCGCCAGCGACTGGCGCCTTGAAGCGGCTCCCGGCTCAGGGTTGCACGGGCGCCGCGTCGACAGTGCGGTAGAGCAGCCCATAGGGGTCGCTGCTCAGCACCGCAAGGCGGCCCTCGACGGCTCGAGCGTGTATTTCACCGGCGTGCGGCTGCGCACCTCGACCACCCCCTCGGGCCCGGCGGGGACACAGAACGCACATGTGACGGGCACCGACGACAGCAGGAAGTGGCGCTGCTTTTCGCCGGGCTCCAGCGGCATCATGAGGCCTTTGAGTTTGACCGTGCGGTTCTTCAGAGCCTGCACGTCCTGCGGGAACACCGGCACCATGCGTACACCACTGGTGCGGCACCGCTGGCCTCGAAGTCGGGAAGCGTGAGCCTCGTCGCGCCAGGATAGCTTTGGCTGAGCCCGCGCAGCAACAACACATCAGGCCTTGCGCAGCCGCGACGCGAAGGTCTTGCGGAACTTCGCGACCTTGGGGCCGACCACGAACGCGCAATAGCCCTGGTTCGGATTGCGCTCGAAGTAGTGCTGGTGATAGGCCTCTGCTGGCCAATAGTTGTCGAGTGGTTTCAGCTCGGTGACGACGCGCCCCTTGAGCTCGGCATTCACCTCATCGATCACCGATTGCGCGAGCGCCCGCTGTGCCTCGTCGTGGTAGTAGATACCCGAGCGGTATTGCGAGCCGACGTCGTTGCCTTGCCGGTTCAGCGTGGTCGGATCATGGATCGAGAAGAAGATCTCCAACACCTCGCGCAAAGAAATCGTCGCGTTGTCAAACTGCACCTTCACGACCTCTGCATGTCCGGTGCCGCCTTCGCAGACCTGCTGATAGCTGGGCTGGCGCGCGTGGCCGTTGCTGTACCCCGACTGCACCGACTGCACGCCGTCAACCTGCTCGTAGACAGCCTCCAGGCACCAGAAACACCCTCCGCCCAGCGTGATGGTCTCGATCGCCACGGCATGCCTCCAAGTTTGCGAATTTGCGTAGTCGGTTGGCCCGCGCCATTGCTGACAACGCGGCCATTGTGCCGACGGCCGCTCACTCCAGCGCACACCCGCATCGGTCGACTGTCGCGTCGCACAGAGTCATAGGCAGCGGTAACAGCGGGTTTCGCCACGGTCATATTGCACGGGGTGCCACCGAGGGCCCGGCGCAAAATTCGCCATCGTATTCGACCCGTAGCTCCGTGAACGATCTCTTCATCCTGCTGGGAATTCAATCGTGGAAGCCGGTGCTGGCCGCGCTGCTGTTGCCACCCGTGCCGTGGCTGCTGCTGATGTTCGTGGGTGCACGAATGATGTACTGGCGGCGCACGGTATCGTGGCTCGTCATCCTGCTGGGGGCGACCGGGCTGTGGCTGTGCTGCACCACCGCCGTGGGCTACTGGCTCGAGCGCGTCGCACTCAAGCCACCCGTGCCCCTCAGCCCGGAACGGGTGGCTGAAATCAAACGGATCGCTGGGTCGACGTCGAACAAAGTGGCCATCGTCGTGCTAGGCGGCGGGCGCGAAGCGATGGCGCCAGAGTACGGCGTCTCGAACCTGAAAGACATCTCGCTGCAGCGGCTTCACTACGGCGTGTGGCTGTCACGGCAGACCGGTGCGCCGCTGATGTTCTCCGGCGGTGTGGGCTACGGCGACAGCGTCGGAACCAGCGAAGCCGAGGCGGCAGCGCGCATCGCCGAACGCGACTACGGCAAGCCGCTGACCTGGAGTGAGGGCGAATCGCGCGACACACGCGAGAACGCGGCACGCAGCATCGCCATGCTCAAAACAGCGGGCATCACCGATCTCGTGCTGGTGACGCACGGCTTCCACATGCCACGTGCGATTCGGGCCTTCCAGCTCGAAGGCCAGCGAGCCGAATCGCCGATGCGCGTGTGGGCGGCACCGATGGGCCTTGCGCCGCCGAGCGAGCAGGCCGTGCTGCGCTGGCTGCCCTCGAGCGAGGGTTTCCGGCGCGTGCGGCTCGTACTGCATGAGATGGCAGGGATCCTGTTGGGCGCCTGAAGCGGCGTCGGGATCTCAACGGCCCAAAAACGAAACCCCTCCACGCCATGAGGGCGGGAGGGGTGGGTGACTCAGGTCACCGGGCGGGGCTCCAGAGGTTTTCGGTCCAGGGCCCCTAGCGCAGAGACTGCGCATGGTCTTTCAACGCCTGCAAGCAGGCGAATGCACGATACACCGGCAGAGCCCGGAGTTCAAGCTGGGGAGTCTGACCGGATGGACATCCATCGGTCATAGACCTGCGCCATCCGTCGCTGCGTGTCGGCATCCTGTGCGATCGGTTGGCCCCACTGACGGCTCGTTTCCGCCGCCCATTTCGCCGTCGCGTCCAGGCCCATCTTTCCGCCGAGCCCGGCCACTGGCGACGCGAAGTCGAGGTAGTCGATGGGTGTTTGATCGACCAGCGTGGTGTCGCGCACCGGATCGCATCGAGTCGTGATGGCCCAGACGACCTCCTTCCAATCGCGAATGTCGATGTCGTCGTCAGTGACGATGATGAACTTCGTGTACATGAACTGGCGCAGAAAGCTCCACAGCCCAAACATCAGCCGCTTGGCGTGGCCGGCATATTCCTTGCGGATCGAGATCACCGCCAGCCGGTAGCTGCAGCCCTCGGGCGGCAGATAGAAGTCGACGATCTCGGGGAACTGGCGCTGCAGAATCGGCACGAAAACTTCGTTCAATGCGAGGCCCAGCACGGCCGGTTCGTCGGGCGGTTTGCCGGTATAGGTTGAGTGGTAGATCGGATCGCGCTGGTGCGTGATGCGATCAATGCGAAACACCGGGAACCACTCCTGCTCGTTGTAGTAGCCGGTGTGATCGCCGAAGGGCCCTTCGAGCCCGTGCAGGTAGCCGTTGATCGACTTGCAGGGCACGCCATGCTCGCTGTGACTTGCAAACCCCGCCATGGCGACCGGAATGTGCCCCTCGAGCACCATCTCTGCGCGGGCCGGCACCTGCAGCGGCCGCTTGGGCTCGCCGACGTTTGCGTCGACCAGCTCGGTCGGGGAACCGCGCAAGAGCCCGGCAAACTGATACTCCGACAGCGTGTCGGGCACCGGTGTGACCGCGCCCAACATGGTCGCTGGATCGGCTCCCAGCGCCACCGCCACCGGAAACGGCCGCCCCGGATTGAGCCGGGCGAATTCGCGAAAATCCTGCGCGCCACCACGATGGGGCAGCCAGCGCATGATGGTTTCTCGCCGCCCGATCACCTGTTGGCGATAGATACCCAGGTTTTGGCGCTGTTGTGGGTTTGGTCCGGCCAGCGGCCCGCGTGTGATGACCAAGCCCCAAGTGATCAGCGGCCCAACATCGCCTGGCCAACAGATCTGGATCGGCCAACGCGACAAGTCGACTGCATCGCCCTCGATGCGCACGTCGCGGCAAGGGCCGCTCGATCGCGTGGAGGGTTTCATGTTCCACAGGGCCTTGGCCATTCCTACCAGCCGACCCGCGTCGGCGAGGCCGCGTGGTGGATTCGGCTCGCGAAGGCTCGCCAACAACGCACCAAGTTGGCGCAGGCCCTCAATCCCGCCGACACCCATCCCGAGGGCCACACGCCTGGGTGTGCCAAACAGGTTGGTGAGGACTCTTGCATCGAAGCCGTCCGGCTTCCTGAACAGCAGTGCCGGGCCCTTTCGACGCAACGCCACGTCAGCAATTGCCGTCAATTCAAGCTTCGGCGAGGTCGATTCGTCGATGCGCAGCAGTTCGCCTGCCTTTTCCAGGCCGACCAGAAAGCCGCGCAGATCTTTGTAGTGCATACGATTGGTTATTTAAGACGTGTTCTTAATAATTGACTGGTTATTTGAGGCGTACCTAGAATCCAAGCGCTTCACTCGTCGAGGGGAAACCCGAGGCGAGTCCACGCATGAACGCCCCGAGCCCTCTCACCGCAATCTATCGCGCCTGTTCGGATTCGGCCGCGACGTTCGCTCGCGACGTCGGCATCGGGATGCTCGAGGTCAGCCACAACACGCTGGCGCTTCTGGGCCTGTCGGTGGTCTGTGGCTTTGTTCTCTTCTCGGCAGCGCATCCGGACCTGCGTGACGGGCGCCGAACAGCGCGCGTTGGGCTGGCTGTTGGCAAGGCAGGAAGCGCGTTTGGCGAGCGAGGCGACGCCCCTGAACCGCCAATTCCGGACGCGGTCGCACGAGTAACTGCCGCCGACCTGACGACCCTGTCCAAGCAACAGGCCTCGGTCGCCACTTGGCTGGCTCGCAGGTATCGCGTGGCCGTCGAACCGGTGAGCCGCTTGGTGCAGGAAGCGTGGGAGAGCGGACGCCGCTCTGGCCTCGACCCGACGCTGATTCTGGCAGTCATGGCCATCGAGTCGAGCTTCAACCCGTTCGCGCAAAGCTCGGTCGGCGCTCAGGGGCTGATGCAGGTGATGACGCGCGTGCACGACGACAAGTACGAACCGTACGGTGGCGTGCGCGCTGCATTCGATCCGGTGACCAACCTTCGCGTCGGGGTCCAGGTGCTCAAGGAATGCATCGTGCGTGCGGGCAGCTTCGAGGCGGGCCTGAAGTTCTACGTGGGTGCGGCCAATCTAGTGATGACGGCGGCTACGTCGTAAAGGTACTCGCCGAACAGTCGAATCTCAGGCGCGTGGCCGACGGCAGGTGGGTGTCGGTAACGGCCTCGCTGCCTGCACCCTTCGCTGTGGTTCGATGGCTAAGATCGGGGAGCTCCGATCGGGCCGGGGGCTGCAGGATGCGTCGCCGAGCGACCGCCGAGCGAATCGGGTGGCCTGGGTCGCTCCGTCAGCGGTGACGGCGGCGCGCTGCCTGTCCGCTAGACTTTCGACCTACGCGCGACTGGCGATAGGGCTCGATCGAGTCCAAGGTGGACGACCACCAGGAAGCGCGGCCTGCGGCGCTGATGGCCTGCGGGGTTCGCCGTTCGCCTGGGCAGCTGTCGGATGGGGTCGGCCAAGGAGCCGTCGTCCGCGGCGTCAGCGACGGAGGATTCGCCTGCCATGTTTGATCGTTCTACCCATACAGTGGCTGCAGTGGACCCGGAATTGTGGTCCACCATCCTGGCCGAGAATCAGCGCCAGGAACAACACATCGAATTGATCGCCTCGGAGAACTATGCCTCGCCGGCGGTGATGGCCGCGCAAGGCAGCCAACTCACCAACAAGTACGCCGAAGGCTACCCAGGCAAACGCTACTACGGCGGCTGCGAGTTCGTCGATCAGGTCGAAGAACTGGCGCTTGAGCGACTGAAGCGCCTGTTCAACGCCGAGCATGCCAACGTGCAGCCGAACTCCGGCTCGCAGGCCAACCAGGCAGCGCTTTTCGCGCTGCTGCAGCCGGGCGACACCATCATGGGCATGAGTCTGGCCGAGGGCGGACACCTGACGCACGGCATGCCGCTGAACATGAGTGGCAAGTGGTTCAAGGTCGTGAGCTACGGCCTGAACGAACGCGAGGAGATCGACTACGACGCGATGCGAACGTTGGCCGTGCGCGAGCGGCCCAAGTTGATCATCGCCGGCGCCTCGGCCTACTCGCTGCGCATCGACTTCGAACGATTCGGCGAGGTGGCACGCGAGATCGGCGCCTATCTGATGGTCGACATGGCTCACTACGCGGGCCTCATCGCCGCCGGCCTGTACCCGAACCCGGTGCCACACGCCGACGTCGTGACGTCGACCACCCACAAGACACTGCGCGGACCTCGAGGCGGCTTGATCCTGATGAAGGATGCGGTTGCCAAGGCGATCAACAGTGCTGTCTTCCCGGGCATTCAAGGTGGGCCACTGATGCACGTGATCGCAGCCAAGGCGGTGGCGTTCAAAGAGGCCCTCGATCCATCCTTCAAGAACTACCAGCAGCAGGTTCTGAACAACGCGTCGGTGCTGGCGAACACGCTGGTCAAGCGCGGTCTGCGCATCGTATCGGGCCGCACCGAGAGCCATGTGATGCTGGTGGACCTGCGTCCCAAGGGCATCACCGGCAAGGATGCCGAAACGGTGCTTCAACGTGCTCACATCACCTGCAACAAGAACGCGATCCCCAACGATCCGCAAAAACCCATGGTGACCAGCGGCGTGCGGCTGGGCTCGCCGGCGATGACGACGCGCGGATTCCGCGAGGCCGAGGCGGAGCAGACCGCCCATCTGATCGCCGACGTGCTGGAGGCGCCGCAGGACGAGTCGGCGATCGCGAGGGTGCGCGAGCAGGTGTCCCGGCTGACTCGCGACTTTCCGGTTTACCGCTGACGAGCCGCTGGGTTCGGCTCACGCAGCGATTCGATTCCGCAACCTGCCCGATGCGGTGCCC
>CAVZEK010000030.1:0-54082 GCA_963774185.1 uncultured beta proteobacterium
GAGGCGACGGCCAGCCGCCGCGCAAGCTGCGCCTGGGCGGCTGGCTGCTGCCGTTGTTGCGCGTGCTGGCACGCGGCAGGCGGCTGCGCGGCGGTGCGTTCGACCTCTTCGGCCGCACCAGCGAGCGCCGCATGGAGCGCGAACTGGTCGTGCAGTACGAAGCGCGCATCGACGAGCTGCTGCCGCGGCTGCGCATCGAAACGCTGGCGTTGGCCAGCGAGATCGCGCGCCTGCCGCTGACGATGCGCGGCTATGGCCACGTCAAGATCGCCAACGTCGCGCTCGCTCGAGCCCGCGAGGCCGAGTTGTTGCACCGGCTCGACCCGCAGCGCTATCCTCGGCCGCCGAGCGCGCCACAGGCGGGGCAGTTGCGTGGCATCGCAGTCGTCGCGCGTTGAAAAAGTCTCCCCCGATGCGGCGGGTCGGCCTGGGCGCCTGTGGTAGAACGTGGCCGCTGAGCGGCCTCGCGTCGTTGTCCAAGCATGCTCGAAAACTTCAAACCCGTTGCCTTCGAACCCTATGGCCGTCAGCGCTCCCCGTGGCGGCTGCCGCGTTGGCTGGTGCTGCTCTTGCTGGGTGGCGCCGCGGGTGTCGCCGGCGTGTTGGTGGTGCAAGAACGGTTCCTGCCGCCGCGGCTGTCGGCCCCCGAGGCGGCGACGCTGCGCGAGCGGCTGGCGCTGGCCGAGCAGGATCGCGATCGCGCGCGTGCTGACCTGACCGCCACGACGCAGCGGCTCGAAGCCGTGGTGGCCGAGCGCAAGGGTCTGGCCGATGAACTGGCCGCCGACCGCGAACGCACCAAGAACAGCCGCGCCAACGAAGATTTTCTGATTGCCTCGCTGCCGCCCGATCCGCGCGGTGGCGTGGTCGAAGTGCGCGCCGCGCGCCTGACCCGGCAGCACGGCGCGCTCAGCTACGAGGTGCTGCTCACGCGCACCAAGGGCGGCGACGCGCCGATGGCCGCCGTGTTGCAGTTCGTCGTCAAAGGGGTTGCCGGTGGCGCCGAGCGCTACGTCACGCTCGACCCGATCAAGGTGTCGGTGGCGGCCAACCAGAGCCTGCGCGGCAGCGTGCCGCTGCCCGATGCGTTCACCCCGCGGCAGACCACGATCCAGGTGCTCGATCGGGTGGGCGGCAAGCAGCTCGGCATGCGCGTGATGCTGGTCAGTTGACCCCGCTGCCGCTTGCGCATTGACGCCGCAGCCGAAGACCGCGTACATGATTGACGACGACCCGCGAGCGCTGTTGCGTGCGCTGTACGACGCGGCGGTGGCGCGCGCACAGCCGGCGCAGGTGATGCAGCAGTTTCTGCCGGCGCCGCCGCGTGGTCGCACCCTGGTGCTGGGTGCCGGCAAGGCCGGCGGCGCGATGGCCGCGGCGCTCGACGCCATGTGGCCGCGCGATGCGCCGTTGTCGGGGTTGGTCGTCACGCGCTACGGCCACGTGCCGGCCGCGTTGCGCCAGCGCCCCGGCCGCATCGAAGTCGTCGAAGCGTCGCACCCGGTGCCTGACGCAGCCGGCGAGCGCGCTGCGCAACGCATGGTAGGGCTCACGCACGGCCTCACCGCCGACGATCTGGTGCTGTGCTTGATCTCCGGCGGCGGCTCTGCATTGCTGAGCCTGCCGGCCGATGGCCTGACCTTGGCCGATAAGCAGCAGATCAACCAGGCGCTGCTGGCCAGCGGCGCCGCGATCGACGAGATGAATTGCGTGCGCAAGCACCTGTCGGCCATCAAGGGCGGGCGCCTGGCCGCACACTGCGCGCCGGCGCGCGTGGTGACGCTGCTGATCAGCGACGTACCCGGCGACGACCCGTCGATCATCGCCAGCGGCCCCACGGTGCCCGATGCGAGCACCTGCGCCGATGCGTTGCGCATCCTGGCGCGCTACCGCATTGCGATTCCTGCGGCGGCCCAAGCGGGCCTGAACAGCGCAGCCTTCGAGACGCCTAAGCCCGGCGATGCGGCATTTCGCGGCCACGAGGTGCATTTGATCGCCACGCCACAGCAGAGCCTGGAGGCCGCCGCCGCGTTGGCGCGCGAGCGCGGCCTGGCTGCGCACATTCTGAGCGACGAGATCGAAGGCGAATCGCGCGAGGTGGGTAAGGTGCATGCGGCGTTGGCGCGCGCGGTGCGCCGCCGCGGCCAACCGTTCGCGCGGCCTTGCGTGATTCTGAGCGGCGGCGAAACGACGGTGACCGTGCGTGCCGGTGCTGGGCGCACCGGGCGCGGCGGCCGTGCCACCGAGTTCCTGCTCGGCTGCGCGATCGCGCTGCAAGGCGAGCCCGGTGTGTGGGTGCTGGCGGCCGACACCGACGGCATCGACGGCGTCGAACACAACGCCGGCGCGATCGTTACGCCCGACACGCTGGCGCGCGGCGCCGCGTTGTCGCTCAAGGCGGCCGAGCACCTGGATCGGCACGACGCGTTCTCGTTCTTCGAGCCGCTCGGCGACCTGGTGATCACCGGCCCGACGCTGACCAACGTCAACGACTTTCGCGCGCTGCTGATCGCCTGATCGCTGTCGTCACGCGGCCAACGCCGCATCCTGCGCTGCGGGCTGAATGCCCGCGATCGCCCACGAGCGGCTGCCATCGAGCGGCCGCACCAGGTGCCACACCTCGTCGAACGGTGCGGCCGGTGCGCTGGCTTCCTCGCGGATCAGCCCGTGAAAACGCACGCTGACGATCTGGCGCTCGCTCTCCTGCGCGAAATCGAGCAGCTCGGCGTTCAGGGCCACCACGTCGGTCTGCTGCGCGGTGGGGCCGCGTTCCTGCAGATCCAGGCGCAGTGACGCGAAGAGCTCCGGTGTCGTGAACGCACGCAGGTCGTTCAGGTCGGCGCCGTCGTTGGCCGTCTGCAGGCGGATGAAGATCGTCTTGCTGATGCGCTCGAACGCCGCGACGTCGAAGTCGGCGGGCAGCGCCAGACGTGTGCCGGTGGCGGCCGGTGCGTCCGGCGATGCCAACCGCGGCTCGATCCGAGGCGGTGGCGCCAGCGCGTTCGATCCCGCGCCAGGGCCAGCCGCACCCGCACCCGCCATCGCATAGGGCATCGGCTGCGAGCCACCCGATGCGAAGCGACGCATCAGCCAGCGGATCGCCACGAAAGCGACCATCGCCAGCAGCGCCAGCATCACGATGTTGGCAAAGCCCTCGCCCATGCCCAGGTGGCTGAACAGCGCGGCCAGCCCGAGGCCTGCTGCGAGCCCCGCCACCGGGCCCAGCCATGAGCGCGTGGGCGCCGCAGCGGCTGGCGGCATGGCACCGGGCGCCGCAGGCGCTGCCGCATTGGCAGGTGCACCGGGCGCGTTGGGGTTCGCCGCCGGCGTGGTCGGCGCACTTTGCGCGGGCTTGTCGGGCGCCGTGCGCTGCATGCCGGCCGGCCGCCCGCCGCCAAGCCGCTTGGCATCGACTGCAGTGGGCACCAGCGCGATCGACACGCTCACCAGCAGCACGGCCATCAGCCAGGTCTTCATGGTCATTCCTTCGAGGTTCGATGCGACGCATCGGGTGCATGCGCGCTTGGGGGCTGCGTGGGTATTGTGGGTGCGATCGGCTCATCCGCGCGCGCGGCCCGGCGCTCCAGGGGTAAACATGGGGTCGCGGTTCAAAAGGTCAAATCCTTTCGCGTGATGCACAGGGGTCTGGCTGGCTGCGCCGCGTCGCGCACGGATCTCGCGATCGCCACGCGGCTGCGCCGCTTGGCGCCATGGCGCGAGCGCACATTCGATGCCGTGCAGCGTGGCGAACAGGTCGCGCGCGCCTTCGTGCAGCGCGTGCGCCGGCGCGGTGGGCAGCATGCGGCGGCCGTCGCTGTGGAACAGCGCACTCCGAGCGCATCGGACAACTTGCGCAGATGGCCCGACACGGTGGGTTGCGCCATGTGCAGCGCCCGCGACGCCCGCGTCACCGAACCCAGCCGCATCACCGCATCGAACGCCGCCAGCTGCGGCATCAGGCCGTGCCGCAGATAGCGTCGCAGTTGTTCAGGTTCCATGGCCGTCGCACCTCGTCTACGCGGTGCAGCGACCGAACGACGTCGCGCGCGGCACCCTTGCCGGTGGCCGTCGGCTGAGGCGAGCCACCCCACGGCAAAGGTCTCGTTCGGCGACGCGAGCCACGCGCTTCGCTCGGGCACCGGAGCCACCAGGGCCCGTCTTGACGGTGCTCCGTCGGCCCCGCGGGTGCGGCGCCGGAACTACTCCCGCTTTGCGACTTCGACGCGGCGGCGATTGAAGCCGCCGCGCTTGAGCGTCGTTATAGCAGAGGCGCGCGGTCGCGCACCCTGGCATCGCGATTCACGATGACAGTTGTCGTGAAACTCGCGCGCGGCGCGGCGGCCCGTTCACCACAATGAAAGCGACTTCGATAACCCGGTGACCGCTGGCGATGGAAACTTCCCAATTCTTGTCGTCGCTGCTGGCGATCGTGCTGATCGACGTCGTGCTGGCCGGCGACAACGCGATCGTCATTGCGCTGGCTGCGCGCCAGTTGCCGGCGCACCTGCAGCGCCGCGCCATCGCGTGGGGCGCGGTGGGCGCGGTGGGCGTGCGCATCGTGCTCACCGCGGCGGTGGTGTGGCTGCTGCAGATTCCCGGCTTGCTCGCGATCGGCGGTGCGCTGCTGGTGTGGATCGCCTGGAAGCTGCTGATGCCCGAGGAGGCCTCGGCGCCGGGCGCCGCATCGGCGCACGTGGCGGGCTTCTGGAGCGCGATGCGCACGGTGATCGTGGCCGACGCGCTGATGGGGCTGGACAACGTGCTGGCGGTGGCCGGTGCGTCGCATGGCAATCTGCTGCTGGTGGCCTTGGGCCTGGCCATCAGCGTGCCGATCGTGATGTGGGGCAGCACGATCGTGCTCAAGATCGTCGAACGGGTGCCCGCGGTGGTGTACCTCGGCGCCGGCGTGCTGGTGTGGACCGGTGTGGTGATGGTGCGCAGCGAGCCTCAGGTGAAAGCCTGGCTGGCCGACCACGCCGCCGCGATGGTGCTCGGCTATGCGCTGGTGCCCGCGGTGCTGCTCGCCGCGTTCGTGCGCAACCACCGGCACCTCGATTCACGCATCCGCGCCCGGCTGTCGGAGCTGGCCGATCAGCGGCCGCGCGCCGGCGCTGCAACCGACGAAGGAGACCCCACCATGCTGAACGTGCTCGTGCCGATCGACGGCAGCGACAACGGCTTGAACGCGCTGCGCCACGCGATCGATGAATACCGCCGCGACCACGACCTGCGGCTGCACCTGCTGCACGTGCAGCCGCGGCTGTCGCGGCATGTCGCGCGTTTCGTCAGCCGCGGCGACCGCGCCGCCTGGCACGCCGAGCGCGCCGATGCCGCGTTGGCGGGAGCACGCCAGTTGCTCGAGCGCGCGCGTGTGCCTTATGCGGCGCAGTGGCGAGTCGGCGAGCGTGCGCAGGAGATCTGCGGCGCCGCCGAACAGCTGGGTTGCCACCACATCGTGATGGGCACCGCGCGCCGCAACACGCTGACCCGCATGCTGCAAGACTCGGTGACGCATCGCGTGCTGGAGCGCGCGCCGGTGCCCGTGCAGGTGGTGGTCGGGCCTGCGGTGTCGCGGCTCGAGCGCTGGGGGCTGCCGGCCGGTGTGGGTCTCGGTGTGGTTGGCTTGTTGTGGGTGGTGCTCGCCGATTGAGGGCCTGTCAGAACTTCACCTTCGGGCCGGCGGAGACGCCTTTGCAGACGTTGGCTCAAGCTGCTGATAGGCCATGAACCGCGTTGCCTCACGTTCGATTCGTATTCAGCGGCGCTCGAGGTCACGCACAATGTTGTGACCCACCACACTGCGGGTACGAGAGGGATGCGAATCAAAAGGGCAGTTCTCCTGTTGACGGGCCTCATCCTGATTGCAACTGGATGCGACGCCCAGAACTGCGGGTGGTCCCGCGTGGATCATCGCGTGAGCTTTGACGCGTCCGGCGTCTGGAATCCGAATGTCTACCGCAGCTTGGTGGGGGCTCTCACGGTCGCAGAAATTGGCGGCGCGGTTTGGGAAGGCGCCGAAACGCAGCTGGGCAAGACAATGTGGCAGGGCATCGATTCGCAGATCATCGCCGGCGCAACGGCAAACGTCAGCAAATTCATCTTTACGCGGGTGCGTCCGAGCACGACAGACAATCCCTGCCTTTGGTTCCAAGGGGGTTCCAACTACAGCTTTCCTAGCGGTGAGGCCGCAGTGGCCGCTGCGCTGGTGACTCCATACGTGCTCGAATACGGTGACGAGAATCCTGCCACCTACGCTTTGATTCTCTTGCCAATCTACGTTGGCGCGGGGCGCATCAAGAATCAGGCGCACTGGCAAACCGACGTGCTCGCGGGCTGGGGCATAGGCGGCTTGTCCGGTTGGTATGCGCACGGCCGTAATGTGCCGATCATGGTCGAGTTGCTCCCTCACGGATTCGCGGTCGGGTACAAGGGTCAGTTCTAGCGTCACCTCGCGAAACTTCGCGTCGACCGCATACCGGGGTCAGGCCGATTCACACCGCGCCGGTGGTGTTGACGTGCAGCGCGTACAGCGAGTGGCTGGCGGCCATGAACAAGCGGTTGTTCTTGGCGCCACCGAAACACAGGTTGGCGCAGCGCTCGGGCAGATGAATGTGGGCGATGTCGCGGCCGTCGGCGTTGTACACGCGCACGCCGTCGAGCTGGTCGAAGTCGGCGCCCGTGCTGCTGCCGAAGCCGCACCACACGTTGCCCGCCACGTCGACCTTGATGCCGTCGTAGGCGCCCGGCCCTTTGGCGTCGACGAAGAGCCGCTTGTTGGCGAGCACGCCGTCGGTGCCGACGTCGTATGCCCAGATCTTGCGATGAGGCACACCGCGGCTTTCGACGACGTAGAGGATCTTCTCGTCGGGCGAGAACGCGAGGCCGTTGGGCGCCGCGAGGTCGTCGATCACGCGCTGCAACTCGCCGCTGCGCGCATCGAGGCGGTACACCGCCCACGGCGTTTCGCTCTCGGCAGGGGTGCCTTCCCAATGGCCGAGGATGCCGAACAGCGGGTCGGTGAACCAGATGCTGCCGTCGCGTGCACACACGATGTCGTTGGGCGAGTTCAGCCGCTTGCCCTGCCAGCGATCGGCCAGCACGGTGATCGAACCGTCGTATTCGGTGCGCGTGACGCGCCGCGTCAGGTGCTCGCAGCCGATCAGGCGGCCCTGGCGGTCGCGCGCGTGGCCGTTGGCGTTGTTCGACGGGCGAGCGATAGACGCTGGTGCCACCGGTGGTCTCGTCCCAGCGCAGGATGCGGTTGTTCGGGATGTCGGAGAACAGCAGATAACGCCCGTCGCCGAACCACACCGGCCCTTCGGCCCAGCGCAGGCCGGTGGCAAGCTGTTCGACGCTGGCGCTGAAGATCCGCAACTTGAGAAACGACTCGTCGAGCACCTCGACCGCCGGATCGGGGTAACGCGTGCCCGGCGTGAAGGCTACGCAGACTTCGCTGCCGAAGGTGGGGGCGTAGACGGGGCTGGACATCGGATGCGCGGCGACGATGGCTCAGAGCCCCATCGTACGCGGCAGCCACAGGCTCAGCCAGGGGATGTAGGTGACCAACATCAGCACGATGAACAGCGCCACGAAGAAAGGCACCATCGCGCGCACGATGACACCCATGCGCAATTTGCTGATGGCCGAGCCGACGAACAGCAGCGTGCCCACCGGCGGCGTGATCAGGCCGATGCCGAGGTTGACCATCATGATCATGCCGAAGTGCACCGGGTCGACGCCCAGGCTCCTGACCACCGGCAGCAGGATCGGCGTGAGGATCAGGATCAGCGGCGCCATGTCCATCAGGCAGCCGAGGATCAACAGCATGATGTTGATCAGCAGCAGGATGACGTATTTGTTGTCGGCGATGTTGGTGAAGAAGGTGGTCACCTTGAGCGGGATCTGCATCAGCGCCATCAGGTAGCCGAAGCAGGCTGCGAAGCCCACCAGGATCATCACGATCGTCACCGTCTTCACCGTGCGGTGGACGAGCTTGGGCAGGTCGCGCCACTTGTAGTCGCGGTAGATGAACATCGTGACGAAGAACGCCCAGATCACCGCGATCGACGCGCTCTCGTTGGCGGTGAACACGCCGGTGAGGATGCCACCGAGGATGATGACCATCGTCATCAGCCCCCACATCGCTTCGATCGCGATCTTCACCGCCTGCCTGAAGGGAATGACCTCGCCCTTCGGATAGTTCTCGCGTCGTGGCGATGAGCAGGCACAGGATCGCCAGCGTCAGGCCGAGCAGCAGCCCGGGCAGCACGCCGGCCATGAACAGCGCCGCGATGCTGATCGTGCCGCCGGCGGCGAGCGAGTAGATCACCGCGTTGTGGCTCGGCGGGATCAGGATCGCCTGCACCGAGCCGCTGATCGTCACCGCGGTGGCGAACTTGCGCGGATAGCCCTTCTTTTCCATCTCCGGGATCAGCACCGAGCCGATCGACGCGGTGTCGGCCACCGACGAGCCCGAGATCGCACCGAAGAACGTGCTGGCCATGATGTTCACCAGCGACAGGCCGCCGCGGATGAAGCCGACGAACACGCCGGCCAACGCCACCAGTCGCCGCGCCATGCCGCCCTCGGCCATGATCGCTCCGGCCAGCACGAAGAACGGAATCGCCAGCAGCGAGAACTTGTTGACCCCGGAGGCGAGTTGGATCATCACCGCGTCGAGCGGGATGTCGATCCACAGCGCGCCCACCAGCGCGGCCAGGCCAAGCGAATAGGCCACCGGCACGCCGATCATCATCAGCACGAAGAAGCTGGCGAGCAGGATGAATGCATCCATCAGATGTCGCTCGTCATATCAATGCGCCTCGCCGAAACGAACCACATCGCGCCCGGTCTGCGGGCCCCACACCATGTGCTCGATCACGAACAGCAGCGTCGCCAGAGACCCAATGGGTATGGCGAGGTAGGTCACGCCCACCGGCATCCACGGCAGCTCGGCGATGTATTGCCCCATCGTCTCCAGGCTCAGCCGCGTGCCATACCAGACCACGAAGGCGCACACCAGCAGCATCAGACCCTCCACCAGCCGCGCCACCGCCCGCCGCAGTGCAGGCGGCAGCGGATCGGTGAACATCGCTACCGCGATGTGCCCGCCGGCGCGGTAGGCCGCTGCCGCCCCGACGAAGGTGAACACCACCATCAACAGGATCGCGATCGGTTCGGGCCACTGCGCACCGTACTGCAGCACGTAGCGCATGAACACGCCCACCGGGATGATGATCGACATCACCGTGATGGCGATGCCGGCGACCCAGATGCAGGCCAGGTACAGGGCGTCGAACGCGCCGGCAAGCGGGTGGCCGGCGCGTGGCGCAGGCGCGGCGCGCGTCACTTGACGTCGGCGATGCGCTTCATCAGGTCGGCGTACTGCGCGCCGTACTTGGCGCGCACCGGCGCGGTGGCGTCGTAGAACGGCTTGTTGTCCATCTCGATGAACTCGACGCCTTCGGCCTTGAGCTTGGCGGTGTAGTCAGCCACCGCAGCGTCCCACAGCGTGCGCTGGTCGAACTGCGCCTCGCGCGCCGCCTTCTTCACCTCCGCCTGGTCGGCCGGCGTCAGCTTGTCCCAGGTGACTTTCGACATCACCAGGATCTCCGGGATGATCAGGTGGTTGGTCTGCGTGTAGTACTTGGCGCCGGCCTTGAAGTGGTTGGCGGTGTACAGGCTCGGCGGGTTGTTCTCGGCGCCGTCGATGACGCCGGTCTGCAGCGCGGTGAAGACTTCGCCGTAGCCCATGCTGATGCCGTTGCCGCCCATCGCGTTCATCGTGTCGACGAACAGCGGGTTGCCCATCATGCGGATCTTCTGGCCCTTCAGGTCGTCGGGCTTGCGCACCGGCTTCTTGGTGTAGAGGCTGCGCGAGCCGCCGTCCATCCAGGCCAGGCCGATCATCCTGGCCGGGCTGGCGCTGATCTTGTCGAGCAGTTCCTGGCCGATCGGGCCCGTCGATCACCGCGCGCATGTGCTTGATGTCGCGGAACACGAACGGCATGTTGAAGACGTTGACCTCGGGCACGATCGGCCCCAGCGGCCCGAGCGAGACGCGTGCGATCTGGATCGCGCCGACCTGGGTCTGCTCGATCATCGACTTCTCGTCGCCGAGCACGCTGCCCGGGAACATCTGGAACGTGATGCGGCCGTTGGTCGCGGTCGTCGAGCCGCTTGCCCATGTTCTCGACCGCCACCACGGTGGGGTAGCCCGCCGGGTGCACGTCGGCGGCCTTGAAGACCATCTTGTCTTGTGCCTGAACGGCCCATGGGACGGCGAGCGCGGCGGTCAGCGCCAGCAGCGGCGAGGGCGGCGTGCGATGTTCATGATCTGTCTCCTCGGTGTGGATGGGGTGGCAGTGGCGGTGCGTGAGACACGCCATCAGTCGAACGGCCCGGTGCGCACGAACACACCGCCTTGGTAGACAGCGGCCGGGTCGCTCAGGTCGATTGCTGGCTGGCGCTGCTCGAGCGCGGCGCGAAACGGCTCGGAGCTATCCTGCGGCCGATAGCCGATGTGGCGCGCCGGTGTGTTGTCCCACCACGCGTTGGTGTTGTCGGACATGCCATAGACGATGGCGTGGCCGAGCACGGGCGTGGTGAGGCACGCGGTGACCAGGCGCTCGAGGTCGTCGTAGCTCAGCCAGGTGGCCAGCATGCGGCGGTCTTTCGGTTCGGGGAACGACGAGCCGATGCGCAGGCACGCGGTCTCGATGCCGTAGCGGTCGAAGTAAAAGCGCGACACGTTCTCGCCCCAAGCCTTGCTCAGGCCGTAGGCGCCATCGGGGCGCACCGGGTCGCGCGGTGAGATCACCTCGTCTTGCCGATAGAAGCCCGTCACGTGGTTGGAGCTGGCGAACACGATGCGCTTGACGCCGTGCTTGCGCGCCGCCTCGTACAGGTTGACCACGCCCACCACGTTGGCGGCGAGGATCGGATCCCACGCCTGCTCGGTGCTGACGCCGCCCAGGTGAACGACTGCATCGACGCCGTCGAGCAGTGCGAGCATCGCCGCACGGTCTTCGAGCGCGGCCGGCCGCACCTCTTCGCCCGCTGCAGCGGCGCCGAGATCGGCCTTGTCGGACACGCGCAGCGTGGTGCACAGGCGCTTCAGGCGTGGTCGCAGCACGCGGCCCAGGCCACCGGCGGCACCGGTGAGCAGCAAGCGGTTGAATGGCATCGTCGTCGGGGCGCGGAATGGCTGGCCGGGAAGGGTTGCCGGGGTTGCCGCAAGTTGTATGTTGTCGTACAACATAGTCGTCGAAGCGCTTCCCGCTGTCAACGCGGGCACGGGTTTCCACCGAAGGCACGATGCACACCGAGCTGTCGCCCCGCCGCCCGCGCACGCTGGCGCTCGAACTCGTCGATGTACTGGGCGGCCGTATCCGCGCCGGCACGCTGGCCGCCGGCGACAAGCTGCCCACCGAAGCCGCGGTGATGGAGGAGTTCGGCGTCAGCCGCACCGTGGTGCGCGAGGCGATCTCCAAGCTGCAGGCCGCCGGTCTGGTGCACACGCGCCATGGCATCGGCACCTTCGTGATCAACGCGGCGCCGGTGCGCCGCGCCTTTCGCATCGAGGCCAAGCACCTGGCGACGCTGAACGACGTGATCGCGGTGCTCGAGTTGCGCATCGGCGTCGAGACCGAGGCCGCCGCACTGGCGGCGCAGCGCCGCAGCAAGGCCAACCTCGCGCTGATGCGCGAGGCGCTCGACGATTTCGCGCGCGCCGTCGATGCGGGGCGCGACTCAGTGGCCGCCGACTTCCGCTTCCATGGCGAGATTGCGCGCGCCACGCAGAACGCGCATTTCGCCGGCCTGTTGACGACGCTGGGCACCAAGATCATTCCGCGCGCCCGGCTCGACCCCACGGACGCGCTCGACGACGAGCGGCGCGCCTATCTGCGGCGCGTCCACGCCGAGCACGAAAGCATCTTCGATGCCATCGCCAACCAGGACCCCGACGCCGCGCGCGCCGCGATGCGCACGCACCTGGCCAACAGCCGCGAACGGCGGCGCCGTGCCGGGCAGGGGGCCGAGTCCTGAAACCAGCTTGTACGATGACTGATGACTGAACCCGTGAATTGCACCCCCGGCGCGGACCGCCGACCTTCGCCGCACGCGCTGGCCGCAGAGCGAGCGGGCGGCGTTTGAACCCGCTTCGCCGCCCGGCTGCGACAACGGCGAGAATTCGGCCACCGGGTTCAGACAAAAAGGGAGCGACTCGATGAAGCACAGGGTGTTGCAGTACGGCCGGCTGATGCCGTCGCTGGAAAAGCAGCTGGCCGAGAGCTTCGACTGGCACCGCCTGGTCGACGAGCCGGACCCGAAGACCTGGCTTCAGGAACACGGCCGCGACTTCGTCGGCCTGGCCACGGCGGGGTTCGCCGACGCGGCGCTGATCGACGCATTGCCCTCGCTGAAGGTGATCTCCAGCTTCGGCGTCGGCGTCGACAAGATCGACCTCGCTGCCGCCGCCCAGCGTGGCGTCCCGGTGGGCAACACGCCCGACGTGCTGAATGATTGCGTGGCCGACCTGGCGATGGGCCTGATGATCGACGTCTCGCGCGGCATCGGCGCGTCGGAGCGCTACCTGCGCGCCGGCTCGTGGCCCAAGGGCGCCTACCCGCTGCAGCGCAAGGTCAGCGGCAAGAAGCTGGGCATCGTCGGTCTCGGGCGCATCGGCCACGCCGTCGCCAAGCGCGCGCTGGCCTTCGACATGGACATCCGCTACCACAACCGGCGCCCCGTGATCGACACCTCGATCGCGCACGAGCCGTCGCTGGTGGAGCTGGCGCGCTGGTGCGACTTCCTGCTGACCATCGTGCCCGGTGGGGCGGCCACGCATCACCTGATCAACCAGGCGGTGCTCGATGCGCTGGGCACCAAGGGTTTTCTGATCAACGTGGCGCGCGGCTCGGTGGTCGACGAGGCGGCGCTGGTGCGCGCGCTGGTGGAGCACCGCATCGCCGGCGCCGCGCTCGACGTGTTCGCGCAACGAGCCGCGGGTGCCGGCCGAGCTGATGACGCTCGACAACGTGGTGCTGGTGCCGCACATCGGCAGCGCCACGGTGGAGACGCGCGCCGCGATGGCGCAGCGCGTGTTCGACAACCTGCAATCGTTCTTTGCCACCGGCAAGCTGATCAGCCAGGCAGCACTGTGAGCCCCCACGCTTGTCGCTTCGCGCCGGCGCTGCCCCCCGAGGGGGCTGGTCCGGCTTGGGGCGGCCCGGCGCCGGACCGATCGCGCTAAGGACAACCAGGAGCACGCCGTGAGAGAAAACCGCCTGCGCACGCTGTGGCAACAGAACCGGCACGCCATCAACGGCTGGCTGGCCATTCCCAACAGCTTCAGCGCCGAGGTGATGGCCCACCAGGGCTGGGACACGCTGACGGTGGACATGCAGCACGGCGTGATCGACTACGCGCAGATGGTGACGATGCTGCAGGCGATCAGCACCACGGCCACGGTGCCGATCGTGCGCGTGCCGTGGCTGGAGCCGGGCATCGTGATGAAGAGCCTCGATGCCGGCGCCTACGGCCTCATCTGCCCGATGGTCAACACGCGCGAAGATGCGCAGCGGCTGGTCTCGTACACGCACTATGCGCCGCGCGGCAGCCGCAGCTTCGGCCCGGTGCGCGCCAATCTGTACGGCGGCAGCGACTACGCCAGCAAGGCCAACGACACCATCGTGGTGTTCGCGATGATCGAGACCAAGCAGGCGCTCGACAACCTCGATTCAATCCTCTCGGTCGAAGGGCTCGATGCGGTCTACATCGGCCCGTCGGATTTGTCGCTCTCGCTCGGCTGCCGCCCGGTGCTCGACGACGTCGATCCACCTGTGGCGCAGGCCATCGCCCACATCCTGGCGCGGGCCAAAGCGCATGGCGTGCGCGCCGCCGTGCACAACGGGCTGCCCGAGGTGGCCAAGGCGCGCGCGGCGATGGGGTTTGATCTGGTGACGCTGAGCTCCGACGCCCGCATCCTCGCGGCCGGCTCGCAGGAGCTGCTGAAGGCGATGCGCGGCTGAGTCAGCGCGACGACGACCGAGGCTCGGCCGTCACGCAGGCCAGCGCAGACGACACCGCGAGCAGTTGCGCCACCACCGCGACCGCGATCACCTCAGGCTCCTTGCCGACGATGCCGGGCACGCCGATCGGGCAGGTCATGCGTGCCAGCACGTCGGCGTGCGATGCCACGCTCTTCGAAGCGATGCACGAAGCGTGCGCGCTTGGTCTTCGAGCCGATCAGGCCCAGATAGGCGAAGTCGCCGCGGCGCAGGATCGCCTCGGTGATGCGCCAGAGTCGAGATCGTGGCTGTGCGTCAGCACCAGGAAGCAGCCGCCAGCCGGCGCGTTTGCGACCTCGGCCTCGACCGGCTCGACGCACAGGCGCTCGATGTGCCCGGGCGACGGTTCGGCCGGGAACTCGCTGTCGCGCTCGTCGATCCATTGCACGCGGCAGTCGATGCCCGCGAGCAGTCGCACGATCGCACGCCCGACGTGGCCGGCGCCGTAGAGCTGCAACGCGAACGCGAGGCAGGCGCCGCGTGCCACGACGCGGGCGCGGTGTCGGCCAACGGACGGTAGCGCAGCGTCAACGCACCGCCGCAGCACTGGCCGAGCGCGGGCCCCAGCGCCAGGTGTTCGTTGCGGGCGCATCGGCTCGCCGCGCAGCAGCCGGCGCGCGTGCTCGATCGCCTGCAGCTCGAGGTGGCCGCCGCCGATCGTGCCGATCACCTCGCGGGCGCTCACCAGCATGCGGGTGCCTGTCTCGCGCGGCACCGAGCCGCGAATGGGCCTCGACCTCGACCACCATCGCCGGCCGTCCCTCGGCCAGCCACAGCAGCGCCCGCGCCTGCAGGTTCATGCGACCCCCACGCGCACCGCGGCGATCGCGTCGAGCACGGCCTCGGCGGTGGCCGGCGCGCGCAACGGCGGGTCGACGCGGTGGCCGCCGACCGCCGACACCGCATCGCGGATCGCAAAGAACACCGAGAACGGCAGCAGCAGCGGCGGCTCGCCCACCGCCTTGCTGCGGTGGATGCTGTCGGCCACGTTGTCGGCCTCGAACAGCGCGACGTGGAACTCGACCGGGCAATCGTTGGCGGTGGGGATCTTGTAGGTGCTCGGCGCGTGCGTCATCAGCAGGCCCGATTGCGGGTGCCACTTCAGCTCTTCGGTCGTGAGCCAGCCCATGCCCTGGATGAACGCGCCCTCGACCTGGCCGATGTCGATGGCCGGGTTGAGCGAGCGGCCGACGTCGTGCAGCACGTCGGCGCGCAGCAGGCGCGACTCGCCGGTGAGCGTGTCGACCACCACCTCGCTGACCGCCGCGCCATAGGCGAAATAGAAGAACGGCTTGCCCTGCAGCGTGTCGCGGTTCCAGTGCAGGCCCGGCGTGGCGTAGAAACCGTCGGCCCACAGCTGCACGCGGGCCATGTAGGCGTCGCGCACCAGCGCGTCGAATGCGATGCGCTGCTCGCCCGCCTGCACGGTGCCGTCGGCAAAGCGCACCTGCGTGACGGGCACGCGATGTCGCTCGGCGGCGAACGCGGCCAGCCGCTCGCGGATCTTGCGCGCGGCGTCCTGCGCCGCCTTGCCGTTGAGGTCGGCACCGGTCGACGCCGCGGTGGCCGACGTGTTGGCGACCTTCTGCGTGTCGGTGGCGGTGCAGCGCACACGCGCCAGCGGCACGCCGAGCTCGTGCGCCACCACCTGCGCCACCTTGGTGTTCAGGCCCTGGCCCATCTCGGTGCCGCCGTGGTTGACCAGGATCGAGCCGTCGACGTACACGTGCACCAGCGCGCCGGCCTGGTTGAGGTGCGCCAGGTTGAACGAGATGCCGAACTTCACCGGCGTCAGCGCGAGGCCGCGCTTGAGCACCGGGCTCGTTGAGTTATACGCCGCGACTTGCTCGCGCCGCCGCAGGTAGTCGCTGGTCTCGACCAACTCGTCGATGAGCTCGTGGATCACGTTGTCGTCGACCACCTGGCCGTAGGGCGTGACGTGGCGTTCGGTCTTGCCGTAGAAATTGACGCGCCGCACCTCCAGCGGGTCCTTGCCCAGCGTGCGCGCGATCGAGTCGAGGATCGCCTCGATCGCGATCGCACCTTGCGGCCCGCCGAAGCCGCGAAACGCGGTGTTGCTCTGGGTGTTGGTCTTGGCCGAGTAGCCGTGCATCGCCACGTGCGGCAGCCAGTAGGCGTTGTCGAAGTGGCACATCGCCCGCGTCATCACCGGGCCCGACAGGTCGGCCGAGAAGCCGGCGTTGCTGATGAGGTCGATCTCGGCGCCGAGCACGCGGCCGTCGTCGTCGTAGCCGACCTCGTAGTCGTACTCGAAGCCGTGGCGGCGGCCGGTGACGAGGAAGTCGTCGTCGCGGTCGGGCCGCAGCTTCACCGCGCGGCCGCTGCGGCGCGCGGCGATCGCGGCCACGCACGCGAACAGCGCCGACTGCGACTCCTTGCCGCCGAAGCCGCCGCCCATGCGCCGGCACTGCACCTGGACGCGGTGCGCGTCGACGCCGAGCGCGTGCGCGACCACGCTCTGCATCTCGGTGGGATGCTGCGTCGAGCAGTGCACCAGCATGCCGCCGTCCTCGAGCGGGATCGCGTACGCGATCTGACCCTCGAGGTAGAACTGCTCCTGGCCGCCGATCGACAACGAGCCTTGCAGCCGGTGCGGCGCGGCGGCAATCGCCTTGGCCGCGTCGCCGCGCACCAGGTGCATCGGCGGCAGCACGTACTGCCCACGCTGGTGGCCGTCGCGCGCGGTGAGCACGGGTGGCAGTGCCTCGATGCGCAGCACCTGCTTGGCCTGCGCCGCGGCGCGCCGCGCCGCCTCGCGCGTGTCGGCCAGCACCACGAACACCGGCTGCCCGAGGTACAGCACCGTGCCGTCGGCGAGGATCGGGTCGTCGTGCACGATCGGCCCGCAGTCGTTGCGGCCCGGGATGTCGCGCGCACTGAAGACGTCGACGACGCCGGGCAGCGCGGCGATCGCGTCGAGCGCCAGTGCGGTGAGGCGGCCATGCGCCACCGGCGACAGGCCGAGCGCCGCGTGCAAGGTGCCGGCGAGCTCGGGCATGTCGTCGACATAGGTGGCCTCGCCGGCGACGTGCAGGTGCGCCGACTCGTGCGGGTGCGGCACCCCGACGCCGAGCGTCGGGCCATGCGCGGCGGCGACACCCGGTGTCGCGGCGGCCTCGGCGCCGGCCTCGGTGATGGCGGCTTCGTGCGGCTTGTTCATCGCGGCACCGCCGTCACACCGTCTCGCGCGCCCACACGCTCGCCGCCTGCGGCGCCAACGCGCCGTGCGGCCGCGTCTCGAGCCAGAAGCGCTGCAGCAGGCCGCCGGCCACGGCGAGGCGGTAGGCGGCGCTGGCGCGCAGGTCGGTCAGCGGCTTGAAGTCACTGGTCAGCGCGGCGACGGCGCGTTGCACCGTCGCTTCGTCCCAGCGCTGGCCGATGACCGCGCGCTCGACCTCGCCGCGCGCTTGACGATCGCCGCCATGCCGCCGAACACGAATCGCGCGTCGGCCACGCGCTCGCCATCGAGCCGCACGCGAAACGCGCCGAACACCGCCGAGATGTCGCTGTCGAAGCGCTTGGAGATCTTGTAGGCGCGCAGCGAGGGATCGAACGTCGACAGCGGCACTTCGATCGCCTGCACGAACTCGCCGGGCTCGAGCCGGTTGACCATGTAGTCGACATAGAAGTCGGCCAGCGGCAAGCGGCGCGTCTGTTCATCGCGTCGCAGCAGCAACTGCGCGTCGAGCGCGATCAGCACCGGCGCGCTGTCGCCGATCGGCGAGCCGTTGGCGACGTTGCCGCCCATCGTGCCCATGTGGCGGATCGGCGGCGAGCCGAAGCGCAGCCAGACCTCGGTCAATGCGGGCGAGCGTTGCGCCAGCGCGGCCCAGGCGTCCTCGAGCGACGCGCCGGCGCCGATGTGCAGCACGCCGTCGCGCACCTCGATGCGCTTGAGCTCGGCGACCTCGCCGATGTAGAGGATGTCGCCGCAGGTCGCGCAACTGCTTGTTGACCCACAGGCCGATGTCGGTGGCACCGGCGAGCAGTCGCGCCTGCGGGTGCGCGGCGCGCAGCCGCGCGAACTGCTTCGACGAGCGTGGCGCGAAATAGCGGTCGATGCGGCCGGGCACCGCCGCGCTCGGCGCCGCGTAGCTGAATGCGCGGCGCGGCAGCTCGCGCAGCGCGGCGGCGGCCGCCTGCGGTGGGCAGGCGCTTCACCGGCGCATCGAACATGCGTTCGCCGGCATCGAGAATCGGCCGGTAGCCGGTGCAGCGGCACAGGTTGCCGGCGATCTCGTCGGCGAGTTGCTGGCGTGTGGGCCTTTCTTCGTGCCGGCATAACGCTCGTAGCACGCGGTCAGCGACATCACGAAGCCCGGCGTGCAGAAGCCGCATTGCGAGCCGTGGCAGTCGACCATCGCCTGCTGCACCGGGTGCAATGCGCCACCGCCGGCGGCGGTGACGTCCTCGACCGTGAACAGCGCCTTGCCGTCGAGCGTGGGCAGGAAGCGGATGCAGGCGTTGACGGTTTGCAGCGCGAGCCTGCCGCCGCGCGCCGGCTCGCCGACGATCACCGTGCAGGCACCGCAGTCGCCCTCGGCGCAGCCTTCCTTGGTGCCGGTGCAGCGGGCGTCCTCGCGCAGCCACTGCAGCACGGTGCGCGTCGGCGCGGCGTCGCTCACCTCGACGATCTGGCCGCGATGGAAGAAGCGGATCGCTCGCGTGGTCATGGGCTGCGGCAGGCCGATCGGCGCGAGCCTGCACAGGCCCGATCCGAAGATTCCCGCCTGTGAGCAAGGAATGCGCCCGACTATAGTCCACGCGCCATGAGCGCGAGCGCGGGCCCTTCGAGCCACACGCCGTGCGCTGCGCGCCGACCTGCTGGATTTCACCGGCGACCCGGCCTGGGGCGACGCCGATGCCAGTGCGGTGCGCTATCGCCCCGACCACTGGCTGCTGGTCGACGACGGCCGCATCGTCGCGTGCGTGCCGGGCGCGCAGCCACCCGGCGACGACTGGCCGCGCCAGGACCATCGCGGCCGCCTGCTCCTGCCGGGCTTCATCGACACCCACGTGCACAGCCCGCAGCTCGACGTGATCGCCGAGCTACGGCACCGAGCTGCTCGACTGGCTCGAGCGCTACACCTTTCCGGCCGAGCCGCGCCACGCCGATGCCGCGCATGCGCCGGCGCAGGCCGAAGCGTTCGTCGACGCGCTGCTGGCGCACGGCACGACGGCGGCGGTGGTGTTTCCCGACCGTGCACGCCGACTTCGGTCGACGCGCTGTTCGCCGCGGCGCAGCGGCGCGGCATGCGCCTCATCGCCGGCAAGGTGCTGATGGACCGCCACGCGCCCGACGACCTGCGCGACGACGTCGCGCAGGCCGAGGGCGACAGCGAGCGCGCTGATCGCGCGCTGGCATGGCGCGGGCCGGCTCGCCTACGCGGTGACGCTGCGCTTCGCCGCCACGAGCACGCCGCAGCAGCTGGCGATGGCCGGCGCGCTGCTGCAGCGCCGACGCGGGCCTCTACATGCAGACCCACGTCGCCGAGAACCGCGCCGAGGTGGCGCTGGGTGCGCCGAGCTGTTCCCCGAGGCGCGCAGCTACCTCGACGTCTACACCGCGCACGGCCTGCTCAACGAGCGCGCGTGCTCGCGCACGGCATCTGGCTCGACGACGTCGATCGCGCGCGTGCTGGCCGACAGCGGCGCGCAGATCGCGCACAGCCCGAGCTCGAACCTGTTCCTCGGCAGCGGCCTGTTCGACTGGCAGGCGATGGCCGACGCCGGCGCCGAGGTCGTCGCTGGCCAGCGACGTCGGCGGCGGCACCAGCCTGTCGATGCTGCGCACGATGGCCGACGCCTACAGGTGCAGGCGCTGCGCGGCGAGCGCCTGACCGCCTGGAAGGCGCTGCACGCGGCGACGCGCGGCGCGGCGCAGGCGCTCGGTCTGGACCACGAGATCGGCAGCCTCGAGCCGGCCGCGTGGCCGACGTTGCGCTCTGGGACTGGGCGGTCGGCCCGGTGGCGACGCAGCGCGACGCGGTGGCACGCGACCTGCATGAACGCGTCTTTGCATGGATGATGCTGGCCGACGAACGCAACCTGGTCACCACGCTGGTGGCCGGGCGCACCCAATACAAGCGCCGCAGCGACGATTCCGGTGCAACGGAGACAGCATGAGGCCCCCACGGCGCACGCTGTCGGAGAAGGCGCATGACCCAGCCGCCTCGGCTCGAGCTGATCGACATCAGCAAGCAGTACCCGGCCGTCAAGGCCAACGACCGCGTCAGCCTGCGCGTCGCGCCCGGGCAGATCCACGCCGTGCTCGGCGAGAACGGCGCCGGCAAGTCGACGCTGATGAAGATCATCTACGGCGCGGTGCAGCCCGACGCCGGCGAGATGCGCTGGAACGGCCAGCGCGTGAGGTGCGCAACCCGCACGAGGCGCGCGCGCTGGGCATCAGCATGGTGTTCCAGCACTTCTCGCTGTTCGACACGCTGAGCGGCGCCGAGAACGTCTGGCTCGGCCTGGACAAGTCGCTGACGCTGACCGAGGTGACGCGCGCGCATCGTCAAGGTGGCCGCAGACTACGGCCTCGACGTCGATCCGGTGCGGCCGGTGCACACGCTGTCGGTCGGCGAGCGCCAGCGCGTCGAGATCGTGCGCGCGCTGCTGACCAAGCCCAAGCTGCTGATCCTCGACGAGCCGACCTCGGTGCTGACGCCGCAGGCGGTGGAGAGGCTGTTCGTCACGCTGCGCCAGCTGTCGAAGGAGGGCTGCTCGATCCTCTACATCAGCCACAAGCTCGACGAGATCCGCGCGCTGTGCCATCACTGCACGGTGCTGCGCGGCGGCAAGGTCACCGGCGAGGTCGACCCCACGCAGGAGAGCAACGCCAGCCTGTCGCGGCTGATGATCGGCGCCGAGCCGCCGCAGCTGCAGCACCGCGAGGCCCAGCCCGGGCGCCGTGGTGCTGAACGGTGCAGGGCCTGTCGCTGGCGCAAGCAAGACCAGTTCGGCACCGACCTGCACGACATCGCGCTCGAGGTGCGCGCCGGCGAGATCGTCGGCGTCGCCGGTGTCTCGGGCAACGGCCAGCAGGAGTTCATGGCCGCGCTGTCGGGCGAGGACCCGCGCGCGCCGGTGGGTTCGATCACGCGTGTTCGGCACCGACGTGTCGCGCGCCTCGCCGCGCGCGCGACGCAAGCTCGGGCCTGCACTTCGTGCCCGAGGAGCGGCTCGGCCGCGGCGCGGTGCCGACGCTGTCGCTGGCGCAGAACACGCTGCTGACGCGCACCGAGAACGTCGGCCGCGCCGGCTGGCTGCACATGGCGGCGGTGCAGGCGCTGGCGGCATCGCTGATCGACCGCTTCAACGTCAAGGCCGGCGGCCCGCAGGCGGCGGCGCGCAGCCTGTCGGGCGGCAACCTGCAGAAGTTCATCGTCGGCCGCGAGATCGACGCCAAGCCGAAGCTGCTGATCGTCTCGCAGCCGACCTGGGGCGTCGACGTCGGCGCCGCCGCGCAGATCCGCGGCGAGCTGCTGGCGCTGCGCGACGCCGGCTGCGCGGTGCTGGTGGTCAGCGAGGAGCTCGACGAGCTGTTCGAGATCTGCGACCGGCTGCGTCGTGATCGCGCAGGGCCGCCTGAGCCCGAGCGTGCCGACCGCGAAGGCGACGATCGAGAGATCGGCGAGTGGATGAGCGGCCTGTGGCCGCGGCAGCTGCAGGGCTGGAGGCCGGCCCATGCTTAGGCTCGAGGCGCGGCCGCAGCCGTCGAGGGCGATGTCGATCACGTCGCCGCTGCTGGCGCTGGCGATCACCGTGCTGATCGGCATCGTGCTGTTCGCGCTGCTCGGCAAGGACCCGCTGCGCGCGCTGCAGATGTTCTTCGTCGAGCCGATCAAGAGCGCTTACGCGCGGACCGAGCTCGCGGTCAAGGCCACGCCGCTGGTGCTGATCGGCCTCGGCCTGTCGGTCTGCTTCCGCTCCAACGTGTGGAACATCGGCGCCGAGGGCCAGTTCGTCATCGGCGCGGTGTTCGCCAGCGGCGTGGCGATGCAGGCCGGCGCCGACACGCCGCGTGCGATCGTGCTGCTGATCCTGGTCGCCGGCATCGTCGGCGGCATGGTGTGGGCGGGCATCGTCGCGCTGCTGCGCGATCGCTTCAACGCCAACGAGATCCTGGTCAGCCTGATGCTGGTGTACGTGGCGCTGATGGTGCTGAGCTACCTGGTCTACGGGCCGTGGAAGGATCCCAAGGGCTACAACTTCCCGCAGACGATCACCTTTGCCGCCGCCACCAAGGTGCCGCGCCTGATCGAGGGCTTTCGCCTCAACATCGGCGTGCTGATCGCGCTGGCCGCAGTGGCGCTGGCGTGGCTGTTCCTGTTTCGCACCTACGCGGCTTTCAGCTGCAGGTCGGCGGGCTGGCGCCGGCGGCGGCGCGCTACGCCGGCTTCTCGTCGCGCCGCGCGTTGTGGACCGCGCTGCTGATCTCGGGCGCGCTGGCCGGCCTGGCCGGCGCGCTCGAGGTCGCCGGGCCGCTCGGCCAGCTGACGCCGTACGTGCCGGTGGGCTACGGCTTCGCCGCGATCATCGTCGCCTTCGTCGGCCGGCTGCATCCGGTCGGCGTGGTGTTCTCGGCGATCCTGATGAGCATGTTCTACATCGGCGGCGAGCTCGCGCAGTCGCGCCTCGGGTTGCCGAAGTCGCTGACCGGCGTGTTCCAGGGGCTGCTGCTGTTCGCGCTGCTGGCGTGCGACACGCTGATCCACTATCGCGTCCGCTGGCGGCATTCGCTGCGCGCCGCGACGAGTGCGGCGCCGAGGCAGGCGATCGGCGGTTGCGCCCAAGGAGGCCTAGATGGACGCACTCGCGCTGCTCATCGCTGCCACGCTCAACGCTGGCACCGTGCTCGCGATCGCCGGCCTCGGCCTGCTGATCAACGAGCGCGCCGGCATCGTCAACCTCGGTGCCGAGGGGATGATGCTGGTGGCCGCGATCGCGGGCTATGCGACCGCGGTCCACACCGGCAGCGACTGGCTGGCTTTCGCCGCCGGCATGGGCGCCGGTGCGTTGTTGGCCGCGGCGTTCGGCGTGGCTGGTGATCTGGCTCAACACCAACCAGTACGCGACCGGGCTCGCCCTGAGCCTGTTCGGCGCCGGCTTCTCGGCGTTCGCCGGCATCAAGTACACGCAGGAAAAGCTCGACCGAGCGGCTCAAGTTCGAGATTCCCGGCCTGGCCGATATTCCGTTCGTCGGGCCCGCGTTCTTCAAGCACCATCCGATCGTCTACCTCACGGTGATCGGCACGGTCGCGCTGGCCTGGTTCCTGTATCGCTCGCGCGGCGGCCTGGTGCTGCGCGCGGTCGGCGAGTCGCCCGAGTCGGCGCATGCGCTCGGTTACCCGGTGCGCCGCATCCGCCTGCTCGCGGTGGTGGTCGGCGGCGCGCTGTGCGGGCTGGCTGGCGCCTACATCTCGGTGGTCTACACGCCGCTGTGGGTCGAGGGCATGATCGCCGGCAAGGGCTGGATCGCGCTGGCGCTGACCACCTTCGCCACCTGGCGGCCGGCGCGCGTGCTGCTGGGTGCGTACCTGTTCGGTGGCGTCACGATGCTGCAGTTCCATCTGCAGGGCGAAGGCGTGCAGATCCCGAGCCAGTTCCTGAGCATGCTGCCGTACCTGGCCACCATCGTCGTGCTGGTGCTGATCTCGCGCAACGCGACCTGGATCCGCGTCAACATGCCGGCGTCGCTCGGCAAGCCGTTCTTCCCTGGGTCGTGATGACCGTTTGAGCGTCGCATAATCGCCGCCCTGCGCTCGCAACCTATTGCTTCAACAATCCCTGGAGGATCCATGACAAGCCTGACCAAACGTTCGCTGCTCAAGCTCGGCGGCTTCGCGGCCGTGGCCGCGACCGCGGCGCTGGTGGGCTGCGGCAAGAAGGAAGAAGCGGCGGCACCGCAGGCGGCGGCGCCGGCCTCGGCGGCCGCACCGGCGTCGGCTGCCGCGCCTGCCAAGCCCGCGCCGCTGAAGATCGCCTTCGCCTACGTGGGCCCGGTGGGCGACGGCGGCTGGACCTTCGCCCACGACAACGGGCGCAAGGCGCTCGAGAAGCACTTCGGCGACAAGATCGTCACCAGCTTCGTCGAGAACGTGCCCGAGGCGGCCGACGCCGAGCGGGTGTTCCGCGACATGGTGGGCCAGGGCAACAAGCTGATCTTCGGCACCACCTTCGGCTACATGGAGCCGATGCTCAAGGTGGCCGCCGACTCCAAGGACGTGAAGTTCGAGCACGCCACCGGCTACAAGACGGCCGACAACATGCGCACCTACGACAGCCGCACCTACGAGGGTGCCTACATGGCCGGCGTGATCGCCGGCGGCATGACCAAGACCAACACGCTGGGCGTGGTGGGCTCGATTCCGATCCCCGAGGTGATCCGCAACATCAACTCGTTCACGATGGGCGCGCAGAGCGTCAACCCGAAGATCAAGACCAAGGTGGTGTGGGTCAACGAGTGGTTCAACCCGCCCAAGGAAACCGAGGCCGCCACGGCGCTGATCAACGGCGGCGCCGACGTGCTGATGCAGAACACCGACTCGCCCGCGGTGCTGAAGACTGCGCAGGAGAAGGGCAAGCGCGCCTTCGGCTGGGACAGCGACATGACGGCCTACGGTCCCAAGGCGCACCTCGGTTCGGCGGTCATCAACTGGGGCCCGTACTACGTCAACGCGGTGGCCGACCTGCTGGAAGGGAAGTGGAAGACCGAGCGGTCCTGGTGGGGCGTCAAGGAAGGCGCCATCGACTTCGTCTCGGTGGCTGCCGACGTGCCGCCGGCGCTGAAGGAGAAGATGGAGAAGGTCAAGGACGGCCTGCATGACGGCACCTTCGTGATCTGGAAGGGCCCGATCGTCGACAACACCGGCAAAGACGGTGCTCGAGAAGGACAAGGTCGCCGACGACGAATGGCTGGGCGGCATCAAGTTCTTCGTCAAGGGCGTGGAAGGCAAGGTGCCCGGCGAGAAATGATTCCTGCGGCGCGCGAGCGCTGCGAGCGGGCCACTGGCTGCAACCGGTGGCCCTTTTTGTTTGCCGCGCCTTCGTGCAACATCTGCGCATGAGCCACGACACCATTGCCTTCGAGCGCATCCCGCGCTCGGCGTTGCCGGCGCTGCTGCAGCGCATGCCCAAGGCCGAGCTGCACATCCACATCGAGGGCTCGCTCGAGCCTGAGCTGATCTTCAAGCTCGCGCAGCGCAACGCGGTGAAGCTACCGTACGCCGACGTCGATTCGCTGCGTCGCGCCTACGCGTTCAGCGATCTGCAGAGCTTTCTCGACATCTACTACGCCGGCGCCAGCGTGCTGCTGAAGCAGGAAGACTTCTTCGACATGGCGTTTGCCTATTTGCAAAAAGCCGCCGAAGACAACGTGGTGCATGCCGAAATCTTCTTCGATCCGCAGACCCACACCGAGCGCGGCGTGCCGATCGAGACTGTGATCGTCGGGCTTTCGCATGCGATGCGCCGTGCCCATGCCGAGCTCGGCATCAGCTCCTCGCTGATCCTGTGCTTTCTGCGCCACCTGAGCGAAGAGGCTGCATTCGCGACGCTGGAGCAGGCGCTACCCTACCGGCACCAATTCATCGGCGTGGGGCTCGACAGCAGCGAGCGCGGCCACCCGCCGGAGAAGTTTGCACGCGTGTTTGCGCGCTGCCGCGAGCTCGGCTTGCACGCGGTCGCGCATGCGGGTGAGGAAGGGCCGCCGGCGTACATCGAGACCGCGCTCGACGTGCTCAAGGTGCAGCGCATCGACCATGGCGTGCGCTGCGTCGAGAGCCCGCCGCTCGTGCGGCGCCTGGCGGGTGAGCGCATGCCGCTGACGGTGTGCCCGTTGTCCAACGTCAAGTTGTGTGTGTTCAAGACCATGGCCGACCACAACCTGCCGCAACTGCTCGACGCCGGGCTGATGGCCACCGTCAACAGCGACGATCCGGCGTACTTCGGCGGCTACGTCAACGACAATTTCCTCGCCGTCTTCGAGGCGCTGCCGCAGCTGGGCCCACGTGAGGCCTGGCAACTGGCGCGCAACAGTTTCGACGCCAGCTTCGCCGACGAACCCCACAAAGCGCGCTGGCGAGCGGCGCTGGATGCGACTTTTTCCGAAGTGGCGCGCGGTTCGTCGTAACCGAGGCCTGCCCGACGAAGTGCCGGGGGGGCACAATCGGGCCACTTCCTTCAGGCGCAACCGATGGACGCATCACGGCGCGACTATTTTCGCCAGGCCCAGACGCTGCAGCGGCAGCTCGGCGTACTGCTGGCGGCGGGCCTGTTGTTGAGTTGGCTGATGTCGCATGCGGCGTCACGCTGGCTCGAGTTGCTGTGCCTGGCGCTGCTGCTGCTATGCACTGCGGGGGTCTTCGTGGTGTCGGCGCGGCTGTTCACGCGTCACTACCCGGCGATTTCGCTGTTCAATGACCGGCTGTGGTTTCGCGGGCTGCGCGAGCAGGTGGTGATGCTGCGCCATGTCGCCGATGCACAGCTCGTCGAGTCCCACGTGGCCGGCTGGACCCGTCGCTCGATCCAACTGCGGCTCGATGACGCGCCTTCAAGCGACGGCGACGGCGATGCCGAGCAGTTGCTCATTCCGCTCGATGCGGTGGAAGCCGACCCGAACGAGGTGCTGGGTCTGATCCGCGAACGCGCGGCGCTGCAGCGCGAACTGCCGGCCGTTCATTGAGGCGCGGCACCGGCAGCGCTGCGCGACCATCGGCGCGCGGTGCCTCGGGTGTCGAGGCGGACATCGTCGTATAGTGGCTCGATCGTCATTCGTTGTACCCGATGACCCCGATCGCCGTCGTCACCACCGTGGCCACCCGCGCAGAGGCCCAAACCATGGCGCAGGCGCTGGTGCAGCGCCGCTTGGCGGCGTGCGCGCAGATCTCGCAGATCGACAGCGTCTACCGCTGGCAGGGCCAGGTGCAGCAGGAGCCCGAGTGCCGCATCGTCATCAAGACCACGCGCGAGCGTTACGCGCAAGTCGAGCTGGCGATCCGCGAGCTGCACGGCTACGAGTTGCCGGCGATCCACGCAGTGGCCTTCGAGGCGATCTACGCGCCGTATGCCGAGTGGATCGCGCAATCATGCGAACCCGAAACCAGACCGCCGAACCGACCTCACGGAGTGTGTGAATGAGCAGCATCCTGTCCGAAGCCAACCCGGAACCCGCAGCGCCCAGCGAGCGCGGCAGTTCGATGGAAGAGCGGCTCGCGTTCCAGTCACGCTACGTGCTGGTGTTCGGCGAGATCGACGACAAGCTCGCGCAGACCACCTGCCGGCGGCTGCTGGCGCTGTCGGAGCAGTCCGACGCGCCGATCACGCTGCTGGTGTCGTCGCCGGGCGGCCATGTGGAGTCGGGTGACGCGATCTTCGACATGATCCGTTTCGTGCGCGCGCCGGTCACCACGGTGGGCTCGGGCTGGGTGGCCAGTGCCGGCTGCCACATCTTCCTGGCGCCGCCCAAGGAACGGCGCGTGTGCCTGCCCAACACGCGCTTCATGATCCACCAGCCGGCCGGCGGCGCCGGCGGCCAGGCCACCGACATCGCGATCCAGGCCAAGGAGATCCTGCGCACCCGCGAGCGCATCGCGCGCGTGATCGCCACGCAGACCGGAAAGTCGCTGTCGAGCGTGCTCACCGACATGGAGCGCGATTTCTGGATGAACGCCGAGGAAGCCGTCAAGTACGGCATCGTCTCGCGCATCATCGAGCGGCAGAAAGATCTGGCCTGACATGTTGGCCCCCACGCTCACCGCGTTCGCTGCCCCCCGAGGGGGCGCAGTCGGCTTGGGGCGGCCCGGCGCCGACTGATGCTGCGCCTGCATTGCTTCTGCCAGTCGGGCAACAGCTTCAAGGCGGCGTTCGCGCTGCGCGCGATGGGACTGCCCTACGAGAGCGTGTTGGTCGACTTCATGAATGGGCAAACGCGTGATGCCGCCTGGCGCACACAGATCAATGCGATGGGTGAAGCGCCGGTGCTCGACGACGGGCCGCTGCGCCTGACGCAATCGGGCGTGATCCTCACGCACCTGGCGCGCAAGAGCGGGCGCTTCGGTGGCCGCGACGAGGCCGAGCAGCGAGAGGTGTTGCGCTGGCTGCTGTTCGACAACCACAAGTTCACCAGCTACTTTGCGACCTATCGCTTCATGCGGGCGTTCGGGCCGGCGCCGCCCGACGCGGCGGTGCTGGCGTTCCTGAAGTCGCGCATCGACGGCGCCTACGGCATCGTCGACAAGCACCTGTCGTCGAGCCAGTGGCTGGTGGGCGACGCCCCGACGATCGCTGATTTCTCGTTGTCGGGCTACCTGTTCTATCCAGTGGACGAAAGCGGCATCGACGTGGCGAAGAGCCACCCGCACATCGGCGCGTGGGTGCAGCGGCTGCGCCGCATCGACGGCTGGGGCGACCCGTACGAGGTGCTGCCCGGCGAGCGCATCGCGCCGCGCTGGACCTCAGCGTAGCGAACACCTGTTCGCGACGGGCTGCGCCGTGTGGGCGCCGGCTAGCGCTTGATCGACGACACCGATACCGGCGTGCGCAGTCGCACACGCCGCAGCGGCTCGGCCGCCGGCCGCGAGATCGGCGACACCGCATGCGCCCGGCCGCGCAGCAGCGGCGTCATGCGTTTGGCATGCAGGCCATACAGGCGGTCGATCTCCTGGCGGATGCGTGGCGGAAACCCCATGCGGTTGCCGCGGCGGTCGACCATCAGATCCATCAGCAGGCGGTCGACAGCGGGCAGGTCGGACCAGCTGGTCGCGATGCGGTTGGCGATGCGCGGGTAGTGGCGGCACAACTGCTTGGGGTGCATGCCATTGGGAATGCTGCGCAGCCACGAATGCGTGTGGCTCAGCATCACGCGATCGTGGTCGACCAGCGGTGCGCGGGTCTGCGACCAGTCGACGCCCCGGCGGCGCCGACGTTGCATGCGGCCGAGCCAGTCACTCAGCATTCCGCGTAGGCTCAAAAAGACAGCTCTCAGGAACATGACGTGGATCCCAGCGGGTGCGGCACGAAGGCTACGCCCGCTCGGCGATTCCGAGCAATGGCACTGACCGACAGCCTAGTGAACCTGGACGCCCTCGGTAGCCCCACGTCCGAGTGGAATCGCTGGCGGGCGAGAAATTCTTGACAGCTGCTGTTGCTGCCGTCGCACAGGGTTGTTACCAAGCCAGCCATCGACCGCGTCCCTTGTCACGCGCGGCCCCGAGTCGGCAGCGCATACAGTGCGTATACGCGGTGGCACAGCGTCAAATTCGCGACTTCCTGCCCGCCTTGCCGCCCAATCCCATGCCTCGCCGAAACCGTCCGATCGCGCGTCAGCGGCCGCTGGCCGTCTCAGCCGCCTATGCCGGCGGATTGTGGCTGGCGGGCTGGGCCTTGGCGGCCGCGGTGCAGCTGGTGATGGCAGGTGCCCAGTGGGGCCGGCTCGGCCTGCCTCAGCACGCCTGGATGCCGTGGCTGGCCTTGCTGCCGGCGCTGGCTGGCGCGTGTGGTTTTGCGGCCGGCTGGCGTGTGTTCGGGCAGGACCACCGTGCAGCGCAGCCCGCCCACGGCTGCGGCGCCGCGTTGGCCGCCGGTTGCCTGTTCCCGTGGCTGAGCGGCGCTTTGCTGCCGTTGTTTGCGGCCTTGCGCAGCGGGATGTGGCCGGCCCTGGCCTGGTGTGTGCTGGGCAGCGCGCTGATGGCGCTGCCTGTTGCGCGCGTGACTCAAGACCGCAAGAAAGGCAACCCATGAATCAAGCGGACAAAGCCGCGCGCTTTCGCGCCTTGCACGAGGCTGTGGGCGCATTCGTGATCGGCAACGCCTGGGACGCCGGCTCCGCGTGTGTGCTGGCGGGGGCGGGTTTCGTCGCGCTGGCGACCTCCAGCGGGGCCACCGCCGGCGTGCTCGGCCGGCGCGACGGCTCGGTGTCGCGTGACGAGGCGATGGCCAACGCGCGCGCGGTGGCCGAGCGCCTGCGACTTGCCGGTGTCGGGCGACCTCGAGAACGGCTTCGGTCACGATGCGCAGGCGGTCGTCGAGACCATTCGCCGCGCAGCGCAGGCGCGGCTGGTGGGTGGCTCGATCGAAGACTACAGCGGCGACGCCGCGCAGCCGCTGTATCCGCTGGCGCAGGCGGTGCAACGCATCGAGGCGGCCGTGCAGGCGGCGCGGGCGCTGCCGTGGCCCTTCACGTTGACCGCGCGCTGCGAGAACTTCCTGCGCGGCAATCCGAGTCTCGACGACACCATCGCGCGTCTGCAGGCCTTCGAGCGCGCCGGCGCCGACGTGCTGATGGCGCCGGGCTTGCCCGACCTCGACGCGGTGCGGCGCGTGTGCGCCGCGCTGCGCAAGCCGTTCAACTTCATGGCCGGCATCCGCGACAAGTCGTTCACGGTGGCGGAGTTGCAGGCGGCCGGTGTCAAACGCATCAGCCTGGCCACTTCGCTGTATCGCTGCGCGATGACGGCGCTGGCCGACGCCGCCCGCGAAGTGCAGACTGAGGGACGCTTTGCCTACCTCGAGCGCACGATGTCGACGCCGGACTTCAATCGTTTGATGCAGGGTTGACGCGATGCGGGATCCGAGGCTCACGGCATCGTCGAGGGGCTCTGCCAGGTACGTCGCGTGGCGGTCGTCGTGGTCATGACGTGGGCCGACCCAGCCGCGGCCACCCGCCGGCCACGCCGCCGCAGGCCGACGGCCCACTGACCACGCGCACGATCGAATTCGCCGACCTGTCCGATGCCGCACGCGGCGGCCGTCGCGTGCCGATCAAGGTGCACGTGCCGCAGTGGACCGGCCCGTTCCCGGTGGTGGTGGTGTCGCACGGCGCCGGCGGCAACTGGGACGCCAACTACGCGCAGGCACGCCACCTCGCCAGCCACGGCTACGTGGTGCTGGCGTTGGAACACGTGGCGAGCAACAGCGAGCGATTGCGCCAAGGCATGCGCTTCGGCGCCAATCTGAAGGCGATGACACGCGATGCGTCCGAGGTGCTCGGGCGACCGCGCGACGTGACGTTCGCGCTCGATCAGGCGCAGCAATGGAATCAGTCGCACGCGCAGCTCGAAGGGCGTGTTCGACATGACACGCGTGGCCGCGCTCGGCCATTCGTTCGGTGCCTACACGGTGCTCGCGGTGTGCGGTGCGCGTCCGGCGCTCGATTGGCTCGAGCCGCGGGTCGATCCGGGCAAGGGCCTCGGGCCCGACCTGAGCGACGCCCGCGTCAAGGCCTGTGTCGCGCTGTCGCCGCAGGGCCCCGGTGAGCCGTTCTTCCTCGAAGGCAGCTTCGCCACACTCAACCGGCCGGTGCTGGCGATCAGCGGCTCACGCGACGAACAGCAGACCACGACACCAGCCAATCGACGCCGTTTCTTCGAATTGGAGCCGGTGGGCGCCAAGGTATTCGTGTGGCTCGCCAACGCCGATCATCTGGCGTTCTCCGACTCCACCGGCTCGCGGCGCACCAACCCGCCGTCGCGCTCGCGCGCTGACGCGCAGCCGATCGCGCGCGCGCGCGACACTGCTGTTCCTCGAGGCGCATTTGCGTGGCGATGCCGATGCCGATGCGCGTTTGTCGGAACGAGGGCTGCAACCGTTGACGCACGGCGTGGTCAACCACGTCGAGGTGCTGCGCAAGTGAGTGGTGCGCAGCGAGCTAGTAGGGGGAACGTGGTCCGCTAGACTGGACGTCGTTTGCCTCCAACATCAGAGTGCCCATGGCCGCAGTCCACGAATCCGCGTTGCTCGATGCCTTGAAGGCCGTGGTCGATCCGAATACGGGCAAGGATTTCGTCTCGACCAAGCAGCTGAAAAACCTGCGCATCGACGGCGCCGATGTCTCGTTCGACGTCGAACTCGGCTATCCGGCAGCCAGCCAGCTCGCCGCGTTGCGCGCGAGCTGGTGGCGGCGGCGCGGCGCGTCAGTGGCGTGGCCAACGTCAGCGTCACGCTGCAGTCGAACGTCATTGCGCACGCCGTGCAGCGCGGCGTGCCGCTGTTGCCCGGCGTCAAGAACATCGTCGCGGTCGCGTCGGGCAAGGGCGGGGTGGGCAAGAGCACGACCACCGCCAACCTGGCGCTGGCGCTGGCCGCCGAAGGCGCACAGGTGGGCATCCTCGATGCCGACATCTACGGCCCCAGCCAACCGACGATGATGGGCCTGTCGGGACGCCCCGAGAGCGCCGACGGCAAGACGATCGAGCCGATGGTCAACTACGGCGTTCGCGTGATGTCGATCGGCTTTCTGGTCGAGCCCGACCAAGCGATGATCTGGCGCGGTCCGATGGCCACGCAGGCGCTCGATCAGTTGCTGCGCCAGACCGCAGTGGGGCGAGCTCGACTACCTGCTGGTCGACATGCCGCCGGGCACCGGCGACATCGCGCTGACGCTGGCGCAGCGGGTGCCGCTCACGGGCGCGGTGATCGTCACCACGCCGCAGGACATCGCGCTGCTCGACGCCAAGAAGGGCCTCACGATGTTCGAGAAGGTGAGCGTGCCGATCCTCGGCATCGTCGAGAACATGAGCGTGTACGTGTGTCCGAATTGTGGCCACAGCGAGCACATCTTCGGCGCCGACGGCGGCCGACGATGGCCGAACAATACAAGGTCGACTACCTTGGCGCGCTGCCGTTGAACATGTCGATCCGCGAGCAGACCGATGCCGGCCACCCCACCGTGGTGGCCGATCCCGACGGCGAGATCGCCGCCATCTACAAGAGCGTGGCGCGCCGCATCGCGGTGTCGATCGCCGGCAAGGCGCGCGACTTCAGCGCCAAGTTCCCGACCGTCACGGTCAGCGAAGAACATGAGCCTGAGGCGGCCGCCGACTGAGCGATTGCGGCATGAACCTGCTGGAGGCGCTGCGCTACCTCACCGCGCTCGACCAGCACCGCCACTTCGGTCGCGCAGCGCAGGCGTGCCGCATCACTCAGCCGGCGCTGTCCAATGCGATCCGTACGCTGAAGCAGGAACTCGGCGTGCCTGTGGTGCGTCGCGCCCGGCAGTACGAGGGGCTGACTGCGGAGGGCGAGGTGGTGCTGGCCCATGCACACCGCCTGTTGCGCGAGGCCGAGTCGCTGCGCCAGGAGTTGCACAGCCGCATCGACGACGCCACGCGGCCGTTGCAGATCGGCGCCGTGCCCACCGCGCTGCACGGTGGCGAGGCGGTTTGCGCGCGCGCTGCACGAGCGCCAGGCGGCCTGGCCCCGGTGCTGCGTTCGCTGAGTTCGCACGAGATCGAAGCCGGCATCGAGAATCTGTCGCTCGACTGGGTCTGGGCTACATCGGTCGCGCGCAGGTAAGGTGCGCGCGACTGCAGGTCTGGCCGCAGTACGACGAGGCGTACTACGTGGTGCAGCGCGCGCGGCCGGCAGCGTTCACCGTCGAGCGTGGCAAGCCGATCGGCTGGCGCGAAGCGGCCGCGCTGCCGCTGCTCTGCTGACACCCGACATGCACAACCGGAGATCGTCGATCAAGCGATCCGCGAGGCTGGCTCGAGTCGATGCGGCGCTGGAAACCAACTCGGTGTTGGCGCTGGTGACGGCGCTGGGCGGGCTCGGTGGCCGCGGTGCTGCCCGGCGCCCTGGTGCGTTCGTGGCCGGCGGTCACGGGCTTGCAGGCGCGCCGCTGGTCGAGCCCACGGTGCGCACGCCGATCGGATTCATGACCAGCACGGCTGCGCGCACCACGCCTGCACTGCGCGCAGCATTGGCGATCGCGCAGGATCCCAACTGGCTGCGGAAGCTCGCGGCTGAAGACGGTAGCCAGCCGCGGCGCGCGAGTGAAGGCCTGCCGGGCGGTCGCCTCGTGCACCGTGGTGGTGACTCGCCGAGTAGTCGGAGCCATCGCGGTCGTTGGCAAGGAGTGGTCGATCGCAAGCGCCAGTCGTGCTCGGAGAGCAACAGCTGCAGCGCCTCGTCGGCCGACATCGGCGCGCGAGGCAGTACGCCCTGGCCGAAGCGGCAGCCCGGGCGCGCAGCTGCGCCAGCTGGGCCGACGGTCTCGATGCCCTCGGCGATCACCGTCTTGCCCAGTGCGTTGCCTAGGCTGACGATGGCGCGCACGATCTCGGCGTCCTTGGCTGGCGTTCATCATGTGGTGACGAACGAGCGGTCGACCTTCAGGCTGGAGATCGGCAGCGTCGACAGGTACGACAGCGACGAGTAGCCGGTGCCGAAGTCGTCGACGCTGATGCCCACGCCGATGTCGCGCAGCCGGGTCAGCGTTTCGAGCGCGCGCTCCAGGCTGCGTCATCAGCTTGCTCTCGGTGATCTCCAGCGTCAGGTGCGATGCCTCGATGCCGTTGGCGCGCAGCAGCCCGGACACATGCGTTGGCCAGCCCGCCCTGGCACAGGTCGATGCCCGAGAGGTTCACCTGCATGCGCAATTGCGGGTTGCCGGTGCTGGCCTGCCAGCGCCTGAGCTGTTGGCAGGCGCATCGACAGGATGCGCTCGGTCAGCGCGGCCGATCAGTCCCGACTCCTCGGCCACCGGCGATGAACCGCTGCGGCGGCACCGGTCCGTGCTCGGCGTGCGTGCCAGCGCGCCAGCGCCTCGAAGCCGACGATGCGGCCGCTGGCCAGGTCGAAGATCGGCTGGATAGGCCAGCGTGAGCTGGTCCGCTGCTCGATCGCCTGCCGCAGGTCGGCCTCCAGCCGCACCTGGTCGGACAGTTGCGAACGCAGTGCGGTGTCGAACAGCGCGTGCCGCGCGCGGCCGCTGGACTTGGCACGGTACATCGCGATGTCGGCGTCGCGCAGCACTTCGTCGGGCGTCTCGTAGCCGACGCGTGCTGAAGGTGATGCCGATGCTCGCGCTGGTGTTGACTTCGGTGCCGTCCGACGCGGAACGGCTCGCGCAGCGCCTCCTGCAACCGCTCGGCCAGGGCCAGCGCCATCGTCTTCGCTCGCCGGTCTTCGATCAGGATTGCGAACTCGTCGCCGCCCAGACGCCCCACGATGTCGGCCGGCCGCACCTGGCTGCACGATGCGCTGCGCCGCGACCACGAGGAATTGGTCGCCCAGCGCTGTGGCCCAGCGTGTCGTTGATCAGCTTGAAGCGGTCGAAGTCGAGGTACATCACCGCGAACCCGCGCGCCGGGTCGGCCCGGCAGCGCTCGATCGCGGTCGCCAGGCTGTCGCGAAAGCGCACGCGGTTGGACAGGCCGGTCAGGTTGTCGTGGTAGGCGATGTGGTGCAGACGCGTTTCGGCCGAGCGGCGCGCGGTGATGTCCTGCGCCTGCAGGATCAGCCGCGGCACCGCGATCGCGCCGTCGGCGAAGGTGCCGGTGTGGATCGAGACCCACACCTCCTGGCCCGTCGGGTGGTTGATGCGCAATTCGATCGGCGCTGCGTCGTCGCCCAGCGCGCAGCGTGTCAGACGCTGGGCCAAGGCCGCAGCGTCGTGCGATGTGCACGATGGCACCCAGTTCACGGCCCGACCAAGTCGCGCTCGCTGCGCCCCAGCAGCGCGCAGCATCGCGCCGTTGGCCTGCAGCACCTGGCCGTTCGACCGACACCAGCGCCATGCCGATCGCGGCGTTGGAGAACGCGCTGTGAAAGCGCTGCTCGCTGACCTCCAGCTCGTCCCAGGTGGCGGGCCGTCTGCTCGGCCTCGCGCTCGGCGGCCTCCAGGCGCACGCGGTGCGACGGCGTCGTCGAACTCGCGCTTGCGGAAGTAGTACGTGCAGCATGCACCAGCAGCATCGCGATGATCGGCACGCGCGGCGGTCAGCACGCCGACGCCCACCTGCTCGAAGGTCAGGAACAGCAGCCCGGCGATCAGCGAGCTGGCGGCGTAGGTGATGCCGACCCAGCCGAAGCTGCCGATCAGCGCGTTCAAGCGCATCGGCTCGTTGCGCTTGAGGTGCGGGATCACCGTGATCATCGAGGTGTTGACCAGGAAGTAGCCGATCGCGAACGTCATCGCCACCAACAGCAGCACCACTTCGTTGAACACGCCCAGCGCGTTCAGGCCCTGCATCGCGGCGTGCAACGTGTTGCCGGTGATGCCCATCGCGATGGCCGCCACCGCCGGGCTCACCAGCCGGCTCGTCCAGCGCTTGGAGCTGCGCATCGAGCCGACCAGTGCCTCGCCGGCTGCCGCCAACACGGCAGCCGCCGGCCCGTGCATCAACAGCAGCAGGAAGATGAAGATCTCGCCGGCGGCGAACGAGTTCTTCGAGCCGGGAATGCGCACCGGATACAGGCCGGCCAGCATGGCGACCGCACAGCCGATCGCCACCTGCGCCTGCGCGGCCAGCGGCAACGCCGCCACGTGGTGCAGGGCCAGCCCGAGCGAGCCGAGGCCGAGCAGCACCATGAACCACCAGTAGGCGGCCGCCTTGCGGTTGTAGTCGGGCATCAGCGCTGCGTGCAGCGCTGCCCACCACGGCGTTTGCGAGCCTGCGGTATCGATAGGGGCGAGCGGATTCATTGCTGGGTCGCCGAAGGATCAGGGCTCGCCGCGAACTGATTCGCTGAGGACCAGACCCTCACTCAGCACCAGCCCCTCGCTGAGCACCAGACCCTCACTCAGCACCAGCCCCTCGCTGAGCACCAGGCCCTCGCTGAGCACCAGGCCTTCGCTCAGCACCAGCCCTTCGCTCAGCACGATGCCTTGCGCCAGCATGGGTCCGCTGCCGCTGGCCAGCCAGGCCGCGAGCGTGGCGGTGGGCATGAAGATGCCAGTCCTGGCCACGAATGAACTCGCACCCACCAGTGCGTCGGCGCGCACCACGCCCCACGTGAGCAACTGTTGGTTCGGCAGCCTGACCTCGCTGAACGATTTGACGTAGGTGTTGCTGGGCACGCCCCAGCCTGACCAATACGTTGCCGTGCGCTTGAAGACCACGCCGTTGGCCCATACGAGGCGCGGATCCCAGATCGGCTGGTACCTGGTGAACAAGGCATTGCCGCTGACCATGCCGTTGCCGCCGGCGTAGACGATGCGCGACCAGTCGAAGCTGCCTCCGAGCAGCGTCGAGCTGGTGCTGGGCATCGTGGCACCGGGCGCCAGCATCGATTGGCCTGGCGCGATCGTGCCCGACGCGATGGCGCTGGCCAGGTCGGTGCGCAGCGCCGAGGCCAGCGCGACGGCGCCATCGATGTTGAGCAGGCCTGCGCCCTGCTGCAGCAGGTTGGCACCCGGCAACGGTTGCGCCGATGTACTGCAGGATGGCCTTGACCAGCGGTGGCGTGAGGCCGGGGTTGGCCTGCAGCAGCAGCGCCACCGCGCCGGACACCGCCGGTGCGGCGATCGAGGTGCCGCTGAGCATCATCTGCGTCTCGTTCGTGCGTTGCACGATGCCCAGTGCACCGACCAGATCGTCATAGTGCGCCGCAGCGATCGTGTTCCACGTCGGCGCAACGGGTCGGCGGCGGTCGATGCCGCGCCGATCAGCTTGTTGCCCGGCGCCACCAGATCGGGCTTGAGCAGGTTGTCGATCGTGAGCGCGCCCGCCGAATCGGTGTAGGTGCCGCGCGTCGGCCCGCGCGAGCTGAAGCCGTTGACGCTGTCGTCCTGGCGCTCTGCGGTGCTGTGCAGGTTGACCGCGCCCACCGTGATGACCGACGGGTCGGTGCCGGGCGAACCGATGCGGCCGTAGACCTCGCCGCCCGAGGCGTCGTAGCCGAAGTTGCCTGCCGCCACCACCACCGTGATGCCCGCAGCAGCCGCGCTGCGCACGGCCACGCACAGCGGGTCGGTGCGCCAGCTCTCGGTGGAGTCGGTGGCGAGGCTCAGGTTCATCACGCGGATGTTGTATTCCTTGGCGTGGTAGATGACCCACTGGATGCCCTCGAGCGCGTCGCTCAACGTGCCGGTGCCGTTGGCGTCGAGCACCTTGACGTCGTAGAGGTCGGCGTTGGGCGCGATGCCGGTGGAGTCGGGTGTGCCGGCGGAGTAAAAGCGCGACATCCCGGCCGCCACCGACGCCACGTGCGTGCCGTGGCCGTACGGGTCCTGCACCAGGCCGTCGTCGTTGGCCACAGTGGCCTCGTACGCCTGCATGCTCGAGCTGCCGGGAGACAGCGAAGTGACAGCGTCGACGCCACTGGCCCAGCTGGCGGCGTTGGTGTTGAGCATGTCGACGTTGCGGCGCACGCGCGATGCGCCCGTGGCGTCGGCAAACGCATAGTGGGCGCGCATCACGCCGGAGTCGACGATCGCGATGCCGATGCCGCTGCCGTCGAGGCCCGTGTAGCTGGTCTTGCTGCTGTTGGGCCGCACGTTGTTGTTCAGCGCGCCGGTGGCCGCCTCCAGCAGGCTCGCGGTGCGCACCGTGCTGCGGTTGGGCGACACGCTGACCACGTCGTCGCGCTGCGCGAGCGCCTGCACCTGGCTGGCGCGGATCTGAACGGTCAGCGCGTGCACGGCGGTATGCACGGCATGCACCGAGCCGCCCATGCGCAGCACGTGGCGGCGCAAATCCTTCATCTCGGGGTCGGGCGAATCGCTGACCACGATGAGCTGCACTTGCCGCACACCGCGCACGTCACGGGCCCACTTGGCGCGCGGGCTGCGAGTGGCGTTGGCCTCGTCGTTCAGGTCGCGGGCCACCTTGCGATGGGTCTGCGCCGGCACGGGCTCGGCGGCCGCGCTGCGCGAGTGCAGACCCATCACCGCGAGCACTGCGGCGGTGAGCACCGCGCTCAGCGCCACGCGAAGGCGCCGGCGTTCGATCAACACGATGAACGGCGCAAGCAAGCTCGACATGATTTCCCCCTGCAACCGCAGCAAAGGCGCTGCGTCCCCTGAGTGCCTTGCCATGCAGGCTGTGCATCGCTTGGCGGGCAAATCATTTCAGCTTGTTTACGGCGGCGCGCGGATGTAACCGGCGCGAGGTGACGCACTTCACGCGCAGAGTTGGCACTCCGGGCCCTCGAAACGTGTCGTGCAGCACGAACTCCCGCGTTTGCGGGGTCGCGGCCGTGACGGAATTGGCACTGCGTACATGCCGATACACTGCCCGGCCCGCCTTCGATGACGGGCCTGACGAACCTCGAACCGTGCCCATGTCGGATCGCCTGGCTGTGCTGCCGCAGTACCTGCTGCCCAAACGTGCGCTCACGGTGCTGATGGGGCGCGCCGCGGCGGCCCGGGGCGGCGCTGCAACGACCGCGGTGGTGCGTTGGTTCATCCGACGCTACGGCGTGGACATGAGGGAGGCCGCCGATCCGGACGCCACGCACTACCCGAGCTTCAACGAGTTCTTCACGCGCGCGCTCAAGCCCGGCGCGCGGCCGCTGGCGGCGGCCGACCTGCTGTGTCCGGTCGATGGCGCGATCAGCCAGTTCGGTGCCATCGCAGGGGTCGACATCTTTCAGGCCAAGGGACATCGCTACACGACCAATGCGCTGCTGGCGGGCGACACTCAGCTGGCCGCGCGATTTGCCGATGGCCACTTCGCGACGTTGTACCTGAGCCCGAAGGACTACCACCGCATCCACATGCCGTGCGCGGCACGCCTCACGCGCATGGTTCACGTGCCGGGCGATCTGTTTTCAGTGAATCCGGCCACGGCAGCGGCGGTGCCGGGCCTGTTCGCCCGCAACGAGCGCGTGGTGTGTTGCTTTGAGGCCGCCTTCGGGCCGTTCGCGCTGGTGTTGGTGGGCGCCACCATCGTCGGCAGCATGGCCACGGTGTGGCACGGAGTGGTCAACCCGCCGCGACCCGAGGCGTGTGCGCGAGTGGCGCTACGACGATCGCGAACTGCGGCTCGAACGTGGCGACGAGATGGGGCGCTTTCTGCTCGGCTCGACGGTGGTGCTGCTCTTCCCGGCATTGCCCCTGCGCTTCAACGCGGCATGGTCGCCCGGCGGATCCATCCGCCTGGGCGAGGCGATGGCCTCGTTCGAGCGCTGAGCTCAGTCGTCGAATTCGATGTCGTCGAGGTCGGGCTCGTCGTCGTCCCACTCGCTGACCACGACAGCGCCTTCGAACAGCTGATGCAGTTCGCCGCGCTGGGTCAAGGAATCGGTGTCGACCAGGCCGGCGTTGTCGGATTCCAGGGCCAGCCAGCGGCCCCCGTCGAACAGCGCGGCGTCGCGCGACGCGTTGCGGGTGTAGGGCAGGGGACTGATCGTCGACATGTGCATGGGGGTCTCCAGCGGTTGACGGGTCTCGATGTGCATTGGGTTGCAGCGTCTCATCGCCCGGTTCACGCCGTGTGACGGGCGCCGCCTTCGGCACCCTTTGCGGCACGTGCGCCGGCGATGCCGCAGAATCGCGGTCCCTTCCCGCGCGTGGCCCCACCGGGCAGCGCGCTCCTTTGATGTTCCCTACAGCGAGGCAGCGTATGTCCATCACCGCCACCCCTTCTCCCACGACCGCCACTGCATACCCATCGGTGCAGTTGTTCATCGCTGGCCAATGGCGCGACGGCGGTGATCGCAAGACGCTGGCCGTGCACGACCCGGCCACCGGCTTGGCCGTCGGCAGCGTGGCGGTGGCCACCAAGGCCGACCTCGATGCGGCCTGTGTGGCAGCCCTGCAGGGATTCGAGGCGTGGCGCAAGGTGCCGGCCTTCGAGCGCGCCAAGACGATGCGCGAGGCGGCGCGCCTGCTGCGCGAGCGCGCCGACGGCATTGCGCGCTGGATGGTGCAAGAGCAGGGCAAGCCGCTGGTCGAGGCCAAGGGCGAGATCATCATGGCCTGCGACATCATCGAGTGGTTCGCTGAAGAAGGCCGCCGCGTGCAGGGCCGCATCCTGGCACCGCGCCAGGCCGGCGTGCTGCAGCAGGTGTTCAAGGAGCCGGTAGGCCCGGTGGCGGCCTTCACGCCGTGGAACTTCCCGATCAACCAGGTGGTGCGCAAGCTGTCGGCGGCACTGACCACCGGTTGCTCGATCATCGTCAAGGCGCCCGAGGAAACACCGGCGTCGCCGGCCGAGCTGATCCGTGCCTTTGCCGATGCCGGCGTGCCAGCCGGCGTGGTCAACCTGGTCTACGGCAACCCGGCCGAGATCTCGCAGCACCTGATCCCGCACCCGGCGATCCGCAAGATCACCTTCACCGGCTCCACGGTGGTCGGCAAGCAACTCGCCGCTCTGGCCGGCCAGCACATGAAGCGCGTGACCATGGAGCTCGGCGGCCACGCACCGGTGATCATCGCGGCCGACGCCGACATCGCCAAGGCCGCCAAGGTGGCCGGCGGCGCCAAGCTGCGCAACGCCGGCCAGGTGTGCATTTCGCCGACGCGCTACCTGGTGCACAACGACGTGCGCAAGGCCTTCGTCGACGCGTTCGTCGCGGTGGCCAAGGGCGCCAAGATCGGCCACGGGCTAGAAAGCGGTACCACGCTCGGCCCGCTGGCCAACCCGCGCCGGTTGGGCGCGATGCAGAAGATCACTGACGACGCGCTCACCCGGGGCGCCACGCTGGCCACCGGCGGCCAGCGGGTTGGCAACTCGGGCAACTTCTTCGAGCCCACCATCGTGGTCGACGCCCCGCTCGATAGCCTGCTGCTGACGGAGGAGCCGTTCGGCCCGATGGCCTCGGTGCGCGGCTTCGACAAGCTGGAAGACGCCATCGCCGAGGCCAACCGCCTGCCGTGGGGCCTGGCCGCTTACGCCTTCACGACGTCGCTGAAGACCGCCCACGAGCTGACCCACGGCATCCAGACCGGCATGCTGTGGATCAACCAGGCAGCCATGCCATGGGCCGAGATGCCGTTCGGCGGCGTCAAGGACTCCGGTTATGGCTCCGAGGGTGGGCCGGAGGCGCTGGAGGCTTACCTCAACACCAAGTCGGTGGCGGTGCTGAACACCTGAATCGCGGCCGGGCAAAAAAAGGCGGCGCCCGAGGGCGCCGCTTTCCATTGAACAGGGAATGTGAAGAGAGGAGGAGGAGACAGAAAGTCAGGGAGAAATCAGTGGATCGTCGGCTCGACACGGGGCATCGCGAAGTCGCGGCCGATCACCGTGCGGGCGTACAGGTAGTTGATCTTGGCTCGTTCGGTCAGCCGGTCGAGGTTGACATGGCCACCGGCGTCGCATTCGAAGGCCATCGCGCGGCCGCCGTCGAACAGCGATTCGAAGCGCAGCACGTAGCCAGCTGCTTGGCGGACTTGGGTGTTGGCTTGGCTGTTCATGGTGGTGCTCCTGGGCGGGTCTGAAACTGTCGGGATCTGACTTTTCAGTTGCGCCTTGCCTTTCAACGGTTCAAAGATTCCTGGGTTGGCGGTGAGTCGGCGGTCCTGCCTGGGGACTTACGCTGTCGGCGTCGGACCGGATGCCTGCGTTTCGGCAGGTAGCACGACAGTCAGTAGGGCTCCGGTGACGCCGTCCGTGCGATTTGTGGCTCGGATGTCACCACCATAGCGTTCGACCAAACTTCTGCTGATCCATAAACCGAGGCCAGTCCCCTCCTTTTTCGTGGTTCTAAAAGGCCGGAAGCGCTCACTCTCCGTGCTCGTCAAGAAGCCCGGGCCGGTGTCGGCGATGTCGATCTCGACCTGTGCAGCGTCGGTGTCGCGGCTGGCAAGGGTCAAGGTGCCGCCGTCGGGCATGGCCTGGATCGCGTTGACCATGCCGTTGATCAGCACCTGCTGCAGTTCCTGGCGGTTGACCAGCGCCAGCCGCGTGGCGCGCAGGTCGCGTTGCACGTCGATCGGGGCGCGCGAGAGCAGGTGGTGCACCAGCACCAGGCTGTCGGCGATGGCCTGTGCGGTGTCGACCGGCTCCACATAGCCCGCGTACTCGCCGGGCCGCGCGTACTGCAGCAGGCGGGTGACGATCAGCCGCATGCGCTCGATCTGCTCGTCCATCAGCCTGAGCTCGGCTTTGACCGGGCGGGCCTTGGACCCCAGCGTCTCGCGCACCAGGTCGAGGTTGCCCTGGATCACCGCGATCGGGTTGTTCACCTCGTGTGCGATGCCGGCAGTCAGCTGCCCGATGGCGGCCAGCTTCTCGCTCTTGATCAGCTGCGCCTGCGCCGACTGCAGCTCGCGCGTGCGCTCCACCACCTTGCGGTCGAGCTCGTCGTGCGAGCGTTGCAGCGCCTGGGTCTTGTCGTCGATGGTGTCGAGCAGCCGATCGAGGTGAGCCGCCAGCCGGCCCACCTCGTCGCTGCCGTCGGTGACCTGCGCGCGGGCGGTCAGGTCGCCGACTTCGACCGCCTGCATGGTCTGCGTCATGCGCTCGATCGGCGCGAAGATGCGGCGCGCCCACGTCAGCGCCAAGCCCATCGCCACCGCCATCAGCGCAAGCATCGCGGCGCCCATGCCCAGCAACACGTTGAGCTTCACCTGCTGGAAGGGGCTGTCGAGAAAGCCCACGTACAGCATGCCGATGCGCCGGCCCGCCGTGTTGGTGAGCGGCTGGTAGGCCGACACGTACCAGTCGTTGACCACGAAGGCGCGGCCGAGCCAGGTGTCGCCGCGCCCGAGCACTGCGTCGCGCACCGCCTGCGATACGCGGGTGCCGATGGCGCGTTCGCCGTCGCTGCCGAACAGGCGCACGTTGGTGGAGATGCGCACGTCGTCGAGGAACAGCGTCGCGGTGCCCTGGCTGCCGAACGGCAGCGCACCCTGCGGGTAGACGATCTCGTTGATGTGGTCGATGAAGGCGAGGTTGCGATTGAGCAGCACGCCGCCGCGCAGCAGGCCGAGCGGCTTGCCATCGAGCGCGCGCACCGGCGCTGTCGCCAGCATCACCATCGCACGGTCTTCGCTCGTGCGTTCGCTCGGAGCCGCGTTGCGCGTGGCCAGCAGTTTCACCGGCACCCGCGCGCCGAGTTCCGGCGCGATGTGTTCGAACTGCGCGTTCTCAAGCAGCGCCACCCGCGCCAGGCCTTCGCCGCTGGCATGTTCGACCGCGTTGATGGCTGCCACGTTGGGCGGCAGCAGTTCGAGAAACTCCAGCGCGTGCTGTTGCTTGGCCTGTGCGAGCAGGCGCACCAGCGCCGAGCGGTCGTCGCGTTGCACCGCATCGACCAACGCGTGCGACTGCGCCACAGCCAGCGTGCTGGCGCCGACCTCGGCCTGCACGCGGTCGAAGTAGCCATTGGCGACGCCGAGGTCACTGCGGATCTTGGTGATCAGCAGCGCATCGAGCGCGGAGTCGCCCCACACGATCAGGATCACCGCCAGCAACGGCAGTGCCAGCAACAGCGGCAGCAACCCGAGCGCCAGCAGCTTGTGGCGAATCGACAGCGCGCCGAAGCCGCGCCAGCGGATCACGCCCACTCGGCGCAGCGCCGCTCAAGCGTGCGCCGCGAGATGCCCAGCAGTTGCGCCGCGCGGGTCTTGTCGCCGGACACGGAGTCAAGCACCGCCAGGATGTGGCGCTTTTCCAGCTCGTGCAGATCGGTTGGACGTTCCGACGGGGTCGCCACCGGTTGGGGGCCCCCCGGGTACAGCGCCGACACATTGAGCGTGCCGAGGATCAGCGAACGTTCGATCAGGTTGCGCAGCTCGCGCACGTTGCCGGGCCAGTGGTACTGGCACAGGTAGTCCATCTCCGCGGGCGACACGTCGATCGGCTCGACGCCCAGCTGCGGCGCCAATGTCTGGATGAAGTGCGTGGCCAGCCCGGGGATGTCGCTCTTGTGTTCGCGCAGCGGCGGCAGTGCGATCTCCACCACCTGCAGGCGGTAGTACAGGTCCTTGCGGATGCGGCCGGCGGCCACTTCGTCGGCCAGTTGGCGGTTGGTGGCGGCGATGATGCGCACGTCAACCGCGATCTGCTGCTCGCTGCCCACCGGGCGGATGCGGCGGTCGTCGAGTACCCGCAGCAGCGCGGCCTGCACCGGCAGCGGCAGCTCGGCCACCTCGTCGAGGAACAACGTGCCGCCCTGAGCGTAGTAGAACAAGCCGTCGCGGCTCTTGGTGGCACCGGCGAACGCACCCTTGGCGTGGCCGAACAGCTCGGTCTCGATGCGCTCGGGCGACATGGTCGCGCAGGCCACCGGCACGAATGGCGCGCGCGCACGCGGGCTGTCGTTGTGCAGCGCGCGCGCCGCCAGCTCCTTGCCGGTGCCCGATTCGCCGGTCAGCAGCACCGTGCTGGCCACGCCGGCCGCTCGCACCAGCGCGGCGCGCAGGCCGCGCATCGCATCGGAGTCGCCGATCAGCGCGTCCATCGGCGCCACCCGCTGGCGCAGCGTGCGGCGAAGCACCCAGTTTTCGCGCTTCAGGTGCGAGCGCTCCAGGCTGTGCTTGACCGCATTGAGGATCTGCGACACCCGAAACGGCTTGAGGATGAAGTCCGATGCACCCGCGCGCAAAGCCTCGATCGCGGTTTCGAGGTCGGCAAACGCGGTGATCAGAATCACTTCGCCCGAAAAGCCTTGTTCGCGCAGCTCGCGCAGCCAGGCGATGCCGTTCTTGCCCGGTAGCGTGATGTCGAGGATCACCAGGTCGAAGCGGTGTGCCTGCGCCAGGGTGTCGGCTTCTTCGGCGCTGGCGGCCAGCATCACCTGGCCACATCGGCGCTCCAGGGTCTTGCCGAGGAAGTTGCGCATGCCCTCTTCGTCATCGACGATCAACACGGCACTGCGCTGCCAGCCGTCGCTCAGGCGGTCGGCGACAGGGCGCTCGGTCGACGAATGGATCGCGAAGTCATGGCATTCGGCTCACTCTACCCTGCGGACGACGCTGCAGGCGCCGCACAACCCACCGCAAGTGCGCGCCGGGCAGCGTTGCTCCATCACGAAGCCGAATCGGCGGGTTCAGGCAAAGCATTGGACAGACGTGCGGCCGCGCGGCGATAGTAGCCAGTTGATGCCTGCGAGATCGAGACCCCGTTGAACCATCCCACCATTCCGATCGTGCTGGCCGCGCCCAATCGGCTGCGCAAGCGCCAGGCGCCCAAAGGGCGGCGCGTCGAGCCCGCTGCGCTGGCCGAGGTGCAGGCCCTGCTCGGGGCCGAGCCGCTGCGGCGTGACCGCCTGATCGAATACCTGCATCGCATCAACGATCGTCATGGCCAACTCGCCACGCCGCATCTGGCCGCGTTGGCGCAGCTGATGAAGCTGGCGCAGACGGAGGTCTACGAGGTGGCGAGCTTCTACCACCACTTCGACATCGTGAAGGAGGGTGCCGACGGCCTCGTGCCGGCGGCGCCCGCGCTCACCGTGCGCGTGTGCGATGGCCTGAGCTGCGAAATGGCCGGCGCGCAAGATCTGCTGGCGCGGCTGCCTGCCCTGCTTGGCGCCGACGTGCGCGTGATCCCGGCCCCGTGCGTGGGCCGCTGCGAGCAGGCGCCGGTGGCGGTGGTGCACCACAACGCCGTGCCCTCGGCCACGCCCGACGCGGTGCAGGCTCTGGTCAAGGCTCGAGCCATCCGGCCTGCGCCAGAAGCCTACGTCGATCTCGCGGCCTACACCGCGCAAGGCGGCTACGCGCGGCTGCGCGAATGCGTCGAAGGCCGGCGCGACGTCGAGGCGGTGATCAAGACGCTCGAAGACTCCGGGCTGCGCGGCCTGGGCGGCGCGGGGTTCCCGGCCGGCCGCAAGTGGCGCATCGTGCGCAACGAGCCGGCGCCGCGGCTGATGGCGGTGAACATCGACGAGGGCGAGCCCGGCACCTTCAAAGACCGCTTCTACCTCGAGCGCGACCCGCACCGCTTCATCGAAGGCATGCTGATCGCGGCGTGGGCGGTGAGCATCGAGTCGATCTACGTCTACCTGCGCGACGAGTACCACGGCTGCCGCGCCCTGCTCGAAGCCGAGCTCGCCAAGCTGCGCGCCGCGCCGCCGGCCGGCGCGTTGCCGCACATCGAGTTGCGGCGCGGCGCCGGCGCCTACATCTGCGGCGAAGAGTCGGCGATGATCGAGTCGATCGAAGGCAAGCGCGGGCTGCCGCGGCTGCGCCCGCCTTACGTGGCGCAAGTTGGCCTGTTCGGACGACCGACGCTGGAGCACAACTTCGAGACGCTGTACTGGGTGCGCGACCTGCTGGAAAAGGGAGCTTCGTGGTTCGCGTCCGAAGGCCGCCATGGCCGCAAGGGCCTGCGCAGTTTCTCGGTGTCGGGCCGCGTCAAGAACCCTGGCGTCAAGCTCGCGCCCGCGGGCATCACGCTGCGCGAATTGATCGACGAACAGTGTGGCGGCATGCTCGACGGCCACAGGCTCTACGGATACCTGCCGGGCGGCGCGTCGGGTGGCATCCTGCCGGCGTCGTTGGCCGATGTGCCGCTCGATTTCGACACGCTGCAGCCGCACGGCTGCTTTATTGGCTCGGCCGCGGTGGTGGTGCTGTCGGACCAGGACACCGCGGTGAACGCCGCGCGCAACACGATGCGCTTCTTCAAGCACGAGTCGTGCGGCCAATGCACGCCGTGCCGCGCCGGCACCGCGAAAGCGCTGACACTGATCGAGCAGCCGCAATGGGATTTGCCGCTGCTGGCCGAGCTGTCGCAAGTGATGCGCGATGCGTCGATCTGCGGCCTCGGGCAGGCCGCGCCGAATCCGGTGGACAGTGTGATCAAGTATTTCCCGCATGAGTTGAAGGCAGTGAGCCCATGAACGCCATCACCCGCGCCGAACGCGCTCGCCTCGACGGCCCGACCGTCACCTTCACGCTCGACGGACGCGAAGTGCAGGCGCGCAGCAGCGAGACCATCCTCGACGTGGCGAAGCGCAACCGCATTCGCATCCCGCACCTGTGCCACAAAGATGGGCTCGACCCGGTGGGCAACTGCCGCTCGTGCATGGTCGAGATCGATGGCGAGCGGGCGCTGGCGCCGTCGTGCTGCCGCGCACCGAGCAACGGCATGGTGGTGCAAACCGCGAGCGAGCGCGCGCGCAAGTCGCAGCAGCTGGTGCTCGAGCTGCTGCAGGCCGACTTGCCCGAGACAGCACTGACGCGCCGCAACGAAGTCGATTTCTGGGCCGAGTGGCTGAAGGTCGGCAAGCCGCGCTTCGCACCGCGCCCGCAAGTCGTGGCCGACGCCAGTCACCCGGCAATCGCGGTTGACCTCAACGCCTGCATCCAGTGCACACGTTGCCTGCGCGCCTGCCGCGACGAGCAGATGAACGACGTGATCGGGCTGGCGCTGCGCGGTGAGCAAGCCAAGATCGTGTTCGACATGGACGACCCGATGGGCGCGTCGACCTGTGTGGCCTGCGGCGAGTGCGTGCAGGCTTGCCCTACCGGCGCCTTGTCGCCGGCGCGCGAAGCGTCGATGGCCGTCCCCGACAAGCAGGTGGAATCCGTGTGCCCGTATTGCGGCGTCGGCTGCCAGCTCACTTACCACGTGAAAGACAACAAGATCCTCTACGTGCAAGGCCGCGACGGCCCGGCCAACCGTGGCCGGCTGTGCGTCAAGGGCCGCTACGGCTTCGACTATGCGCACCACCCGCAGCGGTTGACTCGGCCACTGATTCGACGTACCGATGCGCCCAAGCGCGGCGACTTCACGATGGACCCGAACGACGTGATGACGGTCTTTCGTGAAGCCACCTGGGACGAGGCGCTCGATCTGGCGGGCGGCACGCTCAAGCGCCTGCGCGACCAGCACGGCCGCTATGCGCTCGCCGGCTTCGGTTCGGCCAAGGGCAGCAACGAAGAGGCCTACCTGTTCCAGAAGCTGGTGCGCACGGGTTTCGGCAGCAACAACGTCGACCACTGCACGCGGCTGTGCCACGCGTCCAGCGTGGCCGCGCTGCTCGAAGGCATCGGCTCGGGCGCGGTCAGCAACCCGGTGATGGACGTGACGCAGGCCGAGGTGGTGATCCTGATCGGCGCCAACCCGACGGTGAACCACCCGGTGGCGGCCACCTGGATCAAAAACGCCGCCGCCAGCGGTACCAAGCTGATCGTGATGGACCCGCGGCGCAGCGAGCTCACGCGCTACGCGCACCGCTATCTGCAGTTCAAGGCCGACACCGATGTCGCGCTGCTCAACGCGATGATGCACGTGATCGTCGAGGAAGGGCTGGTCGATGCCAAGTTCGTCGCCGACCGCACGCTCGGCTACGACGCGTTGGCACAGAACGTCAAGGGCTACAGCCCCGAGGCGATGGCGCCGATCTGCGGCATCGATGCGGCCACGATCCGTGAGGTGGCGCGCCTGTACGCCACCAGCAAGGGTTCGATGATCCTGTGGGGCATGGGCATCAGCCAGCACGTGCACGGCACCGACAATGCGCGCTGCCTGATCGCGTTGTCGCTGATGACCGGCCAGATCGGCCGCCCGGGTACCGGCTTGCATCCGCTGCGCGGCCAGAACAACGTGCAGGGTGCGTCCGACGCAGGGCTGATCCCGATGATGTATCCCGACTACCAGCGCGTCGACAACGCCCAGGCGAAGGCACGCTTCGCCAGTGCATGGAAGGTGGCGCCCGAGTCGCTCGACGACAAGCCCGGCCTGACAGTGGTCGAGGTCATCAAGGCCATCGACGCTGGCCAGATCAAGGGCATGTACATCATGGGCGAGAACCCCGCGATGAGCGACCCCGACGCCGACCATGCGCGCGATGCACTCGCCAAGCTCGAGATGCTCGTGGTGCAGGACATCTTCCTCACCGAAACCGCGTATCTCGCCGACGTGATCCTGCCGGCCTCGGCGTTCCCCGAGAAGTATCGGCAGCTTCACCAACACCGACCGCATGGTGCAGATCGGCCGCCAGGCGCTGCGCCCGCCAGGGCAGGCGCGGCAAGACCTGACCATCATCCGCCAGATGGCGCAACGCCTGGGGCTGCCGTGGCCCGACTACGGCGCCGACGGCGAGCCCGCCACGGCGGCGGTGTTCGACGAGATGCGCCGCACGATGCCGAGCATCGCGCGGCATCACGTGGGCGCGTTTGCAGGCCGAGCACAGCGTGACCTATCCGTGTGCCGTCGAGGGCGACCCAGGCACCCCGGTGGTGTTCGACGACCGCTTCCCCACCGCCACCGGCAAGGCCAAGTTCGTGCCGGCCGATCTGATCCCGGCCAACGAGCGGCCCGACGCCGACTACCCGATGGTGCTGATCACCGGCCGCCAACTCGAGCACTGGCACACCGGCAGCATGACGCGGCGCGCCGGTGTGCTCGATGCGATCGAGCCCGATCCGGTGGCGATGCTGCACCCGATCGATCTGGCGCGGCTCGGTGTGCAGCCCGGCGACACGGTGACGATCGAGTCGCGCCGCGGCACCGTGAGCCTGTACGCGCGTGCCGACGACAGCTCGCCGCCCGGTGCGGTGTTCGTGCCCTTCTGCTACTACGAGGCGGCGATCAACAAGCTCACCAACCCGGCGCTCGACCCGTTCGGCAAGATCCCGGAGTTCAAGTACTGCGCGGTGCGCATCAGCCTCGGCGGGTCGGAGCCGACCGCGGCGACGTCGAGCTTCGGGGGCGGCCGCATTCTCGATGCGGCGGCGGTGAATTAACCTCGCGCGATGCGCGCGCGCGGCGTCCACCTCGAATACAGCTTCCAGAGCGACGGCCAACACGGCGCCGACGTCCACAACCCGTTGTTCGAGCTGTTGTCGGCGTTGCGCGACCACGGCTCGATCCAGCATGCGGCGCAGGCGCTCGGCTCGTCGTACCGCCACGTGTGGGGCGCGCTCAAGCACTGGGAGGGCGTGCTCGGCGAGCCGCTGGTCAGCTGGACCCAGGGCCAGCCGGCGCGGCTGACGCCGTTCGCGCAGCGCATGGTGTGGGCCGAGGCGCGCGCGCGTGCCCGCCTGACGCCGCACATCGAGGCGCTGCGCGTCGAGCTCGAACGCGTGCTCAGCGAGGCGCTCGACGGCACGCAGCAGGTGCTGACGCTGTATGCCAGCCACGACCTGGCGCTGCCGCTGCTGCGCGAGCGCGCGGGCGCGGAGCACCGGTTGCACGTCGAGCTCAAGTTCGCCGGCAGCATGGATGCGCTGCGTGCGCTGGCCGATGGCCGCTGCGTGGTCGCGGGTTTTCACGTGCCCAGGCCGCCCGTGGGTGCCAAGCTGTTCGAGAAGAGTTTGAAGCCGTTGCTCAAGCCCGGCCGCCACAAGCTGATCGGTTGCGTCACGCGGCGCGCAGGGCCTGATCGTCGCGCACGGCAATCCGCTTCGCATCGGGTCGCTGCGCGACTTGGCGCGCCCCGACGTGCGCTTCGTCAATCGACAAGGTGGCTCGGGCACGCGCCTGCTCACCGACCAGCTGCTGCAGAGCCAGCGCATCGCTGCAGACACCATCCGTGGCTACGGCGACACGGCGGAAGACAGCCACCTGGCGATCGCCGCTGCAGTGGCCAGCGGCGCGGCCGACGCCGGCATCGGCATCGAAGCGGCGGCGCAGCGACTACGGCCTGCACTTCGTTTCGCTGGCCGACGAGGACTACTTCCTGGTCTGCCTGCGCGATGCGCTCGACCAGCCACCGGTGCTCAAGCTGCGCGAGGTGCTGGCCAGCGCCACCTGGCAGCAGACCGTACACACGCTGCCGGGTTATGGCGTCGACCGCGGCGGCCAGGTGCTGTCGCTGACGCAGGCGCTGCCGTGGTGGAACTTCCGCGTGCGCAAGCGCAAGAGCGCCACGCCTTGAGGGCGGCGGCCGCCGGGCGGCGGGCCGTTGCACGCGCTATGTCGGCGGTTTCATATCGCCGGCCCGTGGCGTGTTGCGTACGCTGCCAGCATGCACTGCACACCGACGCCTGCATGAACGCACCCTGCAAGACCGGGTGCCGCGCCGCGATCGCTGCGTGGCTGTTCGTTGTCGCCCTGGCCTCGCCCGCGCAGGCGGTGGACCCGGCCGCAGCGGTCACCGTGGCCGGGGACGTGCGACGAACCGTGGTGGTCGATGCCCAGGCGCTGCGTGGTTTTGCCGCCGACGCCCAGGTGAGTTTCACCTCCGCGCGCGAAGTCAACGGCCAGCCGCAGTCGGCGTCCGTGGTCAAGGGCGTTCGTCTGCTGGCCCTGCTGGAGCAGGCGGGCCTGGCCGAGCGCGACCGCTTCGACTGGCGCAAGGCCGTGGTGGTGGCGATCGCGCGCGACGGCTACCGGGCGGTGTTCTCGTGGCCCGAACTGGCCAACACCGCCGCCGGCGCACAGGTGATGGTGGTCTACGAGCGCGACGGCGCACCGCTGTCGCCGCAGGAAGGGCCGCTGGCGATCACCGCGCCCGGCGATACCCGCACCGGGCCGCGCCACGTGAAGTGGCTGCAGCGCATCGAGGTGCGCGTGCTGCGCGACTGAAGCGCGCGCCCAGCCGCGCGCTCGCGTTTCAGCGCTGCAGGCGCTGCAATTCCTCGACGGTGTTGGCGTTGTCGAATGCCGCGGTGTCGTCAAACACCACGGTGGCCACACGGTGCGACGCGGTCCAGCGGTCGATCTTGCGCTGGCCCTCGTGCAGGTACTTCACCAGGCTTTCCAGCAGCGATGCCTTCAGCAGGCAGAACACCGGTTGCGCCACGACCTCGCCGTTTTCGCGCGTGGCGGCCATCGCGATGTCGGCCTCTTCGGCGACCAGCGCCTGCGACAGCCGCTGCACCAGATCGAGCGGAAAGTTCGGCGTGTCGCACGGCACGGTCACGAGGAACGGCGTCTCGCAACGCTCCAGGCCGACCAGCACGCCGGCCAGCGGGCCCGCAAAGTCGGCCACTGCGTCGGGCCACACCGGAACGCCCATCGACTCGTAGGCGCCGAGGTTGCGATTGGCATTGATCATCACTTCGCCCACCTGGGGCTGCAGGCGCAGCAGCGCGTGCAGCGCGAGCGGTACACCGCGGTGGTTCTGCAGCCCCTTGTCGACACCGCCCATGCGGCTGCCGCGGCCGCCGGCGAGCACGATGCCGGTGATGCCGGCCTGGTCCAGGCTCATTGCTCGAGCAGGTCGAACGCCTGCGTCTCGACTTGCACAAACTCGCGCGTCATCTCGGCCACGGCGCGCCAGGTCTTCGCACGCGGGTGCGCCTCGACCGTTTCGCACAGCTGGCCCACCCAGGGCTGCAGCTGGACGCGAAAGAATCGCTGCTGTTGCTCCAGGTTGCACAGCGCGGCGTCTTCACCGGCAATCAGATAGCGCATCACTTCGAACAGGTAGGCGACGTGGTCTTCGGTCTCGCCGCGCGAGTCGTCGCGCGTCAGGCCCAGGCGTTGCAGCTCGTCGCGCAGCTGTGCCAGCGGCCGCTCGTTGAGAAAGCCACTCAGGTAGTACGACGCGTAGACGAAGATCTCGGGCTTGCCCACGCCGCCGAACAGCGCATCGTGCTCCTCGGCGGCCGCGGCCACGTCGGTCGCGCGCATCGCTGCCACCAGCGCCTGCCAGGGCGCCTCGAGATGCCCGCCGGCCTCGGGGGCTTGCGTGACGGCCACCTTGAATTGCTGCAGCAACGCGCCGTCGGGCGGCGCGAGCCACAGCTGAGCGAGCAAGCCGTAGAGTTCGGCGCGCGCGAGCTCTTCGCCGCCGTCGGCGGTGCTGAAACGCAACGGGGATGCGGTGGTGTCGTTCATCTGGCCCCCTGGGCGCTGCGCGCCGTCCCCCCGAGGGGGAGCGAGCGCCTTCGGAGCGGCCGTGCGTCACTCATAGGTCGGTGATGCGCACTTCGTTGGGATTGGTGTGCATGTCGATCACGCGGCAGTCGCCGCACATCTTCAGCCGCTCGGCGGCCGCACCTTGAAATGCCGAGTGGCCGGCGAGCTTGCCGATCATCGTCTCGATCGCGCGCAGGGTGCCGAACGGCTTGCCGCAGCGCACGCAGCGAAACGGTTCCACCTCGTGCAGCACCCGCGGCTCTTTACGTGCCTTGCCGTCGTCGGCCAACCACAGGCGCGGCTCTAGCGTGATCGCGTGCTCGGGGCAGGTGGTTGCGCACAGGCCGCACTGCACGCAGTTCTTTTCGATGAACCGCAACTGTGGCCGCTCGGGGTTGTCGAGCAGCGCGCCCTCGGGGCAGGCACCGACGCAGCTCAGGCACATCGTACAGGTATCCTTGTTGACGGCCAGGCTGCCGAACGGCGTGCCAGCCGCGGGTAGCGCAATCGCCTCGGTTCGCTTCGGCGCCTGGGTCAGCAGGTGCTCGATCGCGAGATCCAGCGTGCCGCGTTTGCTGGCCTGCGCGTTGAACGTGGCCGCGCGCGCCACGCCGGTGG